>NZ_JAGFNS010000020.1:0-14582 GCF_017592555.1 Actinoplanes flavus | reverse complement strand
GTGGCTGCCCCGGGGGGGCGGGGCGAACCCGACGCGAGGGCGGTGGGTGCGGCCGCGCCGGGCCGCGTCGCCGGCGTTCAGCTCGGCCCAGACGTCCGGCGCCGCGGCGTTCAGCTCCGGGACCCGGGCGGTCTTGGTACGCGTATGGAATTGGTAGACGGTCCGCCCGGTGGCCAGCACCAGCGGGTACTCGTCGCTGACCACCTCCGGGGACGGCTGGTAGCCGGCGGCGTGCAGGAAGGCGCGGCCGCCCGGCTCCTTCGCGCGGTACTCGTCGGCGGAGTACGCGGCCCCGGTCAGCAGGTCGTGCCCGTACGTCTCGCAGTAGTCCGGATCGGTGTGGAACACCCCGTCGGTGTAGAGGCGCTCGGTCCCGTCCGGGTGGTCGGCGTCGCAGGGCCACTGGATGCCGCTGCCGCCGCGCAACCGGTCGTAGGTGATGCCGGTGTAGTCGCACGGCCGCCCCGCCGAACACGCCTTCCACGCCTCGAACACGTCCTCCGGCCCCCGCCAGGGGATCAGCGGGGCGCCGTCGCGGTCCCGGAAGTCCATCCGCCGCGCGTAGTCGAGCAGGATGTCCAGGTCGGAGCGGGCCTCGCCGGGCGGGTCGACGGCCTTCTCGGACAGGTGCACGGTGCGGTCCACATTGGTGAACGTGCCGAGCTTCTCGCCCCAGGTGGCGGCCGGCAGCACCACGTCGGCCAGTTCGGCGGTCTCGGTGCGGAAGAGGTCCTGCACCACCACGAACAGCTCCGGGTTCGCCAGGATCCGCCGGATCCGGGCCAGGTCGGGCAGGGACACCGCGGGATTGGTCGCGGTGATCCACAGCAGTTTGATCGACCCCTGCTCGGCGTACCGGAAGATCTGCATGGCGTGCGTCGGCGGCGCCCAGTGCGGGATGGTGTGCGGGTCCACGTTCCACAGCTCGGCGAGCTGCCGGATGTGCTGCTCGTTGTCCCAGTTGCGCAGGCCCGGCAGGTCGCCGTCGGCGCCGGTCTCCCGGGCGTTCTGCGCGGTGGGCTGGCCGTTCATCTGGTAGATCCCGGCGCCCGGCCGGCCCAGCATGCCGCGGATCAGGTGCAGGTTGTTCACGGCGCACGCGGCGGCGGTCGCCTGATTCGACTGATAGAACCCCTGGAGTACGGTCGACAGCAGCCGCTGCGAGGTGCCCAGCAGCTCGGCGGCCCGTTCCACGTCGGCCGCCCGCACGTCACAGATCTCGGCCACCCGGGCGGGGGAGTAGCCGTCGACCACCCGGCACAGGTCGTCGAAGCCGACGGTGTGCGCGGCGACGTAGTCCGCGTCGTGCCAGCCGCGCCGGATGATCTCCCGCAGCAGGCCGTTGACCAGGGCCAGATTGGTGCCGCCCCGGATCGCCAGGTGCACGTCGGCCTCCCGGGCCACCGGCGTGGTCCGCGGATCGACGGCCAGCATCGCCGGAGGCCGGGGCCCGCGGCGGCGGTCCAGCATCCGCGCCCACAGGACGGTCTGCGTCTCGGCGACGTTGTGCCCCCACAGCGCGATCGCGTCACAGGAATCCACATCGGTGTACGAACCGGGCTGCCCGTCGGTGCCGAAGCTCGCCTTCAGCGACGCCGCGGCGGTGGCCGTGCACAGCCGGGTGTTGCCGTCCATGTGCGGGGTGCCGATGCCGGCCTTGCCGATCACGCCGAGCGTGTAGTACTCCTCCAGGAACAGCTGGCCGCTGGTGTAGAAGCCGAAATGCCCCCACCCGCCGGGGCCGTCGAGCAGCCGGCGGGACCTCTCGACGATCCGGCCCATCGCGGTGTCCCAGCCGGTTTCGGTGAGCCGGCCGTTCTCCCGTACCAGGGGGCGGGTCAGCCGGTCGCGGCTGTTGTTGGCCTGCCAGCCGTACACGTCCTTGGGGTCGAGCCGGCCGTGGTTGACCCGGTCCACGGCACGGCCGCGGACCCCGGCGATCCGCCCGTCCTTGACCGCGATGTCCATGGCGTCGCCGTTGGAATGCAGGATCGACGCGCTCTGGTGCCAGCTGTCGACGTCCGCCTCGGTCAGGCCGTCCGCCAGGTGCGTGTCCACGCGGACCGGCCACGTCTCACCCGGGCCGTACGGGGTCCGTGGCCCCCACGGATCGGCGATCCGATCGTCCATGACGAGCCTCCTCTTCGTTGGAGGCCCGTCTACCCCCTCGACGGCGGGTTCTCACCTCCCGGCCAGCTCGGCGAGCAGATCGCGGGCCAGTGGGGCGGCCAGCAGATCCTCGACCGGGGCGGGCAGGGCGATCCGCCAGTTCGGGTACTCGTCGACGGTGCCCGGCATGTTGGGCCGCTCGGCGACCCCGGCGGCGTCGTCCAGGGTGGCCAGCGCGATCCGGGACGGGCAGGACGCCAGCCGCCGGTACTGGGCCAGCACCGCCGTACGGATCCGGTCCGGGCCGACCGGCGCCGCCGGCTCGATGCCGGCCTCCCGCCGCAGCTCGTCACGGGTGCGTTCGATGTCGGCGGCGTCGAACTCCTTGCCGATGCCGGCCATGTCCCGCTGGTCGGAGCGGGTCAGGATGCCGGCGATGGTGGCCTGGTCGTGGGTGCCGGCCGCGCCGACCGTGTTCTCCGGGTTCCACGCGCAGCGGTCACCGGTCTCGGTGCGGTAGCCGAGCATGCCGATCGCCGCCATCGTCTCCCGGACGCCCTCGGCGACCGTGCCGATATCCTCACCGACGATCCACGCGCCGGCCCGGCACGCCTCGATGCGAATCACCGCGAGCAGCGCGTCCACCGGGTAGCGCACGTAGGCGCCGTCGGCGACCCGGCCGCCGGCCGGCACCCAGAACAGCCGCCACAGCTGCATGACGTGGTCGACGCGCAGCGCGCCGGCGTGCCGCAGCGCCGACCGGACCAGATCGCGCAGCGGCGCGAACCCGGCCGCCGTGAGAGCGTGCGGGTCGAACGGCGGCAGACCCCAGCGCTGGCCCTCCCGGTTCCACGGGTCGGCCGGGCAGCCCACCTCGAAGTCCAGGGCCAGCAGATCCTGGTGCAGCCAGGCGTCCGCCGAACCGAAGTCGAAACCGACCGCGGCGTCCAGGCAGATCGTCGCCCCGCTGCGGCAGGCCACCGCGAGCTGCCGGTCCGCGACCCACTGGCACCACATGTGGAAACGCACCCGGTCGGCGTGCCGGCCGGCGAACGCGGCCACCGCCGGGGCGAGCGGGTGCGCGTACTCCTCGGGCCACCCGCGCCAGTCGCCGCCGTGGGTCTCGGCCAGCACCGTCCACGTCGCGAACGCGCGCAGGTCGTCGCCGTGGCCGGCCGCCCAGTCCCGGAACTCGGCCGGCTCGTCCTCGCGGACCACCGCCCAGATCCGCTCCAGGGCCGCCAGCTTGATCCGGGACACCGCGTCCCGGTCGATGCGCCGGACGGCGTTCAGGGCCCGGCCCTGTTCGGCCAGGCCGGACAGGTCGGCCCGCTCCGCGCCCGGGGCGTCACCGGGGGCGATGTGCAGCACGTTCAGCCACTGCCGGCTGGCCGGACTGTACGGCGAGTTCGGCGCCGGCCGGACCGGGGCCATCGCGTGCACCGGGCTGACCAGCAGCACGCCCGCCCCGTGCGCCGCCACCGACCGGGCGAGGTAGGCCAGGTCCCGGAAGTCGCCGATGCCCCACGAGTCGCGGGTGCGGGCGGCGTACAGCTGCACGGCCAGGCCGGCGGTCCGCGGCGGCTGCGGCAGGTACTCGTCGGCGGCGAGCACCTGGCGTACCGTGCCGTCGTCGGCGGTCAGCGTGTGGTAGCCGGGCCGGTCCACGGTGCCGGCGACCCGGGTCGTCGTGCCGTCCTCGTGGCGCAGCGTGCCGTACAGGGCCGGATGGTGCCGGCCCGGGGTGGCCACCAGCGGCTCCGCCGCCAGCAGGCTTGTGCGCTGGAACCGCTCGGCGAGGGCCCGGCGGGTCGGCTCGGCCGGTGTCCGCTCGACACCGAACGCGTCGGTGAAGCTCGGCACGACACCGAGAGCGGTGAGGTCGACGGCGGGCGATGGAGCGGTCATGCCGTTCACGGTTGCGCTCGCCGGGTGTCGCCGGCCCTCCCGCCCGGGAGCGATCCGGGTGCGTCACCGGCCGAGATGCACGAAGGCCGCCCACCCGTGATCGTCGTCGTCGCCGGCCAGCGCGGTGAGCTGGGCCAGCCGCAGCGCGTCCGCCGGCGGGTGGCCGCCCGCCGACAGGTGGCGGTGCAGGTCGTACATCAGTCGTGCCGTGCCGGCGTCCGGCACCGGCCACAGGGAGCCGAAGACGGTGTGCGCGCCGCCGGCCAGGAACGCCGTCGCCAGACTGACCGCCTCGTCGTGCAGCGAGCCGACCGCCCCGGTGGAACAGGCGGACAGCACCACCCGGTCCAGGTCCAGCCCGGCCGACCGGGCCCGGGCGAGCAACTCCAGCACCGGCAGGTCGCCGTCGGCCAGGGCCAGGCTCGCCTCCGCCGGACGGTCCTGGTCGACGTGGCCGTGGCAGGCCAGGTGCAGCAGCGACGGGCCGCGGCCCGGCTTGGCGATCCAGTCGAGCACGTCGTCGCGGGTGGCGTCGCCCAGCAGCGTGCCGCCGGGATGGAAGTCGCGGTGCACGTCGCGCGCCTCTTGGGCGGCGAATCGCAGGTCGCCGCGCGGGTCACCGACGATCAGCGCCGACTCCGGGGACCGCAGCGGCATCCCGGCGGTGGCCCGGAACATCCGGGCCGAGACGCTGTACGAGACGACCAGCCGCTCGATCGCGTAGTGCCGGCCGGTGTCGTCGTCGTACCGGGCGGCGTGCCACGGCACCAGGGTCAGCGCGCCGGTCGGGACCAGCACCAGCCGGGCGGGCCGGTCCAGCCGCCACCGGTCGGTGAACGCGGTGAGCGGCTCCATGCACGCCGTCCACGCCCAGCGGCAGACGTCCTCGAACGACTCCCCGTCGCCGTCCTCCGGCACCAGGTCCCGGCCGGACTCGACCCATTCACCGACGGCCCGCCCGGCGGCCAGATCCGGCAGCGGCAGCACGCGGACCGGGCCGGCCACCGGCACGATCACCGCCAGGCCGGGCCGGTCGCCGTCGGCCGCGACCAGGTAGACCAGCGCGTCCGCGCCGACCGCCGTCAGGGACTCCCGGATCGCGGCCGGATCCGGGGTGGCGAACACATCGGAGTCCGCGGTGAGGGCGTGCATCGCGCGTACCCGCAGATTGTCGTCGGGTGAGTCACCGCTGCCGCTCGTCTCCCGCCAGGCGGTGGCGAGATCCGGGTGGCCGGCGGCGATCAGCCGCTCGGGCATCGAGCGGGACGCCGTGGCGGCGTGCAGGGCCAGGCCCCGGCCGGCGTCGAGGACCGCCACCAGGTCGTCGGCGGCGGCGTCCTCGGCACACCAGGCGGCGACGGTCCGCACGTGTCGGGCCGCGGTGCCCGCCCATTCGAGGGCGCGGCCGGTGTCCGCCTGGATCAGCGCCTGCCAGGTGAAGGCGACCAGGGCGGACCGGCCCAGCTTCCGGCTGCCGGCCCGGTCGGGGCGGGCACCGAGACGCAGGCTCCGGCCGTGCGCCACGGTCAGCTGTGGCCAGAGCGGATGGGGCGCCCCCGGGGGCGGGGGGGGGGGGGGGGGGGGGGCCCCCCCCCCCCCCGCGGCCGCGCCGCGGGCCGGGTCGCGGCGGGCCACCTCCTCCTCGGCGGCGCCCGCGGCCTGGCAAGCCGGGATCTTGAGCATCGGGTAGTCGTCCGGGATGCGGCCCAGCAGTTCGCCGGCCTCCGCGGCGAGCCGGCCCAGGGCGGCCGTGTCATCGCTGAGGGCGGCGGCGCGCACCGCCGCGGTGAGCGTGACGGAACGGGCGGCCGCCGTGAACGGGGTGCCGGCGTCGTCCCCGGTGACGGCGCCGCCGAGAAGGTCGCGCAGCAGGTCGATGGTGGGATCGCCGGCGGGCAGCGCCTCGCGGGCGGCGTGCATCACGGCGGCCGCCTCCAGTTCGTCACCCTCCTCGATCAGCCGCAGCGCCTCGCGGCGCGCGGAGAGAACCGCGGCCAAGCCCTGCAGAGCCGGATCGGACGAGTCCTCGAACGCGGTCAGGGCGCTCTCGAACGCGGCCAGATCGCCCTCCTGAACGGCCCGGTTGCCGCGCAGGACGGCGAGCGTGTCGGCTATCACGGCGCGATTCGCCTCGGGGAAGCGGTCGCTCCCGGCGAGACGGGTGAGCGGGCCGACGCCGCGGTCGAGGTCGCCGGTGGTCCCGGCGATGCTGTCCAGGATCGCCTGGGCCGCGGCCAGTTCGGCGCGCAGGTGCGGGTCGGGCAGGTCCACGTCGCGGTACCGGGAGACCAGGGCACGGACCCGGGCGAAGTCGTGGGCGCGGCCCTCCGGCACGGCGATGCCGATCTCCACCATGGCCAGCGTTCCGGCCAGCAGCGCCTGATCGCCCGGGGCGGCGTCGCCGGGGGCGTCGAGGACGGCGTACCCGAGGTCGACGTAGCCGTGGAACTCGTCGCGGCCGAGTTCGTCGCGACCGTACCGGGCGAAGGCGGCCCGCAACTGCTCGCGGGCGATCTCGCAGCGCAGTTGATCGCCGGGGTCGCGCCGCATGGCCTCGGCGAACCGGTCGAGAGCCACGGCGAGACCGTCGTGCTGCCCGCCGGAGAAGGCCCGCACCAGGTGGGCCCGGCCGGACAGGTGCCAGGCGGCGGCGTCGTCGAGGGTCCGGGTGGCGATGTCCGCGAGGTGCACGGCCCGGGCGAAGTCGGCTCGGTCGCGGGTGCGCTCGGCCATCAGGGTGACGAGCGTGCCGCAGAGGTAGGCGGCGGCCGGGTCCTCCGGTGTGCGGTCGAGGACGTGCTGCCAGAGGGCGATGGCCCGCCCGGCGTCGTCGAAACTCGTGCGGTCGCGGTTCCACCGCTCGTGGAGGGCGATCGCGAGCAGCCGGTGCGCCTCACCGCCGGTGTCCGCCTCGAGGGCGGCCCGTCCCCGGCTGATCACCGTGTCGAGCTCGGGGCCGGAGACGGTCTCGCCGTCCGTGATCCGTTGCCACCAGCCGCGCAGGGCGGCCAGGGCGGTGTTCGCGTCGTTCTCCGGCATCGGTGTCCCTCTCGCGCCGTGTGGTCGGACGCAGGAGACTGACGGACCGCCGGACGCGTCAGGGGTATGGATCGGGTGAATGCGGGCGGCCGGGCAGCCCGTGCCCGGTGTCGGCCGGGTGAAGCGGGACGCTTTCCGGCGGTACCGGCGGCAGCGTGAAGGTGAACCGGGAACCGCCACCGGGCTCGTCGGCCGCGCTGATCACACCGCCGTGCCGCTGGACGATCCGCTGGCAGATGCTCAGCCCGAGGCCGGTGCCGGCGAACGCGGAACCGGTGTGCGCCCGGTGGAAGTTGCCGAAGATCGCCTCGTGCTGGCCGGCCGGGATGCCGACGCCGTTGTCGGTTACCGTCACCGCGATCCGGTCGCCCGCCACGGCCGACGTGACGGTGACGGCCGGTACGACGTCCCCGGCCGTGTACTTGATCGCGTTGCCGATCAGGTTGTCCAGCAACTGCCGGATCAGGGGCGGGTCCCCGTACACCTGGTGTGGGGTGTTGATCGTGAAGCGCGGCACCAGGCCGCCGGCGGCGCTCGCGGCATCGACCCGCGCCGAGGCGATGTCGGTGACCAGGCGTTCCAGGTCCAGTGCGACCGGCCGGACGGTGGCGTCGCGGGCCGTGGCGTAGGCGAGCAGATCGTCGATCAGGGCCCGCATCCGGGCGCCGGCCCGCTGCGCGCGCAGCAGGCTGCTCTCCGCCTCGCTGACCATCGGGTGCGGCGGCACGTCCTGGAGCGCGTCGGCGGCCGCCTCGGTCCAGGCGCGCATCGCCATCAGAGGGTTCTGGAGATCGTGGGCGACCACCCCGGCGAACGCGGTGAGCTCGTCCCGGTGCCGACGTTCGGCGGTCGCGTCGTGCACCACCACGACGGCGAGCGGAGCGCCCTGCTCGTCGAGCAGCCGGGTGCCGGTGGCGGTCAGGATCCGGCCCTCCGGCACCTCCGGGTTCCGCAGCAGCATCTCGGTCCAGGCCCGTTCCTCGCCGGCCAGCACGCGCGCGTTCACCGTCTCGTGGTCGGCCAGCGGCCGGCCGTCGAGGTGGTACAGCCCGTAGAAGGAGGTGCTGGCGACCCGGTGGTCCGGGCTGATCCGGCCACCCAGCAGCCGGGCCAGGGCCGCGTTGCGCAGCACCACCCGGCCGTCGGCCTCGATCACCGTGACGCCCTCGGTCATCGAGTCGATGATCGCGCTCAGCAGCTGGCCGTGCCGCTGGGCCTGGTCCTTCTGCCGGGCCAGGTCCGCCTTGTCGTCGGTGAGCTGCCGCAGCAGCGCCTGCCGTTCGTCCCGGCCCAGCGCGAGGACCAGGCCGATCACCGCGATCATGCTGACGAACAGCTGTGCCACCAGCGCCCGGGAGGCGTGGTCGGGGATGCTGGCGAACGGCCCGGGCCCGGCGAGCGTGAACGCCACGGCGACGGCGCCGGCCAGCAGACCGTGCACGGCCACGAAACTGGTCGGCATCCGCAGCCCGGCCCAGATCGTGATCGCGATCAGGACGAAGGCCACCGGCAGGCCGTTCAGCACGACGAACGTGAACCAGTACGCCAGCACCGAGCCGGTGATCAGAGCCGCGGCCTCCCCGGTGCGCCACCACGGGACGGTCCGCCACCACGGCGCCCGGCCCGGAAGGCGGCGCAACCGCAGCCCCACCGGAACGATCAGCAGCACACCGGCGAGATTGCGGATCAGCCACACCGCACCGCTGCCCACCGAGACGTTCCCGTTGATCAGCCACATCCCCGCGGCGCCCACGACGGCGCCCAGGGCGGTGCCGGCGATCGTGGCGCCCAGCAGGATCCACAGGTCACGGAGCCGGATCAGGTCCAGCCGGCCGTCCGCGCGCCACTGCGCCGGCTGCCATCGGCGCAGCAGCCACAGCGTGAGCGCGACCTGGCAGAGATTGGCGATCACGGCGACCACCACGAAGCGGCCGGTCGCGCCGGTGGACAGATTGACCGCCACCGTGACCGCGACCAGCGCGGCGACGTCCACCACGAGAGTGCGCGAGTGCCGTTGCGCGCTGAGCCACAACACCATCACGCCGGCCGCGGGCCACACCATGCTCAGGTTGGTGTCGTCCATGACGGTCTGGCGGCCGGCGAGCGTGGCCACGGCGTACGCCAGCGCGAACAGCACCGTCCGGAGCAGAGCCATGCCGCTCCTCCGATCCTCTCCCGAGGACCCCTTCGGCAGGGTCGCCGGGACGCTGAACCCCGGTGCCGAATTGGCCCCCATGGGCAACGCGCGGTGTGACGTCGGCCGCTGTCACAGGATCCTGTAAGGCGGGCTCGGTAGTTTCGCGCCATGACCGTCACCGATGCGCCGCCCGGGAAACGCCCGAGCCGCGGCCGGACCGTTCTGTCCGTGGTGGTCTGGCTGCTCCTGACGCCCGGTGCCCTCTGGCTGGTGGGCCGGGCCTTCGGGCTCGAACGCGGTCCGCTGATCACCCTGTTCGCCGCCACCCCGTACGTCGCCGCGGCCACCCTGATCCCGCTGCTCGCCGCCCTGGCCGCCAAACGGTGGCGGGCCGCCGCGGTGGCCGGGCTGGTCGCCGCCGGCATGGGCGCCTGCGTGCTGCCCCGTGCCCTGCCGGACCTCGACAGGGGCCCGTCCGAGGGGGTCGCGCTGCGGGTGCTCACGCTCAACACCCTCTACGGCGAGGCCGACCCGGCGCAGGTCGTCCAGCTGGTCCGCGACAACGACGTGGCCGTGCTCGCCGTCCAGGAGTTCACCCCCGACGGTGAGGCGGCCCTGAAAGCGGCCGGCATCGGGGAGCTGCTGCCCTATCAGCAGCTGTCCCCGGCGTACGACGCGGGCGGCTCCGGCCTCTACTCCCGCCACCCGATGCTCGCCCCGGCGACCCGCCGCAACGACGGCGGCTTCCAGCAGGCGTACGCCACGATCCAGCCATCCGGCGCCGCCGCCGTCCACGTCGAGTCGGTGCATCCGCTGGCTCCGGTCGGCCCGGAGATGTACCCCCGATGGAGCGCCGACCTGCGGGAACAGCCCCACGCCGGGACGGACGGCCCGCTTCCCGTCCTGCTCGGCGACTTCAACGCCACCCTCGACCACGCGGAGCTGCGTGACCTGATCGACACCGGCTACCGCGATGCGGCCGACGCCGTGGGGGAGGGCCTGACCGCCACCTGGCCGTCCTTCGACGGATCCCGCGGGCTGGTGACCATCGATCACGTGCTGGCCGACGAACGGATCGGGGTGCGCGACGTCGAGGTGCACACCGTGCGCGGCTCCGACCATCGCGCGGTCCTCGCCTCCCTCACCCTTCCGGCCGGTTAGAGCCCTTCCACCCCTTTCCGGTACGCGGAACGTCGCCCCGCCTTGATGGGGCCGTCCCGTCCGGGCCGCGCGTGCTGCGCGGGTGGTCCCGCCTGTGCCGCGCCCGCCGGGCGCAGATCGGTGCCCGGGCGGGCCGGCGCGGGCGTTGCCTCACCCACCTGCCGCCGATCCCGCTCGGCCGCTGGACCGTGCGATCTTGGGCGCTGAGCCATCGCATGCGGTGGTGGATCGTCCACACGGTCGCCGCATTACCCGCCTCGCCCGTACCGGAAGGGGTTGGAAAAAGTGATATCACATTGCTACTGTTGAGACATCGAACTTGGGGAAGGAGCCTCACATGACCGACCACCTCGACCTGCCCGCCCCGCAGGTCCGCGAGCGCGCCGCCCGCGATGTCTCCGGCTGGCCCGTCCTCACCATCGCCCTGGTGGTGCTGATCCTCAGCGTCGTGGTCTTCGGCGTCGGCGTGAGCCAGGATTCCGACGCGGTCGGCGCCGCCGTCGGCATCCTCGGCGTCCTGCTCGGGCTCGGCGCCCTGATCACCCTGATCGGTCTCACCCCGGTCGCCCCCGGCGAGGCCCGCGTCCTGCAACTGCTCGGGCGATACACCGGAACGCTGCGTAACGACGGGCTTCGCTGGGTCAACCCGCTCACCGCCCGGCACAAGATCTCCACCCGGATCCGCAACCACGAGACCGACGTCCTCAAGGTCAACGACGCCGACGGCAACCCGATCGAGATCGCCGCCGTCGTCGTCTGGCAGGTGCAGGACACCGCCCGCGCCGTCTTCGAGGTCGACGACTTCATCGAGTTCGTCGCCATCCAGACCGAGACCGCGGTGCGGCACATCGCCAACAGCTACTCCTACGACTCCCACGACACCACCACGATGTCGCTGCGGGACAACGCCGACGAGATCACCGCGCGACTGTCCGAGGAGATCGGGGTCCGGGTGGCGGCCGCCGGCGTGACGATCATCGAGTCCCGGCTGACCCGCCTGGCCTACTCGCCCGAGATCGCCCACGCCATGCTCCGCCGGCAGCAGGCGAACGCCATCGTCGCGGCCCGGGCCCGGATCGTCGAGGGCGCCGTGGGCATGGTGGAGATGGCCCTGCTCCGCCTCGCCGAGCACGACGTCGTCGACCTCGACGAGGAGCGCAAGGCCGCCATGGTCAGCAACCTGCTGGTGGTCCTGTGCGGCGACCGGGACGCGCAGCCCGTGGTCAACGCGGGAACGCTCTACTCCTAGTCGGATGGCCACCGAACGCAAGAAGCTGCTGCTGCGGCTCGATCCCGCGGTGCACGACGCGCTCGCCCGCTGGGCCGCGGACGAGCTGCGCAGCACCAACGCGCAGATCGAGTACCTGCTGCGCAAGGCCCTCGCCGACGCCGGCCGCCTTCCCGGTGGCGTCGGCCGGATGCGGGGGCCCGGCCGGCCGGCCGCCACACCCGAGCCGTCCGAGCCGTCCGAGCCGCCCGAGCCGCCTGAGCCGTCCGAGTCCTTCGAGCCGGAAGAGGAGTGACATGGCAGTGCCCGGAAGTCTTCCCCAGTGCGTCTACCTGCTGGCCTACGACCCCGACAAGGGCCGGATCTGGTTCACCACCCAGCTCGGCGCCATGCTGCGCGCCGCGGCCCTCGCCGACCTGTACGGCAGCGGCCACCTGACCGACGAGAACGGCCGCGCCGTCGTCACCGGAGGGCACCGCCCCAGCGACGACCCCTTCCTGGAGACGGTTCGCGCCGAGATCGCCGCCGCCAAGCCGCGCAAATGGCAGCACTGGGTCGGCCGCCGCCAGGGCGCCGCCACCAAGGCGGTCCGGCAGCAGCTCGGCGACGGCGGGTGGGCGCGCCTTCAGCCGTACCGGATCCTCGGGATGTTCCCGGCGACCAGGGTGACCCTCCGTGATCCCCGGGTTCGCAAGGAGCTTCTCGGCCGGGTCGGCAGCGCGCTGAAGAAGCCGATCGGCCGGGTGGAGGCGGCCGACGCGGTACTGGTGGCGATCATCGCGGCGGGTGACCTCGGCCTGGTTCTCGACCGCCGGACCCGGCGTGCCCACAAGCGGCGGATCCACGAGCTGACCGAACTCAGCGGGCCGATCGCGCCGGCCCTGAAGAAGTCGATCGAGGCGGCCAACAGCGGCGGCTGACCTCGTCATGGACCACCGGCGATTTCACGGATGTGTGACGAACTTATTGCACAAAGGATGCAGAGACCCCCCTGAACTTCCCCCGGAGGTCTCATGCGCCGTCTTCTCGTCCTCGTCACCGCCGTGGTGGCCGCGCTCGCGCTGAGCCCGGCCCTGCCCGCGGCCGCCGCCCCGGGCACGCCGGTGGTCTTCGTGCACGGCTACACCGGCAGCGCGTCCAACTGGACCACCGCGATCTCGGTGTTCCGCGCCGGCGGCTACTCCAGCAGCGAACTGTTCACGTACGAGTACAACTCCTACGGCAACAACATCACCAACGCCCAGGGCCTGGCCAGCTACGTCAGCCAGGTCCGGGCACGCACCGGAGCGTCCAAGGTCGACATCGTCAACCACTCGATGGGCGGCCTGGTCAGCCTGTGGTACGTCAAGCAGTTGGGCGGCGCCCAGTACGTCCGGAAGCTCGCGTCGATCGCCGGCGCCAACCACGGCACCACCTACGCCGGCGCCTGCCTGATCTACGTCACCTGCCAGCAGATGTATCCCGGTTCGTCGTTCGTCAACACGCTCAGCTCCGGCGACGAGACCCCGGGCAGCACCACCTACGGGACCTGGTACTCCCCGTGCGACGGCATCATCATCCCCTACACCAGCACCGTCCTGAGCGGCGCCACCAACAACTACGTGGCCTGCCAGACCCACATCGGTTTCCTGACCGACACGATCACCCTCACCCAGATCAGGTCCTTCCTGAATTGACCTCCGCCGCACGGCCCCGGCTATGCTGGGGCCGTGCATCTTTCCTCATGCCTGAGCTGGTGGCGCTCCCCCTAGGAGCGGCACCTCTTCGTCATGACCGGGCCGTTCGGACGAACGGCCCTTTTTCGTACCTTCTTCGTGTCCCGGAGATGGGGTCGGTCGTCCTCGGCAGCCACCACCCCACACCGAGGAGACACCCATGGACACCATCACCGACCCCACCCGGCACCGGATCCTGACCGGTGACCGGCCCACCGGGCGCCTGCACCTGGGCCACTACTTCGGCACCCTCCAGAACCGGGTGCGCCTCCAGGACATCGGCGTGGAACTGTACGTCGTCATCGCCGACTACCAGGTCCTGACCGACCGGGACGTGGCCGACGACCTCACCGGCCACGTCGAGGAACTCGTGCTCGACTACCTGGCCGCCGGGGTCGACCCGGCCCGCGCCACGATCTTCACGCACAGCGCCGTCCCCGCCCTCAACCAGCTGCTGCTGCCCTTCCTGAGTCTCGTCTCGGTCGCCGAACTCAGCCGCAACCCCACGGTCAAGGACGAGATCGCCCACTCCCGGCAGTCCGCGGTCAGCGGGCTCATGTTCACCTACCCCGTGCACCAGGCCGCCGACATCCTCTTCTGCAAGGCCGACCTGGTGCCGGTCGGTCAGGACCAGCTGCCGCACCTGGAACTCACCCGGACCATCGCCCGCCGCTTCAACGACCGGTACGGCGCCGGCGTCTTCCCCGAGCCCGAGGCCCTGCTGTCGAAGGCGCCGCTGCTGCTCGGCACCGACGGCACCAAGATGAGCAAGAGCCGCGGCAACGCCATCACACTGGCCGCCGGCGCCGACGAGACCGCCCGGCTGATCAAACGGGCCAAGACCGACACCGACCGGCACATCGGGTACGACCCGGTCGGCCGTCCTGAGGTGTCGTCGCTGCTCCTGCTGGCCGCCCTCTGCCTGGACCGCACTCCCTCGCAGGTCGCCCACAGCATCGGCGCGGCGGGCTCCGCGGCGCTGAAGAAGGTGGTGACCGAGGCGGTCAACGAGTACCTGGCCCCGATCCGGGCCCGCCGTGCCGAGTACGCCCGCGACCGCGCCTACCTCCGCACGGTTCTGCGGGAAGGCAACGAGCGGGCCCGGGCGGTGGCCGACACCACCCTGGCCGAGGTGCGCGCCGCCATGAACAGCCTCTAGTCAACTACCCGCCCATGAATGGGCGGGCTTGCGGATCTCTTCCCCGCTGGCTGCGAGGTCAGGCCACGTATGGCGGATTGACTGCCGCCCAGCCCTCGACGCCGCGCGAGGCGATGTTGAGGGCCG
>NZ_JAGFNS010000002.1:408963-503322 GCF_017592555.1 Actinoplanes flavus | reverse complement strand
GAGCGGGCGAGCGGCGGGCGAGCGGGCGACGGGCGAGCGGCGGGCGAGCGGGCGACGGGCGAGCGGGCGCGCGGCGGACGGGCGCGCGGGCGACGGGCAACGGGCGGGCAGCGGGTGGCGGGTGGGTGGGTCAGGGGGTGTTGAGGAAGGTCAGTAGTTCGCTGGTGAAAGCGGGAACGCGGACCGCGCCCAGGTGGTCGCCGTCGATGACGGCCAGGCGGGCGCCGGGGATGGCTTTCGCGAGGAGTTCCGGGCGGGTGGCCAGGGCGTCGTCGCGGCCCGCCAGGACCAGGGTGGGCACGGTGATGGTGTCCAGCGGGATGGGTTCGGCGTGCAGGGCGGCGGCCTGCGCGGCCAGGGCCGTACGGTCGCCGCCCACCGCGTCCACGAAGGAGCGGAATCCGGCCGCGGCCGGCGAGGTGATGGTCTTGGGGTCGGCGGCCTCGAACGCCTCGCGGAAGTCGCCGGCCGGGATCACCCGGGTGTCGACGCCGCCCAGTTCCACCACCGCCGAGCCGACGCCGCCGACGACCAGGCGGCGGACCCGGGCGTCGCGGGTGGTCAGCAGCAGCGAGACGACGGCGCCCATGGAGTAGCCTGCCACGTCGGCGGTTTCGAAGCCGAGCAGGTCGAACAGGGTGGTGACGTCGGCGGCCATCCGGGTTTCGCCGTAGAACGACGGGTCGTGCGGTTTTCCGGAGCGGCCGTGCCCGCGGGCGTCGATGGCGACGACGTCCCGGCCGGCGGCGGTGAGGGCATCGACCACGCCGGGCAGCACCCAGTTGGTGAGACCGTTGGCGATGAACCCGTGGTGCAGCAGTACGGGTGGCAGTGCCGAATCGCCCTCCCAGCGCTGGTAGTAGATCTCCACACCGTCGGTGGCCTGGAAGGTCGGCATGGCGGGTCCCCTTTGCGTGATGCGAGCGGACGACAGCGTATGCACCGCACCGGATGAGCGGGATCGGTGAGATCGCCGGTGTGGTCAGAGTCTGCGACGCGGGCGCGTACGGCACGTTGATCGCGATACATTGCGGCGGTGACCCCCACTCAGTTGCGCGCCTACTCCGCCGTGGTCCGGTGCGGTTCGGTGAAACGGGCGGCCGCACAGCTGGAGGTGTCCGAGTCGGCGGTGTCGCTGCACATCGGACAGCTGCGCAAGGAGTTGGGTGATCAGCTGTTCTCCCGGTCGGCGAACGGGCTGACGTTCACGCCGGGTGGGCTGCGCCTGGCCAGCCGGGCCACCGAGTTGCTCGGGTTGCAGGACATCACGGTGCTGGAGGTGAGCGCGGCCGGGCAGGGGCGGCGGCTGCTGCGGGTGGGCGCCTCCAGCCTGTTCGCCGAGCACGGCGCGCCGGGCCTGATCGAGCGGTTCGCGAGCCGGGCCGCGGACCTCGACGTGGAGTTGAGTGTCCGCAATCCGGGGTCGTTCGTGCGGGCGCTGATCGAGCGGCGCATCGACATCGCGATCGGCCCGCCGCCGGTTCTGCCGGATCCGGCGGTGGTGTGCCGCCCGGTCATGTACTACAAGGTCGTCACGGTGGCCGGCCCGGACCATCCGCTGGCCGGCACCCAGCCGTCACCACGGCAGCTGCGTGATCAGACGTGGCTGCTGGGGCCGTCCGCCGCCGCCGACCGGGGCGCCATTCCGGCCCTGCTGCGCCGGCTGGGGGTGCCGGACGACCGGCAGCAGATCTTCCAGAGCCACGCGGCCGCCATCGAGGAGGCGAAACGCGGGCACGGGGTGGCGGCGGCGCTGTCGTTCACCGTGGCGCCGGAGGTCCGCAAGGGGCATCTCGTGCAGTTCTGCGGGCCGCACACCGGGCTGGAGGACGTGTGGCACTCGCTGACGCTGGCCGAGACCGGGGCGCCGTCCGCGGCGGCCGAGCTGGCCCGTTTCGCGTCGACGCCCCGGGCCATTCAGGCGATGATGCGCGGGGCCGGGGTCAATGTGGGGCGGTTCAAGCCGTCGATCCATGTGACTCTGTGGAGCTGATGCTCCGCGGCAGCAGCTGGGCGGCGATGAGGGTGGCCAGGGCGCCGTTGTCACTGCCGCCGTCGGTGCGGATCACCACCGGCTGCGGGGCCTGACCGGCCAGTTCGGCGCCCACCTCGAGGCGGCGCAGGGCCAGCTCGTACTGGAGGACGGCCCGGTTGTCCCGGTACGCCTGGGCGAGCCGCCGCTGCGCCTTGGCCTCGTTCTCGGCGGCGATCAGCCCGCTGCGGCCCCGGGTCTCGATCTCGAACCGGACCCGCTGGGCGTCGGTCTCCTGCTTCTCCAGCAGCTGGGCGACCTGTTCACGGGCCTTGTTGAGGGCCGCCTTCACCTCGACGATCCGGGCGTCGCGGACCTTCTTGGCGCGTTCGATGTCCATCTGGAGCTGGTCGATGCGGCGTTTGCGGGTGAGGCCCCACTCCTGCTCGTAGGCGGTCGCGCATGGCGGCCATGTCGGCCGGGGTGAACAGTTCGGTGCCGCGCTCGCCGAGCATCTCCCGGGCGAGTTGCAGCAGGTCGACGCCGGCCGCCCCGTTGGGGTCGCCGGATCCGCCGATGCGGACCAGCCGCGGCAGGTGCCCGGCCACCTCTTCCAGCCGGTCCAGCACCTCACGCTGGTAGCGGTACTCGAGGATCTCCGGCGCCTCCGCGGTGGTGACCGCCCGGATGTCCAGGGCCTGCGCCTCCAGCAGGGCGGCGTTGGCTTTCGCCTCGGATTCGGCCAGCACGTACCGTTGGCGGGCCAGCGCCTCGGCCCGGTTGGTCTCCCGTTCGACGGCGGTGTCCATCTGGGCCTGGTACTGGGCGATCTCGGCCTGGATGGCGGACAGCGTCTCGGTGAGGGTGGCGAGCTCCTTGGTCAGGTCGCCCTCGTCCTGCTCCTTGCGCAGCGTCAACGCGTACTCATGGGTGTAGGCGTCCTTCGCGACCCGGACCATCTCCGGTGCCGCGAGGTCCATCCGGTATTTCTGGTCGGCCGGCTCGGCGTGCGTGATGTTGGCGTTGGTCAGCTCGACGGCCGGGCGGAACTGCTGGTTGAGCATGTCCAGCAGGCGGCCGGAGTCCTCGCCGACCATGTTGTAGATGTCGGCGGCCGCCTGCTCGTAGATGAGGCTGCGAATGGTCTCGCTGACCGCGTTGCCGAGTTTCTCCTCGAAGCCGCGGACCGCGCCGAGCGTGTAGACGAACTCCACCGGGTCGTTGATCCGGAACTGGATGAACAGGTCGATCGACGCCTTCACCCCGCCCTTGGTGGGCGCCTCCCGGACGGGGGCGTTGAACGGGTACTCCCGGGTCGTGTTCACGATGTACGACACCCGCTTCCACGGGTTGAGCAGGATGATCCGCCCCGGGCCGACGACCTGCTCCAGCTTGCCGAAGCGGGTGATCAGCGCGGCGCAGCCGTCCGGCACCATCACCATGCCCTGCCGCCACCAGACGAACCCGACCGCGACCAGCGACAGCACCCAGTAGTGCACGCCGAAGAACGGGTCGAGCAGCACGTCTCCGCTGGCCACGCCGACCAGGGCCACCCCGAACAGGCCGATCACCAGCAGCGACAGCACCGGCAGCATGGTCACCAGGGAGCGGCCCCGGGGGATCACCATGGGGCAGATGACGTGCACCTGCTCGCCGTCCTGCCGCTGCAACTCGCTGCGGTTGAGCACCTCTCCGGCCTCGTCGAGCGGGACGGTGCGCTGCTCCATCACGGTGTCGACGCTGCCGCCGAGCTCCTGGGCGGCCGGGAAGTCGCTGGGATCGACGCCCATCTCCGAGCCGGCGAGCCGCCGCATCTCCGCCCGGGCCACCTCCTGCGGGTCGGCCCCCTCGACGATCGCCCCCGCGGCTCTTCGCAGGCTCTGCTGGATCCGTGCCACGACCTTCCTCCCCCGCTAGAAAGCGCTGAGCTTATCGCCGGCCGGCCACTTCCCGTAGACACCGGACGGCCTGAACGAGGTCGGCGAAGGTGGCGGCCGGCAGCAGCCGGTCACAGAACGGCAGCGCGGCGGCCATGCCGCCGACACGGGGGGTCCATCCGGGAGCGCCGGCGCGCGGATTCAACCAGATGATCCGGTACGCACGGCGGCGCAGCCGGGCCATCACGGCGCTCATCCGTTCCGGCGGATCGCTGTCCCACCCGTCCGAGGCGACGATCACCACGCCGCCGCGGACCGTCTCGCCGTGGTGCGAGTCGAGCAGCGCGCCGAGGTTCGCGGCGATCCGGGTGCCGCCGAACCGGTCGTCGACGGCCGCCCCGGCCTGCTCGACGGCCTCGGCCGGCGAGGTGTGCCGCAGCGGCACGGTGAGCCGGGTCAGCCGGGTGGCGAAGGCGAACACCTCGGCGTCGGCGACGGTGGCGAACGCCCGCATGAGCTGGAGGTAGGCGGCCGCCTGGGCGCGCATCGACTCGCTGACGTCGCAGAGCATCACGACCCGGCGCGGGCGCGGCACCGGCCGTTCCCGGACCACGGTGACCGCCTCCCACCCGGTACGCCGGGCGCGGGCGATGGTGGGCCGCAACGCCACCCGCCGGCCGGCCGGATGCGCCCGGTGGCGGCGGCCGCGCCGGTGCGGCCAGTGCGTGAGAGCGTCGCGCAGCACCTCCCCGAGCGCCACGGTCTGGGCCGCGTCCAGGTCCTCGAAGGGCTGCTCGGCCAGCGCCGCCAGCTCGCTGGGCCGCGGGTCGGGCACGAGCGGCCCGTCCCCGGCGGGTGTCTCGTCGGCCGCGACCACCGGCGGCAGGGTGGCCCACGGCAGCCCGTCCCCGCCGGAGGTCCTCTCGTCGCCGGTGCCGGGGACCGCCACGTTCCGGTCGTCGTCGCGACCGGACGGCGGCACGGCCGGGCGACTCAGCGGCAGCGGCGGGCCGTCGTCGAAGACGGTGGCGAAGACCCGGTCGAAGACGGCCAGGTCGGCGTGCCGCCGGACCAGGGCGACCCGGGCCGTCCAGTAGAGGACGTCGCGGGACACCGGTGGGCTGGCGGCCAGTGCCCGTACCAGATCGTCGGTCTCGGTGATTCCGGCCGGCAGGCCGGCGGCGCGCAACCGGGCCGTGAACGCCACCGCGAACGCGGCCCGGTCGACCCCGCGCAGCAGCACCGGGGCGGGGTCAGCCGCGGGCAACGAACCAGATGACGACGGCCGCGACGACGGCCACGCCGACGCCGACCGGGATAAGGCGCTTGTAGACGGACCCGCCGGCGACGGCCATCAGGTCCAGTGCCTCCGGCTCGGGCTCCTCGTCGACCGCCACGGGGACGGATACCGGAGCGGGCTCGGGCTCGGGCGGCTCGGCGGCCAGTTTCGCCTCCAGGTTGGCGACGAACTGGGCGAGCAGCTTCGACGACACCTCCTTGATCATGCCGCTGCCGAACTGGGCCAGCTTCCCGCTGATCCGCAGGTCGGTGTCGACCGTGACCCGGGTGCCGTCCTCGCCCTCCGGCGACAGCGACGCGCTGACCACGGCGGCCGCGTTGCCGGCCGACCGGGCGTCGCGGCCCTTGGCGTCGATGACCGCCCGGTAGGCCGTGTCGTCCTTCTCGACGAACCGGGCGGTCCCGGCGAAGTCCGAGATCACCGGGCCGACCTTGACCTTCACCCGGCCCTGATAGACGTCGCCCTCCACCCCGGTGAGCTGGGCGCCCGGCATGCACGGGGCGATGCCTTCGAGGTCGGTCAGCACCTGCCAGGCCCGGTCGACCGGGATCGGGACGGTGAACTCGTTGCTGATCTTCATGGGGGGCTCTCCCGGGTCACGGCCTCGGCGACCAGGATCCGGTCGTCGGGGGTCTTGGCGATGGTGCCGATGGTGCGCAGAACGTCCCCGGTGGCGAGGTCGGTGACGCCGAGAGCGGCCAGCGCGGAGACCCAGTCGATGGTCTCGGCCAGGCCGGGCGCCTTGTCCAGTTCGAGCGCCCGGACCCGGCCGATGAACGCGGTGGCGTCGCGGATCAGCGGTGCGGTGGCGGCCGGAACCGCGCGGCGCACGATCGACGCCGCGCGGTCCGGGGCCGGGAACTCGATCCAGTGGTAGAGGCAGCGGCGGCGCAGCGCGTCGTGCAGGTCGCGGCTGCGGTTGGAGGTGAGCACCACGACCGGCGGCCGGGTGGCGGCGAAGGTGCCCAGTTCGGGGACGGTCACCGACGCCTCGCCGAGGAACTCGAACAGCAGCGCCTCGAACTCGTCGTCGGCCCGGTCGATCTCGTCGATCAGCAGCACCGGCGGGGTCGGCCCGTCGTGCCGGACCGCCCGCAGGATCGGCCGTTCCAGCAGGAAGTCGTCGGTGAACAGGGAGGAGTCGTCGGAGGCGAGGCCGAGCCGGATGTGCAGCAGTTGACGCTGGTAGTTCCACTCGTACAGGGCCTCACCGGCGGTCAGGCCCTCGTAGCACTGGAGGCGGATGAACGGCGTGTCGAGCGCGTCCGCCAGCGCCTTGGCGGCGGCCGTCTTGCCGACCCCGGGCTCGCCCTCCAGCAGCAGCGGCTTGCCGAGACGCAGGGCCAGGAAGATCGCCATGGCGAGGCCGTCGTCGACCAGGTAGTCGACGGCGTCCAGGCGCGCGATGACCTCGTCAGGAGTGTTCAATCGAAAGCAGCCGTTCGTAGTCTTCCCGGGTGTCCACATCGATCGGCACGGTACCGTCGGCGACGATCTCGGTCACCCGGTGGCGGCCGGAGTGCAGCAGCTTCCACACCGCCTTGTCACCGTGCAGTCCGGCCAGTTCGCCGAAGACCTCCCGGCGGAACAGGAAGGGATGGCCGAGCCCGTCGGCATAGCGGCACACCCCGAGAGGGCTCTCCACTTCACCGAGGCGACGGACATCGTACGGGCGGACGCCCGGCTGGTCTCCGAGGAGAAGCACCAGCCGTTCCGCCTCGCCCAGATACCGAACCGCCGCACTGATCGAGGAGCCGCAGCCGCTGCTGAACGCCGGGTTCTCGATCACCCGTACCCCGGAGAGGTCGACCGTGGCGCGGATGGCCGCCGCCGACCCGCCCAGGGTGACCACCAGGTCGTCGAAGCCGCAGGCCCGGGCCATGTCGAGGGTGGCGTCGAGCAGGGTGCGGCCGCGGAACGGCAGCAGCTGCTTCGCCTCGCCGAGCCGGCGCGAGCCACCGGCGGCCAGCACCAGCCCGGTCACCATGGTCAGGCCTTCGTGTACTTCTTCAGACAGCCGAGGCAGCAGAACCAGAAGTCCTCGCCGTCGACCACCCCGTGCGGGGTGTCCGGTCCGATCACGACGGTCATCCCGCAGACCGGGTCGATCGCGGTCGCGGCCGGTGACTCGCCGGAGGGAAATGTGGCCGGCCCGACGGGCAGGGTCGGGCCGGCCACGAACTCGGGCCCGGCTTTCGCGAACGCGGCCGCCTCGGCGTGCGTCGCGGCGGGCTTCTTCGGCGCGGCGGCGGCCAGGCCGCCGAGCCGCATCTCGCGCACGATCTCGGCCAGCACGGAGAGGGCGATCTCCTTGGGGGTACGGGCGCCGATGTCGATTCCGGCGTGCGCCCGGATCCGGGAACGTTCCTCGACGGACAGGCCCATCGTGTCGAGCAGGATCGCCGACCGGGTGTGGCTGGCCACCAGCGCGATCAGCGGCACACCGGCGTCCAGCGCCTCCCGGACGGCGCGTTCCTCGTCGCGGCCCAGCCCGGCCACCACCACCGCGGTCGCCCCCTCGTACGAGTGGGTCACCTCGAAGTCGAGGAACTCGGCCAGGGCCGTCGCGGCCGTGCCGATCGGGGTGCCGCCGGTCACCACGACCAGCGGTTTCGGCAGCACCGGCCGGAGGAAGATCTCGATCGCCCCGCCGGAGTGGCAGGGGTTGACGACGACGAGCGCGCCGGGCGTCTCCGGGAACGCGGCCGCGTCCTCCGGCAGCACCCGCAGCAGGACGGTGGTGCCGTCGCGCAGCGAGTCCATGGCGGCGGCCCGCACCGACGTCTCGGCGCAGACCCCGCCGACGAAGCCCTCGATGGACCCGTCGGCCAGGATCACCGCGTCGTCGCCGGCCCGCGCCGAGGTGGGCTCCTGGGCGCGGACTACGGTGGCGTGCACGAACGGCCGGCGGGCCAGCGTCAGCTCGTGGGCGCGCTCGGCGATGCTCGTCGTCATCACGTACTCCGTCTTCTTCAGATCCGTCGTCTTCAGATCGGCGGGGTGGCCTGGCCGCGCATGGCGTCCCAGACCCGCGACGGGGTGAGCGGCATGTCGGCGTGCCGGACGCCGAACGGTTTGAGCGCGTCGACGACCGCGTTGACGATCGCCGGCGGCGAGCCGACCGTCGCGGACTCGCCGATGCCCTTGGCGCCGATCGGGTGGTGCGGCGACGGAGTGACCGTGTAGCCGGTCTCCCAGTCGGGCACCTCCAGCGCGGTCGGGATCAGGTAGTCCATCAGTGAGGCGCCGAGGCAGTTGCCGTCCTCGTCGAAGGAGATCATCTCCATGAGCGCCATGCCGACGCCGTCGGTGAGACCGCCGTGCACCTGGCCCTCGATGATCATCGGGTTGATCCGGGTGCCGCAGTCGTCGACCGCGATGAACCGGCGGACCTTGACCTCGGCGGTGCCCGGGTCGATGTCGACGACGCAGATGTACGCCCCGTGCGGGTAGGTCAGGTTCGACGGGTTGTAGCAGATCTGCGCCTCGAGACCGCCCTCGACGCCGTCCGGCAGATCGCCGGCGCCGTGCGCCCGGAACGCGATCTCCTGGATCGTCACCGACTTACCCGGGTCGCCCTTGACCTGGAAGGCGCCCTTCACCCAGTCCAGATCGGCGACCGACACCTCCAACATCGCCGACGCGATCAGCTTCGCCTTGTCCCGCACCTTGCGGGCCACCAGGGCGGCCGCCGCGCCGGAGACCGGGGTGGACCGGCTGCCGTAGGTGCCCAGTCCGAACGGCGTGTTGTCGGTGTCGCCGTGCAGCACGTCGATGTCGGCCGGCGGGATGCCCAGCTCCTCGGCGACGATCTGCGCGAACGTGGTCTCGTGGCCCTGCCCCTGGGTCTTCACCGAGAGCCGGACGACGGCCTTGCCGGTCGGGTGCACCCGCAGTTCACAGCCGTCGGCCATGCCCAGGCCGAGGATGTCCATGTTCTTGCGCGGCCCGGCGCCGACCGCCTCGGTGAAGAACGCGATGCCGATGCCCATCAGCTCGCCGCGGGCCCGCTTCTCCGCCTGTTCCTTGCGCAGCTCGTCGTAGCCGGCCATCTCCATGGCGAGGCGCATGGTGGGCTCGTAGTTCCCGGAGTCGTACACCCAGCCGGTCTTGGTGGTGTACGGGAACTGGTCGGGCTGGATGAAGTTCTTCAACCGCAGCTCGGCCGGGTCCATCCGGAGCTCGTAGGCGAGCGTGTCGACGATCCGCTCGACCAGGTAGACAGCTTCGGTGATGCGGAACGAGCAGGCGTACGCCACACCGCCGGGCGCCTTGTTGGTGTAGACCGCGGTCATCTTGCAGTGCGCGGCCTGGAGGTCGTAGCTGCCGGTGAACACGCCGAAGAAGCCGGCCGGGTACTTCACCGGGGCGGCCGTGCCGTTGAACGCGCCGTGGTCGGCCAGCACGTTCGTACGGATCGCCAGGATCCTGCCCTCGGAGGTGGCCGCGATCTCGGCCCGCATGATGTAGTCGCGGGCGAAACCGGTGCTGATCAGGTTCTCCGAGCGGTCCTCCATCCACTTCACCGGCTTGCCGGTGACGATGGAGCCGACGATGCTCAGCACGTAACCCGGGTAGATCGGCACCTTGTTGCCGAAGCCGCCGCCGATGTCCGGGGCGATCACCTGGATCTTGTGCTCCGGCAGACCGGCGACGATCGCGTAGAGGGTGCGGTGCGCGTGCGGGGCCTGGGTGGTCGACCAGAGCCGCAGCCGGCCCTCGACCGGATCGAAGTCGGCGACCGAGCCGCACGTCTCCATCGGCGCGGGGTGCACGCGCGGGTAGACGATGTCCTCCTTGACGACCACGTCCGCCGCGGCGAAGACCCGGTTCGTCTCCTCCTCGTCGCCGGTCTCCCAGTCGAAGACGTGGTTGTCCGCCTTGCCGTCCAGGTCGGTGCGGATGATCGGGGCGTCCGGCGCGAGGGCCTTGCGGACGTCGACGACCGGCTCCAGCACGTCGTACTCGACGTCGATCAGTTCGAGGGCGTCCCGGGCCTTGTACCGGTCCTCGGCGACGACGAACGCCACCTCCTGGCCCTGGAAGCGCACCTTGTCGGTGGCCAGCACGGCCTGCACGTCGTTGGAGAGCGTGGGCATCCACGCCAGGCCGAGGCCCTTGAGGGTCTCGCCGGTGACGACCGCCTTCACGCCGGGCGACGCCTCGGCCGCGCTGGTGTCGATGCTGACGATGCTCGCGTGCGCGAACGGCGACCGCAGGATCGCCAGGTGCAGCATGCCGGGCAGTTGCACGTCGTCGACGAACCGGCCACGGCCCCGGAGCAGGCGCGCGTCCTCCTTGCGCAGCATCCGGCCGAAACCGACCGGATTCTGGTCGTTGTCCTCGAACTCGGTGAGCTTGGTGTCCTGTGTCGTTGTCACTGGGCCGTCGCCTCTTCTTTGGAAGCTTCGTGAACAGCCGCCCAGCGGACCGAGCGGATGATCGAGGAGTAACCGGTGCAGCGGCAGATCTGGCCGGAGATGGCCTCGCGGATCTCGCCCTCGGTCGGGTCCGGGTTCTTGTCCAGCAGTGCCCGGCAGGTCATCAGCATGCCCGGTGTGCAGAACCCGCACTGGAGGCCGTGGCACTGCCGGAAGCCCTCCTGGATCGGGTCCAGCTCGGCGCCGTTCGCCAGGCCCTCGACGGTACGGACCTCGTGGCCCCCGGCCATCGCGGCGAGCACGGTGCACGACTTGACGGGCTCACCGTCCAGCCACACCACGCAGACGCCGCAGTTGCTCGTGTCGCAGCCCCAGTGGGTGCCGGTCAGGCCGAGCACGTCGCGCAGAAAGTGCACGAGCAGCATCCGGCCCTCGATCTCACGGGTGTACTCGGTCCCGTTGACGGTCATCGTGACCTGCATGTTCAGCTCCTCGCCCGGTCCACGGCGGTACGCAGGGTGCGCCGGGTCAGCTCGTCCGCCAGGTGGCGCTTGTAGTCGGCACTGCCCCGCGTGTCGGTCACCGGGTCGCAGCTGCGCGCCGCGATCGCCCCGGCCAGCCGGTACAGCTCCTCGCCCGGCTCGTGGCCACGCAGGGCCGCCGAGATCTCCGGGATGCCGGTGGTGTTCGGGCCGACCGCGGCCAGACCCACCCGGGCGTCCACGATCCGCTTCGCGTCGTCGAGCCAGACCGCCGCCCCCGCGGACACCACCGCCCAGTCGCCGGCGCGGCGCTCGACCTTCGCGTACGCGCTGCCGACCCGGAAGCTCTTCCTCGGGATCCGGATCTCGGTGAGGATCTCGTTGTCCGCGACCGCCGTCTCGTACGGGCCGACGTGGAACTCCTCCATGGTGACGACCCGCTCGGCGCCGCCCGGGCCCCGGATCACGCAGCTCGCGTCCAGGGTCGTGCACACCGCCGACAGGTCCTCGGACGGGTCCGCCTGGCAGAGCGAACCGCCCAGGGTGCCGCGGTTGCGGACCACCGGATCGGCGATCACCCGCTCAGCGTCGCGGAAGATCGGGAAGACACCGGCCAGCACGTCCGACTCGAGCAGCTCCCGATGCCGGGTCATGGCCCCGATGCGCACCTCGTCGTCGCTCAGCCTGATATAGCCGAGCTCGTCGTGCAGATCGTTGATGTCGATGAGATATTCGAAGTTGGCGAGCCGCAGCTTCATCATCGGCAGCAGGCTGTGGCCACCGGCCACCAACCGTGCCGAGCTGCCGAGCCGCTCCAACAGTCCAATGGCTTGATCCACGCTTGTGGCACGTTCGTACTCGAACGGAGCCGGCACCTGCACCCTGCACCTCCCGCGAAGTCGCGCAGACCCTCGCGTGCCCCGGGTCCATTGTCAACAGCGACCTAAGGGTTCTCTTAATCAAGCGTTGACTAGGCCTTGACGATCACGGAAGGTGCTCAGATGCGCGAGATCGTGGACGGGCTGATCGCCTGGCGCGCCGCCGGCATCTCCTTCGCGGTGGCGACGGTGGTGAACACGTGGCGGTCGGCGCCCCGCCGGCCCGGCGCCGCGATGGCCGTCAACGAGCACGGCGACGTCCTCGGCAGTGTCTCGGGCGGCTGCGTGGAGGGCGCCGTCTACACGGCCGCCCAGGAGGTCATCCAAACCCGCAAAGGCCAGACACATACGTACGGGGTGAGCGACGGCGACGCGTTCGAAGTAGGCATGACGTGCGGCGGAACCATCGAAGTCATGATCCAGCCAGACGTCGCCCTGTCGTCAACCCTGACAACGCCATCAACACTCGATGCGCCGTCAACACTCGCGACACCATCAACACTCGATGCGCCGTCAACACTTGCGGCGCCATCAACACTTGATGCGCCGTCAACACTCGATGCGCCGTCAACACTTGCGGCGCCGTCAACACTCGATGCGCCGTCAACACTTGCGGCGCCGTCAACACTCGATGCGCCGTCAACACTTGCGGCGCCATCGACACTTGATGCGTCGTCAACACTTGACGCCCTGCTCGCGGATATCGCCGCGGGCCGGCCGGTCGCCACCGTCTCCCTGCCGGACTCCCAACTCGTGGTCTGGCCGGATCGCACCGCCGGGACCCTCGGCGACCCCGAGCTCGACCGGATCGCCGCGGCCCAGGCGCGAGGTCTGCTGGCACACGGCCGCAGCGCCATCGTGACGGCCTGCGAGCGCGAGGTGTTCGTCCAGTCCTGGGCCGCCCCGGCCCGCATGATCGTCTTCGGGGCGATCGACTTCGCGGCCGCGGTGGCCCGGATCGGGAAGTTCCTCGGCTACCAGGTCACCGTCTGTGACGCCCGGGGCGTCTTCGCCACCGCGGCCCGCTTCCCCGAGGCGGACGAGGTGGTCGTCCAGTGGCCGCACCGCTACCTCGAAACCACCGAGGTCGACGAGCGCACCGTCCTGTGCGTGCTGACCCACGACCCGAAGTTCGACATCCCGCTGCTGGAGGTCGCCCTGCGGACCCCGGCCCGCTACATCGGCGCGATGGGCAGCCGCCGCACCTGTGAGGACCGCCTCCGCCGCCTGCGTGAGGCCGGTGTCCCGGAGCACGCTCTGACTCGCCTGCGCGCCCCGATCGGCCTCGACCTGGGCGCACGTACCCCGGAGGAGACCGCGGTCGCCATCGCCGCCGAGATCGTCGCCCTCTCCTGGGGCGGTTCCGGCGCTCCCCTGACCGACCTCACCGCCCCCATCCACGGCCCCGCCTGATCAGAAGAGCAAGCCCGGCTGCCGCCGCACGGACCGGGCACGAGCCACAGACCAGGCGCAAGCCACAGACCAGGCGCAAGCCACAGACCAGGCGCAAGCCACAGACCAGGCGCGAACCGCAGACCAGGCGCAAGCAACGCGCCGCACCCGAGCCGCGGACCGGGCGCGAGCCGCAGACCAGGCGCGAGCCGCAGACCAGGCGCGAGCCGCAGACCAGGCGCGAGCCGCAGACCAGGCGCGAGCCGCGGACCGGGCGGGTCGGGGGCCCGGGCGGGTCGGGGGCCCGGGCGGGTCGGGGGCCGGGCGGGTCGGGGCCGGGCGGGTCGGGGCCGGGCGGGTCGGGGGCCGTCAGTCGTGGGTCAGGATCTCGTCGGGGCGGTGGTCGGCGGTGGCGGTGGCCCACCAGGTGGTGATGCGGTCGATGACCGGGCCGGGGTTGCGGGCCCAGGCGATGTGGTCGTTGCTGCCGCCCGGTGGGACGTCGGCGTGGCGGTACTGCCAGAGGGTGGCGGCCGACGGGTGGAACAGGGCGGCAGCGAAGGCCTCGACCGACATCGGTGGGGCGAGGCGGTCGCCTTCCAGGGCCACGATCAGCGACGGGGTGCGCACCGGTTCGGGTGACGGGAACGGGGTGCGGCCGGTCAGCGCCATCCGGGCCCACTCGCGCATCAGGGTGCGGGCGCCGGGGCCGCCGAACGCCGGCTTGGGCAGGTGGCCGAACAGGGTGGTGAGCACCGGGACGATCACGCCGGCCTGGATCACCAGTGGCAGGCCGCCGCGCGGGTAGTGCCGGTGGTACGGCAGGGAGCCGCCCACCGTGACCACACCGTCCGCCGGGACGTGGCCGAGCTGGTGGCCGACCGCGAGTTGGGCGCCGAGGCTGTGGCCGAGGATGATGACCGGCCGCCGCGGCGCCTCGGCACGGGCCGCCGTCACCGCCTCGGCCATCACCCGGATCTCGTCGGCGTAGGACCAGTCGTTGTCGCGCGACGCCGGGCGCTCTCCCTGCTCGAAGCCGCGCCGGGGCAGGGCACGGGCGGCCCATCCGCGGGCTTCGAACGCTTCGACGAGGAGCCGGTAGTACCGGGATCCGATGCCCATGGCGGGCGACACGAGGACCATCGGCGCCGGCTGTGTCATGTCGATCCCCGTCTCGGTGTCGGCGGCCGCTAGTTACCGGCCGGTATCAGCACTCTCGGGTCGCCGGATCCTCCACGACAAGCGGTTATGGCCCACATCACGCAGCCGGGCCGATCCCCTGAACCGGCGCCCGGCCGATCCCATGAACCGGCGCCCGGCCGGCCCCATGAACCGGCGCCCGGCTGATCCCATGAACCGGCGCCCGGCCGGCCTAATAAACCGGCGCCCGGCTGATCTCATGAGCTGGCGGCCGGGGACGGTCCGGACCGGCGACTGGCGGCCCGCCGCGACGGCAGCGAGCCGGGCAGTCCCGTACGAAATAGGGGTTTCGGGGAGGCGGACGACCGCAAGTGGCGGCAGGTGCCGGCGCCGATGCCGGTCAGCCTCTTTTCATCAGACGGCCGACCGCGGCCATCAGCTCGGAGGCCATCTCGTCGGCGCGGCCCTCCTGGGCGCCCTCGTGCATGCAGTGGCGGGCGTGCCCGTCGAGGAGGCCGAGCGCCACCTTGTCGAGGGCGGCCTGGATGGCGGAGATCTGGGTGAGGATGTCGATGCAGTAGCGGTCGTCCTCGACCATCCGCTCGATGCCGCGCACCTGGCCCTCGATGCGGCGCAGCCGGGACTGCAGGTTGTCCTTCGTCGCGGTGTAGCCGCGGGTCGGGGCGGGGTTGGTCATGAGGACCATGCTACATCGCTTGGATACCCCTACGGGGTATGTGTATGGTGAAGGGACAACACGACGAAAGGGGACGATCATGAGGACGCCGGTGCGGCTGGCCGCGTTCGGGCTGGGACTGGTCGCCGTCTTCGGGGCGGCCGCCGGGGCGGGGCGGCTGATCGGCCCGGACGTGGAGCCGGCGCCCGCGCACGGCGAGGCCCACACTTCCGGAGCGCCGCGGATCCCGGGCGGACTGCAGATCGCGCAGGGTGGCTACCGGTTGAGCCCGGCCACCACCCGGCTCACCGTCGGGGAGCCGCAGCCGTTCGCCTTCCAGGTGCTGGGGCCGGACGGGAAGCCGGTCACGTCGTACACCCGCAATCACGACAAGGATCTGCATCTCATCGTGGTCCGCCGGGATCTGTCCGGCTACCAGCACCTGCATCCGGTGCTGGGCGCGGACGGCACGTGGTCGGTGCCGATCGGCGTGGATACCCCCGGGCAGTACCGGGTGCTCGCCGACTTCCAGCCGGCCGCCGAGCCGGAGGCGCTCACCCTGGGCGTCGACGTGCCCGCTCCCGGCGACTATCAGCCGGTGCCGCTGCCCCCGGCGGCCCGGACCGCCGAGGTCGACGGCTACACCGTCACCCTGGCCGGCGATCTCGCGGCCGGGGCCTCGTCGGAGCTCGACTTCACCGTCAGCCGGGACGGGAAGCCGGTCACCGACCTGGAGCCCTATCTCGGGGCGCTCGGTCACCTGGTGGCGCTGCGTGACGGAGACCTGGCCTACCTGCACGTGCACCCGGCGAGCGAGACGGCGCTGAGCTTCGAGGCCGAGGTGCCGTCGCCCGGGGTCTACCGTCTCTACCTGGATTTCCAGCACGCTGGAAAGGTGCGCACCGCCGAGTTCACCGCCACGACGACCGGTGTCACCCAGCCGCCGGCCCCGACCGGGACCGCCGATCCCGGGCCCAGCGCCGACGGACACGGCGCCGACGGCCACACGCACGACTGAGGGATGACCGCCATGAGCCTGCAAACCTCTCCTCAGCTGATCGAACTCGAGATCGGCGGGATGACCTGCGCGTCCTGCGCGGCCCGGATCGAGAAGAAGCTGAACCGGATGGACGGGGTGACCGCCACGGTCAACTACGCCACCGAGAAGGCGACGGTGACGGCCGGCCCGGGCGTCACCACGGACGATCTGATCGCCACGGTCGAGCAGACCGGATATTCCGCCAAAATCCCGGAAAAGATGGAAGAAGCGCCGCCAGCGCATGATCCACTCCGGACCCGGCTGATCGTGGCGATCGTGCTCAGCGTGCCGGTGATCCTGCTCGCCATGGTTCCGGCCTGGCAGTTCACCTACTGGCAGTGGGCCTCGCTGACCCTGGCCGCGCCGGTGGTCGTCTACGGCGGCTGGCCGTTCCACCGGGCGGCCGCGATCAACCTGCGGCACGGCGCGGCGACCATGGACACGCTGGTCTCGCTGGGGACGATCGCGGCGTTCGGCTGGTCGCTGTGGGCGCTGTTCTTCGGCACGGCCGGCGAGCCGGGCATGACCCACCCGTTCAGCCTGGCGATCAGCCGCACCGACGGCGCCGGGGCCATCTATCTGGAGGCGGCCGCCGGGGTGACCATGTTCATCCTGGCCGGGCGGTACTTCGAGGCCCGGTCCAAGCGGCGGGCCGGCGACGCGCTGCGGGCGCTGCTGGAACTGGGCGCGAAGGACGTCGCGATCCTCCGGAACGGGATCGAGACCAGGGTGCCGGTGGACCAGCTCACCCCGGAAACGATCTTCGTGGTCCGGCCGGGCGAGAAGATCGCCACCGACGGCGTGGTCGAGGAGGGGTCGTCGGCGGTCGACCGGTCGATGCTGACCGGCGAGAGCGTCCCCGTCGAGATCGGGCCGGGCGGCGAGGTGGCCGGCGGCACGGTGAACGCGGGCGGCCGCCTGATCGTGCGGGCCACCCGGGTCGGCGCCGACACCCAGCTGGCGCAGATGGCCCGGCTGGTCGAGCAGGCGCAGGCCGGCAAGGCGGAGGTGCAGCGGCTCGCCGACCGGATCTCGGCGGTGTTCGTGCCGATCGTGATCACGCTGGCGGTGGCGACGCTGGGCTGGTGGTACGGGACCGGCGCCGGCTGGACGGCCGCGTTCACCGCCGCGGTGGCCGTGCTGATCATCGCCTGCCCGTGCGCGCTCGGCCTGGCCACGCCGACGGCGCTGCTGGTCGGCACCGGCCGGGGCGCGCAGCTCGGCATCCTGATCAAGGGTCCGGAGGCGCTGGAGTCGACCCGCCGGGTGGACACCATCGTCCTGGACAAGACGGGCACGGTCACCACCGGCATGATGAAGCTGGTCGCCGTGCTGCCCGACGATCCGGAGCTGCTGCGGCTCACGGCCTCGGTGGAGGCGGCGTCGGAACACCCCATCGCTCACGCGATCGCGGCCGGGGTGAGCGATCACCTTCCGGTGAGTGGGTTCACCAGCTTCGAGGGCTTGGGCGTACGGGGAACCGCCGGCGATCGTGACGTTCTCGCCGGGCGGATCGGTCTCCTGGAGCGGGAGGGGTTCGAGGTCCCCGCCGAGGTCGCCCGGATCGCCGCCGAGCAGGAGGCGGCCGGCCGCACCGCGATCGTGGCCGGCTGGGACGGTCGGGCCCACGGTGTGCTGGCCGTCGCCGACACGGTCAAGCCGACCAGCGCCACCGCGGTCGCCGGGCTGCGCCGCCTGGGGTTGACCCCGGTGCTGCTGACCGGCGACAACGAGACGGTGGCCCGGGCCGTGGCGGCCGAGGTCGGCATCGACGAGGTGATCGCCGGGGTGCTGCCGGCCGGCAAGGTGGACGTGATCCGGCGGTTGCAGTCGGACGGCCGGGTGGTGGCGATGGCCGGCGACGGGGTGAACGACGCGGCCGCCCTCGCCCAGTCCGACCTGGGGCTGGCCATGGGCACCGGCACCGACGTGGCGATCGAGGCGTCCGATCTGACCCTGGTACGAGGTGATCTGACCGCCGCGGTGGACGCGATCCGGCTGTCCCGGCGGACCCTGGGGATCATCAAGGGCAACCTGTTCTGGGCGTTCGGGTACAACGTGGCGGCGCTGCCACTGGCCGCCGCCGGACTGCTCAACCCGATGATCGCCGGCGCCGCGATGGCCTTCTCGTCGGTCTTCGTGGTGGCCAACAGCCTCCGCCTGCGCCGCTTCCGGCCCCTGTACTGACGGTTCGGCCCCGGCGTCCTCACGCCGGGGCCGGACCGGATCAGTCCAGGACGGCGGTCACCGTGCCGGCGGCGACGGTGCGGTTGCCCTCGCGGACCGCGAAGCCCATGCCGGCCTCCAGGGCGATCGGCTTGCCCAGGGTGACGGTCACCCGGTCCAGGGTGTCGCCGGGCAGGACCAGGTCACGGTCGCCGAGGTCCATCCCGCCGGGCACGTCGGTGGTGTGGAAGTAGAACTGCGGCCGGTAGTCCGCCGCGAACGGCGTGTGCCGGCCTCCCTCGGCGCTGGTCAGCGCGTACATCCGGGCGGTGAAGACCCGGTGCGGGCGCACGCTGGACGGCGCCGCGAGAACCTGGCCCCGCTGCACCTGGTCGCGCTTGATCCCGCGCAGCAGGACGGCGGCGTTGTCGCCGGCCTGCGCCGACTCCAGCACCTTGCCGAACGTCTCCAGGCCGGTGGCGACGCTGGCGACGGTCGGTCCGAGCCCGACCACCTCGACCGGCTCGCCCGCGCGCAGCTCGCCCCGCTCCACCTTGCCGGTGACGACGGTGCCGCGGCCGCTGATCGACAGGACGTTCTCGATCGGCATGAGGAACGGCTCGCCCAGCTCGCGCGGCGGGATCGGCACGTAGGTGTCGACCGCGTCGAGCAGCTCGCCGATCGACGCCACCCAGCGCGGGTCGCCGTCGAGGGCCTTGAGCGCGCTGACCCGGACCACCGGCACCTCGTCGCCGGGGAAGCCGTAGGCCGACAGCAGCTCACGGACCTCCAGCTCGACCAGGTCGAGCAGCTCCGGGTCCTCGGCCATGTCGCTCTTGTTGAGGGCCACCACCAGGTACGGCACGCCGACCCGCTGGGCGAGCAGCACGTGCTCGCGGGTCTGCGGCATCGACCCGTCCTGCGCCGAGACGACCAGGATCGCGCCGTCCACCTGCGCCGCGCCGGTGATCATGTTCTTCACGTAGTCGGCGTGGCCGGGCATGTCGACGTGGGCGTAGTGGCGGGACGCGGTCTCGTACTCGACGTGGGCGATGGTGATGGTGATGCCGCGGGCGGCCTCCTCCGGGGCCTTGTCGATCCCCTCGAACGCGACGTACCGGTTGGTTGCCGGGTCGCGGTCGGCGAGAACCTTCGTGATCGCGGCGGTGAGGGTCGTCTTGCCGTGGTCGACGTGACCCATCGTGCCGATGTTGAGGTGTGGCTTCGTACGGATGAACTGGCTCTTGGCCATGGTTGCGAGTCCTCACTGGATGCGAGGCGGGAGGTGGTGCGCGGCCCGATGCCAGCCGGGACGCGCCAGAACCACGCACGGAGCAGCCACCCCTCCCCTGGGTTCTGCTGCTGGTGGGGAGGGGTCAGACTCGCGAATCAAGGCGCGCGGGAGCCACCACGAGGGGCAGCTGCTGACCGGGCGCGAAGAACATGCCGACGACGGTAGCCGGGGCCCGGCGCCCGCGCGACCGGTTTTCTACAGTGGGCGGCTGACGTCCCAGTGTTCGACGATCAGCCCGTCCTCGAAGCGCCAGATGTCGACGACCGCCTCGGACGGGCCCTCGGCCGGGATCAGGGTGTAGTGGGCCACCACGAACTCGTCGTCCGCGATGACGTGTTGCAGGTCGAGCTGGGCGGTGGCGATCGGTGAGTCGACGATGAACTCGATCCAGGCGTCGCGGCCGGCCGGGGCGCCCGGGCTGTGTGACAGGAAATCCTCGCGGAGGATCTCGCGGAGGACCTCGACCTCGCCGGCCGCGAACCGGCCGAAGGCATCGAGGAACCGTCTCTTGTTCTCTTCCGCCACATCGATGTCAGTCATGTGGACACCGTCGCACCTCGCCGATCGGGGTTCAAGGCGCTCAGGCGCGGGGGCGGACCAGCCCGGCGTCGAAGGCGGCGATCACCAGCTGGGCGCGGTCGCGGGCGGCCAGTTTGGCGAGCAGATGGGTGATGTGGGTCTTCACCGTCTTGACCGAGATGCCCAGCGCCGTGGCGATCTCGTCGTTGGCCAGGCCGTTGCCGATCAGGGCGAGCACCTCCACCTCGCGGGGCGTGAGGTGCCGCAGCGCACGGACCCGTTCCGGCCGGGGCGCCGCCACGTACTGGGCCACCAGCCGGGTGAGGATCGACGGGGCGAACAGCGACTCGCCGCGGCCGGTGCGCCGGACCGCGTCCACCAGGTCCTCCGGCCGGGCGTCCTTGAGCAGGAAACCGGAAGCTCCCGCCTGGAGGGCCTCGTAGACGTACTCGTCCAGTTCGAACATGCTGAGCACCAGCACCCGGACGCCGGTCAGGGCCGGGTCGGCGCAGATCCGCCGGGTCGCTTCGAGACCGTCGACACCCGGCATGCGTACGTCCATGAGCACCACGTCCGGCCGCGCCGCCCGGGCCCGCAGCACCGCCTCGGCACCGTCCGCGGCCTGCCCGGCCACCTCGATGTCCGGCTCGTGCCCGAGGATCACGGCGAGGCTCTGCCGCAGCAGCGGCTGGTCGTCGACCACCAGGACGCGGGTGACCCCGTCGACCGGCTCCAGGCTCACCGGGGCTCGTCCGGGATCCGGGCGGTGAGGCGGAAGCCCGCCTCGACCCGCTCGGCCGACAGGGTGCCGCCCAGGCTGCCGACGCGTTCCCGCAGCCCGGCAAGCCCGTGCCCGGCGCCCGGGGTGGGCCGCCAGCCGTGGGCCGGGCCGCTGTCGGCGACGCTCACCACCACCTGCCCACCGTCGCGGCGCACCCGGACCGTGGCGTCGGCCGGGCCGGCGTGCCGGGCCGTGTTGGCGAGGCCCTCCCGGACCGTCCGGCAGATCGCCACCTGGACGCCCGGTGGCACGTCCCCGAGCTCACCGGTGTGCAGGCTGGCCCGCACCCCGGCGGCCGCGGCGGCCGCGACGATGCCGGGCAGCGCGGCGAGCCCCTCCACCGGCGCGCGCGGGCCGGGCGCGGCGGGTTCGCGCAGCACGCCGAGCATGCGGCGCAGTTCGGCGGTGGCGTCGCGGCTGGTCTGCTCGATGTCGTCGAGGGCGGCCCGGACCTCGGCGGGCGCGGGCAGGTGCCGGGTGGCCGCCGCCCGTACGGTGATCAGCCCCAGCCCGTGCGACACGAGATCATGCAGGTCGCGGGCGATGTGCAGCCGTTCGGCGAGCACCGCCTCGGTGGCCGCCCACGCGGTGAGCCGCCGCTCGTAGGCGGCCCGGTCGGCCCGCCACCGGCGCACCGCCCACACGGCCGCGGTGGCCGCCCCGCCGCCGATCACCACCGGGATGATCCGGGACAGCGGGCCGGACGTCCCGACCGTGCACATGGCCATGATCAGCACCGCGGCGACGACCACGACGACCGGCACGGCCCGGCTGCGCCATGCGGGCCGGGGGTTGGCGTTCACCGGGCCGACTCTATTCCTCGGACCTGGGTCGTAGACGGGCGGCGCGATCCCCGATCACGGTCCGATGTGCCCGCGCCGGTCCACCGGTTGACTTCCCCCTATGATCACGATCGATGGCGTCATCCGGGTCCGCGGCCGGACCCGGGTCCTGCACGAGGTGAGTTTCACGGCGCGGCCCGGCCGGGTGACCGGGTTCCTCGGGCCGAACGGGGCGGGCAAGACGTCCACGCTGCGGGTGCTGCTCGGCCTGGACCGTCCGCAGGGCGGGACCGTGCTGATCGACGGCCGCCGGTACGCCGACCACGACCGCCCGCTCACCGTGGCCGGGGCGCTGCTGGACGGCAGCGGGGCCCACCGTTCCCGGTCGGCGCGGGCCCATCTGCGCTGGGTGGCGGCGAGCAACGGGCTGCCCCGTTCCCGGGTCGGCGAGGTGCTGGACCTGGTGGGGCTGGGCGCCGAGGCGGGTAAGCGGGCCGGCCGGTTCTCGCTGGGGATGAGCCGCCGTCTGGGGCTGGCCACCGCGCTGCTCGGCGATCCGCCCGTGCTGATCCTGGACGAGCCGGTGAACGGGCTGGACCCGGCCGGGATCCGGTGGATGCGCACGTTCCTGCGGGACAGCGCGGCCGCCGGGCGGACCGTGCTGCTCTCCAGTCACCTGATGGGCGAGCTCGCGGAGACCGTCGACGACGTGGTGATCATCGACCGCGGCCGGGTGGTGGCGTCCGGTGAGCTGGCCGAGGTGATCGGCGGGCACGCCACCCTGGAGGACGCGTTCCTGGCGAAGACCGGGAGCGAGGGCGTGTCGTGGTGAGCCTTCTCGACGCCGAGCTGCGGAAACTGCTCGGGTTGCGTACCGCCTGGGTGGGCCTGCTGGTGGGTTTCCTGGCCGCGCCGGCGCTGGTGTTCGTGTCGGCCGGCGGCACCCGCCGGGCGATCGCCGAGGGCCTCTACACCGACTCGTCCGACCTGGGGTTCCAGACGCTGGGCATCGGTGTGCTGGGCGCGATGATCCTCGGCGTGGTGACGGTGAGCAGCGAGTACACGCCCACCGGGGAGGACGCGCCGGGCGCCCGGCAGCTCACCGCCACGCTGGCGGCGATGCCCCGGCGGGCCCGGCTGCTGACCGCGAAGGGTGCCGCGCTGACGCTGGTGGTGGCGGTGCAGGGGCTGGTCACGACGGTGGCGACGCTGGCGCTGACCCGGCTGGTGCACGGTTCGCTGGTGCCGTCGCCGGCGCCCGGGCGGCTGGCCGGGGCGGTCCTCTACTGGGTGCTGATCGGGCTGCTGGCGTACGCCCTCACGCTGATCTTCCGCAACGGGATCGTCACGCTGACCGTGCTGGTGGTGAACTCGTCGATCGTCTCGGTGTCCTACCTGCTGACCAAGGTGACCAGCGCGGCCGTCTACCTGCCGGACATCGTGGGGGCGCACCTGTTCCTGAACGAGGTGGGTGACCACGACGTCGCCCCGGTGACCGCCGGGCTGGTGATGGCGGCGTGGGTGGCGGCGCTGCTGGCCCTGGCCGGGTGGCTGTTCGGCAGGCGGGACGCGTGAACGCGGTCCGGGCCGAGCTGGAGAAGCTGCTCACCCTGCCGTCGCTGGCGCTCACCCTGGGCCTGACGTGGGCGGTCACGCTGCTGCTGGACGCGCTGGATCCGCCCGGGGGTTCGGTGCTGCCGTACGGGCAGGTGGGGTTTCTGATCCTGGGGGTGCTGGCGACGGCCCACGAGTACCAGGGCGGCGGCCAGATCCGGACCACGCTGCTGGCGATGCCGCGGCGGTACCGTCTCGTGGCGGCGAAGGCGGTGGCGCTGGTGGTGCTGGCGGCGCCGGCCGCGCTGCTGGTCGCGGGTACCGCCGGGGAGCCGGACGGGACGCTTCCGCTGGTGGTGGACGCGCTGGTCGCGGCCGGGGTGGGGATGCTGGTGCGGCATCCGGTCGGGGCCGCGGGGGCGGTGCTCATCGCGTACGAGATCGGGTTGCCCTTGATCCGCACGCGCTGGGGTGAGGTGACCGGCTGGCTGCCGCCCGCCGGTTTGCTGATCTTCGGGGTGCGTCCGTGGTGTTCGCGCGCCGCGACGGGGCAGCCTGATCTTGACTCCAGGGTGTTCAATACGCGCAGCGCGGGGTCCCACCCCAGAAACACCCTCGCGCTCGCCCCCCCGAGGAGAGACAGCGATGGCACAGCGACCCTCGCTCGCGGAGATCCGTGAGCGCACCTACAAGCGCCGGGACTCCTGGTGGACGGTGTGGCTGGTGGATCCGCTCGCGTCCCGGCTGGTGTGGCTGGTCGCCCCGTGGCGCCGGGTCACGCCGAACGCGCTGAGCCTGGGCGCGTTCGTGCTGGGCCTGGGTGCGGCGGCCGCGTTCTGGCAGGCGGAGTACCGGTGGCTGCTGGCCGGCGCGCTGCTGTTCCACCTGGGTTTCGTGCTGGACTGCATGGACGGCAAGATCGCCCGGCTGAACGGGACGGGGTCGCTGTTCGGCACCTGGCTGGACTACGTCTTCGACCGGCTGCGGGTGGTGGTCTGCTCGCTGGCGCTGTTCGGCGGGCAGTGGCACCACACCGGCGAGACCCTCTACCTGTGGCTGGCCGCGGCCGTCATCTTCCTGGACATGTTCCGCTACCTGAACGCGCTCCAGATGCAGAAGGTCAAGCTGACCATGAAGGAGAACCTGACGGCCGCGGCCGAGGCGGCCGGCCGGGTGATGACGTACGCCGAGGAGACCGACGAGGAGGTCCCGCTCGACGGCGCGGAGACGCGGTCCACGATCGACGTGCACGGCGACTTCCGCGCCCGGTTCGGTGGTTTCCTCAACTTCCGCAACTTCCTGCTACGACAGCGCATCCGCGCACACGTGTTCAGCGGCATCGAGTTCATGATGTTCGTCTTCATCATCGGGCCGGTGACCGGACTGCTCGTACCGGTCATGATCGCCGCCGGCCTCCTGCTGCTGGCCTTCGAGTCACTGCTGGTCTACAAGCTCTGGACCACCACCAGGACCTATCAGAGGCGGATCGCCGTCCTCTGAGCACACAGCTCACACACAGCCCCGGCGGGTCTCCCGCCGGGGCTTTCTTTCACAGGTGAGAACCTCTTTACGGGCATGACACGGCTTGGTAATTTCCTGAAACCGCTTGCAAGAACTTGCAACAATCCTTAGCGCTGCCCTCCGTAGAAGAAGGCATCCCCATGTCATTGCGCTCCCGCAGACTCCTTGCCGCGTCCGTCTCCGCCCTCGCCGCTCTCGCGGCCGGCCTCACCGCCGTCACCCTGCCGGGCACCGCCTCGGCCGCCGTCGGCCTCAACGACAGCGACGTCACCGCCAACCTGTGGTCGTGGAACTGGGACTCGGTCTCGTCCGCGTGCACCGACCACCTCGGCCCGGCCGGGTACGGCGCGGTCCAGGTCGCACCGCCCGCCGAGTCGGTGAGCCTCGCCACCAGCGACAGCGGCGCGCACCCGTGGTGGGAGATCTACCAGCCGGTGTCGTACAACCTGACCAGCCGGTTCGGCACCCGCGCCGAGTTCACCGCCATGGTCGCCGCCTGCCACGACGCCGGCGTCCGGGTCTATGTGGACGCGGTCGTCAACCACATGGCCGGCGCCAACAACACGCTGACCACCACCTACGGCGGGTCGACGTTCAACCCGTCCGGTTACGCCTACCCCGCGGTGCCGTACGTCTACGACGACTTCCACCACGCCAACGACGGCTACTGCGCCGACGACGACGCGGTGATCGACGACTGGAACAACGTCGCCGAGGTCCAGAACTGCATGCTGCTGTCGCTGTCGGACCTGAGGACGCAGAGCGGCACCGTGCAGACGAAGATCGCCACCTACCTGAACGACCTGATCGGCCTCGGTGTCGACGGGTTCCGGGTGGACGCCGCCAAGCACGTGGCCAAGGCCGACTTCGCCGCGATCGTCGCGAAGCTGAACAACACCACGGCCGAGGGCGTCAAGCCGTACATCGCGCAGGAGATCTTCACCGGCGCGTCCAACAGCGAGCTGCTGCCGTCGGCGTTCACCGCCAACGGTGACGTGCTCGGCTTCTCCTACGCGATGGGCCTCAAGACCCAGTTCACCAACGGGACGCTGGGCAACCTGTCGACGATTCCGTCGTGGAGCCTCGACGCGACGAGCGCGCAGACCGCCGCCATGGTCACCAACCACGACCTGGAGCGCGACGGCACCACGCTGCGCTACCAGGACGGGACCAGGTACACGCTGGCCAACTACTTCCTGCTGGCCTACCCGTACGGGCAGCCGTTCGTCTACGACGGCTTCACCTTCTCCACCTCGTCGACCGGGCAGTCGCCGCCCGCCGACGCCGGCGGTTTCGTCACCGACACCAACTGCTCGAACGGCGCCTGGCAGTGCCTCACCCGGTCGACCGGCGTCAAGGGCATGGTGGCCTGGCACAACACCACCCAGTCCGTCACCTCGGCGTCCAACTGGACCACCACCAGCGGCAACGTCATCGGATTCAGCCGCGGCTCGCTCGGCTGGTTCGGCCTGAACAACTCGTCCAGCGCGTCGACCGCCACCTACCCCACCGGCCTGGCCGACGGCGTCTACTGCGACCGGATCACCGGCGGCGCGTCCGGCACCGGCTGCAACGGCACCGCGATCACCGTCTCCGGCGGCACCGCGTCGGTCACCATCCCGGCCAACAGCGCCGTGGCGATCGACGTCGACGCCACCTCCGGCGGCGGCACCGGCTCCCCGACCGCCTCGCCTTCGGCTTCGGCCACCAGCGCGAGCCCCTCGCCCAGCGTGACCAGCTCACCCACGCCGTCGCCCAGCGTCACGACCAGCGCCGGTACGGTCGCCGCGACCTTCAACGTGTACGCCACCACCACGACCGGCACCGACGTCTGGGTGGTCGGCTCGAACGCGGCCCTGGGCAGCTGGAACACGGCGAACGCGGTCAAGCTGTCGGCCGCCGGCTACCCGATCTGGACGTCGACGGTGCCGATCCCGTCCGGCACCGGCTTCGAGTACAAGTACATCAAGAAGGACGCCTCCGGGAACGTCACCTGGGAGAGCAACGCCAACCGGTCGGTGAGCACCGGCACCTCGGCGATCTCCTTCACCAACAGCTGGAACGTGGCGAACGCCGGCGCCACCGCGGTCACCTTCAACGAGACGGCGACCACCAGCACCGGGCAGAACGTCTACCTGGTCGGCTCGATCGACTCCCTCGGCGCCTGGAACACCGCCAACGCGATCCCGCTGTCGTCGGCGTCCTACCCGGCCTGGAGCCGGCTGGTGATCGTCCCGCAGAGCACCACCTTCGCCTACAAGTACATCAAGAAGGACGCCTCCGGGAACGTCACCTGGGAGTCCGGCGGCAACCGGTCGTACACCACCGGCACCGCGGCGGCGTACGCCGTCAGCGACACCTGGAAGTAGCGCACCGCCGAGCGGCCCGCCTCATCGCACGCGCACCGGCACCACGTCCGGTGCGCCGAGGCGGGCCGCGTCGGCCGTCTCGTCGTCCTGCTGCTCCTGCGAGGCGCGTTCCGCCGCCACCCGCAGGCGGTAGTTCTCCACCTCCCGGTCACGCTGCTCGACCGTCCAGCCGAGCACCCGGCCCATCAGCTCGGCCGCGTGCGGGGCGGCCACCACACCGCGGTCGAACGTCTCGATCGAGATGCGGGTCCGCCTGGTCAGCACGTCCACCAGGTGCCGGGCGCCCTCGGCGGCGGCCGCGTAGACGAACTCGGCACGCAGGTAGTCGTCGGCGCCCTCGATCGGGCGGCCCAGATCCGCGTCGTCACGGATCAGCGCCAGCACCTCGTGGATCAGCGCGCCGTACCGGCCGAGCAGGTGCTCGACCCGGGCCACGTGCAGGCCGGACTCGGCGGCCAGGAGGCCCCGGCGGTTCCACAGCGCCGGATAGCCGTCGGCGCCGAGCAGCGGCACCCGGTCGGTGACCGAGCGCGGCACTCGACGGGCCAGGTTGTGCACGCAGGCGTCGATCGCGTCCTTGGCCATCACCCGGTACGTCGTGTACTTGCCGCCGGCCACCACCACGAGCCCCGGGACCGGGCTCGACACCGAATGCTCCCGGGACAGCTGCGAGGTCGACTCCGACTCGCCGGACAGCAGCGGCCGCAGCCCGGCGTAGACGCCCTCCACGTCGGCGCGTTCCAGCGGGGTCGCGAGGACCTTGTTGACCTCGCGGAGCAGGTAGTCGATGTCCTTGCTGGACGCCGCCGGATGCGCCTTGTCGAGCCGCCAGTCGGTGTCGGTGGTGCCGATGATCCAGTGCCGGCCCCACGGGATGACGAACAGCACGCTGGTGGCGGTCCGCAGGATCAGCCCGGTCGACGACTGGATCCGGTCACGGGGAACCACCAGGTGGATGCCCTTGGAGGCGCGTACGTGGAACCGCCCCCGTTCGCCGACCAGCGACTGGGTGTCGTCGGTCCACACGCCGGTGGCGTTGACGATCTGCTGGGCGCGGATCTCGTACGTCCGGTCGTGTTCCAGGTCGTGCACCCGGACCCCGGTCATCCGCGAGCCCTCCCGCAGGAAGCCGACGACCTCGGTCCGGGTGACCACGTGGGCGCCGTGGGCGGCCGCGGTCCGGGCCAGGAACAGGGTGTGCCGGGCGTCGTCGACCTGCGCGTCGTAGTACTGCAACGCGCCGACCAGGGAGTCCCGGCGCAGCGACGGGCAGGCCCGCAACGCGCCGCGCCGGGTCAGATGCCGGTGCCGGGGCATGTTCGCCCAGCCGGCCAGGGTGTCGTAGAGGGTGACGCCCGCCCCGGCGTACAGGCGTTCCCAGCCGCGGTGCTTGAGCGGGTAGAGGAACCGGACCGGGCGGGCCAGGTGCGGGGCGAGGCGGTGCAGGATCAGCCCCCGCTCCCGCAGCGCCTCGCGGACCAGCCCGAAGTCCAGCATCTCCAGGTAGCGCAGCCCGCCGTGGATCAGTTTGCTGGACCGGCTGGACGTGCCGGAGGCGAGGTCGCGCGCCTCGACGAGGCCCACGGTCAGTCCCCGTGTGACCGCGTCGAGCGCGCAACCCGCCCCCACCACTCCCCCACCGATCACCAGCACGTCGACTTCCCGCTGCTCGAGAGCTTGCAAAGCGGCGTCCCGGTACGAAGGAGAGAGAGCCGTCATGATCAGTCCACATCCACCCAGTCGAGGGTCCGCTGCACCGCCTTCTTCCACTTCCCGAAGCCCTGGTCCCGCTGTTCGGCGGACCAGCCCGGCTGCCAGCGCTGCGACTCGTTCCAGTTCTCCCGCAGCTCGTCGGTGTTCTTCCAGAACCCGACCGCCAGGCCGGCCGCGTAGGCGGCGCCCAGGGCGGTGGTCTCGGCGACCACCGGGCGGCTGACCGGCACCCCGAGCACGTCGGCCTGGATCTGCATGCACAGGTTGTTGACGGTGATGCCGCCGTCGACCTTGAGCACGTCCAGGGTCACGCCGGAGTCCTGAGCCATGGCGTCGACCACGTCCCGGGTCTGGTAGCAGATCGCCTCGAGGGTGGCCCGGGCGATGTGCGCGTCGGTGTTGAACCGGGACAGCCCGACGATCGCGCCGCGGGCGTCGGAACGCCAGTACGGCGCGAACAGCCCGGAGAACGCCGGGACGAAGTAGACGCCGCCGTTGTCCGGCACCTGCGCGGCCAGCGTCTCGCTCTCCCCGGCCGACTTGATGACGTGCAGCTGGTCGCGCAGCCACTGCACGGCCGAGCCGGTGACCGCGATCGAACCTTCCAGCGCGTAGACCGGGGCGGCGTCGCCGAACTTGTAGCAGACCGTGGTGAGCAGGCCGTTCTCCGAGCGCACCAGGTTCGTACCGGTGTTGAGCAGCATGAAGTTGCCGGTGCCGTAGGTGTTCTTGGCCTCGCCCGGGTTGAAGCAGACCTGCCCGACCGTGGCGGCCTGCTGGTCGCCGAGGTCGCCGGTGAGCGGCACGTCCCCGCCGAGCGGCCCGTCGACGTGCGCGACGCCGTACCCGTTGGGGTCGGACGACGGGCGGATCTCCGGCAGCATGGCCCGCGGAATGCCGAAGAAGGACAGCAGTTCGTCGTCCCAGTCGAGGGTCTCCAGGTTCATCAGCATGGTGCGGCTGGCGTTCGTCACGTCGGTGACGTGGTTGCCGCGCGTGATGTTCCACAGCAGCCAGGAGTCGGTGTTGCCGAACAGGGCGTCACCGCGCTCGGCGGCCTCCCGGGCCCCCTCGACGTTCTCCAGAATCCACTGGATCTTGCCGCCGGAGAAGTAGGTGGCGGGCGGCAGGCCGGCCTTGCGGCGGATCACGTCGCCGCGGCCGTCCCGGTCCAGGGCGGAGGCGATCCGGTCGGTACGGGTGTCCTGCCAGACGATCGCGTTGTAGTACGGCCGCCCGGTCCGCCGGTCCCACACCACGGTGGTCTCGCGCTGGTTGGTGATGCCCACCGCGGCCAGATCGGAGGCGCTCAGATTCGCCTTCTGCATCGCGGTCCGCACGACCGCGACGGTCCGCTCCCAGATCTCGATCGGGTTGTGCTCGACCCAGCCGGCCCGCGGCAGGATCTGCTCGTGTTCGAGCTGGTGCCGGGCCACCTCGTTGCCGCCATGGTCGAAGATCATGAATCGCGTGCTGGTGGTCCCCTGGTCCACCGCACCCACGAAGTCAGCCACGGGTCGCCTCCACTTCTGTCTCGTCTCTCGGCGTCGGGACGCGTCCCGGCTCCGGCGGTTCGGCCGACGGAAGGAACCGTCCGATCAGAGTCTGGTACAAACCGGCGCCCACGATGCCACCGATGATCGGCCCGACTATCGGGATCCAGAAATAGAGATACCCGGTCTGATCTCGGAACGCGCCCTCGTAGCCGGTCAGGAAACTCGCGAGTCGCGGCCCGAAGTCGCGGGCCGGGTTGATCGCGTAGCCGGCGTTGGTGCCCCAGGCCATGCCGATCGCGACCACGAGCAGGCCCATTACGACCGGCCCGAGGTTGGCGGCCGGCGCCGTGTTGTTCATGTCGGTCAGCGCCAGGATGACGAAGAGCAGGATCGCCGTACCGATGATCTGGTCGCGGAAAGCGCCCCACTCACCCACCGGAAGCGTCCCGTTGCCGGGCAGTGTGGAGAAGACGCCCTGCGTCTTGATCGTCAGATCGGGGTCGGCGGCCCGCAGCACCTCGGTGTAGTTCCAGCGCACGAGCAGCGCGGCGACGAACGCGCCGAGGAACTGGGCGATCGAGTACGGGGCCACCTTCCGCCAGGAGAAGCCCTTGAAGACGGCGAGCGCGATGGTCACCGCCGGGTTGAGATGGGCGCCGCTGATCCGCGCCGCCGTGTAGACGCCGAGCGTCACACCCAGGCCCCAGGCCCAGGCGATGCTGTCGTGGTCCCCGATCTCGGCGGCGGCGACCTGCGCCACCACCCCCACGCCGAACAGAATCAGAATCATGGTGCCGGCGAACTCGGCCGCCAACTCGCCGGCGAGCCCTGGAAGTTTGAGTCGTGTTGCCATGCTCCCTCCCTGCATCGATGTCCCGGACGCTAGGCAGGGGCCGGAAAGGGAGCAATGAACACCGGTCGGCATTGTCGAACATCAATTACAGCGGGTCTCCGAACGGTGGCTTAGAGTCCGAAACATGCCCGGAACAGTGCAGGCGATCGAACGAGCGGCCGCGATCCTGCGGACCCTCGCCGGTGGGCCGGGCCGTCTCGGGCTCAGCGAGATCGCCCGCACACTGGACCTGGCCAAGGGCACCACGCACGGCATCCTGCGCACCCTGCAACTGGTCGGGTTCGTCGAGCAGGACCGGGTCTCCGGGCAGTACCAGCTCGGCGGCGCCCTGCTCCACCTGGGCACCAGCTATCTGGACATCAACGAGCTGCGGTCCCGGTCGATCAACTGGGCCGACCCGCTGGCGGCGCGCAGCGGCGAGGCGGTCCGGATCGGCACCGTGCTGGAGGGGCAGGTGCTCGTGGTGCACCACGTGTTCCGGCCGGACGACACGTTCCAGACCCTGGACGTCGGCGCCCTGCTGCCGCTGCACGCCACGGCGCTCGGCAAGGTGCTGCTCGCCTACCGGGCCGGCGGCCCGGCACCGCACCTGGAGACCTTCACCCGCCGCACTCTCACCGATCCGCGCGCGCTCGCCGTCGCCCTCGACGGGGTACGGGAGTCCGGCTGGGCTTTCGAGGTCGACGAATTCCTGGTCGGCCAGGCGGCGGTGGCGGCGCCCATCCGCGGCTACGGCGGGCTGGTCGTCGGCGCGATCGGTGTCTCCGGCCCGGTCGAGCGCCTCTGTGACAGCCACTACCGGCCGTTGCCGAGGCTGGTGACCTACGTCCGCGACGCCGCCCGGGCGATATCGAGGGATCTGGGGGCGACCCGATGACCGAGAAATACGTGCTGGCGATCGACCAGGGCACCACCTCGACCCGGTGCATCGTCTTCGACCGGCGGGGGCAGCTGGTCTCGCTGGCCCAGCAGGAGCACAAGCAGTATTTCCCCCGGCCCGGCTGGGTGGAGCACGACGCCATGGAGATCTGGCGCAACGTGGAACGGCTCGCGCCCCGGGTGCTGCGCCGGGCCGGGATCGGGCTGGACCAGCTGGCCGCCCTGGGCATCGCCAACCAGCGGGAGACCACGGTCATCTGGGACCGGCGTACCGGTGTGCCGGTCGGGCGGGCGATCATCTGGCAGGACACCCGGACCGACGCCCTGGTGCACACGCTCACCGCCCGGTCCGCCGCCGCCGACATCTCCCACATCTCCGGGCTTCCGTTGGCGACCTACTTCTCCGGGCCGCGCCTGCGCTGGATGCTCGACCACACGCCGGGCCTGCGCGCGCGGGCCGAACGCGGCGAGGTGCTCTGCGGGACGATGGAGACCTGGCTGATCTGGAACCTCACCGGCCGGGCCCAGCACGTCACCGACGTGACCAACGCGAGCCGGACCATGCTGCTCGACGTGCGCGGCCTCGACTGGTCGCCGCGGGCGCTCGACTTCTTCGGGATACCCCGCGCCATGCTGCCGGCGGTGCGGCCGTCGATCGGCGGCTTCGGCACCGCGTCCGAGGCCTTTCCCGGGGTACGGATCGGGGCGGCGCTCGGCGACCAGCAGGCGGCCCTGTTCGGGCAGACGTGCTTCACCCCGGGCGAGGCGAAGTGCACCTACGGCACCGGCAGTTTCCTGCTCCTGAACACCGGCACGGAACTGGTCCGCCCGGAGAACGGGCTGCTCGGCACGGTCGCCTACCAGATCGCCGGCGCCCCGGCCGTCTACGCCCTGGAGGGCTCGATCGCGATCACCGGATCCCTGGTCCAGTGGTTCCGCGACCAGCTCGAACTGATCTCCAGCGCGCCGGAGATCGAGACCCTGGCCCGGACCGTCGCCGACAACGGCGGCTGCTACATCGTGCCCGCCTTCTCCGGCCTGTACGCACCCTACTGGCGCAGCGAGGCGCGCGGTGTGATCGTGGGGCTCACGTCGTACATCACCAAGGGTCATCTGGCCCGCGCGGTGCTGGAGGCGACCGCCTGGCAGACCCGCGAGGTGGTGGACGCCATGAACGCCAACTCCGGTCTCACCCTCACCACCCTCAAGGTCGACGGTGGAATGACCGCCGACAACCTGCTGATGCAGATGATCGCCGACGTGCTGGACGTGCCGGTGGTCCGCCCGCTGGCCGTGGAGACGGTGTCACTGGGCGCCGCGTACGCGGCCGGCCTGGCCGTCGGCTACTGGCCCGACCTGGACGGCCTGCGCCGCAACTGGCACATCGCCGGCCAGTGGATGCCGGCCATGGACCCGGCCCTGCGCGACGGCGAGTACGCCAACTGGCGCCGCGCCGTGGAACGCACCTTCGACTGGATCCAGCCCGCCTGACGACGCCTCAGGAAGGGGGGGGTCCGCGCGCCTCAGATGGCGGCCACCAGGCGCGCGTCGGCCTTGCGGAAGCCGAGGCAGTGGCCGCACACCAGGTAGTGGCTCGCCGGCTTGACCGGGAACAGCGGCACGAAGAACAGGGTGAACTTCGTGGTGCGGCGGATCAGCTGCTGCGGGGCCTCCCACCGGCAGATCTCACACGTCATCGTCCGCGTGCCGACCAGGTGGTCCTTGCTCCGCAGACCGAACAGCACGAACATCGGGCATCTCCTCGGCTCGCCGGCGGTTCTCCTCATGGTCATACCCACCGGCAAGCGCGATGTGCGCCCGGCGACCCGATCCGCCCGAATCGGCGCGGGAGTTTCTTCCGATGCCCCGGCCCCGCACCGCTCGGTACGGTCGCAGTCAGGTACGACAGCGGCGCGGAAAGGTGCGTCACGTGTACGACGACGAGTTCCGGATCGACCCGGCGGTCACCGTGTCCGTCCATCGTCTGCGGTCCGGTGACGTGCTGGCCCGGGTGGTGGGGGAACTGGACTCCCCGAGTGCCCCGATGCTGTTGCGGGAGCTGCGTGCCGCGATCGGCGACGACGTCCCGCTGCTCCGGCTGGATCTGGCCGGTGTCGCCTTCTGTGATCAGGCCGGGCTGCGGGCGCTGCACGCGCTGAGCGCCGAGGCCGGGCCGGGCCGGGTGCGGATCGTGGCGGCCCACGGCTGCGTGGACGTCCTCCTGCGGCTCTGCGGCATCGACGTCTTCCTGGGCTGGACGGCGGGGGCGACCACCCGTACCGGCTGATCGGCCAGCCCCCGGCGAGGGACGGGCCCACCATGATGGAGGGGTGGGCGCACATCTCGACGGAGGACGGATCACGGCCGAGATCGTCCGGATCGCGGCGATGCCCGGCGGTGTCCGGCAGCGGGCCGAGGCGCTGATCGACAGTCTGCACCCGCTGCTGCGGCACGACGCGGCCTGGTTGAGCCTGCTCGATCCGGACGAACGGCGGCAGCAGCCGGTCACCGCGCCCGGCCACACCGGCCGGCTCCAGCGGTACCTGGGCGGACGGGAGTTCACGGCCATCCTGGAACGGGTCGGCCTGCACCGCGACCGCCGCCCGATGCGGGCGTTCGAATCGCCGGTGCCGGTGCAGGAGCTGCCGTCGTGGGTGGACTACTTCCAACCGGACGGGTTCGCTGAGGGGGTGGCCCTTCCCCTGGTCACCCCGGACGGCCGCTACCTGGGCCTGCTGGGCGCGCACGCCGGATCGCCGCATCCGCTCAGCGACGACCGGTGCGACCTGCTGGCGACGCTGGCCCCGTTGATCGCGCACGCGGTGGACCCGCTGCGCACGCTCGCCGCGCTGGCCGCGACGGTGCACGGCGCGACGGCCGGGGTGGTGCTGACCCGGTCGGGGCGGACCGAGCTGCTGCCCGGCCTGCCCGGCCCTGACGCGTTCGGGGTGGAGCCGCCGGCGCTGCACCTGGTGGGGGCGCTGCTCCCGCCGGGCCGGTCGATTGCCCGGTTCATGGTGCCCAGCGCCGACCCGGAGCGCGCCCTGGTGCAGGTGACCGCGCTGGCCTGCCCGCCCGAGCCGCCCGGTCACCATCGGGCGCTGGTGCTGCTCGGACCGCCGCCGGAGACGTACGGCCTGACCCGCCGGGAGATGCAGGTGCTGGGGCTGCTGGTGGAGGGCCACAGCAACGCGGCGATCGCCGGCGCGCTGCGGATACGGCCGCGGACGGCGATCGGCCACCTGGAACACATCATGATCAAGATGGGGGCGGAGTCGCGGACGGCCGCCGCGGTCCGGGCCGACCGGCAGGGCCTCTACGTCCCGGCCGGGCTGCTGCGCCGCGGCTCCTGAGAGTCCCGCAACAGAGCCCACACCATCTTTCCGGTACGGGTGGGCATGGCGCCCCACGCCTCGGCCGCCGCGTCGACGATCCGCAGCCCGTACCCGCGTTCGGTCAGCAGCGTCTCCAGTGGTGGCTCGTCCCCGCCCGGCATCGGCGGCAGCGCCGGGTCGCCGTCCACCACGACCAGATGCAGCAGGTCCGGGCCGCGCCGGGAGACGAGCAGATCGATCGGGGTGCCGGCGTGCTCGGCCGCGTTGACCACCAGCTCGGACACCACGATCCGGGCCCGGGGCGCCAGCCGCGGCATGCCCCACCCGGTGCAGACCTCGGACACCACCTGCCGGGCGCCGGCCGCGGCCGCCGGGTCCGGGGGCAGCCGCAGCCGGATCCGGCTGGTCAGCGGGCGCCGGTCGGACAGGAAGGCGCGGGCCAGCGGCACGGTGGCGAAGACCGGCAGCACGTCCCGTGCGGGCGGGACGTCGAGCCGGGTCGCCAGCCGGGTGGCGGCCGGCAGGCTGGCCGCCACCCGTACCGTCGGATCCATCCGCGTGCCCTGGGCCGCGGCGGTGAGCCAGAGCGGCGCGCTGCTCGCGCCGGGGTCGTCGAGGTCGTGCAGGTCGAGCAGGACGCCGGCGGGGTGCTGGGCGAGGCACTTGTGCAGCGCCTGGTAGGCGGACAGCCACAGGGACCGGCCCCAGGGTCCGCGCACGGTCAACTCGACGAGCCAGTTCTCGTCGTCCACCACCGCCGTGACCGATGGGACGGGCACCGCCTGACCGCCTGACCCGAGTTCTCCGGAATGTTTCCGGAAACGGTATATCCGCGGCGCTCCGATGCCAATCATCGGTGGGCATGCCACACCCCGTTGGCGGACGGGATGTGGCATGCGGTCCTCAGTGCTCGCCGAAGGTGTCGTGGGTGACGTAGCGACCGGTCGGCGGGGTGGTCGTGGTGCGGTTGGCGCCCGGCTCCCAGGTGACCGTCCCGTCCGGGTCTTTGACGATGTATTTGAACTCGACGGCGGTGTTCGCCGGCAGGCCGGTGCCCCCGGTCCACACCGGATAGCCGTCGGCGGACAGCGGCACGGCCCGCGCCGGATCCCATTCGCCCAGCTCGGGGAGGTTGCCGGCGACGAAGACGTGCTGGCCGTACCAGGTGGTGCGGTTGACGTTGAAGGTGGCCGCGATCCGGTTCGCGGGCGGGCGGAAGGTGACCCCGGCGCCCTCGGTGAGGATCGGGGTGTCGACGCCGTACGCCAGCCCGTCGGTCCCGGTCGCGTTCTCGATGCCGATGGTCGCGCTGGTCCCGGTGGCGCGGGTCCCGGTCAGGCCCCGGTACCGGTAGGTGACCGTGCCGTCGGCGTGCAGGATCGCGCTGACCGAGATCCGGTCCGCGCTGGACGGGTAGAACCGGACGTTGCGCCACTCCACCACGAAGGTGTCCGCGGTCGCCGCCGTCCAGACGCCGGCCTGGTCGTCGACGATCAGGTCGTCCCAGAGCGGGAAGAGGGTGTCGTTCGGCTCCAGCGCGCTGGGAACGGCCAGGTTCATGTAGGCCGAGCTGACCGTCCCGAACCCGATCACACCGTTGGTGCTGACCCAGGCGCGGGTGCGGGCGGCTCCGTAGTGCGGCACGGCGAACGGCAGGGTGATCTCGGTGGCCGCGTCGTCACCGGTCAGGGCCAGCAGGTCGGTCCCGGCCCGGTACTCCTCGGTGGCGGGGGCGCAGCTGTGCCCGTACCGGTCGGTGTTCTGGGTCAGGGGGACGTCGAGCGTGAGATCGCCGCTGACCGTGAGGGACCGGGTCACGGCGGCGAAGCAGCTGTGCGGCGGGCGGACCGTGAGCTCGTAGTCGCCGACCGGCGCGGCCAGCCGGAACCCGCCGTCGGCGCCGGTGGTGACCGTGACCGGCGTGCCGGTGAGCGCGACCGTCGCGCCGGCGAGCCCCGCACCGGCGCCGCTGACCTGCCCCGAGACGACACCGGAGCGGCTGGCGGTGAGGGCCACGTCCACGTCGGAGGCGTCGTTCGCGGTGATCGTCACGCCGGTCTCGGAGGTGTCGTAGCCGAACGCCGTCACCCGGATCCGGTAGTCGCCGGCCGGCAGCCGCCCGAAGCGGTAGCCGCCGTCCGCGCCGGTCGTCGCGGACCGCGTGGCGGCCCCGGTGAGCGTGACGGTCGCGCCGGCCAGGGGCACGTCCGCGCCGGTCACGGTTCCGGTCAGGCGCCCGGCCGGGCGCAGCGCCAGATCCACCGCGGCGTACGCGTCCAGCCGCCCCTGCCCGAACACGTTGTTGTCGGTGGCCGTCCCGCCGCAGCTGGTGTCGTTCGCGTCGATCGCCGTCTCGTCCAGGATCTCCCTGGTCGCGGTCACGTCCCGGCGCAGCCCGGGTGCCGCCGACCAGATCAGCGCCACCGTGGCGGCGGTGTGCGGGGAGGCCATCGAGGTGCCGCTGAAGGAGGCGTACCCGCCGCCCGGGACGCTGGAGCGCACGTCCACGCCCGGCGCCGACAGGTCCGGTTTCACGCCGCCGTCCTGGCCGGTGCCCCGGCTGGAGAACGAGGCGATCGCGTTGTCGACGTCGGTCGCGCCGGAGCTGTACGTGTCGGTGTAGGAGCCCGGCGTGGAGGCGGTGGCGCAGCCCGGGCCCGCGTTGCCGTTGGAGAAGGCCGGGAAGATCCCCGCCGCCACCCATGACCGGACCACGTCGGAATACCACGGGTCGAAGCCGGACGCCCCGCCCCACGAGTTGTTCACGATGTCCGGGGCGAGGTCCGGCCGCGGGTTCTGGCCGTTGCGGTCGGTCGGCGCGACGATCCACTGCCCGGCCCCGAGCAGCGCGGCCACCGAGCACGAGTTGCTCTCGCAGCCCTTCGCCGCGATCCAGGTGACCCCGGGCGCCACCCCGATGCCGCCGGATCCGGCCATCGTCCCCATGGTGTGGGTGCCGTGCCCGTTGTTGTCGCACGGGTTCGCGCCGGGGCAGACGTGCGCCGGATCGAACCAGTTGTAGTCGTGCTGGACGGTGCCGTCCGCCTGCCGGCCCCGGTAGTTCGCCGCCAGTGCCGGGTGGTCGAACTGCACCCCGGTGTCCACGTTGGCGACCACGATCCCCTGACCGCGGACGTCCCGCTCACCCCACACCCGGGGCGCGCCGACGCGGTCCACGTTCCACTCGTTCGCGTCGACGGCAGCCTGCACCGCGCCCGCGACCGGCGCCGGCAGGGTGACCGGTGTGTCCGGCAGCACCGCCTTCACCTCGGGCCGGGCCGCCACCTCGGCCAGCAGCGCGGCGTCGCCGGTGACCTTGACGGTGTCCGCGATCCAGAACTGCTCGAACCGGGCCTTCCGCGCGGTCAGAAGTTTCCGCAGCCCGCTCTGGTGCCGGGCCGTGCTGGCGCGCGCCGCGTCGTGGACGGCCTTCGCCCGCGCCTTACCCTTGGCCTTGCCGGCCGGGGCCAGGTCGGGACGGTCCCGCAGCACCACCCAGAAGGTGGCGTCGCGGCCGCCCTCGACAGCCTCGGTCACCGCGGCCGCGACCGTCGGCTCGTTCGGCGCGGCGTGGGCCGGGTTCGGCGCGCCGGCCAGGGTGATCAGCAGGGCGCCCGCGCCGATCAGCGCGGTGGCGGTCCGCCGTCGCCGTTCTTTCCGTCGGGGGTCCGGGCCGCTCCGGTCGTGTCGCATGACGTCTCCCTCGGTCGATTTCCGCGCGCCCCACCGGGACGGAGCGCGATACGGACATGGCCGGCCGGACCACGGAAACGCACGCTATTGATATCCTCCACTCTCTGCAAGTTCTTGCAGTTCTTTCACATTGTTTCAAGCCGATGTCAAAATGCGCGCGGCGCAGCTAGAAGTCCCGTTTCACCTGCACTTTGATCATCGAGGCGGCGTTCCGGATGACGAACATCACTGCATCGCGGCATCGCAATATTTCCGCCACGAGTTACGCATGTTTCATCGTCTTTCAAACCCGGCACGGCTCGATCCGGGGTTCGTTGGCGCGGACTTCACCCACCATTCACCGGTACGGGCTACGCGTTCCCCTTCGTGCGATCCGCGATCCACTGCGACGCAAGCCTTTGCCGCGCCCGCCGGGCGCAGATCGGTGGTCCGGGCCGGAAAGATCCGCGGCCCGCGCCTCAGCCGGGGATGGCCACCGACGGGCGGGTGAGGCGGGCGACCGTGCGCTGCTTCAGGGCGAAGCCCTGTTTGGCCGCGTCGCGCAGGTGGGCGACGAGCGGCGACCGGGAGCGGCGCGCCCACGGGACCGGAACCTCGGTGGTGCCGTACTTGGCCTTGTACGCGTTGCCGCCGACGAAGTCGAACTCGGTGACGCCACGCTCCCTGGCCCAGCGCAGCGCGTGCCAGATGACGGCCTCGTTGGGCCGCAGGTGCTGGAACGGGCGGTAGCTGGCGCCGCCCCAGAAGTACATGGTCCGGTGGTACCAGGGCAGGACGGCGGTGGCGATGCTGCGGCCGTCGGCGTCCCGGGCCCGCAGCAGCAGGAGGTTCCCGGCGGGCGCCAGGTGACGGATCAACGACCGAACCCTGTCCACCGAATAGGTCGGTACCAGATTCTGTTTGGCGAATACATCACGCAATTGATCGTAGAATTCGTCGGCGAATGCGGGATCATCACCCGCGTCCTCGATGACGACGCCGGACTTCGCGGCCTTGCGGATGTTTCGGCGGCATGCGCTCGCCATCGCCCCGAAGAGTTGATCCTCTGTCGGATTCAGGTCGATGACCGCGGTGGGCGCGGCGTCCCAGCGCAGTCCGAGACCGCCGAGATCGTTTTCCGTCAGGCCCCGATCGCGGATCTCCAGATGGGCGGCGCCGGCCTCACCGAAGGCGAACGGCATGAGCGCCTCCAGCGCGGCGCGGCGCGAGACGCCCGGGCGCAGGTTGAAACCGACGTACGACGTGGTCCACCCGGCCATCGGGCTGCCCAGGATCCGCATGCCGAAACGCCTGCTCAGGAGGCCGGTGAAGTGGCCGACGGGCCGACCGCGGTCGGTGACGACGGCGAGCAGCGGCTCGGCGCGCTGGCACTCGGCGACGAAGTGGATCCACTCCCGGGTGTGAAAGATCAGGCGATCCTCGTAGGTGGCCCGGTCCGCCCAGAGGTCGGCGGACGGTTCCACCCGGTGCAACTTCAACATGGGGTCCCCGATCGAATTACAGCACGGCCGGCACGATGATGCTCAACCATAAGACCATTCCGCAAGAAGCCGATCGGGCCTATTTTCAATTGACGCGAATATCTTTCGCGTTCATTATGACAATTGCTACTGCCGCACCTCTCGCGCATTTGCAATCGTGGGTGAAGGCCGCGGGGCGACGACCCGTGGCCGTGACCTGTCGAACGAGCGGGAGGGTGCCGATCCCATGCAGCCGCCCACTGCCTTCAAACGACGCCTGAACGAGCTTGGCCTGCGCAGCCGGCTGCGCGCCCGGCCCCGGTTGCAGGGTCGCATCCTGGCCACGGCGGGCCTCCGGCGCCGCCTGCCCAGCACCCCGGGCCTGTACTTCCCCTTCTACCACGACGTTCCCGCCGAGTACGCCCGCGACTTCCGCCGCCACCTGGAGGCGCTGTCCGCGATCGGTCCGATGGTGTCCTGGGACGAGGCGTTACGGGTGCTCAGCGGTGCGCGCCCACTGACCGGGCCGGTGTTCTGCCTGTCCTTCGACGACGCCCACCCGACCTGGCGGGACGTGGCCGCGCCGGTGCTGCTGGAGATGACGGTGCCGGCGATGTTCTTCGTCACCTCCGGCATGGTCGGGCAGCCGGGGAACCTGACCTGGCGCGACTGCCGGGAGCTGCGGGCCGCCGGGTTCGCCTTCGGGTCGCACACGGTCACCCATCACCGGCTCGCCGACCAGGACGACGCCGCGGCGGCCCGGGAGATCGTCGACTCCAAACGGGAGATCGAGGACGAGCTCGGCGTACCGGTCCGGGACTTCGCCGCACCGTACGGCCACCCCGCCGTCGACTTCCGCAAGCGGGACGTGGAGGTGGCCCGCGAGGCCGGCTACCGCAGTTTCGCGACCACCCTGCGGCCGGCCATGCACGCCGGCGGCGATCCGATGTTCATCCACCGGCAGGGTCTGCACCCCGCCTGGCCGATCCTGGCGGTGAGGACGCGCGTCCATGACTGACACCCGCATCTACCTGTCCCCACCGGACGTCGGCGACCTCGAGCGCAAGCTCCTGCTGGACGCCTTCGACTCGAACTGGGTGGCCCCGGTCGGCCCCGACCTGGACGCCTTCGAGGAGCAGGTCGCCGAGCTCGTCGGTGTGCGGCACGCGGTGGCGCTGAGCAGCGGCACCGCGGCCCTGCACCTGGCCCTCATCGCGGCCGGGGTGCGGCGCGGCGACACCGTGCTGGTGCCGTCGTTCACCTTCGCGGCGACCGCGAACGCGGTGGTCTACCTGGGCGCCCGCCCGGTGTTCGTGGACTCCACCCCGGACAGCTGGAACGTGGACCCGGCCCTGGTCGCCGAGGAGCTGCGCGCCCGGGCCGAGCGGGGCCAGCTGCCCCGCGCGGTGATCACCGTCGACATGTACGGCCAGTGCGCCGACTACGACCCGCTGATGGAGGCCTGCGACCGGTACGGCGTCCCGCTCATCGAGGACGCCGCCGAAGCCCTGGGCGCCACCTACCGTGGGCAGCCGGCCGGGTCGTTCGGGCTGGCCGGGGTGCTGTCCTTCAACGGCAACAAGATCATCACCACGGGTGGCGGCGGGATGCTCGTCACCGACGACGGCCGGGTCGCCAAGCAGGCCCGGCACCTGTCCACCCAGGCCCGCGAGCCGGTGCCGCACTACGAGCACCGGACGGTCGGCTACAACTACCGGCTCAGCAACCTGCTCGCCGCGGTGGGCCGGGGCCAGGTGCAGCGCCTCGACCAGATGATCGCGGCCCGCAGGGCGACGTTCGAGTACTACCGGGCCGCGCTGCCGGAGCTCACCTTCATGCCGGTCGCCGGCTACGGCACCCCGAACTACTGGCTCAGCTGCGCGCTGGTGGACGGCGACCGGGACCGGCTCATCGCGCGGCTCGCCGAGCGCGACATCGAGGCCCGGCCCGCCTGGAAGCCGATGCACCTGCAACCGGTCTTCCAGGACTGCGTGGTGCGCGGCGGCGAGGTCAGCGCCGACCTGTTCCGCCGCGGGGTGTGCCTGCCCAGCGGATCCGCGCTGACCGAACACGACCGGGAACGCGTCGTCGGCGCGATCCGGGAGGGCTGAACCGAGATGCGGATCGTCTACATCCACCAGTACTACTGCAACCCGGGCATGGCCGGCGGGATCCGCTCCTACGAGCAGGCCCGCCGCCTGGTCGCACGCGGGCACACGGTGGACGTGATCACCACCGACATCACCCCGGGCACCCGGGACCTGGGCTGGCGCACCACGGACGAGGACGGCGTCACGGTCCACTGGTTCCGGGTCCCCTACAACAACAACATGTCGTACGCCCGGCGGATCCGCGCGTTCGCCGAGTTCATGGTCCTGGCCACCGCGAAGGCCGCCCGGCTCCGGGCGGACCTGGTCTTCGCCACCAGCACCCCGCTCACCGTGGCGGTGCCCGGCGTGATCGCCGCGAAACTGCGCCGCGCGCCGTTCGTCTTCGAGGTCCGCGACCTCTGGCCGGAGGTGCCGATCGAGATGGGCGCGCTGCGCAACCCGGTGGTCCAGCGCCTCGCCGGCGGCCTGGCGACCTTCGCCTACCGCAACGCGTCCGAGGTGATCGCCCTCTCCCCCGGCATGGCCGCCGGCGTGGTGGCGCGCCGCCCGGGCACCCCGACCACGGTCATCCCGAACGCCGCCGACCTGGACCTGTTCGCCGTCGACGAGGAGCGGGTGCGCCGGTTCCGCGAGTCGCACGACTGGCTCGGCGACCGGCCGCTGCTGGTCTACACCGGGGCGCTGGGCGTGGTCAACGGCGTGGAGTACCTGGTGCGGGCCATGCGCCGGGCCCGCGAGCTGGACGCGGACGTGCGGTTCCTGATCGTCGGCCACGGTAAGGAGTGGGAGCCGACCAAGGCGCTCGCCGCCGAACTGGGCCTGCTCGGCGACGTGGTGCACATGTGGGAGAAGGTGCCCAAGTCGGAGCTGCCGGTGATCCTCGGCGCGGCCACCATGTCGAGCAGCACGGTCCGGCCGATCCGCGGGCTGTGGGACAACTCGGCGAACAAGTTCTTCGACGCGCTGGCCGCGTCCCGGCCGATCGCCATCAACTACGGCGGCTGGCAGGCCGACCTGCTCACCGAGACCGGGGCCGGCCTGGTACTCGACCCGGAGGACACCGACGAGGCCGGTTACCAGCTGGTCCGGCACCTGCGTGACGAGGTGTGGCTGAAGAAGGCCCGGGAGGCCGCGTACCGGCTGGCCGTCGAGAGGTTCTCCCGGGACCTGCTGTTCGAGGAGTTCGAGGCGGTGCTGAACCGATCGGCCCGCCGGAAGAAGCAGTCCGTCCAGTCCTGACGAATCGGGGGAAGTCAGCGTGGAACTGCGCGCTTACGTACGGGCCTGCCGGCGCCGATGGCTCTGGCTGGTGGTTCCGGTGCTGGTGGCGGCCGGCATCGCGGCGGGCCTGACGGCGGCCGGGTCACCCGGCTACACATCGTCGCTGACCCTCTTCGTCAGCGCCGGCACCGGCGATCCGGACGCCGGGGCACGGCGCCTCAACTCGTACATCGCCCTGCTGACCGGCCCCCGGGTGGCCCAGGCCGTGGTCGACCGGATGGGTCCCGAGGTCACCGCCGGCGAGGTGCAGAAGAGCCTGTCGGCGCAGGTACGTGAGGGCACCGACCTGCTGGTGGTGTCGGCGGTCGCCGACAGCGAGGAGGAGAGCCGGCAGATCGTCACGACCGCGGCGGCGGTCCTGGTCGGCCTGGCCCGGCAGATCGGCGCGCCGGCCGACCCGCGGGACGGGCCCGCCCCGGCGGTCTCGATCGTGCAGGACGCGGTCACCGTGGAGGAGCCGGGCAACCTGGGCCGCAACGCCGGCTTCGCCGCCGTGCTGGGGCTGCTCATCGGGGCGGTCGCGGTCGCGGTCCGGGAGGCGACGGCCCGTACGGTCACCGACGAGGCCGATCTGCGGCGCCTCGGGCTCGACTCGGTCGGGGTCATCTCGATCGGGGGGCGGCCCCGGGACGGCCACCCGGATCAGGCGCTGGCCGAGGCGTTCCGGCGGCTGCGCAGCCTTCTGCCGGTGCTCGCCGACCCGCATGCCGGCATCCCGCAACGTGGCCGGTCACTGCTGCTCACCGGCGCGAGCCGGAAGGAGGGCACCACGGCGGTGGCGTGCGGGCTGGCCATAGCGATGGCCGAGACCGGGGCACGGGTCGTGCTGGTCGACGCCAACATGCGTACGCCCGGCGTCGGCCGCTACCTGTCGCTGGAGGCCTCGCCCGGCCTGGCCGAGGTGCTCGCCGGAACCGCCCGCGTGCCGGACGTGCTGCAGAGCTCGCTGGGCGGCCGGGTGACCGTGCTGCCGGCCGGGGAGCACGCGCCCGACCCCGGTGAGCTGCTGGCCTCGCCCCGGCTGCCGGCCACCGTCCGGACCCTGACCGAGCGGTACGACATCGTGCTGGTGGACGCGCCCGCCCTGCACGGGGTGGCCGACGCGTCGGTGCTGGCCCACGTCACCGACGACGCGCTGCTCGTGGTGCGGGCCAACCGGACCCGGACGGCCGATGTGGAGAAGTCGATCGACCTGCTGCAACGGGTCGGCGCCCGGCTGGCCGGGGCGGTGCTGAACTCGCTGCCGCGCAAGCTGCCGACCGGCGGCTCCTGGCAGGACTCCGCGCAGGTCGGCGGCGCGGACAGCCCCGATCTGATCTTCGGGTTGGACGGGGATCAGCCGTCCGCCCGGTTGGAGGACACGTTCGTCTCGCTGCCCCCGGTCGGGACGGCGCGCGGCCGGGCCCGGGTGGTGGACCCGGAGATCGAGAAGGCGCCCGGCCCGGAGACGCCGGAGGTTCCCACTCAGCGCGAGGCGTCGCAGGAGGAGCCGGCGGCCACTCCGGACGAGGAGCAGCAGCGCGGTGAGTGAGCTGCGGGTCGAGGAGGCCGCGCCGGCCCGCCCGGCGGCACTGGCCGGCCGGGTGCTGCGGGAACCGTCCGTCCAGCTGCTGGCCTCGCAGGTGCTGACCGGTGGGGTGGCGATGGCGGCCAACATCCTGATGGTCCGGTCCCTCAGTCCCACCCATCGCGGTGAGGTCGCCCTCATGCTCCAGGTGGTGTACCTGGCCACCCAGGTCCTGCTGATGGGCACCGAGCGCAGCTTCGTGGCCGCCTACCACAACGTGGCGCCCGCTCCGGCCGTCCGCGCGTACGGCCGCCTGCTCGCCGTACCGTGCCTGGTCTTCCTCTCCGGGGCGGTGATCTGGCACCTGGCCGCGCCGGACCGGTTGACGCCGGGCCCGGTGATCGTCGCCATGCTGGCGGTGTTCGCGCTGATCGAGGCCGCCAGCCTGGCCACCCGGTCGATCGCGATCGCGGTGGGCCGGGTCCGGGACTTCCTGGTGGCCCGGGTCCTCGAGGCGCTGCTGCTGCTGGCCATGCTGATCGGCCTGTACGTGGCCGGAGCGGCCCGTCCCGAGCTGTGGTTTCTGGCCTACCTGTTCGCCGGCGCCACGCCCACGGTGGTCTACCTGCTGATCTGGACGCGGTTGCCGGTGACCGCGGCCGCCACCCCCCTCGACCCGGCGGTGAACCGTCAGGTCCGGCGGGAGGGCCTGGCGCTGTTCCCGGCCGCGCTGTCCAACATGGCGATGCTGCGGGTGGACCGCCTGGTCATCCCGGCGCTGGCGTCCACCGCGGCGCTCGGCCACTACGCGTCGGTGGCGACCATGACCGAGTTGCTGGCGTGGCCGGTGCGGGCCTACGCCGATTCCCGTCTGGGCCGGTGGCGGGCGTCGCACCGGGAGGGGACGCTGCGGACCGCGCCGATCCTGCTGGCCGTCGGCGCGTACGCCCTGGTGGTGGTCCCGGTCGTGGCCGGTGGCCTGTACCTGCTGATCGAGCCGCTGTTCGGCCACGACTACGCGGACGCCAAGGTGGTCGTGCTGCCGCTGGTGGTGGCGGCCGGCCTGTACGCGGTGTCCCGGGTCAGCCTGGGCCTGCTGATCGCGAAGGGGCACGGCGGGCTGGTGTCGGCCGCCGAGATCACCGGTTTCGTGGTGAGCTTCGCGGCGTACCTGCTGCTGATCCCGCGGCTCGGGATCCTCGGCGCGGCCTACGGGTCGCTGGCCGGGTACGGCGCCTGCCTGGTGTTCGCGATGATCGCGACGAAGCTCGTGAGAGAACGATGAGGCGGGCGTTCCTCGCCCCCGGCCTGCTGCTGATCCTCGTCGCGATCGGCGGCCGGTACACCCTGGACCGGGCCGGACTGGTCGATCTGGCCTGGGTGGACCTGCGAGTGATCGGCCTGCTCATCGCGCTGGCCGTCCTGATCCTGAACGCCGCCGAACTGACCGACAAGAAGCCGGGGCGGGAGGGCTGGATCATCGCGGCCCTGCTGTTCTTCCTCTTCCAGATCGCGTCGGCGCTGTGGGCCCCGCCGGCCGCCCGGGTCGGCCCGCAGGTGCTGGACCTGGTGCTGCTGGGCGTCCTGCTGGTGGCGACCTACCAGTACACGACCGGCGACCCGGAGACCGTCATCCGCTTCACCTTCCAGCTGTTCTTCGTGGCCGCGATCGTCTACGCGCTGGCCGCGATCTTCATCAGCGGGCCGGGTGAGCAGGGCCGCTACTCGGCCTTCGGGGGCGGGCCCAACGTGTTCGCCCGGATCGAGGTGCTCGGCGTGATCAGCGCGATCGCCCTGTTCATGCTGACCGGCCGGGTGCTGCCGCTGCTGGTGATCCCGCTCTTCCTGCTGGCCACGGTGCTGTCCGGCTCGCGCGGCACGCTGGTCGCCGGTGGGGTCGTCGGTTTCGCCGCGCTGCTCAAGCTGCGGCACCGGCTGAGCGCCGCCGGGATCGCGGCGTCGGTGGTGGTGTCCCTGGTCGCGGTGGGCCTGATCGGGGCGCTGGCGCCGCCCGAGTTCACCGACCTCTTCCAGGAACGGTTCGTTGAACAGACCGTGCAGGAACAATATCTCTCCGGACGGACCGACATCTGGATGGCCGCGGTCCGTCTCTTCGCCGACCATCCGATCGGCGGCGCCGGCGTCGACGGCTTCTACGGCCTGATCGGCGTCAACCAGGCCGTCGAGTATCCCCACAACTACGTGCTCGCGGTCGCGGCCGAGGGCGGGCTGATCGGTCTCGGGCTGCTCACCGTCTCGGTGCTGCTGTGGACCCGGATCGTCCGCGGTGGCGGGCGCCGTCCCCAGCTCACCGGGCTGGCCGTGGCGTCGGCCGTCTTCGTGGCGCTCAGCGGCCTGTTCTCCGGCGACTACTACGACTCCCGGCTGGCCTGGATGTTCGCGGCGATGGCGGCCGCGGCGGCCCTGGTCGCGCCCCCTCCGGCCCCGTCCTTTCCGGCGCCGGCACGAATGACGGCGGTGGCGCGATGAGGCGGCGGACCCTGTTGGTGGCCTCGCTCGGCGGGGCGGCGGTCGCGGGCGCGGCCGGGCTGCACCTGGTCCGGGCGGCCGGCGACGACGTGCCGGACATCCGTGACCCGATGCCGGTCCCGCCGCCCTCGATGCAGGAGGCGCTGAAGATCAAGACGGTGGCCTACTGGACCGGGGTCTATCTGCGCAGCTGGGACTTCTCGCTGCGCAACGGGCTGCCGCTGAGCCGGTCCAAGGACAGCCGGGACCACTACGACCTGGCGTACGACATCGACGCGTGCACCGCGATGTTCCGGGCCACCGGCGACCGTCGCTACCTCGACCGGGGGCTGACGTTCATGGAGAACGTGGTGGCCTCGGCCCGCCCGTCGAGGTCGCTGTCGAAGAGCTCGTTCAGGGACCGGTTCTCCGGCTGGGCGTCCAGCCGTTCCGGCGAGGGCGGCGACGAGGTGCCGCTCTACGAGTCGTACCTGTGGCGGTACGGCACGAACCTGCTGGTCGCCATGAAGGACCTGACCGACGCCGGCTACCGGGCCCGCTACGCCCGGCTGCTCGCCTTCGCCGAGACCGACGTCTTCGACAAGTGGCACAGCCGGGGAACCAAGGACTACATCTACCGCGAGCGCACCCACATGGCGTCGCACTGGGCGCTGATCGCCATGAACATGGCCCACCTCACCGCCGACCAGGGCCGCAAAGCCCGCTGCAACGCGGTGGTCGACGAGATCAGCACCCGGCTGCGCGGGCAGTTGCGGCGCAACCCGGCCGAGCCGACCGCCTGGTTCTGGAACGACGTGTGGGGCTCGATGAGACGGCCCGGCCAGGACGTGGGCCACGGCAACGCGGTGATCACGTACGTGGTGGAGGCCCACGACCGCGGCCAGGGCTGGTCGACGGCCGACATGGCGGCGTTCTCGGCCCTGCTGACCAAGGTGGTCTGGCCGGGCGGGACGACCTATCACGCCTACGTGGACGGCACCGGGAGCGACAACGGCTGGTGGTCCGACGGGTTCGTGAAGCTGGGCCGCTACGACCCGGCCGTGCAACTGCGGCTGGAGAGACACCAGGTGGTGAACGATCAGTTCGCCGCGAACATGGCGCTCAACGCCCGCCTGCTGCGGGCCTGAACGCCGGAAGGAGACAAAGCGACATGACGGCATCGCTGCTGGATCCGGCGGCCCGCGAGTGGAAGGAGACCCTCCAGCACGTCGGTCACGACATGTACCACGTGCCGGACTACGTGGTTCTGGACGCCCGGCTCTACGGCGGCGCGCCGGCCGCGTTCCACTACGAGAAGCACGGCCGGCGGCTGCTGATCCCGCTGATCCTGCGGGAGATCCCGGACTCCGGGCTGCGGGACGCGATCTCCCCGTACGGGTATCCCGGCCCGGTCGGCCGCGGCGACCCGGTGTTCTGGGACGAGGCGTGCGCGGCGTTCGTCGCGACGCTGCGGGAGGAGGGCATCGTCTCGGCGTTCGTCCGGACGCACCCGCTGTTCGACGCGCCGGCGCCGGTCCTCTCCGCGCACGGTGCCCTGGTCCACCACGGCGAGACCGTCTCCATGGATCTGACCGTCTCCGAGGACGAGATGTGGAAGCAGACCCGCAGTGACCACCGCAACCACATCAACCGGGCGAAACGTGCGGGCACCGAGATCGTGTTCGACGACTGGAGCCGGCTCGGCGAGTGGGTCGACGTCTACCACGACAACATGCGGCGGGTCGGCGCGACGTCGTACTACTTCTTCACCGTCGAGCACCTGACGGCCCTGCACGACGCGGTCGGCGACCGGATGCACCTGGTCGTCGCACTCGAGGACGGCGAGGTCGTCGGGGGCAACACCTTCTTCTCGTACGACGGGATCGCCACCGGATACGTCTCGTCCACCCGGCGGGCGCCGAAACGGTACGCCGACGAGCTGCTCTACGACTCGGTGCGCCGTTGGTGCAAGCAGCGCGGTGACCGGGTGTTCCACCTGGGCGGGGGCAAGGGCGGGGCGAACGACTCGCTCTTCTCGTACAAGGCGGGGTTCTCGCCGAGCCGGCACCCGTTCCACACCTGGCGCGTGGTCGCCGACCCGGCCGCGTACGAGGCCCTGGTCCGCGAACGCCGACCCGGCGCCGACCCGGCCGACCTGACCACCACCTTCCCCTCCTACCGCTGAGGAGCATCGTCATGCGGATCACCTGCGTCGGCGGCGGTCCCGCCGGCCTGTACTTCGCGACGCTGGCGAAGCTCGCGGACCCGGACAACGAGGTCACCGTCCTGGAGCGCAACCCGGCCGGGGTCACCTGGGGCTGGGGTGTCGTGTTCTGGGACGACCTGCTCGACGACCTGTTCGCCTACGACCCGGTCAGTGCCGGGCGGATCTGGGACGCCGCCTACAAGTGGGACGAGTACGAGGTGCGGGCCACCGGCAAACCGGTCACCCACCTGGCCGGTTACGGGTTCAGTCTGGGCCGGCACCGGCTGCTGGAGATCCTCGCCGAGCGGGCCGTCGAGGTCGGTGTGGACATCCGGTACTCGGACGAGCTGACCGACCTGTCCGATCTGCCGCCGTCCGACCTGATCGTGGCGTGCGACGGGGCACGCAGCCGGATCCGGGAGGCGCACGCCGAGCACTTCGGCGCCGAGGTGGAGGTCGCCCGGAACAAATACATCTGGCTGGGCACGCCGAAGGTGTTCGACACGTTCACCTTCGGGTTCGAGGAGACCGAGGCCGGGTGGATCTGGTTCCACGCCTACCCGTTCGACGCCAAGACCAGCACGTTCATCGTGGAGTGCACCCCGCAGACGTGGGCCGGGCTGGGCTTCGACCGGATGGACGGGCGGGCCGGGGCGGCCCGGCTGGCGGAGATCTTCGCCGAGCATCTGGACGGCGCCGAGCTGATCGACCAGCGCGCCGAGGCGGGTGGCGCCGGATGGCTCAACTTCCGCCGGGTCACCGCCCAGCGCTGGGACCACGGCAACATCGTCCTGATGGGAGACTCGGCGCACACCACCCACTTCGCGATCGGCTCCGGGACGAAGCTGGCCATGCAGGACGCGATGGCGCTGGCGGATGCGGTCGCCTCCGGCGACGACCTCCCGGTTGCCCTGGAACGGTACGAGCATCGCCGCAAGGTGGCACTGGCGCCGTTGCAGAAGGCGGCGCGGGCGAGCAGCGCGTGGTTCGAGCGGATGCCCGAGTACGCCGGCCTTCCGGCCAAACGCTTCTCGTACGCGCTGTCGAACCGGCGCGGCGAATATCCGACGTGGCGGTACCTGCTGCACATGGCGACGCAGAGCACGGTCCCCCGCACGCTGCTGCGGTGGACATTGAGCGCCCGCCGGGCCGGCCGGGCCCGGCGCCGGCCCACGACGACCCGGGTGGCGACGCGACAGGCGATACCGCATACGGCGTGACCCACCCGAGGAGAAGGGATGACCGATGGCCGAAGGCGCCCTGCTGCGACCCGGCGACCCGGCGTGGACGGAGGCGCTGCGGCGTGTCCACCACGACGTCTACCACCTGCCCGCCTACGTGACGCTCGACGCCCGGCTCACCGGGGGCACGCCGATCGCGTTCCGGTACGACGAGATGGGCCAGGTGCTGCTGCTTCCCCTGGTGCTGCGCGACGTGCCGGGCACCGGGTTACGGGACGCCGTCTCCCCGTACGGCTACCCCGGGCCGGTCAGTGACGTGCCACCGTCGCAGACCGGGTTCTGGGAGCGGGCCACCCTGGCCATGGCCGGCGTGCTGCGCACCAACGACGTGATAAGCGTCTTCGCCCGGCTCCATCCGCTGCTGCCGTCGGCGGCGGCGGTGCTGGCCGGGACCGGGACGGTGGTCCACCACGGGGAGACCGTCTCGGTGGACCTCACCCTGAGCCCCGAGCGGCTGTGGCAGGAGACCCACCGCACCCACCGCAACCAGATCAACAAGGCGGCCCGGGCCGGGGTGGAGGTCGTCTTCGACGACTGGGGGCTGCTCGACGCGTGGGTGGAGACGTACCACGCCACCATGCGGCGGGTCGGGGCCACCGCGTTCTACTTCTTCGACCGGGATCACTTCCACCGGCTGCGGGAGGCGCTCGACGGGCACGTCCACCTGGCCGTGGCGGTACGCGACGGGGAGGTGCTGGGCGGGAACCTGTTCTTCGCGTACCGGCGGATCATGCAGACGCATCTCCAGTCCACCCGGGACGGGCAGATCTGGTGGGCCGACAAGATGCTCTATCACGAGGTACGGCGGTGGGGCCGGGAGCACGGCAACCTGGTGCACCATCTCGGCGGCGGGGTGGGCGGGGCGGACGACTCGCTGTTCCGCTACAAGGCGGCCTTCGCGGCCGGGCGCCAGGACTTCCACACGTGGCGGATGGTGACCGACCCGGTCGCGTTCGAGAAGCTGGCCGGCACGCCGACACCCGAGCTGATGTCGGGGCGTTTCCCACCGTACCGATGATTTTGGCATCATATCGGGCATGGGTCCCGGGACGATCGACGAGTACACCGAGCGGAACGACCGGATCCTGGCCCGGCACCGGGTCAGCCGGCGGGCCGCGCTGCGGGCCGCACTGACCGGCGGCGCTCTGGTGTACGCCCAGTACCGGCTGGCCGGTGCGGCGTTCGCGGCCGCCGGCGGCACGGCCGGGCGGGCCGGGGTGGTGGTCTCCGGCCGTCACCTGTCGTTCGTGCCCGGGGCCGACGGCGTGCCGCGGCGGGCGATGGCGGTCACCGCCCAGCTCGTGAGCAGGACCGGCAGGCCGCCGGCCGGGCTGCGGGCGGTCGTCGAGGTGGGTACCGCGCCGGGCGACTACGGCAGCCGCTTCCCGGCCGAGATCCGTCACCTGACCGGCAGCGACGCGATCGCCGGCGGCCCGGTGTGCAGCCAGTTCTACGTCAAGGCGGTGATGGAGCGGCTGGCGCCGGGCGCCGTGCACCACTACCGGATCCGCCTCTCCGACGGCACCGTCACCGGGGACGCCCACTTCACCGCCGCCCCCGGGCCGGCGGCCGCGCCGTTCACCTTCACCGCGGTCGCCGACCTCGGCACCCACACGGCGCCGACCGACCCGCGGCACTCCTGGCATCAGCAGCCGGCCGTGGTCCGCCGGGCCGGGGGCGCCTGGCCGGCCGCCGTCTTCGACAACAACTCCTACCCGAGCACCGATCCGGTGGCCGGGGCCGGTGGCGCCGACCCGTGGCCGGCGGTCACCCAGGTCGGCCTGATGCGCACCCAGAACCCGGTGTTCACGCTGGTCGCCGGAGACATCTGCTACGCCAACCCGAGCGGGCAGGGGCTGCCCGCCGACGACAGCATGGCCATGTCGCGCACCGCGCCGCCCGGCAGGAACCTCTTCAACCCGTACGTGTGGGACGTCTTCCTCGACCAGATCGAACCGCTGGCCGCCTCCGTCCCATGGATGTTCACCACCGGCAACCACGACATGGAGCCGATCCACGGCGACCACGGCTACGGCGGCCATCGCGCCCGGCTGGACCTGCCCGGCAACGGCCCGGCATCCTGCCCGTCGGCCTACCGGTTCGTCTACGGCAACGTCGGCTTCCTGGCGATCGACGCCAACGACCTGTGCGCCGAACTCCAGACCAACACCGGCTACTCCGGCGGCCGGCAGGTGCGCTGGGTGGAGTCGGTGCTGCGGGAATGGCGGTCCGGGACCACGGTCGACTTCATCGTCGCGTTCTTCCACCAGTGCGCCTACGCGACCTCGGACAAGCACGCCTCCGACGGCGGTGTCCGCGACGCCCTCGACCCGCTCTTCTCGACATACCGGGTGGACCTGGCCATCCAGGGCCACAACCACCAGCTCGAACGGACCGACCCGATCCGGTACGGCCGCAGGACCCGCTCCGCGCCGGACGGTTCCACGATCCACCCGGCCGAGGACGGGGTCACCTACCTCTGCGCCGGTTCCGGCGGGCGGCTCCGCTCCCCGTTCCGCCCGGCGCCCGGCCCGGAGGCGCCGGCCCCGCCCGGGGTGAGGTCGTCCGGCGCGCGCGAACTGCCCGAGGGCGAGCGCTACCGCGGTCACCGTCCGAAAAGCCCGGAGAACACCACGGCGAGCGTCGACAACAGCTACGTCTGGTCCGGCGCCGAGACGGTGGTCGGAAAATCAGGCCAAAAGGCGGGGGTACGGGTGCCGGAGGCGATCGACTGGTCGCAGGTCCGCTACGACGCCTACGCCTTCCTGGCCGTCGACGTGGTCCCGGCCGCCCCGGGCCGGACCACCACCCTGACCGTACGGACGCTGGCCGACGCCCTGCCCGGAACGAGACAGCCCTACACCGAGATCGACCGGATCACCCTCGCCCGGATCGCCGGCCGGGGAATGATCACGGTTGCCCGCTGACCGCGTACCGTTCCACCAGGCCGGCCAGGATGTCCCGGGTGCGGTGCAGGTCGGCCATCTGCGCCTCCACCCGGCGCAACTCCTCGCCCAGCCGGCCGGCCAGCCACGGCGTACGGATCGCCTCGTCGGCCACGCACGGCAGCACGTCCCGGATCGTGGCGGTCGACAGCCCGGCCGCCAGCAGCGTCCGGATCAGGCCCACCCGCTCGGGCGCCGCCGCCGGATAGTGCCGCTGCCCGCCCGTGCCGCGCTCACTGCCGAGCAGTCCCTGCTCCTCGTAGTAGCGCAGCGACCGCGCGCTGGCGCCGGTGGCGGCGCTGAGTTCCCCGATCCGCATGCTGTCTCCCGGCTCACAACGCTTGACCCTCACATCAGTGTCAAGTCTTAGCGTCACCCCATGCCCACGACAACCACCACGCCCACCATTACCGCCCCGTTCACGTTCGCCGGGCTGAACCTGCCGAACCGTTTCGTGATGGCGCCGATGACCCGTTTCCGCTCCCCCGGTGGCGTGCCCACCGCGGAGGTCGCCGGCTACTACCGCCGCCGGGCCGAGAACGGCGTCGGCCTGATCGTCACCGAGGGCACCCTGGTCGGCCACCCGAGCGCGAGCCACGAGACCACCGTCCCGCGGATGACGGCGGGCCCCGCCGAGGCGGGCTGGCGCGCCGTGACCGCCGCGGTCCACGCCGTGGGCGGCCGGATCGCCACCCAACTGTGGCATCTCGGCAGCGAACGCCGCCCGGTCGACGGCGTCGAGGCGTGGACCCCGTCCGGGGTGGGCGGTCACGCCATGTCCACCGCCGACATCGACACCGTCGTGGCGGCCTTCGCCGAGGCGGCCCGGGTGGCGGCCCGCGCCGGTTTCGACGCCGTGGAGATCCACGGCGCGCACGGCTATCTCCTGGACGAGTTCCTGTGGCCGGTCACCAACCACCGCACCGACGCCTTCGGCGGCTCCCCCGCCCGCCGCGCCGCCTTCCCGGCCGAGGTGATCCGCGCGGTCCGCGCCGAACTGCCGGTGATCTTCCGCTTCTCCCAGTTCAAGGAACGCGACTACCAGGCCTGCATCGCCCAGTCCCCCCACGAGCTCGCCGAGATCCTCACGGTGCTCGCGGACGCCGGCGCCGACGCCTTCCACGCCTCCCAGCGCCGCTTCTGGGAACCGGCCTTCCCCGGCTCCGAGCTCAACCTGGCCGGCTGGGCGAAGAAGCTGACCGGCCGCCCGTCGATCACCGTCGGCTCGGTCGGCCTGACCAGCGCCTTTCCCCAGCTGCCCCGCCTGACCGCGGGCCTGGCCACCGGCGAGTACGACCTCGTCGCCGCTGGCCGGATCCTCCTCGGCAACCCGGCCTGGGCCCGCCTGCTCACCGAGAACCGCCTGACCGAGATCCGCGACTACGACAGATCCCACGAGGACGTCTACTACTGACCCGATCGACGAGTGTCCCGCCTGGACCGGTATTCCTAAACTGGCCGTTCCCAGCATCAGCCCGCCGGAAGGCCGCCGCCCATGCCGCCCCGTACCCCCCGCGCGATCCTGGTCGGCCGCCTCCTCTTCGCCGCCGTCGTGGCCTGCCTTTCCGCCCTGCTCTTCGGCGCCGGCCTGGAGATCGCCGACCAGCTGGCCGGCGCGATCGCCGTCGCGGTCGCCCTGGTCACGTTCGCCGCCACCCATCTCATCCCACTCTCCCCACCGCCCACCGCCGCCGACACCGCCGTCGCGGTGGGATCGCCCACCGCCGCCGACATCGCCGTCACGGTGGGATCGCCCACCGCCGCAGCCTCACCAGAGCCGGCGGAAGGCGGCAACGCCACCCAGCCGAAACCGGTCCCCACAGGCGGCAACGCCACCGGGCCGCATCCGGAGTGCGTGGGCATGATCCCGCCGCTGGCCGCGGCCTTCCAACCGCGCACCGGCCTGCGCGAACGCATCACCGCGGCCCGCGGCGCGGGCGCCGACGTGGTGCTCGGCGAGGACGACGCCGACAGCGCGGCCCGCGTCCTGTCCGGCGGCGGCGGAGTCGGTAAGTCCCAACTGGCCGCGTGGTCCGCTCACCAGGCCATCGCGGAGAAGGAGACCGACCTGGTGGTCTGGGTCCCCGCGAGCAGCCCCGACCAGATCCTCGCCGCTTACGCCCGAGCCGCCGAGCGGGTGGGGGCCACCGGCGTCTCCGGGACCGACGAGAGCGCCGACGCCGTCGCCTTCCTGGACTGGCTGCACACGACCGACCTGACCTGGCTGATCGTCCTGGACGACATCACCGACTCCGACCACATCGCGGAACTGTGGCCTCCGGCCCGGCCCACCGGCTGGACCCTCGCCACCACGCGCCTCCAGGACGCGACCATCCTCGGCAGCGGCCGCCAGAAGATCGACATCGACGTGTACGACCCGGACGAGTCGATCGCCTACCTCACCGACCGCCTTACCAGGGCCGACCGCGCCATCTGCCTCGACGACTCGCTGGCGGAGCTCGCCGATGCCCTCGGCCATCTGCCGCTCGCGCTGTCCCACGCCGCCGCCTATCTGATCAACCAGGCGCTGCCCTGCCGCACCTACCTGTCCCGCTACCGCGACAGCAACCAGCACCTGACCCAGCTGATGCCCGCCGACAGCAGACCCGACGACCACACCCGCCCGGTGGCGACCACCATGCTGCTGACCTTGCAGGCGGCCGAGACCGCCGATCCCGCCGGCCTGGCCCGCCCGGCACTGACGCTCGCGTCGCTCCTCGACCCGGCGGGCCACCCCGAGGCGTTCTGGACGACATCCACGGTGACCGAATATCTGATCGCGGCCACCGGCTCACTGGTCACCGGCGCCCAGGCGCGCGAGGCGCTCCGGCTCCTCCACCGCTACGGCCTGGTCGACCACACCCCCGGCGACAGCACCCGGGCAGTGCGCATCCACGCCCTCACGGCACGAGCCGCGCGAGAGTCAGCCGACGACCTCGCTCCCGCCGCCCGTGCGGCCGCCGACGCCCTACTCGAGATATGGCCCGAGGACGACCACGTGATCACCGACCTCACCACCGCCCTGCGCTCCAACGGCGTCGCCCTGCAGGAGGTCTCCGGGTCGGCGCTCTGGCTACCCGAGGTCCACAGCCTTCCCTACACCGTATGGGAGAGCTTCTCGAATGCGGGCCTGCACCGATCCGCGATCGAATACCAGCGGCCCGTCAGCGAGAAGGCTGCGCGTCTCCTCGGGGATCAACACCCGGAAACCATCGGCGCCCGCGCCGACCTCGCCTTCTCCTGTTGGGAGGACGGCCGCACCCACGCCGCGATCGCCCTCGAAGAACAGGTCCTGACCGACAGCGAACGCGTCCTCGGCGACCAGCACCCCGACACCATCCTTGCCCGCGCCAACCTCGCCGCCTCCTACCAACAGGACGGTCGCACGGACGACGCGATCGCGCTCCTCAGTAGGGCAGTGGAGGAGTTCAGAACAGTGCTCGGGCCGGAGCACCCGGACACCGAGGGTTGTGCTCGCATGCTCAACGGCTGGATCGGCACGTCCGAGAGCAACCCATGACCTGACCGGCGGTCATGGCCGGAGGGCCTCGCCGGCCGGTGTCTCTGGTGGGGCGCCGTCGAAGGCGGCGCCGAGCAGGGCTCGGAGCGCGGCCGCGTGTTCGGCCAGGGCTCGGCGGCCCTCGGCGGTGAGGGCGGCGGTGGCCCGGCGGCCGGTGCGGCGGACCTCGACGTAGCCCGCCTCCTGGAGGCTCGTCAGCTGCTTGCTCAGTGCGGAGTCGCTGAGCCCGGTCGCCTCACGCAGGAAGCTGAACTCGACGTGCACGGCCGGAGCGAGCAGCGACACGATCGAGAGCCGGACCGGGAAGTGCAGCAGCTCGTTGAAGCCCTCTGGTCGCCCGCCGCTCATGGCCGCTTCCGGGGCCGGGCCGCGGCGGCCTGCGCCGACCCCCCGGCCAGGATCAGCACGATCGACGCGGCCAGGCCACCGATGGTGTTGGACGCGGCGATGTCATACAGCCGCATCACCGAGCCCACCACGATGCTGACGATCAGCATGGCCGTGATGAGCAGCGCGATCGGCCCGATCCGCAGAGCCCGCGCCCGCAACCGCACGCCGGTGATGCGCTCGAGGAGCCGGGTCAGGGCGAGGGTGGCGCCGACCCCGCCGGCGATCATCGCCACTTCGAGCCAGCCGTCCACATCGCCACTGGCCCAGATCAGCATGAGGGCGGCCGCGGAGCCGAACGTGTACCACGCTGGGAGCCGGCTGGGACTCCCCTGCCGCAGCGTCTGCTCGTTACGCCGTTGCATCTCGGCCAGCGCCTTCGACGCCTCGTCGACATCCATGTCGGACACCTTCCCCGTAGGCAAATGTTTCCTGAGGGGAAAGATACACGAACTCTTTCCTCGGAGGCAAGAGATGACCCAGCCGGTATGCCCACCCGGAGATCAACCACAGGTCATTCATAGACTTCGATGTTTCGATGCGGTTCCCCCAACGGCAGAAGGAGGAACCCCATGCAGGACAACGAAGCCTTCGTACGTGAGGTGCACGACAAGGGCCTCACCTACGACCTACCCGTCATGACCCGGCGGCGGATGCTGTCCACGATCGGCGGGGCCGGTGCCCTGGCCGTGGCCGGCGGCGCCCTGATCAACGGCACCGCGGACCCGGCCGTCGCCGCCTGCGCCGCGGAGGTCGACTCGGAGACCGCGGGACCGTACCCGGCCGACGGCTCGAACGGCCCCAACGTACGCGTGCTCTCCGGCATCGTGCGCGGTGACATCCGGTCGTCGTTCGGCACGTCGACCACCACCGCACCGGGCGTACCGTTGCAGTTCTCCCTGACCGTGCTGAACGCGGCCTGCACACCGACCGTCGGCGCGGCGGTCTACGCCTGGCACTGCGACCGGGCCGGGCGCTACTCGCTCTACTCGTCCGGTGTCACGAACCAGAACTACCTGCGCGGCATCCAGGTGACCAACTCGTCCGGCACGGTGACGTTCACCAGCATCTACCCGGGCTGCTACGCGGGCCGGTGGCCGCACGTCCACTTCGAGGTGTACTCGTCGCTCGCCGCGGCCACCAGCGCGTCCGGGCCGATCCGGAAGACCTCGCAGATCGCGCTGCCGGAGTCCGTCTCCCGGACGGTCTACAGCAGCGCGACCGGCTATTCGCAGAGCGTCACCAACCTGAGCCGGATCACCCTGGCCGGTGACATGGTGTTCGGTGACGACCTGGCCGCCACCCAGATGGCGACCGTGACCGGTTCGGTGTCGGCCGGCTACGTGGCCGACCTGACCGTCACGGTTCCCTGACGCAGTACGCCGTGCGGGTCCAGCACGTACTTGCGGGCCGCCCCCTGGTCGAACTCCTGGTATCCCCGCGGAGCCTCGTCCAGGGGGATCGGCGTGGCGTTGACGTTGCGCGCGATCCGCACCCGGTCGTGCAGGATCGCCATCATGAGCTGGTGGTTGTACTTCATCACCGGGCACTGGCCGGTGACGAAGGAGTGCGACTTCGCCCAGCCCAGGCCGAGCCGCAACGACAGCGATCCGACCCGCGCGGCCTCGTCGACCCCGCCCGGGTCACCGGTCACATACAGACCGGGTACGCCGATCGCCCCGCCCGCCCGGGTGAGGTTCATCAGCGAGTTCAGGACGGTGGCCGGCATCTCGGTCGACGAGTCCCGCCCATGCCCCCGGGCCTCGAATCCGACCGCGTCGACGGCCGAGTCGACAAGCGGCTGCCCGATCGCGGGAGCCGCCCGCCCGAGGATCTGCTGCACCTGCTCGACCGGGTCACCGTGCGCCACGTTGATCGTCTCGCAGCCGAAGCCGCGGGCCTGCGCGAGCCGCTCGTCGTTGAGGTCGCCGACGATGACGACCGCCGCGCCGAGCAGGAACGCCGAGGTGGCGGCGGCCAGCCCGACCGGTCCGGCGCCGGCGATGTAGACGGTCGAGCCGGTGGTCACGCCCGCGCTCACACAGCCGTGGTAGCCGGTCGGGAAGATGTCGCTGAGCATGGCCAGGTCGAGGATCTTCTCCAGGGCCTGGTCGCGGTCCGGGAAGCGGAGCAGGTTCCAGTCGGCGTACGGGACCATCACGTACTCCGCCTGGCCGCCGACCCAGCCGCCCATGTCGACATACCCGTACGCTGATCCGGGTCTGTCGGGGTTGACGTTGAGACACACGCCGGTCTTGCGCTCCTTGCAGTTGCGGCACCGGCCGCAGGAGATGTTGAACGGCACCGACACGATGTCGCCGACCCGCACGAACTCCACGTCGGGCCCGACGTCCACCACCTCACCGGTGATCTCGTGCCCGAGGACCAGCCCCTCCGGAGCGGTGGTCCGGCCGCGGACCATGTGCTGGTCGCTGCCGCAGATGTTGCTGACCAGGGTCTTGAGGATCGCTCCGTGCGGGGTCCGGCGGCCCACGTTCTCCTTGTTGACCCCCGGCCCGTCCCTCATCTCGTACCCGGGGTAGTCGATGTCGTGCACCTCGACCCGTCCGGGGCCCTGGTAGACAACGGCTCTGTTGCCCATGGCGCCTCCTTCACTAGTCACGGCCAGTCTCATCCGGAGCGTGACGCGAAGAAAACCCTCAGTAGTGACGAATGGTGATTAGACGGGCCGCGGCCCGTATTTCCCCTCCAGCTCCGCGGTCAGCGCCGCGTCCTCGAAGTTCAGCCGGCGCTCGTCGTGGCGGGTGTCGTCGGTGGTGTCCCAGACATACACCGTCACGTTCCGCAACGGGGCCAGCTCACTCGTCCAGATCACCTTGATGGTCTCCTCGGCGATCGGCGCCAGGTCGGCACCCTTGCCGACCCCGACACTGGCATCCAGCGACTTCCCGGCCGTGATGTTGTTCTGGTAGGTCAGCCTTGTCCGCACGACGTCCGGGTTCTCGGCCAGCACCGCCTCCATCCGCTCCGTCACGGCATTGTTCTGCTCACGGTCCTCCGGGCTCTGGGCGCAGCCCGCGATTCCGAGGAACACCAACACGACGGCGATCAGCGCCCAACGGCGGTTCACGGTTCCTCCTGTCATGGTTCACGGCTCAGTTCGAAGACGCGGGATGTCACGGTCGCGTCGCCGGAGGGAAGGAAGGCGGAGGCACTGTCCCGGAAACCCACCACCGACGGGTGGGAACTCGCGTCGAGATCCTGACCGGCCGGCAGGTACGACTCGGTGGTTCCATGGTTGCCCTCGAACGTTCCATGTTGGTCGCCGAAAGTCACGGTCGTCCGGTTGGGCCGGTCGGGATTGTCGGCCGCGTCGAGGTGCGGCACGATGTCGTGCTTGTTCTCCAGGGAGAGCACCTGCACGTCGTCCGGAACGGCGATGCGGCCGACCGGTGAGCCGGCCGTCACCACGTGGGTGACGTTGAAGTCGAAATCGGCGGTCCCCCGGTCGTGCGCGGCCTGCATCGCCACCATGCCACCCTGTGAATGCCCGACCAGCATCACGGGATCGGCGCTGCCGGCGCCGGCCTGGTGCAGCGCCATCGCGATCGCGCGTTCCCGGGCGGTCACGTCGCCGCCGAGCACGTGCACATTCGTGCCGAGATCGTTCAGTTCACGGTTGAATCCGTCGGTGGGCAGGTTCCAGTCCTTGGTGCCGGGCAGGTTCACGATGAACGACTTCGTTCCGTCCGGGCCGACGATCCGCTTCACGTCGATCCGGTCCGGCTGTCCTTCGCTCACGGTGCTGTTCCGGTAGTCGAGACCTTCGAAGATGTCCCCCACATTCCTCGGCACCGTCCGCGCACGAGCGTCGTCGGCGACGCCGTCGATCTCGGTGACCGTCGGCGTTCCGTCCGGGTAGAGGCCGGCGACCAGGTCCGCCCCGCCCTTCACGTCGGTGACCACCCCACCCCCGGTGAGCACCCCCAACAGCCCCGGCGCCCCACCCACGACCGCGTCCACGATGCCCGGATGATCGGTGATGATCCGCTGGAACGAACCCGGATCGTCGATCAGCCCGGTCACGATGCCCGGGTCGGTGATCAGCAGCCCGGCGATCCCGGCCGGCAGCGTCACCGGCGCCATCGCTCCGGCGCTCCACCGGACCGCGTCGATCAGGGCGGCCCCGGCGGCGTCGGTGGCCTCGTACGACGCCGCCGCCGCCCGCAGCCCCACCGCCCGTACCCCGAACTCGGCCGCCTGCCCGCTCAGCCCGCCCGGCCCGTCGAGCACCTCCACCAGCGCCGCCTCGAACCGGGCCGCGGTGACCGGTGACAGCACCGCCGAGGCCAGGACGTCCGGGTCGGCGGCGACGGCGTGGCAGTCCACACTGATCCGGCCGAGGGTGCGGGCCAGGTCGTCGCTGCCGCGGGCCAGCATGGCCAGGTCGGCGTAGTCGGCGCTGACCCCGCCCGCACCGCCGGTGATCTCCGGTTCAGCCATGGGAGGCCGCCAGCACGGTGGCCAGCGCCGGGGCCAGCCAGCTCGGGAAGTCGGCCGGTTCGACCGGCTCGAACCGGACCGTCCGGCCGGGCATCGGCCGCATCCCGGTCCACCGGTCGCCGGTACGCAGCCACACCACCCGCCCGGCGAGCACGCCGGAGTCCGGCGCCCGGCCGGTGACCAGCGCCGACAGCGTCCCGTGGGTGACGGCACGGGCCCGGGCCACCGGTCCGGTGGTGTCCTGCGGCAGCCGGCTGAACCAGGCCGGGTCGGGTTCCCGCAGCTCGTCCAGCGGCACGGTTCCGGTGAGCGGCTCACCCGGGTTGAGCACCGACAGCAGGGAGGCCGGCTCGTCGGGTACCGCCCGCAGCAGTTCCCGCCCGAGTTCCGCGGCCGGGAACAGCGACAGTTCGGCCCGGTCGCCGGGCAGCGCGAACAGGCTCGCCCCGAACATTCCGGCCAGCGCGTACCAGCCGCGCAGCGCCCGTCCGCCGATCCCGGCCTCGACCCGTACCGCCACGACCGGCCGGGCCAGCACGGTCAGGTTGACGGCGAGCGCCGCACCCACCGGCGGCACGCCCGGGGCGGGACCGACGGCGCCGGGGACGATCCCGGGCGGCAGCGCGAGCCCCAGCCCGTCGGCATACGCGAGCAGCTCACCACCGTCGAGGACGAGCCGCCGGGCCGCCGTCACAGCGCTCCCTCGCCGCGCAGGAACCGTCCCACCTCGAGCCACCGGACGTCGCCCGCGGCGGGCAGGTTGTCCGGCCGGAACGGCCAGTCGACCCATGGCGGTTCGGTGAGCCCGCGCCGCAGGGTGCGCCCGGCCGCCTCGATCAGGTCGTCGGCCCGGTCCACCAGGCTCTTCCCGGTGTCCACGAACCACTGCCGGGTCTCGCGTTCGATGCGGGCGATGTCGGCGATGATCTGCCGGACGCTCTCGGCGTGCTCGGTGAGCAACGCGGCCGCGTGGTCGATCCCGGCGGCCTGCCGGGCCACTTCGGCCCGGTCGCGGCTGAGCCGCTCCCGGTAGGCGGCGGCCCCGTCGGACACCCACGCGGCGGCGTGCCCGCGCGCCTCATGGGTGGCCGCCTCGTCACGGATCCGCGCGGCCTTCTCCCGGAGCCGGGCGGCCAGCCGGTCGAGCTCGTCCGGGTCCCCGTAAAGCCCCATCGCGCCCACCTCCCAGCATGACGTCTCGCTGGGGTCTACGCCGGGCGCCCGGTTTCCGTTCAGAGACGCCGCGAAGTCGGCACCGCCATCCGTGCCCCGAGCGCGTGCGCGATCAGCACGCCCGCGGCGGCCACGAAGACGACGTCCTTGATGATGTACTGGGCTTCCAGCGTCGGCCGGAAGTTCACGAACAGGTCGGCCGGGAACAGCACCAGCGGCGACATCATCCCGGCCAGCACCGGCAGCAGCAGCGTCAGCCCGGCCCGCAGCGCGATCCCGCTGATCAGGATCACGCCGAGCGCGACCTCCACCAGGGCGGTGCCGACGACCGCGGCACGCCCGCCGATCAGCCCGAACGTCAGCAGATCCACGGTCCGCATCACCAGCGCCTCGGCCGGTGACGCTCCCGGAACGAACTTCAGGTTCCCAAACATCACCAGGATCATCCCGAGCGAGATCCGCAGCGCTTCCGGGCTGCGCGCGCCCAGCCATGCGGCGATCCGCACCCGCATGGGGGTCTCTTCACCGGCTCGTACCAGCTCACCGACGCTCACGACGCCTCCCTCCGGCCCTTCACGCGTCTCCCGCGCTCTGCCCTTAACGATCCGGCGCGGGCTTTGGCCGACGAAATCCACCGCGGCGCGCCCCTCCCTCCGCGTGACGCCCCCCACACCCCGTTTCCGGTACGCGCGAAGCCGCCCCCGACCACACTCCGCCCGCTCCGCCGGCGCCACGCGACCCATTGCCACGCCGGCCTTTGCCGCGCCCGCCGGGCTGAGCTGCCCACTCGCCCTCCCAGGCTGTCTCAGCGGATTCAAGAGGCCAGCCGAAAGGGAGATGAGGCGTGAGTGGGCAGCTCAGCCCGGCGGCGGCGGCAAAGGCGGGAGTGGGCAGATGCTCGCGGGTCTCCCACGGCGGAGCGCCATGCGCGTACCGGGGAAAGGGCGTGAGTGGAACGTCCTGGCTGGAGGGACGCGGGGTGAAAGACGTCCCCGGCCGTCGGGCGGCCGGGGACGTGGGCGGAGCGAGGCTGGTCAGGCGGTGTGGGTGAGGACCCCGCCGCGGGTGGGGGCCGGTTCGGTCTCGGCGAGGGTGACGCGGGTGCGGACCGGTTCACGAGGCACGGGTGCGGCGCCGGCTCCGGAGGTGGGGCGGGGGCGGCGCGGCTGGAGGCGGCCGGCGCTGCCGCCGCGGCCCGGGTAGATGAGCAGGCCGTTGACCGGGTCGGGGACGGCGTCGAGGGCGGCCTGGACGGCGGGCAGCGCGCGGAAGGCGGGCCAGGCCTCGGCGTCCTTGAAGGCGATCTCCAGAAGCAGGCCCCAGCGGAACCGGTGCCACGCCCACTGCTGGGCGCCGTGGGACACCGCGGCGGGCAGCAGGACCTGCTCGTGCGCGTCCCGCCATCGCTCGGCGGACGACATCGGCCCGTCAAGGATCTCGATCGACCACCACTGCAGACTCATATCGACCACCATCGCAGCTCACCGTGCCCCCGATGCTACTGCGGCGGATCGGCGAGGTGGGCGGATCCGGCACGTCTCCGGCCAAGGTTGGCACCCGCGACGATTCCGGAGCCGAGCGATGATCGGACCGATGCTGATTCGCCGTGCCACGACGGGGCGGGCGGCGACCCAGCCGGGCACGGCCGGGATCCCTCCGGCGCCGTTGCTGGTCATGTGTCCGTTCCGTGAGGTCAGGAACGCCGGGTCGCGTCCCGGCCACGAGGTTCGCCGGCCTGGAGGAAGCGTGTGCGGTATATCGAGTGACTTCTAGGCCGCGTGTGTCCCGGAGTGCCGGCCGGCCGGGAGTGCGGCGTGCCGGCGGGCCGGGAGCCGGCGGGCGCGCCGCAGGCCGTTCCGGGCCGGCCTGGTGGTGCGGGCCTCGGGCAGCTGCGGGCCGGCCCAGGAGGGGATGGCGCCGGGCGGGCTCAGGGTGCGGTCCGGCGGGATCCACAATGGCTGCGGTGTGATCGGCGAGCCCCACCACATGATGGTCCCGTAGCCGCGGACCAGTGGCGGCTGGAGCGCCGGCCAATACGCCTCGGCGGGGATGGCCAGCCGCCACGTCTCGGCGGGCACCAGCGCGAGCCCGGCCCGTGGCGGCGGCACCACCACGGCCGTGCCGGCGGGGGCGAGCGCGGGCTCGTCGCCGGCCGGGGCGACGGCGGCGGGCGCGGAGGCCAGCACGATGGCGGAGCCGACGGTGACCGCGCCGGCGGCCAGGGCGGCCCACTCCCAGCCGGGGCGGACGGTGTCGCCGATCAGGGTGAGCGCGATGATCGACGGCAGCACCACCTCGCCGGTCCAGTGGACCGCGGTGACCCGGCCGACCTCGCCGCCCTGGAGCGCGCTGGCGTAGAGCAGCATGCCGGTCAGCGCGAACAGGATCATGCACCAGAGGACCGGCTCGGTGACCACGGTGACCACGGCGGTGGACGCCTGCCGCATCTCCTCCTCGGGGAACTGGAGGGCGCGGCCGGAGATCGCCGCGCCGCCGAGGGAGAAGCCGCCGATCATGGCGATCAGGCCGGGCCGGCCGGTCCTGGTGGCGCCCCAGCCCAGCGCCCACAGGCACAGCAGCGCCGCGACCAGGCCGATCCGCACCCGGGTGGAGGGCAGCATCTCGTGCTGCTGCCCGGCGGAGAGTGCCAGGACGCCGAGGGCGGCGGTGGTGCAGACGATGGCGGCCACGTCACGGCGGCGCAGCCGGGAGCCGAGGAACAGCCACGCGGCGACGGCGGTGACCGCGAGCGAGCCGGCCAGGACCGACTCGACCACGTAGACGGCGAGATGCTGGAGGGCGACGATCGCGCCGACCCAGGCGACGATGTCGAACCCGATGCCGATCAGGTAGAGCGGGTGACCGAGGGTGCTGACCGTGCTGTGGCTGCGTTTGGCGCCGATGGCCTGCAGGATCGATCCGGTGGCGTAACTGAACGCCCCGAAGATCGCCATCCCCAGCGCGAACCAGCTCATGGAGGTCATCGCCCAACCTCCACAAGATCACGCTCGGTGGATCGATCGGTCACACTCGGATCATATGACCCGGAAAAGATCCAAGCGAGCGAATCCTTCGATGGTCTCCGCGATACGCCGCAGATCCCCCGGGCCGCACCGGTGGTCGACCGGCAGGGTCAGCATCCGCTCGGCCAGGGCGGCCGCCTCCGCGTCGCCGCTCCAGAACCCGGCCCGGTCCTGCCGCCAGTGCACCGGCGCGTAGATCCCGTGGCGGGCCAGGTGGGTGAGCAGCGCGTCGCGTACCTCCCCGGTGGGGCAGGTGAGCTGGACCCGGAAGCCGTCGGAGGTCACCCGGCCGGGGAGGGCGGCCGCGATCTCGGCGGCGTTGCGGGCGCTCGCCGCACGGATCCCGGCGACGTCGAGGACCGGCAGCACCGCGGCGGTGAAAGCGGAGGCGGCCGCCGCGCTGCCCAGCAACCGGTGCTCGCCACGCTGCTGGAGGTCACGGAAGTGGTCCTTGGGCACCGGCCGCCCGTCCAGCCAGGCGGCCTTGAGCAGCATGGCGGTCAGTTTCAGCTCGGCGCCGCCGGACGCCGGCCCGGCCGGTACGGGCAGGTCGAGCCCGCGCGGCGACCACAGCAGACCGCCGTCCGGCAACGGCAGCGTCTTGCGGAGCGAGGCCACCGCGTACGCCGCCGTGCTGGCACAGGCCCACTCGCTGAACGGGTCGTGCGAGTGGTCCTCGACCACCGTGACGCCGGGGTGGGCGCTCATCCACGTGTCCCAGGCGGCGCCGTCGTCGCGGCCGAACAGGCTCTGTGCCAGCACCACGTCGCCGTCCGCGGCGCGCAGCGTGTCCCAGCGCGGCCCGTGCCCGTCCGGCAGATGCCGGTACCAGGCGATCGGGACCTGGGCGGAGAGCGCCTCGGCCACACCCATGCAGAAGTAGGTGGGCACGTGCAGCCGCCCGGCCGGGGCGAGCAGGTCCAGCAGCGAGCCGATCGCGCCGCATCCGGTGGCGAACAGCGCCCGCCGGGTGGGCAGCCAGCCGGGCAGGCCGCCCCGCTCGGTGCTGAGCAGGGCGGCCGGGTCCCAGTGGAACTCGGATCCGATCTCAGCCGACACGGCTGACTTCCTCGGTGGGCTCGACGGCCTGCTGGCGGGCGATGTTGAGCTGGTCGACGTGGACCGGCGGCTCGTCCCGGTTCAGGCTGACCGCGGTCCGCCACACGATCCTCAGGTCGAGCAGGGGCGACCAGTTGTCGACGTACCAGCGGTCCAGGACGAACCGCTGCGCCCAGTCGATGTCGTCACGGCCGTTGACCTGCGCCCAGCCGGTGATGCCGGGCTTCACCTCGAGGCGGCGGGCGTCCTCCGGGGAGTAGCAGGCGACCTGCGGCAGCACGTCCGGGCGGGGGCCGACCAGGTTCATCTGCCCGCGCAGCACGTTGATCAGCTGGGGCAGCTCGTCCAGGCTGGTCCGCCGCAGGAACCGTCCGCACCGGGTGATCCGCGGGTCGTTCTCGACCAGGCCGAACGGGTCGTCGATGCCCAGCTCGGCGCTGAGGGCCACCGAGTTGTGCACCATCGAACGGAACTTGAGCATCCGGAACGGTACGCCGTCCTTGCCGGCCCGGTCCTGGACGAAGAGGACACCCTTGCCGTCGGCGATCCGGATCCAGGCGGCCAGGGCCAGCATCACCGGGGCGAGCAGGAGAAGAAGGAGCAGAGCGGTCAGCCGGTTGAGGCCGTTCCAGATCAGGCGCACGATGGTCCTCTTCTCTTACAGCGACTCGACGGTCGGGCCGGTCAGGCGGTGCCGGGTGTCCAGCACGTACGGCGCGTGTTCCAGGACCAGGTCGAGGTCGAAGTCGTCGTGGTCGGCGAGCAGCACCACGGCGTCGGCGGCGGCGATCTGGTCGGCGGTGAGCGGAACCATGCCGACCCGGCTGTCGACGTGGGCGTCCTCGACCACGTGCGGATCGGCGGCCCGGACCTCGGCGCCCATGTCCAGCAGCAGGGACGCGACGCGGCGGGCCGGCGACTCCCGGGCGTCGCCGCTGTTCTTCTTGTAGGCCAGGCCGAGCAGCAGGATCCGCGACCCGTTGACCGCCTTGCGGCGCTTGTTGAGGGCGGCGACCAGGCGGCGTACCACGTAGTCGGGCATGTGGTTGTTGATGTCGTTGGCCAGCTCGACGAAGCGGAAGCTCTGCCCGAGGGTCCGCTGCACCCGCCAGGACAGGTAGGACGGGTCGATCGGCAGGCAGTGGCCGCCGACGCCCGGGCCGGGGGTGAACCGCATGTAGCCGAACGGCTTCGATCCGGCGGCCGCGATCGCCTCCCAGACGTCGATGCCGAGGTCGTGTGCGTACACCGCGAGTTCGTTGACCAGGGCGATGTTGACGTGCCGGAAGGTGTTCTCGAGGAGCTTGGCCAGCTCGGCGACCTTCGGGTCGGAGACCGGCACGGTCTGCTCGACGACCGAGGCGTAGAAGGCCTGCACCCGCTCCAGGGAGGCCGGGTTGATCCCGGAGACCACCTTGGGCGTGGTGGTGAGGTTCCACTCCCGGTTGCCCGGGTCGATGCGCTCGGGGCTGTAGCCGAGGTGGAAGTCGACACCGGCGATCAGCCCGGAGCCCTCCTCCAGCAGCGGCGCGACCAGTTCGGTGGTGGTGCCGGGGTAGGTGGTGGACTCCAGCGCCACGGTGGCGCCCGGCCGCAGGTAGCGGGCCAGGGTGCGGGCCGAGTCCTCGATGTAGCTGAGGTCCGGGCTGCCGTCGCGCAGCGGCGTCGGCACGGCGATCACCGCGACGTCGAAGCCGGCGCACGCGCGGGGGTCCGACGACGGGTGGAACGAGCCGCTCGCGAGGACGCGTTGCAGGTGCGCGGAGGAGACGTCGTCCACGTACGACTCACCGGCGGCGAGCCTCTTGATCCGCTCGTCGTCGACGTCGAAGCCGACGACGGTGTGCCCGACCTCGGCCGCGCGGACCGCGAGCGGCAGTCCTACGTAACCCTGACCGGCGATGACGACCCGCATGGGCGTGTTCTCCTTCAACATTTTCCGGGCCTTGCGCAGGCGGCGCCCGTAGCGCCGGTTCTTCACGGACGCCGGCCCGGTGGGACGGCGGCGGTCTCGGCCCGGCGCTGTTTGCCGGCGATGACCGGGTGTGGCTTCTTCGGCAGGGCCGGGCTCGCGGCGAGCCAGTGCAGGACGGCGATCAGGTCCTCCCGGGGCGACGACGGGTCGAGCAGGGACAGCACGGCCCCGTCCAGCGGCGGCACCGGAGCCTGCGAGATCAGCGGGTGGTTGGGCCGGTGGTCCGGCTCGTCCGGCCCGAGCAGGACCTCGGCGAGCTTCTCGGCCGGCCGCAGACCGGTGTAGACGATCTGGATGTGCTGGTCGGCGGCGTCGGCGATGCGTTTGGCGACGTCGGCGATGCGTACCGGCTCGCCCATGTCGAGGATCAGCACCTCGCCCTTGCTCTCCAGGGCGCCGGCCTGGATGACCAGCCGCACCGCCTCCTGGACGGTCATGAAGTAGCGGGTCACGTCCGGGTGGGTGACGGTGATCGGGCCGCCCGCCTCGACCTGCGCGGCGAAGGCGGTGAGCACCGAGCCGCGGGACCCGAGCACGTTGCCGAACCGGACGCTGCAGTAGGTGCCGGGGACCAGGGCGTCGGCGGCCGCGGTGAGCCGCTCGGTGATCCGCTTGGAGTAGCCGAGGACGCTGCACGGGTCGGCGGCCTTGTCGGTGGAGATGTTGACCAGCCGGTCAACGCCGTGCCGCATCGCGGTCTGGAGGATCTGGTACGTCCCGATGATGTTGGTCTTGAGCGCCTCGGACGGGTGCATCTCCAGCAGCGGCAGGTGCTTGAGGGCCGCCGCGTGGAAGACCACCTGCGGTTTGTGCTCGGCGAACACCTCGTCGAGGCGCTGCTCGTCGCGGATGTCGGCGACCACCAGGTTGCGGTCGTCGAGCTGGCCGCGGCCGTCCAGGGACAGCTGCACGGCGTGCAGGCCGGACTCGTCGCGGTCCAGCATCACCAGCTTGGCCGGGTGGAACCGGGCCACCTGCCGGCACAGTTCCGAGCCGATCGAGCCGCCGGCGCCGGTGACCAGCACCCGGCGGCCGGACAGGTATCCGGCGACGGCCTCCAGGTCGATGCCGACCTCGCGGCGGCCGAGCAGGTCCTCGTGGCTGACCGGGCGGATGTCCTCGACCCGGACGGTACGCCCGAACAGCTCCACCACCGGCGGAACCACCTTGAGGTCGACGTTGAGCGGCTGGGCCAGTTCGGTGAGCGCCCGGATCAGGTCGGCGCTGGCGCTCGGGATGGCGATCACCACCGCCTCGGCGCGGAACCGGCGGACCACGTCGGCCATGTCGTCGCGGGTGCCGACGACCGGCACGCCCATCACCCGGAAGGTGCGCTTGGCCGGGTCGTCGTCGAGCAGGGCCACCGGCACGTAGGGGCTGGACGGGCTGCGCAGCATGGCCCGGATGACCGAGGTGGCGCCCTCCCCCGCGCCCATCACCACGACCCGGGTGCCGCGGTCCGGCGACGGCCGCAGCCGGCTGTCCCGCAGCGAGCGGACCATGTAGCGGACGCCGGCGGTGAGCACCAGCGCGAACATGCCGGCCGCGATGATCGCCGAGCGCGGCACGAGCCGGCCCAGCACGGTGTCCAGGACCAGCAGCGCCGGCACGGTCACGGCGGAGGTCTTGACCAGCGCGGCGATCTCCTCGAAGCAGCCGTACGCCCACCGGCCGGTGTAGAGCCCGAAATTGATGCCGGCCAGCGTGTGCACGGCCGCGGCGACCGCGGACAGCACCACCAGACCGGTGAGATGGACGTCGCCGATGTGCCCGTCGTGCCGCAGCAGCGTGGCGATCAGCAGCGCGGTGGCCAGGGCCGCCGCGTCGGTGAGCGCTCGCGCGGCGCGGCCGGGCAGGGCTCGGCGATGCCACGGCACCGGGTGTGCGCCCGGGCCGCGCGACTCGCCGAACGCTTGTCGCCGTACCTGCATGGATTCCCCCTCGTACGATGCCGGCGCGGCCGGCCGCGGATCCTTCGCTCGACAAGGAAAAACGAGTCGGCGCAAATGCATTTCCGGACATTGAAATGCGGGCAGCGACTCGTCTGCGTTACGTCCTATCGACCTTTCGCAAATTTAGAGTTCCAGTCAGCGAGGTCGGTTTACAGTAGCAATTGTCATGGGCTACGCGAGTAAACCTCATGTTCGCCGTTCTATTGAGGACACGGCCTTGATCGGCATTTTCGCGAGATACTTCCGGATGACGGCGGATGGCCATTCGGCGGAGGATGTCATATCCACGATGAGAAGGACTCATCTTAGGCGTGACATCTGAGACTTCCTTTGTGACGCGGTTTCCGGCAGCGTCTTGAGCGCGGGTGTCGCAAGCGTTCTGTCGAGAATGCGACCGGGGGACAAAGACATGAGGGTGCTGCATGTGATCAGCACGCTGGAGCCGGGTGGAGCCGGGCAGCAACTGCGGTTGCTGATGCGCCGGCTGCCGTACGAGAGCGAGGTGGTCACCCTGGCGCCGGCCGGTGCCGTGGACGTGCCCGGCGGCGTCCGGGTGCACCGGGTCACCACCACACGCGACCACGACCCGGCGGCGGTCCGGCGGCTGCGGCAGCTGATGCGCGCCGGCCGGTACGACGTGGTGCACACCCACCTGTACCGGGCGTGCGTGCAGGGCCGCATCGCGGCCCGGCTGGCCGGGGTCCCGCACGTGGTGGCGACCGAGCACCATCTGGGCACCGAGACCATCGAGGGCCGCCGGGTCTCCCCCGCGGTCCGTGCCCTCTACCTGGCCGGCGAGCGCCTCGGCCAGGTCACCATCGCGGCGTCCCCGGCGATCGCCGGGCGGCTGCGCTCGTGGGGCGTGCCGGAGCGGCGGATCACCATGATCCCCAAGGCGATCGACGCCCGCGAGTTCCGGTTCGACCCGGCGCTGCGGGCGGCGGCCCGGGCCCGGCTCGGCGTCGCACCGGACGTACCGGTGATCGGCGGGCTCGGGCGGCTGGAACCGGACAAGCGGTTCGACCTGCTGATCCGCGCGGTCGCCGAGGTGCCGGACACGGTCCTGCTGCTGGTCGGCGACGGTTCGGCGCGCGCCGCCCTGGAACGGCTCGCGGTGATCGCGGGTGTCGCCGACCGGGTGCTGTTCGCCGGGGCGGTGGCCCACCCGCGGGAGATGCTCTGCGCCATGGACGTCTTCGCCTCACCCGACCACACCGCCTTCGGCACGGCCACGCTGGAGGCGATCGCCTCCGGGCTGCCCGCCGTCTACGGCTCGTGCATGCCGCTGGAGGAGCGGGTGGCGGCACGCGCGACGGTCCGCGGCACGCACCGGCTCTCCCTCGACCGGGAGTCGCTGCCGCGGGCGCTGCGCGCCGAGGTGCTCTGCCTGGCGGAACGCCGCGGGCGCCGGCTGCCGGCCCGGTCGGCGGGAGTCCGGTACGACGCGGACCACCTGGCCGCCTCGGTCGGCCGGCTCTACGAACGGATCAGCGACCGGCCCGGGCCCCGCCGGGTCATCGCACCGCTGCTGGGCTATCGCGGCCGGTTCGGTCGAAAGAACAGTTTTCCACTGCCCGGCGGAAATGTGCGAAACGCATGAGCCGGCGGAATATCAGGTAACCCAGCACGGCGCCGAACGTGTTCGACATCAGGTCGTGCACGTCGGCCCAGCGCAGCCCGTGCAGGGTCAGCAGCAGGAACAGCTGGGCCGATTCGATGCCGAGGCTGATCGCGAAGCCGATCTTCACCACCGGGCCCCAGCCGCGCACTCCGAAGACCATGTGCAGAACGGCGCCGAGCGGCAGCGTCATCAGCGTGTTCAGCAGGAAGTCGCGGCGGCGCATGTCCTCGATCGGCACCCAGAGGATCCGCTCCCAGTCCGGGCCGCCGGCGCCGGGGCCCCAGGAGAGTCGCAGCGGAAGCATCGTCGCGCCGAGAATCGCCACCGCATACCACCCGGCGAACCAGAAGACGGCGAGCCGGCCCGGGGTCAGCTGCCCACGGCGGTGCAGCAACACCGTGGAGACGATCATCAGAATGACACCCAGCGGCAGCAGAACGGGCAGCGCCGGGATGTCGAGTCGATGGACTGGCATCCGTTCCCACGCTACCCGGCCGCACCGGTCAGCGAAGCCATCCCTCCTTGCGGGCGATCCGGATGGCGTCCAGCCGGTTGCGTGCCCCGGTCTTGGAGATGATCGCGGACAGGTAGTTGCGCACCGTCCCGCCGGACAGGTAGAGCCGGCCGGCGATCTCCTTCACCGACTCGCCCTCCGCGGCCAGGCCGAGGACCTCCAGCTCGCGGGTGCTCAGGCCCCGATCGGTGTTCAGCGAGGCGGCCTGCAACATCGGCGACACCACCCGCTCGCCGCGGGCCAGGCGCCGGACCGCGTCCGCCAGCATGGCCGGTGACGAGTCCTTGACCAGGAAGTTGAGCCCACCGTTCCACCGGCGGGGCGGCAGCATGCCGCGTTTCGACGGATCACACAGCAGCAGCATCGAGCAGGACGGGATCGCGGTGTGCAGTTCGTCGGCTATCGGCAGGATCTGACTCACCATGTACTGCGTGTCGATCACGACGACGGCCGGCCACAGCTGGGCGGCACGCTGCGCCAGGTCGGCGCCGATAGGGAGGGTGTCGACATAGTGCATGTCCGGTTCGGTCTCGAGGAACGCTCGCACCGGGACACCGAAGTATCCCTCGTCTCTCACCACAACGACCCGGATCATCACACCACCCTTGCCGAGGGACGCCGGCTTCCGGCCGGTTCGTCGACCTGTCAGGAACGTTGGATGCACATACCTTTCTATCGCCCCGTGTCCATTCGGACGACCTCGGGTCGACAGATCTTCCATTGATCCGGGAAAACGGTCGTTCACCCAGCTCAACCCTCATTCGTGCCAATGGGGATCTCCACTGGGCACATACTTAACGTAACGGCACGGAGCACCCTCCGCACACAGTCATAGCCGATCGAACGAGTCAGGTATGCCGGATCAACGATTCAGGAGGCCGAAATGACCGGGACATCGATCAGTTACCCGTCGGAAACCTGGGTGATGTCCCGATTTATCTGGACCAAAGGTACAGCGAACTGATCGAATATTGCCATTCCGATCACCTGAAAGTGATAACGGTTCCCCCGCCGCAACCGGACCGTTATCCGGCCCATTCATGATCAGCCGGAATTTGATCACGCACGCGGGGCCCGAAAAGGATTACCCCGTTCCCTCGCACGGGTGACGGATCGCCGCATCCCTTCCGGGTCGCCCTTCCGGCTTCACTCACGCGCCTTCATCGGTACGCGCGACGCCGGCCCCGACCGCACCCTCCCCGTCCCGCCGGTTCGGCCGGCCTCACCGCGACTCCAGGCCTCCGCGCCCGCGTCGGGCCGACCCGCCACTCACCCTCACCCAACCCCGCCCCACCGCCCCGACTGGACGCCAGAGCCGCCTCCGGACACTTGAGACAGCCCGAAGATCCAGCTGGACGGCAGGACTGTCTCGGAACGCCCGAGACGGCCCTGGGAGCCAGCTGAGTTCGGTCGACGGGGAGCGGGGTGGTGGGCGACGGCCTGGAGTGGGCAGGTGGCCCGGCGGGCGCGCTGCGGCATGGAGGTGCAGATGATCGCGCGGCTCGGCGGGCGTCGTGGTGGCGTTTGTGGGCGACTTTTCGCGTACAAGAAAAGGAAGAATGACAGATAGGCGGACAAAAAGCCGCCGCGGGTTTGGGGGTGACACCTACGGAAGGGGGGCTGTACAGTGCCGTGCGATGAATACCTTCGTTTGTGGATCGGGGGTTCTGTTCGCACAAGGTGAGTGCTGATGCGCTCATGGATGGCGAACGGGGAATCCCGTCTTCAGGGCTGGCGGCGTGCGCGGGAGTTCGGCGTGCCGCCCTCGATGATCGAGTCCGCCACCGCACGACGGCTCGCCGGCGATTGGGCCGGAGCCTGCGCGGCGGCGCGTGTGGACGTCGATCTCCATCTTCGGGCCGTCGGGCGCGCCCACGGGCGTGGCTTCGCGGCGATGATTCGTGCCGATCTTCGGCGGATGGCGCCCGAGCTGCTGCGATGGCATCTTCCGCGGATCGCGCCGGACGGGCTGCTGCGGCCGGGCCTGACCATGACGCTCGCCCGGTATCCGGGATCGGCCGTCCATCTGGTGGCGCGGACCGCTCCGGGATGGGCCGCCGGCGGGCAGCGGATCGGTCTCGCCTTGTGGGAGCCGCGTTCCCGGGATCCGGGGCCGTATCCGCACGCCCGGCCGGACCGGCGGTTCCGGCTCGATCTGCATCCTCATCTCTGGGCCGCCGATCAAGCTGCTGAGCTGCGGGAACGCTGCGGTGCGGAGAGCTGGCAGCCGTCCGGGGAAGGGTATGCGGCGCACCGCTGGGAAGCCGAAGCCGCGATCCTGCGGGCGGCCGAAGGGCGGGACGGACCGGTCACCGTTCGTCTCGGGGGCGGGCGGCGGCTGGTACTCGGGGAGGATCGTCCGCGGCGCGCCGACCGGGGCGGGGATCCGACCGGGATGGTGCTGCCGTGGGCGGCCACCTGGGTCCTGCCCGACCTGGAACTGCTCCACGCCGGACTGATCACACCGGACCGGCTGCATCCGCTGGTGGCCGCCGCGCTGGCGCCGGGCTTCTCCGGGACGCCCGCCCCGGCTCCCACCGGTCCGGCCGACCCCGACGGGGAGCGGCTGGTCGAGTGCCGGGGAGAGGTCCATCGGCTCGGGCTGGTGGACGGGGCGCTCCGGCCACTCGACCACAGCGAGGAGGAGCTGCAGCGGGAGGAGATCCTGCGGCGGCTCGGCGGCCCGCAACTGCCGTGCCTGGCGGTCGTCACCGGCCGGGGCCGGCGGCCGGCGTTCCTCGACGAGGTCCGCAACCGGCTCGATCACGGCGATCACGACGGGGCGCTGGCCGTCGCGGAGGAGCACCTCGGACCGGGCGCGCGCCTGCCGGAGGGTGAGCTGCGGGACGAGTTCGCGGCCGCCGTGGAGGAGCGGGACCGGTACGGGATGTTCCGGGCCGGGCTGCTCTCCGGTGAGCCGGGACTCTCCGGGAAGGTCACGCTCGGGCGGCTCGGACGCCGGGGACGGGACCATCGGACCCGACCTGACAAATCGACAAAAAGGTGATGATACTTGACTCTTACCGTGGCCACGGATCTGCTCACTCTGCTCGCCGACACGCGCACCGAGGAACGGCCCGACAACCAGCTCGACGCTCTCACCCTGGCCGTCGCCGCCGACCTGCCGGTCCTGCTCTGGGGTGAACCGGGCATCGGCAAGACCGCCACCCTGCATCAGCTCGCCGACGGCCTGGGGCTCCCGCTGACCACGGTGATCGCCAGCGTGCACGAACCGTCCGACTTCGCCGGCCTGCCGATCGTCGGTGACGACCCGGCTGTGCAGGGCGTGCCGATGGCGCCGCCGGACTGGGCGGTGCGCCTGGTCCGGGCCGGTCGTGGCCTGCTCTTCCTGGACGAGCTGTCGACCGCGCCGCCCGCCGTACAGGCCGCCCTGCTCCGGGTCGTCCTGGAACGGCGGGTGGGCGCGTTGCGGTTGCCGGACGGCGTACGGATCGTGGCCGCCGCCAACCCGCGCTCCTCGGCGGCGGACGGCTGGGAACTCAGCCCACCGCTGGCGAACCGGTTCGTACACCTGCAATGGGCGTACGAGCACGAGGTCGTCGTCCGCGGCCTCGGCGGAACCTGGCCGCGTGCGGTCCTGCCGTCCCTGGATCCGGGCCGTCTGCCGGAGGCGGTGGACATGGCCCGGCGCGCGGTGTGCGGTTTCCTGCGTGCCCGGCCGACCATGGTGCACCGCCTGCCGGACACCGAGGCCCGCCGGGGCGGCCCGTGGCCGTCGCCGCGCAGCTGGGACATGGCGTTGCGGCTGATCGCGTTCGCCACCGCGGCGGGCGCCTCCCGCGAGGTGCTGTCCATGCTGGTCCGGGGCACCGTCGGCGACGGTCCGGGCCTGGAGGTGATGGCCTTCCTCGACCGGATGGACCTGCCCGACCCGGAGGACCTGCTCGCCGAACCGCACACGGCCCTGCTCCCGGAACGCGGCGACCTGCGCCAGGCGGTCCTGGACGGGCTGGTCGAGGCGGTCCGGCAGCGCCCGGAACGCTCCCGCTGGGACGCGGCGTGGGTGGTGCTGGTGCGTTCGCTGAAGATGGGCGGCCCCGACCTGGTGGTGGCCCCGGCGTCCGCGCTGGCCGCGCTGCGCCGCGCCGACTGGGTGCTGCCGCCCGACATCGAGCAGCTCACCCCGGCCCTGTCGCTCGCCGAGCGGGTCGGCGCGGCCCGATGACCGGCCCCCGTGCGGCGCTCACCGCCGAGGAGAGCGAGAAACTGTACGCGGCACGCCTCTACGCCGCCCAGACGCGGCCCTACCTGGCGACCGCCCTGTTCGCGCTGCGGGTGGTGGAGTCGCCGGCCGTACCCACGATGGCGGTCGACCGTTACTGGCGCTGCTACGTCTCCCCCGCCTTCGTGGCCGCCACGACCCTCAAGGATCTCGCCGGGGTGTGGGTGCACGAGGTGGCCCACCTGCTGCGCGACCATCACGGCCGCGGCGAGCGGCTCGCCGCCGCGAAGGACCTGACCGGGCGCGGGGACCGGCTCCGCATGAACATCGCGGCCGATTTCGAGATAAACGACGATGTGTACGGCGATGGCCTGCCACAACCGAGCGGGGCGGTCCACCCCAGCCAGGTGAACCTGCCGGTCGGCCTGCTCATGGAGGAGTACGTCGCCCGGCTCTCGGCACACACCTACCGGCGGCAGCTGGCCTGGCTGGACTGCGGCAGCGGCGCGGACGGCCTGACCCGGGTCTGGGAACTCGGCCCGGACGGCGCACACGCCCTCGACGAGCAGGAACGTGACCTGGTCCAGCTGCGGGTGGCGCAGGCGATCACCGGCGCTCCGGGCAAGGCGCCGCTGGGCTGGCGGCGGTGGGCGGAACGGGTGATCCATCCGCCGCAGCCGTGGCGGGATCTGCTGGGCGCCGCGATCCGCTCGGCCGCCTCCGCCCCCGGCGTCGGCGAGGACTACGTCTACAGCCGGCCGGCCCGGCGCTCGGCGTGCCTGCCGAAGGTGGTGCTGCCGAGCCTGCGGCGCAACCCACCGCGGGTGGCCGTGGTGATCGACACCTCGGGTTCGGTGAGCGACACCGAACTGGGCAGCGCCCTGCTCGAGGTGGCCGCGATCAGCCGGGCCGTCGGTGGCCGCCGCGATCTGGTACGGGTGGTGGCCTGTGACGCCGCCGCCCACGTGGTGGCCCCGGTCTGCACCTCGGCGGGCATCGAACTGACCGGCGGCGGCGGAACCGACCTCCGGGCCGGCTTCGACCGTGCCCTGTCCACCCGCCCGGCACCGGACGTGGTGGTCGTCCTGACCGACGGCCAGACCCCGTGGCCCCGCAGCCAGCCGGCCTGCCGAACCGTGGTCGGCCTGTTCCGCCGCCCCCGGGTCGTCGACGCCGCGAACCCGGACCACCGCTCCGACCCGCCACCCTCCTGGGCCCGGGTCGTCACGATCGGCTGACCCCTCCGGCTGGCTCTCAGAGCGGTCTCAACCCCGCCGAAACAGGCCCCACGACCAGCCGGACAAAGCCGGCTGGCTCTCAGAGCGGTCTCAACCCCGCTGAAACAGCCCCCACGACCAGCCGGACGGTTCTGGGCGCAACGGCGGGGACGGGTCAGGCGGGGTCGGGGGACGGCCAGGCGGCACGGATCAGTGGGGTGACGGTGTCGGCGAGCCGGGCCGCCTCGGCCGGGCTGAGGGACGGGTCGGCGCGGCGCACGGCGATCGCGTCGCCGAGGGCGGACAGCGGGCCGTCGCCGATCCGGGCGAGGAATCCGGTGAGGAACTCGGCGGCCGCGGCGGCCTGCGGGTGGGTTCCGTCGGCGACGACCTGGGCCATGATGATCGCGGTCAGGCAGACGTCGAGGGCGGCCGGGCCCTCGGCGGCGTTGTGCCAGTCGATGACGACCGGGCCGCGCGAGGTGAGCATGACGTTCTCGGGGTGCAGGTCGCGGTGCAGGACGCGGTCGCCGGGGGCGGGGCTCAGGCGGGCGGGCAGCTCGTGCAGGCGATGGTGCAGGTCGGCGAGGATCTCGGCGCCGTCCGGGACGGTCAGCGCCCCGGCCTGGAAGGCACCTGCCATGGTCGGGCCGTCCAGCCGTTCCATGATCATGTCGGGCCCGTCGACCGCGTGCACCCGCGGCACCGGGAATCCGTGCCCGGCCAGGTACGACATCACCGCGGCCTCGCCCGAGGCGTCGTCGCCGCGACGGTAGCGGCGCAGAACCCGGTACTCGTCGAGCGCATAGACGTCGGCCTCCCGGCCGGATCCAAGAAGATCCATGCCGGGGACGGTAGTCGCACCCGGCAAACGAAACGCCCGGCCGGCGGGAGGCCGGCCGGGCGTGACGGGTGTGGGGTCAGTGCAGGACGACGGGAGGGACGTTCTCGTCGTCGAGCAGGTGGGACTCCTCGTGCTTGCGGGGCAGGAACAGCGCGGGGATCAGCGTGAGCGCCGTCAGCACGAAACCGACCGTGAACGTGTTGGCGAACGCGTCGGCCGCGAACTGGAGGCCACGCTCGATCAGGGTCGGGTCGGGGACGGACGCGGCGATCGACGGGTCGGACTGGGCGGCCATCGCCAGGCCCGCCTCGGTGACCGGGTCGCCGGTCTTCGTGGTGACGCCGGGAATGACGGCCGAATCGTTCAGCTCGCTGGTGAGGATCACCGACATGACGGCGGATCCGACAGAGCCGGCGATCTGCTGGAGGATGTTCAGCAGGGTGGAGCCGCGGGCCACGTCGTGGTTCTTGAGGGTGCGCAGCGCCGAGGTCATGATCGGCATCATGGTGCCGCCCATGCCGAGGCCCATCACGAACAGTGAGCCGCACAGCAGCAGGTACGACGTGTCCGTCCCGACCTGGGTGAAGGTGTAGAACCCGCCGGCGATCAGGAGCAGCGCGAACGGCACGGTCCGGCCGACCGGGTGTTTGTCGGCGAGGATGCCGGCGATCGGCATGGTGACCATGGCGCCGATGCCCTGCGGGGCCATGAGCAGGCCGGCGTGCAGCGTCGACTCGCCCCGGATCTGCAGGAAGTAGCTGGGGAAGAGCAGCCCGGCGCCCATGAAGGCGACGGTGAAGACGGCCAGCGTGATCGACGCGACGGCGAGGTTGCGGTTGCGCAGCAGCCGCAGGTCGAGCAGCGGGTGCACCGGCTTGAACGAGTAGAAGATGAAGCCGATCACCAGCGCGGCGCCGACCAGCATCGGGACCCACACCTTGTTCGCCGTGATGGTCTGTTCCTCGGGCAGGGAGGACACGCCGTAGAGGAAGAGCGCGAGGCCGGGCGAGAGCATCAGCATGCCGATGAAGTCGAACGACTCGGACGGCTCGGGGCGGTCCGCCGGGAGCACGATCTGCGCGTAGATCAGCGCGGCCAGACCGATCGGCAGGTTGATCAGGAAGATCCAGTGCCAGCTGTAGGCGTCGATCAGCCAGCCGCCGAGGATCGGGCCGCCGATCGGGCCGAGCAGCATCGGGATGCCGAGGACGGCCATCAGCCGGCCGATCCGCTCGGGGCCGGCCGCCCGCGTCATGATCGTCATGCCGAGCGGCATGAGCATGCCGCCGCCGAGGCCCTGGAGCACCCGATAGGCGATGAGCTGGCCGATGCTGTCGGCGGTGGCGCAGAGGGCGGAGCCGATGGTGAAGAGCAGGAGGGCGGCCATGTAGAGCCGCTTCGTGCCGAACCGGTCAGCGGCCCAGCCGGTGAGCGGGATGACCGTGGCGAGGGCCAAGGTGTAGGCCGTCATGGTCCACGCCACTTCGGCGTAGGTGGCGTTGAATTCTTTCTGGAAGGTGGGCAGCGCGACGCTGACCACTGTCACGTCGAGGATCGACATGATGGCGCCGAGGACCACGACCCCGGCGATCTTGAGGACGGCGCCGTCGAGTTTCGCCGGCGCCGCCACGGGTTGACTGCTCACAACATCTCCACAGGTTGGGCGGCATTCCGGAGCGTAGCGGCGGGGTACGACACGGTTCTCAGGTTTCGTCGCCCTGGCCGATATCCGGTTGCCCAGATCGGCGCACCCATGCCGAGGTGAGTATTCCCAGGCCATTGGCGGTCCAATGGAGCACGATGGGGGCCAGAAGTCCGCCGCTGAGCAGCCGGAGAAAGCTGAGAACGACACCCGCCAGGGTGGTGAACACCACTTCCCGGCTGTCCGGAAGATGCCAGAGCCCGAAGAGCACCGACGTCACGGCCACCGCCCAGGCCGGTCCGTGTGCCTGTTCGACCAGCGTGAACAGCACGCCGCGGAACGCCACCTCCTCGAAGAGGACCGTGCTCAACGGCACGCCGATCAGGGCGCTGCGGACCGGGTGCGGGAAGTACGGTTCGGCCAGCGCCCGGCGCGCGGCCGGGATCCGGAGGGCCACCCCGTAGCCGGCCGCGACGAGCAGGGCCGCGCTCACCGCGTACCCCCCACCGGCGGCGAGGGTGAGACCCACCTCGGCGGGAGTGAGCCCGGAGAGTCCGACCAGCGTGGCCGCGGCGAGCGGCCCGGTGAAGGGCTGAGCCCGCGCCGGACCGCGGCGGTTCCACACGCGGACCGCCGCCATGAACGCCAGCACCAGGACGATGATCGCCCCACATTAATCGGTCGACATCCCTCGCGGATCTTCCGTAACGTGACGCCATCACCGCGACCAGGGAGGAGACACGGCCATGCGCTACCGCACCGCCGTCGTCATCCCGGTGTCGCGTTTCGAGCTGATTCTCGTGTCTGGCATGGCCGGCTCCGGCTGCGCCACCGGGGCTGGTCGCTGCCTGTAAACGGCGCAGTCCGCTTCCGATCAGACTCGAAAGACCGATTCATCATGCATGTCCGTAACATCGGCATCCTTGCGCACGTCGACGCCGGCAAGACCACGCTCACCGAGCGGATCCTCTTCGCGACCGGCATCACCCACCGCACCGGCGAGGTGCACGACGGCGACACCGTCACCGACTTCGATCCGCAGGAGCGCGACCGTGGGATCACCATCTTCGCGGCGGCGGTCAGCTGCGACTGGGCCGGGCACCGGCTCAATCTGATCGACACGCCGGGGCACGTCGACTTCGCCGACGAGGTGGAGCGGTCGCTGCGGGTGCTGGACGGCGCGATCGCCGTCTTCGACGGCGTCGCCGGGGTGGAGCCGCAGAGCGAGAGCGTCTGGCGGACCGCCGACCGGTACGGCGTACCCCGGATCGCCTTCGTCAACAAGCTGGACCGTCCCGGGGCCGACCTGGACGCGGCCGTGGCCTCGATCCGCGACCGGCTGGAGGTCACGCCGCTGGTGGTGCAGCTGCCGATCGGCCGGGAGGGCGACTTCGCCGGCGTGATCGACCTGGTCAACGACCCCCCACCTCAGGCTAGGGACGCGCGGAGAAGGCTGGAGGAGGCGGTAGCCGAACTGCATCCCGAAGCACTGGAGGAATTAGGCGATATATCGGATACAACACTGAAGAAGGCGCTTCGCGAATTAACGAAAACCGGACAAGCCGTCGTCGTACTCTGCGGCTCCGCCTACCGGGACAAGGGTGTGGAACCACTGCTCGACGCGGTGGTCGACTACCTGCCGGCGCCCGCCGGCGACCCGGCGAAGGACCTGGTGGCGCTGGTCTTCAAGCGACGGGAACGGCTCACCTACCTGCGCGTCTACGACGGCACGATCACGAAGGGGGACACCGTGTGGGACGCGGGCGCCGGGCGTACCGAACGGATCGCCCGCATCCTGCGGGTGCAGGCCGACCGGCACACCGACATCGACCGTGCGGTGGCCGGCGACATCGTGGCGGTGGCCGGGGTGAAGGCGGCCCGCACCGGCACGACGCTGTCCAGCCGGCAGCGGCCGGTGCTGCTGGAGGCGCCGCGCACGGCTGAGCCGCTGGTGTCGGTGGCGGTCGAGGCGCGTACCCGGGCGGGTGCGCTGAAGCTGCCGGCGGCGCTGGCCGCGCTGGCCGACGAGGATCCGTCGCTGTCCGTGCGTACCGACCCGGAGACCGGGCAGACCCTGCTGTCCGGTCTCGGTGAGCTGCATCTGGAGGTGGCCGTGGAGAAGGTGCGGCAGCGTACCGGCCTGGAGCTGACGGTGGGCCGGCCGCGCGTCTCCTACCGGGAGGCGGTGACCGGCGGCGTCACCGGCATGCTCTACCGGCACGTCAAACAGGACGGTGGCGCGGGCCAGTTCGCGCACGTCGTGCTGGACGTGACGCCGGAACCGGGCACGGGTTTCGTGTTCGCGTCCACGGTGACCGGTGGGCGGGTGCCGGCCGAGTACATCCGGGCGGTCGAGGCGGGCTGCCGGGAGGCGCTCGGCGACGGTCCGCTCGGCGGCCATCCGGTGGTCGGTCTGCGGGTCACGCTCGCCGACGGGCAGACGCATCCGAAGGACTCGTCGGAGATGGCGTTCCGCGCGGCCGGCCGGTTCGGCCTGCGCGCGGCGCTGCGCGCCTGCACGCTGACGCTGCTCGAGCCGGTCGCGGAGGTCACCGTGAGCGCGCCCTCGGACGCGCTCGGCGCGGTGCTCGGCGATCTTGCCGCGCGGCGCGCTCAGGTGACCGATTCGACGGTACGGACGGTGACCGCGACGGTTCCGCTGGCCGAACTGTTCGGGTACGCCACCCGGCTGCGCAGCCGCACACACGGCCGCGGCACGTTCACCAGCCGCCCGGCCGGCTACCGTCCGGCGGCATAGCGAGCGGTCGGCGCCACGATGATCTCATCCGCACGGGGGGATGTCGTGGCGCCGCCCCCCGACCAGGCTCTCGTCATGGCACGCGATGCGGAGACGGCGGTCGGCCGTCCCAACCGACTGGCGATCCTGCTCTCCATGGCGATGTTCGTCCTGGTCGTGGACACCTCACTGATGAACGTCTCGATCTCGGCGGTGGTCCGGGACCTGGACACCACGGCGAGCCGGGTGCAGTCGGCCATCGCCCTGGAGGCGCTGGTGTCGGCCGCGTTCATCCTGATCGGCGGCAAGGTCGGCGACCTGATCGGCCGCAAACGGGCGTACGTGCTGGGCCTGCTCGGCTACGCGGTCGGCGCGGTGGCGATGACCGTCTCGCAGACCCTGGCCCCGATCGTGGTCTGCTGGGCGCTGATCGGCGGCGTCGGCGCGTCCCTGCTGCTGCCGGCCATGCAGTCGCTCATCCACGGCAACTTCGAGGGCAAGGCACAGACCAAGGTGTACGCCATGGTCGGCGCCGCGGCCGCGATCGCCGCCGCGGTGGGGCCGTTGATCGGCGGTTTCATCACCACGTTCCTGTCCTGGCGGGTCGGGTTCGCGCTGGAGGGCGTGATCATCGCGGTGGTGCTGTCCGGCATCGGCCTGATCCGCAACGTCGAGTACACCGGGCCACGGCACATCGACCTGGTCGGCGCGGTGCTGTCGGTCGTCGGCATGGGTGGTGTGGTGCTCGGCATCCTGGTCTGGCAGGAGGGCGGCGACCGGGTCTTCGCGCTGATCGGCCTCGGCGTGGTGGCGCTGGCCGGTCTCGCCTACTGGCTGGTGCGGCGCAAGCGGGCGAACCGGCCCGCGCTGCTGGACCCGGGCCTGTTCGACTCCGGCCTGTTCCGGGCCGGGATCACCGGGCAGCTGCTCCAGCAGATCACGCTGGGCGGCGTCATGATCGCGCTGCCGATCTACCTCCAGATGGTTCTCGAGTACAACGCGCTCCAGGCCGGCCTGTCGCTGGCGCCGCTCTCCCTGACCATGTTCGGGGTCGCGCTGCTGGCCGGGCGCCGGGCCGGCAAACGCCGCCCGGCGGTCATCATCCGGACCGGGTTCCTGCTGCTCAGCCTCGGTACGGTGGCGCTCATCCCGCTGGTGCCGCGAGCCGGTTTCGGCTGGCAGCTGCTGATCCCGCTGGCGGTCGCCGGCGCCGGCCTCGGCCTGCTGGTGTCGCAGCTCAACAACTACACACTGTCGCCCGTGGAGGAGCAACGGGTCAGCGAGGCGGCCGCGGTCAACTCGGCGGGCGGGTCGTTCGGCCTGTCGTTCGGGCTCGCCTTCGCCGGCGCGATCATGCTGGCCACGCTCAGCCTGGCGTTCACCACGCTGGCCGACCGCAGCACGGTGCTCGGCCCGGCCGAGAAGCAGGAGGTCGCCCAGGCTCTCCAGCACAACGCCGAGGTGATGACGAACGAACACCTGGACACCCTGCTGGTGGGTAAACCGCCGGAGGTGCACGACGAGATCATCCGGATCAACACCGAGGCCCGGCCGATCGCGCTCCAGGCGGCGCTGATCATCCCGCTGCTGGCCGCGCTGCTCGGGTTGCTCAACTCCTTCCGGATGACCCGCCTGCCCGACCCGCGCCCGTCCAGCGGTGACAGCAACCTGCTCGGCTGAGCCGCACCGCCGGCGGGGTCAGAGATCCCACTGGTAGAGCAGACTCCGGTGGGTGGGCCGGTAGCCGAGCCCGTCGTTGATCCGCCGCATCACCGTGTTGCTGTCGGCGGTGTCGGCGAGCAGCCCGCCCAGCTTCGGGAAGCGGCTCCGGACCAGGCCGATCTGCTCCGACTTCATCCACCGGGCCAGGCCGTGCCCGCGGTGCTCCGGCAGCACGCCGGTCCCGTAGCCCTGCCCGTCGCCGGTGCCGTCGCCGGGAACCACCAGCTCGGTGAACCCGGCGATCTCCCCGTCCCCGGCGACGGCCGCCGTGGTCAGCAGGATCTCGCCGCGCTCGGCCACGGCGTCCGCGATCCAGCGCAGCCGGTCCACGTCCCACACGTCCGGGACCCAGGCGGCCGCGTCCATCGGCATGTCGTCCATCGCCTTGCGGGACCGGGCGAACGTCTCGGCCAGCTCGTCCGGGACGGTGCCCTCCCAGTGCACGAGCCGGTAGCCGGGCACCGGCCGGGCGGTCGGCGCGGGCTCCGCGCCGAGCGGGAGACGGGTGTACGTGAGCGCCAGCACCCGTCGCATCCCGGCCGCGGCGCAGAAGGACTCCCCCGCGGAGCCCTCCTCGACGGCCTGGCCGAGCAACGCCGGCAGCCCTCGCTCGCGGCCGGTCTCGACCGCCGCCCGCAGCAGCCGGCCGCCGACTCCGTGGCGCCGCTCGGCGGGATGCACGGTGATCCGCAGGTCGGCGGAGCCGCCACCGGCGGGGATGAACAGGTAGGCGGACCCCAGCGGGCGCCCGTCGTCGCCTTCGGCGATCCAGGCCGGGTTGCCGTTGTCAGGGTTCGCGAGCCGCACTACGCGCATGGTCATGCGCGAATTGTCACCCACTCGGCACAATGGGCTGCCATCATGCCCGCATGCGTTCAACGGTGGCGGCAGTGCACGAGCTCGTGACCCGGCTGGAGCCGGTCGACAATCTGGAGGGCGAACACCGCGGGCACGTGCTCGGGTGGCTGCGCCGCACCGACGACGTCTACCGGCGGGCCAAGCCGGCCGAGCCGGTGAAACACCTGGTGTCCTACGTGGTGCCGGTCGATCCGGCGGACGGCGCCGTCCTGCTCGTCGCGCACCGCAACGCCGGGCTGTGGCTGCCGCCCGGCGGGCACGTCGAGGTGGACGAGGAACCGTACGACACGGCGGTCCGCGAACTCGAGGAGGAACTCGGCGTGGTCGCGAAACCGTGGGCCGAACCGCTCTTCCTGACCGTCACCGAGACCGTCGGCCTGGACTCCGGCCACATCGACGTGAGCCTGTGGTATGTCGTCGAGCTGCCCCGCGGCCACGAGCTGCGCCCGGACGCGGGCGAGTTCCACCGGACCCGCTGGTGGACCCCGGTGGAGATCGCCGCGGCCGACCCGGCCCACTTCGACCCGCATCTGGGCCGCTTCCTGAGCAAACTGCCTACCTCAGTACGCGGTAGGTGAGATGGGTGACGCCGGTCCCCTCGACCACGTCGGGATCGCCGAGGCGGATCGGCCCCACCTGCTGCTCGCGGAAGAGGCTGACACCCGCGCCGAGCAGCACCGGCACCAGCGACACGACGAGCTCGTCGAGCAGGCCGGCGTCCAGGTACTGCTGGGTGAGGGCCGGAGTGGAGACCGAGACGGTCCGTTCCCCGGCCGTGTCCTGTGCCGCTTCCAGGGCGGCGATGGCGTCGGTGTAGAAGCTGGTCGCCGAGTCCGGCCGGGGCCAGCCGCCGGGCACCGTGTGGCTGACCACGAAGACCGGGCAGCCGGCCGGGTGCCGCCCACCCCAGCCGTCGGTGCGGTCGAAGAGCCGCCGCCCGCAGATCAGCGCGCCGGTGCCGGTCAAAGCCTGGCGCAGGAAGCCGGCGCTCGCCTTGGAGACGTGGAAGACCCGGTGTGGGTCGGCGCTCGGCACCTCGACGTCGCCGTTCTGGTACCAGCCGAACAGCTCACCGACGCTGTCGTTCTCATCCGCGACGAACCCGTCCAGAGACATGGACAGGGCAGCGACGACCTTGCCCATGGCAGGCCTCCTTCTGCGCATCCCTTCTCGCAGGCTTCTACCCGGCGGCGGTTCACGCAAGGCGTTCACGCGGCGATTCCCGGACAACGGCGGAGACGGAGGGAGTCGAACCCCCACGAGGCGTCAAACCTCCAACCGCTTTCGAGGCGGCGGCCGGCACCCATCGGCTGGCGTCTCCCTGTCGAACAGTCGGGTCGGCGGGATTCGAACCCGCGACATCTCGCTCCCAAAGCGAGCGCGCTGACCAAGCTGCGCCACGACCCGGTGGACTTGCGCGGAGGGCGGGAGATTCGAACTCCCGACAGAGGTCACTACCCCTGTTACGGATTAGCAATCCGTCGCCTTGGGCCACTCGGCCAGCCCTCCATCAGGGACCGTGCACGGTCCTCTGCGTACCCGGAGAGGGATTCGAACCCCCATCCTCCGCGCTCTGAACGCGGCGCCTCTTCCGTTGGGCTACCCGGGCCTGGTGTCGCACGTGCCCCCGGCGCGATTCGAACGCGCACCGTCCAAGTCCTCAACCTGGTGCCTCTGCCTGTTGGGCCACGAGGGCGTGTGTGTCCCCGGAGAGATTCGAACTCCCGACACCCGGATCCGTAATCCGGTGCTCTCTCCGCTGAGCTACGGGGACCTGTCATCCGCTGTGGAATTGTCATGGGAAACGAAAAGCCGCCCGGTTCCGGTGATCGGAAGGGCGGCGCGAAGATCGCTAGCAGGCTGCTAGCCGCGCCACCGCCCCAGCGGTCGGCTCAGGGGAAGCATCCGCAGACTGGACATCGTTTCCCCTCCTCTTCCCGATCCGGCTCGCTCGGCCGGCGCTGAAACCAAGGTAGGCAATGGCGCGGGGGCCCGTCCAACGAATTAATCGAGGAAACTGGGCGGCATGGGTTACCGGATCCTGGCCGAGACCACGATGGCCGTGCATTTCCTGTTCATCGCGTTCGTGGTGCTCGGCGGTTTCCTGGCCTGGCGCTGGCCGAAGGTGGTCTGGTTGCACCTGCTGGCGGCCGGGTGGGGCCTGTGCATCGTGCTGTTCGGGCTGAACTGCCCGCTCACCCACGTGGAGGACTGGGCCCGGGAGCGGACCGGCGAGGCGGGGCTGAGCCGGGGGTTCATCGACACGTACCTGACCGGCGTGATCTATCCGGAGCGGTATCTCGACGAGGTGCGGCTGCTGATCGCGGCCGTGGTGGTCCTCTCCTACGCGGTCGCGGTGCGGCGCTGGCGGATCAGGCGCGGCACGAGCTGAATCCAGCCGAGTGCCCCGGTCACGGCAACGGCAGCGTGGGCCCGGAACCGCCGGCCGGGTATTCGCGCAGCGGCACCTTCCCGGCCCGCCACGCCCCGGTGACCGGCTCGACGATGCGCCAGCACTGCTCGGCGGTGTCGGCGCGTACCGACAGGGTCGGGTCGTCCTCGAAGACGCCGCGCAGCACCTCCCCGTACGGGGGCAGGTCGCCCTCGCCGAACTCGGCCGCCAGGGTGACCGGATCGAGCTCGAACGGGTCACCCGGCCCGTTGATGTTGAAGTCGACGGCCAGCCGGTCCGGCCCGAACCCGATGCGCAGCCGGTCCGGCTGGTCGCAGCCGAGCAGCCCGTCCGGCACCCGGGGCGGCTTCCGGAAGGTGATCACCGCTTCCCTGCGCCGGTTTCCGATCGCCTTGCCGGAGCGCAGCCGGAACGGCACCCCGGCCCACCGCCAGGTGTCCACCGCGACGATCAGCTCGGCGAGGGTCTCGGTGCCGCGGTCGGGGTCGACGCCGGGCTCGTCGGCATAGGACGGAAGCTTCCGCCCGCCCAGCTCACCGGCGGTGTAGCGGGCCCGCAGGCTGCACTCGGCCGGATCGTCGCTCCACGGCCGGGTGGCGCGCAGCACGTCGGCCTTGCGGTCCCGGAACTCGGCCGCCCCCAGGGTGAACGGCGGCTCCATGGTGAGCAGGCCGAGGATCTGGAGCAGGTGGCTCTGGATCATGTCGGCCAGCGCGCCGGCGTGGTCGTAGTAGCCGGCCCGGTTCTCCAGGGCCAGGTCCTCGTCGAAGACGATCTCCACCGAGGCGACGTGGGCGTTGGAGAGCAGCGGCTCGAAGATCCGGTTGGCGAACCGCAGGCCCAGGATGTTGAGCACCGTGGACTTGCCCAGGAAGTGGTCGACCCGGTGCACCCGCTCCTCCGGGACCAGCCGGGTGAGCAGGGCGTTCAACTCGGCGGCCGCGGCGCTGCCGGTGCCGAACGGCTTCTCCAGCACGAGCCGGGTGCCCTCCGGCAGATCCACGTCGAGCATCGCCCGGCAGGCCCTGGCGGTCACCGCGGGCGGCAGCGCGAAGAAGATCACCACCGAGCCGCGGGCCTCCCCGAGCAGTCGCCGCAGGTCGTCGGCGTGCGTGACGTCGGTCCGCAGATAGCGGGCGCGGTCGGCGACCTCCCCGGCCACCGGACCGTCGCCGAACGACTCGTGGACCCGCTCCCGCCACCGCGCGTCGTCCCAGTCGTCGACGGCGGCGCCGATCAGGGTGAGGCCGGGCACGTGCCCGGCGGTGAGCAGCGCGCCGAGCCCGGGCAGCAGCAGCCGGCCGGTCAGGTCACCGGACGCGCCCAGGATGATCAGGGTCTGATCGGTCATGGGCGCTGCATACCCCCGGACGCCGGGTGGTACTCGGCCCCGCGCCCCACGAAGCTCCGGCGCCGTGTCATCCACCGGCCCGTGATCGTTTTGCAAGGGGTGAACAGATGGAGCGTGACGGTGATCAGCGCCGGGACCCGGGACACATCCCGTCCATGACGAACGCCACCGCTGAGGTCCACCGCGACCGTACCCACTTCCTGTACCTGGCGGTCATCGTGGCCGTCCTGCTCGGCGTCGCCGTCGGCCTGCTCGCGCCGGACGCGGCGGTCGGGCTGAAGCCACTCGGCACCGGCTTCGTCGACCTGATCCGGATGATGATCGCGCCGGTCATCTTCTGCACGATCGTCCTCGGTGTCGGCTCGATCCGGCAGGCGGCCACGGTCGGCAAGGTCGGCGGCCTGGCCCTCGGCTACTTCCTCATCATGTCGACCGCGGCGCTGGCCATCGGCTTGGTGGTCGGCAATCTGATCCACCCGGGCTCGGGGATGAACCTCGACGAGACGGCGGCCGCCGCCGGGCAGAAGGCGATCGGTGCGGAGAGCGCCAAGACCACCGCCGACTTTCTGCTCGGGATCATCCCGGACAGCCTGCTCTCCCCACTGGCCACCGGGAACGTGCTCCAGACGCTGCTGGTGGCGCTGCTCACCGGGTTCGCGGTGCAGGCGCTCGGCGAGCGGTCGGAGGCGGTGCTACGCGCCATCGGACTGTTTCAGCGGGTGGTCTTCCGGATCCTGGCGATGCTGATGTGGCTGGCGCCCGTCGGCGCGTTCGGGGCGATCGCCGCGGTGGTCGGCGCGACCGGCGCGGATGCGCTGATCAGCCTGGCGCAGATCATGCTGGGCTTCTACGTCACCTGCGCGCTGTTCGTCGTCGGGGTCCTGGGCACGCTGCTCTGGCTGGTGGCCCGGATCAACATCTTCAGCCTGCTGCGCTACCTGGGCCGGGAGTTCCTGCTGATCGTGTCGACGTCGTCGTCGGAGTCGGCGCTGCCCCGGCTGATCGCGAAGATGGAGCACGCCGGGGTGAGCCGGACGGTCGTCGGGATCACGGTGCCGACCGGGTACTCGTTCAACCTGGACGGGACGGCCATCTACCTGACCATGGCGTCGCTGTTCGTGGCCGAGGCGATGGGTGACCCGCTGTCGGTGGCCGAGCAGGTGTCACTGCTCCTCTTCATGATCATCGCGTCGAAGGGGGCGGCCGGGGTCACCGGCGCCGGGCTGGCCACGCTCGCCGGCGGATTGCAGAGCCACCGCCCCGACCTGGTCGACGGGGTCGGCCTGATCGTCGGTATCGACCGGTTCATGTCGGAGGCGCGGGCGCTCACCAACTTCGCCGGGAACGCGGTCGCCACCGTGCTGATCGGCGTCTGGACGAGGGAGTTCGACCGCGACCGGGCCCGGCGGGTCCTCTCCGGCGACGACCCGTTCGACGAACGGACCATGGTCGACGACGAGCATGGCGCACCGGCCCCGCACCGTGAGCCGGAGCACGCCGGAGCCTGAGAGATCCGTGTGCGGGCCGTGTCAGGCGCGGTGTCAGCGGCGTGTGCGGGCCGTGCCAGCGGGGACCGGCAACCTTCTCGGCATGACCGAAGATCTGGTGGTGCGCGCCGAGGGGCTGCGCAAGCGATTCGGGAGCACGCAGGCGCTCGACGGGGTCGACCTGTCGATGCGCCGCGGCACCGTGCTGGGAGTGCTCGGGCCCAACGGCGCCGGCAAGACGACCGCGGTACGGGTGCTCGCCACCCTGCTCCGCCCGGACGAGGGCCGCGCCTTCGTGGCCGGGATCGACGTGCTCAAGAACCCGCGGCAGGTGCGCCGCAAAATCGGCCTGACCGGCCAGTACGCCTCCGTCGACGAGGACCTCACGGGCGTACAGAATCTGGTGTTGATCGGGCGTCTCCTCGATCTGAGCGGGAGGGACGCGCGGCGCCGGGCCGACGAGCTGCTGGAGTGGTTCGATCTGAGCGAGGCCGCGCGGCGGCCGGCGAAGACCTATTCGGGCGGCATGCGCCGTCGCCTGGACCTGGCGGCGAGCCTGGTCGGGCAGCCTGAGGTGATCTTCCTGGACGAGCCGACGACCGGCCTCGACCCGGCCAAGCGCGAGGACATGTGGGGTGTGGTCCGCACCCAGGTGGCCAGCGGCGCGAGCGTGCTGCTGACTACCCAGTACCTGGAGGAGGCGGACGCGCTCGCCGACGAGATCGTGGTGGTGAACCACGGCCGGGTGATCGCCCACGACACCCCGGACGGCCTGAAGCGCAAGGTCGGCGGCCAGACGCTACGGGTTCGCCCGGCTGATCCGGCCCGGCTGCCGGACGTGCTGCGGCTGCTCGACGTGGTGGCCGCACCGGGCACCGCGGCGGGTCTCGACGAGACCGCCGGTTCCCGGCCCGGCGCGGCGTCCGTGCCGGTGAGCAGCGACGAGGCGCTGGACAAGCTGATTCCGGCGCTGCGTGCCGACGGCGTCGAGGTGACCGAGCTGGCGCTGCATCTGCCCAGCCTGGACGAGGTGTTCCACGCTCTGACCGGGCGTGTCCGGACGGAGGAACTGGTATGACCGCGATCGCCATGCACAGCGCGGCCCTGGCCAAGCGCAGTCTCATCAAGACGATGCGGACACCGGAGGCGCTGATCGACGTCACCATCCAGCCGGTGATCTTCCTGCTGCTGTTCACCTACCTGTTCGGCGGCGCCATCTCCGGCGACCGGCACGAGTACCTCCAGCTCCTGTTACCGGGCATGCTGGCGCAGTCGCTGGCCATGGGCGGGGTGGCGCTCGGCCAGAACCTGAACGCGGACATCGAGAAGGGCGTCTTCGACCGGTTCCGGTCGCTGCCGATCTCCCGGGCCGCGCCACTGGTCGGCGCGGTGTGCGCCGACGTCGTCCGCTACCTCTCGGTGTGTGTGAGCCTGCTGCTCTTCGGCACGATCATGGGGTTCCGGGTGGAGACCGGGTTCCTGCCGGCGCTCGGCGCGGTGGCGCTGTCCATCGGTTTCGGGCTCTGCTTCTGCTGGATCTCGGTCTGGGTCGGCATGATGGTCCGGACCTCCGGCGCGGTGCAGGGCATCATGTTCCTGCTGGTGCTGCCGCTGACGTTCGGTTCGCCCGTGTTCGTGCCGACCGACACGCTGCCCGGCTGGTTGCAGGCGTTCGTGGCGGTCAACCCGATCACGCCGCTGGTCAAGGCGATCCGCGGCCTGCTGGTCGGCGGGCCGGTCGCCGGGCCGCTGGGCACCACGCTGTTGTGGATGGCCGGGCTCCTGGTCGTGTTCGTGCCGCTGGCGCTGCGCGCCTACTCACGCCGGGCCTAGAGCGAGCCGCGCGGGGGGCCCCCGCACCCCCCCCGCCCCCCCGGCCGGGGGCCCAACCCGCCCCACCCCCAC
>NZ_JAGFNS010000002.1:314915-408953 GCF_017592555.1 Actinoplanes flavus | reverse complement strand
CGCGGGGGGGGGCCCCCCCCCCCCCGGGGGCCCCCCCCCCCCGGGGGGGGGGGCCCGCCCCCCCCCCCCCGGCCTCCAGGTCGGCGGTCCATCCGGACGCGTACGCCTCCCCGAACCCGCCGTCCCCCAGCGCCGCCCGCGCCCGCGCCGCGATCGAGGCCACCTGAAGATCGGTGTGGTCGTGCGCGCCCCGCAGCCGGGCCGCCACCCCGAGCAGCACCGCCGCGTCGCCCGCCCGGCCGCGGGCCAGCGCCAGCCCGGACGCCACGACGGTGACCATCGCTAGTATCGGCATGTCCTGCGTCTGTACCGCGGCCGGGTACGCCACCATCAGCGACTTCTCCGCCGCCTCCGGGTCGTCGCGGCGCAGCGCCACCGCGGCCCGGATCGCGCCGACGATGGCGCAGCCGTGATCGCCGCCCATCAGCGGCAACTCACCGGCGCCGAGCCCCTCCCCGGCGCGGGCGATCAACTCCCCGGCCCGCTCCACCTGGTCCTGGAAGAGCAGCATCCCGGCTTCGAGCGCGTCGACCAGCAGCGCCATCTCGCGGGAGCCGGATCGTTCGGCGCGGGCGCGGGCCGACAGCAGCGCCGTGTTGGCCTCGCCCAGCTCACCGCGGCGCATGTGCAGGTCGGCCCAGCGCAGGTCGATGAAGATCTCGTCGGAGAGGTCCAGCGAACCGAACTCGGCCGCGAACGCGCGGGCCGCCCGCAGATCGGCGAGGGCGCCGTCCAGGTCGCCGTCGTACTGGCGCAGCAGGGCGCGCAGCGGCAGCACGGTGGCCTGCCCCCACCGGTCGCCGATCTCCCGGAACCCGGCGAGCGCCGCCGTGACGTCCGACGCCAGCAGCTCCAGGTCGCCGTTGTTCTCGGCGATCTGGGCCCGGAACATGTGCGCCAGCGCCGCCGCCCACCGGTCCGGCCCGTCGATCAGCCGCGCGAGACGGCGATCCGCGAGCTCGATCTCCCCGGCGTGGTAGAGGGTGACGACGGCGAGGCCACCGGCGGGCCAGGGCAGGTCCTCCTCGCCGGCGATCCGCAGCGCGATGTCCCGCAGCCGCCCCTGGCGCTGCTCGATCGACTCGGTGATCAGGGCCGGCTCGGCGCCGGTCCGGTTGATCACCAGAACCGCCTCGGCGCACGCGGCCGCCGCCGGGTCCACCTCGCCGGGCACCGCCAGCGCCTCGCCCAGCCAGTACGCGGCGTCGGCGCTGCGCCCGAACATCTGCCAGTACCAGCAGAGGTTCAGCGCCAGGGCCAGCGCGGCCGGGGCGTCCCCGGAGTCACAGAGGTGGCGTAGGGCGGCGAGCGCGTTGTCGTACTCGGCGGACAGCACCCGCAGCGCGGCCATCTGCCCGGCGGTCCGCAGCCGCGGATCGTGCTCGGCGACCAGCGCCGCCAGGTGCGCGGCCGCCCGGTCCCGGACCTCGCCGAGGACACCCTGCTCGGCGAGACGCTCCAGGCCGTACTCGCGGATCGTCTCCAGCATCCGGTAGCGGCCGCCCGGCGCCAGTTGTAGCAGCGACCGGTCGACCAGGGCGGCCAGCAGATCCGCGGCGCCGGCGGCCCGGCCGGTCACCGCGGCGGCCGACGACGCGGTCACCCCGCCCGGCAGCACGGCCACGTGCTCGGCCATGGTCCGCTCGGCGCCGTCCAGCAGATCCCAGCTCCAGGCGATCACCGCCCGCAGCGTCCGGTGCCGGGGCTGGGCGGTACGGCTACCCGTGGTGAGCAGCCGGAACCGGTCCGACAGCCCGTCCGCCAGCTCGGCCAGCCCCAGCGTCCGCAGCCGGGCCGCGGCCAGTTCCAGGGCCAGCGGCAGCCCGTCCAGCCCGCGCACGATCCGGATCACGTCACGAACGGTCTCGTCACCGACCGTGAAGTCCGGGCGCACCGCGGCCGCCCGTTCCGCGAACAGCCGGACGGCCGCCGCCCGCACCGCGCCGGCCGCTCCGGCGTCCGGCTGCGGCAACCCGAGCGGCGCCAACGGCACGAGCGACTCACCGTCGACGGCCAGCGGCTCCCGGCTGGTGGCCAGCACCCGCAGGTCCGGGCAGCGCGTCAACAGCGCCGACAGCAGGTGCGCGACCGCGTCGACGAGATGCTCACAGTTGTCGACGAGCAGCAGGATCTCCCGCCCGGCCAGCCGTTCGGCGAGCACGTCCAGATCGTCGCGGCCGTCCGGGCGGACCCGGTTGGCGTTCTCGAACAGCGCCGAACCCCGCAGCCCCGCCGCGGTCACCACGGCCGCGCCGACCTTCGCCGGCTCGGTCACCGACGCCAGATCCACGAGCCAGGTCCCGTCCCGGTACCCGGCGCCGTACCGTCGGGCCGCCTCCAGCGCCAGCCGCGTCTTACCCGCGCCACCCGGCCCGAGCACGGTGATCAGCCGCCCGCGCTCCAGCAGCGACGCGATCCGGGCCAGGTCGTCCTCCCGCCCGATGAAACTGGTCAGCGGCGCGGGCAGATTGCCACTGACATCGCTCACCCTGCGTAGCAGCGCGTTGTCATCCCGCGGCTCGCTCACCCGCTGCGACGACCCGGCCTCACCCCGCGGCTCGCTCCCCCTCCGCGGGGACCCGGCCTCACCCCGCGACTCGCTCCCCCATCGCGATGGCTCAGCCTCACCCCGCGGCTCGCTCGCCCTTCGCGGTGGCCCGGCTTCACTTCGCGGGGGTACGACCGGAGCACCGCGCAACAACCGCAGATGCCGCTCCCGCAGCGCCGCCCCCGGATCGGCCCCGAGCCGGTCGGCGAGCCGTTCCCGGATCCCCTCGTAGACGGCGAGCGCCTCGCCCTGCCGCCCCTGCCCGGCGAGCGCGTCGATGAGCAGCCCGGCCAGCCGTTCGTTGAGCGGATGCTCGGCCAGCAGCCCGGTCAGCCGGTCCGCGGCCCGGTCCAGCTCGCCCAGCGCCACCTCGGCCTCGGCCAGGTCGGCGCCCGCCTCGACGATCACCCGCCCGAGCCGGACCGCGTGGGCCGGCGCCACCTCGCCCAGTTCCGCCGCGACCGGCCCGCGCACCAGCGCGACCGCCTCCCGCAGCAGACCGGCGGCGGCGCCCGGCTGGTCACCGCGCAGCCGCTCCCGCCCGGCCGCCACCAGCCGCTCGAACCGGCCGACATCCACGTCCTCGACCTCGACCGCCAGCCGGTAGCCGCCCTCGGCCTGGGTGACGGTGTCCCCGCCACCGAGCAGCCGCCGCAGCCGGGAGATCAGCGATTGCAGGGCGTTGGCCGGATCCCCGGGCTGCTCCTCGGGCCACACCGCGCCGGCCAGCGCCCCGGCCGGAACCGGGCGCCCACCGGCCACCGCGAGCCGCACGAGCAGCCCACGCAGCCGGGCGCCGGGCACCGTCACATCGACGTCCCCCCGGCACACCCGAAGCTCCCCGAGCAACCCGACCCGAAGCCGGTCCCCGTCCCCACTCACGCCCCGATCCTCCCCCGGCCACGCCACCACCCCAAATTCAGTGGACCAGCCGATAGTTCGGGATCGGCGGCAGTCGATCGGCGGGCGCCTGCCGGATGTCCTGGACGACAGCGCCGTCCGGGATGATCGTGCGGGAGACGCCGATCCCGTACAGGCAGTTGTCGCACCAGAGATGCGCATAGCCGACGTCGGACCCCGGATCCCCGGTGAACACCAGTCGCAGACGCTTGCTACCGCACTGCGGGCAGGCGATCTCGAACGGCTCCGGAACGGTGTCGTAGGCGGCACTGTAGGCGTCGAGCCATCGGTCGTACGTCGTCATCGTCATCGCTTCCGCGGTTCCGGCCGAATCGGCTGATTGTCCCACCAGAGATCCTCGTGGGCGTACGCCCGGTCCTCGAAGGCGTCGAACTCCGCCCGGTCCCGCGGGTACGGCCTGCCGGTCGCGAGCTCGTCATGGTGGAACTTCTCGTGCGCCAGCGTGCGAGCCAGGTCCTCCTCACTGCGGAATCCGGAGACGAACAGCACGATGGAGCCGTCCGGACGGGTCTCACCGCAGGTGCCCCGGTACTTCGGATCGGCAAGCGAGATCCGCAGACCGGAGAGGTCGATGCCGTACTTCTCCGCGATCGATCGGACCGTGGCCATCCGGTAGAGCTGCACCGGCCCCGCGCCCTTCCGCTTGACCCGGTGCAGGGCGGCGGCCTCCTTCCCGGCACCCCGGATCCGCGCCAGAAGATCCTTGAGATCCTCGATGTGCCGTTCGATGCGGCGGACCGCGGAGCCGAGATCGTCCAGGCTGCGCAGCAGACTCCGCACCCAGCGCGCGATCTTCGCCGACCAGGAGGCCACGAGCGTGCCGACCTGCTCGGCGACCAGAGGCGTGGCGGCCCCGAACGTGACGGCTTCCTCGGCGGCGTAGACCACGAGCCGCGAGACGAGCGTCGCGATCGCGTCGCGAACGAGTTCCCGGACCGCCGCGACGAGAAGCCCGGCCGCTTCGGTCACCACAGTCATCGTCTCCGGCGAGCTGGTCCAGCGTCTCGCAGAGTGGCTCCACGTGCTCGATCAACCAGGCGACGCCGTACTGCGCCAGCACCCCGAGGGGGTCGCTGACAAGGGCCAGCGCGTCCAGGGACGCCCCGGCCACGCCGAGGGAACCGTCGATCCAGTCGCCGCGTTCGACGCCCTGACGAATCAACCGGATGTCCTCGGCGATCCAGACCCCGGCCCAGGGGTCCTTCGGCGCGTCGACCGGTGGCGCCACGTAGGCGTTCCCCATCAGCGCCCGCCGGTGTCGCGGACCGCGGTCGAGGCGGCCTCATCGCTCAGCTCGTAGGACTCGGCCACGCCGCGTACGGCGTCGGCGGTGTCCCGCACCGACGTGGCCGCCACACCGATCGCCTCGACGAGGGGCTCCCGGAACTGGTCCAGCAGCCGCGGGACGACGGCGCAGATCCGCCCGTAGGCTTCCGGGCCCGGCTGCGTGGTCACGGCCGCCCGCCCGATCTCGCCGAGTTCGCCGGCTATGTCACGCAGATGTGCGGAGTGCCGGAGCAACTCGTCCGGAGTGACCGACAACGACGATCCGGGGCGATCTCCCATGGGAGCGCACTATATGCGCTCCTGTCGATGGCCCCGGCCCGTCAGTTCTCGTCGGCGTAGGACTCGACCTTGGCGGTGTCGCCGGCGACGATCAGGACGGCGTTCTCCGGGACGACGGTTTCGGGGCGGGCGTACACGAAATCCTCGCCGGGGCGTTTGGTGCCGACTACCGTGACCCCCCATGTGGTGCGGAGGCCGAGGTCGGCGAGGGTGCGCCCGGCGGCGCCGCGCGGGGCGCGGACCTTGGCGATGGCGAAGCCGTCGTCGAACTCGATGTAGTCGAGCATGCGGCCGCTGATCAGGTGGGCGACCCGTTCGCCCATCTCCGTCTCGGGGAAGATCACGTGGTCGGCGCCGACCGACGACAGGATCTTGCCGTGTTTCACGCTCGTCGCCTTGGCCCAGATCTCCGGCACGCCGATCTCGGTGAGGGTCAGCACGGTGAGGACGCTGGTCTCCAGGTTGGTGCCGATGCCGACGACGGCCCGCTCGAACTCGTGTACGCCGAGCTGGCGCAGCGCCTCCTCGTCGGTGGCGTCGGCCTCGGCGACCTGGGTGAGCCGGTCCGACCAGTCCTGGACGAGGCGCGGGTCGCTGTCGACGCCGAGCACCTCGTAGCCGAGTTCCAGCAGCGATTCCGCGACCGCGCCGCCGAACCGGCCGAGGCCGATCACCGCGACGTGGCCGCCTTTGGGCAGTTTCTCGTCAGCCAACGAGGGGTCTCTCCTCCGGGTAGCGGTAGAGCCGGCGGCGGGTGTTGAGGGCGATCGCGGTGCCGACCGCGATGGTGCCGACCCGGCCGCAGAACATCAGGACGACCAGGACGATCTGGGCGGAGGGCGGAAGGCTGCCGGTGATGCCGGTGCTCAGCCCGACCGTCGCGAACGCCGACGTGACCTCGAACAGCACGCGGTCGAACGGGATGTCGTCGGTGAGCGCGTCCAGCACGACCGTACCGGTGGCGACCAGGGCGACGCCCAGCAGGGCCACGGTGACGGCCTGCCGCTGGGTCTCCTCGGCGATCCGCCGTTTGCGGATCACCACGTCCGGCTCGCCGCGGATCTCCGCCCAGATCACGTACGCCAGCAGCAGGAACGTCGTGATCTTGATGCCGCCGGCGGTGCTCGCGCTGCCGCCGCCGATGAACATCAGGCCGTTGGTGACCGCGATCGTCTCGCTGTTCAGCCGGCCCAGGTCGATGCTGTTGAAGCCGCCGGAGCGGGTCATCACGTCCTGGGTGAACGCGGCCAGCACCTTGCCCGGGGTGCTCAACGGGCCGAGCGTGCCCGGATTGCGCCATTCGAAGGCCAGGAAGACCACGAACCCGACGAGCGTGAAGAGCAGGCTTCCGGCCACCGTCAGCCAGGTGTGGGTCGACCAGCATCCGGGGGTACGCCACTCGCGCGCGAGTTCGAACAGGACCGGAAAGCCGATCGAGCCGGCCAGGACACCGAGCGCCAGGGTGACGCAGATCCACGGGTCGGTCACGAACCCGACGAGACTGTCGGAGTAGAGGGCGAATCCGGCGTTGTTGAACGCCTGCACGGCGTGGAACACGGCCTCCCACAGCGCACGGCCGAACGGGTAGTCGTACGCGAGCCAGAAACGCAGGGTGAGCACGACGGTGATGGCGCTCTCCGCGATGAGCATGACCATCGCCACCCGGCGCAGCAGGCCGGCCAGGTTCTCGCCGGTGAGGCCGGCGCTCTCGGCCTGCGCGAGCAGGCGGCCGCGCAGGCCGAGCCGGCGTGACACGAGCAGGCTGAGCAGGGTGGCCAGGGTCATGATCCCGAAGCCGCCGATCTGCGACAGCACGGTCAGCAGCACGTGACCGAAAGGGGACCAGTAGGTCGGGGTGTCGACGACGGACAGGCCGGTGACGCAGACCGCGGAGGCCGCGGTGAACAGCGCGGTGACGAACGGTGCGTGCCCGGGTTCGGCGCGGGCGGCCGGCAGCATCATCAGGCCGGTGCCGGCGACGATCAGGACGAGGAACGCGAACGGCACGACACGGGCCGGATGCCGCCAGGGTGAACGCACCAATGGTTCATATCACCCGGCGCCCACCCGCGCCCGGCGAGGGCTGCCGGGCCTCTTGCGATCGACTGGTCTCACTCCATCGGGGCAGCCCGGATGGTGCCGCGACGGTACGATGCGGGGGCGACTTCCGGTCCGGCACGGGGGCCCGGCGGCCGGGAGTGCGACGGTTGACACGTTGCGGTCGGTAACCGGAATTTGCCAACGCCGGTTATCCTCCTCCGCCGGGGAGGGCAACATGAAACTCGTACGGGGGATCCTGGCCGGCGGTCTGCTGGCCGCCTTGGGTGTGGGCCTGGCAGCCTGCGGCCCGATCGGTGTCCCGGGGACACAACTGGTCGAACCCGAGGGCGGCGGACTGTCCGGTTTGAACGGACACGTCCAGTTGACCACCCAGCCCGGCGTCGCCCAGGGCGAGACCCGGGTCCGGTTCAGCCGTGAGCCGCTGCCGGACGACCGCCCCCTTCCACCCGGCATCGTCCCGGTCGGCGACATGATCGACGTCACCTTCGACAGCGGCGATCTGAGCAAGGCGCGGATCACCATCGACTACGGCGACCTGCCCGCCGGGGTGCGGCCGGAGATGCTCAACGTCTTCGCCTGGTCGACGGAGCTGGGCGGCTGGCTCCCGCTGACCGCCACCGCCACCGACGCGGTCGAGCGCGCGGTCAGCGGCGACACGGTGCTGTTCGACGGTTTCGTGCTGGGCACCTGGCAGGTCACCCCGGACGTCACCGGCGACACCATCCGGACCGGCTCGGGCGCGGCGCTGCCGGTCAAGCCCGGCACCGTCGCCACCTTCTGGGGGTATGCACGGGCCGGCGCCACCGCGTCGCTGGAGCAGACCCTGAAGCACCTGACCGGCCCCCCGCAGCCGTTCACCTGTGAACCCAAGGCGGCGAACGTCACGGTCCGGAACGTGTCGGTCCCGGCCGGGCGGGTCGACGCCTGCGTGGTCTCCGGCACCGGATCGCAGCAGGTCAAGGTCCGCAACCGGTTCCCCTTCCCGATGGTGCTGGACCTGCCCGCCGACGGTTCGGTCCGCCCGGTGCCGACGTCCGAGGCGGGCTCCCTCGACGGGGTGCGGGACACGATGCTGACGTACCTGGACGGTTCGGTCGCGGTGGGCGGCGGCCAGGTCGTCACCCTGGAGCTGACGCCGGGCCGCAAGGACCCGGTGACCCTGTCCGGGCGGCTGGACTGGTCGGTGATCGCCCTTGACTCCGGCCTGCGCCACCTGGACCTGCTGCTGCCCAACAGCCGGGCGCTGCGCGACAGCACCGCCGAGGCGCTGCTCCAGGCGCACCGGGAGTTCGGCGCGGCGGCCCGGAACCCGCTGGCCGCGGGGCAGGAGGGCGACCCGGCGGTCCGCTCGCTGCTCCAGGCGACCGGGTTGTCCGGCGCCGGGCGCAGCGTCGCCGACCTGTTCCGGTTCAGCGCCTGTGTGCTGGAGCGTGGCCGCACCATCGCCGGGTCGGACCAGGACGTGCTCGCCGCCCTGAAGACGGCCGGGCCGGCGGTCACGCTGGTCACCGGCGAGTGCCTGCGGGAGATCTACGACCGGTACCAACCGGTGGGCGCCCGCTCCTACACCGCCATCATGGACACGCTGAAGGCGACCACGTCGATGGTCCGCAAGGCGGTGCCGAAGGCGGACCGGGTGCCCGGCACCGGGCTGGTCACCGTGACGATCGACCCGAACTGAGACACCCCTTTCCGTTTCGCCTCGGACCTGCCCATACGGGCCGGGCCGGGGCGATTCGCATAGTTGTTGCAGAAATCCTGCAAACGGATATCTCTTCACATCCATCCGGGCCTATGTTTTTCTAGGGCCGGGAGCGCTCCCCTCATCCCCCGAGATCCGCCGATCGGGCACCGGTCGACGGATCAGTGAAATCTGAGAAGGAGCACCACAATGCATCGCCGCATTCATCGGTTCATGACGGGCGCCATCCCCCTCGCCCTCGTCAGCGCGGTGCTGGCCGCACCGCAGCCGGCCTCGGCCGCGATCACCGACCTGGTCGGGTGGGCCACCCAGAACGGCGGCACCACCGGCGGCGGCAGCGCCGCCACCACCACCGTGACCAGCGCTTCCGCCCTCACCACGGCGGTCGGGTCGACGTCCGCCGCGGTCATCCGGGTCTCCGGGACCATCTCCTGCTCCGGCATGCTACGGGTCCGGTCCAACAAGACGATCATCGGAAACGCCGGGGCCGCGATCGTCGGTTGCGGACTCAACATCAACGGCGACCGGAACGTGATCATTCGCAATCTGACGTTCCGGAACTGGAACGACGACGCGATCAACGTACAGGAATCGGCCACCAACATCTGGGTGGATCACAATACTTTCAGCAATGGGTACGACGGTGCCGTGGACATCAAACGCGGTTCCGATTTCATCACCGTCTCGTGGAACCGGGTGTTCTCCCACGACAAATCCATGCTGCTCGGGCACAGCGACAGCAACGCGAGCCAGGACGTCGGCCATCTGCGGGTGACCTACCACCACAACTGGTTCGACGCGTCGACCCAGCGGCATCCGCGGGTGCGTTTCGGCAACCCGGTGCACGTCTACAACAACTACTACTACAACAATTCCGGGTACGGCGTCGCGTCCACCGAGGGCGCCGGCGTCCTGGTCGAGGCCAACTCGTTCGAGAACGTCGACGACCCGTTCCACCTGGGTGAGGGCTCCTCCGACGCCGGAACCCTGGTGGCCCGCAACAACCTGCTGGTCAACTCGGGCAGCGGCCAGACCGGCGGTTCGGTGGCGTCGATCCCCTACTCCTACACACCCGACGCCCCCGCCAACGTGAAGTCCATCGTCACCGCCAACGCGGGCGCCGGCCGCATCAGCGTCTGACCCTCCACACGCGAGACCCGTGCCGCCGCCCCCGCGCGGCGGCACGGCCCGTTCCCTTACGAACCTCCTTCTCCGGTACGCGTGACGCCGCCCCGCCCCTTCGGACCGTCCCGCCCGCTCCACGCGGGCTCGCTGCCGCTCCGGGCCGTGCCGCGCCCGCCGGGCTTGAGTGGGTGGTCCAGCCGGTCAGGCGGCAGCGCCCTCACCGGGTGCGCCGCGACCGCGGGTGTGCCCGCTTTCCGGCGGCCATGCACTGTGGCCGGGCGACGGCTGGCGCGAGGGCCGCTCGGCCGCGAGCGGGCAGCGCCCGGAAGCGCGTGGAGGATCGCGAGAGTGGGCAGCCGGCTAGGGCTCGGGGGTTGCGGGGGGCCAGGGGAGGTTCTCCCACAGCTCCGGGTGGCGGGTGAGGTGCAGCAGGCGCTCGGCGAGGCGGCGGTCCGCGGGAGTGTTCACCGCGCCGCCCCACAGCGGGGTGCAGCTCAGGCCGTCCGCGGCGGCCACCACCAGGGTGAGGACGCTCTCCGGGAGACCGTCCGCGGCCAGGGCGGCGTCGATGCGTTCGGCGTCGGCGCGGGCCACCTCGGCGACCGCGGGCAGGCTCATCAACTGGGTGATCAGGGCGAGCGAGGCGCGGACCTCGTCGTCGGCCACCGGAATCAGGACGGCCCGGATGTAGGCGCGGGTGAGCCGTCCGGGGGCGGTGTCGGCCGGGTCCAGCTCGGCGTCCATAGCGGCCTGGAAGGTGGCCAGCTCGGTGCGGACCAGCTCCATGATCAGCTCGTCCTTGCTGGCGAAGTGGTAGATCAGGCCGCCTTTCGAGACCCCGGCGTAACGGGCGATCTCGTCGAGGGAGGCGTGGATGCCGCGCGCCCCGATCGCCGCGGCCGCCGCTTTCAGCAGCGCCCGTCGTGTCTCCTCCGGTGACCGGCCCGCCGTACGTCCCACGCTCGCCACCGTACCCATCCGTCATCGTGCCGCGGCGTCTGCCCCACGCCGACACATCCGCCGGGCAACCACCGCGCGCGGGGCGAGGAAGGCGGGTGGGTCAGCGAGCCCCGACGGGGGTGCCCGGCCGGCCGTCAGCGCTGTCTCAGCGGCGCCGGGACGCGACCGGCGGCGTCAAGCGCGCGGGGTGCGGACGGAGGGGATCAGGCGCCCGGCCAGGAACGCGGCGGCCAGGGTGAACAGGGCGGCCACCAGGGAGGTGATCCGCATGCCGGCGATGAAGGCGTCCCGGGCGCCGTCGGCCGCCGGGGACGACGGGTCGAGCACGTGCAGGGCCGAGGCCAGCGAATCGCGGACCGCCGCGGCGTCGCCGGCGGGCAGGCCGGCGGGGATCTTCACGCCGGCACGGTAGACCACGGTGGCGAGCGATCCGAGGACCGCGATGCCGAGGACGACGCCGAGTTCGATGGCGGCCTCGGTGATCGCCGACACCGATCCGGCCTTGCGCGGCGGCGCGGCCGAGACGATCGCGTCGCCGGTCAGCGTCATCGCCAGGCCGATGCCCAGGCCGATCGGGACAAGGGCAAGACCCAACCAGAGGTACGGTCCCCGCGCGGCCGCCGCGACCAGGGCGAGCCCGGCCGCGGCCATCGCCAGGCCGAGCGCGATGGCCCGGCCCCGGCCGAGCCGTGCCGCGGCGACGCCGACGACCCCGACGACGGCGATCGACGCGACGGTGGCGGGCAGTTCGGCGAGCCCGGCCTCCAGTGGGCTGTGCTCCCGGGCGAGCTGGAGGTATTGGGAGAAGAAGAACAGCAGCCCGGTCAGTGCGAAGATCGCGATCATGTTGGCGGCGACCGCACCGGAGAAGGTCGGGCTGCGGAACAGTTCGACGTCGAGCATCGGCTGGTCGAGGCGCCGCTGCCGCCGGACGAACAGGACGCCCGCGGTGACACCGGCCAGCACGCACGCCACGGTCACCGGGTCCGGGCCGTGTCCGGTGACGTGCTTGATCGCGTAGACGACCGGGACGATCGCGGCCATCGACAGCGCCGCCGAGGGCACGTCGAAACGGCCGGGCCGCGGGTCGCGGGACTCCGGGAGCAGCAGCCATCCGGAGACCAGGACCAGGATCATCACCGGTACGTTGATCAGAAAGACCGAACCCCACCAGAGGTGCTCCAGCAGCACTCCGCCGACCAGCGGGCCGATCGCCGAGCCCGCGCCGAACGCGGTGGACCAGATCGCGATGGCCCGGGCCCGTTCGGTGTCGTCCGGGAAGATGTTGCGGATCAGCGACAGCGTCGCCGGCATCAGCGTCGCACCGGCCACACCGAGCAGCAGCCGGGCCGCGATCAGCTGTTCCGCGCTGGTGGCGAACCCCGCCAGCAGCGAGACCAGCCCGAACCCGGCCGAGCCGAGCAGCAGGATCCGTTTGCGGCCGAACCGGTCGGCCAGGTTGCCCATCAGCACGAGCAGTCCGGCCAGCGCCAGCGAGTAGACGTCACCGATCCAGAGGATCTGCTCGGCGGTGGGCGAGAGGTCCGCGCTGAGGGCCGGCACCGCGAGGGCCAGGACCGTGTTGTCGATGGCCAGCAGCAGGACGGCCGCCGCCAGGACGGCCAGGGCCGCCCACCGCCGCCGCGTGGGCAGCGGCGTGCCCACCGTGTTCGGGGAGAGGAGCATCCCGAAACTGTACCGACCAGTCGGTGCAGTTTTACAGTCACGGTTCGGTCATACATCCGCGGAGATGTCGTCACTCGGTCCGGTCTCGATAGCCGTCGAAGCGGGCCCGGGCGCTCACGAGGCGGGCCGCGAAGTCGGCGTCGGCGTCGATGCGCTCGAGCACGTCCCCGGCGTCCAGCCGGACGTCGATGGCGGCCAGTAGGGGACCGAGGCGCCAGGCGCGGGTCACCGGCAGCGCGGTGAGCAGGCGCAGGCAGGCGTCGACGGAAAGGTCCGCGGGGCCCAGCCGCGCCGCCAGGTCGGCGGCGAACCGGTCGTACCGCTCCGACGGCTGCCCACGACCGGCGGAGAGACAGCTCAACGCCAAGACACCGGTCTCGCCGACGGGTTGCCCGTCAGCGGTGACGAGGTGCTCGATCAGCCGCAAGACATCGCCGGACGGCAGCCGGCCCGCATCGACGGCGAGTGACCGGAGGAACAGTAGGACCGGATCGTCCCCGAGATGGGGGAACAGCGGGCGTACCCGGTCGATCGCTTTCAAGGCACGGTCGTACAACGCCAGCAGGTTCGGTGCGGGGGCCAGCCCACCGGAGTTCATCGAGAGGCTCATCAGGGTGTGCGCCACCGACTCGGCGTGGCCGGGCTCCTGCTCGACGAGAAGCACCAGCGTCTGCGGAGGAAGATGCCCGAACGCCGCCTCCACCGCGTGCCGGACCGCGTCGTCGGAGAACGAGCTGCTCAGGTCCATCGACCGGAACGCCGTGTGCATCGGGAAGTAGTCGGTGTTCGACGCGGCCTCGGGGAAGTTCCAGCTGCGCCCGAAGCTGAACGCCCAACGCGGATCCACATCCATCCACATGGGTGTCGGCTCGCGGCGCAGCACCATGTCCCGGCGGCCGTCGGCGGCCCACTCCCGCTCCACCTGTAGATGTTCCAGCGCGTCGAGGAACATGCCGCCGGGGACGGCCGCCCGCCACTGGAGGGCCATGTCGCGCAGCCAGCCGGCCGGATCCCTGGCGTGCTGGTACAGCTCGGTGGCCCGGACCGGCTGCCCACAGGCGAGGGTGAGCAGCAGCAGATTGAACGAGTAGGTCGACATCCAGTGGTCGGCCCGCTTGTCCACCGGCTGGTAGGCGCGCGGCGTCCACGCCGGACGGATCACCGCGGTCCGCAACCGGTCGATCAGCCAGTCGCGCGGATCCTCCGGACCTGAGCGGGCCAGCAGGGCGGTGACGAACGGCAGGATCGTGTTGCGGGCGCTGAGCGGCGTGTACCCGAGCAGGTTCTGGAGCAGTTCGTCGTCCTGGGACTGCTGACCGAGCCGGATCGAGCGGACCTTCGACAGGGCGGCCGCCTCCTGGACCGCGTGCACCACGAGCCGGGCCACCAGGTACTCGCCGAACGTCGCGTGCAGGAACTCGTACGTCTGACGGGTTTGATCGTCCTGCCAGGCCTGCGCTCGCTGGATGAAGAAGAACCGGCCGACCATCTCCTGTCCCGCGGAGAGCGGGCTGCGGAAGTCCGCGGCCGTCCCGGACCGCGACGGCCGGAGGCCGAGCCCGGCCAGGTCGGCGTCGAGTTCCTCGGTGGTGACCCAGAGGCGGAGCCGGTGGAACATCGCGAACGCGACCACCGACAGCCGCAGCAGTTCCTCCTCGACGAGCCCGGGCAGTTCGGCGTCCGGGCGGCCGTCGTGGACCCGGCGCACCTCGCGGGCCGCGAAGTCGTGCAGCAACTGTTCGTAGAGCAGGCCGGTGTCGAAGTCGGTGGCGTCCTGGAGGGCGTTCCCGGTGGCGTCGTAGAGGGCCAGCATGAGCAGCAGCAACGGCTGGGTGGCCAGGTCGGGGAAGCGCAGCACCACATCGCGGGCGAGCGGCCGCAGACCGGTCCGCGCCCAGTAGGCGGCGTTGGCGTCGTTCCAGATGGCGAGCCAGCGGTCCACCTGGGACTCGTCGAAGGGCTCCAGGCGGGCGGCGAGGCTCCCGGCGGGCAGGCGGGCCCGGTCGGCGACCGCGACCCGGCTGGTCACCACGACCGCGGCGGGACGGCCGAGCCGGGCCTCCCGCTGCTGGAACGCGGCCACCCGGGTCAGATAGTCGGACTGGTGCAGGCCGGTGGCCTGCAACAGCTCGTCGAAACCGTCGAGCAGGATGACCGGCATGGCGGCGTCGGCGTCGCGGGCCAGGTCCGCCCAGGCGACGGTCTCGCCGATGGCGCCGCGCAGCGCCTGTTCGATCTGGTCCTGGATCTCGGCTTCGGCGCGGACCTCGCGCAGCGTGACCCGGACGGCCAGGTAGTCGGCGGCCGGCAGCCGGGCGGCCAGCACCCTGGTCAGCGTGGACTTGCCGGCGCCGGGCTGGCCGAGCAGCAGCATCGGGGCCTCGGCGGCCTGTGGGGTGGTCAGGTAGGTGGCCAGGAAGGTGCCGAAGTCGTCGCGGACCGGGGCGTCCGCCCACCAGTCCTCGTCGGCGGCGCGGGCGCCCGGGCCGGCGGCCTTCACCCGGAAACGCGGGTCGAGGTAGGAGATCCCGAGGCTGAGCTTGGTGACCTCGCCGGTGTCGCCGCCGAGGACCGGGTCGTCGAGCACGGCCCGGTAGGTGAGCGCGAGGTCGGCGCGGTGCCGGGCCGGCGCGCGGCCCGACGTGGCCCGGAGGAGAGTGGACTCCAGCGCCTCCAGGCCGCGGGAGACGGCCCGCGAGTCGAGCCGGGACAGCCAGACGGCGAACTCGGGCACGTCCAGGGACAACTGCCGGGCGGCCTCCTCGTAGCGGGCGGCGGACATCGCGGGCACCGCCTCCCTGAGGGCCTTCTCGGCGGCGCCCCGGGTGCGGAGGCCGGCCGACTCCCAGACCGCCAAGCCGCGCAGGTGCTCGGCGAGACGCCAGGACAGCGACGCGAACCAGCTGACCAGCTCGGCCATGAGGCGGTCGTGGGTGAGGTCGGCGCTCGGGGCGGGGATCCGGGCGGCGAGGAGTCGCGACTGCCAGGACCCGTCGAACCGGACCGCGGAGGCGAGGAGGATCTGGTCGTCGCGGGTGAAGCCGGGATTCTCCAGGCCGGTGGCGTCGAGGCAGTCGTCGAGGGCGGTGAAGAACGACGTGACGACCAGGACGGCGTGGGCCGCGTGCAGGCGCTCGCTGCGGGTGTAGCGCGCCTGTCCCCGTACGATATCGGTGATCTTGTCGGTGACCAGGTGGCCGAGCCGGACCGCCTCGGTCTTGGCGTCGAAGAGGCTGATGGCGGCTTCGCTGCCGCCGGCCGTCGCCACGCTGAGCACGCCGCCCAGCACGTTGTCGGCGACCTTCATGAGCGGCCCGGACCCGCCGAGCAGTTTGACGGCGTCGAGATAGGTCAGCGACTGCGGCACCGCCCCACTATATGGACGGTGGCCATACCATCGAGGGATGTGGGCAGCGTGGAACGAGCCCCGGGCGACGCCCCCGCCCCCGGTTCGGGTGTGGCGGGACTGGGCACTGGCCGGGTTGCTGCTGCCGGCCGTGGTCGTCGAGGGTGTGGTCCGGTCGGCGCCGGCGGGAGTCCTGTTCGCGGTGGCGGTGGTGCCTCTGGTGTGGTGGCGGCGGCAGCGCCCGCTGCTGATGCTGGCGCTCGGTTTCGGGGCGTGCACGGTCGAGCCGTTCCTGACCGGGTCGCCGAGTCTGCTGAGCATGGCCGTGGTCCTGTTGCTGCTGCCGTATGCGCTGTTCCGCTGGGGTTCCGGCCGGGAGGTCGTGGCCGGTTCGGTGATCCTGGCCGGGCGGCTGGCGATCGGCTGGGGCTTCCGGCAGATGACCGCGGCCGACGTGGTGGCCGGGCTGATCATCCTGTTCGGCATCGGGGCGCTGGGGCTGGCGATGCGGTTCGCGGCCCGGGCGCGGCTGCGGGAGCGGCAGCACCTGCGAATGCTGGAGCGGGAGCGGCTGGCCCGGGATCTGCACGACACGGTGGCGCATCACGTGTCGGCCATGGCGATCCGGGCGCAGGCCGGGCAGGCGACGGCGGAGACCGATCCGGCGTCGGCGGTGGAGGCGTTGCGGCTGATCGAGTCGGAGGCGTCGAAGGCGCTGGCGTCGATGCGGTCGATGGTGCGGGTGCTGCGCGAGCCGGGCATCGGTGACGTGCGGGCGCTGGCCGGGCCGTCGACGGTGGGCCCGCCGGTGGAGCTGCGGCTGGACGGTGACGTCGACGATCTGTCCCCGGCGGTGGCGGCCACGCTGTTCCGGCTCACGCAGGAGTCGGTGACGAACGCGCGCCGGCATGCCCGCAACGCCACCCGGATCGAGGTCCGGGTGACGGCGGACGAGACGTCCGTGCGGCTCGAGGTGAGCGACGACGGCGAGCACGGTGGGCTTTCTCCGGGGTACGGGGTGAGCGGCATGATCGAGCGCGCCGGGCTGCTCGGTGGGACGTGCCAGGCCGGGCCGAACCCGGATCGTGGCTGGTCGGTCAGCGCGACCCTGCCGAGAGTGGCGGCGTGAGCGTTCGGGTGGTGGTCGCGGACGATCAGGAGATCGTCCGGACCGGGCTGGCGATCATGCTGAACGCGCAGCCGGACATCGAGGTGGTCGGTGAGGCCGGGGACGGGCGGCAGGCGGTGGAGCTGGCCCGGCGGCTGCGGCCGGACGTGTGCCTGCTGGACATCCGGATGCCCGGCATCGACGGGATCGAGGCGACCCGGCTGCTGGCCGGTCCGGCGGTCGCGGATCCGCTTCCGGTCGTGGTGATCACGACGTTCGACCTGGACGAGTACGTGTACGCGGCACTGCGCGCGGGCGCCCGCGGTTTTCTGCTCAAGGACGCCGGGACGGCGCTGCTGGGTCAGGCGGTGCGGGCGGCCGCGTCCGGGGACGCGCTGATCGCCCCGGCCGTCACGACCCGGCTGCTGAAGGCGTTCGCCGGGACGGCTCCGGCGCCGGCGCCGCGGCAGCCGGTGGATCCGCTGACCGAGCGGGAGGAGCAGGTGCTGGCGCTGGTGGCCCGGGGCCGGACGAACGCGGAGGTGGCGGCCGAGCTGTTCATCACCCTGAGCACGGTGAAGACGCACGTCACGAGCCTGATGAACAAGCTGGGCGCGCGGAACCGGGTGGAGGTGGCGATCTGGGCGTACGAGACGCGGCGGATCGAACTTTAGTACGGCTTGCGGGGCGTACCGGGGACCGATGAAAGGGGACCGTCCAGCGCCGACCATCGAGACATGAGGGCGATGGTGCAGGACCGGTACGGCGAGACGCTGCGGATGGCCGAGGTGGCGGCGCCGGTTCCGGGTGACGACGAGATTCTGGTACGGGTGCGGGCCGCGTCCCTGAACGCACGGGACTGGCACGTCATGCGCGGCGACCCGTACGTGGCCCGGTTGATGTCCCCGATCTTCGGCCGGCGCGGGCCGGCCGCCCCGATCCGGGGCAGTGACGTGGCCGGGGTGGTGACCGCGGTGGGCCGGTCGGTGACCCGGTTCGCGCCGGGTGACGAGGTGTTCGGCGACGTGAGCGCCCACGATGGAGGTTTCGCCGAGCTGGTGTGCGTGCCGGAGTCGCTGGCGCAGCGCCGCCCGGCGAACCTGAGTTTCGAGGAGGCCGCGACCCTGCCGCTGGCCGGCCAGACGGCGCTGCTGGCGGTGCGGGACGTGGCGCCGGTACGGCCCGGCCATCGGGTGCTGGTCAACGGTGCGTCCGGTGGGGTGGGTACGTTCGCGGTGCAGCTGGCCCGCGCGTACGGGGCGGAGGTGACCGGCGTGTGCAGCACCCGCAACGCCGACCTGGTGTCCGCGCTGGGCGCCGAGGTGGTCGACTACACGCGGGAGGACTTCACCCGCTCCGGCCACCGGTACGACATCGTGCTGGACCTGGCGGCGAGCCGTCCCCTGCGGGCGCTGCGCCGGGCGGTGGCCCCGGGCGGGACGCTGGTGCTGGGCGGTGGCGGCAACGCGCGCCCCGGCCGTCCGTCGCTGATCGGGCCGGTGGGGCTGACCGTTGCCGGGCAGACGGTGGGCCGGCTGGGCCGGACCCGGGTGGTGCAGCTGAACGCGAGGTCGGACCCGGCGATGCTGGCCACGCTGCGGGAGCTGGCCGAGGAGAAGACGATCGTGCCGGTGATCGACCGGGCGTACCCGTTCGAGCAGACCACGGAGGCGCTGCGCTATCTGATGGTCGAGCACGCCCGGGCGAAAGTGGTCGTCACCTTCCCGGCGTGATCACCGGGTGGCCAGCAGGGTGGCCAGGGTCTGCACGTCCTTGACCCGTTCGGCACGTTCGGCGGCCAGGGGGGACACCAGCAGTGTGGTGACGCCGGCGCCGGCCAGGGCGTCGAGGCGGCGGCGGATCTCGTCCGGCGGGCCGGTCAGCGAGGTGGCGGCGACCAGGTCCTCGGGTACGGCGGCGACCGCCTCGGCCCGGCGGCCGGACAGGTAGAGCTCCTGGATGCGGGTGGCGGCGTCGGCGTACCCGTACCGGCGGACCAGGTCGTTGGAGAAGTTGCGGCCGCGCGCGCCCATCCCGCCCAGGTAGAGGGCGAGCTGGGCGCGGTGCCGGTCCAGGCCCTGCTCGCGCAGCGCGAACGGCACCGGGACGCTGATGTCGAGCGGGCCGAGCGCCGGGTCGCGGCGGGACCGGCCGTCGGCCAGCGCGTCGCCGAACACCCGGCCGGCGGCGCGCGGGTCGAGCCACAGCGCCTGCCAGCCCTCGGCGATCTCGGCGGCCAGGGCCACGTTGCGCGGGCCCATGGCGGCCAGCAGGACCGGGATCCGCGGCCGGACCGGGTGGTTGATCAGCTTGAGGGGTTTGGCGTACTCCCCCGGCCGCGGGATCCGGTAGTGGTCGCCCTCGAAGACGAGGGTCTCGCGGCGCCACACCCGGCGGCAGATCTCGACGATCTCCCGGGTGCGGGCCACCGGGGCGTCGTACCGGACGCCGTGGAAGCCCTCGATCACCTGCGGTCCGGAGGCGCCCAGCCCGAGGCTGAACCGGCCGCCCGACACGTAGTCGATACCGGCCGCGGTCATCGCGGTCAGGGTGGGTGTGCGGGTGTAGAGCTGCATCACCCCGGACGCCAGCCCCATGCGGCGGGTGCGGGCGGCCAGGAAGCCGAGCCGGCTCACCGCGTCGAAGCTGTACGCCTCCGGCACCACGACCAGTTCGGCGCCGGCCTCCTCGTACTCCACGACCTCGTCGACGTCCGCCGCGAAGCCCTCGCCGCTGTAGCCGAGCTGGATCCCGAGGCGCATGGTCATCAGTCGTGGACGATCACTTGGCGGATCACGTCGCCGCTGCCCAGTGCGGCCAGCGCGTCGCCGACCTGGTCCAGCCGCAGCCGCCGGCTGATCATGCCCTCGATGTCCAGGCGGCCGGCCCGCCAGAGGGCCAGCAGGCGGGGGAAGTCGCGGTGCGGTTCGGCGGAGCCGTACAGCGAGGGCAGGATGCGTTTGCCCTCGAAGAGCAGCTCGAACGGGCTGAACTCGACCTGGTGCTCGGCGCGGCCGGCGCCCACCACGATCACGCTGCCGCCGCGCCGGCACGCGGTCCACGCGGTCCGGAGCGTCTCGGGTACGGCGACGACGTCGAAGGCGTGGTCGAAGCCCTCCGGCGCCACCGTCATCTGGAGGTCGCTCAGCTCGTCCGGGGTGGCGGTGTGGGTGGCGCCGAACCGGCGGGCCGCCTCGTGCCGGGCCGGCACCGTGTCCACCGCCATGATCAGGGCCGCGCCGGCGATCCGGGCGCCCTGGACGGCCGCGATGCCGACGCCGCCGCAGCCGATCACCACGACGCTGTCGCCGGGCCGCACCCGCGCCGTGTTGATCACCGCGCCCACGCCGGTGGTGACGCCGCAGCCGACCAGGGCGGCCACCTCGTACGGAACGTCGTCGTCGATCTTCACCGCCCCGGCCCGCGGGACCACCATCTCCTCGGCGAACGCCCCGCATCCGGCCATCCCGAAGACCGGCAGGTCCCCGGCGGTGAACCGGGGCATCACGTAGCCGGCCATCACGTGTGTCATGCAGAGGTACGGCTCGGCGCGCCGGCAGTGCGTGCAGACACCGCAGGCGGGCAGCCAGTTGACCGCGACCCGGTCGCCCGGCGCCAGGTCGTCCACGTTGTCGCCGACCTCGAGCACGTCACCGGCCGCCTCGTGGCCGAGCACGGCGGGCACCGGCTGGGGCAGGCCGCCGCGCAGGGCGGACAGGTCGGAGTGGCAGACGCCGGACGCGCGCACCCGCAGGCGCACCTCGCCCGGTCCGGGGCCGAGGACGGCCACGTCGTCGCGGATGTCGAGTTTCTCGTCCCCGATCGTGTGCAGCACGGCCGCGCGCATCCCGGCACCTCCTCGAAAATTAGAACGCGTTCTACGCTAACCGGGAGGGGTGTACCAAGCAAGCGTTCGGTCGGCGCCCATAATGGCCCGGTGACCACCTCGAAGACGCCGTCCGAACGGCGCACGCACCTGGTCCGGCTGGCCGGCGACCTCTTCGCCGAGCAGGGGTTCCGGGCCACCACCGTGCGGCAGATCGCGGACGCCGCGGGCATCCTGTCCGGCAGCCTCTACCACCACTTCGACTCCAAGGAGTCGATCGGCGACGAGATCCTCAGCGCGTTCCTGGAGGACGTGCTGGCCGGGTACCGGGCCGCGGTGGCCGAGAGCGACGACCCGCGGGCGGCGATCGAGCGGATCGTCCGGTCCAGCACGGCCACGCTGGACCGGCACCGGGCCGCGCTCACCATGCTCCAGCGCGACTGGAACTACTTCTCCGGGCAGCCCCGGTTCGCGTACCTGCGGACCGCCATGAAGGAGATCGAGCAGACCTGGATCGACCTGCTGGAACGCGGCCGGGAGACCGGGGTGTTCCGGGCCGACCTGGACGCGCGGCTGACGTACCGGCTGCTCCGCGACATCCTCTGGCTGCCGACGTCGTGGGCGTCGTCGAAGAGCTGGACCACCGACCAGATCGTCGACGGCCTGCTGCGGCTCCTTTTCGACGGCATCAAGTCGGCGTAGCCTCCCAAGCAAGCGCTTGGTAAGCGCTTCTTCGACACCGGGAGGCGCGATGGGGCGACTGGACGGCAAGGTGGCTCTGATCACCGGCGGGGCGCGCGGCATGGGCAAGGCACACGCCCGGCACTTCGCGGCCGAGGGCGCCCGGGTGGTGATCGGCGACGTGCTCGACGACAAGGGCCGGGCCGTCGCCGACGGGATCGGGGCGGACCGGTGCCGGTTCGTGCACCACGACGTCACCAGCGAGGACGACTGGGCGGTGGCGGTCGACGAGACGATCGACGCGTACGGGCGGATCGACGTCCTGGTCAACAACGCCGGCATCCTGCGGCACGCGCCGGTCGCCGCGATGGACCCGGCCGAGTTCCGGCAGGTCGTCGAGGTCAACCTGGTCGGCACGTGGCTGGGCATCCGCCAGGTGGTGGCGCCGATGACCGCGGGCGGCGGCGGCTCGATCGTGAACATCTCGTCGATCGAGGGCTTCGCCGGGGCGGCCGGGCTGTCCGCGTACAGCGCCAGCAAGTTCGGCGTCCGCGGCCTCACCCGGTCGGCGGCGCAGGAGCTGGGACCGGCCGGCATCCGGGTCAACTCGGTGCATCCGGGCGGCGTGATGACGTCGATGGCGCTGGCCGCCGCGCAGACCATGACCGGCGTCGACGGGGGCGGCTTCCTCAAATCGCTGCCGATCGCCCGGTTCGCCGAGCCGGTGGAGATCTCCCGGCTGGTCGCGTTCCTCGCCTCCGACGAGGCGTCCTACACCACCGGCGCCGAGTTCCTCGCCGACGGCGGCCTGCTCAGCGGCCCGGGGTACTGAGATGGCCACGCTGGACGGGCGGGTCGCGATCGTGACCGGGGCCGGGCAGGGGCTGGGCGCCGCCGAGGCGGAGGCGCTGGCCGCCGCGGGCGCCCGGATGGTGCTCAACGATCTGCCCGGGCCCGCGCTCGACGCGGTGGTCGAACGGATCCGGACGGCCGGCGGCACGGCGGTCGCGGTCCCCGGCGACGTGGCCGACATGGCCACCGGGGAGGCGCTGGTCAAGGCCGCGGTGGACGGGTTCGGCGGTCTCGACGTGCTGGTCAACAACGCGGGCGTGCTGCGCGACCGGATGATCTTCTCGATGTCCGAGCAGGAGTGGGACACGGTCGTCCGGGTGCACCTGCGCGGCCACTTCGTGACCACGCGGTTCGCGACCGCCTGGTGGCGGGACCGGAGCAAGGACGAGGGCGGCCCGGTCTACGCCCGGATCGTCAACACCGCCTCCGAGGCGTTCCTGCTCGGTTCGGCGGGCCAGGCCAACTACGCGGCGGCCAAGGGCGGGATCGTCTCTCTCACCCTCGCGACCGCTCGCGGTTGTGCCAGGCACGGGGTACGGGTGAACGCGATCTGCCCACGGGCCCGTACCGCGATGACCGGCGACCTGATGGGACCGCCGCCCGGCGGACCGGACCCGATGGCGCCGGACCGGGTGGCGCCGCTCGTGGTGCATCTGGCCGGGCCGTCCGGCGCGCGGATCACCGGCGAGGTGTTCGTGGTGCACGGCGACGTCGTGGCGCTGCTCGGACCGCCCACCGTGCGGGCCGTCTTCCGGGCGGCGACCGGCACCTGGACGGCCACCGAACTGGACGCCGCGCTCGGCACGGTGTTCACCGCCGAGCAGCCCAGGCCCGGGTTCGTCTGCGAGGAGACGCTGCCGCTGGCCGCGACCACCTTCGGCGAGCCGTCGTGAAACAGCGGGTCGCGGTCACGATGACCGATGACGAGGTGGGTGCGCTTCTCGCGTACGCCCGGAAGGTCCAGATAGCGACGATCAACCCGGACGGAACCCCGCACCTGGTCACCATGTTCTTCGGTCTGGCCGAAGGCCGGATCGCGTTCTGGACCTACCGGGCCTCGCAGAAGGCGCTGAATCTGGCCCGCGATCCCCGGCTGACCTGCCTGGTCGAGGACGGCGAGGACTACTTCGAGCTGCGCGGCGTGCAGATCACCGGGCGGGTGACCCGGATCGGGGACCTGCCCGGGGTGACCGCGGTGGGCCGGCTGATCGCGGCGCGAATGCCGGACGTGCCCCGCGACGCGCTGGACGCCTACGTGACGCACGCGGCCCGCAAGCGTGTCGCCTACCTGGTCCAGCCGGCCCGAACCGCCAGCTGGGACCACCGCAAACTGCTGTCCTGACCGTAGACTGGCCGCCGATCTCGAACGTGGCGGGAGGGCCGATGACGGCTGGGGTGCCGGCGGGCCGTCCCCGCGATCCCGGGGTGGACCAGCGGATCACCCGTGCCGCCGCGCTGGTGTACGGCGCCGACGGCTGGGCCGGGTTCTCGGTGGACGCGGTCGCCCGGAAGGCCGGCGTCGGCAAGGCCTCGATCTACCTGCGCTGGCCCAACAAGGAGGCGCTGTTCGTGGCGACCCTGGCCAGCCGGCTCGGCGGGGTGAAGGACATCGACACCGGCTCGGTTCGCGACGACCTGGTGGCGCTGGCCCGGCAGGTGCTGGCCACCTTCCTGGGCGAGGACGGCGGGGCGGTGCTGCGGCTCACCGTGGAGGCGGGCGGCATCCCGGCCGGGCGCGAGCACCTGGACCGGTTCCTGCGCTCGCAGGTGGCGGCCGCCCGCGCCATCGTGCTGCGCGGCATCGACCGCGGTCAGCTGTCCCGCGACACCAGCGTCACGCTGCTGCTCGACTGCATCAGCGGCGGGGCGCTCAACCACGCGGTGGCCACCCCGGCCGATCTGCGCGCGCAGGTGGCGGCGGGAGCCGACCGGTACGCCGAGGAGCTGGTCGACTTCGTGCTCTCCTCGGTGACGCCCGCCTGACCGGGCAGAGCCGAGTCCCTCACGAAACCCGCCGCGAGCGGGTGCCGCCCCGGGACGCGGACCGGAAGGGCTCAATCCGGCGCTCGCGCGACCGATGGGACCGGCCGTGCATCGGCTAAGCGGACTTCGGGCGTGGGTGGCATGGCTGCTCGCCGGAACCCTGGTCACCGTCGGATACCTGTTCGTCCCGGTGGACCACTGGCTCAGCTGGGTGATCTACGACCTCTTCTGCGTCGCCAGCGTGGTGGTGATCCTCCTCGGGATACGCCGTCATCGGCCGGCCCATCGATTGCCCTGGTTGTTGTTCGCCGCCGGGCTGGGCCTGTGGAACGTCGGTGAGCTGATGTTCACCTTCTACTTCTACGCCGGGCAGGAGCTCTATCCTTCGCCCGCCGACATCGCCTACTGTGCGGGCGTTCCGCTGTTGATCACGGCGTCCCTGCTTCTGGTCCGTGGCCGGGCCCGCGGCAGCGACCGGAGCAGCCTGATCGACGCGAGCATCGTGTCCACCGGTGTCACGCTGCTCGGCTGGGTCTACGTCATCGGGCCGCTCGCCGACGACCCCACGCTGAGTCTGGCCGAGTTGGCGATCTCGGTCACCTATCCGGCCTGCGACCTGCTGCTGCTCTGTATCGCGATCCGGCTGCTGACCCTGCCCGGCGCACGTACCGGCAGCTATTGGCTGATCACCGGCGCGCTCGTCAGCGTCCTGGTCGCCGACACCGTCTTCACCACCCTGATCAGCGTCGGCGGGCAGGAATCCAGCGTGGTCGCGGACGTCTTCTGGATGCTGACCTACCTGCTCTGGTCGGCGGCCGCCCTGCATCCGGGCATGGCTCGCCTCGCGGATCGGCAGCCGGCGCGCGCCGTCACGCTGACCTGGCGCCGCCTGGCCGTGCTCGGCGCCGCCTCGCTACTGGCCCCGGCCGTGCTGGCGGAGCAGGGCGTCAACGAGTCCACCAGCATCGACTGGGCACCCATCACGCTCGGCGCGATCGTGCTGTTCCTTCTGGTGATCACGAGGATGGGTCTGCTGATCCGGCAGACCCTGACGCAGGCCGACCAGTTGGCGGTGCTGGCCAACCGCGACGCCCTGACCGGGATCGCGAACCGGCGATGCTGGGACGACAGCCTGCCCGAGCGTCTGAGGGAAGCACAGCGCACCGGCCGCCCGGTGACGGTCGCCCTGCTCGACCTCGACCACTTCAAGCGGTACAACGACACCCATGGGCATCCGGCGGGCGACGCGCTGCTGCACGCGGCGGCGTCGGCCTGGCAGGCCGCGCTGCGCCCGGGCGACCTGCTGGCCCGGTACGGCGGCGAGGAGTTCGGCCTGGTTCTGGACGGCCTCGAACGCGACGACGCGGCGCTGCTGGTGGAGTATCTGCGGCAGGTCACCCCGCTCGGCCAGACGGTCTCGGTCGGGGTGGCCATCTGGGACGGCACGGAGACCGTTTCGGAGCTGGCCGGCCGGGCCGACGCGGCACTGTACGCGGCGAAGGCAGCCGGCCGCGACACGATCGTCTTCGCCCCGTCCCCGTCGACCGCGCCCGTCGACGAGGCGGCCGTCGACCGACCGTCGACCCGGGCCACCATGCGCTGACGGACGCTCCCCGCGGCTCAACTCCGGCAAAGGACGCCGAGGGCCAGCTGCGGGCCACCGCCCTTCCACTCCAGCTCGCCGGCGCGGACCAGCAGCTCGATGTGGGCGGCGGTCTCGGCGACCGCGCCGACCAGCATCGGGCCGATCTCCGCCCACGGCCGGGACCAGGTCAGCTCGGAGGCCACCTCCCAGATGGTGGCGGCGCCCAGGCGGTCGACCACGGACACGATCTCCCGGCAGCGCTCCCGGTGGTGCCGGTCCAGTTCGGCGGCGCGGGCCGCGATGCCGTGGAAGCGGTACTCGTGGCCGGGCAGCGCCTCGCATCCGTCGTACGCGGAGACCTTCTCCAGCGACTCCAGGTAGCGGCCGAGCGGGTCCTCGCCGCTGAGCTGGAGGCCGATGTTCGGGCTGATCCGGGGCAGCACGTGGTCGCCGGTGAGCAGCACCTGGGCGTCCGGCTCCAGCAGGCACAGGTGGCCCGGGGTGTGGCCGGGCGTCCAGACGGCCCGCAGACGGCGGCCGGCCAACGGCACCAGGTCGCCGTCGCCGAGCATCACGTCGGCGTCGGCGAGCGGGGCGAAGTGCAGGTCCACGGCCTTGCCGAAGGCGCCGAGCAGCCGGTCGATCTCGGCGTCCGGCACGTGCAGGGTGCGCATCCAGTCGCCGAGCGCCCGGCTCGGCTCGGTGTCCCGGTCCCGGCGCAGCTGCGCGCGCTCGGCCGGGTGCATGGCCACCCAGGCGCCGGAGGCGTCGCGCAGCCGGGCGGTGAGCCCGTGGTGGTCCGGGTGCACGTGGGTGAGCACCACGCCGGTGACGTCGGCGGCGGTCGCCCCGGCCGTGGCCAGCCCGTCGGTGAGCGCCTGCCAGCCGGTCTCGCTGTCCCAGCCCGGGTCGACCACGACCAGGCCGTCGTCGCCCGGGATCAGGTAGGACAGCGTGTAGCGCAGCGGGTTGTTCGGGATCGGCACCGGAACGGACACCAGGCCGCCGGGGAGCCGCTCCACCGGCGGCAGCGTCCGCGCGCGCCAGGCGGCCTGTTGTGCGTTCATCCCCGAGCCCCTTTCCTAGACGGATCCCGTCTAGGAAAGGGACCCTACATCATCTCCTCTGTCGTCGGGATGAGCACGGTCTTGAGCTCGGTGTACGCCTCGATCGAGGTACGGCCGCCCTCGCGCCCCAGGCCGGACTGGCCGAACCCGCCGAACGCCACGTGCGGTTCCAGTTGGTAGCCGTTGACGCCCACGGTGCCGGCCCGGACCGCCCGGGTCAGCCGCATCGCCCGCTTCACGTCACCGGTCCAGACCGTGGCGGCCAGGCCGTACGTGGTGTCGTTGGCCATCCGCACCGCCTCCTCCTCGTCGGTGAACGGCACCACCGCCAGCACCGGGCCGAAGATCTCCTCCCGGGCGATGGTGGCGTCGTTGGTGACGTCGGCGAAGACCGTCGGCTGCACGAAGTTGCCGGCCGCCAGCTCGCCGTCCGGCCGGCCGCCGCCGCAGACCAGCCGGGCGCCCTCGGCCCGGCCGCTCTCGATGTAGCCGAGCACCCGGGCCAGCTGGCGTTCGTTGATCAGCGGCGAGGCGGTGGTCTCCGGATGGAACGGGTCACCGTAGTTGACCAGGGCGGCCATCCCCTCGGTGACGGCCAGGAAGTCGTCGTAGACGTCCCGGTGCACCAGCGCCCGGGTGTGCGCCACACAGGCCTGACCGGAGAGCCCCAGAGTCACCGTGCCCATCGTGGTGGCGGCGGCCGCGTAGACGTCGGCGTCCGCGAAGACCAGCGACGGGCTCTTGCCACCGAGCTCCAGGCTGACCCGCTTCATGCCGTTCGCCGCGGCGGCCAGCACCCGGCGGCCGACACCCCGGCTGCCGGTGAAGGTGATCTTGTCGATCAGCGGGTGGTTGATCAGCGCGTCGCCGGTGCTCTCGCCCGGCCCGGTGACCACGTTGAACACGCCCGGCGGCAGGCCCGCCTCCTCGACGATCCGGGCGAGGCGCAGCGCGGAGAAGGTGGCGTACTCGGACGGCTTCAGCACCACGGTGCAGCCGGCCGCCAGCGCCGGGGCGAGCTTCTGCGCGGCCAGCAGCAGCGGGCCGTTCCACGGGATGATCGCGGCGACCACGCCGACCGGCTCGCGCAGGGTGAGCACCAGGTGCTCGCCGCCCTGGTAGCCGGGCAGCGTCTCGCCGGCCAGCTTGTCCACCCAGCCGGCGTGGTGCTCGAAGACGTCGGCCACGCACTCGACCGACATGGCGTAGGTCTCGCCGAACGTGACCGGAACCCCGTTGTCCAGCGCCACCAGGGCCTGCAACTCGACGGCGTGCTCACGGACCGCGTCGGCGATCCGGCGCAGCACCCGGATCCGCTCCTTCGCCCGGGTCCGCGGCCAGGGCCCCTCGTCGAACGCCTTACGGGCGGCCCGGACGGCGGCGTCCACGTCGACCGGGGTGGCCACGGCGAACCCGCCCACCTCCTCGGCGGTGGCCGGATGCAGGTGGGTCCAGGTCCGCCCGTCGGCGGCCGGGCGCCAGCGCCCGTCGATCAACAGCTCACCGCCGGCCAGGCCGACCTCGTCGCGTTTGGCCTTGATCGAGAGCACCATGCCGCACCTCCATCGGCGGAACTGAAACGCGTTCTACTTCTCGGCACGGTACGCCGAGTCCCGCACGTCCGCCAGATACGCCGGCCACTCCCCGCCCCCGTGAATCGCCAGCGACGCCCCGGTGATGTATCCGGCCAGCGGCGACGCCAACAGCAGGCAGGCGCTCGCCACCTCCCCGGGGGTGGCCGCCCGCCCCATCGGCACGGTCCGCGCCACCGACGACACCGCCCCCGGCTCCACCGCCTCCCGGTCCGGCCCCATCCGCCCCGAAACAGGCCTCCCAGCGCCTTCCCGCCTGTCCCGATCAGCACCCACCCGGTCGCCGCCCGGCTGCGGGACGCCCGTCCCGTCGCCACCCTCTCGTGGGACGTCTTGCCGTGTGGCGTCTCGAGACACGTTGTCGACAGGACCGACGACGAGGCTGTTCACTCGCACTCTTGGCGCCCACTCCGCGGCCAGGCTGGTGGCGAGATGATGGAGGCCCGCCTTGGCGGCGCCGTAGGCTGCCGTTCCGGGCGACGGCCGGGTCCCGCTGACGCTGCCGATCATGAGGATCACGCCGCCGGTGGGCTGCTCACGCATGACCGCGTTGGCGGCCTGCGCAACGTGCAACGGCGCGATCAGATTCAGCTCGATGATCTTCGCGTGCAGGCGCGGCGACGCCGTGTCGGCGCTCGCGGTCGGCGCTCCACCAGCGTTGTTGATCACCACATCGAGCCGGCCGAACCGTCGCACGGCCTCCGCGATAAGCTCCGCCGCCTGCGCCGGATCCCGCACATCGGCCTGAAAGAACGCCGAGGCCGCCCCTTCCGCAAGCCTCGCCCCTCCCCCCGGCGCCATCCCGTCCGCAGGCACCGCCGCATCCACAGGCGCCACCCCCGCCGCAAGCACCGCCCCATCCACAGGCGCCACCCCCGCCGCAAGCACCGCCCCATCCACAGGCGCCACCCCCGCCGCAGGCGGCGACTCCGACGCGGAGCGCGAAGCCACCGGCGGCGCGGCGGACGGCGACGCGGCGGACGGCGACGCGGCGGACGGCGACGCGGCGGACGGCGACGCGGCGGACGGCGGCGCGGAAGGCGGGGGTGACGCGGCGGACGGCGGCGCGGAAGGCGGGGGTGACGCGGAGGAGGGGGCGGTGCGGGCGCAGACCAGGACGTCGGCGCCGGCCGCCTGGAAGGCGCGGGCGATGGCCGCGCCGATGCCGCGGGTGCCGCCGGTGACGACCACGGCCCGGCCGGTGAAGTCGAGGGGGTCCATGAGGGTCGATGCTATCCACCCAAGCAAGCGCTAGGTTAGCCTCGACGCCGTGGGCATCGCACTGCACCGCGGCACGGTCGCCGAGGTCGTCCTGGACTTTCCGCCGGTCAACGCGGTGCCGGCGGCCGGGTGGCACGATCTCGCCGCGGCGGTCGCCGAGGTGGGCGCGGACCCGGGGACCCGGGTGGTGATCCTGGCGGCGGAGGGGCGCGGGTTCTGCGCGGGCGTCGACATCAAGGAGATGCAGCGGACCGCCGGGCACGAGGCGCTGCTCGCCGCGAACCGGGGGTGCGCGGCCGCGTTCGCCGCGGTCTACGACTGCCCGGTTCCGGTGATCGCGGCCGTGCACGGGTTCTGTCTCGGCGGCGGGGTCGGCTTGGCCGGCAACGCCGATCTGGTGGTGGCCGCCGACGACGCCACGTTCGGCCTGCCGGAGGTGGACCGTGGAGCGCTGGGCGCGGCCACCCACCTGGCCCGGCTCGTGCCGCAGCAGCTGATGCGCACGATGGTCTACACCTGCCGCCGGGTCGGCGCGTGGGAGCTGCACCGGTTCGGGACGGTGCTGGAGGTGGTGCCGCCGGCCGGGCTGCGGCGGGCCGCGCGGCGGGTGGCGGAGGAGATCGCGGCCAAGGATCCGCTGGTCATCCGCCGGGCCAAGGAGTCACTGAACGGCATCGACCCGATCGACGTGAAGCGCTCCTACCGCTTCGAGCAGGGTTTCACCTTCGAGCTCAACCTCGACGGCGCCGGCGACCGCGCCCGCGACGCCTTCGTCAAGGGAGACGACGCCCATGACTAGGCGACCCGCGGAGACGGGCACGCGAGCACGGCGCGACGAAAGCCACACGACGACGGGGCGAGGGCACAGGCACGCGAGGACGGGGCGAGGGGGATGGCCGTGGACAAGCGGATGACCATCGCGGAGGTGGTCGACGAGATCCGGGACGGGATGACGGTCGGGATCGGTGGGTGGGGATCGCGCCGCAAGCCGATGGCCTTGGTGAGGGCGATCGCCCGCGCCCGGAGACGGAATCTGACGCTGGTCACCTACGGCGGGCCGGATGTCGGGCTGCTGGTCGCCGAAGGATGCGTCGAACGGGTGGTGACCGGGTTCGTCTCACTGGACAGCATTCCCCTGGAGCCGCACTTCCGGCGGGCCCGCAGCGCGGGGACGCTCCTGTTGACCGAGTACGACGAGGGGATGCTCTACTGGGGACTGCTGGCGGCCGCGAACCGGCTGCCGTTCCTGCCGATCCGGGCCGGTCTCGGCTCGGACGTGATGCGGGTCAACCCGGATCTGCGGACCGTCCACTCGCCATATCTCGACGGCACGGAACTCGTCGCGATGCCGGCCGTCAACATTGACGTGTCACTCGTACATCTGAATCGTGTCGACGCCGGGGGAAACGGCCGTTACCTGGGCCCGGACCCGTACTTCGATGATCTTTTCTGTCTTGCCGCGAAGCGGCGGTTCGTCTCCTGCGAGCGGCTACTGAGCACCGAGGAGCTGATCGGAAGCGGTCCACCGCAGACGCTGCTGACCAACCGCTCGATGGTCGACGGCGTCGTGGAGACCCCGCACGGCGCGCATTTCACCAGCTGCGTCCCCGACTACGGCCGGGACGAGGAGTTCCAGCGGGAGTACGCGACGGCCGACTGGAACACATTCCGCGCCCGCTACCTGGACGGCGACGAGGACGATTACCAGAAGGCGGTCGCCCGATGGCGCGGGACCATGGACGACTACCAGAAGGCGGTCGCCGGATGACCCGGGCGGAGACCTGCGTGGTGGCGTGCGCTGAGGCGTGGCGCGGCGACGGCGCGGTGCTGGCCGGCACGGCGGGACTGATCCCGCAGCTGGGGGCCCGGTTGGCGCAGCTCACGTTCGCGCCGGAGCTGCTGGTCACCGACGGGGAGGCGACGCTGCTGCGGGACGGTGAGGTGGAGGGCTGGCTGCCGTACCGGGCGGTGTTCGCGATGGTGGCGGCCGGGACCCGGCACGTGATGATGGGCGCCAGCCAGCTGGACCGCTTCGGCAATCAGAACATCTCCTGCGTGGGCCCGTGGGAGCGGCCGACGTCGCAACTGCTCGGGGTACGCGGCGCGCCCGGCAACACGATCAACCACACCACCAGCTACTGGGTGCCCCGGCACTCGCCGCGGGTGTTCGTGGAGCGCGTCGACATGGTGTCCGGAATCGGTCATGACCGGGGCGCGCACGAGATCCGCCGGGTGATCACCAATCTCGCCGTGCTGGACTTCGAGACGCCGGACCGGTCGATGCGGCTGCGGTCGGTGCATCCCGGCGTGACCGTCGGCGAGGTGATCGCGGCGACCGGTTTCGCACTGACGATCCCGGACGAGGTGCCGCCGACCCGGGAGCCGTCCGACGAGGAGCTGAAGCTGATCCGCGAGCACCTGGATCCGCACGGCCTGCGGGAGACGTGATGCGGACCGCGCTCACCGAGCTGCTCGGCTGCCGGCATCCGATCGTGCAGACCGGGATGGGGTACGTGGCCGGTGCGCGGCTGGTCTCGGCGGTCGCCGCGGCGGGCGGTTTCGGGATCGTGGCGTCCGCGACCATGAGCCTGGAGCAGCTGCGCGACACGATCCACACGATCAAGGACAAGACCGATCAGAACTTCGGGGTCAACGTACGCGCGGACGCGCCGGACGCGCACGCCAGGGTCGAGCTGCTGATCCGGGAGAACGTGCGGCTGGCGTCGTTCGCGCTGGCCCCCGACCGGGATCTGATCCGGCGGTGCGCGGACGGCGGGGTGCTGACCATGCCGTCGGTCGGCGCGGTCCGGCACGCCGAGAAGGTGGCCGGCTGGGGTGTGGACGCGGTTCTGGTGCAGGGCGGCGAGGGCGGCGGGCACACCGGCCCGGTGCCGACGTCGCTGCTGCTGCCCCGGGTGGTGGACGCGGTCGGTGTTCCGGTGGTGGCGGCCGGCGGGTTCTTCGACGGGCGGGGGCTGCTGGCCGCTCTCGCCTTCGGGGCGGCCGGGATCGCCATGGGGACCCGGTTCCTGCTCACGTCGGACAGTCCGGTGGGCGAGCGCGTGAAGCGGCTCTACCTGGACGCGCCCCTGACCGGGACGGTGGTGACGACCCGGGTGGACGGGGTGCCGCATCGGGTGCTGCGTACCCCGTACATCGATGGTCTGGAACGCTCGGGAAGGGTGACCGCGCTGCTGAGGGCGACCCGGCACGCGATCGCGTTCCGCCGCCTGGCCGGGCTCTCCTGGCCGGAGCTGGTGCGGGCCGGGCGCGCGGCACGGCACGGCCGTGCGCTGACGTGGGCGCAGACGCTGATGGCGGCGGGCACGCCGGTGCTGTTGCGGGAGGCGATGGTCGAGGGGCGGCCGGAGTTCGGGGTGATGTCGGCCGGTCAGGTGGCCGGTGTGATCGACGATCTGCCGTCGTGCGCCGAGCTGATCGAGCGGATCATGAAGGAGGCGGAGGAGGGCCTGGACCGGCTCAGAGCCGTTCGATGATGGTGACGTTGGCCTGGCCGCCGCCCTCGCACATGGTCTGGAGGCCGTAGCGTCCGCCGCATCGTTCCAGCTCGTGCAGCAGGCTGACCATGAGCCGGGCGCCGGTCGCGCCGAGCGGGTGGCCGAGCGCGATGGCGCCGCCGTTGACGTTGACGCGGTCCGGGTCGGCGCCGGTCTCGCGCAGCCAGGCCAGGACGACGCTGGCGAACGCCTCGTTGATCTCGAAGCGGTCGATGTCGCCGACGGTGAGGCCGGTACGCCGCAACGCGTGCGCGGTGGCCGGGATGGGCGCGGTGAGCATGAGGACCGGGTCGTCGCCGCGGGCCGAGAGGTGGTGGATGCGGGCGCGGGGGCGCAGGCCGTGGTCGCGGATCGCACGGTCACCGGCGATCAGGAGCGCGGCGGCGCCGTCGGCGATCTGGCTGGAGGTGGCGGCGGTGGTGACGCCGCCGTCGCGCAGGGGTTTCAGGGCGGCCATCCTGGCGGCATCGGTGTCCCGCCGGGGGCATTCGTCCCTTTCATCGGTCGACATCTCGCTCCCGAAGCGAGCCCCCAGCGCTCGACGGTGGCTGGCCAGCGCATATTCCTCCAGCTCAGCGCGGGTGAGAGACCACTTCGCGGCGATCTGGTCGGCGCTGGCGAACTGGGACATGTCAGCGTTGCCGTAGCGCGCGGTCCACCCGGGACTGTGGCGATACGGGCCGTCCGGCGCCATGGCGCTGGAGATCGGCACCCGGCTCATGTTCTGCACTCCCCCGGCCACCACGAGATCGGCGGTCCCGCTCATCACCGCCTGTGCCGCGAAGTGGACGGCCTGCTGCGACGACCCGCACTGCCGGTCCACGGTCACGCCGGGCACGTGCTCGGGCAGCCCGGCGGCCAGCCACGCGGTCCGCGCGATGTCCCCGGACTGCGGCCCGACCGTGTCGACACAGCCGAGGATCACGTCGTCGACGGCGGCCGGGTCGGCCCCGGCGCGGTCCAGCAGGGTGGCGATGACACCACCGGCCAGGTCGGCCGGGTGGGTGGCGGCGTGCATCCCGCCCCGGCGGCCGACCGGGGTGCGCACGGCTCCGACCAGATACGCTTCCATACCGCGATACTAGAACGTGTTACAGAGAATGGCGTCGGCCGCGTTGCCGGGGCCGTCGATGCCGTCGTAGATCTCGCGGATCTCCCCGGCCGCGCGCCGGTAGCGGCCGTCGCCCAGCATCGCCCCGGCGAGCGCGGTGAGCCGGGCCCCGTGGGCGTCCCGCCGGGCGATCCAGCGGCCGGCGCCACGGCGTTCCACCAGCGCCAGGTTGAGGTCCTGCTCCATCTGGAGCGGGATGCCGAGCAGCGGGGTCCCGGCGGCCATCGCGGTCTGCACGCTGCCCTGGCCGCCGGCGGTGACGGCCAGATCGGCGCGGGGCATGACGAGGTGGCTCGGCAGGACCCCGCCGACGTGCGTCTGGTCGTCGTTCAGGTCGCCCAGCTCGTGCACGGTGGCGGCGACCAGGATCCGGGCGCCGAGCGGGCGCAGGGCCGCGACCACGTCCCGGACCAGCGCGGGCTCGCTGGAGGTGATCGCCACGTAGACGAGCGGGCCAGGCTCGCCGAGGAACCGTCCGGTCGCCGCGGGCAACGGCACCGGCAGTTTCGCGTAGAGCGGCCCGGTGCAGCGCAGCCGGGTCTCCGGCCGGTAGCCGCGACCGGGCCGCCACGCCGCGATCGCGGCGGCCGGGACGCCGAGCACCTCGGGCGCCTCGGTGACCAGGGTGAGGTCGCCGAGCAGCAGGGCCGCGACGCTGGGCAGGCCGGGCACGCCGAGTTCGGCGGCGATCCGGTTGAACCCGCCGCAGTAGAACCGGGTCCGGCTGGGCAGCGCGTTCGCGATCCACCGCCGGGCCGGGCGGGGCAGCGGCAGGGTGCGGCCGCTGGGCGCGGGCAGCAGGCCGCGCTCGAACATCGGCGGCGCCCAGCTGGCCGAGTGCTCGGTGACCAGGCGGACCCCGGCGAGCCGGGTGGACAGGGTGGTGGTCAGGGTGAAGCCGGTGACCGCGGTCCGGATCCCGTGCCGGGTGAAGTACTCCGCCTCGGCCGTCACGTACGCCCGCAGCTCCTCGTCGCTGTAGGCGCTCTGCCCGACCGGCCCGCTGCTGGGCTGTTCGCGCAGGAAGCGGGCGCAGCGTTCGTCGTCCATCCGCGGGCCGACGATGTCGTAGTCGATGCCGGCGGCGCGCAGCGCGGACTCGTAGGTGCCGCCGTGGGTGGCGACTCTCGGGGTGACGCCGCGCTCGCGCAGCGCCCGGTAGATCTCGATCATGCGCGATGTCTGGGACAGGTACGCGCAGTGTGGCACCAGGCAGATCATGTTAGGTAATATATTGCGTATGACGGAGCCGGAACAGACCCTCTTCGATCTGGGGCCACGGTCGAGCCTCACCCCGCCGGTGCGCGCGTTCCGGGTCAGCCTCGTGCTCGCCCAGCGCCTGCGCTACCTGATGGACGACCGGCTGCGCGCCGACGGCCTGACCACCCAGCAGGCCGCGCTGCTCACCGCGGTCCGGGCGCTGGACCGGCCGGGGCTGACCGAGGCGGCCGCCGCCCTCGGCACCACCCATCAGAACGTGGCTCAGCTCGTCGCCGCCCTGGAGCGCAAGGGCATGCTGCGGGCCGAGCCGGATCCGGCCGACCGGCGGCGACGCCGGCTGACCGCCACCGAGGCGAGCGAGCGGTATTGGCGGGGCCGCGACGCGGGCGACGAGGCCGCGGTGGCCGGCTGGTTCGCGACGCTGACCGCGGAGGAGCTCGCGACGTTCTGCGCCCTCGCGGAGAAGGTGCTTGCCGGACTCGACCGATGACGCTCTACTAGTAGAACCTGTTCTACTAGTAGAGCCGAGGTCGCCATGCACGTCGGATACACGCCGGAGCAGGAGAAGCTGCGCGCCTCGTTACGGGAGTACTTCGCGGCGTTCCCGAAGGAGGCCTCCTACCGGGAGGTGGTCCGGCGGCTGGGACGCGACGGCTGGCTCGCCGTCGAGGGCCGCTCCCGGATCGACCAGCTGATCTTCGCCGACGAGGCGGCGCTGGCCGGGGTGCAGGTGCCGTTCCTGACGCTCTACACGGTCGGGCCGACCATCGCCCGGCACGGCACCGACCGGCAGAAAGCCGAGTTGCTGCCCGGGATCGAGGCGGGCGAGATCCACTTCTCGATCGGGTATTCGGAACCCGAGGCCGGCACCGACCTCGCCGCCCTGCGAACCCGGGCCGTCCGCGACGGCGACCACTACGTGATCAACGGGCAGAAGATGTGGACCAGCCTCATCGAGGACGCCGACTACGTGTGGCTGGCCTGCCGGACCGACCCGGAGGCGCCCCGCCACCAGGGACTGTCGATCCTCATCGTGCCGACCGACTCGCCCGGCTTCTCCTGGACGCCGGTGCGGACCGTGGCCGGGCCCTCCACCAGCGCCACCTACTACGACGACGTACGCGTACCGGCCTCCGCCCTGGTCGGCCGGGAGAACCAGGGCTGGCGGCTGATCACCGACCAGCTCAACCGGGAACGGGTGGCGCTCACCTCGGCCGCTCCCCTGCAACGCGCGCTACGGGAGGTCGGCGAATGGGCGCGGCAGACCGGGGCGATCGAACGGGAGTGGGTGCGGCTGCATCTGGCGCGCGTGCATGCGCGTACCGAAGCCTTGAAGCTCTTGAACTGGCGGGTCTGCGTCTCCGAGGGCACCCCGGCGGCGACCCGGGCGTCGGCCGGGAAGGTGTACGGCACGGAACTGGCGATCGAGGCGTACCGGCTGCTCATGGAGGTGATCGGGCCGGAAGCCGTGATCCGCGCCGGTGAACCCGGCGCGGTGCTGGCCGGGCGGATCGAGGCCATGTACCGGGCGTCGCTGATCCTCACCTTCGGCGGCGGGACCAACGAGGTGCAGCGCGACATCATCGCGGCGGGCGCGCTGGGCCTGCCGGTCCGGCGTTGAGAGGACGGGTCGTGGACTTCGAGTTGAGCGACGAGGCGCGGGAGCTGGCCGGGCTGACCCGGGCCCTGTGCGAGTCCGGCCGTCCACTGTGGCCGGCCCTGGAGGAGGCCGGGGTGCTGGCGGCGGTACTGCCGAAAGAGGCCGGCGGTGAGGGTTACGGGCTGCCCGAGCAGTGCGCCGTCCTCATCGAGCTGGGGCGGCACGCGGCCGACGTTCCCCACCTGGAGGAGATCGTGGGGGCCGCCCGGATCATCGGGACCGCCGCCCACCAGCTCGGCGTCGTCGAACGGGCCCTGGAGATGACCGCCGAGTACGCCCGCACCCGCGTCCAGTTCGGCCGCCCGATCGGCGCGTTCCAGGCGGTGTCGCAGCGGCTCGCCGACGCGTGGATCGACGTGGAGGCGCTACGGCTGGCGCTGTGGCAGGCGGTGTGCCGGCCGGAACCCGCCGAGGTGGCGACCGCCGGATTCTGGGCCGCCGAGGCCGGGCACCGGGTGCTGCACACCGCGGTCCACGTGCACGGCGGCGTCGGCCTCGACATGGACTATCCGCTGCACCGGTACTTCCTGGCCGCCGAGGCGAACGAGTTCTCGCTCGGCGGCGCCACCGCACAGCTCGTGACGCTCGCCGAGGAGATGCTGCCGTGAAGTTCACGCTGGGAATCGCACTGAGCCCGCTGGACCAGCTGACCGAGCTGGCCCGGGCCGCCGAGGAATGCGGGTTCGACTCGATCGCGCTGCCGGACTCGCTGTTCTTCTCCGAGCAGGTGTCGGCGGCGTACCCGTACACCCCGGACGGCAGCCGCTTCTGGGATTCGCACACCCCGTGGCCGGATCCGATGGTCGCGGCCGGGGCGATGGGCGCGGTGACCAGCCGCATCCGCTTCTACACGCAGGTGCTCAAACTCGACCCGCGCAATCCGCTGCTGCTGGCCCGGCAGATCGGTACGGTCGCGGCGCTCACCGGCGACCGTTTCGGCCTCGGGGTGGGGCTCGGCTGGTCGCCGGAGGAGTCGCTGTGGTGCGGGGCGCCGTTCCGGGACCGGGGCGCCCGCGCCGACGAGGCGATCGAGGTGCTGCGGCTGATCCTGGGCGGCGGCATGGTCGCGTACGAGGGGAAGCACTTCTCGTTCGGCAAGCTCCAGATGAGCCCGGCGCCCCGCGAGCCGGTCCCGATCTACATCGGCGGGCACTCCGAGCCGGCGCTGCGCCGCGCCGCCCGGACCGGCGACGGCTGGTCGTCGGCGATGATGCGTTTCGACGACCTGCGCGACACGATCGGCCGCCTGCACCGGCTGCGGGAGTCGTTCGGCCGGGCGGGCACCCCGTTCGAGATCCAGGCCGTCTGCATCGACCGGCACGGTCTGGACGGCTTCCGGCAGCAGGCGGAGATCGGCGTGACCGACGCGATCGTCATGCCGTGGCGCCGCCTCGACGCGCCCGTCCAGGAGAAACGCGACGCCCTGCGCCGCTTCGCCGAGAAGTTCATCGAGCCGCTGAAATCCACTGTCGCCGGCTGATCCGGCCCGCTAGCGTCGGCCGGGTGACCGATGTGCCGTTCCTCGCCGACGGGCCCGCGCCCGGCGCCGACCTGAGCCTGTTCGGCCGCTTCACCGGCTCGTGGGCGCTCGACTGCACGGAGTGGGAGCCGGACGGCTCCACCACGGTCCGCCGCGGCGAGTGGCATTTCGGCTACGCCCTCGGCGGCCACGCCACCACCGACGTGTGGATCCTGCCCGGCGTCGAACACGGCGTCAGCGTCCGCTTCCCCGACCCGTCGGCCGGCCCGGGCGCCTGGCGCTCCACCTGGATCGGCCCGGGCCGCCGCCGCGTGCACAGCTTCATCGCCACACCCACCCCCGACGGCATCGTCCTCGACGGCGGCGACCTCCGCTGGACCTTCTCCGGCCTGGAGCCGGCCACGTTCCGCTGGCGCAACGAGGCCCGGACCCCCGATGGCTGGCGCTTGCAGCAGACCTTCCACGTCTGGCGCGTCTGAAAACCCCTTTCCGGTACGCGTTACGCGGTCCCGTTCCTTCCGGACCGTTCCGCCCTGCCGCGCGAGCCGACTGCCCACTCCGGCCTGTGCCGCGCCCGCCGGGCTGAGATCGGTGGCCCGAAACAGCTCCGGGAGCCGGCCGATTCTGCACGGCCGGCTCCCAGAGGTTCATCGGGCGATCTCGCGGACCGCGGCGGCGATCGCGGCGTGGTCCTTGCGCAGGATGGCGCCGTGGTTGCTGGTGACCTTGGCGTGGATGGTGATGTTCGGGTTGCGGGTGGTGACGGTGTCGAGGTTGGCGCGGATCCGTTCCTGCTCGTCGCCGCGGCTGCCGAACGAGGCACCGGAGGCGATCACGTAGCGGGTCGGGACCGTGATGGCGTCGAGCACCGGGCCCAGCGTCTTCTCCTCACCGATCCGGCCGAGTTCGATGTTGCTCTCGGCCTGCTGGGCGGCGGTCAGGCGGGGCATCAGCCCGAACGGGCGCAGCACCGGGCTGATCCAGCGGAGCCGGCGGAACAGGGTGCGGATCCGCTCCTCGGTGACCTCGTCCAGCCAGTCGTAGGGCATGGCGCCGTCGACCAGGACCGCGCCGATGGTGCGCTCCGGGTTGCGGCTGGCCCAGTAGGCGGCGGCGTACGCGCCGTAGGACCAGCCGACCAGCAGTGCCCGGTCCACGCCCCGGTCGGTGAGGACGACGTCGATGTCGCGGACCACGGTCTCGAAGGAGTAGTCCGCGGAGGTGCCCGATTTTCGGCCGCGTCCGCGCTCGTCGTAGGTGATGTGCCGGAAGCCGGGGCCCAGGTCGGCGATGACCCGGCGCCAGTATCCCTGGGTGGCGAACTGTCCGTTGAGGTAGACCACCGGGATCCCGGGGCCGCCGGTGTCGGTGAAGGCGAGTGCGGTGTCGTCGATGTCGATCATTCCGGTGGTCATCTGGTTCTCGCTTTCGTGGTCAGAGGCTGCGGGCGGTGATGTCGCCGTGGGAGGTGGTGGCGTGGATGGTGAGGGCGGCCGCGGCGCCCTCGCTGTTGAGCAGGGTGTTGTGGACGCGGCCGTAGCCGGTGCCGGCGTCGAGGGTGGCGGAGACACCGGGGGCGGCGCCGATGGTCACGTCACCCATCTGGGCGCGCAGCACGACCGTGCCGCCGGTGGCCTCGACGACGGTGATGTCGCCCTTCTGGGTGTTGATCTCGGCCGAGCCGGTGAGCCGGCCGATGGTGACGTCGGCGCCGAGGGCGTCGACGGTCAGGCTGCCCGCCTCGTCGATCTTGACGGTGCCGTGCAGGCCGGTGGCGGCGACGTCGCCGAGCCGGCCGACCCCGCGGAACTCGGCGGCGCCCGTGGTCGCCTCGACCCGCGAGCCGGCCGGCACCTGGAGGGTGACCTCGACGGTGCCGGACGGGCCGAACAGCTGGTTCTTGTCGGCCGGGCCGGTGACGCGTAGGACGCCGTCGGTGAACGCGACGGTGGTGTTCTGGGCGGCTTCGACGTCGCGGGTCTTGCCCGGGTCGATCGGCCGGACCTCGACGGTGGCGTCGGTGCGGTCGGCGGCGATGACCTGGATGCGGCCGGCGGGGATGTTCACCACGGCGGTGACGGCGGTGGTGGTGGCGTACTTCTGCATCGTGTTCTCCTGGTGAGCTCGTTGTTTCCGATGCAGGAAACGCTACGTTGCGTTCATGGATCTGGCAACAAGCTTGTTGCACTGGAGTCGCGAAGAAGCTGGTCACTGCCCCTATTTCGTTGCAACGGGCGTGCAGTTAATGCAATGAATATCTTGCCATGCGTTGCAATAGGGTGGGCTGAACGCTACGCTGGCGGACGTCAGTAGAGCTTCGGAGGGAGATCGCGGTGCCGGGCGGCAGACTCACCCAGCAGGAACGTCAGCAGATCGCGCTCGGGCTGGCCGACAGCCTGGCGTATGCGGAGATCGCCCGGCGTCTCGACCGGCCCACCTCGACGATCACGCGTGAGGTGATGCGCAACGGCGGGCCCACCGGCTACCGCGCCGACCTGGCGCACCGGGCCACCGAGCGCCGCGCCCACCGCCGCGGCCCGGCGGCGCCGCGCGCGCAGGGCACACCCGCGGCCCCGCACGGGCGTGACGCCGAGGCGGTCCGGGAGTTCGGTGAGACCATGACCACCCTGTTCATGCACCAGGGCCTGCCCACGATGGTGGCCCGGGTGCTGACCTGCCTGTTCATCACCGACGAGGGCAGTCTCACGGCGTCCGAGCTGGTCCAGCAGCTCCAGGTGAGCCCGGCCTCGGTGTCCAAGGCCGTCGGGTTCCTGGAGGAGCAGGGCCTGATCCGCCGCACCCGCGACGAGCGCCGCCGGGAGCGCTACTTCGTCGACGGTGGGGTGTGGTACCAGTCGACCGTCGCCAGCGCCCACGGTGTGGCCCGGGTGGCGGAGACCGCGCGGCAGGGCGTCGCCGTCCTCGGCGCGGGCACCCCGGCCGCCGTCCGGTTGGAGAACATCGCCCGGTTCAGCGAATTCATCAGCGAGAGCATGCTGCGGGCCGCCGAGCAGGTCCGCGACATCCTCTACACCCGGCCCGAGGAGCCGCGGCCCGAGGAGCCGCCGCCCGGGGTGACCAGCCCGGTCTCGTAGGCCGCGACCACCGCCTGCACCCGGTCCCGCAGCTGGAGTTTGGTCAGGATCCGGGTGATGTGGGTCTTCACCGTGGCCTCGCTCAGGTGCAGCGCGGTGGCCAGTTCCGGGTTGCTCAGGCCACCGGCCAGCAACACCAGGACCTCCCGCTCGCGTGGGGTGAGGGTGGCCATGTCGCGGTGCAGGGCGGAGTGGCCGGGCTCGACCCGCGCGAACCGCTCGACCAGGCGCCGGGTGATCGCCGGCGCGAGCAGGGCGTCACCGGAGCGGACCAGCCGGACCGCATGGATGAGGTGGTCCGGCGTGACGTCCTTGAGCAGGAATCCGCTGGCGCCGGCGGTGAGCGCCGCATAGACGTACCGGTCGAGGTCGAAGGTGGTGAGGATGACGACCCGGATCGGCTCGCCCTCGGTGGTGACCGGCGCGCCGGCCAGGATCCGGCGGGTCGCCTCCAGGCCGTCCATCTCCGGCATGCGGATGTCCATCAGCACCACGTCGGGCCGGTGGCTGCGGGTGGCGGCGATCGCCTCCACACCGTTGGCGGCGTGCCCGGCGACCTCGATTCCGGCCGACGCCAGGATCATCGTGAAACCGGTCCGCACCAGCGCCTGATCGTCGGCGATCACCACCCGGGTCATGAGGTCGCACCCTGCACGAACGGGACCCGGGCCGCCACCCGGAAGCCGCCGTCCGGGCGCCGTCCGGTCTCCAGGACGCCGTCGTAGACGCGGAGCCGTTCGGCCAGGCCGAGCAGCCCGGTGCCGGCGCCGGGCTCACCGGGGTGTGCGGCCGGCTCGTTGACGATTTCGACGAGCAGGGTGCCGTCCGCGCCGGACACGGTGACGGTGGTGTCCGCGCCGGGGGCGTGGCGCATCGCGTTGGTCAGCGCCTCCTGCACGACCCGGTAGACGGTCAGGCCGAGTCCGTGCGGAAGGGCGCCGACCGTACAGGTCAGGGTGACCGGCTGCCCGGCGTTGCGCACCCCGTCGACCAGGCCCGCCAGCGACTCCAGGCCCGGCTGTGGTTCCAGGAGGCCATCGTCCGGGTTGAGTACGCCAAGCAGGTGCCGCAACTCGGCCATGGTCTCCCGGCCGCCGTTCTCGATGGCGGTGAGCGCGCCCCGGGCCAGTTCCGGATCCTGGTCGAGGACCTTCCCGGCCGCGCCGGCCTGGATGGTCATGACGCTGACGTGATGGCTCACCACGTCGTGCAGTTCGCGGGCGATGCGGGCGCGTTCCTCGGCGACGGCCAGCCGGGTGGCGGTGCGCTGTTCGCGTTCCAGGGCCTCGGCGCGCTGTTCGGAGGCCAGGGCGCGGCTGCGGGCGGCGCGGATGGCCAGGCCGAGCAGGCCGATCGGCACCAGGATGACGAAGACGCCGGCCCAGCCGGGCACCCGGGGCCAGGTCTCGTCCCGGGTGGCGGCGGTAGCCACACCGGCGATCAGCAGCACGCCCATCGACAGCGCGACCGAGCGGCCGTGCAGGGCCACCGCGTACGCCCCGATCAGCAAGGCCGACAGGTTGGCCAGGTTGCCCTCGATGTCGATGGCGAGCATGGCCGCGAACTGGATCGCGAAGCAGGCGACCGGCCAGCGCCGCCGGACCAGCAGCGGAGCCGTGACCAGCAGGTTGAGGATGGCCGGCGTCTCCGGCTCGGGGGTCGGGAAGGTCCCGCCGCCGGGGACGTCGAACCGCAGCGGCGCGGGCCCGTCCGGCACGTCGCCGGTGAGCATGATCGCGGCGACGGTGAGCACCGCGACCAGGATGCCGTCGAGCCATTTCTCCCGCACGGAGCCATTCTGCCGCCGCCGGTCACCGGGCCACATCGATCACGCCGCCTACATCGCTCGGATGACCCGTCGATCGCGTGCCCGATGTACCGGGTCGCCGCGGCTCCTAGCGTCGACACCCATGACCGATCTGATCCGCCTGAGCGCGGTGTCCAAACGGTACGAGCAGACCGGCCCGCCGGCGCTCGACGGCGTCGATCTGACCGTCGCCGCGGGTGAGGCGGTGGCCGTGATGGGACCGTCCGGCAGCGGTAAGTCCACGCTGCTCAACCTGGTCGCCGGGCTGGACCGGCCGACCTCCGGCGACGTCGAGGTGGCCGGTACGGCCCTGACCCGGCTGTCCGAGAAGGCGCTGGCCCGGTTCCGCCGGTCCGGAATCGGGATCGTGTTCCAGTTCTTCCACCTGATCGACGATCTGACCGCCCGGGACAACGTGCTGGTGCCCGCCGATCTGGCCGGCACCGGACGGCGGGCGGCGCGGGCCCGGGCCACCGAACTGCTGGAGTCACTCGGGTTGGCCGGGCGAGCCGGCGCCTACCCGGCGCAGCTGTCCGGTGGGGAGCGGCAGCGGGTGGCGATCGCCCGGGCGCTGATCAACCGGCCGCCGCTGCTGCTGGCCGACGAGCCCACCGGGGCGGTCGACGCGGCCACCGGCGAGCAGGTGGCCGAACTGCTGCGGGAACTGAACCGGAACGGTCAGACGGTGCTGCTGGTGACCCATGACGCCGACCTGGCGAAACGCTGCGCCACCCGTACGATCGAGGTCCGCGACGGCCGGGTGAGCGGAGCATGACCGCGGTGTGGCAGGCGGCGCTGGCCGGCGCCCGCCGGCGCCGTTCGCAGAGTCTCGTGGTGTTTGTCGTCGTCCTGCTGTCCGCGGCGACCACGCTGCTGGCCGCCGCCCTGCTGATCGCCTCGGACGCGCCGTTCGACCGGGCGTTCACCCGGCAGAACGGCGCCCATCTCAACGCCGTCTTCGCACCGTCGGCGACCGTGTTCGACGATCCCGCCGTGACCGCGAAGGCCGGGCCGTACCCGGTCGTCGAGGCCACCCTGTCGAAGGGCCGTCAGCAGCGGCCGCCCGGTGTGGTCGCCGGCCGCTCCGAGCAGAGCCCGGCCGTGGACCGGCTGGAACTGACCGCCGGGCGGTGGCTCACCGGGCCCGGCCAGATCGTCCTCTCCCCGATCACCGCCGGCACCACCTGGAAGGTCGGCGACCGGGTGACGGTCCGCGACGTCGACGTCGAGGTGGTCGGCATCGCCTCCTCGGTCACCGCGACCGCGGCCGCCTGGGTGTGGCCCGGGCAGACCGACGTGCTCGGTGGCGCCGAGCAGCAGCTGTTGTACCGGCTCGCCGACCCGTCGGTGACCCCGGATCTGCCCGGCCTGACCGGCTCGACCCGCTACCAGCTGGTCAAGTTGCAGGTCGAGGGCCGGCTCAAGCCGATGGTGCCGTTCGTGGTGGCGTTCGCCGTGCTCGGGCTGGTGATGTCCACGCTGATCGTGGTCAACGTGGTGGCCGGCGCGGTGGTCGCCGGGTACCGGGTGATCGGCGTCCGCAAGGCGCTCGGTTTCACGCCGGGGCAGGTGGTCGCCGCGTACGCCGGGCAGATCCTGCTGATCGCGGTCCCCGCCTGCGTGCTCGGCGTCGCCGGGGGCCGGCTGTTGTCGATTCCGCTGCTGGCCGGGGCGAACACGGCGTACACGGTGATCGCCGCACCGACCGTGCCGTGGTGGGCCGACGTGCTCGTGCTGGCCGGGCTGACGCTGCTGACCGGGCTGGCCGCGGCCGGGCCCGCGCTGCGCGCCGGACGGCTCTCCGCGACCCGGGCGATCACGGTGGGCCGGGCACCGCGCGGCGGCCACGGCTTCCGGATCCGCCGGGCACTGGCCGCCCTGCCCCTCCCTCGGCCGATCACTTTCGGACTGGCGAGCCCGTTCACCCGCCCTGCCCGAACCGCCGTGACGATGGTGGCGATCCTGCTCGGCGTCACCACCGTGGTGTTCGCGGCCGGGCTATCGACGTCGCTGACCGAACTGGCCGCGGCCGGCAACCGGGTCGAACAGGCGCCGGTGCTGGTCGCCGTCGTCGGGCGGCCTCCGCGGGAGGAGGCGGTCCGGGCCCTGATCGAGGCTCAGCCGAAAACCGCCGCGGTCACCGCGGCCCGCGAGACCGAGGCGCGGGTGCCGGGTTCCGGCCTGCCGCTGCGCATCCGCGCCTACGACGGCGACGCGTCATGGACCGGGTATCCGCTGCTCAGCGGGCGCTGGTATGCGGAACCCGGCGAGGCGGTAGCCGGCGCGCGCCTGCTGAGCAGCTTCGGCGTACGGGTCGGTGACGAACTCACGGTCGACACCCCGGGTGGCCGCACGACGGTACGCATCGTCGGCGAGGCGTTCAGCAACGGATCCACCGCCGTCATGATCATGGATGCGGCCGGTCTCGGCGGCTCGCTCGTATGGCACGGCTTCGAGGTGAGCGTCACGCCCGGCACGGATCCGCACGCCTACGCCGAAACGCTGAACACGGCCCTGGGCGAGGCCGGACACGCCCAGGTCAGCGCGGACAGCCAGGAGAACGAGGTCGTCACCGCGATGCTCGCGCTGATCGCCACCCTCACCCTGCTGCTCACCGCGGTCGCCGGGCTCGGCGTCCTGAACACGGTCGTCCTGGAGACCCGGGAACGCGTCCACGAGATCGGCGTCCTCAAGACCCTCGGCATGACGCCGGGCCAGGTGCGGCTCATGGTGATCAGCTCGATGCTGCTGATCGGTGCGGTCGGGGGCGCGCTGGCCGTACCGCTCGGGCGCCTCCTGCACGCCTGGAGTCTGCCGATCATGGGCGAGGCGGCCGGGCTCACCCTGCCGCCTGCGGTCCTGGCCGTCTATCGCCCGGCCGAGCTGGTCGCCCTGGGGGCCGCGGGCATCCTGCTGGCCGCGATCGGCGCGCTGCTCCCGGCTGGTTGGGCGGCTCGCTCTCGCGCGTCCACAGCGCTCCGCGCCGAATGACCCCATTTCCGGTACGGGCTGCCCGAACCCGCCGTACCAGACCCGCGAGGCGGGTGGGTGGCCCGGACCATGCCACGCCCACCGGGCGTGACCGTCGGATCCAGCCGACCCCCAGAAGCCCCCGGCTGGCTGGTGCTTTTCGGTCGCGGGTGGATCGGTCAGGCGTCGCCGTAGGGGTCGTGGGCCCAGGTGAGGACGCGGTCGACGTCGGTACGGGTCCAGCCGATCGCCGGGTCGATGGAGACGAGCAGGGTGGGCGCCGGGCGGGCGGCGGCCCAGCGCAGCCCGGCCGCCGTGTGGTTGTCGTCGATCCAGGCGACCGGCCGGTCCCCGGCGACCAGGTCGACCGCCGGGACCTTGAGCTCCGGCTCGAACGGGACCGGCGGGAACTCGACGTAGGGCAGCGGGCCGAGGCCGAGGCACGGCAGGTAGAGCTCGTTGGCGTAGTCTCCCCAGCCGGTGGCCCACCACAGCTCCCCGGCGGCGGCCAGTTCGCGGATCCAGTCGCCGTGCTCCGGGCAGTAGCGCACCGGCTCCTCGCCCTCGAACAGCACCCGCTCCCGGTGGCCGTCCGGGCAGACCGGCGCGGCGAACGGGTTCAGCACCCCGTCGAGGTCGAGCAGAAGCAGCGGCGACTTTCGATCCACGGTCCCGACCCTAGCCCTCCCGGCGGATGATCGGATCGGGCGCGAACGATCGGGCGCGCGGGGCCCGGGAGCGGCCAGTCTTGAGGGCGGAAGGAGGACCTCGTGATCGCAGCGCTGAACCGTCTCACCGAACTGGTGGAGGAGCCCGGTGACCTGGACGTCGCCACCGTGGCGAAGACGCTCGGCACCACCGAGTACCACCTACGCCGGATGTTCTCGTCGCTGGCCGGGATGCCGCTGTCGGAGTACGTGCGCCGGCGCCGGATGACCGTGGCGGCCGCCGAGGTGATCCGTGGCGAGAAGGATCTGCTGGGCATCGCGGTCCGGTACGGCTACGGCTCGACCGAGGCGTTCGGCCGGGCGTTCCGGGCGGTGCACGGCGCCGGCCCCGGTGACGTACGCCGTGACGGTGGTCCTCTCCGCACACAACCGCAGCTCAGGTTCCGCCTGACCGTCGAAGGGAGCACCCCCATGGAAACCCGTATCGTCGACCGCCCCGCGTTCCGTCTGGTCGGCCACGCCGCCCGCGTCCCGCTGATCCACTCCGGTGTCAACCCGCACATCCAGCAGCACATCGCCGGGCTGCCACTGACCGAGCACCAGCGGCTCAAGGATCTCAGCGACACCGAGCCGGCCGGGTTGTTGCAGGTCACCGACGACGTGAGCCCGGACGCCGCGGAGGGCACCGAGTTGACCTACCTGCACGGCGCCGCGATCGCCGCGGGCACCACGCCGCCGGACGACCTGGACGCCATCGCGGTGCCGGCCGGCCGCTGGGCGGTGTTCCGCACGTCGGGGCCCTACCCGGAGGCGTTGCAGACGGCGTGGGCGGCGACCGCGACCGAGTGGTTCCCGTCGAACCCGTGGCGGCTGCGGCCGGGCCCGTCGATCGTCTCCATCTTGGAGCGGGCGGACGATTTCAGCACCGCCACCTGCGAACTCTGGATGCCGGTGGAACCCGCCTGACGAAAGCCTAGGCGAACGCACGGTCGACGTCGCCGGGGGTCAGGCCGAAATCGGACAACTGGTAGGTGTGCGCGGGCTTGCCCGTACCCCGCATGGTCTGCTCCTGGAAGGAGGCCATCGCGGCGCGCGCCGGACCGGTGAGCCGGACCCCCAGGCGATCGTAGATCGTCTCGACGGTGCGCTGCGGGGACGCGACGAAGTCCTCGTAGCGCACGTCGATGAAGCGCCCGGGATCGTGCCGGGCCCGGTCGGCGCGGAATCGCCGTAGCCCGCGCGACCAGAGTTCCAGCTGTGCTTTTCCGGCCACCGCGCCGTCGAAGACCGTGGACCAGCCGGCCGAGGCGCGGGTGTTGAGGCTGCACACCGAGGCGATCGCGGTCCGCGGATCCCGGTGTGTCTGGATGATTGTGGCGTCCGGATAGACGCTGAGCAGGGCGTCCAGCGCGAACAGGTGGCTGGGGTTCTTCAGCACCCAGCGCCGATCGGGGTCGTTGAGGCCGATCAGCTGGAGGTTGCGGCGGTGTCTGCGGTAGGCGGGCGTCCAATCATGGTCGGACAGCCAGCGGGAGTAGGACGGAATGTAGGCGGTGCATTCGAACGACACCGAGGTCATCGACTGGCAGAGCAGCCGCCAGCACTCCTCCACCTGATCGGGTCTCATGTGGTGCACGCCGTCCAGCCCGGCGCTCCGGTAGGCCTCACGCAGAGCGACGAAGATCGGGTCGTCCGGCCACGTCTCGCGGGGCGGGCGCGGCTGCGGGACCTCGGTGAGCCACAGCTCGGGGCCCTGGTGGGCGGGGTCGGCGGCGAGCATCCGGTGCAGCGCGGTGGTGCCGGTGCGCGGCAGGCCGGTGACGAACACCGGGTTCGGCAGTTTCACGCCGGCATGCTCGGGAAATCGCCGCCACGCGGCTTCCGCCAGGAGGCGGGAGATCAGCGAGGCGCGCAACAGGCCGCGGGTCCGCTTGCTGCCGTCCGGGGTCAGGCCTGCCTCTTCGGCGTACGCGGTGAGCAGCACCGACAGCGCGGACCGATGATCGTCGCCGGCGCCGAAGTCGTCGAGCCCGGTCAGTCTGGCCGCCGAGGCGTGCAGGTCGTCGACCGTGCCGACGTCGGTGCGTGCGCTGGTGTTCACCAGTGGAACTCCCCGCAGTTGACGTCGAGGCACGCTCCGGTGACGCCGCGGGCCAGATCGGAGGCGAGGAACAGGATCGCGTCAGCGACCTCGTCGGGTTCCGGAAGGCGGCGCAGGTCGGTGCCGGCCGCGACCTCCTCGTAGATCTGCCGGGCCGGGACGCCGCGCTGGGCGGCCTGGAACTCGAACCAGGCGCGCAGCGTGTCCGCCCAGATCCAGCCGGGGGCGACCGAGTTGACCCGGACGCCGTGGGGGCCGAGTTCGCTGGCCAGATTCTGCGCCGCCGCGAGCAGGGCCGCCTTGGTGAGCCGGTAGGGCCCGAACGGGCGCCGCGAATGCCGCAGCACCGCCGAGTTGACGACCACGATGGAACCCCGCGTCTCGATCAACGCCGGCGCGACCAGGCGGATCGTACGGATCGCGGCCAGGACGTTGATCTCGAAGCACTCCCCCGTCTCGTCCAGGCCGACCTTGCGGAGGCTGCGCATCGGCGGCATCACGAACGCGTTGTGCACCAGGGTGTCGATCCGGCCGAACTCTGCCAGGGACCGCTCGATCAGCCTCTGGACGGCCGCGTCGTCGGTGAGGTCGGTGGGCACCGCCAGCGCACGGCCGCCGATCTTGGCGGCCACCTCGTTCAGCGTCGACGCGGTGCGGGCGGCGAGCACGACGTCGGCGCCCTGGTGCGCGGCGCGGAGGGCGATCGCCTGGCCGAGGCCGGGGCCGACGCCGGCGACCAGCACCACCCGGCCGTCGAGGAGCATCGGCTCAGCCCAGCATCCGGGCCGCGACCGCGGCCTGCCGGGCGGCGATCCGTTCCCGCCACGCCTGCGGGCCGACCGGCCGGTGATGCGGCAGCTGTTTGGGCAGGTCGTCGACGGCCATGATGTCGACCCGGGGCCCGTCCTCGCCGGTGAGCTCGCGGGACAGCCGCTGCCAGCGCAGTTGCACGTAGCCGCGGCGGTGGCCGAGACGTTCCAGCCAGTTGGCGACGCCCGGGTTCCGTTCGCTCACCACGTACCGGATCATGCCGTCCGGGTCGATTCTCGCCTGGTCGCGGGTGAGGCTGGTCTGGTGGTTGATGTAGTCCAGCGAGACGTACCACATGCTGCCGAGCTGGATGCCCTGGTAGGGGGCGTCGCTGGCCGGGACGGTGATCACCATGGCCTGGTCGTCGTCCAGCTCGTAGTGGCCGGCCGAGGAGAACTGGGTGGTCAGGCCGCCGGGCGTGGAGCGGGGCGGGGTGAGCGTGTTGACCGGCAGGTTCAGGTAGAACCGCTCGGCGAACGCGAGGAAGGTGCGCAGGCGGCTGATCAGGATCTTGCCGGCCACGCCGTACCGCTTGGTGAGGCCGTCCAGGGTGGGCGGTGGTGGGGCCGCACCGATCCGGTCGGCGCGCTGGATGCGCAGCATCCCGGGCCGCTCGCTCGCCCAGTCGCTGAAGACCTCGCGGACCACCAGCATCCCGGCGCCGGGCAGGCCGGGGCCGAGGAACAGCCGGAAGGAGCCGTCCGGCTCGGTGCGGATCTCCCGGTCGTCGAAGGCGGCGGTGCTGCCCGGCACGGTGATCGGTGAGTAGTCGCCGTCGAGGATCTGGAAGCTCAGGTCGACGGTGCTGCCGCGCTGCCCGGTGACCACGTACTCGGCGTCGTCGCGCAGCCAGGCGTGGAAGTAGAGGGTGTCCGGGTTGTCCAGGCCCATCTTCGTGTACGGCCCGGTGGAGCGGACGAAGTAGGGGAAGTCGCGCTCATAGGCCCAGGCCATCTGCACCGAGGCGCGGATGCTGCCGGCCAGGTAGTCGTAGCCCTCGACGAGATCCTGCTCGTCACGGACGTGCGGGGCCGTGGTGATGACCCTCTCGGCCTCCTGGATCGCTTCCGCGAACGGTGTAGTCAGCACGCCTTCGACGATAGAACTCGTTCTAGTTTTTGGTCAATGCACGTTGACTCGGCGCGGCAACCGGTTCCACCCTGGACGGCATGCGCGCGTATCGGATGACCGAGTGGGGCGCTCCGCCACGGGCCACCACCGTGCCGGACCCCTCACCCGGGCCCGGCGAGGTGCTGGTCAAGGTCGCCGGGTGCGGGCTGTGCCGGTCCGACCTGACCATGCGGCGGATCCCCGCGGCCGCCGGGGACGCGCTCGGCTGGCGGATGCCGTTCACGCTCGGGCACGAGACCGCCGGATGGCGGGTGGACACCGGGGAGCCGGTGGCGCTCGTGTCGCCGTCGTCGTGCGGGACGTGCCGCTACTGCGTGCGCGGGCAGGAGAGCGGGTGCCCGTACGGGCTGGCCGGGCGCGGCTACGGCCGGGACGGCGGGCTGGCCGATCACGTGCTGGTCGACGATCCACGGGCGCTGCTGCCGCTGGGGTCGCTGGACCCGCGGCACGCCGGGCCGCTCACCGACGCCGGGGCCACCGCCTATCACGCGGTGCGGCGGGCGCTGCCCCGGATCGGGCCGGGCGGCACGGCGGTGGTGGTGGGCGCGGGTGGGCTGGGGGCTTTCGCGGTGCAGTTCCTGCGGGTGCTCACGGCGGCTTCGGTGGTGGCGGTGGACTCGTCCCCGGCCCGCCTGTCGTTCGCCCAGGAGATCGGTGCCCACGCCACCCTCGCCAGCTTGTCCGATTTATCAGATATAGACGTCGTGCTGGATTTCGTCGGCACCGACGAGACGATCACCGCCGGCATCGCCGCGGTGCGGACCGGCGGCGCCTTCGGCCTGATCGGCTCGGCCGGCGGCCGGCTCACCGGCCCGTGGTTCTCGTCGCTGCCCCGCGACGGCGAGGTGTTCACCTTCCAGGGCTCGACCATCGCCGACGCCCAGGAGGTGATCGCCCTCGCCGGGGCCGGCCTGATCCGCAACCAGGTGGAGGAATTCGGCTTCACCGACATCGACGAGGCCTACACGAAATTGGCCGCCGGAGACCTCACCGGCCGTGCCGTCATCGTCCTCGAATAATTCGGATGAACGCCGCCGGGGATCTTTGCTAATTTCTTCGCACGCGCCTCCCGGTGCCGGTCCGGCCAGGGAGGAATGGCAGGTCCGGATGCGGGCGCCCGGTGCGAAGGTGTCGGGTACTTCGAATCTTAATCGAGTGGTCGCGGGTTCGAATCCCGCTCCCCCGACTCTCCTCGGGGGATAGCTCAGCGGTAGAGCACTAACGTTTCCGCCGCCGATTCTGATCTCGGGCGCCCGTTTCCGGACCTGTATTTCGAGGGGAGTTCTCCGTGGCCACGTTCAACGCCGTCGAAGCCCGCCGGCGGGTGCTCACCCACGAGGGCGCTCCAGGCGTCACGCGGAGCCCGAAGAACGAGCTGTTCCTGCTGGCGGTGGCGAACATGGCCGGCGAGAACACGTTCTACGAGGCCGCCGGCGATCGGGACCTCCGGTTCGCCGCGCTGGTCCGTACGCTCGCCGTCCAGGATCCGGTGTGGACCCTCGCGTTCCTGGGCTGGCTGCGCGGCGCCGCCAACATGCGATCCGCCTCCCTCGCCGGCGCGGCCGAGGCATCCCGCGCCCTGCTCGACGCGGGCCTCCCCGGCGGGCGCCGGATGATCGACGCGGTGCTCCAGCGGGCCGATGAGCCCGGCGAGCTGCTCGCGTACTGGACCTCGCGGTACGGCCGGGCCGTCCCGAAGCCGGTGAAGCGTGGCATCGCCGACGCCGCCGAGCGTCTCTACACCGAATTCTCGCTGCTGAAGTACGACACGGCGAGCAAGGGATTCCGGTTCGCCGACGTCATCGACCTGGCGCACCCGTCCGCGTCCTCGCCCGCGCAGGGCGAGCTGTACCGGCACGCCCTCGACCGCCGTCACGACCGCCCGTTCGCCCCCGCGGCGAGCCTCGAGATGATCGTCCGGAACGCGGCGCTGCGCGCCCGGGCCGCCGCCGACCCGTCCGTGCTGCTCGACACCGCGGCCCTACGGGACGCCGGGATGACCTGGGAGGACGCGCTGTCGCTGGCCGGCTCGCGGGTTAGCAAGGCCGAGCTGTGGACTGCCCTCATCCCGACCATGGGTTATATGGCGCTGCTGCGGAACCTGCGGAATTTCGACGACGCGGGGGTGGACGACGAGGTCGCGGCGCGAGTGGCGGCACGGCTGGCCGACCAGGGGCAGGTGGCGCGAAGCCGGCAGTTCCCGTTCCGGTTCCTCGCGGCGTACCGTGCCGCGCCGTCGCTGCGGTGGGGCCACGCGCTCGACCGGGCGCTGACCGCGTCGCTGGCCAACGTCCCGGCGCTGCCCGGCCGTACGCTGGTGCTGGTGGACCGGTCCGGGTCGATGTTCCACGGGACGTCGAAGCGGACCCGGCTCACCCACGCGGACGCGGCGGCGGTCTTCGGCACCGCGGTGGCCATGCGCAACCCCGGCCGGGTCGACCTCGTCGAGTTCGGCAGCGACTCCAAGCCGGTCACGGTACGCAAGGGCGAGTCGCTCCTGCGGGTCGTCGACCGGTTCGGGAATCTGGGCGGCACCAACACGCTCCAGGCGGTGCGGCGGTGGTACAGCGGCCACGACCGGGTCCTGATCGTCACCGACGAGCAGGCGCATCCGTACCAGACGAATCCGGGCTCGGCAGTCCCGCACGACGTGCCGCTCTACACCTGGAACCTGGTCGGCTACCGGGCCGGTCACGGGAGGTCCGGGCCGAACCGGCACGTCTTCGGTGGCCTCACCGACGCGGCGTTCCGCATGGTGCCGCTGGTGGAGGCCGGCGTCCGCGGCGCCTGGCCCTGGAACTACTGACGGCCCTCTCCGCTGTCGGGTGAGCGACGGGCCGCCTCCGCGAACGGCACCGCCACCATCGCGGGCGCGACCAGGGAGAGGGTCGACCCGTCCCCGAAGCCCAGCGTGAGCGTGCCCTCCGGGTCGCCGGCATCGACCGCGGCCAGGAGGGCGCGCGGGCACTGCCAGTGCAGCTCCAGCCGGGGCAGCGGCGCGGGCTCGGCCCGGCCCAGCAATCGGCGGCCGGCCAGCCGCAGGCGGGCGCCCCGCTCCGGAGGACCGGCGTCCGGCGGCTCGTCGACCGCACCGAACAGCAGCAGGCGGCCCCCGGTCAGGGCGAGCGCCGCCGCGGCGGCGGGTTCCGGCAGGCGCCGGTCCATCTCGGCGGCGGTTCCCGTCAGCGCGCGGGGTGGGCTCGCCGTCGGGCCGGCGCCGCCGAAGCCGAGCAGCCCCTCCGGCGCGCCCTCCCACCGGGTGATCCGGGCGATCGTCGACAGACCGGACTCCCGGGCCACCCACAGCGCGGCGCGGAGCGTCTCGCCCGCGTCCAGATGCTCGCCGACCCGCAGCCGCAGTTCGCTCTGCCGCGCCACCGGGTCGGCCCGTCGCATGAAGATCACTCCGAAATCTTGTCGTACCCCCGGCGCATCATCGACGGAAACCGGGTTGACCTCAACCTCAGGTCAGGTGGGAGGTTCGAGTCATGAGCATGGAATTCGCGGCCTGGAACGCGATGTATCACCAGATGAACCAGCGCGAGGACAAGCGCCCGTTCTCCCGCGCCACGTTACGGCGCATCCTGGCCCTGGCCCGGCCACACCGGCGCAAACTCGCCGGCTTCCTGCTGCTCAGCGTGGTCACGGCGATCCTCGCGGTGGCCGTCCCGGTGATCGCCGGTCAGGTGGTCGACGCCATCGTGGAGGGCCGGGAGTATCGCCTGGTCCTCTCCCTGGCCGTGGCGATCGCGGTGATCGCGCTGCTGGAGGCGGGTCTCGGCCTGGTGCAGCGGTGGTTCTCGGCGCGGATCGGCGAGGGCCTGATCCTGGATCTGCGGACCATGGTGTTCGACCACGTGCAGCGGATGCCGGTGGCGTTCTTCACCCGCACCCGGACGGGGGCGCTGGTCAGCCGGCTCAACAACGACGTGATCGGGGCACAGCACGCGTTCAGCGAGACGCTGTCCGGTGTGGTCGGCAACCTGGTGGGGCTGGCGCTCACGCTGGTCGTCATGGTCGGGCTGTCCTGGCAGATCACCCTGCTGTCGTTGCTGCTGCTGCCGGTGTTCGTGCTGCCGGCCCGGCGGGTCGGCGGGCGGCTGGCCGGACTGGAGCGGGAGGCCGCCGAGCACAACGCGGCGATGAACACGCAGATGACCGAGCGGTTCTCGGCGCCCGGGGCGACACTGGTCAAGCTCTACGGCAACCCGTCGGCCGAGTCGGCCGAGTTCGCGGCACGGGCCCGCCGGGTGCGGGACATCGGCGTGCGCACGGCGATGGCCCAATGGACGTTCCTGACCGCGCTCACGTCGGTGTCGGCGGTGGCGATCGCGCTGGTCTACGGACTGGGCGGCTTCTACGCGCTGCGCGGCTCCCTCGACCCGGGCGCCGTGGTGGCGCTGGCCATCCTGCTCACGCGGCTGTATTCACCTCTCACCTCGCTGGCCAGCGCCCGGGTCGAGGTGATGAGCGCCCTGGTCAGCTTCGAGCGGGTCTTCGAGGTGCTCGACCTGAAACCGCTGATCGAGGAGAAGCCGGACGCCCGCCCGGTGCCGGACGGGCCGGTCGCGGTCGAGTTCGACGACGTGCGATTCGCGTACCCGTCGGCCGACAAGGTGTCGCTGGCCTCCCTGGAGGAGGTGGCGACGCTGGACACCCGCGGCGGCGAGGAGGTGCTGCACGGCATCTCGTTCCGGGCCGAGCCGGGGCAGATGGTGGCGCTGGTCGGGTCGTCCGGGGCCGGCAAGTCCACGATGGCGAGCCTGCTGCCACGGCTGTACGACGCCGGTTCCGGCGCGGTCCGGCTCGGCGGGGTCGACGTGCGGGACCTGAGCGCCACCTCGCTGCGGCAGGCGCTCGGCATGGTCACGCAGGACGGTCACCTGTTCCACGAGTCGGTGCGCGCCAACCTGATGCTGGCCCGTCCGTCGGCCACCGAGGAGGACCTGTGGGACGTGTTACGCCGCGCCCACATCGCCGACCTGATCGAGTCGCTGCCGGACGGGCTGGACACGGTCATCGGCGAGCGCGGCTACCGGCTCTCCGGCGGGGAGCGGCAGCGGCTCACCATCGCCCGGCTGCTGCTGGCCCGGCCCCGGGTGGTGGTGCTCGACGAGGCGACCGCCCACCTGGACTCGACGTCCGAGGCGGCGGTGCAGGCGGCGCTCGGCGAGGCGCTGTCCGGGCGTACCGCGGTGGTGATCGCCCACCGGTTGTCCACGGTCCGGGCGGCCGACCAGATCCTGGTCGTCGAGGAGGGGCGGGTCGTCGAGCGGGGCACCCATCCGGAGCTGCTCGCCGCCGGTGGGCGTTACGAGCAGCTGTACCGGACGCAGTTCAGTGAAGGCCAGCCGCCCGCCGTAGCGCGGGGGTGATCAGCCTGCGGGCCACTGCCGGGTCGCCGCTGTCGGTCTCCCAGCCGGCATCGGCGACCAGCACCACGGCCCGGCCCTTACGAGCGACCACGAGGTAGGTGTGATGGGTGATCCACTTGTCGACGTGCTCGAAGGTGTCGCTGTACCGCAGCAGCAGCGAGTCCGGGCCGGCGACACCGGTGGCCTCGATCCGCCAGGCGGTACCCTCGCAGACCTTCAGGACGTCACGGAGTTCGCGCAGGTAGCGGCGCGCCTCACCGCGGCGGTAGACGCCGACGTACTCCATCACCGCGATCGGCGCCCGGTCGACGTCGATCACCGCGGTGACGGCACGCTCGGCTTTGGCCTCCGGGTAGTCACCCTCGCACGGCTGAGGTGGGCGCAGCCGCACCCAGCTGTCACGGTCCACCGCGAGCGGGGCGACACCGCCCAGGTCGTCGGGCCCGAGCATGGCCCCGTCCGGAATCGGGCCCGCTGGTGAAGTGGCGGGCCCGCCCACAGACCCGCGACCCCCGTCAGGATCAGGCACAGACCCGTGCCCACCATCGGGACCGGGCACAGACCCGTGGCCACCGCCGGGCACAGATCCGATCCCGCCCCCAGGCAAAGATCCGTGACCGCCGCGAGGCACAGATCCGTGACCGCCGCCGGGCACAGATCCGTGGGTGTTGGCACCGCCGGACACGGGGCCGGTCGCGCCGCCGTGCCCGGCCGCCGAGCCGGACTGGGCGCGGATCCGAGCGGCCTGCCGCCATCGCGCCTCGCGGGTCATCCAGTCGGGAATGTCGGCGGGCCCATCACCCTCCGGCCGCTGCACGGCGACCAGGCCCGGTGGGGCTTCGACCGGAACGCCTTCCCCGAATCCGGCGGGCCGGGCCGAGGCCGGCACAGCCGGCACAGTGGTCACACACAGAACGGCCACGAACAGGGCAAGCGATCTCCGAATGGTCTGCATGTCAGCTCCAACGAGCGACGACGGTTACCGCTTCTCATCATCCGCCGGCCCTTCGGCGTCAGCCGCCTTTCCGCCCGCCCCGGCCGAAAACTCACCCCACCGGCGGAGTCCGGCCGATCAACACCATTTCCGGTACGGCGTTCCCCGCCCCGCCGAACACCGACCGTCCCGAAGCACCCCGCGAGCCGAGCGAAACGCGCAGTCGTGCCGCGACCGCCGGGCCGACCCCACCCCCGCGAGCCGAACGAAACGCGCGATCGTGCCGCGACCGCCGAGCCGACCCCACCCCCGCGAGCCGAACGAAACGCGCGATCGTGCCGCGACCGCCGAGCCGACCCCACCCCCGCGAGCCGAGCGAAACGCGCGGTCGTGCCGCGACCGCCGAGCCGACCCCACCCCCACAAGCCCAACGGAACACCGCGCGGCCGTGCCGCGACCGCCGGGCCGACCTCACCCCGCGAGCCGAGCGAAACGCGCGGTCGTGCCGCGACCGCCGGGGCGACCCCACCCCCACAAGCCCAACGGACCGCCACGCGGCACCACAACCACCCAACTGACTTGCCGAGCCGACCTCACCCCCACGAACTCAGCGGCACACCACGTTGCGCCACAACCGTCCAGCTCCCCTGCCCGGCCAGTCTCACCGCCACACGCCCAGCGAAACACCACGACCACCCAGCTGACCGGCCCGGCCAGCCTCACCACCACACGCCCAGCGGAACACCACGTGGCACCACGACCACCCAGCTGAACTGCCGAGCCGGCCTCACCCCCATGGGACCGTTTCAACTGATAGGTTGAAACTACGGCCAGATCGCGAACCTCGAGCCCGATCGCCACCACCCGGCCGGATCGAAACTCCCACGCAGCCAGATCGAGAGAGGACGCCAAGGATGACACTCGCCGAACTGTCACCCGCCGAACGGCACCGCGAGATCGCCGCAGGCTTCACCGCCCGTGTGACCGGCGCCCAGGACTGGGACGCGCCGGCCCCGGTCGCCGGTTGGACCGCCCGCGACGTGGTCCGCCACCTGGTCGAGTGGCTCCCCGGCTTCCTGGCCTCCGGCTCGGAGGTCACCCTGCCGCCGGTTCCGTCAGTGGATGCCGACCCGGTCGCCGCCTGGCAGGCGCACCACACCGCCGTCCAGGCCGTCCTGGACGACCCGAAGACCGCCGACCGCACCCTGACCAACCCGCACCTCGGCGAACTCCCCCTGGATCAGGCGATCGACCGCTTCTACACGACTGACGTCTTCATGCACACCTGGGATCTGGCCCGGGCCACCGGCCAGGACGAGTTCCTGGACCCGGCCTACGCCACCCTCCTGCTGTCCGGCATGGAACCGATGGACGAGATGCTGCGGGCCTCCGGCCAGTACGGCCCGAAGGTCACCGTCCCCACCGACGCCGACCCGGTGACCCGCCTGATCGGCTTCATCGGCCGCGACCCGGCCTGACCGGCGAACCCGGCCGGCCACCAGTGCTGCCGCTCTCCCGTGAAACAGCCCTGACAACCAGCCAGACCCCGTGACCCGTGCACCGCCAGCCACCCCGGGTCGGACCATGCACCACCAGCCACCCAGGCCGGACCGCGCACCGCCAGCCACCCCGGGCCGGACCGCGCGCCGCCTGCCACCCAGGGTCGGACCGCGCGCCGCCAGCCGCCCGGTCAGGCTCACGCCCGGTGGGGGCGGGACGGCCCTGAGGGAACGCCTGGCTCGCAGGGCGTCTCGGGGCTGGCTCGATGCGGCGAGGCGGCCCTCCTCGTACGGTCAGAGGAGTTTGTGGATTTGGGAGAGGGTTTCGTCGGCTTCGGTGACCAGGTCGGTGAGGATGGCGGAAACGGGGCGGACCTCGTTCATCCGGCCAACGATCTGGCCGACCGGCATCGGTACGACGGTCGGGTCCCCGGAGGCCATCAGGCGGTCGTGGGCCCCGGAGACGAGCAGGTTCTGCAACGGCATCGGAAGTGGTGCGGGCGCGTCTGATTCGGACCATGCCTCGGTCCAGCGGTTGCGCAACAGGCGGGCCGGTTTGCCGGAGTAGATGCGGCTACGCACGGTGTCGCCGGAGCCGGCTTGGAGGAGAGCGTCGCGCAGTGCCGGGGCGCTGCGGTATTCGCTGGAGCCGAGCCAGACCGAGCCCATCCACACGCCGCGCGCGCCGAGGGCGAGGGCGGCGGCGATCTGGCGTCCGCTGCCGATGCCGCCGGCCGCCAGGACCGGTACGCCGACCGCGTCGACGATCTCCGGGACCAGCACCATGCTGGCGATCTCCCCGGTGTGCCCGCCGGCTTCATAGCCCTGAGCGACCACGATGTCGACTCCGGCCGCCACATGACCGCGGGCGTGGTCGGCCCGGCCGGCGAGCGCGGCGACCAGCAGACCACGGTCGTGGGCCTGGGCGATGACGTCCGGTGGCGGCGGGCCGAGCGCGTTGGCGATCAGCCGGACCGGGTGCTGGAGAGCCACTTCGACGTGACTGCGAGCGACCGAGTGCAGCCAGCCGAGGACGCCGGGCCGGTCCGAGGCGGCCCCGAGCGGGGGGACGCCGAGGCGTTGCAGGGTCCGTTCGACGAAGTCGCGGTGTCCGGGAGGGATCAGTTCACCGAGGTCGGCGGGCAGTCCCTCGGTGGGGACTTTGCCGGGCATCACCACGTCAACGCCGTAGGGGCGGCCCTCGGTCTCCCGGTCCAGCCAGGTGAGGACGGTGTCGAGTTCGGCGGCGTCGTTGAACCGGACGCAGCCGAGCACCCCGAACCCGCCGGCCCGGCTGATGGCCGCGACGACGTGCTCGGACGGGCTGAACCCGACGATCGGATGGTCGACGCCGAGCAGGTCGCAGAGGTCAGTCCGCATGGTGCTCCCTCGCGTAGGTGTGCGCCCACCGGTAGTCGGCCTTGCCGCTGATGGTGCGCTGGATCCCGTCGACCACCCAGATCCGGCGCGGCACCTTGTAGCCGGCGATGCGCTGCCGCACGTGGGTGTCGAGGTCGTCCAGGTCGAGGGTCGCGCCGGGGCGGGTCTGGACGAGGGCGACGACCTTCTGGCCGAGCAGGTCGTCGGGCGCACCGATGACCAGGGCGTCGAACACGTCCGGATGGGCTTTCAGGGCGCCCTCGACCTCTTCGGGGAAGACCTTCTCGCCGCCGGTGTTGACGCACGTGTTGCCACGGCCGAGCAGGGTGAGGGTGCCGTCCTCCTCGATCCGGGCCAGGTCGCCGGGTATCGCGTAGCGGACCCCGTCCACCTCGGTGAGCAGCGCGGCGGTCTTCTCCGGATCCTTGTGGTAGCCGAGCGGCACGTGCCCGCCGCGGGCCAGCCGGCCGACGACGCCGGGTGCGGCCTTGTTGCCGTACTCGTCGATGACGATGGTGTCCGGGCCGGGCATGACCCGCGGCCCGTCGACGGCGCCGCCCTGGACGTCGGCGACGATGCCGATGCCGGCGAATCCGGTCTCCGAGGAGCCGATCGCGTCGGTGACCATGACGTTGGGCAGCGCCTCCAGGTACTGCCGCTTCACCGATGGCGAGAACAGGGCGGCACTGGACGAGATCGCCACCAGCGAGGATCCGTCGTAGTTGCCGGCCAGGTACGCCTCGATGATCGGCCGGGCCATCGCGTCGCCGATCAGGACCACCACGTTGACCTGGCGGCGTTCGATCACCCGCCACACGTCGTCCGGGTCGAAGTGGGGCAGGAACACCACGGTGTCGCCGCCGAACAGCGCCGCGAGGGCGGCCCACTGGGCGTTGCCGTGGATGAGCGGGGCGAGGCAGAACCGGACCATCGGCGGCATCTCGGCGCCGCGCCGGGACTGGGCCCACTCGTCCTCGACGGGGATGCCGGACATGAAATCGATGCCACCACCGAGAACTCGCCACACGTCCTCGTGCCGCCAGATGACGCCCTTCGGGTAGCCGGTGGTGCCGCCGGTGTAGAGCAGGTAGATGTCGTCGCCCTCACGGGGCTCGAAGTCCCGGTCGGGTTTGCCGGCGGCGACGGCGTCCGCGTAGGAGACGCCCGGGATGTCGGCATCGGTCCCGTCCGGCAGGGCGATCGTGGTGTCCAGGCCGCCGCCCACGGCCCGGACCTTCGCCGAGAATCCGCGGTCGTGGATCAGCGCGGTCAGGGAGGCGTCCTCGAACAGGTACTGTAACTCGTTCTCCACATACCGGTAGTTGACGTTGACGACCACGGCGCGCAGCTTGTACACGGCGATCATGGCCACCACGGCCTCGATCGAGTTGCCCGCGTACAGCCCGACGTGGGCGCCCTTGCCCACTCCTCGACTTCGCAGGAAATGGGCCAAACGGTTGGCGCTCTCCTCCAGCTCCGCGTAGGTGGTCTCACGCTCGCCGCAGGCCACCGCGACGCGATCGGAGAAGGCGTCGACCGCGTGCTCGAACAGGTCCGCAATATTGGCCGCCATCAACGCAAAGTAGAACCTGTTATCGTTCCGGAGCAAGAGTTTGGCACTGGGAGGGAAACCGGGTGGACGCTCTCGTCGAACAGCGCGGACCGATCCTGATCGTCACGATGAACCGGCCGGAGGTCCGCAACGCGCTCTCCCCCGCGATGATGGCGGTGATGCGCGACGCCTGGGACCGGGTCGACACCGACCCGTCGATCCGGGTGGCGATCCTGACCGGCGCGGGTGGCGCGTTCTGTGCGGGCGCCGACCTTCGCGCCATGACCGCCGAGCACCCCGGCGACGGGTTCCGGTCCAACGGCACCGACCTGTCCCGCATCGACGCGCTGCTCAAGGGCCGCCGTCTGACCAAGCCGCTGATCGCCGCCGTGGAAGGTCCGGCCGTCGCCGGCGGCACCGAGATCCTGCAGGCCACCGACGTGCGGGTGGCCGGCGAGAGCGCCCGCTTCGGCGTCTCCGAGGCCCGGTGGGGGCTGTTCCCGCTCGGCGGCTCGGCGGTCCGGCTGCCACGCCAGCTGCCCTACACGGTGGCCGCCGATCTCCTGCTCACCGGCCGGCACCTGACCGCCTTCGAGGCCCGCGACGCCGGACTGATCGGCCACGTCGTCCCCGATGGCGAAGCCCTGGCGCATGCCTTGAGAATCGCCGAGACGATCGCCGCGAACGGCCCCCTCGCCGTGCAGGCCATCCTGCGCACCATCCGCGAGACCGAGGGCCTGCCGGAGAACGAGGCGTTCGCCCTCGAATCCCGCATCGGCATCCGCGTCTTCATGTCCGAGGACGCCAAGGAGGGCCCGCGCGCCTTCATCGAAAAACGAAAACCCCACTTCAAAGGCGTTTGATCGTACGGACGTGCCCGTTCCCGCCAAACCACCCCGTCCCGCGGCGCCTCGCGAGCAATTGCCGGGTCCGGCCGGCGACGCGGCCGTTGCGCCGGCCGCCCGGGACGGTTGGTCGTGCTTGCACGAGGGTGGGCGCGCACGGTGGCGGTGTCGTGGTCGCCTACGTGGCCTATCGCCGCGACGGCAGCCCACGTGACGGCTTTCGTGTGCGTTCACCTCCGCGTGGCGCGAGCGGCGTGACCGCCGGGAGCCGCACCCGGGTGCCTGGCAAGCACCAACCGCAACCACCCGCCCGGCGGGGGCGGCAGCACATGCGTGAGTGGCCGACCGATCTCCGCCCGGCGGGGGCGGCACAGGCGGGAGTGGGCAGCGAGACGGGCGGGCGGGCGGAACGGGACGAATAGAAACGGGACGACGACAGGCGTACCAGGAAAGGGGCCGGAAGCGAAACGCGGACCTCGACCGCAAAGGTTGTCTAGATGGCGCGGTCTCGGCCGGACCAGTAGGGGTCGCGGAGGTGGCGCTTGTAGAGCTTGCCGTTCGGGTCGCGGGGCAGTTCGGCGACGTAGTCGACGGTGCGGGGCAGTTTGAAGCGGGCCACCCGGCCGGCCAGGAAGGCGAGCAGTTCGGTGGTGAGGGCGGGGCCGGGGTTGATGCCGGGCCGGGGCTGGACCACGGCTTTGATCTCCTCGCCCCACTCGTCGTGCGGGATGCCGAAGACCGCGGCGTCGGCGACCGCCGGGTGGACGGCCAGCTCGTTCTCGATCTCGGCGGGGTAGACGTTGACGCCGCCGGTGATGATCACGTCGCTGGCCCGGTCGCAGAGGAACAGGTAGCCGTCGTCGTCGAGGTAGCCGATGTCGCCGACGGTGAACATCCGGTCCCGCCAGGAGGCGCGGGTCTTCTCGGCGTCTCCGTGGTATTCGAAGGTGGCGTCGCCCATCTGGAGGTAGACGGTGCCGGGTTCGCCGGGCGGCCGGTCCTTGCCGTCGTCGTCGAGGACCCGGACCCGGGAGCCGGGCCAGGCACGGCCGACCGAGCCGGGCCGCTGGAGCCATTCGGCGGCGGTGATCAGGGTGCCGCCGCCCTCGGAGGCGGCGTAGTACTCGATCACGACCGGCCCGAACCAGTCGAGCATGTTCCGTTTCACCGGCTGCGGGCAGGGCGCGGCCCCGTGGATCATGGCGCGCATCGAGGACACGTCGTACCGCCGCCGGGCGTGTGCGGGCAGGGCGAGCAGCCGCCGGAACTGGGTGGGCACCATGTGGCTGTGGGTGGCCCGGTGTGTGCTCACCAGACGGAGGAACTCCTCGGCGTCCCAGTGGTCCATCACCACGACCGTGTGGCCGAACTGGAGCGAGATCACCGCGAAGTTCATCACGGCCGTGTGGTAAAGCGGTGAGCAGCACAGATGGACGTGATCGTCGAACGGGCGCAGACCGAACAGTCCGAAGAACCACAACGACACCGGTGGCACCTGGTCGGGGTCGAGGCCGAGCAGCGGACGGCGTACCCCTTTGGGCCGGCCCGACGTGCCGGACGTGTAGACCATGAGCGCGCCGAGCGTACGAGGGAAGGGTCTGCCGGATCCGCCCGCGCCCAGGGTGGACAGGGGCGCGAAGCCCGGGATGTCGCCGACCGCGAAGCGGGATGGCACGGACGGCCCGGCCTCGCGGGCCGCGTCGGCGAAGCGTTCGTGCGCGATGAAGGCGCGGGCGCCGCAGTCGCGCAGGATGTAGCCGATCTCGGCGGCGGTGAGATGCCAGTTCAGCGGTACGACGTGGAGCCCGATCTGGGCGGCCGCGAAGTAGGCGGTGAGGATGTCGGCGCCGTTGGGCAGCAGCAGGGCGATGGTGTCGCCCGCCTCCAGCCCGGCGTCGCGCAGGCCGCGCCCGATCCGGTCGGCCTCGGTGGCGAGTTCGCCGTAGGTGAGGGTGCGGCCGTCCGGGTCCACGATGGCCGCGAGCTGCGGCCGCTCGGCCGCGATGGTCCACATCCCGATGCCCGTCATGGCCCGACTCTATAACTGGTTCCATCGATGAGAAAGCGTCTACACACGGTCCTTGCTCGCCAATATTGGAACGTGTTTCACTCATTGACGTGGATACCCTCGCGGCACCGCTGACCATCGCCTTCGACTACACCCGCTCACTCGGGCCGGTGCTGGGCCGGTTCATGGCGGGGTTGCGGGAGCGGCGGGTGCTGGGTGCGCGGACCTCGGACGGGCGGGTGCACGTGCCGCCGCTGGAGTACGACCCGGTCACCCACGAGCCGGTCACCGACCTGGTCGAGGTGTCGCCCACCGGGACCGTGGTGAGCTGGACGTGGAACGCGCGGCCGGTCGAGGGACAGCCACTGGACCGGCCGTTCGGGTGGGCGCTGATCCGGCTGGACGGCGCGGACACGCCGATGCTGCACGCGGTGGACGCCTCCGAGTTGCACACCGGGATGCGGGTGCGGATTCGCTGGACGCCCGCGAGACAGGGACACATCCGGGACATCGAATGCTTCGAGCCTGGCGAATCCGACATGTCCGGTTCAACCGGCGGCGAGCCGGTGGAGATCATGACCACGCCGATCCGGTTGCACTACACACACACCACGTCCACCGAGGAGGACCGCTATCTGCGGGCCCTGGAACAGGGGCGGATCATCGGCCAGCGCTGCCCGGCCTGCCGGAAGGTGTACGTCCCCCCGCGCGTCTGCCCCGCCGACGGGGTGGCCCCGGACGAGGTGGTGGAGGTCGCCGACCGCGGCATGGTCACCACGTTCTGCGTGGTCAACGTGCCGTTCGCGGGGCAGCGGCTGACCCCGCCGTACGTGGTGGCGCAGGTGCTGCTGGACGGCGCCGACATCCCGATCTCGCACCTGATCCTCGGCGTCGAGGCCGCGGACGTGCGGATGGGGATGCGGGTGGCCGCGGTCTGGCGGGACCGGTCGCGATGGTCCACCACGCCGGAGAACATCGACCACTTCGAGCCGTCCGGGGAGCCGGACGCCCCCTACGAGTCGTACGCGGAACACCTGTGAACGCCGTGGCGGTGGTGGGATACGCGAGCGCGGACCGCTCGCTCACCACGAGTGGGGTGGAGACGCTGGTACCGGTCATCACGGCCGCGCTGGCGGACGCCGGGCTGGGCCGCCGCGAGGTCGACTTCTGGTGCTCCGGGTCGTCGGACTACCTGGCCGGGCGGGCGTTCTCGTTCGTCAGCGCGGTGGACGCGATCGGGGCGGTGCCGCCGATCAGCGAATCGCACGTGGAGATGGACGCGGCGTGGGCGCTGTACGAGGCGTACCTCAAGATTCTGGCCGGGGAGGCGGAGACCGCCCTGGTGTACGGGTTCGGCAAGGGCACGGCCGGCGATCTGGACCGGGTGCTGTCGTTGCAGCTGGACCCGTACACGGTGGCGCCGCTGTGGCCGGGCGCGACGAGCGTCGCGGCGTTGCAGGCCCGGCTCGCCCTGGACGCGGGACTGTTCACCGAGGACGACATGGCGCGGGTGGTGGGGCGGCGCGCCGAGGGCGCGTACCTCTGCTGTCCGTTGCGGGAGCACGACGTGGCGCGCGTCGCCGACGGTGCCGCGGCGGTCGTGCTGGCCGCGACTGATCGTGCCCGCGATCTGCGGGAACGGCCGGCCCGGATCGCCGGGTTCGCGCATCGGGTGGATCCGCAGGGCCTCGGCGAGCGGGACCTGACCACGGTGCCGTCGGCGGTCGCGGCGGCCCGGGACGCCGGCCTGGACGGCCCGGTGGACGTGGCCGCGCTGCACGCCCCGTTCACCCATCAGGAGCTGCTGCTGCGTGCGGTGGTCCGGGCCGGCTCCTACCTGCCGTTCGGCGCGAACGCGATGTTCTCGGCCGGGCTGTCGCGGATCGGGGCGGCGGCCGGCGAGGTGATGTCCGGGCGGGCGCGGACCGCGGTGGGGCACGCCACGAGCGGGCCCGCGTTGCAGCAGAACCTCGTCTGTGTGCTGGAGGCGTGATGCGCAGGGCCGCGGTATTGGGAACCGGGCAGACGGAGCACCGTACCCGGCGCACCGACGTGTCGATGGCCGGGCTGTGCCGGGAGGCGATCGACCGGGCGCTGGCCGACGCGGCGACCGGATGGGATCAGATCGACGCGGTGGTGCTGGGTAAGGCGCCGGACCTGTTCGAGGGCGTGATGATGCCCGAGCTGTTCCTGGCGGACGCGATCGGGGCGGCCGGGAAGCCGCTGCTGCGGGTGCACACGGCCGGCTCGGTGGGCGGGGCGACCGGGATCGTGGCGACCAGCCTGATCCGGGCCGGGGTGCACCGGCGGGTGCTGGCGGTGGCGTTCGAGAAGCAGTCGGAGTCGAACGCGATGTGGGCGCTGTCGATCCAGCCGCCGTTCAGCGCGCCGATCACGGCGGGGGCGGGCGGGTACTTCGCTCCCCATATCCGCTCGTATATTCGGAGATTCGATGCTCCGGCGCACATCGGCGCCCTGGTGGCGGTGAAGGACCGGCGCAACGGCGCCCTGAATCCCCACGCGCATCTGCGGCAGCCGGACATCACCCTCGACTCGGTGCAGCGGTCCCCCATGCTGTGGGATCCGATCCGGTACGACGAGACGTGCCCCTCCTCGGACGGCGCCTGCGCGCTGGTGATCGGGGATCAGGCGGCCGCCGAGGCATCGTCGAACCAGGTGGCCTGGATCCGGGCGACCGCCATGCGGACCGAGCCGACCTTCTACTCCGGTAAGGATCACGTCGATCCGCGGGCGGGTTCGGTGGCCGCGTCCGCCCTCTGGGAGGCGGCGGGGATAAAACGGCCGCTGGAGGAGATCGACGTAGCCGAACTTTACGTGCCCTTTTCATGGTTCGAGCCCATGTGGCTGGAGAACGTCGGATTTGTCGGCCAGGGACAGGGCTGGAAACTCGTCGAATCGGGTGAGACCCGGATCGGCGGAGCGCTGCCGGTCAACCCGTCCGGCGGGGTCCTCTGCTCCAACCCGATCGGCGCGTCCGGCCTGCTGCGGTTCGCCGAAGCCGCGATGCAGGTGATGGGCCGGGCCGGGGAGCACCAGGTGCCGGGCGCGGCGACGGCGCTCGGGCACGCGTACGGGGGCGGGTCGCAGTTCTTCTCCATGTGGGTGGTCGGGAGGCAGCCGTGAAACGCCGGACTCTTCTGCAAGCGAGCGCCGCCGGGCTGTTCCTGCCCGGCCTGGCCCGGCGCAACCTCCAGGGCCGGACCGCCCTGGTGATCGGCAGCGGGTTCGCCGGTGCGGTGGCCGCGTACCGGCTGGCCCAGGCCGGGGTGGAGGTGACCGTCCTGGAACGGGGCCGGCGCTGGGATCTGGACGGCTCCGGCGACACGTTCTGCACGATCAGCGACCCGGACTGGCGGTGCGCGTGGTTCGCCGACAAACCGCCACTCGGCCTGGACGTCAGCAAGACCATCGAGCGGGGCGCCGGGCTCATCCAGAAACACGTCGGCGACGGCATCCAGGTGATGTGCGGGGCCGGGGTGGGCGGTGGGTCGCTGGTCATCGGCATGTACCTGCCACAACCGCGCCGCGCCGACTGGGAGCGGGTCTATCCGGCCGAACTGTCGTACACCACGTTCGAGGACGTCTACTGGCCGCGCGCCCGGCAGAATCTGGGCGCCGCACCGATTCCCGCCGACATTCAAAACCATGCGGGGTACGCGGGGGCGCGCGCGTGGCTGGAATACATCGCCGAGTTCGGGCGCACACCCGTACCGGTGCCGTTCGGGGTCGACTGGAACGTGATCCGGGACGAGCTGGCCGGCCGGGTGCGGGCCTGTCACACGATCGGTGAGGGGCCGTTCGGCAGCAACTCGGGCGCGAAGAACAGCGTCGACCACAACTATCTCGCCTGGGCCACCCAGACCGGGCATGTCAGCATCCTGCCGCTGCACGAGGTGTCCGAGATCAGGGAGGTGTCCGGGCAGGAGCGGTTCGAGGTCGCCGCCCGGCAGATCGACGAGCGCGGTGGAGTGCTCGCGAACAAGACGTTCACGGCCGAGTTCGTGTTCCTGGCGGCCGGCTCGCTGAACAGCACGTCACTGCTGCTCACCTCCCGGGCACGCGGCCGTCTCCCCCGGCTGACCAGCACCGAGGTGGGCAAGGGCTGGGGCAACAACGGGGACTTCCTGATCGCCCGGCTCAACCTGCGCAAGGCGGTCGGGCACGCGCAGGGCGGGCCGGGCAACGTGCGGTTCTTCGACGACGCGAACCCGTACGCGCGGACCGCCATGGCCTGGGAGGCGGCGCCGATCCCGTCCTGGCTGCCGGCCACCACCGCGCACCTGATCACCACCCTGATCCCGGAACGTGGCGAGATCCGGTACGACGCGGCCACCGGCGCCGGGAAGGTCCACTGGCCGTACGCCGAGATGGAGACCGCCGGCGACAAGGCCGGGCGGGATCTGGCCACCCGGCTGTGGTGGCGTACCGAGGGCTCGAAGGGTTCGCTGCTGACCGGGCTGCCGTCCTACGACCGCAACACCGGCATGGGCCTGGGGTCGCGCAACACCTACCACCCGCTCGGCGGTCTGGTGATGGGCAGGGCCACCGACTTCACCGGGAAGGTGGCCGGATATCAGAACCTGTACTGCGTGGACAGCGCCCTGCTGCCCGGCTCCGCGTGCCTCGCCAACCCGGCCCTGACGGTCACCGCGAACGCCGAACGCTGCCTGGACGAATTCCTCGCCGCACACGCCTGAACGCTTTCCTGCAACAAACCTGCAAAGGGATTCCGTTGACGGGCGGTAATGCCCGGTGGCAGATTCCAACTCGGAATCCGTCCCCAACGGTGCCCCGCCGGAACATCCCCCACGCTGCACGTCCGCCGCCATTCCCGGCGATCGCGGACGGCTGCATCGCGCCCGGCGGGATCCCTTTGCGACAAGGAGAATCCCCCCATGTCATCCCATCCACGGGACCGTAGACTGCGCCGTTCGCTCGGCGCCGCCGGACTCGCCGGCCTGGTCGCGGCCGGTGTCTTCGTCACGATCGGCACCGCCGAGGCGGCCACCCTGTTCACCGCCGACTTCGAGTCCGGCAGCACCAGCGGGTGGTCGAAATCGGGCGGCACCTGGTCGGTGGTGAGCGACGGCACCCAGGTGTTCCAGCAGTCGGACAGCACCAACACCAGGGCCCGGCAATTCGCCGGAACCACCTCCTGGACCAATTACTCGGTCCAGGCGAGAGTGAAGGCGACCGCGTTCAGCTCGACCTCCGGCGTGGTGGCGCTGACCGCCCGCGCCGCCGGGGCGACGAAGATGTACCGGCTGTCGCTGACCGGCGCCAACCGGGTGCAGCTGGAGACCATGAACGGCAGCAGCGTCACCGTCCTGGGCAGCCTGAGCCAGACCATCTCGGCGAGCACCTTCTACACGCTGAAACTGACCGTCGACGGGACCACGATCAGCGGCTCGGTCAACGGCGCCAGCGTCGGGTCGGCCACCGACAGCACCATCACGGCGGGCCGGATCGGGCTGCTCACCGAGTACGCGGCGGGCCGTTTCGACGACGTCCTGGTCGACGACGGGGTGTCCACGCCGACCTCCTCCCCCACCTCCTCCTCCTCCTCGCCGTCGGTGTCGCCGTCGGCCAGTTCCTCCTCTCCGCCGCCGTCGAGCAGCGCCCTCTACGTGGCGCCCAACGGCACCGACAGCGCGGCCGGGACGGTGGCGGCGCCGACCACGCTCACCTCGGCGATCACCCGGATCGCCGCGGGCGGCACGATCTACCTGCGTGGCGGCACCTACGCGCACCCGTCGACGGTCACCATCGCGCCGGGCAACAACGGCTCGTCCGGTGCGCTGAAGACGATTTCCGCGTACCCCGGTGAAGTTCCGGTCTTGAACTTCTCGGCGCAGGCCGAGGACACCGCGGCCCGTGGTCTCGCCGTCAACGGCAACTACTGGCGGATCTACGGCATCGTGGTGGAGCGCGCCGGCGACAACGGCATCTTCGTGGGCGGCAGCAACAACGTCCTGGAGCGCACGATCACCCGGTACAACCGGGACACCGGCCTCCAGCTGTCCCGGATCGCGTCGGACACCCCGGCCGCCCAGTGGCCGGCGAACAACCTGATCCTCAGCGCCGAGTCGCACGACAACGCCGACTCCGACGGGGAGGACGCGGACGGCTTCGCCGCCAAACTGACCGTCGGATCGGGCAACGTCTTCCGGTACGCGGTCTCGCACAACAACATCGACGACGGCTGGGACCTCTACACCAAGACCGACACCGGGCCGATCGGCGTGGTGACCATCGAGGACTCGCTGGCCTACAACAACGGCACACTCAGCGACGGCTCGCAGGCCGGCAACGGTGACCGCAACGGCTTCAAGCTCGGCGGCGAGGACATCAAGGTCAACCACATCGTGAAGCGGACCGTGGCGTACAGGAACGGCAAGCACGGGTTCACCTACAACAGCAACCCGGGCTCGATGACGATCGCCAACAACCTGAGCATCGACAACGCCGAGCGCAACTTCAACTTCGACGCCGGCACGTCGGTCTTCACCACCAACACCTCGTGCCGCAGCTCCAGCGGCACGAACGACCGCATCATCGGCACCGCGGACAGCACCAACCAGTTCTGGTCCGGCACGAACGGCAGCCGCTGCGCGAACTTCACCGGCGCGCTGGCCTGGTCGTTCGCCTCGGACGGCCGCCTGGCCATCACCCTCGGCGGCAAGGCCGTCTCACTCTGATCGGCTGACTCGCCCGCCTGCCACTCCCGGCAGGCGGGCGATTCCTTTCGTACGGTGGAAGCCGCCATGCCGTTGCGCACCGCCCTGATCGACGTGTCCCCGCTGCGGTCCTCGCGTCACTTCCGGCGCTGGTGGACCGGGCGCGTGTGTTCCGGGCTGGGTGGCCAGATGGCGCTGGTCGCGGTCCTCTACCAGGTGTGGGAGACCACCCGGAGCCCGGCGTGGACCGGGGCGGCCGGGCTCGCGTCGGGTCTGCCGTTGCTGGTGTTCGGGCTGTTCGCGGGCACACTGGCCGACCATGGGGACCGGCGCCGCTTCTATCTGATCTGCGTCTCTGGGCAGGCCGTGTGCGCGGGGCTGCTGGCGGTGCAGGCGTTCGCCGGTGGGTTGCCGGTCGGTGCGCTGCTCGGGCTGGTCGCGGTGCAGAGGTCCTTCGCGGCCGGGGCCGGGCCGGCGTCCCGGGCGATCCTGCCCCGGCTACTGCCCGCGCGGGAACTGGCGGCCGGGCTGGCCCTGAACCGGATCGCCTTCCAGACGTCGATGCTGCTCGGCCCGGCGCTCGGTGGGCTCCTCATCGCCTCGGCCGGGGTGGGCGGCTGCTTCCTCGCCGACGCGCTGTCCTTCGTGGTGATACTGGGCGCCGCCGCCATGCTGCCGCCGATGCCGCCGACCGGGGAGGCGTCCCGGCCCGGGGTGCGGGCGGCGATGGCCGGGCTACGGTTCCTGGCCGGGCACCGGGCGGTCCGGGGCGCGCTGCTCACCGACCTCGCGATGACCGTGCTGACCATGCCGGTGAGCCTGTTCCCGGTGCTGAACGCGGAACGGTTCGGCGGCGATCCCCGTACCCTCGGATTGTTCTTCTCGGCCCTCGCCGTGGGCGGCGTCGCCGCCTCGCTGCTCTCCGGGGTCTTCACCCGGCGCTCCCGGCCCGCGCCGATCATGTTCGCGGCGGCGGCCGTCTGGGGCGCGGCGATCGCCCTGCTCGGCGTCGCGCCGCTCGTGTGGGTCGCGTTGCTGCTGCTCACCGTGGCCGGGGCCGCCGACACCGTCGCGGTGGTCACGCGCGGCACGGTCGTTCAGACGCACACCCCGGACGCGATGCTGGGCCGGGTGTCGGCCGCCGAGCTGATCGTCGGCCACTCCGGCCCAGAACTCGGCAACCTCCGCGGCGGCCTGCTCGCGTCCGTCACGTCGACAACGTTCGCCCTGGTCAGCGGAGGTCTGCTGGCCATGGCCGCGGTGGCGGCGCTCGCTTTCAGGAGCGGGCGACCCAGATGACCATCATGGCGGCCAGGAAGAGGAACCCGGCGGCCGCGGTCACCGCGCCGACCAGGACGCTCATGTTCGACTCCGACCACTCCGTACGCTCCGGGCCCGGCGCGGTCCACTCGCCGACGACGGTGAGCAGCCGGTCGCCGGCCGCGCGCAGACGGCGGGTGCGGTCGGGGCCGTTCGGCGGTTCGGTGGGCTCGTCACTCAACGGCATCCCACTTCGGACATTCGACGACCACCTCCGCGCGCTCTCCGAGAGTCAACGACCCATCCGCTCCCCCGGTGATGCGACACTCGTCCGTGCTGGTGAAACGTTCGGACAGCGGTGGGGGATCGAATGGTTGAGGTGCGCGAGGCCGCGAAGGTCCTCTCTCGGGCGCGGCGGGTGGTGGTGTTCACCGGCGCGGGCATCTCGGCGGAGAGCGGCGTGCCCACCTTCCGGGACGCGCTGACCGGCCTCTGGGAGCGGTTCGACGCTCAGGCGCTGGCCACCCCGCAGGCCTTCCAGAACGACCCGGACCTGGTGTGGGGCTGGTACGAATGGCGCCGCACCGTGATCCGCCGGGTCCACCCCAACCCCGGGCACGAGGCCGTCGCCGCCATCGAGGCGCGCGCCCCGCGCAGTGTCGTGATCACCCAGAATGTGGACGACCTGCACGAACGCGCCGGATCGACGGACCCGCTGCACCTGCACGGCAGCCTGTTCGAGCCGCGCTGCGCGTCGTGCGCCCGGTCCGCCCCGGTGACCGACGGCGAGGAGCCCGCGGAGGGCCGCCGGCTGGCCCCGCCCCGCTGCGAGCACTGTTCCGGCCCGGTGCGCCCGGGCGTGGTGTGGTTCGGCGAGGCCCTGCCGGAACAGATCCTGGAGACGGCCGTCCAGGAGGCGACCGACTGCGACGTGCTCCTGACGATCGGCACGTCCGGCCTGGTCTACCCGGCGGCCGAGATCCCGAAGGTGGCGGCCATGTTCGGTGCCACCGTGATCCAGGTGAACCCGCAGCCCACCCCCCTGGACGCGGTCGCCGGCATCAACCTGCACGGCCCCGCCGCCACCGTCCTCCCGGCCCTGGTCACCGCCGCTTGGCCGGAAAAGCTCGGATAAGGATGGGCACATGCTGGAACGGCCCGCGGAGATGTTCAAACGCGAACGCGAATGGGCCGCTCTGGCCGAGTTCGCCACCGACAATCGGCCTGGGGCTCTCCTCGGCATAGTCTATGGCCGGCACAGGCAGGGCAAGACCTACCTGCTTCGCTCGTTGTGCCAGGCGACCGGCGGCTTCTATTTCCCGGCCGATGAAGCCGCCGACCGGGAGTCCCTCAATCAACTCGGGGCACGCCTGGCGGAGCATGTGGATGCGCCGGCGCCCCTCGCTTTCGACAGTTGGCATCAGGCCGTCGACGCGCTCCTCAGCCTCGGGCGGGAGCGCCGGATCCCGGTGGTGATCGACGAGTTCCCCTACCTGGTGCGGGCGAATCCCCAGATTCCGTCGATCATCCAGAACGCTCTGGCGCCACTTCGGGCCGAACGCGACCAGAGCCGATCCAGCATCCTGCTCTGCGGATCCGCGATGTCGTTCATGGGCCGGCTCCTCAGTGGCAACGCGCCGCTGCGTGGCCGGGCCGGTCTGGAACTGGTGGTCCCCACTCTCGATCACCAGCTCGCCGCTCAGTTCTGGGACATCGAGGACCACGCGACCGCGCTGATGGCCAACGCCGTCGTCGGGGGCACGCCCGCCTACCGCCGAGAGTTCGCTCGCGACGACACTCCCGCCGGCCCGGAGGACTTCGACGCCTGGGTGGTCCGGGCCGTTCTCTCCCCGACCAGCCCTCTCTTCCGGGAGGCCCGGTATCTGCTCGCCGACGAACCCGACCTACGCGACGCGGGCCTCTATCACTCGGTCCTCGCGGCGATCGCCTCCGGAAACGCTCATCGCGGCGGTATCGCCTCCTACCTCGGCCGCAAAGCCGGCGATTTGGCCCATCCGTTGACGGTGCTGGAGGACTGTGGACTGGTCACCCGGGAAGCCGACGCCTTCCGGGACAACCGGACCACGTTCCGGATCGCCGAGCCGCTGGTCGCGTTCTACCACGCGGTGATGCGCCCGATCTGGTCGGACCTGGAGCACACGCGGGACACCGCACGGCTGTGGCAGCGCAGCCGGCGCCGCTTCGTCAGCAACGTTCTGGGCCGCATTTCGAGCACGTCTGCCGCTACTGGACCCGGCACCTGGCCGAGCCCGAGGTGTTCGGCGACTACCCGAACCGGGTGAGCGGCGGCACGGTCAACGACCCGGCGAACCGGACCTCCCACGAGGTCGACGTCGCCGTGTACGGCCTCGACGACGACAACCGCCAGCCGCTGCTGGCGATCGGTGAGGCGAAGTGGGGCGACGTCATGGGCATGGGCCACCTCGACCGGCTGCGCCGCGTCAGGTCTCTGCTGACGGCTCAGGGACGTCCCGGCGCCGGCACCGCACGGCTCGCGTGTTTCAGCGGCGCCGGGTTCACCGATGAGCTGCGGGCGGCCGCCTCCGCGGACACCGGCATCGTCCTGATCGATCTGGCCACCCTCTACCGCGTGGGCTGAGGCAGCGGGAGGTCGCGGAGGGGGCCCTTGCGGACCTTGTTGGAGCCGGTTCTCGGGAGGTCGGTGACGATGTCTACGTACACCGGGATCTTGTATCTGGCCAGGCGCCCGGCCAGGAAGGCCGGGATGTCGCCGGGGTGGAGGACGGCGCCGGGGACCGGGACCACGAAGGCCCGGCCGACCTCGCCCCACTTCTCGTCGGGGACGCCGACGACGGCCACCTCGGCGACCGCGGGGTGTTCGAAGACGGCGGCCTCCACCTCGGCCGGGTAGACGTTCTCGCCGCCGGAGATGTACATGTCCTTGGTGCGGTCGACGATGCGGAAGTGGCCGTCCTCCCCGACGACGGCCAGGTCGCCGGAGCGGAACCAGCCGTCGGTGAAGGCGGCGGCGGTGGCGGCCGGGTCGTTCCAGTAGCCGGGGGTCACGTTCGGGCCGCGGACCAGGACCTCGCCGGGTTCGCCGGGCGGGGCCGGGGTGAGGTCGGGCCGCACGCACCGGACGTCGGTGAAGAACACCGGCAGGCCGGCCGATCCGACGTGGTCGCGGCTCTCCCGCGCCTCCAGGAAGGTGGCGCCGGGCGCGGTCTCGGTCATCCCGTAGCCCTGGCAGAACGCGAGCCCCCGATCCTGGTAGGTGCGGATCAGCGCCTCCGGCACGGCGGCGCCGCCGGTCATCAGGCAGCGCACCGAGGACAGGTCGGCGGCCGGCCAGCGGGGTGAGCCGGCGAGGCCGGCGAACATGGTGGAGACGCCGAACATCCAGGTCACGCCGTACCGGGCGATGGCGTCGAAGCAGCCGTCGACGTCCCAGCTCGGCATGATCACCGACGTGCCGCCCTTGAGGAACGTGGGCAGCAGGCACTGGTTGAGCGCCGCCACGTGGAAGAGCGGGGCGCTGACCAGGGTGACCTCGTCGCCGGCGACGTCGACGCAGACGAGCAGGTTGTAGCAGTTCCACACCAGGTTGCCGTGGGTGAGCACGGCGCCCTTGGGATGGCCGGTGGTGCCGGACGTGTAGAGGATGCAGGCCACGTCGTCGAGCGTGACCGGCTCGTCGAAGCGCGCGAGATCCGAGAGGAAGTCCTCGTATCCGGGGAGTCCGACCTTGATCGGGACTTCCAAGGACACCGGCAGGGCGTGGATCAACGCGACCGCCCCGCTGTGCCGGAGCTGGTACTCGATCTCCGGCTCGGTCAGCCGGACGTTCATCGGCACGAAGATCCCGCCGAGCGCCCAGGTCGCGAACATCGTCTCGACCAGGGACGGATGGTTCGGGCCGAGGTAGGCGACCCGGTCCCCGGGCCGGACCCCGGCGGCACGCAGGGCCGCGGCCAGGCGGGAGGTGCGTTCCTCCAGTTGGGCGTACGTCGTACGCCGCTCCTCGAAGATCAGGGCGGTGCGGCCGGGCGACATGGCCGCCCGGCGTACCGGCCAGGACCCCAGCCCCGCGTTGCGCATGGCCGGTCCTCTAGGCGTAGTGGCGGTAGACGGGCCGGGCGACGCAGGCGGGCTTGTCCTGGCCCTCGACCTCGACGGTGAAGTCGAAGACGCTCTGCACGCCGTTGCCGGCCACGTCGTCGACGCTGACCACGGTCGCGGCCAGCCGGATCCGGGAGCCGACCTGGACCGGGCTGGGGAAGCGCACCTTCTCCAGCCCGTAGTTGACGCCCATCGTGATGCCGTCGACCACGAGCAGGTCGCCGAAGAGCGGGATGACCAGCGACAGGGTGAGGTAGCCGTGGGCGATCGGCGCGCCGAACGGGCCCTTCTTCGCCTTCTCCACGTCGACGTGGATCCACTGGTGGTCGCCGGTGGCGTCGGCGAACGTGTTCACCCGCTCCTGGGTGATCTCCAGCCAGGCGCTGCGGCCGAGGTCCTTGCCGGCCAGGGACTTGAGGCCGTCGAGGCCGTTCACGGTGGTGGTCATGGGTTCTCCCGGAAGAGTAGGCGGGCTGCGTTGGTCTTGAGGATCTTGGGGCGGACCGTGTCCTTGAGGTCGAGCTTCGCGAAGTCGGCGAGCCACCGGTCCGGGGTGATCACCGGGTAGTCGGAGCCGAACAGCACCTTGTCCTGGAGCAGGCTGTTCGCGTACCGGACCAGTTGCGGCGGGAAGTACTTGGGAGACCAGCCGGACAGGTCGATGTGGACGTGCTCCTTGTGGGTGGCGACGGCGAGGGCCTCGTCCTGCCACGGGAACGACGGGTGGGCCAGGATGATCCGCAGGTCCGGGAAGTCCACGGCCACGTCGTCGACCAGCATCGGGTTGGAGTACTTGAGGCGGATCCCGCCGCCGCCGCGGACCCGGGCGCCGATGCCGGTCTGCCCGGTGTGGAACAGGGCCACCGCCCCGAGCTCCTGGATCGTCTCGTAGAGCGGGTAGGCGATCGGGTCGTCCGGCGCGAAGCCCTGGATGCTGGGGTGGAACTTGAAACCCCGGACACCGAAGTGCTCGACCAGGCGGCGGGCCTGGCGGGCACCGGCCTTCCCCTTGTGCGGGTCGATGCCGGCGAACGGGATGAGCACGTCCGGGTGGGCCGCGCAGTCCTCGGCGATCTCCTCGTTCGGGATGGCCGGATGCCCGGTGGCGTGTTCGGCGTCGACCGTGAAGACGACCGCGGCCATCCGCCGCTCGCGGTAGTAGGCGGCCGTCTCGTCGATGGTGGGCTGCCGGTGGCCGTGCGCCTTGAAGTAGTCGGCGGACGCCCCGAGCAGGGCGGGGCTCAGCGAGGTGCGCCCGTCGCGGCCCACCTCGGCGTGCGTGTGCACGTCGATGGCGGTCAGCTCGTCGACGTTCATCTCGTCGGCGCCGGGATGCCGTAGGTCTCCAGCGGGAAGTCCCACCCGGCGGCGATGGCGTCGGCCGTCCAGCCGCCTTCGGCGTACCGGATGATCTTCTCGCTGGGGTGCGCCCAGAGGGCGAGTTTGTCGCCGCCGATGCCGATCGCCTGGCCGGTGATGCCGTTGGCGGCGTCCGAGGCGAGGAAGGTGATCAGGCCGGTGACGTCCTCGACGGTGCCGAGGCCCTCGTCGTGGCGCATCCAGGCCGGAAACGGCTGCCCGCTCCGCTCGGCCTCCTCGATGGCCGGGCCGAACGCCGGGATCGTCCTGGTCATCGCGGTGGCGGCGATCGGGATGACGGCGTTGACGGTGATCTCGCTGCGGGCCAGTTCGAGGGCCCAGGTGCGGGCCATCGCCGCGATCCCGGCCTTGGCGGCCGCGTAGTTGGTCTGGCCGAAGTTCCCGCGCTGCCCGGCCGGGGAGCCGATCAGGATGAGGCGGCCGCCTCCTGTCTGCTCGCGCATCCGGATCGCGGCGGCGCGGGCGCAGGTGAAGGTGCCGCGCAGATGGACGTCGACGACCGCGTCGAAGTCCTCGTCGGTCATCTTCCAGAGGACCCGGTCGCGCAGGATGCCGGCGTTGGTGACCAGCACGTCGAGCCGGCCGAACGTCTCGACCGCGGTGGCGACCAGCTTCTCGGCGCTCGCGGTGTCACCGACCGCGGCCGCCACGCCGACCGTGTCGCCACCGATCCCGGCGACCGCCGCGTCCACCACCGCCTGGTCCACGTCGTTGACCACGACCGAGGCACCGGCCGCGGCGAGCGCTCCGGCGTAGGCGAGACCGAGCCCTCGCCCGCTCCCGGTCACGACGGCGACCTTGCCGCTGAGATCCATGCTCTTCAACCTCTCACGAACGTCCGGGCGAGCACAATCAACAGGATTCCTGTTGATCTCGAGTCTTGATGACGATCAGGTTTCCTGTCAATGGGGTAATCTGGCGGCACCCGCGAGAGGAACCCCGCCATGACGACCGGCCCATCCCTGCTCTACCTGGTCAAACAACTCGAACTCGCGGTCCGCGCGAGCCTCGACGAGCTGGTCCGCCCGGTCGGCGTCACCGCCCTGCAATACACCGCCCTCACCGTCCTGGAACGCCACGACGGCCTCTCCGCCGCCCAGCTCGCCCGCGACTCGTTCGTCACCGCCCAGTCGATGGCCGACATGGTCCGCACCCTGGAGACCCGCGGCCTGATCCGCCGCGAACGCAACACCGGCAACCGCCGCGAGCTGCTCATCCGCCTCACCGGCGAAGGCCGCGCCCTGCTCGCCACGGTCGCCGCCGACGTGCGCGCGCTCGAAACGCGCATGCAGGCGAAACTCACCCCCACCCAGGCCGCCGACTTCCGCCAGTCGCTCATCACGGCCTGGCAGTCATTGACCTGAAAACCCCTTTCCGGTACGGGCTCCACCTCCGTCAACCGCACCGGCACCGTCCCGTGGCACCACGCGATCTGCCAGCCGGGTCCCGCCGGTGCCGCGCCCGCCGGGCGGAGATCGGTGGTCAGCACTGCGGGCCGGCCGGATTCACCGGCCGGCCCGCGATGCGGTTCCGGAAGATCAGGCGCCGGCCGCATCCAGACGGGTCAGCTGCCCGGCGTCCAGCTTGATGTCGAGCGCGGGCACCAGGTTCTCGAACTGCTCCGGCGTGCGCGGCCCGATCAACGGCACCACCGCCGGCGCCGTCTGATGCAGATGCCACGCCAGCACCGTCTGGTTCGGAGTCGCCCCGACCTCGGCGGACACCTCGGCCAGCGCCGCCAGCCGGGCCTCACTGTCCGGGCCGGTGTAGGACTCCATCATCCAGTGCGCGGCCCGGCGGGCGGCGTCGTCGTAGACACCCTTGAGGATCGGCGAGTAGGCGACCAGGGCCAGATCGCGATGCTCGGTCAGGTAGTCCCACTGCTCGTCGTCGACGATCGACGCGTGCTCCAGGCCGGCCCGCCGCCGCAGGTAGGTGTGCTGCTGCTGCACGGCCACCGGGGCGGGCCAGCCGTACCGGTCGCACAGCTGCCGGATCCGCTCCAGCCGCCACGTCCGGACGTTCGACCAGCCGAGATAGCGCACCTTGCCGGCCGCGACCAGCCCGGCCAGCGCCTCCAGGGTCTCCTCCAGCGGGGTGGCCCGGTCGTCGACGTGCACGTAGTAGAGGTCGATGTGGTCGGTGCCCAGCCGCCGCAAACTGCCGTCCACCGCGTGCCGCAGCGTGTCCGCTCCGGCGCCCGCGAAGGTCCGCCGAGCCAGGTCCCAGTTCGCCGTGCCATCCGCCAGCCAGAGATCCGGCGAATAGGCCGGCAGCGCGCTGCCCTTCGTCGCCAGGAAGATCTCGTCCCGGTTGCCGCGGTCACGCATCCAGCGCCCGAGCAACTCCTCGCTCTCCCCGCCCCGGCTGCCCCGCCGCGACCACCACTCGTAGCAGTCCGCGGTGTCGACGAACGATCCACCCAGTTCCCGGTACCGGTCGAGAATCCGCACCGACGACGCCTCGTCGGTGGCGTTGCCCATCTGCATGGCCCCGAGGGCGACGCTGCTGACCTGCTCTCCGGTCCGTCCCAGTTCGACAGTTGCGATTCTCGTTGCGCTCATGGGGACGACGCTATGACCTGGAGCGCGCTCCAGGTCAAACCCTCATCCAGCGAAAGAAGCCGGCCCGGCGCGCTGCCGACCACGAGCACCGAGGCCGCCACGATGTCGTGTCAGCGGCCGCAGACGCCCAAGGTCGCCGCACACGGGGCAGTCACCCCGCCACATCGGCGGCCCCGGGCGCCCGCACACACGGCGTCTCGTCAGCGGTTGCGGGCACCCAAGGTTGCCGCGGACATGGCGGCCACGGACAGGAGGCCGGCGATCGGGGCGAACGCGAAGCCGTACCGGATGCCGTCGGAGACCAACGGGCCGGTGATCGCGGCACCCGCCGCGCTGCCCACCGTGAACGCGGTGATGATCCACGCGAAGGCCTCGACCGCGGTCCCGGGCGGAGTCAGCCGGTCGGCCGCGAGGAAGACCGCGGTCAGCAGCGGCGGCAGCGACAATCCGGACACCGCGAGCAGCACCGCCATCGGCACCGGGCCGGGAACCAGCAGCAACGGTACGAAACCGGCGGCGAGCGCCGCCGCGGTCAGCGGCAACCGGCCCGGCCCGCCCGGCGTGGCCCGCGTGTAGAGCAGGCCGCCGGTCAGCGCGCCGGCCGCCTGCGCCGCCAGCAACCAGCCGCTCAGCGCACGGCTTCCGGCCGCCTCGGCATAGCCGGTGACGACGACGGGCAGGCTTCCGACCGCCGCTCCCGCACAGATCACCCCGGCCACGATCACGACGAAACGGGGTACGCGCAGAGGCCCCGCCCAATGCCGCGCACCCGCCTCACCCCGCCAGGTCCGTACCACCGGGGTCAACGCGAACCCGGCCACCCCGGCGATTTGCAGCACCGCGGCGGCCAGCAGCCCCGCGGGCGGCCCGGCGATCCCGACCGCGGCGAGCGTCACCAGCGGCCCGGTCACGTAGATGACCTCCTGAACCGCGAGATCCAGCGAGTAGGCGGCCGCCACGTTCTCCGCCGGAACCAGGTTCGGCCAGAGTGCCCGCAGGCAGGCTTCCAGCGGTGGCGTCCCGAACCCGCCGGCCGCCGCGCCCGCCAGCATGACCGGCACGCTGTGCCCACTGACGGCGACCGCCACGAAACCGGCGCCGGACAGCACCGCCGACCCCCACAGCACCGGCGGCTGCCGCCAGCGGTCGACGATCCGGGCCAGCAGCGGCGCGCTCACCGCCATCCCGGCCGTGTAGGCGGCCACGACCAGCCCGGCGAGGGCGAGCCCGTGTTCCTCACGGGCGAAAAGCAGCAGGGCCAGCGGCGCGGCGGCCATCGGCAGGCGGCCGGTCTGACTGAAGACGAGAAGCCGGCGTACGAACGGGGCACGCAACACGGTCCGCAGACCGGACGGCGCGGAAACGGCAGAGGACATGACGGATCGCTCCCGAAATCCGAGGGGTGATGGGCGCTGAAGGGACCGCCGGAACGGCACGGTGCCGATCAGGGAGCGAAGTCGGAACGGTCGTGATCGTTGCCGTAGAGCGGCAGGTCAGGCGTGATCCACCGCGCAAAGGCGGTAGCGATGGCCTCGACCGGATGCACGCCGCCACCCTAACCCATCACCGCGCCACCCGGGTGCCGCCGCCGCGCCCCCCTGCCGTCGTCGCCCGCCCGGTCATCGCCGATCGGCGGACGGGCCGCGGTGCGGGGTGGACGATATCGGGCATCGTTCGTCCGGCCCGACGCCGCTCCTCGCCGATCGGTCGGGCCGACCGCGGAGCCAGGGCGGTGCCGGGCGTCGGCGGAGCCGCAGCCTACAGACGGCGGAGGACGCAGACGACCTTGCCGAGGATCACCACGCCGTCGGCGGGGATGGGGGCGTAGGCCGGGTTCCGGGGCAGGAGTTCGGCGTGCTCGCCGGTGTGGTGGAAGACTTTGACGGTGGCCTCGCCGTCGAGCATGGCCGCGACGATCTCCCCGTTCTCGGCGACCGGCTGCTTCCGGACCACGACCACGTCGCCGTCGCAGATCGCGGCGTCGACCATGGAGTCGCCCTTGACGTTCAGAGCGAACAGGGTGCCGCTGCCGACCATGCCGGACGAGACGGTCAGATAGTCCTCGACGTGTTCCTCGGCGAGGATCGGGGCGCCGGCGGCGATGGCGCCCAGCACCGGGACGGTCACCACCGGGTCGGCGGGCGGGGCGTCGGCGGCGGGGCGCAGCTCGACCGCCCGGGAGTTGTTGGGCTGGCGACGGATCAGGCCGTGCTTCTCCAGAACCCTGAGCTGGTAGGACACCGAGGACGGTGAGACCAGGCCGACGGCCGCGCCGATCTCGCGGACGGTGGGTGGATAGCCACGCTCGCGAACCGAATCGCGGATCACCGCGAGGATGCGCAGCTGCCGGGTGGTCAGTGGCGGCTGCCCGGGATTGATCGGGGGCTGATCTGCACCGCTTTCGATGCTCATGGCCGCACCTTACCCCATGATTAGATCAGATGTACGAAACGTGACCGGTTTCCGCCCGTTCGGGGGACGCTCGCCCCGACCCGATGACCGATGCCGATCATGTCACCGTCCGTGAAGATTTTCCGATGCCGACCATCTGGGAGTACGCGGACCAGGTCGCGGCGGGCGACACCGGCCCCTGGCAGGCCGCGACCCGGCGGACCGCCATCCTGCTCGCGCCGACGCATCCGGTGATCTCGCTGCCGTACCGCATGCCGGTGCACCAGGTCCTCGTGCAGACGACGGCGCTGGTGGTCTACGGCCGCACCCGGACAGCCGGCACTCCCAACCACGTCGTGACCGGTTTCGAACTCGCCACCTGGGTCGCCGACCACGTCCTGCCCGGTCCGGACGCCGGCCCGGGAGCAACAGCCACCGCGGTTCGGCGGCAGCTCGACAGCATCGCCGGCATGCTCCGCTCGACCGGCCACCACGTGCCCGAGCCGGGTCCACGGGCGCTGCACCGCTACTCCCCCGATCCGGTGGTACGCCTCTGGCACGACCTGGCCGACATCGACGACGCGCCCGGCCTCGGCACTTTCCCCCTGCTCTGCCTCGGCGTGGCCGCCATGTCCGACACCTTCGGCCCCGCCATCGTCTGACCGCACTCTCCCGAACACCACCCCACCCAACCGGCGCTGTCTCAAGCCTCCCGAAACAGCCAAACAAGATCAGCCGCCTCCCAGCGCTGCCCCACGCTCCACGAAACCGCCCCCGCAACCAACCGCAAGATCAGCTGCCTCCCAGCGCTGCCGCACGTGCCACGAAACCGCCCCCGCAACCAACCGAGCAAGATCAGCTGCCTCCCAGCGCTGCCGCACGTGCCACGAAACCGCCCTCGCAACCAACCGAGCGAAGTCATGCTGTCCCAGCGCCACGAAACAGCCTCCATGGCCAGCCAGAGGCCGCAGGGGCATTTGTCCGCTTTTGAGGGCTGTGCGTTGTGGTTGATCTTGACTGACCGGCTCTGCGGGCTGCCTCGGAGCCCTTGAGACAGCGCCACGACCAGCCGGGACGGAGCGGCCGGCTCTCAGGGCGTCTCAACGGCGCTGAGCCAGCAGCCACGACCAGCGGCTTCGGGAGGGTCGAGACGGGCCCGGGGGCGGCTGAAGGGGTGAGGGTGAGTGGGCAGCTCAGCCCGGCGGGCGCGGCACGGGATCGAGTTGCGGCTGGTCGCGTGGTGCCGGCGGGGCGGGCGGCGTGTGGTCGGGGGCGGCGTCGCGCGTACCGGAGAGGGGGTTTGATCTGCGGATCGCCGGGCTGATCGTCGCGGCGATCGCCGTGGTCAGCATGATCGCGGAGAGTGTGCCGATCGCGCCGGCCGGGCCGACGGTGGTGAGCAGGACGCCCGCGCCGAGGGAGGCGATCGGCATGACGCCCCAGGTCACCGTGGTGGCGGCGCTCATCACGCGGCCGAGCAGCTCGTTGGGGACCGTGACGCCGGTGTAGGTGAGGATCATGACGTTCCAGATCGGGCCGACGAAGGCGGTCAGGGCGCCGATCGCGCCGATCTGCCAGGGGTCGGTCGTCAGGGCGAAGAGGGGCAGGAGGGCGGCCCAGATCCAGTGCGTGCCGATGAGCACGGCGCGGAACGACAGGCGACTGTGGACACGCGCGGCGACCAGGGCGCCGAGCAGGCCGCCGGCGCTGTAGAGGCCGAGCATCAGGCCGATCCGCGCGGGGGTGGCGCCGTGATCGCCGGCGTGTACGACCAGGACCAGGACCAGGGCCTGGAAGACCAGGTTGCTCACCGCGATGAGCAGCAGTGACGCGCGGATGAGGGGGTTGCGCCAGACGTAACGGAGGCCGGTGAGGGCGGAGGTCCACAGGGGTTCGGCGGGGCCGTGGGTCTGGGGGCGCAGGTCGCGGCGCAGGAACAGGATGCTGACGGCGGCCAGCAGGTAGGAGATGCCGTCGAACAGGAACGGCAGTGCCCGGTCGAGTGTGAAGAGGAAGCCGCCGAGCGCTGGGCCGGCCAGGGTGACGCCGCGGCTGCGGGCCTCGTTGGCGGCGAACGCGGTGGCGAGTCGGCTCGGTGGCACCACCATCGGCAGGGCGGCGTGTTCGGCGAGTTCGAAGAAGACGAGACAGAGTCCCTGTACGAAGACGACCGCGCACATCTGGGCGACGGTGAGCACGCCGGACCAGATGGCGACGGGTACGGTCAGCAGCGCCACGGCGGCGACGAGTTCGCTGGCCAGGAGGATGCGGTGGCGGTTCCAGCGGTCGACCAGCGGGCCGGCGGGCAGGCTGGCGAGCAGGTGCGGGAGTGTTCCGGCGGCGCCGACCAGGCCGGCGTCCAGTGGGGAGCCGGTGGTGGCCAGCACCAGCAGCGGGGTGGCGGTGGCGCTGATCCGGGCGCCGAGGGTGGAGATGACCTGGCCGGTCCAGAGGATGGTGAAGTCGCGGTTGCGGCGCAGCGGGGTCATGACGGCGTGGGGAACGCGTTGAAGAGCACGGTGATGGGCCGGGCGTCCGCCGGGGCGGTGGCCGGGTCGCGGATCCAGCGGGAGGCGAAGGCGATGTACTCCTCGCCGAACCGGGCCAGTTCGTCGGCGGTGAGCCGGGTGTTGCTGAACGAGTTCATGGCGGCCTCCGCGAAGGCGCCGTGCGACTCCCGGTCGGCCAGGTAGCCGAGCAGGTCGCGTTGTGCCTGCTCGAACCATTGGCGGCCGATCGCCTCGGCGGCGGCGGTGACCTCGGGGTCCTCGCTGGCGCGTGGGAGCCGCAGGTCGAGCGGGACGGCCCGCCAGTAGCGGCGGCGACCGGCGGAGCGCCCGGTGTCCTCCTCGACGAAGCCGTAGCGCTCCAGTTGGCGCAGGTGGTAGCTGGTGGCGCCGCGGTCGGCGTCGAACGCGGTGGCCAGGTCGGCGGAGGTGGCGGGCCCGAAACGGTTGAGGTGGGTGAACATCCGTTGCCGGAGTGGGTGGGCCAGGGCCTTGAGGGAATCGATGTCAGTGAGTTCGCGTCGCACGAATGAGAAGCTATCTATGCAAAGGTTTCTTCTCAAGGGACTGTCAGTGCGAAGTCAGAATTCGCCCGCAGGGGACTTCCTCAGCGGACGAAGAGCAGGAAGAGCCCGGCCCAGGTGCAGCCGATCATGAAGAGGACCATCGGGAACTCGTCGGCGAGGACGGCGAGCAGCGGACGGCCGGGGTGCTCGGCCAGGGCACGGTCGTGGGCCACGATCACACCTACGGCGTGTCCGATCAGGATCAGAGCGATCTGTACGGCGGCGAGCACCTGAGAATTCAGGACGACCGTCCCGGACGGGTCCATGCCGACCAGCAGGAGCACACCGCGCGGGCCCTCGGTGACCAGCAGGGACAGGTAGTGGGCGAGGGTGTAGCCGGCCGCGATCGGGACCAGCGACATGGTCACGTCCAGGCGGCCCGCGGTCCAGCGGACCACCAGGAAGACCGCCGCGCAGAAGAGTACGAGGCCGGCGGTCCCCGACAGCAGAGGGAACGGCAGGGCCACTGTGGTCCAGGCGCTGTCGAAGACGGTCGAGCCCCACCAGACGGCGATGAAGGCGGCCGGACCGGCGGTGGCCAGTGATGGGCGGGCCCGCGCCGGGACGGCGACCCCGGCCGCCGTGCCCGGCGTCGGGACCGGATTCGCGGGCGCGGCCGGCATCGGGACCGGGCTCGCGGGCGCGGCCGGCGTCGGCTCGCCGGCTGCGGGGCCGGCCAGGCCGGAGAGAAGCGGGCGCCAGCGGACGGGGCTCAGGCGGCCGGCCAGGTCGGAGTAGACCTCGAAGCTGTCGCCGCGCGCGAACCACTCCTCACCGCGGAGGGTGGCCAGGAGGAGTTGGCTCACGGCGTACGCCAGAAGGAAGAGACCGACCGCGACCGGATCGCCGTGATGGGGCACCACCAGCTCGAACCAGACGAACGCCAGCAGGAAGGCGGCCGCCGGCCAGGCGGAGGCGGGGGCGCCGGGCGGGAGCGGGCGCAGCCCGCGCCGCGGGAGGCCGAGCAGGGTGAAGAGGGTGCGCAGCGGGTTGACCGTCCGCCAGACCGGGCCGACGATCATGCTGACCGGCACCAGGCCCACCCACAGCAGGACGAACAGGGCGTGCGGGGCGGGGTTCTCCGGGCCGCGCGGGCCGACGACGGCGTAGCCGGTGACGTAGAGGGCCAGCAGGAGGACCGGATAGCGCAGGTGGTGGCCGACGCCGAGGGAGCGTGGCGTGGACGGTTCGAGGCGTGGTTCGCGCCACCAGAGGCCGGCGATCAGGAAGGACAGCACGAGGGTCGCGGCTCCGGCCTGCAACACCAGGTCGAGCGGAAGCGGCAGGTCCGCGGACTCCCCCACACCGTGCGCGAGCGTCAGGTCCACGGACTCCCCCACACCGTGCGCGAGCGGCAGGTCCGCGGACTCCCCCACGCCGTGCGCGAGGGAGGTCACACCGTCTCCTCGGCTTTGCGGGCCAGGTCGCGCAGCACGCCGGCGCCGGCCACCGCGACGCCCGCGCCGAGGCCGAGAGCCAGGACGACCAGGACGCGTTCGAGGTCGGCGGGACCGGCGAACGGCAGGACCGCACGGTGGAACGAGGTCACGTCGGGAAGGACGAACACCGCGGTCAGGGCCGCTCCCCCACAGACCGCGAGGATGCCGGCGGCCCGGCCGCGCAGGGCGGCCACTGCACCGCCGATGATCAGCGGCCAGGCGAGGAGGTTGATCCCGGCGGCGCTCAGGAAGGTTCCGGCGAGTGGCGCGGATTCGACGGCCAGGGTGGATCCGGCCACGTGCACGATGGAGGACAGTGCGGCGACACCGCCCGCGGCGGCCAGCAGCAGGTCGGCGCGGCGCAGCCGGCGGGCGAGGAGCACGAGCGCGGCGCCGGTGAGCGCGGCGGCGGCCCACCACGGGGCCGCCGGTGGGCGCTCCTCCCCGACGAGCACGCCGGCGACCGTGACCGGGGTGCCGGCGGCGTCCACGGTGATCGTCCAGGGGACGGTCTCGCCGGCCGCGACGGTGCGGCCGTCGGGGGTGGCGCGTTCGTCGGCCCAGGTGTGCTCGGCACCGGGCGCGACCGTGGGCCCGCCCGGGATCGTCACCGGTCCGCCGGTGCCGTTGCGCAGGCGGAGCCGGGCGCCGGCCTCGATGGCGACCACCTCCAGCCCCGGCAGGGCGGGCGTGAGGGAGACGACGCGGCCGCGGGAGTCGGTGGCGGTGAGGCCACCGGCGTGCGCGGCCGCCGGCCCGCCGGTCACCACCAGCGTGCAGGCGATGGTGACCAGGGCGACGACGATCCGCCTCACTCGGCGAGACGGTGGATGCTGCGGGCGACGAGCACGGTGCCCACCCCGGTGAAGGCGGTCAGCACCATCAGTCCGCTCACCATGTGGATGTTGAACCCGGTGGTCCCGGTCTGGATCTTGCCGACCAGCAGCACGGCGCCCCACACGGCCGGCGGCGTGACCAGTCCGAAGAGGATCCAGCGGGCGTTGGCGCCGAGCCGGATCAGCGGGTTCACGGCGCGCAGCACGATCTCCAGGACGATCGCGGCGGCGGCCACGGTCAACGCCGGCCACCAGGCGCGCTGCGAGTCGAACATCAGGTGCATGAAGACGGCGATCAGGCTGACCAGAGCGGCCGGCAGGCCGAGCGGCAGCGGCCAGCGGCGGCCGATGGCGAGGAACGGCACGAGCAGCAGGACCGTGCTGAACAGGTAGCCGTGCACGAGCTGCGAGTCCGGCGAGTAGACCGGCACCGGGTCGAGGTCGGCGCCCAGGTGACGGAAGCCGAGGGCGGTGGCGTGCAGCGAGTAGATGTGCACCGGCAGGGCCGCGAACAGGGTGGAGATGCCGACGAGGAAGCCGCCGGAGAGGCCGAGCCGGTCGCCCGGGTTCGCGGCGAGCATCAGGGCCGGGCCCATGGCGACCAGCACCATGCCGAGGATGATGAACTCGTGGCTGGGGCTCACGAAGATCTCCATGCCCTGCTCGATGCCCCAGATGTTGTGCCACAGCGTGTCGACACCGCCGCCGACCAGGAGGAACGCCATGCCGGCGAGCGGGATGCGCAACGCGTTGGGCAGGGCCAGAACACTCTGGTACGTGGGGATGCCGGGCAGCCGGGAGCGCATGATCCACAGCAGGGTGAAGCCGGAGGCGGCGATGCCGGAGTAGAGCACGCCGTGCCACGGCGTCCAGAAGGTCTCCAGCTCCGGGGTGGTGGCGTGGGCGTACGCGTCCAGTTGCAGCCCGATGACCAGCCAGGCGCTGGCGACCAGCAGGATCCACCGCTCACGTGCGCTGAATGTCACGGTGGGCGTTTCCACCGGCGCTTCCCGTTCCACGGATGTCGTCACGATCGCTCCCCCTCTGATCGGCTCGGCGACCGTAACCTACATCGCCGTCCTTACATGGTTCGATCAGACACCGGACGATGTGACTGGGATCGATGCGGAAACGGTCCTCGATGTCACGGCGGCCGAGGGCACGCCGGGTGGATCGCGATGGCACCGTGGTCACCGGTGACAACGGATAGTGTCGGTCCATGACCGAACCCGTGACGCACACTCTTGAGGTTTCCGGCGCGGTTCTGCGCTACGACGTCCGTGAGCCGGCCGGCCCGGCCACCGCCGTCCCGCTGTTGCTGATCGGCTCGCCGATGGACGCCTCCGGCTTCGTCACCCTGGCCGGCCACTTCACCGACCGGACCGTCATCACCTACGACCCGCGTGGCACCGGCCGCAGCGTCCGCACCGATCCGGCGCCGGAGTCGACGCCGGAACAGCACGCCGACGACGTCCGCCGGGTGATCGAGGCGGCCGGCGGTGGCCCGGTCGACCTGTTCGCCAGCAGCGGCGGCGCGGTCAACGCGCTGGCTCTGGTGGCCGCGCATCCCGGCCTGGTCCGGGTGCTGGTCGCCCACGAGCCGCCGACCGCGCGGCTGCTGGACGACCACGAGACCGCGGTGGCCGCGGTCGACGGCATCCGCGAGCTGTACCAGAAGTCCGGCCTGGGCCCGGCGATGGTCAAGTTCATCGAGATCGTCTCGCTGAAGGGCCCGGTCCCGGCCGACTTCGTCTCCCGTCCCGGTCCGGCCCCGGCCACCTTCGGCCTGCCCGCCGACGACGACGGCTCCCGCGACGACGTGCTGCTCGGCCAGAACCTGGTGACCTGCTGCCTCTACGAGCCGGACTTCGACGCCCTGCGCGCCACTTCGACCCGCGTCGTGATCGGGGTGGGCGCCGAGTCCACCGAGGAACTGGCCCACCGGGGTGGCCTCGCGGTCGCCAGCCGTCTCGGCCTCGAACCCACCGTCTTCCCGGGCAACCACGCCGGCTTCCTCGGCGGCGAGTTCGGCCAGCACGGCGACCCGGGCCCGTTCGCCGCCACCCTCCGCGACACCCTCGACAAGGCCTGATCAGGCGGATCCTCTCCGCAGCTTCCCGGCGGCGCTGCGAGCCGCCGGGACCAGGCCCTTCGGGAGGTAGAGGACGCAGACGACCAGGATGACGGCGTAGACGGCGTAGGAGAGGACGGCCGGGGCGTAGCCGGGCATGCCCGGCTGGGTGCCCAGGGTGTTGAGCAGCTGCACCAGCAGGACGATCACTCCCGCGCCGACCAGCGGGCCGGCGATGGTGCCCAGGCCGCCGACCACCGCCATCACCACGAACTCGATGGACAGCAGCACCGGGAACGAGCCGGGCGCCAGATATCCCAGGTAGAAGGCGTAGACCCCACCGGCCAGGCCGGCGAAGGCGGCGGACAGCGCGAACACGGCCAGCCGGTAGCCGCCGATCGCCACGCCGCTGGCCGCGGCGGCGGTCTCGCTCGTCGCGGCGGCGCGCATGCCGCGGCCCGCGCGGGACTCGATCACGTTGCGCGCGATCAGCACGGCGATCAGCAGGACCGACCCCGCGGCGTACGCGTAACCGAGGTCCGCACGCAGTTCGAAGCCGCCGATCGACAACCGTGGGATGCCCTGGAGGCCGATCGCGCCGCCCGCCCAGTCGGCCTGGGCGAGCAGGGACAGCAGGATGAGCTGCACCGCCAGGGTGGCGAAGGCCAGGTGGTGGCCGCGCAGCCGGAGCAGCGGCGCCCCGAGCAGGGTGGCCGCGACCGCCGCGATCACCGGGGCCGCCAGCAGGCCGAGCAGCGGCGGGACGCCGTGGACGGCGAGCAGGCCGGCCGCGTACGCCCCGATCGCGTAGAAGGAGGCCTGTCCCAGCGAGACCTGTCCCGCGTACCCCATCAGGAGGGAGACGCCGACGGTGACCGTCGCGGCGAGCGCGAGCAGCACGAACGTCGCGAGATGCCGTTCCGGAAGGAGCGGCGGCAGCAGGGCGAGCACCGCGATCAGCAGCCCGGCCGGGATCCACCGCCTCATCGCGCGGTCTCCGCGACCGGCCCGGTGCGGGCCGCCTGGACGATCATGACGGTGAGCATCAGCACGAGGGCCACCTCCACCTGGTAGGCGCCGCCGCCGTAGCCGGCGGCCAGGGTCTGTGCCACGCCGAGCAGCAGCCCGCCGGCGAGGGCGACGACCGGCCGGGTGAGGCCGCCGAGGACGGCGGCGGCGAAACCGTTGACGATCAGGGCGACGTCACTGTCGAACGTGACCTGCTGCACCGGTGTGGTGAGGACGCCGGCGAGGCCGCCGAGCGCGCCGCCGAGGGTGAAGGCGAGCAGGCCCATCCGGCGCACGTCGATGCCGACGACCTGGGCGGCGTAGCGGTTGGAGGCGCAGGCGGACAGCGCCCGGCCCGGGTCGGTGCGGGTGAAGAACCACGCCATCAGAGCGAAGACCGGCACGGTCACCGCGATGATCAGCAGGTAGTGGGCCTGGAGCCGGGCGCCGGCCAGCTCGGCCACGCCGGGCACGCCCGGGTAGGAGCGTGGCTGGTCTCCCCAGATCACAATCTCGACGGCGTACGCGAGCACGCCCAGTCCGAGGGTGACGATGAGCGAGGTCCCGGGGCTGGTGCCGGGGCGCCCGACGGCGACGGCGCCGACGAGCAGGCCGGTGAGGGCGCCGAGCGTGACGCCGCCGAGTTCGGCGAGGCCGTGCGGGACCCCGGCGCCGAGCAGCGAGGCGGTCAGCATGGCGGCGAGCACGGCGAACGCGCCCTGGGCGAAGTTGACCACCCGGGTGACCCGGTAGATCGCCACCAGCCCGCTGGCGACCAGCGCGAACCCGGCGCCGATGCCGAGCCCGGTGACCAGGTATCCGATCAGGTCGCTCATCGGGTCACCTCGATGTGGCCGCCCAGGTAGGCGGCGGCGACGCGGGGGTCGCGGGCCAGGTCGGCGGCCCGGCCGTGCAGGGCGATCCGGCCGGCTTCCAGGACGTACGCACGGTCGCACAGGTCGAGCGCGAGGCGGGCGTTCTGTTCGATGAGCAGCACGGCCAGTCCGCGGCCGGTGTTGAGGGCGCGCAGATGGCCGACGAGGGTGGTGACGATCAGTGGGGCGAGGCCGAGGCTGAGTTCGTCGACGACCAGGACGTCGGGGCGGGCCATCAGGGCGCGGCCGATGGCGACCATCTGCTGCTGTCCGCCGGAGAGCGCGCCGGCCCTACGGGTGCGGATCCCGGCCAGGTCGGGCAGCAGGTCGTAGATCGCGGTGGTGTCGCGCCCGCCGCGGCCGTTGCGCCAGCCGCCGAGGCGCAGGTTGTCGTCGACGGTGAGGTCGCCGAACATCTCCCGGCCCTCGGGGACCTGGGCGAGGCGGCCGTCGACGGTGATCGTGCCGGAATCCGGCCGCAGCAGCCCGGAGAGGGCCTTGACCAGGGTGGACTTCCCGGCGCCGTTGGCGCCGATGAGGGCGACCATCTCGTGGTCGTGGACGGTCAGGTCGACGCCGTCGAGGGCGGTGGCACCGGCGTACCGGACGGTCAGGTCACGGGTCTCGACGACGGCGGTCACGGGCGGACACCTCTTTCGCCGGATCGGGGCGCGGGTCGCCGTACCGTCGCGGGGTCGGTCTTGATCTCGGGGTCTTCGGCTGCCGGGCCCAGGTAGGCGGCGATCACCCGGGGGTCGGCGCGGACCTCGGCGGGGGTGCCTTCGGCGATGACGCGGCCCAGGTCGAGGACGGTGATCCGGTCGGCGAGGCGCATCACGAAGGCGACGTCGTGTTCGACCAGGAGGATGGTGAGGCCTTCGGCGCGCAGGTCGGTGACGAGGCCGGCGAGGTGTTCGCGTTCGGCGGCGCGCAGTCCGGAGGCGGGTTCGTCGAGCAGCAGCAGGCGGGGTTCGCCGCAGAGGGCGCGGGCGAGCTGGAGGGCGCGCTGCTGGCCGAGTGGCAGGTCCTCGGCGGGGCGGTGCGCCCAGGCGGTGAGGCCGGTGCGGTCGAGACAGGCGAGCGCGCGGTCCCGGATCTGGCGTTCCTCCCGGTGGTGGCCGGGCAGGCGCAGCGCGGCGGACAGGAAGCCGGACCGGGTGGTGGCGTGCGCGCCGACCATGACGTTCTCGAGGGCGGTCATGCCGTGGAAGGTGCGGGCGGCCTGGAAGACGACGCCGACGCCACGGGTGGCGCGGCGGTGGGCGGGCAGGGGGGGGCCGCGGGGGGCCCCGGCCCCCCCCCCCCCCGGGGGGGGGGGGGGCGGGGCCCCCCCAACAGGCCCACCCC
>NZ_JAGFNS010000002.1:190585-314905 GCF_017592555.1 Actinoplanes flavus | reverse complement strand
GGGGGGGGGGGGGGGGGCCCCGCCGCCGGGCGGGGGGGGGGGGGGGGGGGGGGGGGGGGGGGGGGGCGGGGGGGGGCCCCGGCCCCCCCCCACGCTGCCGGTGTCGGGGGCGAGCTGGCCACCGATCAGGGCGAACAGCGTCGACTTCCCGGCGCCGTTGGGCCCGATGACGGCACGCAGCTCGCCCGGCTCGACCGTGAGGCTCACGTCGCGGACGGCGTAGACGCCGCCGAACGCACGGGACACCCCGTCGACGGTCAGTCTCACGGGAATCGTCCCTTGGCGAAGTCGGTGGGGACGAACGTGCCGCCCTCGATCGTGTTGATCGAGATGAACGCGGTGGTGAGGCCGGAGTGGTCGGTGGCCGAGTACCGGTAGGTGCCGTTGGGGGTGGTGAGGGTGAGGCCTTCGAGGGCGTCGCGGACCTTCTTCGGGTCGGTGCCGCCGGCCTTCTCGACGGCGGCCGCGAGCAGTTTCACGCCGCTGTAGCCGTCCTGGGCGAACTGCGGCGGCGGGTAACCGTACTTGGCGGTGAACGCGCTGGTCAGCTCGTCGACGGCGGTCTTCAGTTCGCCGGCCGGGAGGTGGTCGCCGACGACGCCGACGCTGGTGGCGATGGTGGCGCCCTCGGCTGCCGGGCCGGCCGGTTCCAGGAAGAGCTTGCTGGCCTGCGAGCCGGTCAGGACGAGGGGGATGTCCAGGCCGGAGGCGGCGTACTGCTTGGTGATGGCGACGGCCGGCGCGCCGGTGGCCCACAGCATCAGGGCCTGGGCGTCGGACGACCGCACGTGGGTGAAGATGGCGCCGAACTCGGTGGCGGTGGTCTGGAACTGTTCGACCGGGCCGAGCGTCACGCCGTACTCGGGAGCCTTGGTTTGCAGGCCTTTGAATCCGGCGACCGCGTAGCTGCTCTTGGTGTCGTAGGCGACGGCGATCTTCGTGAGCTTCTTCGCCTGGAAGTACTCCAGGGCGGCCTGGGCGTAGGTGCCGGACAGGGCCGGGACCACGAAGACGTACGGATGGACCGGGTTGACCTGCTCGTCCGCCGGGGTGAGCGAGATGTAGGGGATCTCCTCGCGGTCGACGAGCGGGATGGTGGCCAGCGCCGAGTTGCTGAACGGCGAGCCGATGATCGCGTCGGAGTCGCCCTTGAGTTCGTTGAAGGCGAGGACGGCCTGGTCGGGCAGGCTCTTGTCGTCGCGGACGGTGAGTTCGATCGTGCGGCCGCCGATGCCGCCGGCCGCGTTGATCTTCTCGACCGCGAGGGCCACGGATTTCTGGTTCTCGCTGCCGAGCGGGGAGTAGTTGCCGGTCAGCGAGACGATCTGACCGACCTTGATCACGTCGTTGCTCTCGCCGCCGGTCTCGCCGCCGCAGGCGGCCGTGGCAAGGGTGAGTGTCAGGAGTAGGGGTCCGATTCTGCGCACGATGACCTCCACGGGTTACCGGTGCGTTACAGGACATCGAAGTTAGGCTCTCTCTACACGGCCGTCAAGAATGTGCCTAACATCTAGCCCATGCCGCCGAATCCACAGACGCTGATGCTCATGCTGCTCGGCGATTTCGTGCTGGACCGGGACGTGTGCGTCTTCTCCGGCAGCGTGATCGACGTGCTCGACCGGCTCGGCATCTCCTCGCACGCCACCCGGTCCACCCTCACCCGCATGGTCAACCGCGGACTGCTGCGCCGGCAGCGCGACGGCCGCAAGATGTATTTCGGTCTCACCCCGCGCGCCGCCGAAATCCTGCGCGACGGCCGGGCCCGCATCTGGGAGACCGGCGCCGTCAACGACCGCTGGGACGGCACATGGACGCTGCTCTGCTTCTCACTGCCCGAATCCTGGCAGCGGCAACGCCACGACCTGCGCTCCCAGCTCGCGTGGTCCGGGTTCGGGCCGTTACAGGGCGGGCTGTGGATCGCGCCCGGAGTCGTCGCGGCACAGGACATCGTGGACGGCCTGGGCCTGTCCGCCCACGCCCGCGTCTTCCACGCCCGGGCCGCCGACCTGACCGACATCGGACAGATGGTCAGCGATGCGTACGATCTGGCCGGTCTGGCCGCCCGCTACCAGGAGTTCCTGGACCGGTGGGAGGGGCCCGCGCCGTACTCCGACCCGCTGGCCGCCCGGCTCAGCCTGATCGCCGAATGGCTCGGCGCGATCCGCCGCGACCCCCGCCTGCCGGTCGAACACCTGCCGGCCGGCTGGCCCGCCGTCCGCGCACAGAAGCTCTTCCGCGACCTCGACGCCGCCTCGCTCTCCCCGGCGCGCGCCCTGGCCGCGAACCTGCTCGACCTCACCCCTTCAGCGGTACGGGACTGAGCGTCCCCGAACTCAGGAGGCGACGGACGGCTCCCATGATCAACTCCCGAACCCCGCCCCAGTAAGGTGACCTGCCATTACTGCGGAAGGGACCGAGATTGATGAGGCCACTGGACATCGGTGTACTCGGCCGGACGAGTGTGCTGGTGGACGGCGACGAAGCGGCGATCGGCGGCCCCGGCCCCCGGGCGGTGCTGTGCCGGCTCGTGGTGTCGGCCGGCCTGACGGTGCCCGACGACGAGCTGATCGACGCCGTCTGGCCCTCGGGTCCGCCCCCGTCGGCGAAGGTGACCCTGCAGGGACACATCGCCGCCCTCCGCCGGGCACTCGAACCCGAACGTGCGGCCCAGCACGCACGCGTGCTGCTCCGCGGCGGCGCCGGGTACCGCCTGGTCCTCGACGCGGACGCGGTGGACGCCGACCGCTTCACCGCGCTGTCCGAGCGGGGGCGCTCCGAGCTGGCCGCTGCCCGGCCGGCCGAGGCCGCCCACGCCTTCGAGCAGGCTCTGGCCCTCTGGCGTGGGCGGCCGTACGCCGATTGCGTCGACCGTGGCTTCGCCGACGGCGAGTCGATGCGCCTGGAGCAGCTGCGGGTGGACGCCGAGGAAGGACGGCTGGAAGCGGAACTCGCCCTGGGTGATCACGTCTCGGTGGCGGCCCGGCTCGCGGTGTTCACCCGGGAGCATCCGCTGCGCGAGCATGCCTGGACGCTGCTGGCCACCGCCCTCTACCGGGCCGGTCGCATCGGTGACGCGCTGGCCGCGCTGCGTTCGGCACGTGACGTTCTCGCCGAGGAGCTCGGCACCGATCCCGGACCCGAACTCGAAGCCCTCCAGAACGCCATCCTCCGGCAGGACCCGCGGCTGCTCGCGGTGCCGGAGCGGGTCGAGGTCGCCCCTCCGGCCCCGGGGGCGCACCCGGGAAACCTGCCCGCCGCGCTGTCCACGCTGATCGGGCGCAGCCACGAACTCGACCTGATCGCCACATTGATCCAGGAACACCGGCTGGTCACCCTGACCGGCACCGGCGGCATCGGCAAGACCCGGCTGGCGGTCGAGACGGCCCGGCGCCACGGCGGCGACGACGGTCCATGGCTGGTCGAGTTGGCGGGCCTGCACGACCCGACCCTGGTCGCCGACACCATCGCCGGCGCCCTGTCGATCGCCGCGAACGGCAACCCGGCCGTGCTGCTGGACGCCCTGCGCCGGCGTACCACGCTGATCGTCCTGGACAACTGCGAGCAGATCGTCGACGGCGTCGCGGAGTTCGTCACCACGCTGCTGCGGGCTTGCCCGGACGTACGGGTGCTGGCCACCAGCCGGGAGGTGCTCCAGGTCGAGGGGGAGCGACGGTTCGAGGTGCCGCCGCTGTCGGCCGGGGCGGCGGGTGAGGCCGTCGAACTGTTCGCGCAGCGGGCCGCGGCCGTGGACCCCGACGGGGCCGCGGGCCTCGACGGCGCCCGCGACGCGGTGGTCCGGCTCTGCGCCGACCTCGACAACCTGCCACTGGCCATCGAACTCGCCGCCGCACAGTGCGCCGTGCTGTCCGTCGACCAACTGGCCACCCTCGCGCACGACCGGTTCGTGGTGTTGCGTGGCGGGCCGCGCGGCAACCGCAGGCACGCCACGATCCTCGCGACGGTTCAGTGGTCCTGGGATCTTCTGTCCGATGCGGAGAAGGAGTCCTTCACCGCCCTCGCGATCTTCGCCGGCGGCTTCGACCTGCGGGCGGCCATGCTCGTGACCAGGAGCACCGACGTCGTCGCGCACCTGGACACGCTGACCGCCAAGTCGATGGTCACCGTCGTCGGCGGCAATCCGCGCCGCTACCGGATCCTGGAGACCCTGCGCCGGTTCGCTGAACGGCAGCGTACCGAGGAACGGACCACCGAGCTGCGCAACCGGCACGCGGCATGGGTCGGGGAACTCGCCGACGAGGCCGTCGACGCCTTGCGCGACGCGCGCAGCGCACAGTGGATGGCCCGGCTCTCCGCGGAGCACGCGAACGTCCGGGCCGCGCTCGACCACAGTCGTGACGATCCGGCCGTCAGTCTGCGGATCTGCGCCGGCATCTACTGGTACTGGTACCGGACCGGGCACACCACCGAGGGCCTGCGATACGTACGGCCGGTGGTCGAGCACTGGCTCGCCGCCGACGACGCCGATGCCGCGCCGGTACGGCTGCGGATCTTCACGACCATCGGCCTGGCCGTGCTCAGCTACCTCGGCGGGGACCTCGCCACGGTCGGCTGGGCGCTGACCCATCTCGGCCGGCTGGCCACCGGTGCCGACGATCCGGTCGCCGTCGCCGAGGCGCTCACCACGCTCGCGTACTTCGAGGCCGGCGGCGGTCACGTCGCCGAGGCGGAACAGCACGCCGGCGCCGCCGTCCAGCTGGCACGGGACAGCGGAGCGACCCGGACCGAGGCGGAGGCGTTGATGAGCCTCGGCACCGCCCACCTGCGCGCCGGTGACCTCGACCGGGCGGCCGCGGCGCTCACCGCCTCCATCGAGGCGGCCGAACGGTCCGGAAACGCCTGGTGCCGGGGCTCCTCCTCCTGGCTGCTCGCCAAGTGCCGGGTGGCGCAGGGCCAGTTCGGCGCCCAGGTGGACCACCTGCTCGCCGACGCGTTGACACACGTCTACGCGGAGGGCGATCGCACCTCGTGGATCGTCAAGCTGACCACGCTCGCCTACGTACGATTCCGGCAGGGCCGCACGCAGCACGCCGCCGAGTTGCTGGCCGCCGCCCTGCACCAGGGCGAGCTGATCGGCTACTCGCCGGTCCGGATGGATCCGGTCGACGTCGGCCGGTACGTCGGTGAGATGACCGGGCAGCCCGACGACGTGGCCGCAGCCCGGGGCCGAACGCTGACGCACCCGCAGATCGCCCTCCTCGTACAGGACATGGGCTGACAGGAGGCGAAGGGGACGGCCCCGTGGCCCGTCCCCTTCGCGTGCGGTGGTGATCAGCTGGTGGCGATCCAGCTCAGCGAGTTGTACAGCTGGTTGCTCCAGGCCAGGTGCCCCGCGGCGTTCGGGTGCATCGTGCCCTTGTGGTCGTGCTGGTTCCACATGCTGTCGTTGTAGGTGTTGATGAACTTGTTCGAGGTGGCGCAGTAGCCGTTGCGGGTGAAGTCCGGGGCCGCGATGAGCTTCCAGACCGGCCGGTGGCCGACGACCGGCCGGGTGTTCGCGTCGGCGACCGCCGTGGCGAGCATGTTGTTGAGCTCGCCGAGATACCCGCGCATCACCTCGTTCTCCGCCTGCGTGAACCCTTCGACGAAGAGACCGCCGGTGCTGTTGCAGGTGTAGCCGTTGGCGTTGTTGAACAGATCCGGGTACGCCGTCAGGTACACGTAGCTCACGTTGCCCTGCAGAGCCCGGTTGTTGCCGTAATAGTCTCCCTGGATCGCCGTGATCAGCGAGTTCAGGCTGGTCTGGAGACGCGGCTTGTCGTGTGCGAACAGCTTGCGGGTCTGGCTGTCCCAGGGCACACAATTGCCGAACGAACAGTCCTGCAGGATGTCGGCGTAGCTCAGGTCGTTGCCGCCGATCGAGATGCTCATCGCGTCGATCTTGCGGCTGCCGTACTTCGCGTTGACCTGGGAGATCTGCGACGGCATCCCGGTCGACGTCTGGCCGGTCAGGATGCCGCCGTCCTTCGTCCCGTTGAGGCCCTGCGTCAGGTCCAGCGTCGCCCCGCTGCACGCGAAGCTGGAGTAGAGGATGTTGCCGGCGTACTTGTTGTTCTGCGCCAGTCGCTTGGCGGCACGCAGCGGTGCCGACAGCGCGGACCGGTGGCACTTCTCGTTGACCCACGGCAGCATCGCGTCCGGAGCGCCCTCACCCGAGCCGAAGGAGTCGCCCAGCGCGACGTACAGCGGCTCGTACCCACCGGGTCGCGACGGTTTGACCGGCACGGGTATCGGGTCCTCGATCGGGTCGTCGCAGTTGCTCTGGTTCCCGCAGGGCGCCGCGTAGGACGGTTGCGTGATCGCGAGCTCCGCGCCCATCAGCAGGGTCGTCGTCGCCAATCCGATGCCGAGCAGCCGGCGGATCGTGTTGTGCCTCATCTGAATGCTTCCTCTCGTGGAACTCCGTTGCGGTCGAGAAAGAGCATCCGTACGCCACTGGTGATCCACTGGTGATCCGCTGGTGGTCCTGCCCCGAACCGGAACTTCCGCTCTTGGTGACCGACAGGGCACACTCGGTGACGTCTGTCCGACCGGCCGAGGGGGTCCCGCATGCCGTTCCTCAATGTCGTCGATCCGGCGTTCGACTTCACCGCGCCGGAGGTGCTGGCCGCGCAGGACGCCGGCTGGTATGCCGACAGTCCGCTCGGCCCGATCGTGGTGCGGCACGCGGAAGCGCAGGAGGTCCTCCGGGACCGTCGGCTCGACCACGGTGGCGACGGGTTTCTGCGGCGGGACGGCATCACCTCCGGGCCGGTCTACGACTGGTGGGTGCCGATGGTCGTCAACCACGACGGCGCCGACCACCGGCGGCTGCGCGGGCTGGTCGGCCGGGCGTTCACGCCGCGCACCGTCGACGGGCTGCGGCCGTTCATCCGGGCGACGGCCGAGGCTCTGGCCGACGAGTTCGCCGGCACCGGCGAGACCGAATTCGCCGGCGCCTTCGCCGATCGGCTGCCGCTCGCGGTGATGAGCGAACTGCTCGGTGTGCCCGCCGCCGACCACGACGTGTTCAGCACCTGGTCCAGCGACATTGGCCTGATCTTCGCCCTGGCCGCCGGCGGGGACACGGCGGCACGCGTCGAACGGGCCGTGGTGGGGTTGAGCGGCTACATCGACACGCTCATCGACGAGAGGTCGAAGAACCCGGCCGACGACCTGATCTCACACATGGTCGCCGCCTGGCAGGTCGAGGCGACGGTCACCCGGGAGGAGTTGCGCAACCTGCTGGTCACCCTGATCTTCGGCGCCCACGACAACACGAGCCACCAGTTCTCCAACGCGATGGTCTGCTTCACCGAGCACCCCGGACAGTGGACGCTGCTGCGCGACCGGCCGGACCTGGCCGACCGCGCCGTCCTCGAGACGATGCGCTGGCGGCCGTCGGCGGCGAGCGTGTTCCGCCGCGCCACCGAGGACCTCACCTTCCACGGGCTGGACGTCACCGCGGGAACGTTCATGACCATCGCCGTGCCGACCGCCCAGCGGGATCCACGCGCCTATCCCGGCGGCCGGTCGTTCGACATCACGGCCGTCCGTGAGGCGCCGCTGCTCCAGTTCGGCGCCGGCCCGCACTACTGCCTGGGGTACGCGCTGGCCCACGCCCAGTTGCGGGAGGCCCTGCCGGTCCTGGTCCGCCGTTTCGGTCCACCGGCCGTCGCGGGCGAGGTGAGCTGGCGCCCGCCGATCGGCACGCACGGACCGGACCGCCTGCCGCTACGGTTCGCGGTCGCCTGACGGCGGCGGCCCGGTCCTCGAGGACCGGGGGGGGCCCGGCCGGGGGGGCCCCGGCCCCGCCCGGCCGGGCCCCCCGCCGGGTTCGGTCAGGCCGGGGCCACCTCGTTCCCTACCGTGAAGGGGACGGTGAGCAGCGGTGACCGGGAGCCGTCGGTGAACTCGCGCTGCACGTGCAGCGTGTGGTCACCGGCGTGCTCGGGGGTGTAGGACGCCACGGTCTCCCACGACCACGGGTCGTACAGGACCTCCTGGACCGGGCCGTCGTCGACCGACCACAGGAACTTCGTGGTCACCTCGCTGAGGTCGTAGGCGAAGAAGCCGAACTGGCCGGGGATACCGGGGCCGCCCATCGCGTCGCCCGGCGGCAGATCGGCCGGCCACGGGTTGAAGACCTCCACGTTCGGGTTGCGCACCGGCACCCAGAAGGTGGTGGTGTCCGAGACCGTGCCGTCGGGGGTCAGGCTGGCCACGGCGACGGTGGCGTCACCCGCGTCGCCGGGCACCTCGTACGTGACGGTCGCCGTGCCGTCCGGTCCGGCCGGGACGGTGTGCTGGACGCCGCCGACCTCGTACCGGAAGGTGGTCGCGCCCTGCTGGGCCGCGGTGAAGGTGAACGACACCGGCCGCCCCATCACAGCCTCCGCGCCGAACGGCCCCTGCGCGGTGACCTTCGGGGCGTCGGCGAGGTGGATGACCTCCTCGGTCGGGGGTGACAGGGTGCCGTCGGCCAGCTTGGCCCACACCTTGAGGACGCTGTCCCCGGAGTGTGCCGGCACCACCTGGAAGAACGCGTAGGTACCGTCGACGGTCCGCGGTGGCCCGCCGTCGAAGCTGTACACGATGCCGGCCGCGTTCGGGAGATCGGACCAGGCCCGCACGTTGATCGGGTCACCGACGTGGGCACCCCACGACTCCACGTCCACCGTGGGCCGGGCGCTGATGACGGAGAACGACTTCTCGGTGGCCTGCGACCGGTTTCCCGCCCCGTCCACCGAGTACACGGTGATGGTGAAGTGGCCACCCCTCTCCGGTGTCCAGTCCAGCACGGCGGTGCCGTCCGCGCGAGCGTCGACGCTGTGCTGCACACCGTCGCCGAAGCCGTACCGGTAGGACACGACGCCGGTGGTGCGCGGGGCGAAGGTGAACGATCCGGCGACGCCCTCGATGGGTTCGTTCGACCAGTCGAACTCGGCCGAGGTGACCTTCGGGGCGTCGGTGACGTGGATCTGGACGCTGTCCGAGCCGATCATCCGGTTGCCCGCGTAGGCACGCGCCAGCACGGTCTTGTGGCCGGTGCTGGTGAACACCAGGTCGTCCTCGCCCTTGCCGTCGACGGCGGGCACCCGCGTCTCCGGGCCGCCGTCGACGGCGTACCCGAAAGCGGTGACCTCGGCGATCCGGGAGCTGAGCGTGATGTGGCTGGTCAGGCCGACGCCGTTCATCTCGATCAGGGCGGTCGGGGCGGTGTTGCGGATCTGGTACCGGTACTGGACCCAGGGTCCCCGGTTGCCTGCCGCGTCGCGGGCGGCAACCTCGATGCGGCCGAGGCCCCACGTACGGGGCGTGATGGTGATCTTCGCCCGGCCACCGGGATGGTTCGCGGTGACCCTTTCGATGGCGGTGCCGTCCATCGGGCTCCAGTCGAAGCCCACGATGTCGGCGTCACCGGCCGCGTCGAACACGAAGGTGCCGGGCACGCCCGGGCCTCCGGTGCCGGGATAGTCCTCGCTGGGGTACTTCTTCGACGACACCACCGGGGTCGTCGCCGGCGCGACGGTGTCGACGGTGAAGTAGCAGGTTCGTCCCCACGGTCCGGCGTCGTCGTAGTCCCGGCCCTGTGCGGTCCAGGCGACCACCGTGCCGTCCTCGATCCCGCTGAGGTTCAGGCTCTGCGACAGGGACTCCTTGCGCTGGTCCGGGCGGTCGACGGGCCAGTACGCGTACACGGTCTGGGGGTAGTCGTTGGGGTCGGCGTCAGTGACCGTGGCCTGCACCCGCATCCAGCTGCCGGCCGTCGGGTGCCGTTCGAGCGTTCCGCAGCCCGCGTCCGGGTAGGCCAGCTTCAGCCCGCTGATCCGGGGCGCGTGGTTGGCGGCGTAGCTCATCTTCGCCTGCGCCATCGTCCGGCCGACGCCGGTGTCACCCTCGGCGGCGGCGTCGACACGCACCTCGATGGTGAGCTTCTTCTCGCCCCGGGCGAAGGCCGCCTGGATCGCGGGGATCATGTCGATCCCGAGGTACGCCCCGGGGCAGATGCCGCCCTTGCCGAAGGAGCGCTCGGCGAGCAGTTCCAGCTCCTTCGGCGGGTGCTGCCAGGTCGTCGTCTCGGTGACCTTCCGGGTGCGCCACACCTCGATGGGCGCGACCCGGGAGCAGTCGTTCACCGTACGCTCGCTGGTGTTGAAGGTGACCCGGTGCAGGACCTGTCCCTTGAGCGGGGTCAGGTCGAAGGTGAAGTAGGCGCGGCCGGTGTGCTCCTCGGTGCTGCCGATGAGGAAGTCGCCGGCCGGGTTCGGGTTCGGTGTGGCCGGTTGCGCCCGGTCGGTGTAGGACCAGGCGGTCAACGGAAGGCTGCCGTAGGTCGCGGCCTGCGCGGGGGCGGCCGGAAGTCCGGCGAGGACGGTGGTGGCGCTCAGCGCGGCGACGGCCGCGGACAGCAACGCCCGGACAGTGCGATGCATGATTTCTCCCCGATGTCCCCGGCTCTCGGCGAGCGGGGGCGACGGAGCTTAGCATCGATGATCTTGCTCTTGGAAAGTAATTACTCAGGCGCCGAGGAGAGTGGCGGCGGCGGCCAGGTCGGGGGCGCAGGCGGTGGCCGGGGGCTCGTCGGGGGCGTCGGCGTACTCGCCGGTGCGGACCCGGATGGAGCGGGCGCCCAAGGCCGCTGCCACGGCCATGTCCTTGCCGGGGCGGTCGCCGATCACGACCAGGTCCGAGGGGGGTACGCCGAGCGTCTCGGCCACCTGCCGCAGGCCCTCGGGGTGGGGTTTGCGCAGCGTGCGGCCGCCCAGCTCGTCGGTGATGACGATGGTGGCGAAGGCGTCCGCCAGGCCGGTGGCGGCGAGTTTGGCCCGCTGGATCGCCGGGTTGCCGTCGGTGAGGCAGGCGACCGGGTAGCGGGCGCTGATCGCGGCCAGCGCGTCCCGTGCGCCGGGGTAGCTCGGCAGGCGGCGGGGGCGGTAGGTGGTGAACGCGGCGACCAGCGTGGGGATCAGGTCGGCGGCCAGGTCGGGGCCGATGCCGTAGGCGGCCAGGGCCCGGTCGATGGTGCCGCCCCGGTCCGAACCGGCGACCAGCTGGCGGCGGACCGCACGGCTGAGGCGGACCTGGTCGAGTCCGGCGGCGGCGCCCGCCCGGCCCACCGCGCGGGAGGCCCCGTACAGGTAGGTGGACTGGGGGTAGAGGGTGTCGTCGAGGTCGATGACGACGGCCAGTGGAGGCTTCGCGAAGAGGTTCATGACGCCGGTGCCCAGGGGAGAGTGCCGTCGGTGTGGTCGGGTTCGTCGAGTGCGAGCAGCGGGTCGAGGGCCGGGTCCGCCAGCAGGGCGGCGACCCGGGCGCCGGTGTGGCCGTCACCGTACGGGCAGGGCAGCGCGGCCACCCGGGACAGCTCGGCGGGAGTGCTCAGGTGGTGGGCGGCGGCCACCGCGCGGTCGGCCTCGTCGTCGCCGCTGATGCCGGTGAGGACGGCGGTTCCGGCCTCGACGCCCTCCCAGCGTGGGGTGGAGCGGCGCAGCACCACGACCGGCACGCCCAGGTAGGCCGCCTCCTCCTGGAGGCCGCCGGAGTCGGTGACCACCACCCGGGCACCGGCCAGGGCGGCCAGCAGGTCGTCATAGGGCAGCGGGTCCTCGCAGGTCACGCCGGGCAGTGCGGCCAGGCGGCCGGCCAGGCCGTGGTCGTGCAGGCGGGCGCGGGTGCGCGGATGGACGGGGAAGCGGACCGGGCCGATCGCGGCGAGGCGGCCGACGACGTCGACGAGGCGGGCCAGCCGGGCCGGGTCGTCGACGTTGGACGCGCGGTGGGCGGTGACCAGCACCCCGGTGCGGTCGGCGGGCGGCACCGGCCGGACGCCCTTCGCCCGGAGGGTGTCGATCACCGGGTTGCCGACCACGAAGATCCTTTCCACGGGTACGCCCTCCGCGCGCAGAAACGCGGCGGCCCGGTCCGTGGGTGCGAAGTGGAGTTGGGCGGTGGCCGCCGCGACCCGGCGGTTGACCTCTTCGAGGCTGCGCGGGTTGAAGCTGCGCAGACCGGCTTCGAGGTGCGCGAACGGGATGCCGGCCCCGCGGGCGGCCAGGGCGTAGGCGGGCACGGTGTGCGTGTCGCCGAGCGCCAGCACCAGGTCGGCCGACGACGCGGCGCCGGCGAACACCTCGGCGGCCGCGGTGACCAGGCCGCCGAGGCCGTTCGGTCGCGCCAGGCGCAGGTCCGGGGCGAGGCCGAGGGTGCGCTGGATGTCGCCGCTCATCACGGCGTCCTGGTGCTGGCCGGTGTCGACCGCGGTGACCCGGTGCCCGGCGGCGCGCAGGGCGTGCACGACCGGGGCGAGCTTGATGACCTCGGGCCGGGTGCCGAAGGGCACCAGCACGTGACGCCGCCTCATCGGGCCGCCGCCAGGAGCTCGCCGGGCACCCGGTACGCGGCCGGACCGTTCGCGGCCACGGAACCGGCGGGATCGCTGTGCTCCGCCCGTACCGGGGAAGGGGTTTGGAGGGACGCCGGGCCGGAGCCGGGCGCGGAGGGTGAGGGAACGCCCGGCGTGGCCGCGGGGAAGTCGGGAACAGAGCAGGTGACCGGGTCGAGCGGGTCGGGGACCGGCGTGCCGTCGGCCGCGTAGTAGACCTCGGCGAAGTGGCGGGCCATCCGCACGCCCGGCTGGAAGCCGAGCGTGGGCAGCGGCGCCGACGGGTCGAGGACCGCGGCCAGGTAGGCGCCGACGACGTCGGCCCCGGCCGCGAGGGTGAGCGGCAGGCCGCCGGAGAAGCGCGGGTTCACCTCGACGACGGTGACGTTCCCGGAGTCGCCGACGAAGCCCTGCACGTTGGCGGGCCCGGTGAGCCCGACCGCCCGCAGGGTGGCGGCCACCGTCTCGGTGACCGCGACCGAGGTGAACGTGGTGCCGCGCACGGAGGTGCCGCCCCGGGTCTCGTCACGCCACCGCGGTACGCAGGCGAGCAGTGTGCCGTCCGGCCCGACCAGGGCGTCCGCGGTGAATTCGCGGCCGGTGACGCGGGTCTGCGCGATGGCGCCGGGCACCGAGGCGAAGGCGTGGCCGAGCGCGGCCGGGTCGTCGACCAGGATCACGTCGCGGCTGCCGCGGCCGCGGGCCGGCTTGACCACCCAGGGGCCGGGGACGAGGCCGACGGTGGCCGGGGTCCAGGCGGTCGCCGGGTGCGGTATGCCGGCGGCGTGCATGGTCCTCGCGAAGGCGACCTTGTCGAGGCAGCGTTCCGCGGTGGCCGGGTCGGGCAGCCAGGTCCGCACGCCCCGCTCGTCCATGGCGGAGATGAGCGGGGCGAGGGCGGCGTACTCCTCGGCGACCGTGCAGATCAGCGCGGCCGGCCGGTGCTCGTCGAGGACGGCGAGCAGGGCTTCCGCGTAGCCGGGGTGGTCGGCGCGGGGCAGTACGGCGCCGCGGCCGGCCAGGCGCAACCCGACCGCGTCGGGGTCGGCGTCGAGGGCGAGCACGTGGTCGCCGGCCGCCTGGAGGGCTTTGACGACGGCGACACCGGCCGGGCCGCCGGCTCCGGTGACGGCGACGAGGCGGCCGGTCTCGGCGACGGACCGCTGCCGGGGGGCGCGCATCAGCCAGGCGCGGGCCCACAGGCGCAGCGCGATGACGTCGCCGCCGGCGATCGGCTCCCACTGGCGGGCGGCGACCACACCGGCCAGGGTGTCCAGGACCAGCGGATCCGTTTCGTACGAGGCGACCGCCAGCAGGGTGGCGGTGTGCACGCCGAGGCCCTTGCCGGCCAGCTCGCGGATGATCTCGGCGCGGCGGGCCGGGGTCTCGTGGCCGACCCGGTAGTCGATGCGGCGCTGCTCGCGGCGGCGGGCCAGACGGCGCGACACCGCCTTGGGCAGGATCCGCCGGTAGACCACGGCGGTGATCTGCACACCGGGTTCCCGGGTGTCCTCGACCGGCACCCGGTGGCCGAGACCGGGGCGGGCCCAGGCGGCCGGCCGGTCGGCGGTGTGGCGCCCGGTGCGGTCCTGCTCGGCGCGCTGGGCGTCGTACATCGTCAGTCCGATCATGATGAGGAGTCCGATCAGCGTGTAGGCGAAGTTGAGGACCGCGCCGATCCAGTCGTGGAAGAAGACCAGCGCGTCGACGGCGAAGTAGCGGCCGGTCAGCAGGGAGCCGAGCAGCCGGACCTGGTTGGCGGCGAGGACGAAGACGGCGGCCGCCAGGAAACCGGCGAGGGCTTGCGGCCGCTGCCGGAGAGCGACGACGGCCAGGGCGGCCAGGGCCAGGACACTGCTCAGGATCGAGCAGGATCCGGTCATCTCGGCGACGACCGGTTCCAGGTTCGGGCCGAAGACGACGAAGCCGTCACCGAGCGCGCCGGACACCCGGTCGACGCCGAGCAGGTCGATGATCCGGGAGGCCAGGGTGACTTCGAAGCGGCGTACCGGGTCGATGAAGAGCAGGTAGCCGCCGACACAGCCGGCCACCGCGCCGAGCATCTCGAGCAGCACGAGCCGGCGCCGCAGCGGTGTGGCGGCCGGCTTCCAGCGGCGCTTGGCGAGGGTCGCGTTCAGACGGTTCTCGACGCGGCTCATGTGACACCCGACCGGGCCGTCTTCGACCAGGTGTAGAGGGTGCCCCACATGCCGTCGAGGTAGGCCTTGGTGGCGGTCAGGATGGACATCCCGAAGGCCGGGATGAACCCGATCAGCATCCACACCGCCCTCCGTTCCACCCGGCCCAGCACCAGCCCGACCGCCAGCTCGGTGAACGGGCCGGCGAAGAGCAGCGCCGACAGCGACACCATGGAGATCGCCGACTGGTCGCCGATCCCGAAGGCGCGCAGGACGATGAGGAGAAGACCAAGACCACACAGCACCGGTACGTGGTAGACCCAGAGGAAGAGCATCGTCTCGAGCTTCTCCATCGGCGACAGATGACGGGTCGTGAGGATCGGCCGCCAATAGTCGCGCAGGCACTTCTGGTGGCCACGCGCCCAGCGGTAGCGCTGCTTCCAGAACCGCCGCGAGGACAGCACCGCCTCTTCGAAGTCGACCGCCGACGGGTCGTAGCGGACCCGCCGTCCGTCGAGCAGCAGCCGCAGCGTGAGGTCGGTGTCCTCGGTGACGGTGTGCGGGTTCCAGCCGCCGAGCGCCCGGATCAGGTCGGTCCGTACGGCGCAGTTCGCCCCGCCGTACGCCGGGAGTTCGAAGAGCGCCTGCCGGCCGTACTCGTTGACCAGGTAGCCGGACAGGTAGTCGATGAAGATGGTGGAGGCCAGCGACGACTCGACGCCGTTGCGCACCACGCACCGGCCCATGACGGCACCGACCTTGGGATCGCGGAAGTGGCGTACCAGCCGGCGCAGCACGTCCGGTTCGGGCTGGTGGTCGGCGTCGAAGATGACCGCGATCTGAGCGTGGTCGACGAGGGCGAGGGCGTCGTTGAGCGCACCCGACTTGCCGCCGCCCGCGCCGGGCTGCCGGTGCAGCACGCGCAGCCGCGGGTCGGCGGCCGACCAGGCGTCCAGGCGGGCGCCGGTGCCGTCGGTGGAGGCGTCGTCGACGACCACGACGGTCAGCGCCGAGCCCGGGTAGTCGAGCGCCAGCAGGGCCGCGACCATGCCGTCGACGACGAGTTCCTCGTCCTTGCAGGCGACCAGCACGGCCACCGGCGGGGTGAACGACTCGGCGCCCACGAGCGGGGCGTCCAGGTCGCGTTCGGTCCAGCGGGCGGCGGCGACCGCGAACCCGAGGTGCCGGAAGAAGAACAGCAGGAAGACCACGTTGAGTACGGTCGCGATCCAGCCGAGCGTGGAGTCCAGCCCGAGGACCGCGACGGTGACCGCGAAGACGGCGAGGTGGGCGAGCAGTCCCAGGCGGTGGTGCGGGGACACCGCCCGGCGGCGCCCCCGCCCGGTCACGCCGCTGTCCTGGTCATCAGGTAGTCGCCGGTCCCCATCAGGGTGTCGGGGAGGACCGGCACGGTGGCCAGATCCCAGACGAACCGGCCGGGGACGAACGCCTCGGCGTACCGTACGCGGGCCTGCGCCCCGAAGTGGCGGGCCGACGCGGCCACCACCTCGGGGTCGACCATGGCGGAGTTCTCCACCTGGCTGGCGTGACACGACAAGGCGTCGATCTTGCGGTCCAGGTGGGCGCCGATGTCGACGTACACCGACGGCTCGAACCTCGTGGTGGACGGGCTGCGGTAGTGCAGCACCCGGCGGGTGTGCCGGGCCGCCGAGACGGTGGCCGCGGCGACCGCCCGGTGGTCCTGGTGCGAGTCGTCGGGCGCGTGCACGTAGACGACGTCGGCCCCGGTCTTCTCCAGAGCCCGTTCGATGAGGGCGATGGTGGCGGCGTCGGCGTTGACCGCGCAGTCCACCAGGTTCCCCCAGATGAGCAGGCAGTCGAGGCTGCACGCGGCGGCCTCCGCCTCGGCGCGGCGGCCGGCTGTGGCGCCCGGACCGCTCTGACCACCGGTGACCACCAGCATCGTCACCGCGTCCCCGGCGGCCCGGTGGGCCGCCAGGGCTCCGCCGCAGCCGAGCTCGATGTCGTCGGGATGCGCCCCGACCGCCAGCACATTGCGCATCAGGCGACCCGGGCCGCCCGGCGCCTACGCCACACCGCCACCGCGCCGGCGACGACACCGGCCGCCAGGAACGCCAGGATCGGGCCGAAGCCGTTGCCGCCGGCCGGCAGGCTGACGTCGTTGCCGCAGGTCGGGCGCTTCCAGTTGGCGGTGACCTCCTTGCCGCCCACCTTCCACGTCACGCTGGTCTCCTTGGTGACCCAGCCGGTGGCGAAGGCCGCCTTGTGGGTGCCCGGCTGGAAGACGGTGGTGACCTTGGCGTCGGTGGACGTGGTGCCGCCGGCCAGCGCGAGACGGTTGTTGTCGCCGGCCGCGATGGTGCCGTTGCCGGACGCGTTGCTGACGTAGCCGAAGACCGCCCGGTACTTCCCGGTGCCGCTGTCCTTGACGACACAGTCGCAGGTCGGGGTGCCGGACAGGGTCTTCCAGGTGGCCGCGGCCGGGCCGCCGTTGAACAGCAGGGCCGCCGTGAGGGCCGCGACCAGGGCGACGGCGCCGGCCGCCAGCGCGGCACGGGGCCGGCGTAGCAGGGGCGGAACGAGACGCATGACAGATGACCTCCGGGTCCGAGTGATAGCGCGACGTCTTTGATCGGTCGCGCCGTCACCGGCTTGAGGAGGTCTACTCGTTCAGCTGATCACTGTGCTTGTCGAAGCCGATGTACAGACGGGCCGCCGCGTTGGCGCCGAGCGCCCCGAGCGTCTCCAGCTCGCGCAGCCGCAGCAGGGCCGGGTGCTCGGCGTACGCCTGGGCCGCGTCGGCGAGCCGGCGCAGCGCGTCGACCTCGGCGTCGGCGCGGATCCGCTTCGCCTCGGCGTCGGCCTCCGCGGCGAGCCGCTCCCGGTCCGCCTTGGTACGCGCCTCGATCATCTGCGCCTCGGCGAGCCGCTGGGCGGTCAGCACTCGGTTCATGACGTCCTGAAGGTTGCCCGGGAAGATCAGGTCCTTCACGTCGGCGCGGATGATCTCGACGCCGTAACCGGCCGAGACGCCCTCGACGTCGCGCAGGATGTCCTCACTGAGCTGGTTGCGGTTGGTGAGGATGCCCTCGAGCGTCATGGACGCCAGCGAACGCCGGGCGGCGAGCTGGACGTCGCTGTAGACGCGGTCGCCGTAGTCGGTCACCCGCTCCACGGCGGCGACCGGATCGACGACCCGGAAGTGGGTGATGATGTTGACGCGGACCGCGACCTTGTCGACGGTCAGGATCTCCTGGCCCTTGATGTTGAGCTCACGCTCACGCAGGTCGACGGTGAGAATCTCGACCCTCGGCGCCCGGCGGCCGAACCGGCCGGCCGGCACGTCGTACCGGCCGGGCTCGAGGGCCTGGTCGAACCGGCCGTCGACGTAGCGCAGGCCACGGAAACCGCTGCGGATGATCACCTCACTGGACATGGACACACACCTCTGCACTGAAGAAAAGAAAGGGTGGCCCCGTAGCGGTTCCGATGTGAAGGATCGGTCGCGGAGGATGGCAGCGAACAAGCGTGGTTTCATCGCCAGTGCGCACGCTGCTTAGGCGCTTTCTTCTGAAGCCGCCGGGGCCGCACCGAGCATGGCAAACCCCCGGGGGTACGTTCAACGCAATATCAGTCGCAGGGCCAGCCGCCGTGACGGCGCCTCGTGGTCGTCGGCGTCGACCACCGCGTAGAGACGGACGCCGTCGTCGGTGACCTCCCGGATCGCCAGCCCCTCCACCTTCTCGGCGCCGGGGATCTCCACGAACCCGCCATCGAGCAGGGCCAGCCCGGAAGCGAGGACCGGGCCGTCGTCGACCGCGTTCGGGGTGTCCTCGGCGGCGGCGCTGACCAGCACCCGCCCGTCCGGCAGGGTGACCGCGTCGGTCACCGCCAAGGCCACGCCGTCGACGTCGCCGAGATCGTGCGCCCGGACCTCGCCGACCCGGACCAGGTCGGCCGGGGCCTCCCCGCGGACCGCGGCGAGCAGGGCGGCCGCGTCCACGTCGGCGGAGGCGCCCGGCGCGCCGGCCGTCCGGTTGCCGCGCTGGAACCAGCGCAGCCGGTCCCCCACCAGGCAGGCGCCCTCCAGGTTGAGCTGCTCCTCGGTGAGCCCGAGGGCGGCGGCGACCGCGAGGTAGACCGGCCGCAGGTCGGCGACCGTGTAGCCGGACGGGCCGACCAGGGAGGCGCGCATCCGGTTCGGCGAGGAGCCGGAGCCGAGCAGCAGCACCTGTCCACCGGGCAGGGCACAGGCCGCCTCGAAGTCCGGTTTCAAGTGTTTGGTGCCGTTCGCGGCGCTGAACGCGTCCAGCCCGTCGATCGAGTCCATGACACGGACCGGAGTGATCGAATCCGGTCGCCACCAGGCGGCGTGGGTGGCGTCGTCCTGCACCACCAGCCAGCCGTCGCCGAACGGGGCGATCGCCGACGCGGACCGCACCGGTGAGCCGTCGTCGAAGGTCAGGGTCGTGCTGTCCTCGATCTCCAGTCGCACGACCCTGATCCTGCCACTGTTCAGCGAAGTTTCGCGCCGTAGACGCGGTTCACCCGGAGAGCCAACAGCACCCGCCGGTCGGACACCATCGCCTGCCGGTACTCGTCCCAGTCCGGGTGCTCGCCGGCCGCACTACGGTAGTAGCCGACGAGGGCCTCGACCTCCGGCCCGTACGGATCGGCGCCCGGCCCGGTCAGCGTCACCGGCCCCTCGGCGGTGGCCCACGACCAGCCGTCCGCGCTGGTCACCTCGAGGGCGGCCCGTGGATCACGGCGCAGGTTGACGGTCTTGGCCCGCCCTTCGACGACGGACACGTAGATCGTGTCGGCATCCCGGTCGTAATAGGGCGTCACCGGCGACAGCTGCGGCAGGCCGTTGGCCTTGATCGTCGCCAGCACACCGAGCCGGCTGGCGGCCAGCAACTCACGAGGATCGAACTGATCAGCGCTCATAACTGCCCCAAGCCGGCGTGACCCGACGGTATTCCGATTGCCGCACGGTCGTCCGGTCCGCCACGGTGACCGGGTGATCGTCGTGCAGCGTGTCCTCACCGAGTGGTCCAAACGCTCCCGCGGCGCCCCGGGCGCGGTCCGGCGCAACGCCGTTCCGCTCACGCCGGGCGCCGTTTTCCACCAGGTCACAGCGTATGAGAAGGACGATTTCGCCCCGGTGCCGACCGTCGGCGACATCGTTCCCGCCTGGGCCGGCGTCCGCCTGGCCCACTCCCCCGACGGTCACCTCACGGTCACCGGCGTGTTTGTGCCGGTGCGTCACGGTCTTCCCGCGCCGGCCCGAGCGTGTCGTCCTCGACCTGCCGCCCGGCACGTGGGGCCGCTGGTGTCTCAAGGGTCCTCAACATCGCCGACCTGCCCGGCCCCGCACCCACCGACCGGTTCCTGGCCGAGCCGCCCGTCCAGCGCGACGACCTCGTCAAACTGAACGCCCCGACCCGTTCCCGGCAGGACATTCGCATCCGCTGATCGAGGGATGTGGTGGATGCCACGTTCTCCGGCGCCCCTCCCGCCGACGGTGACCGCATGATCACCTATTGCTCTCGTCGCAGGTTGCGGCACGCGGATCCCGCCGGAACGGGTGGTTCACAGGCAAGGCACAGATGAAGACCGATTTGACCGTGCGCGCGACAATCCCACCGATGAACACCGATAGGCCCACCCCCGCGCCCCAGGACAGCACGTCGGCGGAACCCGAGTCGGCTGAACCCACGGTCGCCTCGAGCGAACCCGGCGACTCCAGCGCGGGTGAGCCGACGGTCACCCTGCCCACCGACGCGTCGTCCTCGGCCGGGACCGAACCGACGGTTGATCTGGCGGCGACTTCTCCCGCCGCGGATCCCGAAGGCGACGAGCCCAAGCCGACGGTGACTCTGCCGACGGCCGAGATCACCGACGCCGCGGTCACAGCCTCGGCGGAGGAGGCTGCCACCCTCTCGGCGGAGGCGGCTGAAGAGACAGCCACCCTCCCCGCGGAGGAGACGGCTGCGGCGGAGGCTTCCGAGCCGACGGTCGCCCTGTCTGCAACGGAGACGGGCACGGCACCGACCACCGCAGCTGGGGCAGCGGAATCCGAGAAGACGGTCGCCCCCTCCGCAGAGAAAACGGCCACCGCGAACAAATCCGAGCCGACGGCCGCACTCTCCACAACGGAGACGGCTGCGGCGGCGACTACCGCGGCCGGAGCGGAGGAGTCCGAGAAGACGGTCGCCTTCTCCGCAGAGGAAAAGGCCACGGCGGAGCAATCCGAGCCTACGGTCGCCCTCTCCGCAACGGAAACGGGCACGGCACCGACTACCGCGGCCGGACCAGAGCAGTCCGAGAAGACGGTCGCACTCTCCACAACGGAGACGGCTTCGGCGGCGACTACCGCGGCCGGGGCGGAGGAGTCCGAGGAGACGGTTGCCCTCTCCACAACGGAGACGGCTTCGGCGGCGACTACCGCGGCCGGGGCGGAGGAGTCCGAGGAGACGGTTGCCCTCTCCACAACGGAGATGGCTGCGGCGGCGACTGCTGCGGCTGGGGCAGAGGAGTCCGAGCCGACGACGGTGATCTCTGCCGGGGCCGAGCCGACGATCGCGCTGCCCAAGCCGCGGGTCTCGCCGGAATCGACGGTGGCACTGCCGATCAGCCGGGAGTCGTCGCCCGCCCCGGAGCCGACCATCGCCCTGCCGATCCCGCCCAGAGCGGCGTTGCAGTCCACGTCGGAGCCGACGGTCGGCCTCCCGCCGGTACCGGCCCCGCGGTCCGCGCCGACCGTCACTCCGCCGCCCGCCGAGCCGACGATCGCTCTGCCGGCCGGCCCTCCCGTCGTACCGTCGAAGTCTGTCACTCGCCGCCGCCTGCTCTGGGCGATCCCGGCCGTCGGCGGCACCGCCCTCATCGGTGGCACGATCGCCGCCCTGGCCGGTCGCGGCGAGCCGGAAGCGACTGGCAAAGCCCCCAACCTGGTCGTCAGCGAACCCCCTCCCTCGCAGAGCCCGGCCCCGGCGCCCACCACGCCCAAGCCCACGACCCCGGTCATCAAGGTGCCGGTGCACACCCTGAGGGACTTCCGCAAGGTGGTCCCGGGAGACCCGTTCCCCACCGACGCCATCGCGCTCACCATTGACGACGGCCCGCATCCGGTGTGGACGCCCAAGATCCTGCGTCTGCTGGAGAAACACCACGTCCCGGCCCTGTTCTGCATGATCGGCAATCAGGTCCTCGGTCACGAATCCACCGCCCGTGACGTCGCCGCCGATGGCCACCAGATCGCCAACCACACCTGGAGCCACCCGATCAAGCTGGCCAAGCTGCCGCCTCACGTGATGCTCAAGGAGATCCACCGGGCTCAGGACAAGATCTACAGCACCACCGGGCAGGCCCCGAACCTGTTCCGCTCCCCCGGCGGCGCCTGGTCCAACGGGCTGGCCGAATCGGTCTCCAAGAGCGGCGTGATCCCGATGGACTGGACCACCGACCCGCGCGACTGGGCCCGCCCCGGCGTCGCCCACATCACCAACCGCCTGCTCGCGGCCAAGCCCGGCCAGATCCTGCTCTGCCACGACGGCGGCGGCGACCGCTCCCAAACGCTGGCTTCCCTGAAAACCGTCATCCCAGCCCTCCAGGCCAAGGGTTTGAAGTTCGTCGCCCTCATGTGACCGCCGACGCACCCGGCCTCGGGTCAGGAATCCGGGCCGGGATCGCCGCTTTGCCACGAACACCGGCGGCACGTCTTCGCGGACGGCCGTGCAACACCTCCACATCGTCGCCGGATGCAGCAGCCGATGCCCGGACTCGCCAATGCGAGCGCGCGGACGATGGTCACCGGATTCAGGCTGTCTCCGCGAATCGGAGCACGACTGTCTCCGAATTCCATTCCTCCAAGGTAAGCGCGACTCACTCCAAGGAAAGCGCGACGAAACCAGCCCGGAAATCCGACGGTATTCGGCCGCATTCCTGTGACACCGGCCGCATCGGTTGTCGCCTCGGCTACCGTTCGGTACCGATGATAATGATTCTGAAAAAGCAGCAGCCCGGGAAGAAGCGGTTGTGACTGGACCGCACGGTTTCCGGGTCGCGGCTTTCCACCGGAACGCGCCGCCGAACGGAAGGCCGGCGGCGCCGCGTTTGACGGGTGTCGACGCGAGCCCGGAAGCCGCCCGCGCATTCGGTGTTCGCCGAGCTGCCGGCCGAAGCCCACCGGCCAGCATGGGCCTCCTGAAGCCTGCGGCCGGAGGCGAGGCACGGCTACGACGGATGCCGCTGGGGTCGGTCCCCTCGACGCCTGCCGCCGGACGCGCGGCGCCGTTACGGCGACTGCCCCGGTCGCTGCAACGGCGTGGACGCCTGCCCCCGGTCGCTGCAACGATGTGGGCGGCCACCCTACCTGCGACGATGAGCTTCCTGAGCGGGCAACCCGGCAGGCAGCCAAGGCCCGCCATGACGGCACCTGCGGCCGGACGTGGAGCACAGCTGCGACGCATGCCGCCCGGATCGGCCCTCTCGGCGCCTGCGGCCGGACGTGTGGTGCCGTTACGGCGACTGCCCCCGGACACTGCAACGGCGTGGACGGCCGCTCCACCTGCGGCGATGAGCCAGCCACCGTCTGTGAGTCAGGCGACGCCTTGGAGGTGCCGCAGGTTTCAGTCATGGGGGACGACTGCTGTTCACGCGGGGTGTGTGGGGTCGGAGATCCGAGCTGCGGAGCGGGGGTAGTCGGCTGCTGGACGGGTGTTGCCGGGTGGACCGGATCGCTGACGGCCAGGGTGCCGGCGTTGACGGTCGCGGTGTCGATGTTGACGGCCGCAGTGCCTGCACTAACGGCCGCAGTGCCGATTCTGACGGCTGGAGAGCCGGTACTGACGGCCACAGCGCCAGCGCTGACGGCTGGAGAGCCGCTACTGACTGCCACAGCGCCAGCGCTGACGGCTGGAGAGCCGGTACTGACGGCCACGGTGCCAGCGCTGACGGCTGGGGAGACGGTATTGACGGCCGGAGAGGCGGTGTTGAGGTTTCGGAGCCGGCGGAGCTTTTCGTCGTGGCGGCGTTTGAGGCCGACAGCGCGACGCCGTTGCTGGGCACGACGGAATTCCTCATGAGTCGGGGAATAGTTGCGCGCCCTCGTCGGATCGCGCATCTCAGCGATCATGCTCCGACTGAACAGCGACCCTTGTCCCATGCCATGATTCTTCCGCAAGCCGGCTTCGAAGTGTAAGCGGATGATCATGCCGAAGCCACCTTTTACAATTCCCTTACGCTTGCGGTTCCGGTTCGGAAGTTGATCATTGAGAAGGCGGGGAGAATATCGTAGGGCTCCAACGGGGCGTCACTGTTTCAGCGTTGGATGGAATTCGGGTTCGACCGGTCCATCGGCCTGGTGTTCGGCACTTCGAAACACCGGCGATTCTATGGATCACGAGGAATGCGGCATGGTCGGGCGGATCGGTGTGTGCTGGACCGTCGGTCGATGGTGAGTCGGAGCATCTCGTCGTCGGCGACGGTCGCACGTGGTTGTGACAGCGTGTCCTCCATCGCGCAGCGGGATTCCTCGTCGTCGAGTTGCGGTTCGATGGGGCCGTTGAGCAGGTCGTCGATTTCGTAGGCGGCCGGTCGAGGCATTTCTTGGCGTTGCCGGTGATCAGTGTGGTGTGGCCGAGGTTCGCGCTGATCGCCTCGGCCGCCTCATGGCGGTCGGAGAGCTCCACCATGACGTTCAAGCTGTCCGGGTTGCTCATCACGACGTAGCCAACCGCGGTCGCGGTCAACGCGTTCAAGAGCTCGGGCGCGCACGTCAACGCCGTTGGGATCAGCACATTTCTCCCCGCCTCCTGTCTGACCGGCTGGAATGGCGGCGCTGACGATGGGCGGCAGGGCGCCGACCCCGGCGATGTGCCGTGCGGCTGCGGAGGAGGCGGGCGAGTGGGCAGCTCAGCCCGGCAGGCGCGGAGGAGGTGGGTGAGTGGGCAGCTCAGCCCGGCGGGCGCGGCAAAGGCGGGAGTGGGCAGGGGCTCGCGGGTCTGGTACGGCGGGTTCGGGTAGCCCGTACCGGGAATGGGGTTGAAGTGATGGGTGAGAATGTCGCCATGATCGGGGACGAGCGGGGTCTGCGGGTTGCCGCGTCGGTGTTCGGCAGGACGTTGTGGGTGATCGCGGGGGCGGTTCCGTTCTTCTACATGGTCGCGGGGGCCGAGGTGGCGTGGATGGAGCGGCTCAGCGACAACGGGACGGGCTCTGTCATCGGCACCGCCCTGATCTGGGCTGTTCTTCTGGCGTTGTTCCTGGGGGCGATGCTGTTCCGGTTTCGGGGAGCGAGGATCGCGGCGGTTTCGGGGTGGGCGCTGAGTCTGCTTCCGGCGGTGGGGGTGTTCGCTCTGCTCTACGGATACATGTACGTCGGTTGACGCCTTCATCGACTTTGGTCGGTTCTGCGCCTTCGGGCGGTTCGCGAGAGTGGGAGTCTCGCGAGCTGGACGGGAGGCGACGGGATGGAACGTGCGCGGTGGGCGCCGGTGGTGGCGCTGCTAATGCTGGCGCCGTGGGCGGCGGAGGCGTCGTGGGGCGGCTTTCCGGTCACCTGGTATCCGCTTCTGGTGCTGTTCCTGGGGCCGCTCTACGGCGGTGCGGCGGTGCTCATCCGGGAGGTGGCCCGTCGCGGTGGGGGCGGCTGGCCGGTGATCGTGCTGCTCGCGGCGGCGTTCGGGGTGGTGCAGGCGGGGCTGGTGGATCAGTCGCTGTTCAATCCGGGGTTTCTGGACGACACCGAGTTCGCGGGGTCCACTCCGGGGTTCGCGGAGCGGGCGTTCGACTACGTCGGCAATCACGTTCTGCTGAGCATCTGTGCGCCGATCATGCTGGTGGAGGCGTTCACGCCGTACCGGTACCGGCACCGGCCCTGGCTGGGTGGGCGCGGCCTGGTCGTCGTCGGTGTGCTCTATCTGCTGGGCAGTTGGCTGATCTTCGCGGACGACGAGGACGGCCGGAAGGGGTTCGTGCTGTCTCCGGCGCAGGCGGGGCTCGCCGTCGCGGTGATCGTCGTGCTGGTCGGTGTGGCGCTGCTGCCCCGGTGGCGGCGCACGCCGCGAGCGGGCGCCGGGTGGGTGCCGCATCCGCTGCTGTTCGGGTCGGTCCTGCTGGGCGTCCACGCGGGTCTGTGGTTCGTGACCGGCTGGTGGGGAGTCGGCGTGCGGGTGGTCGTCGTCGTGTCGGCGGTCGTCCTGGTGTCGGCCTGGTCCCGGCGGGCCGGGTGGTCGCTCCGCCATGGGGTGGCCGGCTGGTCGGCCGGGCTGATCGTCGCCGCGGCCGGGGCCGCCTTCGCTCCGGCCTATGTGCCGACGTCCACGGTGCTGGGCGTGGTCAGCGATCTGGCCGTCCTCGTCCTGGCGGTGGGGCTGGCCGCGGTGGCGTACCGGCGGGTTGCCGGTGAGCGAAGTGGAAGCCCGCGGTCCGGAGTCTCGCTGAGCTGACCGGGTTCACCGGCGGCTCCGCGCTCGGTGACCACGCAGGACGTTCCCACCCCTCGATTCCCTACTTGACAGATGGGTTTTAGAGAATAAGGCTTTCGGTGTTCCTGCTGCTCCCGTAGGAATGCGAAGGAGCCTCCATGTCGTCTTCCGTGCTCGGCTGCCGGGCCGCGCCAGGCCCTCGGCGTCGGCTTCCCGATGAACGACGCCCGCGAGTTCCGGCTGATCGAGCGGCGCGGAGCTCATCGCCGGCGCTCCCCGGCCCCGCCTGATCGACCACCCCCGACTGCTCACCCCGCGCCGCGAGCTGCCGGCCGGGCTGGGCGTCGCCACCGAACCGGAGGACCCCCGATGATCAATCTGGATCTGACCGCCGACGTGGTCGTGGTCGGCGGCGGCCCGGCCGGCACGTGGGCCGCGCTGACCGCCGCCGAGGCCGGCGCCGACGTGCTGCTGCTGGACAAGGGCTACTGCGGCACCAGCGGGCCGACCGCGTCCGGCGGCACCGGCGTCTGGTACGTGCAACCCGACCCGGAAGAGCGGGAGAAGGCGATGGCCAGCCGGGAGAAGCTCGGCGGCTTCCTCCAGGACCGGCGCTGGATGGCCCGGGTGCTGGACCAGACGTACGAGAACATGAACCGTCTCGAGGCCGAGGCCCGCTACCCGTTCCCGATCGTCGACGGCGTGCCGCACAAGCGGGGTGTGCAGGGGCCGGAGTACATGCGCCGGATGCGGTCCTGGATCAAACGGGCCGGGGTGCGGGTCCTCGACCACAGCCCGGTCACCGAACTGCTGGTCGACGGCACCGGCACGGTCGCCGGGGTACGCGGGCACCGGCGGCAGCACGGCACCGGCTACCGGGTCCGGGCCGGGGCGGTGGTGCTGGCCACCGGCGGATGCGCGTTCCTGAGCAAGGCGCTCGGCTGTGACGTCGCGACCGGCGACGGCGCCCTGTTCGCGGCCGAGGCGGGGGCCGAGATGTCCGGGATGGAGTTCTCCACGGCGTACGCCATCGCGCCCGCCTTCACCTCGGTCACCAAGACCGCCTACTACGGGTTCGCGACGTTCTTCCGCGGTGACGGGACGTGGCTCGAGGGGGCCGGCAGTCAGGGCGGCCGCTCGGTGATCGCGAAGGAGCTGCTGCGTACCGGGACCGTGCTGTGCCAGATCGACCGGGCCACCCCGGAACAGCAGCGGCAGATGCGGCTCGGGCAGCCGAACTTCTTCCTCACCTTCGACCGGCTCGGGATCAACCCGTTCACCGAGAAGTTCCCGGTCACGCTGCTGCTGGAGGGCACGGTCCGGGGCACCGGCGGCATCCGGATCATCGCCGACGACTGCGCCACCACGGTGCCCGGCCTGTACGCGGCCGGTGACGCCGCCACCCGCGAGCTGGTGTGCGGCGCCTTCACCGGCGGCGGCAGCCACAACTCGGCGTGGGCGATGTCGTCCGGCACTTTCGCCGGACGGGGCGCCGCCGCCTTCGCGACCGCGCTGGGGGCGACCGCGAACCGGCGGAGGCTCACCGGGGTCGGGGAGGCCGGTATCCAGCGGCCTTTCGACCGGACCGATGCGCTCGACGTCATCCGGCGTGAGGTGCACCCGTACGACAAGAACTACCTGCGTACGGCCTCCCGCCTGGAACCGGCCCTCGCCCACCTCGACGCGGTCTGGGACGGCCGGCGTGGCGGCGCCGTCGCGACCGGCGGTGACCTGCCCGGTGTGCGGCAGGCGGCGGCCATGGTGGCGCACGCCCGGTGGATGTACACGAGCGCGCTCGCCCGTACCGAGAGCCGTGGCATGGCCCGTCGTGAGGAGTTCCCGCGGCTGGACCCGAACCAGTACCACCGGCTCACGGTCGGCGGCCTGGACCGGCTGTGGACCCGCCCCGAGACGGTCACCGGCCGGGAACTGGCGGTGGCGTCGTGATCGAGGTCGTCTCCACCGAACGCTGCGTGAGCTGTGACGTCTGCATCGCGGTGTGCCCGACCAACGTGTTCGAGGCCGGCCCTGGCGGGATCCCGGTGATCGCCCGGCAGAGCGACTGCCAGACCTGCTTCATGTGCGAGGCGCACTGCCCGGCGGACGCCCTGTTCGTCGCCCCGCACACGCATCCGGTGCCGGCCGACTCCCCGCTGCGCGACGAGGAACACCTGGCCGGCACGGGGCTGCTCGGCAGCTACCGACGGGAACTCGGCTGGGGCCGTGGCCGGAAACCGGGCGCCCGCCTGGCGGTCGGCCCCGAACTCCGTCCCGCCGCCACGTAAGGCGGGTCACCTGTCAGCCCGGCGGCTTGCCGCCGGGTGGGCGGTTCCACCGCAACGGCCCCGGGCGTACGGTCCACAGCATCCGTTGCCACCGGTTGCGACGTGCCCGCAGCGCGGTGGCGTAGGCGACCGCCTGCTCCCCCGCTCGGTCCGCCTGTCCCGCGTCGGCGGCCTCCGGCGCGAATCCGGCCGTGTTGATCGCGTCCACCAGCGCATCCAGCGGCGGCAGCGGCGCCGGTTCCGGTGCCGGCGCGGGTGGCGTGACCGGGACGGCCCGGCGGAGCAGACCGGTTCGTTGCGATGGCGGGGGCAGCGCGGACGCGTGCCCGGCCGCCTCGGTGGCCGACAGATGCGACGGAACCGGATGCCCGGCCAGCCGCAGCGCATCCGTGAACTCCAGCCACGCCCCGGTGATCCGCTGAGCCGGATCCCCGAAGGTGAGCCGCCGACGCCGTTGGGCCGACCGCAGCGAGACCACCGCCAGGGCCGCTCCCACCAGCACGAACACCACCCCACCGGAGGCGCCGGAGGCGACCAGCACGGTGGACGGCCCACCCGCGGTCGGTGCGGCCACGACCGCGGACGGTGGGGCCGACGACTCCTCGGCGGTCGGCGCCGGGGTGTCCGACGGCGACGGCGGCGGGGTGGGCTTCGGCGGGGTGTAGTCCTCCTCGACCGGCCGGACGGTGTCGCTCTTCGGCATCGGGTCGAAGGCCACCCACCCGACGCCGTCGAAGTACACCTCCGGCCAGGCGAGCGCGTCACCGGCGGTGACCGCCCCACCCGCGGCCGGCGCCGTGAACCCGACGACCACCCGGCTGGGCAGACCGGTCAGTCTGGCCAGCAGCGCGTACGCCGCCGCGAACTGTTCCGAGGTGCCTTTCTGGCCACCGAGGTCGCGCCGCCCGAAGAGGAAGTGGGCGAGGTTCGGATAGGCGTGCCCGCTCGGCGCGTCGGCCACGTGCCGGTAGTGCTCGGCCAGGAACTGCTCGATCACCACGGCCCGGTCGTAGGCGGCGCTGTACCCCTCGGCGAGATGCTCGGCGAGCCCTTCGATCTGCTGGGGTGTGTTCGGGCCGACCTTCAGATAGCGGACCCAGGCGTCCCCGGACGGTACCTCGGCGATCGGCAGCAGACCGAGGTCAGGCGTCTGTGTCTGGGAGAGGGCCGTGTAGCGCAGCCCGTCGCTGAGTCCTTCCGGCCGGATCAGGGTGCCGGTCGCCGCGTCGTAGGCGACCCGTGCCCCGGTGATCCGGGTCGGCGTCGGCACGGCGGGCAGCAGCCGCCCGGTCAGTCCGGTGATGGTGATCTGTTGCTGCGACTCGGCGACCCGCACACCGGCCGGCGCGGTCGGCGCGGGCAGCACACGGCCGGCGTTCCGGTAGATCCCGCCGACGCGCCAGGTGACCCCGTCGTAGTCGGAGAGGACGGCCAGACGAAGCCGCACTTCAGGCTGGCCGGGCGCGGCCGGCCGGTCCGAGGCGCCGGGCTTTCCGGACGCGCGGGGCCTTCCGGGTGCGGCGGACGCGGAGACAGCGGGGGCCGTGGTGCGGGGAGCGGCCGCCGGCACGAGGCCCGGCCGGAACTCCAGCAACTGCTGCGCCGGGTCGAGCGCCCACCCCGAGATCCGGTTGAGCGGGCTCTCGTCCAGGCTGTCGACGCGGGGCGGCTGCACGTACCGCCGGGGGTCGACCGGTGTCGCGGTGACCCGGCCGGCGATCCACGGACCGGTCGCCGCGATCAGGCCGAGAACGACCGCCAGCCCGGCGGCCGCGCCACCGAGCGCCCGCGCCCGCACGGCCGCGTGCGACGTCGCGCCGGTCACCGAGGTGCTGGCGAGCGCGGCCACGACCAGTCCGGCGAAGGTCAGCGTCGAGGTCGTCGCGGCCGAGGCGTTGGGCCCGACCACGTAGAGCGCACCCGCGTAGACCAGCGCCGGAGGCAGACAGCCGAGCAGCACCCGCCCGCCGCGTACCGCGATCTCGGTGGCGGCGAGACCCGCCACCCACACCGCGCCCACCGCGATGATCACGGTGTCCGGCGTCGGCTCGATCGGGATCATAGCGGTGAGCAGGCGCGGAATCCCGTTGGCGAGCGCGTCCCGGGCGACCGTCAGGGTCAGCCCGTCGTCCCCGGCGGCCAGCGAGAGGGCGAGCGCCGCATATCCGCCGAGCAGCGCGGCCGAGATCGGCGCCACCGTCCACGAGGGCAGCCGCCGGGCCGCGACCCCGACCGTCACCGAGCCGATCGCCGCGCCCGCCACCAGCCGGAACAGCAGACCGTCGGCGTAGATGCCGCCGAGCGCCGCCCCGGCCAGCATGAGCATTCCGGCCAGCGCGACCGGCACGACGGCCCGCCGCAGCACCCGGGTCACCATCCGCGGACCCCGTCCCAGGCGGCGGCGAACTCGGCGCCGTCGGCGGCCTCGATCACCAACAGGCGGTCGGTGGGCGCGGCCGGCGAGGAGTCGCGGTCGCCGAGGATTCCGGCCAGAGCGATGGGGTACGCCGAGCGCAGCCCACCGAGCGCACCGAGATCGTCGCGCCCGCCCGGCCCGGTCAGGAAGATCAGTGTGTCGCCGAGCTTCCGCGCCCGCAGGTGACGCAGCGTGGCGTCGAGATCCCCGTCGCCGAGGGTCGCCTCGGTCAGCACGTCCAGATGCGGCCCGGTGAGCGTGGCCGCGACCAGATGCAGGGTGACCGGCAGGTCCTCGCGCACCGCGGCGACGACGATCGACGCGGCCGCCTCGCAGGCGTCCTCGAAGCTGTCCCCGCGGTGGGCGGCGGCCCGGTCGTCGAGCAGGACGACGATCTGCGGCTCGGAGGTGTCGAGCTGTTCGCGGACCATGAGCTCACCGACCTTGGCGCTGCTGCGCCAGTGGACCCGCCGCAGTTCGTCGCCGGGCACGTACTCCCGCAGCGTGTCGAAGGTGATCGTGCCCTGCGGCACCTTGTCGACCCGCCCGTCGAGGCTGCGGGTGAGCCCGGCCGGGACCGCCCGCATCGGGTGCACGCGCGGGTAGACGCGGACGATCGTGGTGCCGCCGTAGGCCCGGTTCAGGGTGATCAGCCCGAGCGGGTCACGGCGGGTGACGTGCAGCGGCCCGATCGGCACCAGCCCGCGCCGGTGCGTCGGCACCGGATAGCTCTCGACGGTGTCGTGCCCGGCCCGCAGGCGCAGCAGCGGCACGTCGACGGTCGCGGTGCCGCAGCGGTCGGTGGCGATCAGGCTGGCCGCCCGCACCCTGCTGGTGTTGCTGATGGTGAGGGTGACGTCGGCGGGTTCGCCGCGGGCCACCCGGTCGGGTTCGGCGACGCGGGTGACGCCGAGCCGGGGCCGCCAGAACCCGAAGACCAGCGCCGCGACGACCGCGATCCCGGCGGCCGCCCCCAGAAGTGCCAGGTCGGGGTAGCCGTAGCGGAAGCCGGCCACGAGCAGGATCACGGCGGTGACGGCCAGGGCGGCACCGCGGGCGGTCATCCCACTGCGCTGTCGTCTCGGGTGGTGAGGGCCGGGCAACGGATCAGGCCGGGAGGTGCTGGTGGTCGGGCAGTGGGACGGGCACCGACCGCAGCGCGTCGGCGAGCACGTCGGCCGCGGTCACCCCACGCAGCTGGGCGTCGGCGGACAGCAGCACCCGGTGCGCGAAGACCGGCTCGATCAGGTCCTTGAAGTCCTCGGGCAGCACGAAGGCCCGGCCGTTGATCAGCGCATAGGCGCTGGCGGCACGGGTCAGCGCGATCACCCCACGGGGGCTGACGCCGACGCGGACCTGTGGATGGTTCCTGGTGGCGGCGGCCAGGCGCACGGCGTACGCGTAGAGGGGGTCGGCGATGTGGACGGCCGCGACCATCCGCGCCATCTCGCCGATCATGGTGGTGTCGGTGACCGGTTCGAGGGAGTCCGGGGACCGGACGGCCGCCCCGCGCAGCACCTCGATCTCGACGTCCTCGTCGGGGTAGCCGACGGACAGTTTGACCAGGAAGCGGTCGAGCTGGGCCTCGGGCAGACGGTAGGTGCCGTCCATCTCGACCGGGTTCTGGGTGGCGACGACCAGGAACGGCTGCGGCACCGGGTGCGGCACGCCGTCGACGGTGACCCGGCGTTCCTCCATCACCTCGAGCAGCGCCGACTGGGTCTTCGGGGACGCCCGGTTGATCTCGTCGGCGATCACCAGGTTCGCGAAGACCGGCCCGGGGTGGAACTCGAAACCACGGCTGGCCTGGTTGAACACGGTGACGCCGGAGACGTCGGAGGGCAGCAGGTCCGGAGTGAACTGGATACGCCGCCACTGCCCGCGGATCGACGCGGCAAGCGCCCGGGCCAGCGTGGTCTTGCCGACGCCGGGCACGTCCTCGAGCAGGACGTGCCCCTGGGCGAACAGCGCGGTGAGGGCGAGCCGGACCACCTCCGGCTTACCCAGGACAACGGTGCCGATCCGGTTGGCCAGTTCCCCGGCGACCTCGGCGAATCCCTGTACGTGAGCGGGCGTCAGCACGTCGGCAGGTCCGCCAGGTCGTCCCCGCCGTCGAGGTTCAGCCACGCCCACGGGATGTAGGTCTTGCCCTCGTAGTTCACCTGGATCCACCACGTGCTTCTCTTGTTCTTGTTGTAGACGTACGCGTAGACCTCTTCACCGGTCTTCTTGCAGTACGCCTGGAGCCGGACCCCGTTCTTGACCCAGCCCGCCTGCTGGTCGTCGTCCTGCCGGGTGACCTTGAAGATCTCGTTGCCGTTGCGGCCGGAGACGTCCTTGTCGCAATAGGTCCTCTGGTCGCCGGTGTCGCCGTTGATGCAGGTGGCCGTCCCGTACAGGGCGTCGGTGGTCTTCGCCATGTTCTTCGCGGCGCTGCCGGCCGCGTTCTTGGCGGTGACCGTGAACGTGTAGGCGGTGCTCGGCTTCAGCCCGCTGGCGCCGAGGCTGGTGCAGCTGCCCGACGAGCCCCTGCCGCCGCCGGAGACGGTGAGTGTGCAGGTGGCCGTGCCGCCGCCGTTGTTGACGGTGAACGACACCTTCGCCGTGTTGAACGTCGGGTCGACGCCGGTCATGGTGACCGTCGGCACGGCGACGGTGCGGGCGGTCGCGGTCGCCGCGTCACCGGGACCGGCCTCGTTGACCGCGGTCACCTCGACCTGCACGGTGGCGCCCGTCCCGAGCCCGGTCAGGGTGACCGAGGTCTCGGCGACCTTCGTCTCCTTACCGCCGGCCTTCACCACGTACTCGGTGATCGGGCGGCCGTTGTCGGCCGGCGCCGTCCAGGTGACGCTGATCGCGCCGGCCTGCGCGGCGACCGTGGCGGCCTCCACGTTCTCCGGCTTGGCCGGCTTGCTGAACGGCACGATCGTGTTGCTGACCGCGGACGCCTTCGAACCGGCGCCCTTGTCGTTGACCGCGACCACGGTGAACGCGTACTGCTTGCCGAACTCGAGCTGGCCGGCGGGCACCGCGAGAGTGGTGGTGGTCGACTCGCCGATCGGGGAGCTGACACCCTCCGAGATGGCGGTCACCGCGTACCGCTGGATCTTGCGGCCCTGGCCGTTGGCGGCCGGCCAGGTGACGCCGACCGTGCCGTCGGCCTTCGCCTCGGCGACCGGCGTGCCCGGCGGGTCCGGCACCTCGGCCGTCGGCATCACCGCGTTGCTCATCCGGCCGGGCCCGTCGCCCTTGCGGTTCACGGCGTGCACTTCGAACCGGTACGTCTGCCCGTTCGTCAGCCCGTCGACCACGAGCGACCGCTGGTCGGCGCCGACCGGGAAGGTCCGCCCGGCGCCGGCCACCACGTACCGGGTGATCGGGGCGCCGTTGTCCGCCGCCGACTGCCACGACACCCGGACCTCGGCGTTACCGGCGGCGGCGCGGACACCGCGGGGCGCGCCCGGCTTGGCGGCGACCGGCTTCTTCGGCTTCTCCCGCTTCGGCGGGGCGGGCGGCGTCTTCACCTTGGGCGGGTCACCGCCGACGACGTCGTCGCGCTCCTTGTTGACCGGGCGGACCGTGTGGTTGCCGTCGACGACGCGGGCCGTCGTGGAGCCGGGCGCGTTGATGAACAGGTGCTCCTCGCGCACCTCCAGCTCCAGCTCGCCGCCCGGCTGCTCGAAGTCGATCGGCTGCTCGGGCCTGCCGTCCTGGTTGATGACGTGCACCGTGCCGTCGTCCTCCGGCACATACAGATAACCCTCGTACGGCACGGCCGGCCCCAGGTCGCCGCCGTCGTCCGGAACGGTGACGTCGCGCACCCCGTTCCCGTCGGTGGCGACGGTGTAGACGCGCCGCTCGTCCGGCACGGTGATCGCGATGACGTCACCCTCGGTGCGCTCGGGCAGCTCGCCCGGCCCGGTCAGCGGCAGCGTGGCCGGCTGCCCCGGCCCGTTCTCCCCGATCACGGTGAGCGCGTTGGTGGTGCGGTTCAGCACGGCGACACCCTCGTCCAGGGCGGAGACGACCAGGTCGTGGCTGGCGGCGGCCACCGAGTCGGTGCGCACCCGCACCGGGGCGGCCGCGCCCGGGTCGATCGCGGTGACCGTGCCCTCACTCGGCGCGGCGATCCACAGCCGGCCCGTCCCGTCGAAGAGGCCACCGCTGATGCCCGGCGGGAACTGCAACGCCTCCCCCACCGGCTGCAACGAACCCGGGTCGACCTGCTGCACCTTGCCCTGCACGGCGTCGACGATGAACGCGCTGTCGTCGTGCAGGGCCACGCTCACGCCGATGCCCGGCTCCGACTGCTGATTCCAGTACGCCAGAAGATCGGTGAGGTCCATCGAGGCGATCGCGCCGGTGTTGACGTCACGCAACAGCACGAACCGGTCACTCTGGCTCACCTGCAACGCGTGCCCGCGGGCCTGATTGACATCGGCGCGGGTGTCGATGCGGGCCGCCGTGCCGTTGATCCGGGCCAGCTCGCCCTTGCCCTTGCTCCACACCCAGGACGCCGCGTCGAAGCTGGCCAGCGCCTTGTCAGCGGTGCCGAGCCCGCGCACGGTGAGCCCGAGCCCGGCCACCAGCACGAGCACGGTGGCTATCGTGACCAGTTGCCCCCGGCTGGGCAGGCGTCGCCTCCGTACCGCCTCTGCGCTGGTCACCGCGGCTGTCCTCCTGTCGATTCCGGTCGATCCGCCTCAAGGACGCAGGCCATCATAGGGAAGGCCGTTCGCTCGCGGGTACCCGTGTCTCATCGCTGTGGACGAGTGGTCCCCCGGTTCGTGCACTCCTGGACAGAGCTGGACATCTGCTCGGCCGAATAGACGGCCACCACTGCGAAGCAGTAGTCGAGGTTGGCGTTGAGCCCGTACTCCACGAACGCCACCTTCCCCGGCCCGACGTGCCCGACCGCCTTCAGCTGCTCACCCCGCTTGGCCATCGTGATGATGAACGACGCCTTGCGCTTCGCCGGATCCACCCAGGTCAGACCCACACTGGTCCCGCGGTCGTCCAGCTCCAGCCCGGTCGGCGGCGCCCCACCCAGAACGGGCACACTCGGATCGACGGCGGCACCGGTCTCCTGCGCCACCGGCTCCCGCGACCGGTCCGCGAGCACCACGACGAGCGCCCCGACGGCGATCACGGCGACCAGCGTCGCGAGCACGGTGAGGGCCACCGCGATGGCGCGACTCCCGCTTTTGTTTCCTTCGATGGGGTACGGGGTGAGCGCACCCGCCGCGGGCTGAGCCACCCCCGGGTATCCCCCGGCCTGCTGCTGCCACACGCCGGGTTGCCGCGCCGCGTACCCCGGCACCTGACCCGCAGCGCCGGCGTTCGGCTGCGCACCCGCGTACGCGGAAGGCGCCTGACCCGTTCCCGGGCCCGCATAGCCGGCGGGCGGCCGGCCCCCGTGCGGCCCCGCCCCCGGCCCCGACCCCAGCCCCGACCCCAGCCCCGACCCCGACCCCAGCCCCGACCCCAGCCCCGGCCCCGGCCCCGGCCCCGGATGACCCTGACCCGCGTGACCACCCGCGGGCCCCGACACCACCCGACCAGCTTGAACACTGGCAGACCCGGCCACGGAATCCGGATACCCCGGTCGACCCTGACCCGGGTGAGTGCCCGCGCGCGTGGACGCCGACTGACCCCCCTGAACACCGGCCCACCCGGACGCGGGATCCTCGAAACTTTGCTGAGCCTGGTTCGCGCGACCACCCGCAGGCCCGGACGTGGGATCGGAATAGCCCGGCTGGGCATGGCCCGCGTGAGTGCCCGCCTGCGTGGACGCCGCGTCCGGATGGCCCGGCTGTGCTGCCGGGTGACCGTGCGGCCGGCCCGGTGGGGACACGGGCGGGACGGCAGGGCTCGCCGTCGCATCAGCCAGGTACGCGTGTCCGTCGACGCTCGGTGTGACGGGAGCACCCGTCCACGGTCCAGCGGGCGGCATCCCCGGCCGCGTCGTGACCGGGCCAGGCTGCGCGGAAGCCACCGACTCGGACCGGACCAGCGGCAACATCTCGGTCACCCGCTCCATCGCCCCACGCGAATCCGGCGAGGGTGACGGAGCGGGGCCAGGCGCCGGCAGGAACCCCGATCCCGGCCGCGAAGCAGGAACACCGGGCACCGAGGACGGCCCCTGCCCGCGGATCGGGCCGGGCACAGGAGCCGAGCCGGGCACAGGCTCAGCCTGGCCGGGCACAGGAGTGAGTCCATGACCATGAACCGGGCCGGGCACAGGAGTAGGCCCGTGGCCGTGAGCCGGGCCGGGCACAGGAGTAGGCCCGTGGCCGTGAGCCGGGCCGGGCACAGGAGTAGGTCCCTGGCCGTGAGCCGGGCCGGGCACAGGAGCGGGCCCCTGGCCGTGAGTCGGGCCGGGCACAGGAGCGGGTCCCTGGCCGTGAGTCGGGCCGGGCACAGGAGCGGGTCCCTGGCCGTGAGCCGGGCCGGGCACAGGAGCGGGTCCCTGGCCGTGAGCCGGGCCGGGCGCTGGGGCCGGATGTGGTCCCGGCGCAGTAGCCGGCGTGGGACCGGGGCGCGGCGCCGAGGCCGGCGGAGCGGTTGGGGGCGGTGCTGTCGGCCGTACCGTCGGGGTTGAAGGATCTTCGGAGAGATGAGCCCGCGCCCGGGCGACCAGCCGGTCCCCGTCGCCGAGAACCGCCGGCCCGTGCTCGGCGACACGCCCGAATGCTTTGCGCGCTTCATGCCGGTTCCCGAGCTCTTGAGCTACGACGCCCAGATCATGGGAGATGTGCAGCATGAGCGGATCAGCGTCCCCAAGCCGCCACTGCCCGGCCGCGTAGGCGTCCTCCAGCACCCGGCGCGCGCCCATCGGATCATCGCCCCGCAGATAGACCCCGGCAAGCTCCCGCTGAGCGGTAAGAACGTCCGGTTCGTCCTCCCCGAGCTTCTCCCGCCCGAGCTCGACAGCCCGTTCAAGCAGCACCTGAGCCGCGTCGAGATTGCCCGCGGCGATCAGACCACGGGCCCGCTCGAGGGCCGGAGTGAGAGGGGACGGCTGCGACACGTCCGCCATGCTGCCCGCTCATCCCGCCCAACGCCACATCCGATCCCCGTGACGGTTTCGACCCCCGCTTCGACCCCACCCGGGAGCCGTATATAGTTCTCACCTGTGCGGCCCGCTGGGCAGCCGAAACCCGGGTGAAAGCCACGGTGACGGCCCCGGTAAGCTGTTCAGAGCAAGTCCGGGTGGCGGAATGGCAGACGCGCTAGCTTGAGGTGCTAGTGCCCTTAACGGGCGTGGGGGTTCAAGTCCCCCCTCGGACACAGAAATGCGGCACCCATGCCCATGATGGGTGTTCATGTGGCACATGATAGCCACCAGGCTGATCAGCCGTAAAACACAGCAACGAAGTAAGGGCTCCCCGCAGCGGGGAGCCCTTACTTCGCTGGATCTGCAATCCTTCAAGCAGGCAGTATGCAACTTCTGTGACGCCGACCACTATGAATGCGGCGTTCCGTCCGGCTCATCCCCGGTCGCAGCCGGGAGTTGCGCCTGCTCCCCCAGTCTCGCTGTCAGCATCACGGTCATGGGGTCGCCGTCGGCCAGTGGATGGGGCTCGCCGGTGAGCGCGGCCAGTGCTTGGGCAACTTCACGCAGCGTGGCTTTGGTGTAGACGCTGATGGTGGCCTGCCGGCTGGGGTCGGCATGGCCTGCGTAGCGGTGAGCGATCGACTGGCCGAAGTGCCGTTCGACCCAGGTGAGGGTGGTGTGGCGAAGCCAGTGGGCGCTGACCTGGTGGCTGTCAGCCCACGGCAGGTAGCTGCGGATGCGGTTCCAGAGGTTGTCGTACCGACGTTTGCCGACTGGGCGGCCGTTGCGGTATCGCAAAATCTGGCTGGCGGGGTTGCCGTCGCCGCGTTCGCTGAAGTGAGTGGCGAGTGCTGCCGCCAAGGTCGGGGAGATGGGCTGCCAGCGTTCGGTCTGCCCTTTCTCGCGCAACAGGATCAGGCACTGTTCGGTGTCGAGGTCGCGTCGGCGTGCCTGGAGTGCTCCGCCTTGGCGACAGGCGGTCTCCAGGTGGAAACGCAGGATTAGGAGGTCCAGGTCAGGGTCATTGCCGGTCTCTGAGGCGACCGTGATGATCTGGGCTACCGCTCGCTCAGGGAGTGCTTCACGGAGGCTTCGCTGTCGGCGAGGTTTGCGGACGCGGGCGGCGGGATTGTCGTCGGCGTCGATGAGCCGATCGTTGCGGGCGTAGTGGTAGATGCAACGCAGGGCTGCGATGAGATGTTCGGCAGCTGCTCCTCCGCCGCGGGAGTTGCGCCGCCGGGCGGCCGATTCGCGGGTGCGCTGGGCGAACTGCTGGATCTCGGTGGGGGTGGGTTCGTCGAGGCGGCGATGCCCCCACTGCTCGAGGATCCGTTGCCAGTAGGTGCTGTAGGCCCGACGGGTTCCAGGCGTGACGGCGTCTACGACGTGAGGGATGAATTCGGCGAAGGTCGGTGCAGGCTTGCGTGGGGAACTCGACGCGCCGTTGGTGATCTGTTCGGCGGTGACGTTGAGTTGCGCCATCAGAGCGGTGACCAGGGCTATGTTCGTGGATTCCTGGTGGCTGCCGGTTGCATCGGCGGCGCTCACGAATGCGGGCTTTGCGGGTCAAAGTGGGGCCGCAGGAGCAGGGAGACCATTCGCGGCGAGAAGATGCGCAAGGTGCCGGTGTTGTCAGCGGCGAGCAGGAGCCGGTCGCCAGGGGCGATGGCTGCTCGATGGCGGGCGGTCGCTGGCATGTTCAGGTGGCCGCGGATGCGAATGGCTCTGCTGGGCGCGGCGTCGCCGACTCGTTGGGGTGGGGTGATACGTGTGGCGGTGATCAGTCGTTGGGAATCGACGGTGAATTTGATGAGGTCGCCAGGCTTCCAGCCCAGTGTGTGGAGCAGGGTTGCTGCCGCCATGCGGCCGCGATTGTCGATGGAGGTAACGGCGTAATGGACGGATTCGTCGGGCTGTCGCTGAAGGTCAGCGGATGTTGGCATGGGTAGGCGCACGAGGTCTGCCGACGCGGCGCGACGCGATCTGTGGCTGCCTACCAGTGGCCAGTCCGCTATGTCATGACGCATTCGTTCTGCTCCCTCGTTCGCCCGGACGTCGGGTTCGTGGGAGATCTGCACCGATCTCCTGCTGTAGAGCAGAGCGGTTGTCGGCCTTCACCCGATAGTTGACTGCGCTTGTCTCGGGTTGTCCCCGGTTGTCCCTCTTGCCAGCGGCAGCGGTGTGAGGGCCTCGGCCATGTGACGAACGCGCGCCCACAAATGGATCACCTCTGCCATCGTCGCGGGCTTTCCGGTCAGCCGCGGCCGTGCAGACCTACGACACCATCGTGATGGACCGGAATCCGGGAGGCCCGGTTGGTATTTTCGAGCGTGGGCCGGGTTCACAGAGCGGCCGTCACCTGGCCCGTCACGGCAGCCGCCGCGCTAGGTTCGCGCATTGGACAGCTATCGGCCGCCTTGCGGAGCTCCACACGCGGCATCACCGTTCCCGTCCGAGAACCTCAGGAAGACCAAGGACGAGGCGTTCTCAGTTCTCGTCGTCGTCGGACGCGTCACGCCGGTGTGCCTTCATCCAGGCTTCGACGTCCTCGGTCAGCCAGACCTTGCCTTGAACCAAGTCCGCGATCGGCACGGGAAAGTCTTGCCGGCTGGTGATCTGGTAAGCGCGTTGGCGGCTGACGCCGCCGAGGCGGATGCGGATCTCGTGTGCACCCATGAGACGAATCGGTTTCACTGACATGCCCATGACTATAGCGTTACGACAAGCCGCGCAAAGACCACTGGTCGCGCAGCTAGCCCTGATGGGGTGAATGGAGCTCCGCAGCGCGTACATCCCGCCGCTCAAGGAAGCAAGGCCCACTCTGTCGGTGTGGCCTCGCCGGGCAGGCGAACCTAGCCGTCCCTTGCCCCGGCGCGCACACGGCAATCACAGACGCGTCCGCCCTCCGCGACCGAACCGGGTGCCGATCGAGGTGGCAGTCGCGGCGGGTGACTCGCTACAGTCCACATCGGACGTCGGCGTTCCTCAGCAGGACGGCGGTCCCTGCCATGACCTATCGAGCTGCCGGTCATGGTGCTTCTCCTCCCCGCGCACGCGGGGGTGCTCACTTCAGTATCTGCCCGAGAATCAGCGGCATGCTGTCGCACGACATGACTTCCCACCGGCATTTCGCCGGCAACGGTGAGTTCCGTCGTGTTCGGCGGCTATGCGCGTCATCTCGGCGGTTCGGCTGGAGTCACCCCACCGTGCCCGGGATCGGAGACATGCATGCAACGGCCACCGCGCTTCTTCTGCGGGATCGACTGGGCCGACCAGCTGAACGACGTCGCGGTGATCGACACCCGCAGCACTACCGTGCGCCACCTGCGGATCGCCGCCTCCCCCGATGGCGTGCGTGAGCTGTTCACGCTGCTGTCCGGGCTGCTCGCCAGCCACCAGCACAGCCGCAAGCAGGTCCCGATAGCGATCGAGACTAACGCCGGCCTGTTGGTCCAGGCGCTGCGAGCCCGTGGCCAGACGGTGTTCCAGATTCCACCGACCGACATGGCCCGCTTCCGCGCCTACCGGTCGGTGACGAAGAAGAAGGCCGACCGCTCGGATGCGGAACTGCTGGCGAGGCTGCTGCGCGACAAGTGGGGCGAGCTCCAGCCGCTCCCGGACACCAGCGCGGCCGCAGAGGCCATCACCGTGCTGGCCGGCGCCCAGTACCGGTCACAGCTACTGCGCGAGCAACTACAGGCGAAACTTCGCCGGCTGTTGCACCAGGTCCACCCCACCGCACTGGTCGCCTGGGAAGGCCGCGACTTCGGGCTGCGCCGCCTCGAAGCGCGGGCGGTCCTCGAGGCCGGCCCGACAGCCGAAGCCGCGGCACGGCTGACCCAGTACCGCCTCTCCAAGATCCTCGAACCGGTCCGGCTGCGGCTCGTCGATGACGAGGCCTACCGGCTATGCGATCTTTTTGCCCAGCCGGTCCTGCGGCTACCCCGCGAGATCGAGAAGGCCACCGCCGTAGAGGTCCGCGCATTGCTGGAGCAGTTCAACCACGCCTGCGAGACCACCGACCGACTCACGACCGAATTGACCGATGCGTTCCTGCAGCATCCACACGCCCCGATCTACCTGTCGTTCCCTGGCTGTGGCCCTCTCGGCGGCGCCCGTCTGCTGGCCGAACTCGGCGACGATCCCCGTCGGTTCGCCACCGCGCGCGGCCTGCGTGCCTATGCCGGGATCGCACCGCTGACCTGGTCCAGCGGCAACAGCAGCCATGTGGCCCACCGATACGTCTGCAACCGGCGGCTCAAAGCCGTCTGCCACCAGTGGGCGTTCTGTTCCCTGACCCGGTCACCCGGCGCCCGCGCCCGGTACAACCAGCGCCGCGCCGCCGGCGACACCTACGCCGGCGCACTACGCCGCGTCAGCGCCCGCCTGCTCACCGGACTGCACCACTGCCTGGCCATCGGCACTCACTTCGACGAACACCACGCCTTCACCAGCCCACCACAGCTCGAATAGCCAACCGCCGCGGAGGCCGCGGAGGATGACCGGAGACGTCTGAGTAGATCCCGAGCCACGAGCTCTTACGTGGGAGCGGCGCCCGGTCATCCCCCTCGGCCTCCGCAGCACAGACCAACCACCAGGCCGAACTCGACAGGAGCCGACATGCCCACCGACACGCCCATGATCCAGGAATTGACCAGCCTCCTTCTACAACCACGCCGACCCCGCATGGCCGACATCGGCGCCCTCGTCCCGGCCGCCCATCACGACGGGCCCCTCACCGCTCTAATCAACGCGGCGATAGCCCTTGACGACAAACAGCGGGCCGCCGACGCCGCCCGCATCGCGCTGCGCTGGGGCACCGCCATGATCGGCAGCCACACCAACGCGACACCCACCACGGCAGCGGCCGTCTACTGCGGCACCATCCGCCTGGCCGGCTACCTCGGCGGACACGGCGTCGCAGGCTACTGCCACAACCATCCAGACACCGCCGGAGACACCACACTCCAACACCACATCACCGCGCTCACTAACGTCCTCAGCCATAACCCGACCATGGACAGCGATCAGGCGCTGCTGCCGCTCGGATTAAGTCTCCGACGCCACCTCACCGCCTGCGGCTACACCAGCCCGGACCTGGACGCGCTGACCATGCTCTCCCGCATCGGCACGGTCGACGCGGACCACCGTGCCGCAGCAACCGGACACCTCGCCCACCAGCTCATGGAGAACCTGCCACGGCGCGGCCACGAAGCGGCGATCCGGGAAGCTCTTCAGGGCGCGCCCTTCAACGCCTGAGCGCCACCAATCGCCCCTACCGCGGTCACCGCGCTCCCGGGGACAACGGGCCCCGCGAGATATACAGGCGGGCCGGCGGAAGGTTGCGCCAAACCGTTCGGTGGGTCACCGACGTGAACGACTCCCCAAGGCGTCGGCGTAGCTGCCGGACGATCGGCAGGTACAGCACCGGCATGGTCAGCACGGTCGCGAGGACGCCGCCGGGGTTCAGCACGTTGATGATCGCCGTCAGCAGGTTGCGTTGGTCGGCATCGGGGATGATGCTCCAGGGCAGGGCGCTGATGATGAGGTCCGCCCGGGGGTGCCCGGCCCTGGCCGCCAGGCTGGGCAGATCGGCGGCATCGCCCGCGATCACCTTCAGCCAGGATCTGGTGGTACTCAGGTGCGCTGCCATAGCCGGGTTGCGTTCGACCGCGAGCAGAGTGTCGACCGTGGTCAACCGCTCATGTAAGGCGTCGGTGATGGCGCCACCACCGGGTCCCAGCTCGATCACCGTGTGCCCCTGGCCGGGGCTGATCAGTGACGCGGCGCACGCCGCGAGGTGCCGGCCGCTGGGTGCGATCGCGCCGATCTCCCCGGGCGACCGGACCGCTGCCGCAAGGAACCGGCGAGTGTCACGGTTCAGATATGCCGGTATTCGTTGAATGCTCATCATGGACTCCTGGGCAGAAGGCCGTCCACCGTCAGCGCGGTCGGCGGCGGGACGGGATCAGCTCGCGCTGGCGGGCCGACTGCTGAGGTGTGTTCGGGCATCGCCGTCAGCTGCAGCAGCACCACCCCGCAGACGATCAAACCGATGGCGGCTACCCGGCCTGGGGTGAGGTGTTCGCCGAACAGCACGACGCCGATCAGGGCAAGGGCCGCGGTCCCGACGCCGCTCCACACCGCGTAGCCGACCGAGATCTCCACTCCGGCATGCAAGGCACGCGCCAGACACACGTATGACGCCACGTACAGAGCGGCCGTCACCGCCACGACCGGTGCCCGGGTCAGTCCCTGGGAGTACGTCAACCCGGCTGTAGCGACAACCTCGGTGAGGATCGCCCCTGCCATCCATAGCCAGCCAACCATGGACCGAGTCAATCCGATCATGAACGGCAGTCGATAGTTGTCTTCGGTTGTCCCGGGTTGTCGCGACAGAAGACGTAGGTCGTGGGCTGAGGTAGTGCCTGGTCGGCCATCGATGCTGGGGGCAACCGAGTGTCAGGGCCAGATCGAAGGGCGGTGCCGTCGAGATCAAGAGCCCGTCGCTGTTGACAATGGTTCGACCGCACCGCGCTGGCGATCCACGCCGCGATCAGGGACGCGCTGGAACCGTCGGTCGCCGGTTACTGCCGGTGCACGGCGACGGCGTGCGGGTGTCGTTGAACGCCGATCATCTGGAGTGCGTCCGAACACCGGCGCGAACTTCTCCCTGTCTTGGCCGCCGACACCCTGCACCCTGCATCAGGGCATCGGCAACGTCCGGCCACTCGCACCGTCGCCTACCCCGATCACCGACCCGGACCGGGAAGCAGGAGACGCCCCCGGACCGTGCCGGGTGCGTACGACCTGTCACCAGCCGGAGGTGTCCGGATAGACCGAACGGATCGCCTGCACGAACGCCTCCCCGCACTGCGGGAGTTCCGCCGTGCACTTCGAGGGCTGGCCGCCCGCCGCCGCCACCAGGTCCTTGCGCAGCGCGGTGCTCAGTTCCAGTTGTACGCCCATGCCGTCGGCGTCCTTGTTGACGAAGTTGTCCGGCGACGTCCCGGCGATGTCAGCGGGCGCGGCCTCCACCCGGAAACCGGCCGCGGTCAGGGCCGCGGTCACCCTGGCACCGGTGGCGGTGTCGCGGCCACCGACGTACACGATGCGGTTGTTGTCGTCCTTGAAGCCGTGGATCGACAGCGCGTGCGGCCGCTGGCGGATCAGGATCAGGCACTCCTCGAGGTCCCAGTGCTCGCTGGTGACGTGCAGGCGCGGGTGGTTGCCGGTGGGCAGCAGGCCCTTGAAGTGGCACTGCGAGTGGTCGGTCTGCGCGATCGCTGCGGCGATCTCGCTGGTGCGGATCTCGATGCCGCCGCCGTGCGGGGCGATCACGATCAGCGGGGAACCGGTGATCGTGGTGCTGACGGCGTAGTTCGCTGGCGGCTCCACCTTGCGCAGCGCTGTGAGCGACGGATACTCGGCCATCGTCCAGGAGGCGCTGGGAGCGGCGGCCACCGGCTGTGGTGCCGCAGCGGGCCGTCGACCGGTGACGAGGAATCCGGCGGCCAGCACCCCGATCACGGCCAGGGCGCTGAGTATGGACGGTGTGCGCTGGTGCATGAGATCCCCCGTGGGCATCGGACAGAATCGGACGACGCACATGATGCCCGATGCGGTCGCGGCGGTGAGGCGACCAGTGGGTGTCCGCCCGTCCGTCTGCTTCACCGGTGCCGTCACGTCGCAGCAACAGGATCTGGCCGTCGGGCCGGCAGGTCTCTGTCGACGGCGGTGGCTCGGGATGCCTCGGATGGCTCGCGATAATCGTCCTTATGCTCGTCGGCCTGCCGGCCGCCGGATGGACAGAAGTCCGCGATGCGATCACAGATCGTCAACCGGACGGCACCGTGACGCAGACCCCCGGCCGGACCTGGCTGCGCGCCTTGTGATCCACCACCAACGCCGGCGGGCCATCCGGCCAGCAACGAGAAGCGACCTCTGGAGGCCGAACGTCGACGGAGAGCACCTCCTTCTGGGTCGGCTGCGAGGGCTCGCCAGTGACGACGACGTTCGACTTGAGATCGGAATACGCCCGCATGTCGGCGGCACTCGCCCTCGATCCGGGCACGCCGAAAGGGCTGACCGTGCGTACCGTGATCGCGGTTGACGGTATGCAGATCGGCCGGTGGGACCTGCGTCCGGACGAGACCGTGCCGGTCAAGGCTGCCACCGCGGGTGCGCAGGCGCTCTCGATCCAAGCCCAGGCCGTCAAGGGGAAGTGCGGCACCTCATCGATCGGTTACGGCATCGCCTTCGACGCCGCTGTCTTGAACTGACCTGACGCGGAATCACGATCTGTCACCTGGGGCTCGTCATCTCTCGATGTCGTGATGCTGGCCCTGCACCGCGCCGGGATGTAGCGGTCTTTGCTCGAAGGTCCCAGCGTCAGATCAACTCCTCTGGCCCCGGCACAGAAGCGCCCGGTCCGTGAGTTCCACGGACCGGGCTCCTTCGCCTTGACCAAAGATCAACCTGCTCAGCAGGGCGTCGCCTTGAAGCACTTCTTGGAGACAAAGGGGTTGACCAAGTCCTCGCCGAACTCGACCTTCACCATCTCGGCCCCACCGGAGATGTCGGCCAGCACGGTGAAGTCGAACTGATCGATAATCGTCGAGCTGCCGCTGTTGCAGTAGGGGCCTCGCGCGTCACTGTCGATGTAGTGCTCGCCCTTGCTGTCGAGGTAGTAGGTGCCAGCTTCTATCCACCGACAGTTGCCGGCGGTGACCGCGATGTTACCGGCGACCCTTACGCTCCGGTTGTACCAGGTGAGGTTGCCGGACGCGTAGCTGTTGCCGTACTTCAAGGTGAAGGTAGTGGTCGGGTAAGCGGCCTGGGCCGGGCTGGCAACCCCGGCAAGGGTCGCGGTCGCCGCGATTACCGAAAGCGCTCCGGCGGCGACTTTTTGCTTGGTGGTCATCGTGTATCTCCTCGTGCGAGGGGGCACTGACCGAAGGAAGCTAACAATGTTGATCGATTGGCTATCTCCCCAGTTTGTGCCAGACGACAACGAACGTGGCGGATCGCAGGGGGCTAGCTTTTTGGGGATCTCCGGCGGCCTGAGCGACGCGACAGCAGTGTCGTCGGTGTCCTGATGAACTGCCGCGGCACGACCGAACTGGTCGTCCTGACCACCGGCCTGGACGTGGCGGCGCATCGTCGACAGCGGGCGCCGATATTGCAACCTGAGTGGCGTAGAGCACACGGCGAGGCGCTTGACCAGGTGGGGGCTTGGGGAGATCGTGAGCGGTAAGTTGGTGAAGTCTACTCACCTCTCAGTGCAGAACCCCGCGTGAGCCACTTTCAACGACCGCCATCGTTGATCCCGGCCGCGGGGTTCTTCTGTCTCTGCAGCCCTTTCCGGGCCGCGGCACGCCGAGCGTATGGTCGCCGTCGTCCCGGTCGCACCGGGCATCACCCGCATCGCAGACCGCCGACAGCCCGACCGGCACCTGACCAAGGCCCGCAAGAGGATCTGGTCGGCGATGGTGGCGTTGCGCTGCTGCTGGCCGGGTTGGTGGGCGGCACTGTCTGGAACCTGTTCACCCTGGCTGCTTGGGCTTCCGTCGAGTTCGTCGCACGCACTGTTCGGCAGACTGATCGGCGCTTGCGGTCAGGGGTCTGGGCCGGGCGGCGTGAACTGGAGCGGTAACGGGTCGAAGCTCATCGGGGCGATACGGGGGTGCCTTGTGCCAGACGCGGGGCGCGGGAAGCCGCTGCCGTGCCCGACCCGAGCGAGGCACCCGGGCCGGGCAGCGCCCTACTACTTGAGGAAGAGGACGGAACTCACGGAGTCGTTAAGGCGGATTTTTGAGTGTGATTGCTTCTCCTCACCGAGGCAGCCCGTGTAGCCGTACGCATCGTGCAGGGAGGGCACTCCCCGGACTACTTGGTTGAGCCTGACGTGGTCACCGCACCAGACCACGTCACGCCAGAGGGACACGGACCAGCGGTTCGGCGCATTGAGGTAGGCCGAGGACGCCGTGTCGTCGGCGCCGTGCTCACTCAACCGCTGGACGTCGTCGGATACGACCCAGATGGAAGCGTCCGAGTCGCCGTTGTACTTGGAGTGCTCATACAGGCACAGCGACTCCGCAGGGCACGCGTCGATGCCATGACCCTTGATCGACCGGACCAAAGAGTCATCGGAGGCAGCAGCCGGTGCGCCAACCGCAAGGCCGGCAGCCAGTGCAGCGGTCAGAGTCAGTGCGAGTTTCTTGATCATGAAACGGATTTCTACCGGCCCTACAAGCTCAGACACCGAACTACCACGATGCCTCACTCAATCGGGTGATTTGAGTAAGTTCTGGCCCAGCCATCTTCATTCCGCGTAGCGCAGGGTGCCGGAGACGCTGCTGCTTCGATGCCTGTACGCCGACCATTGAGACGTCCATGAGGCGAGGTCATGCATCCACCTTGTGCTTGTGCCGGCCGACTTGGCGGCCCACTTCGCCGCGTTCTTCATCGCGAAGTAGTCCAGGACCTTGGGATCGGTCCGCCGCCACGAGGGATGTTGTGCCAGCCACTGTTCGGCCTGTTCCGGAGTGTGGCCGCCGCTGATCAACCACTGGGTCAGCATGGCCAGCTCGACCCACGGCGCGGCCTTTGTCGCCATGGCCCAATCAACGATCCGCAGGCCACGCGGGGTGACGATCAGGTTGGCCGGTCCGAGGTCGGTGTGAACAAGCGTGTCGCCGTCCATCGCCGGGTGTTCGAATCCGAGCCGCCCCTTCGGGCTGAACAGCGACACATCTGGAGCCGGTGTTTTACCGAGCGCTGCCAGCGCCTCCCCGAGCAGCTCCAAATCAGGACTTCCGGGGGACAGGTCAGCATGCGGGCCGTCACAGTGTTCAAAACCCGCCACCAGCCAGCCGTCCGTCTCGAACTGCCACTCGACCGCGGGCGAATGCGACCCGTTGATGGCCCCACTCACCCGCAGTTCGAAGCGCAGTGACCGGACACCGAAATCGGTGTGGGCCGCCTTGACGAACACCTGCCCGTTCGTCCCGGTGACGGTTGCGGCTATCTCCGCGTGGTCGCCGGTTGTAGCGGGGATGGCGCGAGTTCCGCCGATCCGGTCGGCCACCCGCTTGATGACGGCCTCGGGCAGAGCGGTCCAGTCAATGCGCATCGATCAGGTGGTCCTCTCAGATCCCCGGGTTCGGCGGGCAGCAGGTCTTCGCCTCACCGTCCCAGAACTCGGGGTCGATGTAATAGCCGGTCGCCCTCAGCGCCTGGCGGGTGCACTCCATCGGGGAGCCGTCCGCCATGCCCTCGGCAAGGATGCGGTCTTGGTCGCGAGTACCCCGGTGGTCGATCACCGACCGATGGCCGTACGCCGAACCATCCCGGCCAGGCATGGTTCTGTCCGGCTTTTCGCCGACCGCTGCTGGAAGCGGTCGGGCACGAGCGTCGAGAGCATCGTCCGCGCCGGCCCGCGACAAGTGCCCGCCGCCGCCGGGACGATCCCGTCATGACCGCCCGGCGCATGGTTCAGCCGTCGAAATGTGGCTCGTGAAACGAGCGTCATGGATCTACTATGCGTGCGCTCAAGATGCTCTTTCCCGGTACGAGGTGGCGCCGTTGAGGCCGCAGCATGTTTTGATCTTCCCGGACGGGAATCGGCGGTGGGCGACGATGCGCGGGCTGCCTTCGTCTGTCGCGCACTCGCGAGGCTCATGGAAGGCCGACGAGGTCATCAACTGGTGCAAGGATCGCCGGATTCGGCATCTGAGCCTGTATCTGGTGTCCGCGGCCAACCTCAAGCGAGATCCGTCCACGCTGGAACCGATGGTGGAGATCCTCACCAAGGTGATCCAGCACCTCGCCACCGTTCGGTCGGCCAGATTCCTTCCCGTCGGGGACCTGTCGATCTTGCCGCCCGCCATGGCGGCAGCTCTCGTCGATGCGCATTCAGCTACCAGCGACGTATCCGGAATGAGCGTCAACCTGATCGCGGGATACAGCCCCGAGTGGGAGCTGACACAAGCCATCGCGCAAACCGCAGCGTCGCAAGAGCCGCCAGCTCACGCTGCGTTGTCGTCCCTCTTCTTCCCGTACGGTCAGCAACCGAGCGTCGATCTCATCATCCGCACCTCCGGAGAACGCCGCCTTTCCGGCCTTCTGCCATGGCAGTCGGCGCAGGCTGAATTGCACTTCACCCCCGTGCTCTGGCCCGACTACACCGAACACCACTTCCAAGAAGCGATCAACGACTTCGCGCAGCGCACCAGGCGATTCGGGTTGTAAGACAGACGAGACCTCGCTAGCGATTGCCTCGTGGCCGGACGGGACGATGGGGCGTGGGGCCGGCCGCCCCACGGCAAGGGAAGATCCGCTTGTCTGATGTATGGCGTGGGAACTGGGGTGGTCGGCCGTGACCGGCTGGCGGCCGCGTTAGAACGAGCCGACCGGCACGACCTGCTCGTCCTCGCCGTCTGGTTCGTCGAACCGTGCGTAGAAGTCGTCGAGTGCTTCCGCCGTCACCAGTAGGGCGTTCGCGTGGTCTTGCGTGTTGCGGGCGTTCAGTCGGCGCAGCAACTCGTGCTTCGAAACCGGGAAATACAACAGGCGCACCTGTCCGCCAGCGGACGCCACCACGGCCTTCCAATCGTTGCGGTCTGGTCGCCGCCACAACCCGTGATCTATCACCACGTCTCGTCCATCGCGCAGCAACTTCCTCAGTTCCGCGCGCACCTCGACCAGGACTGGGCCCTCTTTCTCGAAGTACGTGTGTTCCGGGTAATCGACCCCGTAGCGGCCGTGACGGGCGAAGACCCGTTCATCCACCGACAGCCGGATCACTCCGGCTGGCTCCAGGACCCGTTTGGCGTATGTTGTCTTGCCTGAGCCGGTGAGTCCCACCAGAAGGTACGCGACCGGTAGACGCCGTTCCATCACTGCGGAAGGTGTTGCTTCCGCGGGCGGTGTGTGACGGTGGAAGTCGTAGCGCTCCTGGACACGGTCGTACTGCTCGAACGTGCCGACGAAGCGCCCACCGGCGCGTTGCAGCAGCCGGCGACAGGCCTCGTTCGCGCGCTGCGTGGTGGCGATCAGCAGATCCTCGTTCGTGTGCTGGAAGAACCAGTCACGGATCAGCAGCACCGTCTCCAGCGCATATCCTCGTCCCCAGTACCCGTGGCCGAGTTGCAGGCTCAGTTCCCAGGGTCCGCGTTTTCGGGCCAGGGTGCCGCTGCCGGCGATCTGACTGGTGGCCCGCTCGACGACGACGAACTCACCCCACGCCGGAGCGGTCACCTTGCGGTGCGCCTTCGCGATTGCGGTCGTCTCGTCGACAGGCCCGCCGATGTAGCGGCGCACCCGTACGTCGGTGGCCATCTCGACCAAGGCCGGCGTGTCGCCGACCGCCGGTGGCCGCAACCGGACCAGTGCACCCTCCGGTGGTGGTCGCAGCCACTCGGTCACGGCTGGCCCCATGCTGTGCCCGTGGTGCGGTGCCCACCGCTTTCGCCGGCAGGTAGGCGTCGGCGGCCTCCTGCGCACAGTACGCGCAACGAGTCGGGCACGGCGTCAACGCTGACGCCTCGGCGAGGCCGCTGGTGTGCAGGATCGTCGTCACGACCTCCTGGAATCCCATGTACTCCGGGATCACCACCTCGCCGGGCACACCGAGCAGATCTTGTCCGGCGTACCAGCCGCGCATGGTCTCCGGGGCGACCGGGATCGGTTCCTCACGGCTCAGGTGCCGTCGTACTGTCTCGTCGAAGGTGACGTCCAGGAAATAGCACGCGGTCGGGCCGGGATGCTCGCCGAGCAGTGCCCGCAGGTGGTCGCCGTACTGGCCGGTGTGCAGGATGCCTTCCAGGATCACGTGGTAGCCGCCGTCGAGCGCGGCCCTCGCCATGGTGGTGATGAAGCCCGGCGCGACCCGATCTTCGCCGCCGCCACCGTGTTCGCGGAGAATGACCCTCCTGCAGTGGTCCTGCTCGATGACAGCCAGCCCTCTCGCCCCGTACTGGCGGCGCACTTCCCGCGCGGTCGTGGTCTTCCCGCTACCGCTGTTGCCGCGAATCACCACCAGCAGCGGCGATCCCGCGGAATTGCGTTCGGTGCACGATCCGGTGGTCACCGTGCGTCTCCCGTCAGGGTTGCTACCAGGTCGGCGCGGAGCCGGTCTGGTGAGGTGCTCTCGACCGTGGTGTCCACTCCTGCTGTCCTTCCGGAGGTGTTCGGCGTTGTCATCGGGGCGATGCGGGGTGCCGTGTGCCAGACGCAGGCGCGGCGAAGCCGCTGCCGCGGCGTCACTCGTGGGTGTTCAGCACACCGTCGGGCAAGGCCGCAAGCGGCCAATCGGCAGGTGGCCGCCAGCTGCTCCAGTCCTCGGCGAGTGGCCCTTGGCCTGCTTCGGTGAAGGCGATAGCCCGCTGGCGGGCGGCTTGCACCCGCTCGTGTTCGGTGTCCGAGACCAGACCCCGGTGCCGGATCTCGTCATACTCGGCTTCGTCTTTCCACCGCCACATTCCGGACGGGTCGGTGATGAGGTCCAGCAGCAGGTCGCAGGTGTCGATACCGGCCGGGGTGCGGACCACCGGCCGCTCAAAGTTGATCTTCCAGTGTCCCGGGCTGCCGTCAACAGGCTGGTAATGCTGGAGGCTGAAGTCCGGGTCCAGGCCGATCCAGGTGACAACGATAGTGTCGCGCCAGACCCAGCGGCCGAGTTCCCACGCGCCGTCGGCCAGGTCGGCGACGGCCTGCCGGCGAGCCGGCTCGCCGCCGCCGGTCAACGACCTGATCCAGTTGGCCAGGGCGTAGCCGGCGGTGCCCGGCCAGGTCACGACGACCAACCGGGTCCCGTCGTCGGCAAAGACGCGGTGCGGGGCCGCAGTCCAGACCTTGCCGTCACGAACGTCGCGTCGCACGACGGTCGAACCGGTCTCGAAGACGACTGTCAACAGGGATGCCTCCATTCACGAGATGACTGCAGGGCGTGAGAGAAAGAGAGCGTGCCGGGTACCGCGATGGGGTGGCTGTGCTGCTGAGTCAGCATGGGGCGCCAGGGTCGGGAAGTCGGGCCAGGGTGTGCGACCAGCGCCGGAATCCGGAGTCCGGTGCGGTCTGGCAGTAGCGGCGGAACTGGTCGCGGACCTCGCTGCGGCGGATGCCGCCGGTCATGCGGGGCGGCCGGTACCAGGGCAGATCCGGGTGCGCCGGCCACGATGCGGCGAGCCGGGTTCCGCCGTCGGCGGGAGACTCCAGCCCGTAGTAGATCTCGTCGACCTTGAGCGCCATGGCCGCGCCGAGGCACATGAGGCAGGGTTCGAGGTTGACCGCGAGCCGCACCGGGTGCGGCCGCGGGCCGAGCCCGAGCTGCCGGTCAGCGCTGATCATGGCGACCAGATCGGCGTGGATCAGCCGCCGCTGCTGGGTCTGGTCCTGGGTGAAGGCGGTAGCGATGATGGAGCCACCGGTCTCGACGACCGCGCCGATAGGCAGCTCCCCACCGGCCATGCCGTCCTCGGCGGCTGCGATCGCGGCGGCGACCAGCTCGTCGGGTGTCACGAGCATCCTCCGGCGCACGTGATGTTCGGCGCGTATCGGGTGGTCACGCCGAACGTGTCGTCGCGCAGTTCGAGGAACGCGAGCTGCGGTATCTGTTCGGCGAGTTGCCGGTACAGGTGCCGGGCGACCAGCTCGAAGGTCGACCGGAACGCGAACACCTGGGTCCACGGCTGCCGGCTGAGCTCGGCACAGCATCGGTCGAGGATCTCCGCGGTGGCGTCGGTGTCGGCGAACCAGCCGCGGTCGGTCAGCTGGTCCTCGCCGAACGCGATCCCGGCCCGGAGCACCACGTCGATGCCGTCGCCTGCCGGGATAGGGGGAAGACCGCGCTGGGCGCGTACCGGTGAGGGCAGGCCTTGCACGGCGGTGATCCGCCGTTCGATCTCGACCGTGAACGCTTCCGGTCTCCTGGTGCACGGCACGGGGACGCGGGCAGGTGAGCGGTCTGTCCATCCGTCGAGCGAGAACGGCCGGCCGTTGCTGATCTGCGCCAGGGCGGCCACCGTGTACGCGATCGTGGTGGCGGGCGGCTTCGCCGGGTCCGCCCAGACCAGCCCCGCGCACTTGTGGGGTTCGGTGTTGACCGGCTGACCTTGCCAACCGGTCGCGAGGAAGAAGAAGCCGAGCCGAGGGTCGTCCCCGCCGTGACGGCGGTGCACGACATGAACGAACTCCAGATGCGCCTCGGCCAGTTCGATACCGGTTTCCTCGGCCGTCTCCCGGATCGCGCCGGCGACAACCGATTCCCCGTCCTCGAGGTGCCCACCCGGCAGACACAGCTGGCCGTCGGCTTCACCAGTGCCGGCGCGTTGCAGCAACAGAACCTGGCCGTCGTGGCGGAGCAGCAGCACGTGAACGACGACGATGGTGCCGTACCGGCTCTTCATCGGCTTTCCTTCCACCTCGGTTGCCTGCCTGCACAGAAGGGGGTCAACGGTTTGGTTCGAGGTTTCCCGCGCGGGTGGTCACGGTGCCGTGGCTGACGCGCAGGTCCCAGCCGGCGAGGCCGGGGCCGTCGTGCGGCACGAGAATGCGGGTGAAGGACTCGGGCGTCGGCCGGCCGGCGTGTTCCCATCGCTGCAGCCGGGACCGCAAGGTGTGCAGGGACGGCGAGGCCGGGCTGTCGGCGATGATTCTGCCGTCGGTTTTTCCGACCGCGTTCGAGATCATTACTGCTTTGAGCTGCAAGAACACGTGGCAAACATGTACGGGATGTTCCCATGCGCGACGGTTCTCCGGTGCGTGAGATCACCCGTTAGTGAATCCCTGGAGAGTCTCCGGCGCTCAACTCTGCGCCGTTAGGTGGCGGTCTGGTCGGCGGGTGTGAGGCGGCCGATGCCGGGAAAGAACCGGCCGGCGTGGGCGGCGTAGGTCCGGTACGCAGTGCCGTGCGCGGCGAGCGGGTAGGGCTCCTCGACTGTGCCGGTTGAGCTGCGCGCGCCGTTGCGGGCTTGGCGCCGTGCCGGTCGGCGCGCTCACCGGGTCACCGCTGGGGTGTCCGGGCCGTGAGCAGGGCACAGCGCAACGGCGGCTCCGGTCGCGGCGGTACGCCTTCGGCCGCTTGGAGCAGATCCATCAGTTCGGGGCGGGTCAGCGCGTAGAACGACTGCTGGCCCTCGGTGCGGAAGTCGACCAGGCCACGGTCGCGCAGGCAGGCCAGGTGATTGGAAACCGTGGACTGGGCCAGGCCCAGCTCACCGGTCAGGTCGACGACCCGGGCCTCGCCTGCGGCGAGGCGGGCCACGATCCGCAGCCGGGTCTCGTCGGCCAGCGAACGGAACAGCGCCACCGTCCTCGCGATGTCGCCGTCGATGCCGAGACGGCGGCGGCCGGTGAGCAGCCTCGTCATTGCCCGTCGGGGATCGCGCTGCCGATGCGGACCCGGTTGCCGTCGGGGTCGGTCAGGACGAACTCACGAAGTCCGTAGTCCTGGTCAGCGATCTCGCCGACGCCGTCCACGCCCCGCTCGCGCAGCTGTTTCCACATCTTCGTGGCGTCGGCGACGTGTACGAAGCAGGTGCCGGGCGTGACCGTGTCGTGGTGGGCGAAGTGCAGTTCGACGCCGTCGTTGTTCAGCAGCAGGTAGCCGTCGTGGTGGTCGGCGTCGGTGAACCCGGCCCGGGCGTAGAACGCGGCGGTGCGGTCGAGATCGCTGCTGGGCAGGATAGGGATCGCGGCCGTGGCGGTATGTGGTGCCTGCGCCCGGTTGAGGAAGCTCGGTAGCAGGTCCCGGATCCGGATCTCGCGTAGGGCGGAGAGCAGGCCGGCACGGCGGGCGGCCCAGAGTGCGCAGCCGGCGCAGATGTAGACGCCGGGGGTGACCCCGAGTTCGGCGACTTCCCCGGCCGGACGTTGCCGGCCGCAGCAGCCGCAGCGGCGGAACCCGGTGTCGGGAACAGTGTCGGCGGGTCGTGTCATGACGTCACCTTCTTGGTGAGGGCGGCGACCAGGTCGCTCACCTCGGGCACCCCGGCAAGCCCGCCCGGTGTGGCGTAGATCCGGCAGGCGAGCGTGCCGGCTGGCGCAGCGGTGTCGAACAGGTCGGCGCCGTCAATGGTGAAGCTGGGTGATCCGGCGAAGCCGATCGCGGCCGCCTCGGCATCGGTGTGCACCGGTGTGAAGCTGATCGGCACGTCGCCGCGGCCGACCTCGTCCAGGGCCTGCCGCAGCCGCTGTCCGGCCGTCCGCCAGTTCGGGCAACCGTCGAAGTACCACACCGTCACCTGCACCCTTGCGATCCTGCTCCTCTCCGGCCGTGCGCGGAAGACGCCGGGTTCACCTGAAGCCGGTCGGCGGGAAACCACGGGCGGCCGGTGGAGCGCAACGGCTCGCTGGCCCCCGACAAGGGACGAAGATCATCGCGTCTCGCTGACCGCGGGTGCCTTCACGGCCGGTCGACTCTGCTGCTCGCCGCTGACGAGGGCACCATCGGCGATGGCGGCTTCCAGGTCGGCGACGCGTTTGTCGAGGAATCGGGCGTTGTCGCGGGCGCCGCGCAGCCGGTCCTGCAGCCCCCGGTTCTCCTGGTTGAGCTGGCGGACCTGCTGCTTGAGCGTGGTGTTGTCGGTGATGATCCGCTGAACGCCGTCGGGTGGAAGGTCTTGCTCGAGGTCCCGGATCTTGCCGAGAAGATCGGCGATGGTGGTGCGCTGCCGGGTGACCTCGTGATGGGCGGCTTTGAGGGCGTCCTCGGCGTTGAGTGCCCGTTCGCGCCAGGACGCCTGGACGTCGGCGACGCGCTGCTCGTGATCGCGAACGGTGTGGGCGGTGGCATCGGCCCCGGCCTGTTGGACCAGCGTGCGGGCTCGGGGGTTCTGGTAGAGGAAAGTGCGCGACACGGCGGCGCGGCGGGCGACCGCGGCGAAGGTGATCTTCGATCGTTCACGTCGCATACGGTGCAGGGCATCGCCGACTCGATGCAGCATCGCGTCGATGCCGCGGTGTCGTGCCTGCAGCGCGGCCGCGGTGCGCGCTGGTGCGGGCGAGGACGGCATGTCAGCGTTCCCCCAGGTCAGGATCGGGTCGTTCGGCGACGGCGGCGAGGTCCGTGGCGCGGAAGTTGGTGCTCCACAGCCGCCGGAAGTAGTCCTGTGGGCGGCGCAGGTCCAGCGCGAGGGCTTCGTCCAGCAGGCCGAGACCGGCCAGGACCTTCTCCAGGCCGTCGATGGCGCGGGCGGTCGGCTCGAAGACTTGATGCAGGTAGTCGGCGGTGGCGTCGTCGGGTGCGCGTTCGGCGATCGAGCGCCACTGCTGCTGTTTGCGTCGCCAGTAGAGCAGGTCGGCGCCGGAGAGCACGAACTTGTCGCAGGTATGGCAGTTGAGCTGCCACGGGCAGGCGTCGCCGTTGACGACCGGCTGGAACGTGCAGAAGCCGCCCTCGGCGGGGGTGCTACGCCGAGACAGGTCCAGCGCGAGAGCCATGGCCTCGTCGCGGTTCAGAGGCTGCGACGTCGGGCTGGACAACGGTTCGCCCGGGTTGGCGGCGCCCGGCCCGGCGACCCACACGGTGTGCAGGACGTCTTCGAGATCCGAGTGGGCGATCTTGGTGTAGTGCTCGGCCATGCGTTCAGAGAGATGACCGAGGTAGCGGCGGATGTGGGCGAGGCTGGCCCCGGCGCGCAGCAGATTCGTCGCCAGGGTGTGCCTGGCCTGATGCGGGACGCAGGAACCCAGGTCGAGCCGTTCGACCCAGACGCGGAACGAGCGGTGGAAGTGTCCGTAGGAGATCGAGCGCTCGTCACGCGGATTGCGGATGCCGGACGGGAACAACGCGATCTTGCCGCGTTCTGCGGGCGTCGGGGGCCGGCCGTGGCGCTGCTCGAACCGCAGCTGCGTCTTGGCGGCGCGTTGCTCGAGCCGGGTGTAGAGCACCTCGGGGATGCGGATGGCCTCGTTGTAGTTGCCGACCTTCGTCTGGTCGTGCCAGAGCATCGGCAGGTCACCGTAGCGGCCGAGGCAGTCCAGCCGCAGGGTGACGATTTCGCTGCAGCGCCGGCCGGTGTAGATGATCGCTTCCCAGACGTCGCGCATCCCCCGGTCGTTGGGGTCGTGAGCGCTGGCGAACTCCCGCAGATTCGTCTCGTCGGCGAGCGCGCGGGCGACCTCGTCGGAGAACGGGCTGCGGGATTGTTTGCGGTCTGGTCCACCGAACGGGATGGCGGTGATGAACGTCGGACAGAGCCCCAGGTCGGTGGCGGCGCCGCTGTCCAGGGCGCCGAACAACAGCTTGCGCAGGTGGTTGAAGACCGCGCGGCGGGTTTCGTCGGTAACCGTCGACGGCACGCCGGCCCTGTTGGTCACCGCCAGCGAGGGCAGGCCGTGCCGTTGACGGTGGCGCTGGTCAGCGACGAACCGCTCGGCGTGCTCGCGGCGCAGCAGCCGCGGGTCATCACCGTGGTCCTCGGCCTCCACGGCAAGGAAACGGCTGAACTCGACGCACGCCCGCCGATAGGAGTCGAAGACGTAGCGGCCGCGAGGGCAGTCCGGCGAGCGCAGCAGCCCTGCCAGATGCTCCCAGAGCAGGTCACGAAGCCAGCGCTGAGACACCTCCGAGATGTCGAAATGACTCTGGCAGCCGGTGAACTGCCGTCCGAAGTGGCTGGTCTCGATGAAGCCTGCGGCCTTGGTGTCAGCGGGACTGTAGTAGATGCACCGCAGCCCGTTGACGGCCTCGAACCGGATCATGCGGATGATGGTGTTCAGCCTGCTCTTGCCCTCGTCATCCGCGCCGAGGTCGAACAGCGACGACAGCCGGCGTGCCCGGCAGTAGTTGACGAACCGCTGAATGGTCGCCAGATCCCAGTTGGTGCGGTTAGGGAGTTGCGTGTGGGCGTGCAGGCTCCACCGCAGTTCGGCTTTCAGCAGCGGGGCGAGCCCGACCAGGTTGATCACGCCGATCCGATAGGCCGGATCCTCGTCTGCGCACCAGCGCAGGAACGCCGCCTCGTCCTGGTAGCTGATCGGCACGGGCCTACCGGCGCGGGTGTGGGCGGTCGTGGCCCACTGGCCGGGCAGGGTGACCCCGCCCGGTCTGCCCTGCGCCCGGTAGCGATCCTCGTGCTGGGCGCACAATCCCAGCGGAGAACGAGCCAGGTCGGGACACACCCGGACCCGGCATTCCCCATACCCTGGGCGCGAAGTCTGGGTGGTCAGCCACTGATCGAACGAAGCGTCGGCTCCGCCGGCGCCGCGGTGCAGCTTCCACTGGTACTGGTGGTAGATGCACAGCCGTGAGGTCGCTCGGTCCGCCGGCCGGTCGGGACACACCCGGCAGCTGAGGACCCTGGCCCGTTCAAAGACCGGCAGGGCGACCGCGGTGGCCAGGAAGTCCGCTCGGCCTACGTCGCGCGCTTTGGCCTGCTGCCACAGTTTTCCGTGGCCGACGCAGAGGACGTTGCCGTGCGCGGCGACCACCCGCCGGCAGCCGTCGATGGTGCACTGCCAGCCGTAGACCGGGTGATGGGGCGGAAACGTGATGACGTCGGCGCGGTAGAGCGCGTCGAAGCTCGGCGCCTCGATGAGCGCGGTGAGCAGTTCGAGCCGGTCCCGGCTGATCCGGCTGGCATCACCGGTGGGGAGCAGTGTCAGGGGAACAGCGGTGGACGGGATCACGGCCGCTGCTCCCAGACCGCGGACAGGGCCGCCGAGAAGACCGGGTCGTGGACGTCGACGTGACCGTAGATCTCATCGACAGTGGCCGCCGAGGCCCAGCCGCCGGCGTCGCGCGCTACGACGGTGTTGCCGCCGGAAGCATCGAGAACAGCGCTGGCGAAGGCGTGCCGGAAGGCGTGCGGGTTGATCCGGCCGAGTTCCGACCGCAGGCCGGCACGACGTAACATCCCGCGCGCCGCGGCCGGCGCCCACGGCTCGCCCCGACGTGGCCCATGCAGCTGAACCAGCAGCATCCCGTGCGTGGTGTCTCGCGGGTACTCGACTGTGACGTACTCGAAGTAGGTGTGGATCATCGCCGGGCTCACCCGCCGGATCGCACCACCGCGCACGGTCTCCGCTTCCACCCGCCAGGGATGCTTCGTCTTCGCACGGCTGCGGTTCGGATTGGTCTCGCGGTGACAGATATGCACATGCGCGGTCCGGCACTCGCCACACGCCGCGCCCTCCCTCAGATGCAGATCGGCCAGGTGCAACCCGCACAGTTCGCCGATGCGGAAACCGCCGTCGGCGAGCCAGGTCACCACCATCCGATCCCGGGCCGACCCGCCGGCCTTCACCAACTCACGCCGGGCACCATCAGGCGGCATCTTCGGATGCCGCCGCACCGTTCCGGCCGGGCGCAGCGGATTTGTCGGCAACTCGCGCAACGTATGCCCCAGAAACGCTCGCCGCCGGTCGGCCTTGGTCGGCAGCCGAACGCCCTTGAACTCCTCGGCCAACTGCGGGTTGACTCCACGACCGCCCTGGTGCCGGTAGAACGCCTTCAGGCACGCCGCCGCGGTTTCCAAGCTGCTCTGCCCGTACGGCCGCTTACCCACCCGCCACGCGCCGCCGTACGGACCGCGGAACTCAGCGCCCACCGCGCCCATATACCGGCGCAGATCCTGCAGCCGGACCGTCTCCGGGACCAGCCCCTCGAACTCCAGCCACCGCAGGTGGTCCACCAACAAATATCCGTACGTCCGGTCCGTCCCGCCGGCGCAATCACGTAGGAAGCCCTCCGCGGCAGCGTGCACCGACCCGTCAGCGTTCATGATCGTGACGGCCCGCCGCCCGTCGCTACCCAGGACCTCCTGCACCCGGAGGTCCCCCATCACCAGCCGACCGGCCACGTATCCCCCACGTCCGCCAACAATCCGAACATCCCCAACGGGTTCGGTTAAGGCGCACGCTATGTGAATGCGGGCAAGTCAGACAAACATGACGAACACTCTGCAAGGTGGTCGGTTAAGTCGGTCAGGATGACCGCCGCCGAGCCGGGCGTGGTGTGCCCGAGGCCGCGGATCTCGTTGCGCAGCGACACCAGACTCAGCTGCGGGTCGCCGAGCGCAGCCAGATAGGTGTACCAGGATCGCCAGTCCTGCTCCATCTGTCGATACGTTTCGGTGTGCCCGGGATGGAGCAGTTGGTCGAGGACGGTACGGGCGCCGGTGTGCTGCGCGTCATCGGCGGCACGCCAGCAGATGCCGATCCAGGACGGATCAGGCTGGCGGTCGCAGTAGTCGACCCAGCGGCCGGGAACGGTCAGGGCATCGTCGACCGCGACGGGGGTGCTCTGGGCGTAGCCGCCCCCGGCGACGGCCTCGACACCTGGTTGCCCGGCCGCGACGGTGACGGTGGCGATCAGTGTGGTGGACGGCAACGCCGCGATCGGCAGGCATGCGACGATCCGCCCACCATCGACGACCTGCCGGGTCCACGCCTGCGGAAGCCGTGGCGGAGCACACCACGACACGACCCGCTGGAACGGCGCTGCGGCGGGGTAGCCGCCCAGGCCGTCGGCTACGCGGCAGTCGATCCCGGTGACTCCACGTTCGGCATGGATGGCGGTCGCGCGGCGGATGAGCTCATCGCTGATGTCGACGCTGGTGACCAGACCCTGCGGTCCGCACAGCTCGGCGAGCAGCGCGCCGCTGTACCCGGACCCCGTGCCGATCTCGAGCACCCGGTCCCCGGCGCGGACCTGCAGGGCGGCCAGCTCGCGGCGAATCGACTCCGGCGCCGACCGGTGCACGGTCTCGCCGTGCTCCACGTGGTGGGTGTAGAACCCGGGCGGTACGGCGTCGAACGCGCGGTCGAGATCGGTCACGGCTGCTCCTCGCGGTCAGCTGGTCAGGGGAGGGTGCGGTCGAGGCTGCGGGCATCGGCGACCCGGCGGGTGGCGTAGATGTCCCCGGCCCGTGCGGTGGCTCGCCACGGCCGGGCCTTGTTCAACGCGATGTCCAGATCCGCATCGGTGCGGTCGAGATCGACGCAGAGCACGTCCGGGCCGTCCGGGCGGGCGCGGCGCAGCAGGTAGCCGTGCGGGCCGATCAGCGCCGACGGCGCGGCTGGCGCGCATTGGGCGGGTACGGCCATGCTGACCCAGCAGCCGGTGGTGGCGGCGTGCCCGCGGACGATGATCTCGAAGATCGGATCCTCGGAGAAGCTGGAGAACAGCACACAGTCCACGCCGAGGTCGGCCTGCCGCATCCACAGTTCGGGGAAGTTGACCTCGATACAGAGCAGACAGCCGAAGGTGAACCCGTCCACGGTGAAAGTGCAGACGTGCTCGCCCGGGGTGTAGAAGCCGGTGACCTCGTTGTGTGACAACAGCCGTTTGTCGTATCGGTCAGCCAGCCGGCCGCTGTCGTCGATGACCCACAGCGAGTTATGGGGCCGGTAGTCTCCGGTGAGCCGGTGGTTGCCGCCGACCACGACCCACACCCCGAGCTCACCGGCCATGGCCATCGTGGCGGCCAGTTGGTCGGCGACCGGCTCCCAGTCGATGCGCCATCCGGCATAGTGCGGCTTGGCCGCACCCGCGTAGCCGCTCAGCGCGCCTTCGGCGAAGTGGACGAGCCGGGCGCCGCCGTCGGCGGCCTGCCGGATGGCGGCCCGGATCGCGGTGCCGTTGATGGCCGGGTCGACGGTGACGGGAGTCTGCGCGATGGCGATACGGATTCGGTCGGCCACGCTCACCGCCCCGCGGACGCCGGGCCGCCGGACTCGCCGAGCCGGACACGCAGTTGCGCCGCGAGTTGGTGGACGTCGTCGAGGTCGGGGTGGCCGTCGTTGAGATAGGTCCACGGCAGCGCATGCCCCGGGTTCGGATCCACTACCGGCCGTGGCACGACATGGGCGTGCAGATGGGGCACCTTATTGCCGAGGATCTCGAAGTTCAGCTTGGCAGGCTCCAGCAGCTCCTGCAGGACCCGGCCAACGGTGAGCATGTCGGCGAAGAACAGCTGGGCGTCGGCAGGATCGAGGTCGGTGGGCTCGCAGACATGGCCGTCGCGCCAGATCACCCAGCAGTAGCCGCGGATCTGCCCGATCGTGGCCAGGTAGGCGTTGGCGACCCGCCCGGTGTAGACGCGCACGCCCCAGGCCGGATCCTCGTTGCCGACGAAGGTGCACAGGACGCAGCCGGACCCGTCCTTCTTCGCCGGCCAGTCATGCGGCCATCGGGTCCACTCTTCTCGCTGTTCGGTCATTTTCGGGTTCCTCCGTTCTTGCTTCGGTCGCGGTGAAGGGACGCGCGGGGCGGCTATTGCCAGCCGCTGATCTGTAGCCCGGCGCCGGTGCGCCAGAGGTCGATGCTGGCAACGGTGTAAGGCACGGTGTTGGCCGGCAATTCGTTGATGGAGGTCCATCGGATGTCGGCGCATTTGTGCGGTTCACGATTGACGGGTGCACCGTGACGGCGGACGTCGAACTCGGCCGTGAAGACCAGAGCGATCCGGCCCTGCCCTTCGGGATTGCGGTGGTGCACAACGCCAGCGAAACGGGGTTCGTCGTCGGCGAATCGCACGCCGATCTCCTCGTACGCCTCCCGCCGAACTCCGGCGACAGCATCCTCTTTGTACTCCATCTTTCCGCTGGGCACGTTCCACCATCCGTCGCGGTATCCGGTGCCTTCGCGCAGCGCCAGCAGGATCCGGTCGGCGTCGGTGAGCAGCAGGAAGACGTCCACCGGGTGCTGCGGCGGCGGCCCCGCCGGCTCAAGCGGGTGCGGGTCAGTCACCTTCATTTCTCCTCTTCGGTAGGCGGTCGGCAAATCAGAGCTCTGTCCTGGAGGTGGCGCGCTGGCCTGGTTCGCCGCGTGGCTCCTCGGCGACCTTGGCCGGCACGCGATGGCAGCCCGGCGGCGTGGCCGCCAGCTCCTTGATCAGGAACCTGGCAGCCGGCGTGGCCTGCCCTGGAGTGATCGCGCGTTCGATGGTGTCGCCGTGCCGGCGAGGCCGCGCGAACCGGCCATTCCGCATCGGGTCGCTCACGGCTGTGCTCCCGCTGTCTGGACTGGCCCGATGCTTACGGCCGAGTCTGGCGTGGTCCAGCTGCGCCAGGGCAACACGACCATGCTGGCCAGCAGCACACCGGCTAGACCCAGCAGCGCCACCCGGGCGCCGACCGCCGCGGCGACCACGCCGGCGGCCGCGATCACTATGGGTTGGGCGACCTTGCTGCTGACCGCCCACGCGGCGGTCACCCGCGCCAGGTAGCCGTCGGCGACCGCCCGCATCCGGTAGGTCGAAAACGCGGGGTTGAAGATTCCGGCGCACAGCAGCAGCGCCGTATCCGCGGCAATGATCAGCACCAGGCCGGCAGTCGTACCCGGGGCGAACGGGATAACGGCCATCCACAGACAGCGCGCTGCCCCCGCGGCGAGCAGGGTCGGCATCAACCCGGCCCAGCGGATGATTCGCGGTGCCAGCACTGACCCGAGAACCCCTGCCGCGCACGGCACACCGAGGGCGAGGCCGTACTGCGCCGGGCTGAACCCGAGATCGCGGAGCATGAGCACGGCGATCAGCGGTGTGGACGCGACAATGCAGCCGCCGAAGATCAAGGCGTGCCCGAAAAGCCGGACAAGAACCGGGTGGACGCCGATGTGCCGCCACCCCGCGGTCATCTCGGCCATCGAGTGCCGGCCACGCCCCGCGATTACGGGCACGGGTACGGGTTCGCGGTGCCGGACCCGGCCCAGCGTGACCGCCGACAGCAGGAAACTGGCCGCGTCAATCAGGACTGCGGCGAGCGCACCGAGCCAGGAGGCGAGCATCCCGCCGGCTGGTGGGCCGAGCGTGCTGGCCGTCCACATGGTGCTCTCCCACCGCGAGTTGACCATCACCAACTGGTCGCCGGGTACCAGCGACCTCAGGTATGCGGTGCTGGCCGCCGAGGACACGATCGTCCCGACCGTCTGCGCGGCGGCCACCAGGCACAACTGACCGAATGTCAGCCCGCCGGTCCAGGCGGCGACCGGAACACTGAGCAGGGTGACACCGCGCAGCAGATCCACGCCGATCATGATCGGGCGTTTGCGATGGAACTCGACCCATGGCCCGAGCGGCACCACTGCGACGGCACCGGCGATCCCCGCGACCGCGGCCAGCAGTGAGATCTGCCAGTCCGAGGCGTCCAGCAGCAGAATCGCCACCAGAGGCAGGGCGCCGGCGCCGATACCGCTACCGGCTTGCGAGATCGCGTACGCCGCCCACGCCTGCCGCACCGGCGGGCCACTGCGGCGCAGCGCCCGCACCGCCGCGGGCACAGTGTCCGGCTGGGGATCAGTGGTCACCATGCCGCTCCCCGCCCGCGTCCGGTGTCTCCATCACACCCTGCCGTGGGTGTCGCACGCCTGCTCCCGGACCAAGCGGCTCGGGTGGACTGGATGATGCTCGCGACCAGGAAACCACCGTTGATCAGCGTGAAACCGGCCATCAGCCACATCAGCTGGTCAGGCGCGGCGGCAAGCGTGCCGGCGATGACGGTGAGCACAAAACCGTAGTCACGGGTCAGCTTCACCGCCTGCACCGGCCAGCCGGCGGAGACCAGCAGGCTGGTGTTGCTGCCCTGCCGGGCCATCACGGAGGTGACCAGGTTGACCATCCACGTACCGGCGAACGCCACGGGCAGCCACACCGGCAGGCCCGGCCTTCCGGCTGCGGCGGCCACCGCGGTCGCGGTGACCAGCATAATCTGCACGCCGATGTCGCAGAGCACGTCCAGACGGGCACCGGCAGGCGTGCTGGTGGCCGTCACCCGCGCGAGTTGCCCGTCCGCGCAGTCACAGCAGTACGCGGCCTGCCACATCAACCACGCGAGCACCGCAGCCGCCACACCCGGCGCCTGACCAGCGGCGATCGTCGGAGCAGCCGCGATCACCAGGACGGATCCGGCGCTGCCGAGCAGCAGGTTCGCCAGCGTCAGCGTGGTCGGCCGCAGCCGCATCCGGTACGCGAACACACACCACTGGGCCGCCACCGGATAGTTCACCCAACGCGTGAACAACCCCGCATCCGAGCGCGCCTGCGCCCGGAACCGCGCCGCCGCCGATACCCGGCCCTTCTGTTCACCGGTCACCGAGCCTCCCCGGCCTCGGTGCGCCACCGGTCGACACGCCAGCCCATCCTCATCGCCTGCACCACCAGGCGCGGCATGTTCGCGAACAGGCTGAACAGGCCGGCATCCGCGTGGGCCTGCATCCTCTGCTCCCACCACATCGGCCGATGCTCGGGCTGCGCACCCGCATCGGACTGAGTAGGGACGATGCCCCGGCGGGTGTCGTCGACGCTGGTACTCACCTGACCTTGCCCTCCTGCCCTCTGGGGGCGATCCGTTTTGCCGGCTCGATGGCCGGGAGGGATGCGGACACCGATCGGGGCGCCGTGTCTCTACTGATATCGGGGGCCGACGCGCCTGCGGTGTCGGCGAGACGACGAAGTCCGCACATCGGGTAGTACATTCGTTCGAGAGGGCTACCCCTGCGAGTCGTTGGGGATCGAACCCTCGTACGGACGCTCGACGGGCCTGGCACTACGCGTGTCGGCGCCACCAGCCGGGGTCACCCAACGGCGCTGTAGCCAACCGGCCCGGGCGGCACGGGCCGGTGAACTGGCCATCACTGGCGGTGGCGCTCGGTGGAACCGTTGATGCCGAACGACTCGTTCTCCGAAATTGGGTCAGGCGTTGTTGTGTAGGCCCACGATCCAGCACCAGGGAACCGGCAGGAAGGCCAAACACAGAGGAATTCGCCGGGAATCTGCATGGGGATTTATGTCGCCGACCTGGACAGACGCGCGCTGTGGTGTTCGGGTAGCCCGTGAACTGAGGCTCAGCATCGCGGCCTAAGCCTTAGCTTCCCGGTGGGCGGAAATGGCAATATTTGCCCACCGAGAAAGCAGCCTTCCAGAAGGAATCCCGGAATAATCAGAGGGCGTCCATCGGGCTTCCGCGACCTCTTCATTCGTCCGAAGTTCAGCCGACAACGCGGTGCCCCTGAAAATGGTCAGATGGTCTCGTTTTCCTTCGAGTTCCGTCGCGACTTCTTTTAGCACATCGACTGCTGCGGCAAACTCGACCCCCAGCTCCTCCATGCACTCCCGACGGACAGCGTCCTCGGCCGATTCCCTCCGAGGGCGATAGCCCCCACCAGGTAATCCCCAGCGCTCTTGATCGGTGTAGGAGTGCCTGATCATTACGCATAACCCGGGGTCGGCCGGGTGCAGGATCAGTGCCTTGACGCCGAAGGTCCTGGGCTTGCAAACCTTCCAGTAGGTTTGCAGGGCCTTGCTGATGACGTGGACGGCGAAACGTGGAATACCTTTCAGGAGCCACCTCCCGATTTCGATTGTTCTGTGGTGCGGATCATCGCATCGGCAGCGCATCAGAGCCCGTGGACCGTCGCAGGGCTCCCGCATTTGGATCATGAATCGACGATTGCCGGGCTCTGCTCACCAAGATCACACATGTATGCGTAGCCCTATCCGACGTGAAGATGTTGGCCATCGACCACCACCCGGCGCGATCTCTTTCTAGAACAACGTTCCTTGGGGCTCGAACATCCGGTCGGGCGATGCTGTGGTGCCGAGCACCTGACCCGTCGGCACCTGCTGGTTGATGTCCCATTTGGGCGGGAAGAACAATTCCATGGGCTCGGCCGTCTGCGTGAATCGCGCCTTGATTCGCTTGCGGGCGCTGGCCAGTTCGGGGGCTGCTTCCCGGCAGTATTTGTCGGTTTCGCAGAAGAGGCCCTGGCAGTCGATGGCGTGCAGCGGGCGGCCCCAGAGACCGTTGAACGGCAGACCCAGCCGGTCCAGTTCCTTCTCCTGGTTGTCGACCATCCAGCGGATGGTGTCGGCCGGTGTGTAGTCGCCGAGGTCGGTGAAGCATTTCTTGATGCCGCGGAGCGCGCCCGGTCCGGCCTGGGTGAACTCGTTCTCCGAGAAGTTGATCAGACCGGAGTAGTTGAGGTCGATGCTGATCTGGTAGCTCATGAAGTCGCCCATGAGCGGGTAGCCGTGCAGCTGGTCGTAGACCTCGCGCAGGGAGGTCGCGGCGAGGAGTTTCGCGCCGAGGTCGTCGGTCAGGAACATGTGGCGGAACAGTTCGACGTGGTTGAGGTGTTTGAGTCCCTGCCCGTAGGCGTCGGTCGCGCAGAGGATGAACGCGCCGGTGTAGAGGCCGCCGTTGCGGCGGCGCGCCTCGTCGAGGGCTCGGGTGAACGAGCCGTCGCCGAGGTCGTCGAGGGTGGGATAGCGCCCCAGGGTGGCGTGTACGTCCCGCCAGGTGTCGATTTTGCTGAAGGTGCGGAAGGCCACGATCTGGAACAGCCGGTCTTCCGGCGTGCAGGGTTCGTCGTGGTAGCAGACGTCGCGAATCATGTACTGGCTGACGCGGTCGGCAGCCCGGTATACGTTGCAGAACTTGAACGTCTGCAGGATGGGATCGTCGGTCCATGGGGCGGGCAGGCCTGCGACCCGGCGCTCGAAGGCCGCCTGGCGCCGCGACGCGAAGGCCCAGTAGTGCTCGTAGATGCCGTTGCGTGCGACAGGGGGTCGCAGTGTCATGGGGCTCCCATCGCCGTACGTATTGATCTTGTTTGTCGGGTTTGGTCAGCGTTGACGATAGAACACTCCGGTGCCGTGCAGATGGAAGTAGCGGGCGTCATCCAGCAGAGGTAGTCCGGCGATGCGTTCCCCGATCGTGTAGCGGAAGCGGTCGGTGCCGGTGAAGTGGTCGAAGACGATCGCCCCTCCGACAAAGGTGCGCTCGCGGACCACGTCCAGGGCGGCGCGGGCCGAGCTGTAGTTGTCGGTGTCGATGAAGCTGAGGACGACGTCTTCGGTCTGCAGGCGGGCGGCGGTCTCGACGATGTCGCCGGCCACGATTTCGACGTTGCGGCCGGCCAGGTAGCCGCGGACGGCGTCCAGGTCGGTGAACACGCAGTCGGGGTGGTCGTACATGTCCAACGGGCTGCGCCGAGCCGGGAAGCCGGCGAAGCTGTCGAACCCGATCACCGGCCAGTCGGCCCCGAGACGTTCGATGATCCGCGACAGGAACATGGTGGTGCCGCCCTTGAACATGCCGAACTCGGCGACCACGCCGGCCAGCTGCAGGCGGGCCGCGTTGGCCAGACACTGGTATAGGTGCGGCAGGCTGTGCGGGTATCCGTTGGCAAGGCTCGGCACCAGCAGCTGGGCGCGTTCCTGCTCGTAGGTGGGGTCACGGAAGTCGAGGTGGCGGTATCCGGCCACGATCACCTTCGGAGTGCCCTGCAGGTGAGGAAGGGCAGCCAGCAGCAGGTCCTGTTTGTCTTCGTCGGAGGCGACCACGACCACATCGGGTGCCGCATGCCGCAGGGCCGCCATAGGAGCCACCGGCACACTCAAGGCGGTCGGAGGCTGTTCCGTAGTGGTGTAGATGCCGTCGACGGCCGCGATCAGTCCTGACCCGGTTAGAACGTCGAGAAGCCGCAGCGCGACTTCGGTGAGCCCCAGGATGGCAACGCAGCGGGCACCGGCGAGCAGTTCGTTCTCCAGGTCTGCGCGCAACTTGGTGAAGTCGTCGGCTCGCATCACCGATCGCCTCCGCCCCAGCGGTCCAGAAAGCCCTGATACAGGGAGGGCTTCTTGTGCCGTAACACGGCGAGCATCCGTACCACGGCCGCCGCCAGCTCGGCTGCCCGCCGCTGACGTTCACCGGCCGGCACCGCGTTCCCGGTGAAGCAGCTCTCGACCCGTTGGAATGCCGTCAGTACCTCGGTCGTTGCCTCGGCGGCCGACGCGGTGAACGGTGGCTCGTCCAGCGGGCTCAGGTCGAGCCCGTCGAGGAGCACTTCGAACCCTTGCCGGCCGTCGCTGTAGGGCGGCGGCAGCTGGTCGAAGAGGTGGGCGGCGACGGCGGGGTCCTGGTCGCCGAGCAGCGTCTGGTATTTCAGGGTATAGACCAGCAGGTCGACGACCGTGTCCATCAGGTCCTCGTCGCGGGTTCCCGGGGCACCGGCACCGGCGGATTCCAGCCGGTCGGCCTTACGGGCGATGTTGGGCAGCACGGACAGCAGCTCGCCGCGGCGCTTCCACGCCGTCCGGTAGGCGGTGTCCTTCTCGGCGTGCAGCCGGCGGAGCCCGGCCCGGAATTCGCTGGCGGCGCTCATGGCAGAACCTTGTGGTAGGTCAACTCGCGGGCGTCAAGATCAACGGCGAGGTAGCCGCCTTCGTTCTCCGCTAGGTGTCGCATCGCCTGGAAGCCTTGCTGGATGGCGCGGCGCCACAGCCACACCGGCAGCGACTGCACCTCCAGGTCCATCGAGGCCGCGCGGGCGACCTCGATGACCTCACCGTCCACGCTCGCCTCGCTCTGGAAACCCGCGTGCCGGACGGCGAGCCGGGACAGCACCGCGGCCAGGCCCTCCTCGGCGAAGACCGCGCGAGCTCCGTCCTCGCATTCATCGGCCATCGGATCCGACTTGCGTTTCAGGTGCAGTAGCGCCCGGGTCGTGGGTGACCAGTTCAAGACGGCCAGGAAGCCGAGGTGGATGGCGTCGTGATAGCGGTAGGCGTCCGAACGACGGGAGTTGTCGGTCAACGGATCGCCCAGCGGGCCGCCTACCCGGTAACCGGCCACCTTGCCGGCCTCCCCGTGGACCGGGCCGTCGGGGAAGGCGTTCGGCTCGGCGGCAAGCAGAATCTGGCGGGCTGCCCGGCGCCCGGACCCGAGGGTCTCCTCGGCGAACGCGACCACCAGCCGGCGCGGTAGGCGTTCCTGCGGCGGGCAGGCGGCGTCGAAAACCGGCAATTCCATCAGCGCCTGCTCCGGCGGGCCGACCGGATAGCGATCACGGGTGCGGTGCAGGTTCGCCGTCGCGATGTCCTGCAGATCGAGACCGAACGCCGTCGCCACCGCCGCCACGTACCACAGCAGGTCGCCCAGTTCTTCGCGCAGGAACTCGCGATAGGCGGCGAGGTCGACGCCGTCGCGCAAATATTTGCGGTAGACGTTGAGGATGGAGCCGGTTCCGGCGGCCAGGCCGAGCATCGGGGCGATGGCGGCCTGCGGGCCTCCCAACGCCAGCCGGCTCGTTTGCTGAGCTGCCTGCTGGTACTCCTTGAACTCGATCACGGGCCACCTCCTGTTGGGTCCGGCCTGCGGTGAATCATCGGGAGGGCGCCGAATAGCTTCACGACACTCACAGCGTCGCCTCCCGGCGTGGGGGTGCCGACCACCCGGGAGTAAGCCCGGCATGCTGTCTTTCCCGCCACGTCTACGCATAGATTGACGTCAGCGTCTCGGTGAACCGAGGTTCGCACGGCGGGGTGTGAAGAACTGTGAAGAGACCCGGTAACGACGCCACCCACGTAGACCCTGATCTCGGCGCGGTTCTGCGCCGTCTTCGCAGTGGCCGGCGGCTTACCCTGGACGCGGTCACCCGCCGGGTGGGTTGTGCGCCCTCGCTGCTCTCGCAGGTGGAGACCGGCCGACGTAGCCTTGCTCCGTGGCTGGCCACTGCCCTGGACCTGCTCTACGACACCGGTGGCGCGATTACCGCCCTCGCCGACACCCGTGGGCCCGGCGACAGTGACCGCAACGTTCGTGACCTCGGCGAGGACGTGGTGCTCGTGTTGATACCCGGTCGTGGCATCCGGGTGCCGATCTCTCGCCGGGAACTGCTCGCCGCAGCGGGCATCGGTGCGGTCGGCGGCACCCTGCTCGCTGGCCTGCAGCACGCAACCGAGGACATGGCGGTCGACGAGGAGGTCCTCGCCGGCCTGGAAACGACCCTTACCGGACTGCAGAACGCCGCACGGGTGATGGCGCCCGCCAGGCTGATCCGGCCACTCACCGCACAGGTCGCTCTGGCCGAGGTGCTGCACCGCCGTGCTCCCCCGCCGCTGCGAGCACGGTTCGGTCTGGTTCTGGCCCGCTACGACGAGTCGTTGTCGTGGATGGCCGAGGAGTCAGGCGACCTGCCGTCTGCGCTGTACTGGACCGACCGCACCGAGCAGTGGGCGCACCATGCCGGCTGGCCGGGCATGGCCGCGTACACCCACGTGCGCCGCTCCATGCTGGCCATCAGCCACGCCGGCGACGGCGTGGCCGCCGTCGAACAGGCCCAACGCGCCTTACGGGTACCGGCCGCACCGGCAAGAGTCCGGGCCCTGGCCTACAAACAAATCGCCTACGGATACGCCCTCAACCGACGCCCCGACCAGGCCCGATACGCGCTGGACCAGACCGCCGCGCTGTTCCAGCAGCCCGACGACAGCAGCAGCCTGCCGACACCCGGACAGGCCAGCGTCCCCGACGACGACCTGCTCAGCATCTTCACCGCCACCTGCGATGTCTACCTCGGCGCCGGCAACCGCGCGATCGACACACTCAGCCCCCGCCTACCCCGCATCAGCGCCAGCTCCGCCCGCACCTCCGCGATCACCACCGCCAAACTCGCCCAAGCCCACGCCCACGCCGGCGCACCCGGCCTCGCCTGCCAACTGATCCTGAACGTCCTGGACACCACTTCAACGATCCCCTCACGGACCACCATCACGGAGCTACGCCGCGCGCTGCCCGTACTGGCCCGCTGGCCCGACCGCGACGACGTCCGCGAGGTCACCCATCGACTGGCCGGCTGACTATCCCAGCCGCCGCACCGGCAGCGCACTCTCCACGACCTCGCCGCCGGCGACCTGCACCCGGTACCCACCCGCGCCGGACCGGTCCACAACAACCTCCACCAGGTCCGTCCCCCGATAGACCAACCCGGCTCCCACATCAGTGGCGTACCCGATGTCCGGCATTAGCCCGTCCCGCATCGCCCGGTGGAAATGCTTACGGCGTTCCCGGTAGTGCACCGCGTTCGCATATGGCAGCCACCCCAACCCGGAAGTGACCGACAAGCCCGGCCCGTACGCGTCGGTACTGCCCGCCGCATGCCAGCACAACGACCCAGCCGACTCACCCGCCAACACCACACCGGCCTGCCAGCATCGATGCAACACCTCATCGAGCTGATGCGCTCGCCAGACCGCGAGCAGGTTCACCACACTTCCCCGGTCGACCCAGATCACATCCTGAGCGAGCAGATGGGACGCCACGTCCTCCACATTCGGCATCTCGAACAATGCGACATGCGACGCCTGCACCCTGCTCCCGGCGAACGCGCCGTAGAACCCTACGATGCTGGACGGGCTGTCACCACTACCGGTTGCCAGGAGGCACAGCCGCGGCTGCTCCGAATCACCAGCCAACCGGAACGCCAAGTCGAAGACGGGCGACGGTGTCCACGCCCGGCCCCCGCGGTGAAACCCCATTGTCGTCGCCAGAATCGTCGGCGCTGCGGCGGTCACAGCAGTGATCCTTACACGACCGCTCAGCAGGCGCACCCACTCCTGAGCGCCACCGGACACCCCGAAGGCCTTGACCGCACCAACATAGATGCACATCACTACAGAACGCTACCGTAACCGCCGATGCCGCTCGAATGGCAAAGCGAACCGGCAGCCGTCGTCCCGAGTGCCCGGCGCCCGGGAGAGCGAGCGCGGCTACCTGCCACACTCGCCTCCTCCCCAGGTCCAGGCGGGACTGTACGAATAACGGCTCTGTCTCACTTTCGGTGGTAGCAGTGAGTAACCGGCCCGAATCCCGACTGGCTGCATTGGGTAGCTCGGAATTATCCGACCAAAGGTAGTGGGCTGCTGCCTCTGTCGGCTCGAAGTAAAGGCCGACCTATCCCGAACTGGCGATGTCAGGGCCTCTCGCTCAGTTCCACAGTGCCGCTACAGCACGTCACCACCGAATGTGAGCCAGAGCCGTTATCTTGACAGGCCCGTCCAGGCCGCCAGTCTGCTGCTCAGCGACGGTCAGCCAGCGTTCGTGAGGGCGAGCACCTGGCTATGACGGTTGCATTTGGCCCGCCAGGGGAGCGCTGATCTGCGGAACGGACGATCTGTGCCCACCGAGCCTCCGCATCAGAGGCTAGGCTGCTCGGCGTGATCCAAGCAGTAGTCTTCGACGTTGGTGAGTGTCTCGTAAATGAGGCGAGAGAGTACGGCACCTGGGCTGACTGGCTCGGAGTACCACGGCACACCTTCTCGGCCGTGTTCGGCGCGGTGATCGCGAGAGGACTGGATTACCGGGAGACCTTTCAGGTGTTCCGATCTGGCTTCGACCTAGCGGAGGAGCGCGAAAAGCGTGCAGCCGCTGGCCAGCCGGAGTGGTTCGGCGAAGAGGATCTTTACCCTGATGTCCGTCCAGCCTTGTCGGCCCTACGCGACAGAGGACTCTGGGTGGGCATTGCCGGAAACCAGACCGTACGAGCGGGCGGCATCCTCCGTGCCCTCGACCTACCCAGCGACATGATCGCCACGTCAGACGACTGGGGCGTCTCGAAGCCCAACATCGCCTTCTTCGACGCGGTGGCGGCGTCGATGCCGTGCAAGCCGGAAGAAGCCATCTACGTGGGCGATCGCCTGGACAACGACATTCTTCCCGCGAACACTGCGGGCTTCAAGACGGCTCTGATACGCCGGGGGCCTTGGGGGTTCATTCAGCAGCAGGATCCTCAAGCCGCTCAGGTGCCTACGATGCGTATCGACTCGTTGGCGGAGCTGCCTGCCCGAATTGAGACACTCAGCCTCGCAGGGCGTTGAGCGTCGTGCTCCAGCCGTAGAGCCGGTCGTCGATCGACTGAACCTCATCGAGGTCGGCCCATGGTTGGAGACCTTCGCGAACCTTGCGGACACGTTCCATACCAGTCGCATACCAAGTGACCGCGAGTTGATCGAGAGCTTCGTGCAGGCGCTTGCATGATTCGACGGGCTTTTCCTGGGACACCTCCACGGTGGCCAGGTCAGCCAGAACTACCGCACGTTGCTTGCTTTCGCCAGCTTCCAGGCCGGTTAATGCCTCGGTTAGAGAACTCCGCGCCTGGGAGTAGCGGCCTGCGAGGAGCTGGATGTTGCCCTTGAAGGCCGCCAGTCGAGCGGCGGAGAACCATGTGAACCACTCAGGCGAGTGGTTGTCATTTTCGGACGCGAGAACGTCCTCGGCGCTGTCGATGGCTGTAAGCGCATCGCCGGGATGCCCGCAACGAGAGCTGCATTCGGCCTCAACGGCATCGATCCATGCCAGGAACTCGGCGGACGCCGGTCCTCGCCGGGCGTAAGTCCGGGCGGCTCGAAGGCGCTCGGCAGCCTCCGCCGGATGATTGTTCCAGCCGGGGATGAAAGCCGCGTGCGCGAGGATGGCCGAGCCCAACAGCGAGTCATCGGCTTCCCCGGCGGCCTGCAAGGCGCGGATGAAAGTTGCGTCAGCTTCCTCGGACTGCCGAAGGTCGAAGAACTCGATTCGGCCGGCGAGCAGTAACGACTCGGCCAATGCGAGCGAGACCACCCGACGAGCTACCCCGCTTGTCTCCGTGAGCAACTGGAGTCCTAGCCGCGTATGTTCAACGACCGCGAGGTGCAGGTGGGTCGGTTGCACACTCGAATACATTCGACGATGTGCAGCTGTGATCGCGCTGTAATCGGCGCCGATCGTGGGTGGCTGAACCGACCTCGATGCCGAGGGAAGTGGCGTTCCCGGTCCGGCATGGCCGCCATGGACGGCGGAGGCGCCGCGGGCAGCGGCAGGATCTGCGGCTTCCCATGGAGGCGTGAAGCCGAGTCGCTCCACCGGAAGCTGGAGAACATGAACGAGGAGTCGTTGGTGTTCCGCACGGGGCCAGGGCGGATTACTTGACTCCCACCGTCGAACCTGCCGAACGCTCACTTCCATCTGACCTAGACCGATTCGGGGCGCGGCTCGATTTAGCGCGTCTACGAACGCCTGCTGCGAGGAAAAGCCTGCATGCTGGCGTGCGGCCTTGAGGGCGGTGTTCCCACGGGCGCGGGGGTTCATCATGCTCTCCCATCACTGCTGGTCTCCGAAGCATAGAACCAGAGGTCTTCTCCATGCCGCATTAGAGTCTTACAGCGTAGTTCTCATATTCCAAGTCCTTTAAAAGTCCTGTAAACGGCCTTACGCGGTCCACATGGATCAGTCATGGTTTAACCATGCGTAGCGGCGAGATCCGGAAACGGGGCTATACGGTGATGCGCCGTCGTCCGCGGGGACGCAGCCGTGGCGCGTCGGGCGGTGGGGCCGAGTGAGGACTACGAGGACTGCGCGTGACCGTGGCCGCACCCGCCACGACGGGCGCTGCTGCTGGCCGAGGACAGGGCTGACCGATACGTCCCGTCTCGAATGCTGATGGGGAAGACGTGAGTACTTACCTGACTTTCGAACGCCAGGATCCGGCGGTTGCGCTTGTCGATCATTCCGATGACTTTGCCGGTTTGCTAGCGGCCTGTGATCGCCTGCGAACCAGCACCGGCCCCGGCGGATACCACGATTCCGTGACCGACCTCGGGCATCGGTTGGCGCTACTGGACACGCATGCCACACCGCTTGACGAGCGGCTGCTGCAGGCCGCTCTCCTGCACACTCGAACTGCCGCCGCGAGCCAGGTCCAGCTGCCCTGGGCGATGTATGCCTATCGCGCCGCGCTCGTTCTGCGGGGCGACGGCCACTCCGACACGCTCGAAGCCAGCGATCGCCTCGCCGATGTGCTTCGCGATCATCACTGCATCGCCGCAGCCATCGACCTGCGCCGGGCCCTGACCTCGCACTATCAACGCTGCGGCCCCGCCGATCAGCATGCCCACGCTCGGCTGGCGCTCGCGCGGCTGCTGCACTCCAGTGGTGACTGTGAGAACGCTCTGCGCCAGGCGGACATCGTCTTGCACGCTTGGACACCGCACCATCAGCCGATGCTCCTCCACGGCCCAGTATTGCTCTTGCAGGCGCTGCGGCTGATTGAACAGTGCGGCCTGACGACGGCAGGTCAGGAAACGCTCCGAACCTACAGTGGACTGTTGGTCGTTGCAGAGACGGCCGCTGCCGCCTACCTCGCTTCAGATCTACTCGGCGACGAGCCAGCTATCAGGCGACATCGAGGAATCTGCAGCGCGGACCATGGCCTACTACCAGGCAGGCACCGCAGGCCCCGGCCCGCTGTCAGGATTCGCCACTCCGTACTCGAACAACTCACCGGCGACCCCAAAATTCAACGTGCCAGCCAGACGGCACCCCGTCGTCGTGGAGCCCGCACTCCAGAACGCGGACGTCTGGGCAAGCCCTGGCATTCGCGCCGCGATCCTCGGCCGCTACACGAGCAGCAGGCAGACGGTGATCACGATCGCCGACAGGCTCGGATTCCCACCTGCGGCCGTCGTCGCGGTGCTCGCTGCCGCGGGTATATCTGCCGAAGCGGGTCAGCCCAATCTTTACCAGCCGAAGCCGCATGCCGCAGATGGATGACATCAAGCACGACATCGGTGCTGGCCCGCCCGCTTTCGGTCTCCAATCTGGGCAAGCAGCCCGTACCAGGTCTTCGTCTGAACAGGCGGCCAGGTTCGGCGGAACACTCTTTCGATCGATACCGCAGCGGACCTGACGGGCGGAGGTTGAGGCCATGTCGACAGAGTTGGCGATTCGCGACGCCACACCCTGGGACATGAACACAGCTGCGGGGGTACTTGCCTCCGCAGCTCTGGTCAGCCCGATCGGTCGTTGGCTGGAGAGTAATGCCGTCTGCGGCGTGCTTCTGTTCGAGCGCTTCCGAACCGTGGTGGCCGACGGTGTGCGGCATGGTGTCGTGCGCGTCGTCGAGGTGTCCGGTGGAACGGTCGCGGTCGCAGTGTGGCTTCCGTGTTCGCAGCAATCCGTGTTCTTCGCCGAGCCGACATGGCCGGGCCCTGACGCGTCGGGCTTCGCGAGGCGGCTCTTCAAGTTGGATCGAGCGCTCGTCGAGCGTCATCCGGTTGCTGCGCATGAGCACCTGGCTTATCTCGGCACATTGCCTGCGCACCAGCAACGGGGTATCGGGACGAGGCTGATCACCGAGCCCCGCAGGTTCATCACCGGATCTGGGCCGCGGTATGTGACGGTCCCCGGCGAACTGGCTCGAAGATCTTTCCAACGGCACGGCTATGAGGCCGACGAGGAGCCGATCGTGATTGCTGACTATCCGATCGAGCTGTGGCCGCTTTGGAGGCGTGAGGTAGTCGTGCCGGAGCCGCAGAGTCCGGTTAATCAAGCCGGGCATCGCTTCTCGGCCGCAGCCGGCAGGTTGATCGATGTCGGTCGTCATCTTCGCGGGAAGCAGTAGTGCCGGTGAACAACATCAGCGCTCACACGTCATCCGGCGCCCTTGGCGGTTGGTATTCGTGCTGCCTGGCCGCGGACATGTACGGCAGCCGGATGCCATGACGTTCCGCGCAGTAGCGGCGATAAGCCATCCCATCGACTCGACCGTCAGACGGACCAGTAAGGAGTTGCCATGGCCTCTCGTTTCTGGAGCGGCGCTGGAGGAGTGCACCGGCCGACGTGGTGTTGGCGCGATCCGTTGCGGCTGACGTGCGCATGCCGGATGCCATGGCCGTGTAGGACGAAACGGATGCTTGAGCAGGCAGCCGGCGGGGGGTGAGACGCCATGACTGACCTGGTAGTGCGGTCCGTGTGCGCAACACCGGCTGCTGGAACCAGTACCCGCCGTCGGCTGGCAGGCCGGTCGTAGTGGAGTAGGAGTGTCGTGACGTCGCCGGTGCAGGGCCGAACCGACGCGGGGTCCTGCCTTTCTGCGCAGCTTGTTCGAGCGTTGTCTGCGGGCCGGCGGGAGTGCCTGGCAGGGCCATCAGCCGCGTTCGCGCCACGATGTGTCTCGCCCTGCATCTGGGGAGGTTTGTGATGAGTGCGTTCGAGGATCAGGGGCCTTCTTCGGACGGTGCCGACGAGCCTGCGGAGGAGTTCGGTGATGACGAGCTACGCGCTCTTCGCGAGCTGCTGGGAATCCAACCGCTGAGTCCGCGCCTACGGCGCCGATTGACCGGTCTACTGGATGAGACTTGCACGGACGGCCAGCAGGATGGCTCGGTGGTGAACCCGTCCTCGAGCCCAGCATCCGGTGCCGACGTGATGGCGATGGACTCGCGGGCCGCGGTCGTGGGTCGGGCGTCGCTGCTGGCCGAGGACGGTGATTGTCGCGGGGCAGGGGAGCTGGTAGCGCCGCTGTTCGCGGGAATCGATCCAGTGCTCGCCGCGCCGGACCTCGTCTTGGCCGACGCTGTGCACATCCGGCTGGGTAGCCGAGCCACCTATGCCGATGCTGCCGCAACGTGCGTGGCGTGGGCGGGTTACAGCCGAGCCGCCAATGCGCTGCTCAGGGGCAGGGGTCATCCGCGCACGGTGGAAGCGGCTCGGCTGGCCGCTCAGGTCGCCGAGTCTTGGGCCTTCGTGGATTGCGGGTGGTGGCCGCGGGCAGCCGACGCCTATCAGGCGGCGATCGATGCGAATGTGTGGTGCGGCGACGCGGACGCGGCCGATGTGGCTCGGGTCCGCCAGGCGGTGTCCCTGCATGCGCTCGGCCGGTGCGGGGATGCCATCCGCCTCGCCGGCCGGGTATGGCGGGGCTGGCGGGACCGGGAGGGTCATGACCCGTGGCTGGGGCAAGACATCGTCAGCCCGTACCTGATGATGCTGCGGCGCTGCGGCCGTTATCGCGAGGCCGAGCTTGTCGAGGTCGAGGCGCTGGCGGTGTTGCCCGGCAGGTACCGGCTAATGGTCGGCCGGCTGATCGACGCCGATGATCTGCGGATCGGCCGCTACCACGACCGGATCTGCCGCCGGCATCTGACGTGGGACACCCTGTGAACGCCAGGAAGGCGGTGTGGCAGCAGTCGTCGCTGGACGCCGCGCGCGAGCTGGTGCTCGCTCACCCGGAGTCCGCGATCCAGCAGCTGGGGCCGTATCGCAGTGGTGGTGGCCGGTGCGCCGTGCTACCCGCCGCGATCCGGCACGGGCTGAGCGCGGAGGCGTTTCTAAGGACGAACATGCCGGACGCGGGGTTCGCGGAGGCGCTGGGCGGCTGGGTACGACCGGACTACCAACGACCGCGGCGTGACTATCGGGCCAGCCGGGTGCGGCTGTTGCCTGCCTGCCAGCCGCCCACAGTGAAGGTGGCGGCGTGACCGCGCACCCGGCCAGGCGCGCCGCCGAGGAGATCTTGATCATCGCGGACGCGTTGGTGACGCCGGGTCCGCGTCACCAACGGCATGAGAAGGAGGCATCCATGCCTACATCCACTGAAGAGCTCGATCGAACCGCGCCTCGCTCCGACGCGCCGGGCAGGCGGCGCAAGGCATCGTCGAACCCGAAGCTGGTGGCGCGGCTATTGCGGATGCCGTCCGCGACGGAAACGTGTCCCGACGGTCGGCCTGCGCGCATGCAACGGGCGGAAGCAGTGGAAGTTCTCAACAAGATCATGGCCAAGCTCTTCCCCGACGTTGACCTCGCGACCGCCAACGGCGGTCTCTTCGACGAACGCGAATTCGGCCGGTATCAGCGCGGCGAGGTCCTCTGGCCCTCGAGGTACCGTCGCGCCGCCTTCAGGAAGTTCTTCGGGGTCGACAACGACAGGGACCTCGGCTTCTACCACAAGCGGACGCTGGAACCGGTGGTCGACGACATCGGGCCCGACGACGCAGAGACCGACGGGACAGCAACGGTGAGCCGGCAGGCCGAGGATCTCGCGGCCGCGGACCATTCGCCCCCGGAGCCGCGGTCCGGCAGGGGAAACGGATTATCCACTCCCGACACCGCCGTTAGGTTGGTATCCGACGGCGCGTCACCGTGGAGGTCGAGCACCTTGGACGTGGGCAAGGCACACCCGGCCCGCCGGTACAACTACTGGCTCGGCGGCAAGGACCACTTCCAGGCCGACCGGGCCTCCGGTGACGCGATCGCGCAACGGTTCCCGTGGGTGCGAAAGGCGGCCTTGGCGAACCGTGCCTTCCTGGGTCGCGCCGTGGACGCCGTGGCGCAGGGCGGTGTGCGTCAGTTCCTGGACATCGGCACCGGGCTGCCGGCGCCTGGCAACACCCATGAGATCGCGCAGCAGGTCGCACCGGAGTCGCGGGTGCTGTATGTCGACAACGACCCGCTCGTCGGGGCGCATGCACGGGCGCTGACCGTGGGCGACCCGGCGGGATACACGGCCTACATTGAGGCGGACCTGCGCCGTCCTGAGCAAATCCTGGAGCACCCCGACTTCGCGAAGGCGTTGGACCTGCGCCGCCCCGTGGGCATTGTGCTGGCGGCGGTGCTGCACTTCATCCCCGACCTGGCCGAGGCGCAGCGGGTGGTCCGCATCCTGCTGGACGCAGCCGCACCGGGCAGTTTCCTGATCGTCTCGCATGGCACGCCGGACTTCGTGACCGCCGAAGAAGCTGCCGCCTATGAGCAGATGTACGCCTCGGGTGCCGCTGACGCCCGCACCCGCACGAAGGACGACATCGCCTCGTTCTTCACCGGTCTGGATGTCCTGGAGCCAGGCTTCGTCGCGGTCAGTGATTGGCGCCCCGTCGACGACCCGAACGACCGTCCGCCGCCTGAGCAGGTGAGCCTCTACGGCGTCGTGGGGAGACTCCCGTAACCACGACCGGCAGGCGCGGCCCACGCCCAGCAACCCCCGAGACAGCCCGCGCCGCCCTGAATTGAGAGTGCGAGCCGCTCTCCCCGAACCGGCCGCTGCGGCAGCGATTGGCGTCAAACCCGTGCCGGCGCCTGGCAGCGCCCGGCACGCACCGCCGGAAAGCAGCAGTGAGCACCGGCTCCTTGTCGTGGGCCGGCGGCATACCAGCGGAATTCTGGCTGCGCTTTTGGCATTCGGTTGCCCCTTCGTGGGCGGCTCGCGGAAAGCGACAGGCAGACGCGGTCAGCGCACTCATTGGGATCCGCTCGATGTGAGGATCAATCGGCAGATCTCTAGGCGCCGGCCTTCGCAGGAGAGCCGAATCTTTCGTGCGGCGCATGGGGATCGATAGGCGGCGCTACGGCCAGAATCAGTATCGTCAGCGTTTCCTTATCGGGGATGACGATGACAACGCTCACACCGCCGTGGATCATGTTTCGCTCCCTTGAAGTGGCTGGTCATGGCAATATGGATGTTGATCTGCGACCGTCGATGCACATCGATTTGGTATTCCGTTCGATCGATACTGCTGTGATCCTTAAGGGCGCGTGAAAAACCATCAGCCCGTCCCATTTTGCGACGTCAAGCTGAGCGCCCGCCCGCCGGGAAGAAATCCTCATTGGGGCGGAAAGCCGCGTGCACAGTCCGAACGCGAACCGGACCGTGCCCTATGTAGGGAATGCGATGAACATCGTCATCGGGCAAGTCGCTTGTTGCCCGCCGAATGCGCGCACGCCCGCGTTGCCGGTGGGCTCCGGAGCCACGGCGCGCCAGGGAGAACTCCGGTTCCTGGTTGAGCAGCTGGGAGCCGGCCGGGGTAGGGCGGGCGCGCTGTTTCCTGGCGTCGCGGCTGCGGGCGTGCCCGCCCCACCTTCCTCCCGACGATCGGCCATAAGGAACTGTGTCGTGGGGTTAGCGTGGTGAGCACTTCCCCGGGGCGGCACCAGCGTGACCAGCAGGCCCCGGTTAACAGCTCTCCGCCTCCTGCCTGGCCGCCGGCTCCCGAACCGCCGCCGACAGGGACCGCGGTAGCGCCGGGCCCCACACCGATGCTCGTGCCGCGAGCTCGGGGTGTGGTCCGCAATGCGCCGCCCGCCGATGACCTGTTCCGGCTGATCCACAGCGAGCGCGACGGCCAGCTCCTACTGCATCCGGACGTGGCCGGGCTGGTACTCGCGGGAGCGTTGCTCGGCGAGCTGGTGTTGACCGGGCACCTCACGATCACCGCGGCGTACGAGGCGCGCGTGGTGTCGCGGATGCCGCCGAACGACGCGGTATGTCACAGCGTGCTGGACCATCTGATGCGCGAAACCCATCCGGTGACGATCTGGCTGCCGTTTTTGGCCCACAGTGTCTACGGCCAGGTCGCCGACCGGATGGTCCGCGGCGGGCATGTCGTCCGTCGTGAGACGCGCAGGCTGCTCACGCGGCGGGTCACGTACCGACCGGCCGACATGTCCAACGCCGCCTGGCCTTGGGCGCGGCTGCTGAACCGTTTGAACCGCGGCGACGAGTTGGCCACGTCCGACCAGCTGCTGGGTGGACTGTTGCAGGCCTGCGACTGGCACCGCACCGTCCTGCAATCACGCGACATCAACGTCACCGAGACCCTGCGCTACGAAGCCGACAAGGCCCCCGACGCGATCCGGCTACTGGTCGGGCTGACCGAGGCCGCCGTGCGTAACGCCGTCAACACCGCCACCTGAGGCGTCGCCCGTTCAAGCCCTCTTCCGACCCCCCTTTTTCCGTTGCTGATTCGTCTACTTGAGGAGACACCCCCGTGTCCCGTTCCGCCCCCGCTTCGCAGGGCAGCGTCGTGTTGCAGACCCTCGCTGCCGGCAAACTCGGTGTCTGGCCGCTGGTGTTCACCGTGCTGGCCGCCGCCGCCCCGCTGACCGTGGTCGGCTCCGGCGCCACCACCGGCTGGGCCGTCACCGCCGTCACCGGCATCCCGGTCGCCTACATAGCCGTCGCGATCGCCCTCGGCCTGTTCGCGGTCGGGTTCGTCGCCATGGCCCGCCGCATCTCGCATGCCGGCGCCTTCTACACCTACGTCACCCGCGGCTTGGGCCGACCGTTCGGCGTCGCGACCGCGTTCATGGCCGTACTCGCGTACAACGCCATGCAGATCGGCCTGGTCGGCGGGTTCGGTTACATCACCGCCGGTTTCCTCGACGGCCACGGCATCACCGTCCCGTGGTGGCTGATCGCCGGGGCAGGCGTCGTCCTGGTCGCGGTGTTCGGCGTCAGCCGCATCGACCTCAACGGCAAGGTCCTGGCAACCCTGCTGATCGCCGAAACCGTCGTCGCCCTCGTACTGGCGATAGCGCAGGTCACCCACCCCGCCGGCGGAACGTTGACCTACACCACCCTGCAACCAGCCGGGCTGCTCGGCGACGAGGCGGGCACCGCCCTGGCCATCGCGATCACCGGGTTCGTCGGCATCGAAGGCACCGCCGTGTTCGCCGAGGAAACCAAAGACCCCTCCCGCACGGTCGCCCGCGCCACGTTCATCGCCCTGGCGATGATCTGCGGCCTCTACGCCTTCTGCACCTGGGCGATCTCAGTGGCCACCGGCCCCGACCAGGTCGTCGCCCGCGCCACCGCCGAAGGCCCCGAGCTGACATTCAACCTCGCCGCCCCCTACGTCGGCGCGTTCATCGTCACCATCGGCCGGCTGCTGCTGATCACCAGCCTGTTCGCCGCGATGCTGTCGTTCCACAACACCGCCGCCCGCTACTTCTACTCCCTCGGCCGCGAAGGCATCCTGGCCCGCTGGCTCGGCACCACCGCCCCAAAGTCCAAGGCACCCCGCGGCGGCTCACTGACCCAGACCGGGCTCGCCGTGATCGCGGTCGGCTGCTACGCCTGGTTCGGCTGGGACCCACTGACCCAGATGTTCTTCTGGCTCACCGTGCTCGGCGGCTTCGGCGTGCTGCTGTTGATGGCGCTCACCTCCACGGCGGTGGTCGCCTACTTCGCCCGGCTGCGCACCGGCGACGCATCCGGCGTCACCAGCAGCATCCTCACCGGTGTGCTGGCGGCCGTCGCGCTCGGCTGGATCAGCGTGCAGACCGTGTTCGACTTCAACCGGCTCCTCGGCCTGGCGCCCGACGACCCGGTCGCCCGGATCCTGCCGGCGCTGTATCTGGCGGCGGCGGTGGCGGGCCTGCTGTGGGCCGGCTACCTCGCCGCCCGCCGACCGCACGTCTACCGGGTCATCGGCGACGGCGCCGCAGCCGCCATCGCCCCACTCACCGCCGTCCCCCACCCGGCGGTGCCCCGATGACCCACCCCTACATCACAATCCGCCGCGCCGAACCCGACGACGTCGCGCTGGTGACCGGCCTCCTCGCGGCCGCGTTCCAAAGCGGCGAATTCGGGCCCTGGCTCATCCCGGATCCCCGTCACCGGGCCCTCGCCTACCCCGGCTACTTCCGAATCTTCGCTGAACACGCCGTCGAGCACGGCCACGTCCATGTCATCGACCAGGACGCGGTCGCGCTCTGGTACGCCGTTGACAACGAGTTCGGCATCGTCATCGACGACTACGTCCAGCGGCTGCGCCAGGCGGTCGGCCCCGCCCTGCACCGGTTCCTCGCCCTCGATCAGGCCATGCACCACCACCATCCGACCGGCCAGCCACACGACTACCTCGCGTTCCTCGCCGTACACCCCAGCCGGCAGCGCCGCGGGCTCGGCGCCGCCCTGCTCACCCACCACCATGCCGGTCTGGACGACGAAGGCCGCCCCGCCTTCCTCGAAGCGACCGGCCCGGCGACGCGCCGCGTGTACGAACGGTTCGGCTTCGAAGCGCTCGTCCCCTACCAGGTCACCCCCGACAGCCCGCAGCTGCACCCAATGTGGCGGCCGGCCGGCGCCAGCAGGGCGCGGGTGACCTGACCAGCTGCCCGGCCCGGACCCCCCAGCTCTTCATCCGGGCCGGGCATGTGGCGGTCCACGCGCCGCCACCGCCGACCGGTCCACCAACAGGCCAGCGGCGCCGCCGCCTCGTCTCGCCGACGAGGCGGCGGCCAACACCCGGGGCCCCCCAGGGCAGGTACCCCCGGCACGGGGGGGGGCGCGCCCACCCCGCGCCCCCCCGGCACCACATGACCCGCTCAGGAAGGCCCGGCTTCCCGCCCCTTCCCGTGATCTGTCCCCAGCGAAGGAGCAGCCGTGACACCTGCCCCGCTCAGCCCGTCCGACACGGACCAGCAAAGCTTCGGCCGACGTCGCCGCCCGAGTGTCCCGGTCACCGGCGCAGCCCGCGACCAACTCCGAACCACCGTCGTCGGGCTCTACACCAACGAGAAGCAGCCGCTCTCCATCCGCGGCATCGCCGCCAAGGTCGGCCGCTCCTTCGGCTTCGTCCATCGGCTGCTGGTCGAAGCAAAGCAGCCGCGCCGGCCGGCACACCGCCACAGCCGCACCACACGAAGAGGCGGCCGTGAACGGTGATGATGCCTGGCTTCGACGGATATCCGCAGACGCCCCACATCGTGGCGAGCCGCCCTGCTCCCAACAGTGGGTGATGGCCGTACTCACCGCCCGTCGCCTGATCGACGAGCAAAAGGTGACCCAAGCCCTGGCCCTGCTCGAAAGCCGGCTCAGCGTGGTGGATCTGAGTGGCTACACCACCGATGAGGGACTCATCGCGGCTGCCCTGCAGTTCGCGAAGCTGCTCCACGCATCCGACTACGTGCCCAATCAAGTGGAGGCGCCAGCCCGGTTCGCCTACACCTCTGCCGTGGCCTGCGGGGACGTTCCGCGGCACGCGCTGGCTGGTGACCTCCTCGGCCAAGTCCTTCAGGATCAGGCCCGCTACCGGCATGCCGCTCTCGTCCGGGCCGACGTGTGGCAACTGTTCCAACAGATGGGCTGGGACGAGAACTCGGCCGCGACCTTGATGCGATTGCGGTTAGCGGACAGCCTGCACCATGGCGGCCGCTGTGGTGAGGCGTTGCGGCACACGGAGCAAGCCTGGCGCGCCTGGCTGCGCGAACCGGAACGCTGGAGCCAGCACGGAGTTCGGATCGCTGTGGCCTACGGCCAAGTCCTCGTAGGTTGTGGGCTCCGGGCCGAGGCGTGCGGCCTGCTGGCACGCAGTCGATGCCTGCCCGGATCATTGGAGGCGGTACTGGAGCCGATCCTGACCTCCGGCTCACCCGAAGCGACCGTGATCATCGCCCGGCACCGTTCGGTCTGCGCCCGCCGCCTCATGGCCGCCGGGACTCCCGATCTGGAAGCCATGCGCGCCGCCGATAACGCCTGGTACGGCCACGGCACTGGGGGGCCGCGATGAACACCAGCGACATCCCATCCTCGCCCGGTGTCAACATCAACGTGCCGCACTCCGCCCGCATCTACGACTACTGGCTCGGCGGCAAGGACAACTTCGCCGTCGACCGCGCCGTCGGCGAGGCGATCATCCAGGCCATCCCCGGCATGAAGTACATGGCCGGCGAGAACCGTAAGTTCGTCCACCGGGCGGCCCGTGACCTGGTCGCCAAGGAGGGCATCCGCCAGTTCCTGGACATCGGCACCGGCATCCCGACCCGGCCCAACCTGCACGAGATCGCCCAGCAGATCGCCCCGTCGACCCGCGTCGTCTACGTCGACAACGACCCGATCGTGCTGGTCCACGCCCGCGCCCTGATGATCAGCGACCCCGCCGGCCGTAGCGAGTACATCGCCGCCGACATCCGCAAGCCGCGCTCCATCCTCGACGACCCGGCCCTGCGCGAGACCCTCGACCTGACCCAGCCTGTCGGCCTCACCCTGATCGCCATCCTAATGCTGCTCGCCGACACCGACGACCCGTGGACCAAGGTCGCCGAGCTGCGCGACGCCCTGCCCTCCGGCAGCTGCCTGGCCATCACCCACCCGACCGCCGACTTCAACCCGGCCGAGGTGGACGCCGCGGTCGCCGCCGCCACCGGCGCCGGCATGACCCTGGTGGCCCGCAACCGCGAGGCCGTCGAGCGCTTCTTCGGCGACTGGGAGCTCCTCGAACCCGGCCTGGTCCCGGTCTCCGCCTGGCGCCCGGACAGCAAGGTCGAAAACCCGGAAGCCGCCTACTACTGGGCGGGCGCGGCCCGCAAACCGTAGCGACCCGACCCGCACTGACGAGGTGAGGATGATCATCAACGAAGCTGATCCGGCCCACACCCGCTCGGCTGCGCAGGCCGCGATCCGGGTCGGCACCTACCGCTTGCAACGAGCGCTCACGCTGCTGTTCGCCAGCCGCGACCCGGCGGCAACCCCACCCGAGCGAGGGCTCCGCGCAGACAGCGACAGTCGATGAACCAGCACCGGCCTGCCGGACCGCCGCGGCCGGGCCGCTTGACACCTGTCGCCCAGGGCCGAACCGCGGCGGGCACCGCCGGTCCTGCTGGGGGCAGCAGGTCATGGGTGGGTTTGGTCGGCGTGCTCGGCGCTCAGGCTGCCGCGTTGACCGCGAACAGGGCATTGCTGATCGTCGTGCCATGGCTGGCCATGACCGACCGCGGCAACCCGGCTCACGCCGGGCTGGTCGGGGTCTGTCACACGCTGCCGTACGTGGTCACCCAGGTCCTCGGCGGTCCGCTGATCGACCGGTGCGGGCCACGGACGGTCGCCGGGTTCGGTGATCTCATCTCGGCGGCCGCGATCACGGTGCTGGCCGTATCCGGCCCGCCGCCGCTGTGGCTCCTGGCCATCACGATGGCCTGTGTCGGTGCCGTCGACGGCCCGGCCGCCACCGCAAAGACGGTCTGGCTCCCGGCGGTGACCGCCGCTGCGGGCCGGCCGGTGGAGTTCGGATCAGGCCACGCGACCGCAGTGGAACGCACCGCCACCACCCTCGGCCCGATCGGGGCAGGGCTACTGCTGGCCGGGATCGGACCCCGTGTCCTGTGGCTGGTCGCCGGCCTGTTCACGGTCGCGGCAGTGATCAGCGCAACCAACCGCGGACGGCGGCTGCGCCACGAAACCGGGCACAGCTCCGGCTATCTGCGGCAGCTGCGTGACGGCAGCGCCTTCCTGCACCGGGAACGGTCCCTGCGGGCGCTGGTCCTGATGTACCTGGTCACCAACGGCCTCGACCAACTGTTCCTGACAATCCTGCTACCAGCGTGGGCACAACGCCACGGCCACGGTCCCGCACTGACCGGCCTGGCCGCCGGGATCTTCGGCGGCGGCGCCGTCGTCACTGCCCTGCTCACCGCCAGCATCGGCCACCGGCTCCCGCCCCGGCCGCTCTACCTGATCACCAGCCCACTCGGCGGGGTCTCCCGGTTGCTGGTCGTCGCAGCCGGCGCCGACCCAGCAATCGTCCTCGCCGTCTTCGCCGTCGCTGGCCTGGGCTCCGGAACCACCAACGTCATCCTCGACGCCGCCCAGATCCGGCTGATCCCCGAACACCTCCAAGGACGTGTCCGCGCACTGATCAACGCCTGGGCCTGGCTCGGTATCCCCCTGGGCAGCCTCACCGGCGCGATCGCCGGCACCCTGCTCACCGCCGCCCTGCCCGCCACTCTCTGGACCTGCGCCGGCGCCTATCTGATCGCCGTCCTCTACCCGGGCTGGCACGTCCGATGGCCAACCCCAGCCCACACCGGCCAGGCGGCCACCACAGCCGCACCCCGCCAGCGGCCCGACCCAGTCCCCAACATGGTGACCGCACAAGCCGCGGGAAGCGACCCCGCATGACACGCCTACCGACAATCACCAAAGGCCCGCACCGACGCCCCGGCGCCGACCCCCGCTGGCTCCGTCATCGACGGTGTACCGCCACAAGCCCGGACACCGCATCACACTTCTCGCCGCCCTCGACCGGCGGCACCCGCCAAGCCGCGTACGACATCGCCCGTCTCCTGTAGGGCGAGGCCCGACGCCGTCAACTTTCCCAAGGAGTACTGCATGATCACTGTGGCTTCGATCAACACCTACAACCTGTACGCCGCCGACGCCGACGAGCCCCGCTACCGGCAGCTCGAAGCCCTGATCCGGGACTTGGACGCCGACATCGTCGCCGTCCAGGAGATCACCGCAGCCGGAGCCGACCAGGAGCAGAAACGTCCCGGAGCCGTACGCGGGCTGCGCCGGCTGGCCACCGCCGTCGACCACATCTGCGACATCGACGGCGAACCGGCCGTCGCGGTCGGCGGCCTCATCCGCCACACCGGGTTGCTCTGGCGTGACGGCATCACCCCCGTGCCGGGCAGCCTGCACACCCTGACCCGCGAAGGAGGTGGGATGTGGCACAGCGCGGTCAGCGTCGTATTCGACTTCGCTGGCCGGCCGCTGCGGGTCGGCTCCGTGCAGCTGAGCCCGTTCGACCTGACCTGGTCGACCATGGACTGCGCCCAGCTGCTGCGCGTCTTCAACTCCGGGGCCACACCGGGGCTGCTCGGCGGGGACTTCAACTGCATCGGCAGTGACCGCGCTTATGACCCTGATCCGTATCAAGGCCTGTCGTGGCATCCCGATCACGCCTACCAGCTCACCGCCACCGGCGAGGTCGATCGGCGTCCCGCGCACCGCCTTGAAGCGAGCCATCTCGGCCGGATGAGTGACTGCGCCCGCCTCACCGGGGCCGACTGGGCCGCCACCACCGGCCACCACCCCGCCGACAACCACCCCGCCCGCCGCATCGACCGCTGGTACGCCACCCACCACTTCCCCACCGAGGCGGTCACCGGATACACCGTCGTCGACCCGGACGCCGTCGGCGACACCACCGACCACCTGCCCGTCGTCGTCACATTCGACGCATCAGCCCTGTAGAACAACGCATATCACGCCATGCACATCACCGCTGGCCGTGCAGAATCTCCAGCACGGCGGGTTGGAAGACGAGACCGGACACGGCACCGACGGTGGCCGCTACTGCGCAAACGACTCCGGAGCGCCTCGCCGGACGTGCTCATCCTCAACGAGACTCGCGGATCGCAGCAGGGCGGGCACCGGCGGCTCGCCGCCGCGCAACGCGATCTCGGCGTGATCGCGGCACCGATCCCATCGTCGGCGAACGACCTGCCCACGATCCACTGTGCTGTCACGACATGATGGACTTCTGGTACCGCTACAACGCCCACTGGGCCAACGCGGGTTCCTCGGAACAGCCGAGTATCCGATGGGCGGCCGCGGCATCGCGCTACGCGAATCAGTTCAGCGTCTACGGTGACAACATGGCATCGCGTGGCCCACGGCCCGAACCGACCGGCAACCCGCAGTCGCACCGCGACCCCGGCAGCGGCGCACTTGACGATCCGGCCGTGGCTGGGCCCCTCGCGGCGCTGTGCGCGGCTCTCGCCGGCGGCGAGAACGCCGTTGCGGTGTGGCTCGGCTGGTTCGGCAATCTCCCCGCGCTGGTTCGCAGCGGGTCGGCGACGATAGCCGACCTGGGTGGAGGACCGGTCGATGCCCGGACGGTCTTCTGGCGGGCCAGTGGGCTAAGGCCGGTCGCCCCAGGCGACCGGCCGCCCTCGTTGCCGGAAGCCTGGCGGGTACGGGTCGACGGCGACACGCTCACCGGCGTTGACACCCACTACGGCGACCAAGCGGCGCAGTTCGCCTGCGATTGGGGCCCCGCACCCGGCGATCCACAGCCTGCGTTAGCGCCCGATTGGCTGTCCGCTGCCCGTGATCAGCAGGCGGTAGCGCTCGTCGCCGTCGACCTTCCTCAGGCTCTGGGCAACGCGGATGACACCACGATCACCGCCGCACTGGCCGCCGAAGCCGCAGCAGGACGGCTCTTCGCCGGCCTGGCCCGGCTCGACGAGACCGGTAGCGTTTGAGACACCAACCCTCGGCCTGATGGGGGAGCCACAGAACCCGCCACCGCGACGGCACTACGGCATCCCACGGCGCCGATTCACGTGGTCGCGGCGATAGTCGCATGGCTGCACAGCATCCCGAATGCGTCGCCGACCGGGCAGCGTCCGCCCTGGAGTTCTGCGAACGCGCCCAATCCTCGCTACCGCCCGCCGCGTAGCGACGCGAATCCTTCGCCTCCGCTTATCGTGCCAGCAACTGTGGCAGGGCTTTGCTGGTCTTCGACACGAACGCTTGCCGGGCAGCGGCGAACCCCGATCGGTCGTCGAACAGGTCGCAGCTCATTTCCGCGAGCTCCCGAGCTTCGAATACGCCGATAGGTAGCCCCGTGGCGAGCCGGTGCTGCTTGGCCTCCGACCTGGCGCGGACCAAGGCCGGATCCGCTTCCTCCGCCGCCAGCGTGGCCAGCCACTCCAGGTAACTGTCCGGGTTACGGGGTCCGACGTCGTCGACCAAGCCGATCCGTGAAGCTTGGTCGGCGCTGATCGGGGCCTTGGCCGACAACAACCGTCGCGCGCGATCAGCGCCGACCCGGGCCCGCAGGGTGTAGGTGTGCAACTCGGACCCGAACAGACCTATGTCGTAGTGCGGGTTCAGAATGATTCCGTCGCGAGCGGCGACCACGTCGGCGCCGAGCCCCAGCATGACGCCACCCGCACCGGCGGAACCGTTGTACGCAGCGATCACCGTCTGTCTGGTGCAGTTGATAATCTCCTTGCACACCTCGTTGATGGCACGGATGTTCGCCCAGCCCTCGACAGCCGGGTCCGGCGCGTTGTCGATCATATTGAGGTGGATTCCGGTGCTGAATACTTCGGTGCCGCTGCACAACACCACGACACGGGTGTCCTGCTCCAGAGCGTGCCGGAGCCCGGACAGCAGACGGCGGCAGTGGCCGACCGCCATGGCCCCGTTGTAGAAGTCGAAGTGCAACCAGCCCGCTGCCCGGTCACGCCGGTATCGGATCTGTCCGTATCCGAAGGCAGCATCCGGGGCGCGACCGGATTTTGCGGCCGCGTGCGCGACGCCGTGCACGAGCGAGCCGAGCACCGTCGCTGCTGGCAGCTTGATTCCCGGTTCACCGTTGACGGTGGCCTGACGTAGATGGCCAAGCCAGACGCTGCCGTCACCGGCCGCCACGAGCACCGCGCCTTCACGGCGCAGCAGCACCTCACCGGGCCGGCCCTTGCGGATCCCACTGGGATGGGCGTCGTAGGCGTACACCGGCAGCCCAGCGATCTCGGTCAAAACCCCCGGCGCCCCATCGGCAGCGCGGACACGGCGCAGAATCTGCTCGACCGATCCGGCCCAGTCGATCATCCGGTCGACCTGACGCATCGCCGGCCGCGGCCTGGCGCCGGGCACCCCGACCGGCAGCTTTTCGGCAGGCGTCGGGACGAACGTGGGATCGGCTGCCTTCTCGACGACCTCGAGGACGCACTCCAGCGCAGCGTCGGCGACCGGCCCCGCGTACAACGCCGACTTACGCACCGCGGTCGCCGGCATGGCGAACGTGCGTTTCGCCCATACGGGTCCGGCGTCCATTTCCTCGGCTGCTTGCAGCGCGGTCACACCCCAGCACGCGACTCCCTCGGTGATCGCCCAGTCCAGCGACGACGGGCCACGATCACCAACAGGGCCGGGATGGATGATCACGGTCGGCCAGTGCTGCCACACCTCGGCCGGCACCCGCTGGGCCAGGTAGGGGCACAGAATCAAGTCCGGTGCCGCAGCGGTGACAGCGGCGGTGATGTCGGGCCCCTCACCGGCTGTGTGTACGCCGACGTCGTGCCCAAGATCGCGCAGGGCGCACCAGACACGCTGGCTAAGGCCGTTGAATGCAGTCACGAGCAGCAGGATGCGCACGATTCCTCCGTGCAGTCGGATCGGTGGGACAGTGGCGCCGCCGCCCCACCACGCGCCCGGGAGCCGGTATCCGGATTCACATCTGGGCAGACAGAGGGGACGCCGGGCCCAGGGCGTCTCGAGAAGTTGTGGTCGCGGCGCACCGTGTGCTCCGGCCGGGCGTTCGGGTGTCCCGGCCGGAGCACGATGGCTCAGCTGCTGAGGTAGATGCTGTCGCGCCAGCACGCGTCGGTCAGCTTGGCCTTGTACGTGCCGTAGAGCCCGCCGACCTTCCGGCTGGCGGTGCCGGTGCCCGAGGCGATCGTCACGCCGGTGCCCGTATCCCATACCTTCCACGGGCTGCCCGTGCAGGCCGAGGTGGAGATCGAGATCTCGTGCTTGCTGTTGGCGGAGATCGTGCCGGTCGTGCACGTGCGGTACCACGGCGGGTACCAATACGGGGCCGTGCACGAGGTGCTGGCTGCCGATGCTGGGGATGCACCACCGACGATGAGCGCGGTCGCGGCCACGACCGAGGCGGCCATGATCATCAGACTCTTCTTCAGAAGATTCAACGTCCACTCCGTTCCGCGTTGACGGCATTCCGTCCGACCGATCGATCGGCGAGCGGCCGGCAAATCCTGTTGATGCACCGGTACAGAGCGACCCCGTTTCTCTGCTGCCGCTGGGGCCGTCGTCTGTCCCCTCTGGACACGTCAGCTACGACCAGCGACTTCCGGTAACCTCTCCGTGCGACAAGGCGCATTCGTCTCGTGCCCGCGAAAATCCCGCTCGCTGATTTGATGCTGCCGAACACGCCAAGGGGCGGATAGTTGTCTGCGGTTGTCCCCAGTACTCCGCGGTTGGCTGCTGTAGTCCCGCCCGGATCCCGCCGTCTGGCCGCTCTCGCCCTGCGCTCCACCAGTCCGACCACCCGCAGATGGGAGGGCATTGGAATAGATGATGGTGTGCAAGTTGAATCACGCAGCGACCCGGCTGTCGAGCAACGCCCCGAGTAGGCGCATTGGCCCGACTCTGATGCCGTAACGTGCCGGAGGGCCGGGATGACCCCGGCCCTCACACGATTCGCCATCCGGCACAGCGACGAGAAGACAGGACTCCATCGATCGCTACCCCCATTAAAGGACCACCTCAGAGTGCATGGCCGTTCAGGACAATGAAGCGATCACACACATGTCGTCGACCCGGCTTGCGGGGACCGTCAGAGTCAGGCGCAATACTTGAGTCTGGGCAGATCTCCCTGGCCTTTGATTTCCAGGCCGACACGGTACCGGTTGGCATAGGTGTATAGCTGCGCACAGGCTTTCTCATTGGGCGCGTAGAAGATGAGGGACCCCCGCTTTCATGGAGCTTCATGATCATGGTCTGATGGCCATGGGGAGGAAGCATCCGTGGCAGCACCGAAGAAGTATCCCGATGAGCTGCGGCAACGTGCCGTGCGACTGTATCGGGACTCGGATCCGAAGCCGGTGATCAAGCGGCTGGCGGAGCAGTTGAACGTGCATCCGGAGGCGTTGCGCAACTGGATCCGGCAGGCCGAGGCCGACGCCGGCGAACGCGCCGATCGGCCGACCACGGACATGCTCGAGGAGAACCGGCGGCTGCTAAAGGAGAACGCGGAGCTGCGCCGGGCGAACGAGATTTTGAAAGCCGCCTCAGCGTATTTCGCGTCGGAGCTCGACCCGACCCGGCGACGGTCCTGACGTTCGTTGACGAACAGTCGGACCGCTTCGCGGTCGCGCTCCTGCTACGGGTCCTGGAAATCGGTGAGTCGACCTACTACGCCTGGAAGAAGCAGGTCGAACAGCCCTGCGACCGCGACGTGGTCGACCTCGGGTTGCTGTCGAACATTTATGAGGTCTGGGAGGCGTCCGGCTTCACCTACGGTTCCGACCGGGTGCATCAGCAGTTGCGTCGGGAGGGGATCCGGGTCGGCCGCAAGAGGGTCGAGCGGCTGATGCGCGCACAGGGCTGGCAGGGCGCGTTCCTGCGACGCGGCTGGCGCGGCGGCTCCACGAAGCAGGACCCGACCCGGGAGCCGGCCCCGGACCTGGTCAACCGGCAGTTCCGGGCGAACGCCCCGGACCGGCTCTGGGTGGCCGACGCCACCCGGATCCCGTGCGCCGAGGGAGTGTTCTGGCTGGCCGCGGTCCGCGACGCGTTCTCGCGCCGGATCGTGGGCTGGAAGACTTCCACCCGGTGTGACACCGATCTGATCCTGGCCGCCCTCGAATACGGGATCTACTCGCGTCAGGTCCGTGACGGCGAACTCATTCACCACAGCGACAGGGGCTCGAACTATACGTCGTTCCGGTTCGCGGAACGCTTGTACGACAACGGAATCCTGCCCTCGATGGGCTCTGTCGGCGACTCGTACGACAACGCGCTGATGGAGAACTTCTGGTCCACATTGAAGATCGAGTTGGTCTATCGCAGTGAGTGGCGGACCCGCGACGAGGCCGAGAACGCGCTGTTCGCGTATATCGATGGCTGGTACAACACCCAGCGTATCCAGAAGGAACTCGGCTACCTGAGCCCGGACGAGTACGAGACGGCCTGGCATCACGCTCAGGCAAGCCAGGCCGAGCCCGTATTGCTCACCCCTGCCACCGGCTGGTAGCAGGAAAAACTGCTCCATCGAACCGGGGGAAACTCAAGATCCGTGAGTTGTAGGCGCCGGCCTTGAAGTAGCGCAGCCCTCGCACTTTCATGTTGTACTTGTGGAACGTGCTGATGCCCCGCCCCCACGGGTTGTCCTTGTAGTAGATCCCCCAGTCCTTGTAGTCCGACTCGTCCGCGACGAAGCCGAGGTTCCGGGTGAAGTGCAGGCGAACCCACTGGTAGCCGGCGCACGCGCCGGTCCGGCTCGCCCGCCATTCCACCCAGCCGTAGTCCGCTCCATTTTCGGCCACCATCCGGGCGGTTTTCCCGATCCGGAAGTTCGACTTGCAGCCGGCGACCTGGCTCATCCATTTGCCATGATGCTTCGATACGCTTGCCGAAGCCGGGCCGGAAACAACCAGAACACCGATACCGACGGCGACTGCGGTGACCACCGCCATCAGAATCGTCTTTCGCGATCGGCGCACCGCGATGACGGGTCTACGTGACATGGAAGAACTCCTGACAGGCTCTGAGCAGCGAAATGGGCAGAGGGCATTGGCACCAGGCGCACATATGCCTCCGTAGAACTGCTCTCGGCAGGTCGTCGCATCAATCGCATCCCGAATTTCAGGGGTGCGAACGGCGTGAGACATTCCCGGCGATCTCCATCTCAGACATTCGCCGACGAGGCGCTTGATGCCGTTCCCGCGTTTGAGATTGCCGGACGGGAAGCAACGCGAATAGTTGTCTGCTGTTGACTCCGGTTGTCCGTGGCTGTCCCGCTCGCCCAAGGAAAAATCAGGCGGGAAAGCGCCGATCTCCTGGAATCCCGGCCTGCCTGGAAGCAACCTGATTGCGTCTCGGCGGACGGTGGCGCGGTGGCCCGGTTTGAGCCGTCCAGGTGGACGCCTCAGATCAGAGCGATGTTGTCACCGAGCGGGCCGAACTGGCCCCGGGTGGGCGGCGGTGCTGGCCGGGCACGTTGGCTCGGCCCGGCGCCGTCCGCAAGCCGAGCCCGAGAACATCTTGGCCTTCGGCCAGAGATCTCCTCGTACTCGCCTTGCCGTCCGTCCAGCCGGGCCGGGCCACGGGCACCGGGGCCAGCACGCGCTCGCCCGCCGGTCGTCTCGGACCCGGCTCGGGCGGGCGCGTCCCGTTAGCCGCCACAGCAGTGGTGGCTTTGCGTTCGTGGAGGACGTGCCTCATGGCTCAGCCAACTCTGACCGTCGCACCGAACCGTCACATCGACATCGCCCGGCTCATGGAGATCCTGAACGACCAGAAGGCCCGGGCGATGGACGTCATTGCCGGCTCCGGCACCCTGAGCTGCCAGGACGGCAAACTGATCATCGCAGGAACCGAGGCGCGCCTGAGCCCGGACGGCGTCACCAGTTGCGACGGCACCTACGAGCTCAACGACATCGCCCTCGGCGGGATCGCCGAGAAGCTGAAGATCCCGGGGCCCTACCTGCGGCGGATGGCTGACGAGAACCTACCGGCGCTGGACTACAACATCAACACGTGGCTTGAGCGCGACCACCGGCGCTTCCTGGTGCGCTGCCGGCGCTCGGCAAATGCGGCAGCCGGAGCGGACGGTGTCACCCACGCGTTCCTGTCCGACCGGTTTCTGCGCTTGGACAACCTCGATGTGTTGCTGGCCGCCCTGGACGGCATCCGTAAGGCTGGCGTGGCCGTCAAGGTGGCGTCCTGCGATCTCACCGACCGGCGCGTGTACGTCCGGTTCATCTCTCCCGAGGTGCAGGTGATGGCGCCGGAGTTGCTGCGCAACTATCGCTCGCCGTTCGACGGTCGCCGCGGCAGTGATCTGCCGGTCATCTTCGGCGGTTTCCTGCTCACCAACTCCGAGACCGGGTTCGGTAAGTACAGCGTCGCCCCGTTCATACGGGTCGAGATCTGCAAGAACGGTCAGACCATCGACAAGGGTGTGCTCAGCCGTACCCACATCGGCGCCAAGATCACCGACGATGACGGGATCATCGACCCTTCGCCGCAGACACTGCGCAAGCTCCTCGAATTGATCACCGCGCAGACCATCGACGCCGTCCGCGCCTACCTGGACGTCGACTTCGTCACTCGGGCCGTTCGCGACCTGGAGCAGGCCGCCGGGATCGTGGTCTCCCGGCCGGACGAGACGATCAAGATCGTCGGCAAGGAGCTCAAGTACACCGAGGAACAGCAGAAGGAGATCCTGGCGCACTTCATCACCGGCGCCGATCTGAGCGCCGGCGGGATCATGCAGGCCGTCACCTCCTTCGGGCGCAGCGTCGCTGACGCCGACGTCGCTTACCGGATGGAGACCACCGCCACCCAGGCGCTGCACCTCGCAGCCAGGGCCGCCACGGCCTGACGCGGCCGGCCCCGTAACCGGCCCGTTCGACCGGCACCCGCACCAGCCACCTTCCCGGATCCCGCAGTCGTCCACGACTGCGGGATCCGGGTGATTTCCGTGTGGAGGCGCCACTCATGCACTGGTTCTGCGCCGCCGTGCCATACCTCACCGCCGTCGTGATCGGCGCCGTCGCCGGACGACTCACCGCGACGCCGGTCATCCGGCGACTCCACGCCCAGGTCGACACGCTGACCCGCCGGGCTCTGCATGATCCACTGTCCGGGCTGCTGAACCGCTCCGGCCTCCAGGACGCCTACGCCCGCACGGCCGGACAAGGCCGACAGGTGATTCTGGTCGATCTAGACGCCTTCAAGCTGGCCAACGACCAACACGGGCACCCCGTCGGCGATCAAATCCTGTCCGCGCTCGGCCGCCGTCTAGCCGGCCTGGCATCCCAGCACGATGGCTGGGCCGGACGTCTCGGCGGTGACGAATTCGCCGTCATCCTGCCCGCGGCCACCAGCGCGACAGCCGAGGCGGTCGCCGCCGCGGCGACCGCCGCCATCACCATCACTGATCTGCCGACCGGCCCGCTGACGGTGTCCGGCAGTGCCGGCCTGGCATCCGTACCAGCCGGCTACCCGTGGGACAGCGCGTTAACCAACGCCGACATCGCGCTCTACCACGGCAAACACGCCAAGAGGCCAGTCATGTTCGCGGCAGGGATGACCTACCCGCGAACAGAAGCCGACCGCCGCAGGGCTCGCGACACCACCGAGCAGTAGCGGCAGCGCCAATTCGGGCGGGTTCCGTCTGATCGGCCAACGCATCCGCGCGAGGACGCCACCCGGCCCACGGGCCAGTCACTGCGGACACCCCGGACCCGCGCTGTCAGCCTCCTGCCCATCACACCAGAAGGGTTCACTGCTACGGACTGCGGCTTGTCTGCTGCCCAGCATCTCGCTGTGCGCCCGGGCCGGCTCTTGACCCAGAACCGCAACCTGCGCCGTGACGGCATCATCAACTGACGCCTGCCCGCATGGGCGGGCCGGATGGTCGACGGGCGTACCAACAAAATGCCTGCCCCAACGCGGGCATCTGCGCGAAAGTCTGCTACGCCCGGGCGGGCTCGTACCGGTTCCGGCCCGTCCGGGGACGCCACAAACGCAACCTCGTTTATGTGCTCGACGACCTGCCCGGTTTCACCCGACAGATGATCGACGAGATCGGCCGTAAGAGCTGCGGCACCATCGTGCGCGTCCATGACGCCGGCGACTTCTTCTCCGACGCCTACCTGGCGTGGCTGACGACCATGCAAGGCCACCCCGGCAGCTGGTTCTACTGCCACACCAAGGAGATCCGCCGCTTCGAGAAGCTCGTGAAGCCGTGCCCGCCGTCCAACCTCCGCTGGGCGTACAGCTACGGCGGCGCCCAGGATCATCTGCTCACGAGTACCGGGACCGGGTCGTCAACGTCTTCCCGACCGTCGAGGCACTGCGCGGCCGGCTATCACGACCAGTCGGCCTCCGATCTGCTCGCCGTCGACGGCCCGGCACCAGTCGGCATTCCCGCCAACCGGATCCCGCCCTGCCTCAAGCTGGAGGGCCAGCGCACGTTCCGCACCTGGCAGCACGAAGCGGACGCCGCCAGAAACCACCTCAGCCGACAGCCATCGACCTGAACATGATCTCTTCGAGGCCGCGGCGGGCTCGCCGCGTGCCCGGCCAGCAGCGTGAGCACACCGCTTCTTCCACTTCTGCTCACCCTCTCGGGAGGTTCACATGACTCAGCACGACATCGCGCAGACGAGCCGGTCCGCGGCCGACGCGGACCGGTTTGCCCGGGTAGCGCTGACCTGGCTCGCCGACCCCGGTAACAGCAGCGTCTGGTCGATGGTTCAGCAGTCCGGCGCGATCGCCACGTTGGACCAGCTGCTCGCCGGGGACATCGCCGACGCCGACCGGCGGGCCGCTGTCGCAGCGCGCACTCGCGGGGTTGATGCCCGGCGGGCCGCCGAGATCGCGATGCGGCGCGCGGACCGTTCGGGCATTCGGCTGGTCACACCCTCGGACAGCGAGTGGCCCACATCCCTCGACGATCTGGCGACCACGCAGGTAGGAACACTCGGCGGAGGCCGTCGCGACGCCATGCCCCCGCTGTGCCTGTGGGTGCGGGGTGACTGGTCGCTGAGTGATGCCTTCACCCGGTCCGTGGCCATCGTCGGTGCCCGTGCCGCGACCAGTTACAGCATCCGCATAACTACCGACTTCGCATCCGATCTGGCCGATCGTGGATGGACCGTGACCTCGGGTGGCGCGTACGGGATTGACGCTGCTGCGCACAGAGGCACGCTGACCGTCGAGGGCGGGCGAACCGTCGCGGTGCTCGCCGGCGGACTGGACCGGCCCTCTCCGACCGGCAACGCCGCCTTGTTCGACCTGATCGCCAACCGTGGGCTGCTGGTTAGTGAGTGGCCAGCCGGTGCCGAGCCGCTGCGGCATCGTTTTCTCTTGAGAAACAGAATCATCGCCGCAGTGACGGCGGGCACTGTCGTGGTGGAGGCCGCGCCCCGCAGTGGCACCAGCCGGATGCTGGGCTGCGCCATCGACCTGATACGGCCGGCAATGATCGTCCCCGGCCCGATCACGTCCGTGCTGTCGCAGGGCTGCCATGCGTTGCTGCGCCGGCACCCGGCCACCCGGGTGGTCACCTCAGTCGACGACGTGCTCGAGGACATCGGCCAGCCCGCCGTCTGACCCCATTCCGGTACTCGCAGACGATTAACACCGGCCCGCGTGGGGGTGCCGCAGACCTTTCGTGGTCGCCGGTTCTACGCGCGATCTTGGCAACCGGGCGAGGCGTACACCGCTCAAAAGTGACGCTCGTCCACTACCGGCGCGGCTGCCGTTTTGATCCGGGGCGGTTGATGGGGGAGCCATCACAGGTTGCTCGGTCGTGGCGGGTGTCGCGGCTGGCCAGAGGGCGGTGGCCGTCACTGCCCGCAAGCGCCTATACCGGCCCCGTCCCGGACCGGCAAGGGCACGGCGCCCTGGGCGGCCCCGGTGCTGCCACCGACGGGCGCTGTTGCCGTTGTGCCGCCCGGGGCTTGGCCCTGGCCGGCCCTTGGGCCGTCAAGGCCGGTCCGCGCCCGGGGTCAGTGCGGCCCCGCGCCCGTCCCGGACCGGTGTACCGCGATCGGTGGCCTCTCCCGATCGCGGTACACCTCCGGTAGTTCGCATATCGGGGCCGCAGCCCGTTTGCGATACCTGGAGTGATCACATGCTCGAATCAATGCCGTCTGTCGCCCGTGGCCCTGCCGATCTGCTCGCCGCCCTGCCGTACGTGGTCGGTGTCCATCTCGACCAGTGCGTGATCGTAGTGTTCCTCAACCTGGACGGCCTGCTCACCGATGGCTTGGCCTTCGACCGGGACACACCGCTGCCCTTGATTCTCGAACAGAGCACCGACATGGCCTCGACGACGGACGCCGCCGCGGCGTTCGTCGTGGGATACGGTCCGCTGTCGGACCGCGACAAGCTCATCGAGATCGCGGACAAGCTGCACACGGCGGTGCGGGTCGGCCACTGCCTGCTGGTTTGCGAGGGCCGCTACTACTGTCTCGGCTCCGGCTGTCCCTGTACGCCGGAGCAGGGTGCCGTTCTCGATCCCGACAGCAGTGTCATCCCCGCGGAGATGACGCTGCGCGGCCGGGCTGTGCTGCCGTCGGCGCAGTACCTGGCCGACATGATTGCCGGCGACACCGATGCTCAGCAGCGCATCGCCGCGGCGCTCGCGGCGCTGCCGGAGCTGCTTCCGGATCCGGCCGACGTCGTGTCTTCCAGCCTGGCGATCGCGCGAGCCGGCGACCGGCTCACTGATCAGCAGGTCGCGGACCTGGCGGTGGCGCTCACTGCCGCCGACGGCCGTTCCGCGGCCTGGCGAGCGACCACGGATCAGCAGTGGCAGCACGAGCTGTGGCGGGATCTCACCCGCCGGGTTCCTGATGCCTACGTGACGACGCCGGCGAACCTGCTCGCCTGGAACGCCTGGCGACGCCATGAATCCCTGCTCGCGTGGGCCGCGCTGACCAGGGCGGCGACAGCGTCGCCGAACAACAGTCTGTCGGTGCTGATCGCGACCATCCTGACCACGCCGCTCAAACCGGAGAAGCTGCCCTGGCCGCTGCCGGAGACCATCCCGCTCGAGCGGCTCCTCGGCTGACCACACGACCTGGCCGGTGCCCGCGCATGCCGCGGCACCGGCCGTCGCCGTGCCGATTTTCGGCGGCTTTTCCTTCGCGCCGGAACGACACCGCTGGTACCTGCGAGCTGCCGTCTCGCGCTGCCCACCCCCGATTTTCAGCAAGGAGAACATCCGTGGACGACTCCACGGCCACCGCCGTTGCCGCCGACCGCCTCGACACCACCAGCAACGCGGACCAATCAACCGTGAGCACCCTCACCTACCCCATTTCTCCTGATTACGTGAGTTCGTGGACCCCGGTTCGGGCGCTGTCCGAGCTCATTGCCAACGCTTTGGATGAGGACCCGAACGCTCGGGTCAGCTGGGCCAACGGCGTTTTGATCATTGCCGATGATGGGCCGGGCATCCCGGAGGAAGGGCTCGTGCTCGGCCACTCGACGAAGGGCGCCGGGCAGATCGGTCAGTTCGGTGAGGGCAAGAAACTGGCAGCGCTCGTCTTGGCGCGCAGTCCGCAGATCGGCGAGGTGCGGTGTGAGACCGTCGGGTACGGCTTCACCCCGAGCGTGCAGCGGCATCGGCTGCTCGACGGCCTGGTCCCGTCGCTATCGCAGCAGGGTGCGGAGCTGCTGGTCTACCACCTGTACCGCACCGGCCGGGTCAAAGGCACGGTCTTCACCGTCGAATGTTCCCGTGAACTCGCTGACGAGGCCCGGGGCCGATTTCGCGCCCTGACCGAGCCCGGCTACCGGCCACCGGCTTCTCCGGGCCAGTGTGTGCTCGACGGTGAGCCGGGCCGAGTCTGGATCGGTGGGGTCCTGGTCAATGTCCAACCGGATCTGTTGGCCTCCTACGACCTGCCGTTGGACGCCAAGGGCCTGCAGAACCGCGATCGGACCGTCGTCGACGCGGGTGCGTTGCGCACCGCCGTGCGGGCCATGCTCGCCACCAGTCAGGACGAAAAGATCATCGACCGCTTCGCGCAGCATGTGCTCGGCGGCGGGAGGCTGGCGGAACTGGAGCAGTTCTTCAGTGAGGTGTATGAGCCCTACACCCGCGCGGCCTGGCGCTGGTGGGCCCGGACCCATCTACCCGACTGGACGTACTACACCACCACCGGCAATGAGGAAGCGGCGCTGGACCTGATCGACAACGGCTACACCGAGGTCGCCGCCAAGGGTCTGTCGAGCTACCTGCAGCGGTCGCTGATGGACCTGCTCGGTGTCGAGGTTGCCCGAACACGGCAGACCCGCCACTACGAACGCAGCCGTAACAAGACCACCTGGGTGCCGAACAAGGCGCTCACTGCCGCCGAGCGTGAGATGCTCACCTCCTCTCGCGACCTCGTCCGCCGCGCTATCGGCCCGTTCGCCCTCGATCGGGTCCGCGTCTACTCGGCCAGCGAGGAAAGCCCGTGTGCGGACGGCTTCTACACACCGAGCACCGGCGACACGGCGATCCACCGCGATGTCCTCGCCGACCGGCACCGCACCCTGCTGGTAATGGTCCACGAATCGGCGCACCGCGTCGGCCACCGAGGCGGCGGACGCTGGCTACCGATCCGCGACTACCGAGATCGCACCCGCGGCTTCGAGCGTTTGCTCAGCGACTTCGGCGCCCTGCTGCTCGGCTATCTAGCCGATGGCGCAGGACTGCCCGATCTGGTCGCCGTACCCGAGCCAGCCGGCAGGCAGCAGCGCCTGACAGCGGCGGACGACCCCGCAGTGCCCGCCGTCCGCCGGGAACTGGCCCACCTGCTCGTCGACCGTCTTCCCGGTGCTATCACCGACGGCGGATTCCGCGACGCCAAGGACCTGGTCGCGTCCACCGGCGTCCACCCCGACTACTGGCGCACCCTCACCAAGCCGAAGGCCACCGGACACCGCCAGCAGCGCGGCGGCAGAGCCTGGGACTACGACAAGAACGCGCTGCTCGCCACTGCGGCCGGAATACACCCCCCGGTCGTCTGGCTCGGCTACCACCTCTGCGAAGGACCCCTGCACGGCCGTCCCCGTACCAAGTGGGGGCAGCCCGGACGCTGGACCAAGAAGATGCGCGACGCCATGGAGCGAGCCTGCACCGACCTGGAAAAGCTCGGCGATTCCTACACGCAGCACATCCCGGCCCTGCGCGCTCTGTCCGAAGGCCAGAGCGCGGCGGCCATGGACAGCGACAGCTGGCACGCCCCCGCCCGGGCCCTGATCACTCTGGAACGCCGCCGGCTCGGCCTCGACAAGCATCTGCCTTCCAACAGCGGTGCCACCGGACCGGTCACCGCCGCCGCGGCTGACGACAACAGCAGCCGCCACGGCTGATCCCAGCAATGCAGACCGGCCGTCGCTGGGCGCGGCCTCGACGCGAGGCCAGCGGCGGCCGTCACCGATACCCCGTCGCTCCGGCAGGAAGGCACCATCATGTCGATCAGGTTGGAACGCGTCGAAGCAGCGCATGATGTCCGCGTCCTGGACAGTGCTGAGACGTTCGAGATCACCAAAGACGCCGACGAGCCCGAGCCCGACGGCACGTTGTCGATCATCACCGACAGCGGCGAGGACGGCATTCAGATCGCCGGCACCGAGACCGCGCTTCACGGCTGGCTCAACCGCGCCCGAAACAACCTGACCACCAGGACCGCAGGTCCGCGGATACTGTGCGTGCTCGATCTGTCCACCCATCACCTGCCCCAGCACATCTGCGATGACCTGGACGACTACTCCGGTGTCACCGCCCACGACACCGAATACGGCTGGCTGCTGTACGTCCCGGGCATGCTCACCGAACACCGCGTTGATCACCCCGACACCGTGCCGGAGGAGGTATGGCAGCTGTGGGAATACGCGAGCCGCTTCGATGCCTCCTACATCCTGCTTCACAGCGATGCCGACCGCGTCGATGCGTTGCCGTCGTGGGACTGGTGAAACCCGCCGGCCGACACACCCGAGGGTTCGATTCCCGGCACCACGTCGAGTGCGAACAGCAAGAGCCGCGGTCCGCGCCACCATGCGGCACAGGTGTTGACGGGCAGGACGCTCCTGGAAGGGGTGTGGGGTGCCGGCCCGGGCACCGCGGACCCGCTGCTTCATGATCCTGCCCGCCGGCCGGGCCGCAACCTGCTCGGCCTCGCGCTGACCGAGGTCCGCGGTTTCCTGCGCCCGATGCCAGTCAGAGCCGACCCCTCACGCTGCGGACACTTCCCGTGTGAAACCGCTGACCTTTCCGGCTCCAGCACAGGTCATCCCCGGGCTGGAACCCTGTGCGCGGGATACGCCTGACCAGCGGGATCCGATACGACAGTCCACAAGGCAGGTACACCAACGCTACGATGATCGCCGATGTCGTCGGGCGATTTCCTACGGGGAGGAATGATGCGCGCAGGGCTATGGGTGATCGCGGCAGCAGTGACAGTGACCGTTCTCGCCGGTTGTAGCGGCACCGGTGACGAGCGTGCCCATACCGTCGATGACTCTGGCGCCGTCAGCACCGTGGGACACGTACCGCTTCGGACGCTGACTGCCGAGCAGGCGAGAAGTGCGCTGCTGGTCGCGGCCGACCTGCCGACCGGCTGGATCGCCGAGCCCGACACCGGCGCGCCGAAGAAGGACTCGTCCGGAGACTACGATCAGTGTCCCGCATACGACGCCGTGATGCAGAGGGTGAGCCGAGCCGACGACGTCTCCGCCGAGTTCACCGCTCCCGACGGATCCGACGTCAGCGAGGCGCTGCTCCCGCTTGCCGAGACGGACGCGCAAGGCATGTTGGCCGATTTCTCCGAGGCCGTGACGGCATGCAAGAAGCTCACCACCCAGATGGACAGCGGCGTTGCGTTCGACATGTATTTCACGGCGCTGTCGTTCCCTCAGCTCGCCGATGAGACGTTCGCCTTCCGCACGACGGCCACCGTGTTCGGCAGGACTGTGAACCTCGACATGGCCGTCGTGCGGCGCGGCGGTGTGCTCGTCTTCATCGTTCAGCAGGCCGGTGAGGCTATCGATACGGCGCTGACCGAAGAGGTGGCCCGCCGGGCGGTTACGAAGGTTGACGCCGCGTTGAACTGACCGGCCGATCACTGCCACCACGCCGCTGGCAGCGGTCAGGACGGCTACCAGCGGCGATGAGCGTCGCGATCCCGGCGACCCGCGCCTTCCCGTGCGCCGCTCTTGATCGTCGAGTGCGCCGGCCAGCGCACTGCTTGCCGTGTTCCTCGCGTTCAGCCGTGCGCGGCCGGGCAGTCGGTGCCGCGCCTGCCGGAAAGGGACTTGGCACGGTCCCGCCTGGGCACCGCCGTCGTCAAGCCACCGGCCGCCACGATCCACTCCCGCCTCGTCGTGCGGTGTCGTAGCGGCTCGGGGTGTACGGGGGCCGGGGCTGGACGCCGTCTGCGCGCCGGGCGGGCTGGTTTCGTGCCGTCCCTCCCGGCGGCGCCCGCATCGCCGCTGCCGCCGGACCAACCGCTAGTGGTGACGCGGAGGCCGCATGAGCACCGACAACGATCGCACCATCCGAGCCGGCCTGTCCTACTACACCGGGCGTGCCCTGCCCGACCATCTGGCCGACGCCGTCCGAGCCCAAGGCCTACAGCCCGGTTCCTGGGTGTTCCCGAAACCTGCTGACGGATTGCCCATCGGCGAACAACAGGCGCTGGACAAACTACGTGCCTTGGGCCGCTCGCTTCGTGACCGTGCCAGAGCGGCAGGCGCCACCCTGATCGTTCCCGACGATCCCGGCTGGCCTGCCGGCACCGGCTGCAACTTGCCAGCCCTGTGGATACAGGGCAACCCGGACCTCGCCTCCCTGCTCGATCAATCGGTAACGCTCACCGGCGCCCGCGCCTGCAGTGAGTACGGCCTGCGCGTAGCCGAAGAGTTCACGCTCGGTCTCACCGAAGCGCGGCGAACAATCGTCACGAGCACGGCACCCGGAATCGCCCGACGGGCACTCTCGACGGCGCTGTCGGTGCCGGCCGGCAGGACCGTCCTGGTCGGTGACCAAGGTCTCGATCAGCCATTCAGGCCCCCGGTGGCCGACGCCGTAGCGCGTGCGGCGTCCCGCGGCACGGTGATCAGCCCGTTTCCGCCCGGATCGAGCCCGACACCGTCACGCAGGATTTTCGCTGACCAGCTGCTGTTTCGGCTCGCTGCCGGCACGGTCGTGGTGGAAGCTTCGCTGGGCAGTCAGATCATGCTGGCCGCCCGGCACGCGGCCCACGCCGGTTTCTACGTGTGTGCAGTGCCGGGACCGGTCACCTCCGCCCTGGCGGCCGGTTGTCACCAGCTCGTCGTCGAAGGCTCCGCGGAGATGGTCACCAATATCGATGACGTGATCAACGCCGTCGGCTTCGACAGGCCCGCGTTCATCAAGCCGTTCACGGTCACTGTGGAGCTGCGCAGCGGTGGCGCTGCCCTCGGCCGCCGCCGACATGGGCCGTTCATGGTGTGGGCCGCATCCGTGGCGCACGCCGCCAACACGGCGTTTGACCTGGTGGTCGACGCACCAAGCGTCCCGGTCGACCTCACTGTCTGGGTGCATGACGCCAGCGGCGGCCGGGAGGCCATCGCGATCAACCGCAGGAGCTGACCACACCGCAGCCGACCCGCACACCCCTTCTTCCCCGGTACAGCAGGGCGCTCACCTTCGGGTGGGCGCCCTGCTTTGTGTTTCTGGAGACGTTGATGCCTTTCTCCTCGTTCCGGTTCTTCCCTTCGCGGCGCAACCGCCGGCGACAGATCTGGCCGGTCGTACATGCTGACGACACCAAACTCACCGCGCACCGGCAGCAGGCGTCGCTGTCGGAGTCCGACGAGCTGCTGCAGGCGGCCGTCGACGCGCTTGATCCCGTATCGGCCAGTTTCGGTTGCGACGTGGCCGACTTCATCGACGCCTGCGTCTCCCGACAGATCCTCACCTTCGACGCCCCGATCACCGGGATCCGCATCGAGCCGACCGTGCTCGGCGAACGGCGTGACGGCGGATTCCTCGTCCTGGTCACCGTCGGCCATGTCACCACCGTGGCCTCCGGTCAGCTGAGCGCCAGACTGTTTCGCGGCGCCGACGATGTAGCCGCGTTCGTGCTGGCCGCCGTCCTGTCCACCGCTGACAAGATCTACCGTGCCTTGCTGTCCACCGCGGCGGATCTACCGCGGAGCCGGTCGTGACCGCCTCGAGCACACCGCCGTCTCCCGATTGCCCCGCCACGTGGACGGCGGCGCACGCGGTCGAGATTGTCACCGATGCGCTGTTGCCGGACCGGCGCGCGCTGATCGTTGTCGACGGTGACCCCGCCCCGCCGTGGGGTGACGCGTTCGCTCCAGCGTTACTGATCGGTCTCAGCGGGCGGGCTCGGCTGGCCGGTGACGTGTTCCAGCCGGCCGGCGGCGCGCGGGTTGCCGACGCCTACGAACGATTTGCCGATCCGGGCCGGTTCGAGCGCTATCTGCGGCAGTGGCACGACACCACCACCGTGGCCTGGCTGCGTGATGGCCAGACCACGGTCGCCCTGTTCGACACCGGCGAGTACCGCGCCCGAACCGGTGCACCGCACCTGGCCGACGACGCGCGGCAGTGGCGGTACTGGCTGACCGGCCAGGTGTACGGGGTCATCCTGCAACAGCGCCTCGATCTGCCGGCCTGTCCTTACTGTGGCTCTGACCAGCACACTCTCTGGATCAAGGCAGGCGCCTGGTGGGATGTCTACGGCCTCGACGAAGCCCGGCTGCTGGCGGCCTACCTGCTGGGCCAGTCCGCCGTCACCGACACCGGCCTTGCCGGTGACGACGACAGGCCCGCCGCGCCGGTAGATCAGGCGACCGCCGGATGGTGGCAAGGCCTGGTCGGCCCGGCGCTGAGTCGCGCCCTGACACATGCCCGCTGGTTCGCACAGCCCAACGACCTGATCGGTGGATGGTCGGTCATGCCCGTCGACGCGCCACCGTCGTCGGGTATCCCCACCGTCGCCGACGTCGCCTCGGAATCGATCGCCCGGCATATCGCCGCGCAGCACAACGCCGATCTCGCTGTGGACGCCGACAGTAACCGGCCAACCTGAGCAGGCGCGACGGCCGCCCGGACGCGTCGATGCGCGGGTGCCGGGCTGACCGCCGCGTCATACGACGTGATCGTCGGTGACGCCGCGCTGCTCTCTGACACCGCGATGAATATCCGCGTTCCCGGCGTCCGAACAGTTCGTCCCGCCGGGCGGTGACACCGCCCGGCCCTCTTTTCCATTCGCCTTAAGGAGCTCCACAACCATGCTCGAATCCGCTTTCCCACCGCGTGCGGGTGGCTCAGATCAGCTGCTAGGTTTGGTCCCGTATCTGCTCGGCTACCATCCCACCGATGCGCTGGTCGCCATCATCCACCAGCCGGAACGCCGTTGGCCGCACGCGATCAGCCTGCCGCTGAACGAGCCGGCCGAGGCACTGCTGGAACACCTGGCTCTGCGCATTCGCGACCGCACGGCCGGCATCATCCTGATCGGCTACGGACCCCACAACCAGCGTCGGAAAATCATCGAGATCAGTGAGGTACTGCGGCTCCTGGTGCCCGTCTTCGGCCGCTTCCTGTACGACGACGGGGTCCTGACCTGTCTGACTCCGCAGTGCGACTGCACGCCTGCTGACGGCATCGCTGTCGACCCTCGCAGCACCCAGACGGCCGCGCGAATGGCCATGATCGGGCGGGTGGCGCTGCCCTCACGGCAGGACCTGCACACGCTGGTTGCTCCCGACCCGGTAGCCCAGACCGAGACCCAGGCGGCACTCGACACCCTCGACGAGAACGGCGCCCTGTCTGAGACGGACGTGGCGTCGCTGATGGCGCCGGCCCAGACCGGCGAGCGGCTCACCGCTGACCAGGTGGCCCGGCTGTGCCTGGCGCTGCACGACAAGGACCGGCTCACTGCGGCGTGGCACCAGACCAGCGGCCGCCTTTGGCAGCGCGAGCTGTGGCTCGACGTCACCCGCCGCGCCCCGCAGCAGCATGTGGTCGCACCGGCGAGTCTGGCCGCCTGGTCGGCGTGGCGCTGCGGCCAGGACGCGCTGGCCGAGGCCGCTCTCGACCGGGCCAACAAGGTCGATCCCGCAGACGGCTTCGCCCGCATCGTCAGCCTTATCGTGGGTGCACACCTGCCCGCCCACCGGGTGCGCTGGCCGGTCGCCCAGAGCCTGGACACGCCGTCGTCGCGGAGTCACCCGTGAACGGCGCGTTGCTGATCACCGGTGACCTGGGCGTCATCGGACACATCCGGGAGCTGGCCGCACGTGCTGGCGCGCACGTGAATGTGCAGACTGCCATGTCCCCGGAAATGGCGGGTCAGGCCCCACCGCTCACGCTGATCGGAATCGACCGGCTGGCTGTCACCGATGAGCTTGCCGTGCCGCCGGGCGGTGAGGTGATCATCGTGTCGGCCGGTGCGCCGGACAACATCCTTACCGCAGCCGCGCGCAAGGTGGACGTGCTGAATCTGCCGCGTGACCAGGGCGACCTTCTGCTGCGGTTCGAGGACACCGCTGCCGTGGTCCTCGACCGGCTGCATCATGCGGGATACCGCTTCGGCCTCACCGACTCCCGCCACCGCCGATCCGGATACGTGCCGCCCACAGCGGTCACTGACTGGCGCCAAAGCCTGGGTCAGGCTGTCTACGTCAACTGCGGCCAGGTCGCCTGCGGCGATGGCGTGGCCGGCTTCGCCAGCGCCGTGCAACGCAGCAACTTTCGCGTGCTGCACCGCCGGTTCCCCGATGTCTGGACCGACACGGTGGCCACCGACGTGACCGAGCTCGGCGCCTTCGTCGCTGACCTGCCACCTGAGGCTGTCGATGCGTTGTGCTCGCTGGCTGAGTTTGACGCTGTCCTGGACATCGACGATCGGCAGGCGCTGCACCGTGAGGACATCGTCGACTCCTGGGGGCTGGCGGCCATCGACCTGTACTCGCAGCTACGGCCCCGGTACCGGCAGGTGTGGGACCGCACCGAGCCCCGGCGGGTCACCGAGTTGCTGTGGGAGGTGGTCACCGCCGCCGGCGTCGGGCCGGTCCATGACGGCCGGCGGGTGCGATGGCCGATCACCGAACTGGCGCCGCTGTTCGCCGCCCGCCTGATGGCCGAACAACGGCGCTCCCGGCCCGGCACGCGGAACCGGATCGCTGCCCACGCAACGAGATATCGATACGCCCGCGCCCGCCGGCCGGGCCGCTGACGCCGCCTCCGACGACATTCCCACGCGGGGCCGCAAGTGCCCTGCACCCGGTTTCAATACCAGAGAATTGTTCAGTCTGGGCGTCTCGTGGCAGCCTTGAGCAGCTACGAGGAACGCATTTCTTTCAGAAGTGAATGTGCCTTCGCGCGTTGTTGAGGGAAGTGATTCTCCACCGCGAAGGCCATTCCAGCATTTATCTGGCTCGTTTCGGGTTCGCCGCCGCGGGCGGCGGCCCCCTGCTGGCGCTGGCCCTTGATCCTGGCCGACCGCGTCTGGCCCCGCAAGACCCACCGTTCGCTGCACCCGCCGAGCTTCGCTGTTGCTGCCCGGTGGGTCTTGCGGGTCTGCGCCGATCGGCCGGCCCGAACGGATCGTGCCAGCACCGCCCAGGCCACCCAGCCCTCGGCGGACGCCCTCGGCCTCTTCTTTTCTCTTTCTAGGAGGACAGATCCATCGTGACTACTGTCGCTATCAACGCGGAGAACTCCAGCGAGGCTGAGAAGCCCGACACCGACGCCACTCTGGAGGTCGCAGCGTCGGCGGGAACCAGCCTCGAACCGGCCTCGCCCGTTGTCGTCGGAGAGATCGTCGTCGGCCCGATCCGGCTCAACACTGGGGAGGAGGTCCCGCTGCCCCCGTTTCGGGCCGGCTATCTGGACCCGCGGCACCTGCGTGACAGCCCGCTGCACCCCCGCAAGGAACTCGGTGACCTCGGGGAACTGATCGCGTCGATCAGCATGTTCGGTGTCCGCGATCCGCTAGTCGTCGTCAGCCGCCCGGCACCGGTCAACGAGCTGCCCACCGAACCGACGCCCCCTGTCGACGGCGACGAGGTGGACGAGCCGGTCACCGAGGTCTTCGAGGTTCACGGCGGCAAGCGCCGCCACTATGCGGCGATCAAAGCCGGGCAGACTGCGGTGCCATGCATCATCGTCGAAGACGCCAGCGCCGCGTTCGAGATCCTGGCCATGCTGGAGATCAACCACCACCATAAGGGCCTCCTAGCCATGGAGGAGGCCGGCGCCTACCAGATGCTGCTGGACCTCGACTGGGATGCCGACGCCATCGCTCAGGCCCGCAACATCGCGGTGGATCAGGTAAGGACAGCAGTCAAGGCCCTGTCCCTGCCAGCCCGCGCGCAGCGTGCCCTCAACTCAGGCGCGCTGACGATCGACATGGCGACAGGGCTGGAGGAGTTCGCAGACTCCCCGGAAGACCAGCAGCGGCTGCTCGGCAAGATCGACAAGGGCGAGTACGAGTTCAAGCACACCCTCAGCACGCTGCGTGACAAGCGCACGTACCGCCGCAGCCGGGACCTGGAGAAAGCCCAGCTGCTCGTCGACGGCGTCGACGTCACCCCGAAGCCACGCGAATTCGGGTACGGCAGCACTGCTGTGGCCGCCGACCGGCTCGTCGACGCCGACAACCAGCCCCTGGACGTCGAGAAGGTCAAGACCCTGTCGGGGTTCCACGCGTTCGTCGAGAAGAACGGCGGCCAGGCCCGCACCGTCATCTACTGCGCAGACCCGGCCAAGTACGGCTACCACCTCCCGGAGACCGACGAACACGAGGGCATGAGCCCGCAGGAGATCGCCGAGCAGCAGGAAAAGGACCGTTGCCGCGAAGAAATGCTCGACGGACTGCGGGCGGCCGCCGCGGTGCGCCACGAGTTCGTGCAGCGCAACTACGGCACCGCCAAGAACTGCCGCAAGCTGGCCACTGCGGCGCTACGCGCTGCCAACAATGGCCACGGCATGTACCGCGGCAGCGACCTCGACGGCCTGTATCGGGCTCTCGGTGGTCTCACCAGCGCCGAGATCGCCACGGCTGGCGAGGACCGGCTGCGTCGGAGCCTGATCGCGAAGTTCGCGTGCAGTCAGGAGAACAACCTCGGTGATGCCCTGCAGCGCAACCTGAGCTGGATCAGCAAGGAGCCCGCGGTCGCCTGGTTCGACCGGCTCACCGCCGACGGCTACCCGATGTCCGATGCGGAACAGCTGCTCTACCAGTCACTGCTGCCGGCCACCGCAGCCGACGCCGTGGACGAGGACGAGGAGCTGGGCGACAGCGACCCGGACGCCGCGACGTCGAACGAGCAGGACACGGCTGCGGCCGACGACGATCGCGTCGCCGGAGGCGGTGAACCCGATGGCGAGTCATCGCCGTCTGTCTCCGACGACGACATCGGTGATCCGCAGGTAACCGATCCGGTGGCCCTGCACCCCGCAGCGCTCGCCTCGGGGCAGGACGACAGTTCGGAGTACGCGACCGCTGCCTGACCCCTGTCACCAACCCACGGTGGGGGCCCTGTGCTGCTCGCGCAGGGCCCCCACCGTGCCGTCGTTTCCCAGGCCGGCCGAGTACCAGCCCGGCACACCTCGTCGTCCAGCTTCCTGCGGCGGCGGATCCCTAGTGCCGGCGGTCCAGTCGACCACCTTCATCCCTTGCCGATTGAGAAAGCGAACACCTCATGATCGGGCTCCTACGGCGGCGGCCAGCCGCCTCCACCACCACCATCGCCGACGTCGTGCGACTGCGCGCCCAGCTGGCGGCGGCCACGGCAGAGTCAGAACGGCACCGCCAGCTGGCCGACGAGCGCCTGCGGCTCCACCAGGCGGACATCGCCTGCATCGGCGAGCGCCTGCGTTCCGAGGCCGGCAACCGCGGCTGGTGCCACGACTTCGAGGACATCGTCGACGCACTCAACGAGCAACTGACGGTCGAACTCACCCACCGCGGCTGGCCGTACCTCGTCGACACCACACTCACCGTCGATCTCACTGTCGCTGCCAGCAGCGATCTCCCCGCGCGTAAGGCCGCGATAGTGATCATCCGGCAGGCCGAGGACCAGCTTCGCCAGCTCAACGGCGTCCACGTGTACTACACACATCCGGAGGATCTCACCGTCACTGTGAACGGCCGGTCGGCCACCGTGCACGCGCACGTTCAGCTACGCATCGACCTCGACGCCACCAACGAGCGACACGCTCGTGTCGAAGCCGCACCGGTCATCGCCGTCGCCGTCGCCACTCTCACCCAGTTCCCGGAAGCCACCGCCACCTCCCCGGATGCCAGCACCTTCGACATCTCACCGCGCTGAACCCGGCGAAGGTGCGCGCCCGACCATGGCCCTCGGGGCCCGTCGCGGCGCGCACCTCACCGTGACTCGCGCCAGCTGGCGCCCTGTCTGAAATATCGGCCTGGATCTGCTGGAGGAACCTCGTGCGCGGGCTGAACACCGCCACCGTCATCGACCTGCTCAACCGTTTACGCGCCGACCGCAACCCCGAACTCACCGTGACTGCGGCCGGGCGCAGCGCAGGGATCACCGCCGCAGTCGCCGCCACTGCGGCGATCGCGACGGCCATCGCCGACGTCACCGACATCATCTGCCCGCCGGGGGCCGAACCCGGCCCGGCCCGTATCGACGGGCGGTGGAACGACGTGCGTCACGCCTGCGACCATGCGGCCCAGCACACCGCCCGGCTCGCACACCAGCTCACACCGCTCGCGGCCGGAGCGCTACTGGTGGTCACCGACATGGAACCGGTGCACTACCAGGGCAGCATCACCGCGCGGCACGGAGCCCATGTCCTCGCCGGACCGTGCGACTGCCGCCGCTGCGGCCACCGCGGCGGCCGACTGCGGCTGTCGCTGCTACTTGAGGATCTTGACGATCTGCTCTGCGTCCGCCCCCGCAGCGTCACAGCCTTCCCGGATGAGCCACACGACCTGCCCATCGGCGATCTCGGCACCGCCTTGCACGAGGCGATCCACGCCCTGCCGCCGGTCCTGGCCACCGGCCACGCCATCAGCCTCATCCAGAACCTCATGCTGTTCACCGGCCGCACCCGCACCGTCGTCACCTCTTGGGCAACGGCGATCGACCAACGCCTTCACGGCCGGTTCATCACCAGCCTCGACGGCACGAACCCGGCCAGTCGCCGAGACCACCTGACCAGCCGTCTCGAGCAGGCCGACACCGCATTCGGCGGTGTACAGACCGAACTACGCCGCGCTGTGGGGACCCTGCGCGCCATCGCGGCCGATCCACCGCGCCCGGCCGCGTCGCACTGACTTTCCTCCGCATGCCCGGTCCCCCGCTGGCCGGGCCCTTCTTGCCCCCGGGGCGGGGCTGCCCGGGGCGTGATCGCCCGTTCCTTCCCTGCCACGGGCGATCACGCCCCACCTTGCCCGAACTCGCCGAAACTCCGGGAGTTGATGCATCGTGGGTCACACCCACTACTGGCGCTACCAGCCGGACAGTCCTGCCTATGCTGCGGCCTGGCCGTCGGTCGTCCACGACACGACTCGGATAGTGCAGCAGGTGTCGCGCAGCGTTGCGCTGGCCGGACCCGATCGCAGCGGCCCACCACTTGTCGACGCGCTTTCCGGCATCGCATTCAACGGCGCCGACAAGGCCGGCTGCGACAGCTTCCTGCTCCCGTCGCCTGGCTCTCGGCCGCGGCACTGGTTCTACTGCGACACCCGCCGGCTGCCGTACGACCTGGCCGTCACCGCTACGCTACTGCGCTGCCACCTACTGCTACCTGACACGTTCGCCATCGGCGGAGACGGCTCATGGCACCGCGACTGGCGACCGGCCCGTGACCTCGTTCATCACCTTTTCGGCCACGAGACCGCCCGCATGGCACTGACCGACACGACGGCGGGGCTCTCCGTCGAGCAGCTCTTCGGCCTGTAACCCTCGCCCGGATCCCTCCGTGCCTGCCAGCGGCCATGCGCAGATCACCGCGAGCCGCAGCCGTCTCGCCATGTCCGCCCATGCCAGATGCCCAAGGAGCAGTCCATGACCGTTCGCATCACCGATTTGCCGTACCGCTGCGGAACCTGCCTGCACGTCCACCCGCCGCTCGGAACATGCGCCGACTGCGGCGACGATGGTTGCCTCGGTTGGACTCTGCACGCCGACGAGCAGAGCCGCCTCGACGACCGCGCCCTGCAGGAACTGACCGAACTGCAGGGCGAGCGCACCATACTCGACGCCGCCCAAGCCGATACTCTGCTGCGGACCCTGGAGCATTGGGAGGCCGACCACGCCACGTACGGCTGGGGGAACAAGCCGTTGCTCGCTGTCATCGGCACCACCCCACACCTCCCGGTGGACCCGATCCACGCCCGCCAGCTCTACGTGCTTCAGCAACTCGACCTGCCCGACACTTTCTGGCACCAGGGACATCCGACCGATGTGCTGTACGCCCTCGGCGGGCAGGCCGCAGCCCGGCCGGGATGGTGGCGGCACTGGCGCATAACCGCCGGGCTCGACCCCCGGCAACCGCAGATCGCCTGGGCGTTGCTGTCCGAGTCCTACATCAAGGATCCCGCAGAGACCCGCTCGGCTAACAGACACCCCGGCGCTCGCAAGGACGAGATGCGCATGGTGGTCGCCGTCGACGTCGACGCGCGGATCTACACCTACGGCCGCACCCGATCCGACGGCCAAACCTTGATCAACACGGTCGAAACACTCCCGGGCTATCAGCAGATGCGCCGCATCGGCGCCACGGCCCGCGGCCAGGACTTCGATGCCATGACCGACGGCCCCGGCCTGGACTACGGCCACCAGGTCATCGCCCGGCTGATGGCGCTCCAGCGCGCCGAGAACTTCGAACGGGCCCGACGCAAGGCACAGAAAACATGATCAACATTCCGCTTCCAGGTCATGGCCGTCACCGCACCTGGCCGACGTCCATCGGCCCAGCCATCCGGCGACCCCGGTCCGGTGATTCACGATGACCGGCAGCAAGACCGCACCCTCACGCACACGACACCGATCGCAGCCGGCCGATCCGAACCTGCGACGAGCAGCACTGTGGTACGCCAAATCCGGGATTCCCGTGCTGCCGCTGCACACCCCGGCCGCTGACAGCACGTGCAGCTGCCGAAGCTCAGACGCGTGCGAGTCCGTGGGCAAGCATCCGCGGCTGCGGCACGGCCTGCACGACGCCTCCCGCGACCCGGTGCTGATCCGCTCCTGGTGGCAGCAGTGGCCCCACGCCAACGTCGGGCTCGCCACCGGAACAGCCCTCGACGTCTGCGACATGGACACCGGCGCCGGGCTCGCCGCCGTCCTCGACGTCCTCGACGTCGTCAAGCCGGCCGCGCCACTGGTGCGCACCGGCAACGGCTGGCATCTCTGGTACGCCTCCACCGATCTACCGAACCGGGTGGGCCTGCTACCCGGCGTGGATTGGCGCGGCACCGGCGGCCTGGTCGTCGCCCCGCCGTCGGCTCATGTAAGCGGCGTCAAATACGTGTTTCAGCAGCCCTGGGACGGGCTGGCCCTTCCCTCCTGCCCGCCGTCGCTGCGTGCCCTCGTCCCGGTGCCTGCCGCATCAGGCAGTCCCACCGCCGAGACGATCATTCGGTTCGACCGGTACGCACGGGCCGCGCTCGACGGCGAGTTGCAGCGCATCCAGCAGGCACCTGTGCCGGTGTACTCCGGGGGCACCCGCATCGCCGGCGGAGAACGCAACAACACCCTGCACCTGGCAGCGTTCCGCATGGGACAGCTCGCCGCCCGCGGCAATGTCGACGAGGCCGCAGCCCGCCAGGAACTCACGGAGGCGGCCATGCAGGTCGGTCTCAGCCGAGTCGAGGCCCAGCGCACCATCGACTCCGGATGGCGTGCCGGCCGCGAACGACCTCGCCGATAAGCCCCCGACTGCTCAGCATCGCTGACACCACGGTGGTGCTCCATGCTTGCAAGCGCCACCGCCCGGTCTTCCGCGCCGCAGGCCCATACCGCCGTCGCTGTGACGGCAGTCGGTGTCGCTGGCCCGACCCATCGGCCGCACTGTGCGCCATACGCGACCGCGGACGCCTGTCGCCCGGGCCAGGGCCGCCCTCTGTCTGCTCGGGTGGTGCCTTCACCACTAGCGACCCAACCGCGCCGGCCAGGACTTCACCCTGCTGCCGGCCGCTGGCTCTCACCTACGGAAATAGCCCTCATTCCAAGGAGATTGTCATGTCGTCTCCCGTGCCCGAATTGTGCTGCGCACCAACGTCCACTTCGCCACCGTCGTTCCGTACCTGCTTGGTTACCGGCCCGACAACGGCAGCATCGTCGTGCTCGCCTTCACCGACAACCGCGCGGTGTTCGCCAACCGTACGAAGCTTCCCGACCCCGATCTCACCAGTACGAGGTGACATCGTGATCATCACGCTGGGGTTCACCGGGTCGGACCGCGACGCTGGCTACGTCAGCTTCTCCGACGGCTACCGGCCCGGCGCCCTGCAGCAGGTCACCCTCGACGGCGACGGCGACGGCGACGAGTACAGCGCCGAGGACTGGGCAGACGCGGCGTTCAGCGCATCCAACCACCCCGGCCTCGCGCCCGCCGGCCCGGCCAGAGCCATCCAACTCGCCCTCGCCGGACAGGTCCGCGTTCGGCTCCGGAGCCTGTCCGTCGGCGACACGGTCACCGTCCACGGCCAGATGTGGGCCTGCGAGGACGTTGGCTGGCGGCGCGTCGGCGAGCCGTCCACCGGAGACGACCGGTGACCGGCCCACAGCGGCCCGCCATCGCCCCGAGGTTGGCGGCCCGGCCGGTCGATCCCCGACGTGGACTGCCCATCCCGTACGTCAACGTCGAAGACGACGGCACCGTCAACTTCGCCATGGTCAACGGCCGCCGCGTCTTCGAATGCGTCCGCGACCGGCTGTGTGGACTGTGCGGACAACCGCATGACTCCCTGCTCGCGTTCGTCGGCGGCCTCGGCGGATTCCAGCAGCGGCTCTACACCGACCCGCCGGGCCATATCGACTGCATGCACTCAGCGATCGACCTCTGCCCCTACCTGGCCATCGAACGCCACCGGCGGCGCGGGCTCACCGAGGTCACCGCCGCGCTGGGATTCACCGACTTGGAGAAATCCCAGCCGGTCATCCTCGCCGTCACTTGGGCCTACGACGTGGCCCTCATCGGCGACCCACCGGCCCTGATGTTCCTGCCCGCGGCCTGGCAGTCGGCCACCCGATTCGATTACACCGACGGGCGGCTGGCCGAGGTCGGCCCCGAACCCGTGCGGTAGCCGAGCGCACGTTCCGCACACCGACATCCCGCCGCGCTACGCGCGGCACAAACACGAAAAACGGCCCGCCTCTCGGCGGGCCGTCGTCATGTTTTTGGACCCCGGGCGCCTCGCCTGGAAAACGTGCGTCCCGGGTTCTCTCCGCAAAGAGAGGTCTCCAGTGTCTATCCTCGCCGCCCTGGCCGCCACCGCGACCCTGGGCTTCTACCTCGGCCGGGTCAGCGTCCGGCCCACTATCCGCGCGCTGCGCGCCGAGATCACCAGGCTGGATGCCCGGGTCGCGACCCTCGACGCGCTGTTGCGCGTCGCCGAGTACGCCGCCGGCCATGACCGGCTCACCTGCCTACCCAACCGGACCTCGGCCACGAAGCTGTTCACCGTCCGCGCCCTGCTCAGCTGGCCGACCATCGTCGCTCTGATCGACCTCGACCGGTTCAAGCACACCAACGACACCTACGGCCACCACGTCGGCGACGACCTGCTGCGCACCATCGCCGAACGGCTCAGCCTCGCCGCGAAAGAACGCGACGGCGCCGCGGCACGCCTCGCCGGAGACGAATTCGCCGTCCTGCTCAACGGCGGCGACCCCGACGCCGCCAAGCCGATCGCCGAGATCCTGGACCTACTGGCCAAGCCCGCCACGCTGCTCACCCACGACGGCGAGATCACCGTGCACCCCACTGCCAGCGCTGGCATCGCCGTCTTCGACGGCACCTACGGCGACTTCGACACCCTCCTCGGCCAGGCCGACATCGCCCTCTACCAGGCCAAACGGCAACGAGGCAGCCACCGCACCTATCTGCCGCACATGCGGATGCCGCACAACGCCGGACGCCACGGACCCCGCCGCCACGACCAGCACCCCGCCGACCGCGACGAGCAACTCGACGGCGAGGGCACCGCATGATCGAGCACGACAAGGCCTGCACGGTGTGTACCTACGCCCTCAACCCCATCGACGACAACGGCACGATCACCTACGAACACCCCGTCGCACCCGCCGGCGGCGGCCACAACCCGGCACCGGTACCCGCCCACCAGCTCGCCGACGTGTACCGCCGCTGCCACCTGTGCAGCGACAACGAGCCGGTCTGGATGTACCGGACCCCGCAGATCGAGGTGATGTCCCAGGGCACCCGCCAGATCACCGAGACCTACAGCACGCAGTGGAACATCTGCATCCCGTGCGCTGCACTCATCGAACAGGACGACCACGTCACGCTCACCCAACGCAGCATCGCCGTGATGCGCTGGCACCCCGCCGACCCGAGGGCACAGCTCCTCGGACTCCTCCACCGTGCCATCGTGCTCACCCGCGAACCCGGCAGAACCCTACTCACCACCGGCGCACAGACCGCCGCACCGCTGAAGGCGTCAACCCTGCCCAAGGTCCGCGACCGCCTCGCCGGGCTGCTCCGCGGCACGATCGGCCTACCCGCACCCATCGACCACCCCGAACCGCGTCGGCTCATCGCCGACAGCCTCGACCAAGCCCGGCTCTACTGGATCGACCCCCAATTCACGACACTCGTCGCCGAGGTCCTGACCGACCTGCCCGACACCAACATCACCGACCGAATCGTCCCCGCCGGAAGTGGCCTACTGGCCTGGTCCACCCCACTCGACCACCGTCACCGCATCGCCGCCGCCTCCTGGGCCCCACAACCAGACGGCTGGCAGATGATCTGCTATCGCAGCCTCGGCCTCGACCAGCCACCGGCCGCCACCGAAGCAATCCGGCACGAGATCGGCTGGCTCGTGCCCATCCACGTCGAACATGTTCCCCACGAGTTCACCGTCAACGGAGACCACCCACTGGCCGCGCTGATCGCATCCTGGCTGATCATCGCCCAGCAACTCACCCACGACGAACCGACACCGGTCGACTCGCCCATCCGCAAGGCATACGCCCGCGCCCGCCGACCCGCACCGGAGGTCCGGCTCCTCCGGATCAGACCGCGAAGCTCACCCCCACAACTGGCCGACACCCCGACAGCCGGCGCACGAACCGGCAGAGCGAAACCCGATCACCGATTCTGGGTCAGCGGCCACAAACGCAACCAGGCATACGGCCCCGGCCGCACCCTCCGACAAGAAATCGACATCGACCCATTCCTGAAAGGGCCGGAGAACCTGCCGATCAAGGCGAGCACCACCGTGCGGGTCCTCGGCACGACACGCCAGCCGCCTGAGGGTGAAAGCTCGGCGCCCGGCAACGGTTGACAAGCCAGTGCGGGCAGGGGCGACACCGTCTCTGCCTCAATGGCGCTTCTTTAAGGGATCTGGCCCAGCCGCTCTGTTCGCCGCAATCCAGACGGAAGTCAGGTCACTGTTGGCACCCATCGACTGGGCCGAAGACGAGATCGCCGCGGCCAGCCGCCGCCACCCTGGCCAGGTCGAAGGTCAGCCTGCAAACCCCGATGCACCGCGCGGGCGCACGACAACTCCGCCCAGTACGCATTGCCTGCTCGCGCGAGCAAGGCGGGCTGACCATCCCTGTGGCTCGGCGAGGCCATCGACCCCTGGCCCGCCTGAACGAAAGGCTCCAGTTCCATGGCCTCCAAGATCGTTCCTGGTGACCTCTGGGTAGGCATGCGCGTCTGGCCCACGCCGCGAACCCTGCTGGCCCAGCCGATCTGCTACCAGCAGCCACGATGCGCGATCATCGCCCTGCACTGGCCGTACGTCGAGGTACGCCGCGCCCCGCGCCAACCCGGCACCAACGGCATCCGCTACCCGCGGATCGGCCCGAGCCACCGCATCCACGTCGATAACCTGCTCCGCCGCGACCCGCACTTTCAACGCGCGGCATCACGCACCAACAGGCGAACCCCGCCGATACCGACCGGCGGCCACGAGCAGCTGTCCCTGTTCTGACCTTGGTCCCTGACCACTCCCGCGTCGCACACGACAAGCCGCTCCTCCCGACCGGCTCGAAGCAGCAAGAGCCGATCGCCCCACCATGCCGTCGACCGCATCCAACCGATCACCGGATCCGGTCACACTGACGTCGACTCCTGGCCTGACGCTGCCATTGCTGCCTGTCCGCCGGCACCGCTGGTCGGCGACACCTTCGGCTACAGCCCGAACCTCCGGCACTTCCGCCGGAGCCCTGTGGCCGTCGGGCCTTCACCGGGTCACCACCCACAGCGTGCACTCGCGGACTCAGTCCCGGCGTTTGACGTGCAATCCGGAGGGCGTCCGGAGGTGTCCGCCGCTGAGATGGCCCGCAGGTCAGCCCACCCGCGCCGAGGGCGCTAAGCCCTCAAGCAGAACATCTTGGCACCCAGGTCAGCGCTGCGCTCGACCGCCAAGATCTTCCGCAGAACGGGGGCTTGCACCCCCAGGCACATGGGCGGGCTCTGACCGGCCCCGTCAGCGCGGCACCCCGGCACCCCGGATCACCCGATCCGAGAACCGGGGGCAGCCGCACCCGCACCACACGACGGGAGCCACCCCATGTTGTTCGACTTCAAGATCGAGGGCAACCTCGGCAACGATCCCGAGCTGCGCGAAACCCGCGACGGCAAGAAGGTCGCTCAGATGCGCGTCGGCCGCACCAGCCGCCGTTTCAAGGACGGCGAGTGGGCTGACGCACACACCACGTGGGTCACCGTCACCGCCTGGGAGGGCCTGGCAGAGCGGTGCATGTCGCTGAAGAAGGGCGACACGGTCCTCGTCGTCGGCCGCGACGACCTGCGCCCCTGGGCCTACAACCGCCGCGCCGACGGCGAGGCCGCCGCCGAGCTTCAGGTCACCGCCAGCAACGTCAGCCTGAGCATGCGATTCAAGAGTGCCGAGTCGCTGGAGCCGGAGAACGCCCCGTGGACGGTCGACGACCTCACCGTCCCGGAGCCCGAGTACGCCTGACCGGTTCCCGGGGCCGGCTGTGCCGACCCCGGGCCCGGTATCCCGCACACCCCTCGTCTTGGCAGGAGCCGCTCATGTTCGCGCAGATCGTCTACGAAGGCAAAGTCAGCCGCCGGCCCGAGACCGGTGTCGCTCGTGACGGCCGCGAGTACACCCAGTTCGAGATCACCCACTTCCGTGAATGGGTGGACGGCAACAAGAAGCGCACGTCAGGCCGAATCGTCATCGACATCGTCTGCTGGGGTGAACTCGCGCAGCAGGCCCGCAAGCTCAGCCTGCGGACCACCGTCACGGTCGTCGGCATCACTCTGATGCCCTACGACAACAACGGCGTCCCCGGGCTGAAAATGTACGCCCGCGAGCTGAGCGTCAACATCCGCGACATCGGCAACCGTTCCACCGCCGGGCAGCGCAGTGGCCACCTCGTCACCAGCCCCGAAGGCGAAACCATCGCCGCTGAGGCATGGCCCGACGTCGTCGGCGACCTCGAAGCCGTTCACCGCTCCCGCTGACGCGGGTCGTACATGGCCCGGTCCCGGCCACATCCCGGGACCGGGCGGCCTTCCTCGCGCGCGTGAAGGAGCCCCCCGATGCGCGACTCCACACCACTGGTTCATGTCCGTGTACCGCCGGGCTGCTGCACCGGCTGGTACTTCGAGCACACCGCCGACTGCTCCACCCGGCGGAACCCCCGCCGTGCAGTGACTGCGGCGCCGATCCCGGCACCGACCAGCACACCTGCTCCTGGTGTTGGAGCGACGACGACAGCAGCGCCTGCCTCGGGCTGAGCCTCGACGCGGCCCGATGGCCGTGCCGCGCACTCGGAGACGACCAGCCTGAGAACCACTGAACCCGCTGTTCGCACCGTCAGCTATTGCATCTCATCGATCGAAAGGTGACGCCCATGTCACAGAACGACGGCAACGAGCCCAAGAGCGTTCTGCGTAAGGTCCGCGACCACCTGACCCACGACATCGCGAAGAGCCTCGCCCACCTCTCCGGTCTGATCGGCCTGCACGTCGCCGCCCTCGCCATCCTCGAGCACACCCCGGCGCTGCCCATGATCGGCCTGCACTGAGCCCCTCGCGGGGGGGGGCCCCCCCCCCCCCGGGGGCCCCCCCCCCCCCCCCCCCAGACCCACCACCAAAA
>NZ_JAGFNS010000002.1:0-190575 GCF_017592555.1 Actinoplanes flavus | reverse complement strand
GCGGCCCCTTAGGGCCCTGCACTGCGCCCCTGGGGGGGGGCACACCCCGGGGGGGGGTGCCCCACCAGCGTCTCGCCTCAGCACACTCCACCTTCTCACCGAGAAAGAATGAACATGGACACTTGGATCGTCGGCCGCGACCACCTCGACCTCCTACTCACCGCCGCCATCGATTGGAACGTCATCACTGCCGACCAAGCCGATGAGACCGGCCGCATGCTCTGGAAGGAGAACCTCGCCAGCGTCGCCCACCGCTATCCGAACGACCGCAACGGTTACCGGCCCGGCGCGCACGGCTTCCGCGACCGAGACGTCGACACCTACGCGTATTTGCCCTACCCCGGCCGTGTCGACCCCAAGATCGTCCAGACCGCAGCAGCCTCGTTGCGGCGCCAGTCGTACTGGCACCCCGTTTGGCATGGGAGCGCCGCAGAGCACTGGGTTAATCACCTTCACCAGCTCGCCACCGATCGTATCCCGGCCTACCTCGCCGAGCACGGGCCCATCGATCCCTATCGGCAGGCTTGGGGCGAAGACGGCTGGTACGTGCTCACCGACCGAAGCGGACACCGGCAGATCCGATCCGCCGACGGCTGGAACGTCCCCAACCGTGACGTTCTGCACCGTGCCGCCGTCCTGCGTACCGCAGCGACGCCGTGACCATCAGCGACAGCAAGACGTTGACGTCCGCTGCAACGCATCGGCCTCGCGACCAAGGCCAGGCGCGCGGCCCGAGATCCTCGCTACAGAACGCTGCGGCGATGAAACGCGTCGTGCAGTTCTCCGGCGGCATCGGCAGCTGGGCGGCTGCCATGCGCGTCGCCGCCGAACACGGCACGGACAGCCTTGTTCTCCTCGCGGCCGACACCAAGGCTGAGGATCCTGATCTGTGGCGGTTCGTTGCCGACGCCGGGTCACTGCTCGGTGTCGAGCCGATCGTGGTGGCCGACGGCCGTACCCCGTGGCAGGTCTTCGCCGACCAACGATTCGTGGGAAACTCTCACATTGCGCCATGCTCGGTCCACCTGAAGCAGCGGCCCTGCCGTGCGTGGCTGACAGCGAACGCTGACCCGGCGAGCACGATGTTGTACGTCGGTATCGACTGGAGCGAGCAGCGGCGGGTGCCGGCCATCGAGAAAGGGTGGGCACCGTGGCCGGTACGGTTCCCGATGTGCGAACCGCCGTACCTGAGCAAGCAGGACATGCTCGACTGGGCCCGCGCCGAAGGACTTCGGCCGCCCCGCCTCTATGAGCAGGGATTCACCCACAACAATTGCTTCGGCGTGTGTGTTCGTGCAGGCCAGCGCCAGTGGCGGCACCTGCTCACGGTAGCACCCGAACGATTCGCGGCCGCCGAAGCCGAGGAGGAGAAGCTGCGCGCCCAGCTCGGTGACGTCGCGATCCTCAAGGAACAGCGCCAAGGTGTGAGCTACCCACTACCGCTGCGCGAATTACGCCGCAGAGCAGCTCTTCCGAGCCAACCTGCTTGACGCCGAGCTCACACCCGGCGTCAGGCAGGTAGACAAGCCGCAGCCCCCACGGCAAAGCCGATGGCGACCGAGCGCGTCGAACGGCGGTGCCGGCGGGCCGGTCAGTGCGGCCTTCGGAACCGGTACCCACAACCTGCAGCCGCGAAGATCGGGCACAGCCAGCAGAATCCCTGCCAGGTCGCCGACTGTGCGACAGGTCTTTCGCAGCCAACCGCATCCGGCTGATCCTCGATCTCGACGGACGGGGTCATCGGTGTCGACAGCCAACCCGGCCGTGCCCGGCCGCGACGCCGACATGCCCGAACGCCTTCGCATGCGTAGCCGAGGACACGGTGCCGCCCGCCTTCGTGCGGTGCTGTCCGTCAGGAGTAGTGCAGAGGCGGGCGTCGCCGGCACCCGTGGTGCTTGGTTGCGCCAGCAGCAGTAGTCGTTGTGCCCGTCGCGGGCGTGACTCCCGTTTGCCCGGTGGCCACCGCCATCGCGCGTGCTCTTTCACCACGCCGTCCACGCTCCAGCGAGTAAACACTGCGGCGTCGGGAGCCGCTCGCTGAGGGACCCGAGGTCAGCCCACCCGCGCCGAGGGCGCTAAGCCCCCAGCAGAACATCTTGGCACCCAGGTCAGCGCTGCGCTCGACCGCCAAGATCTTCCGCAGAACGGGGGCTTGCACCCCCAGGCACATGGGCGGGCTCTGACCGGCCCCGTCAGCGCGGCACCCCAGCGCCGGGATCACTCGATCCCGGCACGGGGTGCCGCATCAGAAACAGCCTGATGGAGGCATGCACCATGACGCAGAACGTCACCGACCAGATCACCAGCGCCACGCCGGACGACCCCAGCTCCGCCGCCGAGCGGCCGACCGCTCCGGAGGGCTCGGTCTACCTCTCCGACGTCCTCGCCCGCATCCGCCAGCACGCCACCGACAACAGCTGGTGCGGTACCGCCGAGTCCGTCACCTTGCAGGTCCTGAACGACGGGCTGTCGTTCAAGCCCCGGCGCCGCGAGAACACGGGATGCGCCAACCGGACCTGCACGGTTTGCTACCCCGGCGGTGTCGCCGAGACGAACATCGACGCGGCCGACGAGCGGTTCACCGCCGCCGACGGCACCGACCCGTTCGTCACGAAGGCCCGCCTGAAGATGGCCATCCGCAAGGCCGTCGACCTCGGTTACAACGAGGCGGAGTATCGCCGCCTGTACCGCGAACTCATCGACATCTACCAGCTGGACGCGGTCGAGCTTCCGGTCACCACGCACACGGTCACCTTCACCGTCACCGACGAGCAGCTGCACGGACGCCCGGCCGACCAGTCAGGCATCGCCTCCGCCCTGGAGTCCGGAACCGTAGCCGGCTTCACCGTCTCATCCGAGTCCGCCGAGAAGGCCACCGCCACCCTGATGCCGTAGTCATGACATGCTGCCCGGCCGATTCGCATCGGCCGGGCAGCATCCCGTTTGAATGATCCCGCGTCCTACCGCCGGCTTCACCGTCTCGGAGCGGTGATCGACGCCAAGCGTGCACCGGCTCAGGATCCGTCACTTCGACCGGAGCATTCCGGATGCGCGCCGGTAGCTTGCGCGGCGCAATGGTCGGCCCGCCCTCGGCGATGCTTCCTCTCTCTGCCGAACCGGACCATCGCTCTGCGGCCGCGCCTCCCTACTGCACTGCCTCGATGTCTCCCGCGTGACGCCCTGGCCGCGGTCCCCGATGTCGAGCAGATCACCCCTGTTCGCCGCTGCATCAGGCAGCCCGCGTGAACCCACCCCCTCACTGCCCGGCGCCGCCGCAGCGACCGAGCCCACGGCATCCGGATCGGGACACGACCCGTCACCGCCCCCTCATGACGTGTTGAACGGCCTCCGTCACGCCGGCCCGCGCCGCCAACGACGAAAGGCGACACATGCAACCTGGCGCAACCACCGAACAACTCTCTCTCGACCTGCTGGACCAGCGGCAAATCGACATCGCCGCAATCCATCAGGCAACGGGTATCTACACCGCCACCCCGGAGATCGAAGCGCTGCTCGACCAACTCGACTGGCCCGCACAAGGCTGCCGACTGCTCGACCCCGGAGCCGGCAATGGCGGCTTCCTGGTAGCGGCGCTGCGCCGGCTGGACCTCGACGTCAACGACGTCGAGGAAGCCACCCGACGCGTGCACGGATACGAGTTCTACCGCGAAGCAGTGGCCGACGCCCGCAGAGCCGTATCCGCTCACCTGTGCGAGCGTGGCTGGACCTCGCCCGCAGCATGGCGTGCCGCGAACGAAATCGTCGAAGACCACGACTTCCTGCTATCGCCGGTCCCCACCGGGATCTGGGATGTCATCGCCGCGAATCCTCCGTACTGGCGCCTGGCGAACCTACCCGCCGGGTACCGAATCGACTACGAGGCCATCGTCCCCGCGCACGCCCGCGCTGACCTGCTGTACGCCTACCTCGACCGCTCGGCAGATGTCATCACCCGCGACGGGCACATCGGCCTAATCACCGCGGACCGGTGGCTGCTCAACTCCGGCTCCGGCGAGCTGCGCCGCAGGCTCGGCACCCGGTACTCCGTCGCCGGTGTCCACCGTCTCGACGCCGAATCCACGTTCTACCGGCCGAAAACCCGACGCAGGGGAACCGTAGCGCGGGTCCACCCAGTCAGCCTCATCCTCACCCCCAGCCGATCGGGGCGCCCGCTCGGCACAGAACCGTTCTGGCTGACACCCCTACCCGCCGTCGACGGCGTCCCGCTGCGCGACATCGCAGAGATCCGCCTGGCACCCTGGCTCGGACCGGACGGCATCTTCATCGTCGGCCCCGACAGCGGCCTGCCCGCCGAGCACCTCATGCCGGTCGTGGAACCCGCCGACATCGACGGAGAAGCGGTACGGCCCGCTCGCAAGTGGGCCCTGGCGACCGACACCACCGAACCGCCGCGGGCCGTCCTGGCGCACCTCGACGCGACCCTGCACCGCATGCCCAAACGGGGCCGCCGGGCCGTGCGCTGGCTGCCACCCGAGACATTCACCGGACGGCTGCCGCTCGACCGCGACGCCGTGCTCGTCCCGCGCATCGCCCGGCGCCTGACCGGCATCCGACTGCCAGCGGGCCGACTGCCCATCAACCACGGCCTGGTCGTCATCTCCGGGCTTCCGGTCGAATCCGTCCTCGCCATGCTGGACGACCCGCAAGTACAAGCCCAGGCCAACGATCTGTCGCTCGGTATCGACAACGGCTACCGCAGCTTCACCGCGACTCTGCTGCGCCAACTCGTCATACCCCGCCGGCACCTCACTGGGGTCCCCGGCTCCCGAGCGTGATTGTGCACCCGCTCGCCGGCATCACGGAACGACGATCCGCCGCAGTGTTCTATCGGCGGCCGTCAGCAGTGTCGAACCCTCAATCGGAGCCTTCCTCAACGCGCCGGACCGTTTCACGCAGCCGGCGCGTGCCACGTGATGCTCAGCCGGTGAGATGCGTGCGTCGTACCTCACCGGATGCCTGGCCGGACGGCGAACACGGCGGCCATCACTGCGGGCCGCCGCGTTCGCCGGTCCTCAGTGATGACCGACCCGGCCGCAGCCGGCAAACCCGGCAAAACATCTTGGAAGCGCAGCACCAGTGATCAACGAGCGGCAGCAGCGCTGCGCTTCCAAGATCTTTTGACCGCAAGAGTCTGGCTTGCCCGCCACCATCCGGGCCGATCCCCCCGTGGCCTCGTCAACGCGGCAGCGCCGGTGCACCCGGCGCGAGTCGCCTCGGGCTCGCACCACGGAGGCAACGCCTATGAACACGCCTACCACCAGCCGCCCCAACCCCAAGCTGCGGATCGCCGTCGTCGGCGGATCCCTGACCGGCCCCACCACCGCACTGCTACTACTGCACGCCGGCTTCGACAACGTCGCCCTCTACGAGGCCGTGCCCGCCAGTGCCCCGCTGGGCGGCGGGCTGATCGGCCTGGAGCACTCGGCACTTGACGTCCTCGACCAGCTCGGCGTGCCGCAGGACGAGTTCGTCCGCTACAACTCCGAGGCCGTCATCGAGTACGCCATCCACCAGCGGCGCCCCGGCGCCGAACACCGCCACCTCTACGCCGGCCGCAACACCACCTGGACGCTGCTGCACCCGGCGCTGACCCGCCGCCTGCCCGCCGGGGTTCTGCACACCGGCAAACGAGTCACCGGCCTGGACACCGAGCACGGCCGGCCGCTGCTGCACTTCGCTGACGGCGACACTGCGATCGCTGACCTGGTGGTCTTCGCCGACGGCCGCGCGTCGACCGGGCGGCGGTTGCTCGACCCGCAACGGCAGTTGCGCTACGCCGGCTACGTCGCGCACCGCGGCCAGACCGACACGATCCTGCCGGGGCTACTCGACTTCCTGCGCTTCGAACCTGCCTGCAGCGGGATGCAGTTCAACGTGGCACCGATCCCCGGCGGCACCGACTGGACCTTCTACCTCGGCGCCACCGCCGCTCAGTACACCGCCTTCTTCGGCGCCGCGCCCACCCGGCGGGTCTTCGCCCTGCCCCAGCACGTCACCGGCACCGCCCGCACCGCCGTCGACGACAGCGCCCAGCGCTTTCTGCCCGACGAGCAGGCAGCCCTCGTCCACGCCACCGGCACCCGGATGGCCGCCGCGGTCATGGACATCGACCCGCCGACCCGCATGGCCTGGCCCGTCGGCGACGGGCACGCGGTACTGCTCGGTGACGCGCTCGCCCCGGTGCGCCCGCACACCGCCCGCGGCGCCAACAACGGCATCGAGCAGGCCGCCGGCCTGGCTGCCGCACTCACCCAACACCGCAAATACGGCGCCGACCTGGCGACCGCTCTGCACGGCTGGCAGCACCGCCACCTGCCCGCCGCTGTCGCCGCCGTGGAACTCGGTCCGGCCCTCGCCCGCCAGCACGGCCTCGGCGCCTAACCCGGATGTGCCCGGACCCAGAAACCACCGGGAGTAGCGCATGGACATCTCGCGCCGGGCAGCAATGCTGCCCGGCGCGAGAACCTCCGGGAGTGAGGTGAGGCGCGGCGGGGACGGTTGACCCGGCCGGCGCCGAGACGCGTAACCGCGGCGGTCGTGCGTCGAGGGCCGACCATGGCGCCCCCCCTGGCGGTGACGAATGCGGACTGGCCGCCGATGCCAGGCAGACGTACATGCCAGTCCTCATGGATGACCGACCCGTCCGGCGGCGGTCAAACCGGCAAAACATCTTGGCCGGATTGCTGCGCTGCACCGGCCACAGATCTTTTGACCCGAGGTGCTGGCTTGCCCACCGGCAGGCCGCGCCGGTCCCACCTGGGCCCGTCAGCGCGGCTGCCCGGCAAACACCGGCGGCAGCCGCACCGGTTCACCGCAGGGAGGCAACGCCATGTTCGACCACCTCGACGCCAACGACCGCCGCACGCGCCGCAGCACCGGCCTCAACCGCCCCAGCAGCGCCCGGAAGTATGTCCTGGTCGGTGAAAAGGAGTTCTACGACACCACCAGCGCCGACGACTACCGCGAGTTCCGGGTCGTCCGCGACTACAACCGGCAGTAGCACGCTCGGCGCGGAGGACCTTCGGGTCCTCCGCGCTTGTTTGTCACAGGACAGGCGGGCCGGCGCGGGCTCAACCCGGCCGGCCGTGGCCGGCCGGTAGAAAGGAGCGGCCTACGGCCGCGCTGTCAAAGCCCCTTTTCCGGCCGTCGGCTGGCGCTACGAGTGTAGGTCGCTCACGGCCTCCACCAAATCCACTGCGGGCTCATAAAACATCATGCACAACCCGCATGATCTTTTAATCGAAACCCCCGCAGTGCATTTGGCTCCAGCCGCTCCCAACCTGGCGAGCAAGCTCGCCCCCCACGGCCAAAAAAGCGGCCAGCCGCCGTGCGCGCGCCCGCGACCAGCAGGAACGCTTACGCAATGCGCCACAACGGGCCCGCGAAACTACAAAAACATTCATTCTTAAATGCGCCATCCATAGATATCAGTCGTTTAGTGTTATACCATTAATGCAGTCAGGGAGACCAAGCCCCGACTAATACCGGTTAGAACAAGTCAACAGAGAGGCTTAATCGTGAGCCGTTACGAACTCAAGCCCGTGGACCCGAGCGTGTCCTGTGCCGTCGCCGGGTGGGAAAGCACGTTCGGCACCTTCTTCGCTCAGGTCTGGCTCACCAGCAACGACAACGAGGACGACGCCCCGGACTACGACCTCGGATGCGACTTCCGGGAGGTCACCGAGGCGAAGATCATCATCGATATGCTCAGCGAGTACGCCGAGATTCCCGCTGACCTCGTCGACACGCTCAATGCCGACGCCGCGCGTGAAGGCATGTGCGAGGTTCCCGCCGCTGTCCAGATCATGAGCGGTTACGCACCCGCCCCGATCGATTGGGACACCTTCGAGCCGCCGTTCTAACCACTGCGATCCCGGGGCGCGCATTCAGCGCGCCCCGGGCACCGCCAGTGAGCCGCGCGCCGCATGGCGGCCGCGTCGGCGCGCATCGAGCACGCCGACCCGGGCTGCCGCGCCCACCACTCCCGGTCGCACGCCACGGCCACACAACACCGGTCCGTGGGTAGCGCATAAAGATGGGCCGACGGCCCCACGAGGGGGAACATCCCCCGGAGGGGAATGCACGACCAAGTCCGTCGGCCCAATACCGGCCAGCACATCGGCGCGAACGCCGAGAGAGGCACAACACGACCGTAGCGCGCCCATCGGCCGCGATCAACGCACGAGCCGCAGAATGACACCACCCACCGCGCACCCCCGAGGCGAGTTCCCGCCACGCCCCTCATCAACAACGATCGCCTAGGCCGCTCCGTCGTCGGATGCGGCGGGACGCTCGCCATCATCGGCGTCACCCTCGCCGCCGTCGCCGCGCTCCTGCTGATCGTGACGCTCATCGTCGGTCGCTGAACTCACGTCCGCCCGCTCCCCATCCCGCCTCACACGGCGAGGCGCACCCGAGCCGCGTGGACGGCCACGCCGCCGCACCGCCACAGCCCCGCCGCCGGTCAGGGTCTCCAGCTTTCCGGCCACCGTTTCCGCCGCAGTACGGCGCAGCGCCTGTTGCATCCGGGCCGGACTCACCCCCGCCAACCGGCCCGCCCGATCGGCAGGCATCAGCGCGCCCAGCACCGCCAGCGCCACATCCTCGCCCGCCTCAGCCTCGCTCACAGCAGCATCGAGCGCCTCCACCTCCGCCGCCCGGCGCTGTCGCGCCTGCTCCACCGTGCCGCTCGCGCCGATGACAGCCAACAGCGCGGATTCCTCCGCTTTCTGCTGCTGCCGGAGTGCCTGCATTGCCTCATTGCTCGTCTTGCTAGCCATGCTGTTCAAAGTACCTTCACAACCAGCCTTCCTGCCATTCTCTAGAATGGTTTAAGAGTCGTCCTAAAAAGTTTGACCCTCGTTTAACAATCGTCGCACCATAGGCAGGCTGCACAAACGAGAGCTCACCCCTCCACTACTTCTACGCTTTAGCACACCCCCTGGCATTCAAATGTCGAAAAGGGCCGATCAGCGGCCTACCCTTGGCCGCATGCTCACGGTCACCCGCATCGCGCCCGGGGCCGGGATCACCTACCTGACCCGGCAGGTAGCCACCGGCCGGCACGACTTCCGCCCAGCTCAACCCCACTCCGTCGTCGCCTACCATGCCGACCCGACCGCCCACGGCGAAGCACCCGGCTGGTGGGCCGGGCAAAGCAACGCATTGTTCGGCGTCCACGGCGACGTCACCGAGCAGCAACTACAACGATTGCTCGCCGAGGGAAAGAACCCGGTCACCGGAGAGCAACTTGGCAGGCTGTGGCGGCAATACCAGCCGATGGACGATGATGCCCGCCAAGCTGCCGTCGAAAAAGCGTGGGAAAAGCTGCCGAAGGATGCGTCCTACGAGCAGATCGCCCGCGTATGGCTCAACATTTGGACCGCCCCCGAACGGCGGCCCGTCGCCGGATTCGACGTCACCGTCTCACCGGTGAAAAGCGTCAGCCTGCTGTGGGCTTTCGGCGACGACAGCATCAAGCGGCAGGTGATGGCCGCCCACCACGAAGGGGTCCGCGCCGCCCTGGAACACCTCCGCGCCCACGGCGCCTTCACAAGGTTGGGCGCCAACGGCCTGGTGCAGGTCGACACCGATGGCCTGGCCGCCAGTGTCTGGGACCACCGCATGTCGCGGGAGAAAGACCCGCAACTGCACTCGCACATCATCGTCAGCGCGAAGGTTCGCGTCACCCGCAACGGCCGCCAGGACTGGCTGTCGCTCGACAGCCGCGCCTTCTACCAGGCCAGCATCGCCGCCCGCATCGCCTACGAACGCGCCGTCGAAACCGAACTCGGCCGCCGGCTCGGCATCAGGTTCGCCGCCCGTGAAGGCTCCCCGATCCGCGAGATCATCGGGTTCACGCCGCGCATGCTGGCGCACTACTCCAAGCGCCGCGCCGCGATCGAAGCCGAGATGGACGGGCGGCTGACCGACCCGGCAGCAGGTCGGGAACGCGTACGGGCGGGCCGGTGGCGGCACCGCGCGCAGGACGCCGCCTTGCGTACCCGCCAGCTCAAGGACGGCCCTGAGTCGACCCGCGAGGCCGTGGCCCGCTGGCATCGCGAGGACGAAACCGCCGGTCTGCACACCGCGACTGCGGTCCGGCAGATCGTCGCCGGCACGGTCCGCGATCACATCGACCAAGCCGCGGTTCAGGTCCTGCGTCAGGCCGAACGCACCCAGGTGGATCGGCGTCTGGACCTCGACAGCCTGCAGCAGGCTGCTGTTCGACTCGGGATCCGTGACGATGCGCAGCGCCAGCTCGTCGTTGACGCTGCGGCCCGACGGGTTCCTCACCTGGCGGTCGAGCGGGCCATCCACGAGCTCAGCGCCGAACGGGCAGTGTTCAGCCTCGACCATCTTGAGTTGGCCATCGGCCGGGTCCTGCACGTGCCTGCCGGCACTGCCCGCACCGCGGACTGGCAGCACGTCCAACGCCTCGCCGCCCACGCGGTGCGCACCCACGCCGCTGGTCTACGCGTGTTGACGCCGCCCGCGCTGATGGAGTGGGGCGACACGCTCGTGCGTGGCAGTGACCGGCAGAGCATCTACAGCCGGCACCGCGACCTGCAACTCTCCACCGAACCGGTCCTGTCCGCCGAGAAAGAGCTCATCGCCTACGCCACCCGGCGCGGCGCGACCCCGGCCGCCCGAGCGCTGCTCGACGACGTTGCCGGCGAGCTCGATTTGAGTCCGGAGAAGCGGGAAGCGCTGCTGTTCGCCGTCGGCGACGACCGGCGCGTCACCGGCATCGTCGGCCCGGCTGGCACCGGAAAGACCTATCTGCAGCGGGCCGTCGGCGTTGCCGCGCACCGGGCGAACATCCCGGTGCTCGGCCTGACCGTGTCGCAGAACGCCGCGTACGTGCTCGCCGAAGCCACCCGCGAGGGCGGATCGCCGGGTATTCGCACCGAGAACATCGCCATGTGGCTGCACGCCCAGCACACCCCACCCGACGGCACAATACCGACTGATTGGACATTCGCTCCCGGCCAGTGGGTCATCGTCGACGAGGCGTCGCAAGCCTCCACCCTCGATCTCGTGCGCCTCACCCAGTTGCTTGACGCGGTCGGCGGGAAACTGATCCTGGTCGGTGACCCTGAGCAGATCTCCGCGATCGGGCCCGGCGGCATGTTCCGATACGTCGCCTCGCTCGGCAATACCACCACCCTGACCGAGGTCCGGAGGTTCGCCGAAGCGTGGGAAGGTCCCGCATCGCTGAGGCTGCGCGACGCTGACACCATCGTGCTCGCCGAATACGACCGGCGAGGGCGGATCCTCGGCGGCGACCGACAGCACCTCACCCGGCAGGTCCTCGACGGGTGGGCCGCCGACATCATCCAGGGCCGATCCAGCCTCATCATGGTCGAAACCGAGGCCGAGGCCGCCGATCTCGCCGCCCAAGCTCGGCGCATCCTCATCAGCGCCGGGCTCGTCCAGGACGGTCGTGCGGTCACCCTGGCCAACGGCACCCGCGCCAGCGGCGGCGATCTGATCGTGACCCGGCGCAACAACCGCGACCTCATCGCCGACGACCGGTTCGTCGCCAACCGCGACCAATGGCAGGTCCTCGCCGTGCGCGAGGACGGCGCCGTCCAGGTTCGTCACACCACCACTCAGGCCACCCTCCTGCTGCCAGCCGCGTATGTTGCTGAGCACGTTCAGCTCGCCTACGCCGCCACCGTCGACTCCGCCCAAGGCCGCACCGTCGATGTAGGTCGTGCCCTGGTCGACTCCGCCACCAACCGGGCCCGGCTCTACGTCATGGCCACCCGCGGTCGGCTACTCAACCAGATCGCGGTCATCACCAGCGAGGAACCACCGGAAAGCCACCCGCCGTCGCCGCCCACCGCCGGGATCACGGTGCTCGCCGACATCCTGCGCACCGACACCACCGACCGCTCCGCCACCGAAACCGAACAGACCCTCTGGGCTGACGTCGATGCTCTGAACCGCTGGGGAGCCATCTACGACGACCTCACCGCCCGCGCCGCCACACCCCGCTACACCGCCGTCATCCGCCGCGTGGCCGGCGACACCGTCGCCGCGAACCTGGCCGCAGACCCGGCCATGCCCGCCCTCGCCGTCCGCCTGCAGGGGCTCGCCGCCGCCGGATACGACCCCGAACAGGTCCTCGCCGCCGTCGCCTCCGAACGCGAACTGCACAGCGCCCGCGACACCGCCGCCGTGCTCGCCTGGCGCATCGACAACATCTACCGCGACATCCGGCCCGACCCGACCGTGGCCATCAGCGGCCCCCAAACCGGCACCTACACCGACCGGCTGCCCGACATCGGCGGCGACCTCGGCGCCGCCCTCACCGACGTCGCGGCCATCTGCGACCGCCGTATCGAAGCCCTCGCCGAGAATGCCGCGCAGCACCAGCCCGCCTGGAGCCACGCTCTCGGCCCACTACCCGATGATGTGGTCGGGCGTCGGCGGTGGCTTTCGGGTGCCGCCGTCGTGGCCACCTACCGCGACCGCTACGCAATCACCACCGATGACCCCATCGGCCCGGAACCCTCCGACCGTGACCCCGCACGGTGGGGAGCCTGGCACCGGGCCCAACTCGTCCTCGGCGTCGCCACCCTCTCCGGCAAGATCACCGCCGCTTCCGACACCCAGCTACGGACGCTCATCGAAGCGCGACGCGCCGCCGACCGCGCAGCCCCGCCGTATGTCAGCGGCGAGCTGCGCAACGCCCACACCCGCCTCGTCGCCGCCGAACAGCACCTGCGCGACAGCCGCATCGCCCTCGCCGCCGCCCAGCACCACGCCACCACCATCACCAGTCCGCCACCGACACCGGCCCCGATCTGGCGGCGACCGGCGGCCGCGCGCACCCGCGCCGCCGCCGAGCAGCACTCCGCAGCGGTCGCTTCCCTGCGCGCCCACGTCCTGGTCGACGAACTCAGCACGCGTCTCGATCACGCCCGTGTCCGCGTGACTGCGGCCGCCGATGACGTCGCCGTCCTCGAGGAACGCCACCGCGACTGGAACACCTGGTACCAGCAGGCTCTGCCGATCCGCTACGCCGGCCTGGCCGCCGCCGCAGAATCGACCCGCCGCGCCAGCGCCCTGGCCACCAGCAGCCGGCGTCTCGCCGACGCCGCACGGCAGACCGCCGACCGCGTCCATGCCGTCGACGCCATCCGCCCCAACCGGCACACCAACCCCGTCCGAGAGCAGCTCGCCGACCAGGCAGACGCCAGCCAGCGTCGCCTCGCTGACACCACCGACCCGGATGTGCCGCAGACCGAGACCCCGGATTTGGACATCGGCCATGACTGACCAGTACACGGGCACCTGGCCGTCGCCCGGTGGAGTGCGCTGATGGCTGACTACCGCCTCGCGTTCGTTGACGAAACCGTCATCGAACGCCGCAACCGCACCGGCGTCTACCTCTTCGCCGGCGTCGTCATCGACGGCGCCGGCCTGCCCGACACCATCACCGCCGTCCGCCAGGCCACCGGCAACAACAGCTTCCACGCCACCGACCTGTACCGGCGCGGCTTCCACTCGCGGATCACCGCGCTGCTCGACACCATCACAGAGCACGCCGGCTGGACCTTCTACGTCGCCCAACCGATCGGCCCCCGAGACCGGGAGCAATCCCGACAGCAGGCACTCGTGCGGATGCTGCACCAACTCGATGAACAGAAAGTCCACGACGTCATCGCTGATACCCGGGCCGGCCCTGACGAACAGGCCCAGACCCAGCGGGAAGGCCGCAAAGTCACCGTCGCCGACACACCCGACATCGACACGTACAAGCGGCTCGTCCGCAGCCGGCAGATCAGTGCTCGCATGCGGATGCTGCACCGTGACGACCGGCAGCAGCCGGGCCTGTGGATGGCCGATGCCGCGGCGTGGGCCTTGCAACGCGCCGTCGCCCACGACGACCCGCGATGGTGGGCCCGGATCACCGACACCGCCACCATCATCGACGCGCACACCGGCCGAGAACTGACCGTGACAAGCAACAGGGCCGCTCCACCACAACCTACAAGTGGCGAGCGCGGCCCCGAACACCTGAGCCAGAGTGCTCAAGCATCCTTGTTGTCACGACCATCGTACCCGCAGAGCCGTAGCCCAGCGAACCAGCCGACCGCGCCCATCCACCCGCTCGCCGGCCTGCTGCGCCAGATCGAGGCCGCCGCTACCCACCACAGCCAGCAGCAGATGCTACGCAGCATTCGCGGGCTCAACCGCGTCATCACCGCCGTCGCCGACGCCGTCGACGCCTCCACACAATCTCCGGCATCACGGTCCGCTCCGGCGTCCCAGACACCCGACAGCGAGCCGGAAGCCTCGGCCCCCGCGGTCGACACCGAATTGACCATCGAGTAAGCGGCCGCCGCGAGCCTCCGCTCTTCCCGCCGCGGCGCGGGGGCCGAACTCACCCGACTCGGGCTGCCCGGCGTCAACGAACGGCAACGGCAGCAGGCACTCGCTGTCGCCCGCGACGACGGGCCTTACCCCCGGGAACTGGGACACGGGGTTCGAAGGCAGTATCGATGCCGCGCTGACGCAACGGATCCTGGATCGTGTGATGCCGACCGTACCGGCGACCGGACCCCAGATGGTGGCGACGGACTGGGTACCACGGAGCTCGGCTCGTACGCCAGTACCGCCGGTGGTGTTCTCCAGCCCCGACGCCGGTGAGGGCCCCGGCAGCCCGGCGGGTCTACCATCTCGCCCTCCTATGGCGCGAGGCAGGCGACCCGGTTCCCCTACTCAAGGATCGGGCAGATGAGCCGCGGAACAGCGCTTTGCCTTCGAGATGAGCGACATCGCCACCGGCCTGGCCCAAAGGCGAGCCGATCCACGGCGGCCTCGCTGTGCCGGCCAAACTCCCTCGCTGCTGCAGAGTAGGGCTGCGCGGCTCTCGAAGGTCTATTGATGGTCGGCGAAGTAGGACGTCAGCATCTCGTGACTCCATGACGCCTGGCGAACGTCGCCGCGGGGGCCGAACTCGGTGAACCATGGCTTGATGTCGAGGATGGGGGTGCCGTGGACGGCGTCGAGGTCTTCAACGTGCAGGTCGAGGCCGTCGACCTTGATAAGTCGGCAGCGGGATACACCGAGCCAATTGAGGCGGCGCATGTTGCGGTGCCCGAAGATCCCGACGGCGGGCCAGTCGGGGTTGTCGCGGGCGGCGCGGGCGCCCGGGTGCAGGTCGCTGGGGTCGGTCAGGTGGAACCGGAATACGACTTCCAGGTGGGAGAACTCTTCCAGGCCCTGGGTCGCGTCGGCCGGGAACTTGCTGTCGACGATCCGGATGATGGCCTGGGTGCCGCCCCAATAGTCGTCGGTCGGCTCGGTCCGGCCGCCGATCACGTGGGCGACGGGTTCGACGCTAAACGTTTCCGATGCCATCTGGATCCTTCCGGGATCTTGGTCGGTGGTCGAGGTTCGGCTGGTTACGAGGTGGCGGCCAGGTAGGCGGCGGCGCGGGCGTCGGTATCGGTGACGGCGGGGATGCCCCGGCCGCGGAAGGGGCTCAGGGTTGCGCGGATGTCGGTGGCGACCTGGCGGGTACGTCCGGACCGGACGCCTTGCATCGCGTCGAGCGAGCGGTTCCAGGTGGCGCATGCCTGATCGATCTCGCCGAGGCCGGCGTGGACGGCGCCGAGGTAGCCGAGGGTGACGGCGTGGGTGCGGGTGAACGTGGTGGCTTTACGAGTACGGACGCTGCGCCGGAACTGGCTGATGGCACCTTGGAAATCGCCGGTGTCGCGCAGCGCGCACGCGGTCTCGTGGGCCAGGCTCGCCTCTCCGAAGAAGAACACCCGGCCCGGTTCGTCGTCGCCGGGCTGCGCGTCGGCGAGGTCGGTCTCGGCTTGCAGCAGCGTGGTGGCGGCCTTCTTGCTGTCGCCGCAGACAGCCAGTGCTCGGGCGTGCACGACGCCGAGCAGCGCTTTTTCGCGGTGGCTGGCGTCGGTGTAACGGCGGCCGTCGACAGAGGCTTCGGCCAGGTCGTGGGCTTGCCGGTAGTGGCCGAGGTCGACGGCCTGATGCGCCATCGCCCGCAGGACGTGTCCGGCCATGGTCGCCTCGTCGGCCTCGGCGGCGAGTTTGACCGCCACTCGGAAGTGATTCTGCGCGATGGCGTGTTCGGCATTGTCGAACGCCATCCATCCGGATAGGTAGGCCAGTTCGCTGGCGGCCACGAACATGTCGCGGCGTACCTGGTCGTCGGCGAACCGGCCGTGCAGGTATCCGGCTACGTCGTCGGTCAGGTACTGCACGACGGCGGTGCGGCCGTGGCCGCCGCCGCGTTTCTGGTCGACGTGCGAGAACAGTTGGACCATGTCGCGGACCGCGTCGACGTCGGAGTGGCCGATCGCCCGTCCGGCCGGTGTGTGGCGGTCGCGGCCGATTCGGCCCATGTCGTCCCACCATGATCGGCGCGGCAGGCCGAGGGCGGCGACGGAGAACACCGCGGCGTTGAGCAGGCGCCGGCGTTCGATGTCCACATCACACCTTCCGAGATCGGTGAGCTCGACCAGCGTATCGGCATCCCACCCGCGCACGCCCCGAAAGGATGACGCGTCCAGCCCGATCTGTTCCGGGGTGATGGTACGGCCGAGCTTGCGGCCGAGAGTCTCACACAACAGCAGTGGCGCGCGCCCGCTCGGTTTCACCCCGGCGACCCATTTCGACACGTGTGACCGGCCGACACCGGCGAACTCGGCCGCGCCGGTTTCGGCTGCTACCCGGACGAATGCGCGAGCTGCCTGCCCATGCGACATCCCGGCCTCGGCGAGGACCGCTGCGAGTTTCTCGTTACCTGTTGCGCTTTGTGGCACGGTGCACACCCCCGCCCGTTCGGTGATCTTTCACCGCCTTCACCGGTTTCGAGGCCTGCCAGCGTATCGGAGTTCGACCGATCCGGGGTTCGCTGAAAGTTCTCATATCGAGTGACAACCGCGCCTGACGGCATCGATGAACGGTCATGCCGGACGGCGTAGGGAGGGAGGCTCGCATGGACTCGTTCGATACCCGCCTGCCGGATGTCGGTGACATGCCGATGGGCGGGCGGGTGGACACGATCGCGCCGCTGCGGATATCGCCGCGCCGGGTGCCGCCCACCGGCATGAGCGCGGGAATGACGTTGGACGACCAGTGGCATGCGCGGAGTGTGCGTACCGATGCGCGGGCGGCGACCCGAGGTGACATCCTGCCGCCAGGCCTGGTGGACGAGACCCGGTATCCGCGGTATTTCAGCCGGGCTGCCGGGCCCTATCTGTGGGATTTGGCGGGCACGCGGTACGTCGATTTTAATCTCGGCTACGGGCCAGTGGTGCTCGGGCATGCCGATGACCGGGTGATTGAGGCGGTGACGGCGGAACTGCGTAACGGTAACTGCATCGCCCCGTTGTGGAGCTGTCGCCAGGGTGAGTTGACTGAGCTGCTGGTCTCGCTGGTGCCCGGTGCGGAGCTGGCGTACCTGTTGAAGACGGGGTCGGATGCGACCAGCTGTGCGGTCAGGTTGTGCCGGATCTTCACCGGCCGGGAGAAGGTGCTCCGCTGGGGCTACAACGGCTGGCACGACTGGGCCGCGGGCATCCCGGCAGGTGTCCCGGCGGCGACCCGCGCCGACACGCTGCTGTTCGACTACCACGACCTGAGCACGCTGCGTGACGCGTTTGCCCAGCACCGCGGTCAGGTGGCGTGTGTGCTGATGATGCCGTTCGGCGATGAAGCGGTTCCCGAGGGCCATCTGCAGGAGGTCCGCCGGATCGCTCACGAGCACGGGGCGTTGTTTGTGTTGGACGAGATGCGCTCGGGGTTCCGGCTCGCTCTGGCCGGGGTGCAGGGGCTGCTGGGCGTCCAGGCGGATGTCAGTACGTTCAGCAAAGCCATGGCCAACGGTCATCCGATCTCGGCGGTCGTCGGACGCGGCGACGTGCTGTCCTGTCTGGGGCGCACCCGGATCTCGTCGACGTTCTACGCCGATCCCGCGCCGATGGCCGCTGCCCTCGCGACCATCGCGATTCTGCGCGACACCGACGCGCTGCAGCGGTTGTGGAAGGCCGGCACCGCTTTTCAGCAAAGCCTGTCGGCGCTGGTCGACCGGCACGGCGTGCCGGCGCGGGTGGTCGGGTATCCGCCGATGCCGTTCCTGCGGTTCACCGATCCCGATCCGGTCCGGTGTCAGCGGCTGAGTGCGGCTTTCGCCGCCGCGGCGGCATCCGGCGGGGTGTTGCTGCATCCGAACCATCAGTGGTTCGTGTCGGCCGCGCACACCCGCGAGGACATCGAGTTCGCGGTGCACGCCTGCGACCAGGCGCTGGCCTCACTCGCCCCGGCACTCGCGACGCAAGCCACCTGACCGGAGCCCAACGCTGCACATCCCGCGGGCGAGTTGTGCGTCTGCCCGCGGCGACCTGATTCCCGAGGGCGGCCCACGGATTCGTTTCGTGACTTCACCGGTGTGGTCGGCCCGCTACGACTTCATGGAGGCACAGGTGACGACAATGAGGATGATCGCGCCGTCCGAGACGGAGCAATGGACCCGCACGCAGCTGCGCACGCTGTTCGCCGAGCGGCCGATCCCGCCGGACGAGCTGCTGGAACATCTTGAGGTGTTCATGCGCCCGCAGCGCATCAACGAGATCCTGACGCTCGACTGGCTCTATCAGCAGATCCTCGGCGTCCACGGGATCATCGTCGAGTTCGGGGTCCGCTGGGGCCGGCACCTGTCGGTGTTCAACGCGCTGCGGGCCCGCCACGAACCGACCAACTTCTACCGCACGATCGTGGGGTTCGATACCTTCGCCGGGTTCTGCGAGCCGGCCGTGCAGGACGGCGACTCCGATCGGGTGTTCGCGGGCAGCATGAGCGTCACGCCCGGCTACCGGCACTACCTGGAGCAGATCCTTACGCTGCACGAGGCCGAGACACCGATGGGGCACATCAAACGGTTCGAGTTGTGCCAGGGCGACGCCCCGCAGCAGCTGTCCGCCTACCTGCAACGCCACCCGGAGACGATCGTCGCGCTCGCCTACTTCGACATGGACCTGCACGACCCCACCCGCGACTGCATCGAGTTGCTGCGCCCGCACATGCCGGTCGGGAGTGTGCTGGCCTTCGATGAGCTCGGGCATCCGGACTTCCCCGGCGAGACCGTCGCCCTCAAGAACGTGCTGGACATCAGCGGGCACCGTATCCAGCGGCTGCCGCAGTCGCCTTATCCGGCGTTCGTGGTGCTCTGATGAGCGCCCTGACCTCGGTGTTGCGGTGGGCCGCCGGCGCCGACATCACCCTGACGGACCCCGACTTCGACGACCAGCAGCTGCTCTACCTGATCGATCAGCACGCGCTCGCCGGCCGGCTGCTGCGCCGTCTTCCCGCCGGGCCGCAATGGCTGCGCTACCGGCTCGGCGTGCCCGTGGCGCAGCAGTTTGCCGATACCCTCACCCGTGCTGCCGCCCACATCCGGGCGATCGATGACATCGTGGCCGCGCTCGGCGACCAGCCGCCGCCGATCCTGGTGAAGGGGATGGCGACCGGTCTGCTCACCGGTGATGAGCACCTGCTGCGCTGCGGGGACATCGACCTGGTCTGCGCGGACGGCGCCTCGCTGATCGAGGTGCTGACCGGGCTCGGCTACCAGCGCACCCGGCAGCCGTTCCTGCATGAGTTGGGCGAGTTGACCCGCGACGGCATCGAGATCGACGTCCACGCCTACCTACCGGTCCCGGCCTACGGGGCGGTCGGCTGCACCGACTTCTCTTCGCCCGAGCACGGTGAGACGTGGCGTCAGCCGCGCCGTCCCAGCGCGATGAACCCGATCCGGCACGACCGGCTGGCCGACGGCGGCGCCGTCACGGTAGGCCGGGTGAGCGTTGCGGACCCCTGCCTGCTGGCGATCGTGCTGTGCGCCCACGCCTTCCTGAACTTCACCAACATGTGGTCGCTGTCGCATCGCGCCAAGCCGTGCGTCAAACTGGCCGAACTCGCCGACCTGCACGACCTTGTCCGGCACAAGGACTTCGATCCGGCCCGGTTCGCCGCGCTGGTCGACGACCTGGACGCGCACGACGCGGTGCGATGGGCGGGCTGGGCGTCGACCACACTGCTCGGCAGCAACCCGCTGCCGGTGCCAGCCGGAACCGAGCCGTTCCCCCGCTGCCTCTGGTGGGACTTCTGGGCGCACATTCCGGCCGACCGTGAGGCGCTGCTGCTGCCCGGCTGGTTCGACCTGTCCGCCGTTAGCGCGCTCGCCGACCGGATCGAGCTGGATAGCGGCCGGCACGCACCGGCGTGGAGCGTCGAGGTCTACCGCGACGAACGGCAGGCCACCGTCACTGTCGGCCTGCCGCAGCGCACCGACGCGGCGACCGAACGCGGCCGGGTCGACTTCGGCACGATCGGCACCGAGTGGGTCCTGTCCGGCGGCGAGCTGACCGCGGTCGGTGGCCACCACGCCATCGCGCTGCTTCCCGGGCGCCGGGTTCGCCTGTGCTACCACCTCGCCGACACAACGGCGCAGGTGCTGGTGGGGGTGGCCGAGCAGGATGCCGCCGGGACGCTGTTGTCGGCCGTGCTGCTGCCCGCCGTGCTGCTGTCACGGATTCCGGTGGGTGCCCGATGATCAGCGTCGTCGCCCCTGCCGGGTATCGCTGGGATCCGACCGGCCGGGTCGCGGCCGGCATCCGGGACCTGATCGGCGAGCGGCTGGCCGCGCGCCCACCGCATGCCGCCGTGGTGGTGGACCGGCTGTTGCACCTCACCGGCGATTACCGTCTCGCCGCCCTCTTCCTGCGGCCAGACACGCCCGACAGCATCGTCCGACTGTGTGAACGGCTCGCGGCCACCGCGGACCCCCACGATCGGGCGCGGCTTCAGCACGAACTCGGGCGGCAGCGATTCGCCCGGCCCGGCACCGCGACGGTGGTGCTCGCCGGCGATCTCGAGCAGGTGCTGACGGCCCCCGATGGCACCACCTGCGCCTACGTGCCTGACCCCACTCAGCAGGACACCGTCCGGGCACTGCTGCACGACTTCGGCACCGGGCTGTCTGAGTTTGTGGAAAGCCAGCACGAGGTGCCCGGCCCGAACGCTCGCATCCGGCAAGGCATCGTCAAATCCTGGTACCTGCCCGATGGCACCCGTGTCGTCAGCAAACGTGCCAATCCCGCCAAACCCGGCCGGTTCGCCCGGGAGCAACGGGCCTACCACGACCTCGCGACCCGGCTTGCCGGGTCGGTCACCTTCGGCCGTTCCCGGCAGCTTCAACTCGCGCCGTTGCTCGCCACCATCCGCGACGGCACGACTGGCCGCGTCTACGCCATCTGGCGCTGGGTCCCCGGGAACACCGTCGAGGCGATGCTGACGGCTCCCGGCGACCACCGGCCGCTGCTGCACGACTACCGCGACCTGATGGACGCGCTACTCGACCGCGGTGTCCTCTGGGGCGACCTGAGCCCCCGCAACATCCTCGTGCACGGCGGCACTTACCATCTCGTCGACTTCGAGAAGACCCACGTCATCGACGACATCCCGGTGCCGCATCCGCAACGGGTGGCTTACTGCCGCGGCCAAGTCGGGATCGAGGAGCTCGGCGTGCTGTGCCCGCCGGAGGAACTGCGAGCGTGCCTGTACGGCTACTTCGACCCCGACAGCTGGCATCTCAACGACTCGGGCCCGGTGCCGTTCCCGCCGCGCCCGGAAGTGACGGCGGTCCTGGCCGGGCGCGGCATCACCACCCCGGGCCTGGGCGAATACAACCGAGTCGACCGGCAGATCTGGCAGGTCCGAGCCCCGGACCGTGACCCCCTCTCAGGGAAGATCCGCTATCCGGGCCTGGTCAACTTCCGGGTCGAGCACTACCTCAGCTGCGCCGGACATGACGATCCCGGCGACTACGACCGCAAGGCCACCGAGATTCTGATCGCGGCCCGCGAGCACGGCTGTTTCGACGCCACGGTGCACGCGCTCACCGTGTTCGTCGACGAAGTGGAACGGCAATTCGTCACCGCCGAGGTCGCCGATCTTCTGGCCGGCAACGACACTGAGCCCGTAACCCCGCCATACGCGGCGATCCGCGCTTTCACCGACTGCATCGACGTCCTCGATGCCGCCCGCCCGGATCCCGGCCGGTTTCAGGCAGCCTGCGCCACGCTGCTCAAGGAACTGCCATGACAGCCCCGCCACTGCCGACGTCGGTACGGGTGCTCACCGATCAGGTCGTCCGTGTTGGCCCGATCATGCTGCGTATCGCCAGCGACGTGCCCGACTTCCCCGCACTGAACTACTTCAGCCGCACCGCGTGGATGCCCACCGGAACCACCGCGGACCTGGAACTGCTGTGCCTGTCACACACCGATCCTGGCCTGCCCTCCGACAGCACCGCCCGCGCCCGCAATTTTGCTTCCGGCTACTACGTGACCGACCACTTCGGGCCCCCGGTGCGCATGTCCACCATCGGCAACCGGATCGTGCTCACCGGCGACCACCTGGAACACCTCGTCTGGCCGTACATCATCAAATACCTGCTCCTGCGGCACACCACCACCGCTGGCGGGCTCTTCCTCAAAGCCGCCGCCCTCGCCGTCAACAACGCGGCGACACTGATCATCGGACGCGGCAGCGCCGGCAAAACCGTCCTGCTCACCGGGCTGTGCCGAGCAGGCGCGACGTTCATCACCAACTCGCATACCCTGCTGCGCTCCGGCGGCACGATCGAGGGCGTCGCGAGCACCATGCGGATACGACCCGGCCCTTGGCTCGACCAGAGCGGCCTGATCGCGGCGGCGGCCCTCGACCAGGCCGAACGGCTGATCGACCCCCACGACGCGTTCACCCACCACGCCCACGCCCCGATGCCGCTGCGCGCCATCTGGATCGCCGACTTCCGCACCCCACACGAACACGACGTGCAACGCCTCTCCCCGAGCGAGGCGTTCGGCGTCGTCGAACAATTCGCCTTCGGCCTCAACGTCTACCGGCTCGAAGAAGACCTCCTCGACCTGTGCGGTGGCGACTACCTCACCTTCTCCCGCACCCACGCCCGAATGCGAGCCCGGCTGCACCGGATGGTCAACGACTGCCAGACCTACCGCGTGCGCTCCGACGTCCAATCCGGCACCCACCGCGACCGGCTCCTGCACCTACTCTGCGACGGAGGAACCCCGTGAACGGCGTCATCATCGGCTACGGCACCATCGCGGCCGGCCACACCATCGGCTACCAGCGCACCCCCGGCATCGACGTGGTCGCGGTCGTCGACCCGACCCCGGCCCGCGCCGCCGCCGCCCGCTCCGTCGGCCTGCGCGCCTACACCACCTTCGACCAGATGCTCGACCACGAAACCCCGGACTTCATCGACATCTGCACCCCGCCGAACACCCACGCCGACTACATCGGCCTCGGACTGCACCACGACCTGCATGTCCTCTGCGAAAAGCCGGTGCTGATGCCGCACGACGGCCACTACGACCACCTACTCGACCAGATCACCGCCGCCGACAAGGTGTTCTACCCCTGCCACAACTACAAGTTCGCCCCCATCCTGGCCACGATGCAGCAGGTCGTGCACGACCCCGACTTCGGCGACGTACTCGGCGCCCGGTTCCGTACCCTGCGCCGCGGCCACGCCGTCGGCGTCGGCGAATGGAACCCGCACTGGCGCCGCGACCCGCTCATCGCCGGCGGCGGCATCCTGCGCGACCACGGCCCGCACAGCGTCTACCTGGCCACCCACCTAACCGGCCGCACACCCCTCGCGGTGTCCTGCCTGACCGGCAACATGCGCCACGACCACCACACCGACACCGAGGACACCGCGAAGCTGATCATCCGCTGCGACGGTGATGTCTCGATCGAACTCGACGTCACCTGGGCGGCCGGCTACCGCAACAGCTACTACTCGATCATCGGCAGCGCAGGCACCGTCACGGTGGAGAACAACGACGTCCAATACAGCCTCGGCGGCAACCTGCATCACGACACCCTGCCCTCGAACTTCGACGACCCCCAGCACAGCGACTGGTTCGCCGCAATGTTCGCCGACTTCCTCGTCAAGACCCAGCATCCCGAACAGGCAGCGCCCCTGCTGGCCGAAACACTGACGACATCGCTGGTGATCGACGCCGCCTACACCTCCGCAGCCGCCGAAGGCCGCTGGGTCGAACTCCAGCCTTGTCAGCAACTCCTCGCGGGCGCCAGCCGATGACCGCCCCGGGACTGAGCAGCGGTCCGACACCGCTCAACGTCATCCGTCAGTGGCTGAACAACCGGGCCGGCGCGCGTGTCGTGCTGGCCACCGGATGCTTCGACCTGCTGCACGCCGGACACCTGTACTTCCTGCAACAGGCGCACCGGCTCGGCGATCTACTGATCGTCGGTGTCAACAGCGACCAGTCGGTCCGCGAACTCAAAGGCCCTGACCGGCCCATCATCGGTGAACACGAACGCGCAGCCCTCGTCGCCGCCCTTCGATGGGTAGACCGCGTGTTCCTCTACGACGAACCCGCCGCCGACACCCAGATCCGCATCCTGCGCCCCAACGTTTTCGTCATCGGCCGCGAGAGCCTCACCGCGTACCCGAGCGAGCTGACCGCGGCCGAGGCGGTCAGCGCACACGTGCACGTGACCGACCGCATCCACTCCTACTCAACGACCTCGATCGTCGACACGCTACGAGCACACCAGTGACCGGCAGAGTCATCGCCACCGGCACTGCCGGATGGATCCCCGTACCGCATCTGATGGAGGTAGTCCGCGCCGACACACACCCACCGCCGGAGATCACCACGGCCGCGTTCGGGCTCGTATGCGACGCCCGAGGCCACGTGCTGCTGACACACGTCAATCTACCCGGCCGCAGCTGGGACGTGCCCGGCGGCCACATCGACGCCGGCGAAAACGCCCGGCAGGCCGCCGCGAGAGAAATCATCGAGGAAACGGGATTGCTCGTGCCTGCCGACGCGCTGACGCTGCTCGGATGGCAACGCTTCACGCTGCATCAACGGCCGCCCGCCAGCTATCCATACCCGTTCCCGGTGTCGTACACACTGATGTTCACCACACGCACCAACTCCAACCGCCCACCGCTGAATCCGCCCCCGGACTCAGAGTGCGGACCCGCAGGCTGGTTCACCCGCACCCAGGCCCGGCAGCAGTGCGCCACCTGCACCTGGCTGCCCTTCCTCGCCGAGCTGACCGAAGACTGATGCGCCGGCGAACGCTACAAACCTTGAACGGAGGCGCTCCCCAACGGCTCGAAACCCTCCGGTAGCGGGATCCCGAAACGCTGGCACAGCAACGTCACATCGTGGAAGTCGACCGGGCGCGCCGGATAGCCCGTGTGCCAGCGCACTGCCCACTCGGCAGCCTCGCACCGCACCTCAACCCCCGCAATCGAACCACGCCCAGCAAGCGCTTCAGCAGGGAAAGGACCGCCCTCGGTCACCGATCCGTAATGCAAGGAACCGTCCGGGAGCGGCTCATACAGATGCAGGTCCACCCGCAACCGGTCACCATCATGCAGGACGAAGTTCCACGGTCGGTCACCCGGCCATGGAAAGATCTGACTGACGCCGACTTTCACAAACGCGCGAAACAAGCCTTCGAGATGCGCAATCGGCGCCCACATGTCAAGGTCAGAGTGCTCCCGTGTCTGCTCCCCGAGTAGCGCGTCCACGGCCCAACCGCCGCCAACACACGCATCGACGCCATGGGCGGCAAGTTGCTCCACGAGCCTGACCGCATCTTCGGCTGACATCGAATACCGGCTCACCGCACCAGACTAGAGGCCAGCACGTCTTATCTCGTTGGAAGGGGCTTTAGAGGTTCAGTCCCTTGAAAGCCTTACTCTGGGAACTTCGACACTGGTTTATGCGGCCTTTTGATCCAGTGTTCGGTCTGTTCCGTAGCACCGACAGCCGCGGCTGCTGGCGGGCCTTCGGCACTGTGCTATTGGGGTGAGACTGTGTGTGCGACGATGCGCCGCGTGCCACCATGAACCTGCGGCGCCAGGCGGACGGCTGGTCTGTATCGCAACAGCGTTTCGCCGATCGCCACCGGGAGCTGCGCCGGACGAAGGTGCAGCAGCACCGTGTCGGCGCTGCCGGAACTCGGGCGGCAAGAAGATCACCGCTGCGCGAGTAGCTCTTCCATCGCTTGACGAGCCGAATCGATCATGACCGGTTGGACCTGACCTGCCGACGGTGTTGCGCCCGCAATCGCGGTCACGGTGATCTCGATGTTGAGGTTGCCGTCGTAGGCCGACAGTTGCTGGCCCACGTTCGGATCGGCACGCACGTAGGCGCCGGATCCGAGGCCGGCGACGGAAACCACAGGTGCGTCGAACCGCGTCCTGGCCGTGGTGGGTTGAGCGAGGTCCAGGCGCAGGACGAAGGCCGTGAGGTTCCTGCCGGGCACCCCGTACCCCGACTCGCGCTCGCAAAGCTGCCAGGTTCCCTGCGGGCCGGTGTGCGTTCGCGGTGGGGCGAACGAGCCGCCGTCGGGTCCGAGCACCGCCGCGATGTGTTCGTGGTCCAGCAGCGCGCAGGGTTGCGCCACGGCTTGGAAGGTTCGCGGTTCTTCCGCCGGCGTGGAACCGGTGCTCGTGCTCGCGGGCGTGCTCGCCTAGTCGAGTGTCGTCCTGGTGTCAGCAGCGGAGGTGTCTCGGTGGCATGCGGCCGCGAGCAGGCACGCTGCAGTCAGCAGTGCGAGAGTTCTGCGCACACGGCGCGCCGGGGCGGGGCGGTGGCTCGAACGCGACGACGATGCACGGTGTTCCTTTCGACGGAGATGGCGCTCTCGGCAGTCCGGGGATGCGGAGATCCGCTACGCGGCGGTGCTCAGCGCCTTGGTGATGTGCACGATCAAGGCGACAGCCTCAGAGCTCACCCCTGTCGGCGGGTGCCGCAGGAGGCGCTGGGCTTCGGTGATGAGCCGGGGCCGGAGGTCCTCGATGAGGCGTAGCCCTTCGGCAGTCGGGTGCAGCAGGATCCGCCGGTGGTCCTCCTCGTGGCGTCCGCGGCGGATCAGGCCGCGGTTCTCCAGGCCGTTGGCGCAGATCGAGACGGCGCCTTTGGTCAAGCAGGAGATTGCGGCGACGGTGCGGGTGTCGATGGGGCGGCGGCTGACGGACAGGTGCAGGACGTCGTAGCTGCTCCAGGTCAGCTCGACGTCGCTCAAGACGACGCGTTCCAACTCCCGCCGGACGAGGTTGCTGGCCCGGCACATCGCCGTGATGCCGCGCAATGTGGCGGGGTCGGCTGGGGCTTCTGGCGAGTTGGCGTCGGTGTCACGGTCGGTGGTCACCTGGGGCTCCGTCCTGGATTGAAGTGGTCTTTTCCGACGGCTGGCTCGGTGAGCCGGAGGGAGATTTCTCGGCTTACGCGCGCCGCGGTACATGGGCCACGGCATTCGTCGACTCGCGCTCAGGGGAGCGCCGTCTTGGCGGCGAGGTCATGGTTGTCGGCGGGATCGGCGCGTGTTCCCGTTGCTTCGCCTGCTGATCGCCGCAGTGTGCCGTGAGATGGCGGCTGTGTCTCTGCGGAGGACTCGGCTGTGGCGTGCGGGCCGGTCGGTCATCGCGACGTTCAGTCGCATCGTGAATCCCTGCCCACCGGGCAGCGTGCCCTCCGGGATGATTCTGGTGGCTCGTCGGAGTGACTCTCTGGATAACGGGTGCCGGGCAGGGCAGAATGAGTCCTCAAGGAGATGAGTTTTGCCGGTATTCTCATTCGCTTTTCCCTAACGGTGCGCCCACTTTCTTCATGAAGTCGACAGGGTTTGTTGCGTTGTAGGACCTCAGTTGGCAGCGAGTTTTGCCGCAGCTGACATCAAGGTGGACTTCGTAGTGAAGATGAGGCCCGGAGGAATGGCCGCTGCTGCCGGTTAGGCCGATCGGGTCTCCCGCTTGGACCTGCTGTCCATACTTGACTGATGGACGTCTGACCATGTGGCAGTAGCGGGTGGCGACATCCCCGGCGTGCAGGATTTCCACGAACCAGCCGCAGCCTTTGGTGGTGTCGGGGTTGCCGTCGATGTTGCAGTTGCCGGTGGAGCCGTCGCAGTCGGCGTAGACGACTTTGCCGGCGGCGGCGGCGCGGATGACGTCGTTGCGGTCGGAGCCGAGGTCGACGCCTTGGTGGGTGGGACGCTCGGAGGTGCGGAAGCCCGAAACGATGCCGTCGGGCACCGGTTGGGTCCAGCCGCCGGCCGAGACCGCCGCAGGCGTGCCGCAGTCGGCGAGGCTGGCGCCGGGCAGGTCGGTGATGGAGGCGGCGCCGGTCACGGCGGCGACGACATCTTCGGCGTCGTTCTCGAAGTCCGCGTACCGGTCGGGGAAGGCTGAGCGCTGCACTTTCTGAGCGGCGACCGTCAATGGCAGCGTCTCCCAGTTCTTGACCTTGACCAGGGCGTTGTAGAACTTGGTGGACGTGTACACCGGGTCGATGAGTTGCTGCGGTGTTCCCCAGCCCTGGCTCGGGCGCTGCTGGAACAGGCCGACGCTGTCGTGGTCGGTGACCTTGCTGGTGTTGATCAGCCGTGATTCGGTCATCGCGGTGGCCACGGCGATGACCCAGCCGCGGGCCGGGATCTGCTTCTGCTGGCCGACGGCGACGATGATCGCGGCGTTGTCGACGGCGGCCGAGTTCCAAGTGCCGACGGCGCCGACGTGGCGACGGATGCTCGCCTGACCGGACGCGGTGACTGTGGCGCAGCTGGCTTCGGCGGGTTCGTCGCCGGTGGCCACCAGAATGCCGGCCACACACAGCAGCAGCGGCAGCACCGCGAGCACCGCAATCCATGTGATCGTCTTCATGACGGCTCCGGCACAGGATCGGCTGTCGCCACGAGCCACCGGCCGTCGTCGGCGACGACTGTGACTCGGATCGGGCCGGCGTCGGTGGGTACGTCGACGACCACGGCGTCGGTCGTCGCAGACACGACCCGGGGTGCGCCGGTCAGTGTGGTGGCGGGGACATTGGCCGGGTCCGTGTCCCCGAGCAGCGGTGTGTAGGCCGGGAGGACCAGCGGCTGCAGGGCCGCATGCCAGGTCGCCTGGTCCAGGTTCGGCCGGGCCCACGCCTGCACGTAGCCGGTCGCGGCGTCAACCGCGGCCGGGGCCGGTGGGGCGCTGGACGTGGGCCCGGGGCCGTCGTCGTGGTCGTGGTGGTCCTCGTCGACCGAGTAGGCGGTGTTGGTCGCTGGTGTGGCGGCCGGTACGGGTTGCGGAGCATCCGGGCTACAGCCGGCCGCAGCCAGCAAGGTCACGATCAGCCCTGCCGCCTGCGGCAGTAGGGTCCTCATCGTGGTTCCTGCGGCTTGTCCATGGCGCCGAGGGCGTCGTTGACGATGCCGGCCATGCCGCGCAGGTGATGGTGCAGGTTGACGAGGGCTGCCGTCCGTTCCTGGGGTGTGGCGGCCAGGTGCGCGTCGAGCATGGTGGCTCTGGCGGTCATCGCTCGGGCGCTGAGGGTGCGCAGCGTGGCGAAGTACCGGTCGTCGGTGTTCGTCACCGGCAGACTAAGGTCCCCGGCGATTCGGTGATCTCCGCGCCGAGTGCGGGCGTCGGAACTGTCCGCGTCGGCTGACGTCGTCGTGCTGGTGATGGTCATCAGGCGTCCATCTCCGGGTCGTTGGGGTAAGCCGCGTCGTAGTCGCCGTCGACTTCCCCGTCGATCTGCTGTTCCAGGCGCCGCTGGCGTTCCTCCTCGTCCACGTGCTGTGTGTCGGTGTCGTCGGCGGGGTCGAGGTAGTAGTCGGGATCGGGCACGGCTTCCTCCGTCGTCTCGCTGTCGGGTTCGAGTTCCTCTTCGCCGGCGATCCGCTGGTTGAGGTTCTTGATGTCGTTGCCGATCAGCCGCAGGGTCGCGTTGAAGCGGTCCCAGTCGGCCTCTGATGTGACCGGCGCCGGTTGGCTGCTCATGACGCCCCCTCACTCGGTCGCCCGGCATCCGCGGTTCGCGGCCGGCCGACCAGATCGACGTTGGCGACCGTCATCGCGTTGTCCGCCCAGTCATCTGGCCAGTGCAGATCGAGGTTGTGGTCGGCGTGCTCGCCGTTGCGGCAGCGGGTGAACTCGTCCCAGTCGCGCAGCCGGGCCCTGCTACGGGCGAAGCGTTCTTGCCAGATCAGCGGCTCGTCGCTGCGAGCATGGTCGTCGTAGGCGGCGTGCCAGCCGGCCGCAAGAGCGGTCAGTTCCTCGATCAGCGGGCCGTGCCGGTACCAGCAGGCGGGAATCTCTTCGGCGATCTCGTACCGGTCGACGAGCCAGCCGACCCAGTCGATCAGCCACGCCCACACCTGTGCGGCCGCGTCCCGATCCAGATCGGACCAGCGCACCGGCCACGGCATCCCCGCCGGTGCCTTGCGGGATCCGCTACCACCGGCAGCGGAGCGGGCGACGGCGTCTCGCAGTTCCAGGTGCTGCTGGTGCAGCGTGTCGACGGCGTCCGTGAGCCGGTCCAGGCCGGCGGCGAGTTCGGCGATGGCGACCATGTCCGGCGGGGCGTCCGGTGGCAGTTCAAAGTCGTAGCCGCTCATCGGCTGCCGCCCTCGGCCAGCATCCGCCGGAACGCACGGCGGCCTTCTTCGAGCTTGCCTGCGTCGGGGCGTTCGTACCAGGCAGGGATCTTCAGCTCGATCGGCGGCAAGTTGCCGATCAGGGCGATCGCCCGTCCCTCGTCCAGGGTTCGCAGGTCCGCGAGGTCGAGCAGATTCTCCCGGCGGGCGGATTCGTTGACGCTGGCCCGGCCGCTGCCCCAGGAAGTGCCGGAGGTGATGTCGGTGATTTGCCCAGCCACTGCCTGGGCGTCACGCAGCGCTGCAACGTCGATGGACGCGCCCATTAGCAGCAACGCGTTGGCGGAATCGGAGATGGCCTGGCCGCCCTTGTCGCCCCAGCGCTGGCGCAGCTGATGCCGGTTCTGGGCGAAGACATCGACGGAGATGCCCGAGCCGCCGCCCTCGGACATCAGCGACGGCAGCGACGGGATCGGAGCGATGTTGGCGATCTCGTCGCCGACGAAATACAGGGCGGGTTCGATCCGGTCGCCGTCGCTGCGCACGGCGAGCCGACGCGCCTGATAAAGGATGTCTTCACTGACCGCGGCCATCAGCGGCGCGATCAGCGCCTGCGCGTCACGGGTGCCGACCAGATACAAAGTGCCGGACTCGCGCAGCCACTCGACAGCTTTGAATTCCGTTCCCCGTGGCGGCGAACAGGCCAACAACACGCGCGGGTCGTTGAACGCATCCAACGCGCCGGACACCACCGACTGGATGGTGTCGCGGGCCCGGCCGGTGGTTTCGCGGTGCCGGGTGAGCCGATCAGCCCAGGTGTGCACTCCGTGGTGGCGCAGGATCCGCTCCGGGCGCGCGTTGTTCGGGTTCTGCGACCAGGCGAGAACATCGACCATGGTGGCGTTCTCGTCGAGTGCCGCAGCGTGCAGCAGGCCACGCAGGATCGTCGCGGCCTGGTCGCGGAACCACTTGCCGTTCTCGACTGATTCGTCGCCGATACCGGACCCGTCAGCGAAACCTTGGGCGCGCAACATCGCCACGATCTGGTCCTGGGCGCCCTCGATCGGTGACCACCGCAACCGGGGAACACCAGGAATCTCGCCCTGTGGCTCGAATATATGCGTCGGGCCGATCGTCGATCGATGCTGGTAGGTGATCGACGCGACGTCCAGGCGGGTCGAGGTAGTCAGGACCGCGCCGCGGGCGTCGACGACGGTGGGGATCACCAGGCGGGTGGTCTTGCCGCCGTACCGCGGGACGGCTGCGGCGAACCGGGTGTATTCGAGGGCCAGGTACAGCGGCTCGCCGGACACGGCGTCGTTGCCCAGGAATCGGGCGACCTCGAGGGGGTCGCCGCGCCGGCGTTGTTTGGCGGCGCGGGTGGTGTCGTCGTCGGCTTCGGTGATGGTCAGGCCGGGCCGGACGATGTCGACGCGGGCCAGGACCGCCTTGGCGGTCAGCGACGCGTCGATGTTCTTCTTCCGTGCGAAGCCGGCACGCCTGGCCCTGGGACGGGCGACGCGTGCCAGGCAAAAGAACCAGCCCAGCAGCATGCCGAGCCATAGCACTAGCCACAGCGGGTAGAGCAGCCAGACGGGTGCGACCTCGGCACGGGCCGCGGCGGGCCAGGCCTGCGCCGGGTCACCGAGATGCGCGAGCACCCGGAAGGCGATGCCGGGCGCGTCGGCCGGACCGGAGTCCGGCCAGGCCAGGTGGGCGAGAACTCCGCCGAGCTGGCCGGCCAGCCACAGTGACAGGATCGCCGTGGTGGTGACGGTGATGGTGATGACCAGCAGCACGACCCGGATGTAAATGTCGGCGCGCATATGCCCCTGCTGCGGCGGCCGGTGGCCGGGGGCGGACAGGGGTGCTTTGCTCATCGACTGGTCCTTTCACCTGCGGCGACCGCTTCGAGACGCTCGTCGTATTCCTGAGCGGTGAGATCGTCGGCGGGCTCGCCTGCCTCCATACGGCTGTCGGTGTGCACCATCGCCGTCTCTATCGACGACAGCTGGTGCTTGACTACGTAGGATCGGGTGCCGATCTTCCACAAGCCGACGCCTTGGCGCAGGTAGCGCAACAGGTTGGTTTCGACATCGGAGGTGCCCAGGAACTCGCGGGCCTGGTCGAGGCTTCCGGTGGCCTGCCGGTAGGAGACCCGCACCCCACAGTCCTCGATCAAGCCACGGGCGATGCGCACCTGCTCGGAGTCCGCGGCACCTGATGCGGCCAAATCGGAGAACCGATGGAAGGCCAGGATGTTGGCGATGCCAAAGGCTCGGGCGAGTTTGAGCTGCTCACGCATCCGCCGGATCAGTGGAAGATGCCGGGCGACCAGAGCGAATTCGTCGTAGATACAGACCCGTGGCGGTGCGTCCGGCGACGAGAGTTCGGTTTCCAGCCAGCTCTGGGCGCAGGTCATCGCCATCGCGGTCATCGCGTCGGAGGCCCGGATCGTGCGCAGATCCAACACTGCGCCCGGTTGCGCGAAGTCGAGCCGGGCCGAGGAATCGGCGGGACCGTCGAACACCCCGCCGAGCGCGCCGCCGATCAGCCGTTCCAGCGCGAGCCGGACCCGGCGGGAGTCGGCGACGAACACGTCCGCCGGGTATTGCAGCTGGGCGAGGCGGTGCTGCCACAGCTGCGGGTCTCCGGCGGCGGCGAGCACCGTGCTCAGGGTGGGGGTGGCCATGCGGCCGGCGGTGGTGTCGTCTTCGCGGGTGACCGCGTCGACGGCGTACTCGATGAGGCTGCGCTCGGCTTCCTGCAACGGCCCGCCGAGCTGGATCTCCAGCAGTCCTTCCAGCAGCAGCAGTCGCCGGGAGCGTTGCAGTTGCAGCCACTGCTGTTCGGTTTGGTCGGGGTGCCGCCGGATCCCGGCCAGGGGGTTCATGACCACCCCGAGGCCGGGGCCGAGCCGGACCGGGGTGATGCCCGCGGCTGCGGCGAGTTGCTCGTACTCGCCTTTGACGTCGCAGCAGTAGAACTTGGTGCCGAACGGGATTCCCCGAAACGCCAGCGTTTTGAGCAGGCTGCTCTTGGCCGTGCCGATCTCGCCGGTCACCGCCATGTTCGGCGCTGACAAGGCTTTGTACCGGTACAGCTCGTGCAGGGAGCAGGTGAACGCCGAACGGGAGTACACCTCCATGCCGATCAGTGGGCCGTCGATCGGCAGACCCGGGTCGGTGACGAACGGATACACGCTGCACAGCTGCGCACTGGTCGTGACCAGCGGCGGCAGCCGCAGCCGCCAGGCGACCCGGCCGGCCGCGCGGCCAGGCTGGCCGCGCCAGCCGGCACGCGCGGGGCCGAGCAGCCGGTCGGTGTCATGGTCAACAGCGCGCCGTTCACGCCGGTATGCCCGGTCGGCGTCGGCCAGGTCGCGGGCCTCGGCGACCTGCTGGATCCGGTCGCTGAGGGAGCCTTCGCGGCGCAGCCGGGCGCTCATGCGAACCACCCGCGCATCGGCTTGAGACCACGGGCCAGCGGCAGCGCCCCAGCCAGAAAACCCTGGTCCTGTTCCCCGGCCAACGAGACGGCCTCGCAGCCAGATCGCGACAGGATGCGTTTGACCGCGCGGACGTCGCGGTCGAGGTCCTTCTCGCTGGCGGCGGTGACGGTGACCAGCAGTGCGTACCGGTAGCGGACGTGGCCGCGGGCCTGCTCGGCGTCGATCTGCTCGACCGCACGCGCCTCTTCACGTTCGGCCGCGGTCTGCACCAGCCGTAGCTTGCGTTTGGTGAGATCGTCACCGGCTCTGGCGACCTTCTCTCGGCGGGTGGCCAGCGCGGCGAGCTGCGCCGGGACCGGCTGGGCGACCAGTGTGACGGCCCGCCGGCAGGTCGTACGCATATAGAGAGGTGTCAGCCACGTCGGTGGCACCTGCTGCCGCGGCATCTGCGCCACCCACAGCGTGCGGGAGTATCCGGAGTCGTGCTGGTAGGTGTGCCAGCCCAAAGTGCGTGCGGCGACCGGGCCCGCCAGGCGCGGCGCCACCCCGGCCGGGGTCCGGCCGATGCCGGGCGGGGTGCTGCTGCGCAGGTCGACGACTTCCTGATCGTCGGGGTCGAACTGGGTGCGGATCACCGCCGCGTACGCGCGCGGCGACAGCCAGCCACCGGTGGTGACACCGGCCTCCGCGACGGCCGCTTCGATCCCGGTGAGCCGATCCAGGATGACCGTGGCAATCGCGGTGTCGGTGCCGCCGGCATCGGCGATCTCCCCGGACAGCTTCGCTACGTCGAACACCACGGCCAGGTGGATCTCGTGGCGCTGCGCGGCCGGGGCCGCGGCCGCGGTCAGCTCCGCCAGAGACTCGTACGCTGCCGAGGTCGTGTCCACCGCCCTGTGGATGAGGAACCGCTGGGCGCGGTTACCGGAGTCCGGCACCGCCCGGGCGGTGGCCGACCACCGCACCAGGCCGGCGTCGGCGTATTCGCTGCCGAGAATGTTGAGGACCTGCGCCCAGTCGGTCAGCCGCTGCGTCTGGACGTCACTGTCGGCCAGGATCAGGTTGGCGCCGAAGCACAGCAGCGCCGCCGTCACCGTGCGTTCTTTGCGGTGGTGCAGCAGGCCGATCTCGGTGGTGCCGTCCGCTGCGACCGCGGGCAGCCAGCGGTAGGCGGCGGCCGGGCCGGGCAGGTCCAGGTGCTCGCCGACGGTGTTGGCCCCGTGCGGGCCGCCCCGGTAGTGGTGCTGGCGTGTCCGGCGCTGGATCAGCGCCGCGATCACGACGGGGGTCCACTCGGTGATGCGCCGGCCTTTGAACCGCAACAGGCCGAAGTTGATCAGCAACAGGCCGAGGGCAAACATGCCGGCAGCGGCGGGTTTGCTGACCGCGAGCAGATTCAGGCCGACGACCGAGGCGATCAGACCGGCGACCACCATGCCGATCTGCGACCAGGTGAATCCCAACACTGCGCCACGCGAACTCCGCGGCGGAAACTCGAACTTCATCATGGATATCTCCCAGGTCAAAGGGGCACGATCGGGGCGTCCGCCACTGCCGAAGCACCGCCTGCTTTCGCCGCCCCGCCGCCGGACCCGCCGGACCCCGAGGCCTGCTCGTCGGCGGAAGGTGCAGACGTGTCGCCGCCGTGCGCGTTGGGCGCTGTCCCGGCCGGGTCGCCGCCGGCCGCAGCGCCAGAGGGCTGTCCATCTGTGTGGCCGCCACCCGAGTCGGCAGAGGTATCACCGGAGATCGCCGTCGTGGCCTGGTCCGCGCTGGCGGCCGAGGACGTGTCGCCGTGCGTTACACCTGTTGGGTCCGCCCCGGCCGCTGACTGCGGGGTCAGCGGAAGCGATCCGCCGCTGCTGTCGCCGGGCGCGGTCAGCTGTCCGCTGGACAGGGTGTGCTGGGCGCTGCTATTGGCGGCTCGGATGCCGTCGGCTTCTTGCGCGTTCGGACTCTGCCGGCCATCTGCGCCAGCCTGCTCGCCTTGGCTGCCGGGCGCGTCAGTAATCGGGGAGCCGACGGCGCCGCCGTCTTCGCCGCGGCTGGCCGCCTGCGCCACGTCACGGCCGGGTCCGGCGCCGATGCCGGCCATCTGACCGACCGGGTTGGTCGGCATGCTGGAGGCATTCGCGTTCATCACCCCGGCGGCGTCATCACCGCCACCGCCCGCCACGCTTTGGGCGCCCTCGCGGAGGCCGTCGATGACGTTCGCGCCGTTCATCAGCGGCCCGCCGAGCGCGGACAGCATCCCGTGCACGTTGACGTCGGACAGGTAGCCGTCCCACATCGACGTGAGCTTGAGCAAAATGAACGGTGCGAGCACCATCAGCCAGATCAGCAACATGGACTGCAGGACGGTGCTCAGGTCATCAGACTCGTAGGTGGAGCGGCCGCCGTAGATCCACAGCTGGACGATCCAGTATTTGCTCGAGCCGAGCGCGTTGACCGTCCAGAACCAGCGGCGCGGCCAGTGCTTCGTTTCGTCCATGACGAAACCGGTCATCGCCATCGCCCCGAGCAGCGCGGCACCGGTGGTAAGCACACCGCGGAACAGCATGATGATGAACAGCAAGATCAGACCGACGATGCCCAGCACCCCGAACAGCCCGGCCAGCAGCAGCGTCTCTGCCCCGGTGTTCAGGTTGGTCAGGGCGGTAACCAGCTTGGAGGCGTCCCACGGCTTGTCTGCGTTGGCCTCCAGCGCGGCCACTGCCGCCTGATCCCAGGCGGTCACGATCACGTAGGCCAGACCGCCGGCAAAGGTGATGCCCAGCACCGCCTTGACCAGGCCGCCGAGTGTCGCCAGTGGCGTGGGCCCGCCACGAAGCCTCAAGCCGTTGACGATCGTCGCGATGATGAAGAATACGAAGATCAACATGACGAGAGTGCCGGCCACGGAGTTGTAGACGCCGTAGAAGGCCTGGTCCGGGCTGGCGATCGACGTCTCGGCGAAGACGAGCTCGGCCAGCCTGCTGAGCAGGTATACCTCGGCCTGCACGATCGCATCGACCAGGCCTTGGATACCGGTGCGGATACCGCCGGCGACCGCGTCCTTCGTGCCCTCCGTGATTTGGCAGTCGACTTCGAGCGTCCCGCACTCCTTCTCCTGCGGGCTCGGGTCGTACGCCGCCGCCGTCCATGCCTCGACCTGCTGCGAGCATTGGGTGTGTTTGTCGCGCCACATGCCGAAGCGGGTGGCGTCGGTCTCGTTCCTCATCTGCTCGCCGAACAGCCCGCACCGGACCAGCGCGGCGAGCCCGTCCTTGCCGCTCGGGCCGTCCATCAGCACCGACGCGGTGCCGTCCGCCGGCGGCGAGTCCAAGGTGACCGAGGCGGCGGCGCAGGACGTGCGCTCCTCGTCGCTGGTCGCCTTGCTGCACTGGGTGACCCAATGTGACGCGCTTCCGGCAGGCGGCGTCTCGACCCGAACCACCCACGGCATGCACCAGGCAACCGATCCGGGTGCCTTCTGCGCGCACGCGGCATCCACGGGTGCCCGTGGTGCCGCGTGCGCGACCCCGGCGGAGGCAAGGAGAAGGGCCGCACCGGCCAGCACGATCAGCAGCACACGCCGTACCCGCTGGCCAGAAGACCCGTGTCTCTTGAGCGGGAAGGCGAACAACGCGGCCATCATTTGGCCAGAAGCACGGAGACGATTGTGGTCGCCGAGCCCACGATCACCGCGACCAACCCGGCCTTCCACATCATGCTTTTGCCGCGATCACTGATGATGTGGGCCCCGAAAACGGGGCCCACACCGAACGCGATCGCCCCTGCGAGCAGACCCGACAGCGCCGCGATCACGCCCAGAAAGAGCAGGGCGTTGGCCATGTCGTAAAAGATCCCGGTCTTCGGCACCGCATCCGGGTCGGGCCGGATTTGCTCCCAGTCGAAGTCGAACGGCGTCGATATGGGCGTCGGGTCCGCTGGCGCCTGCATCACCGCGGTATGTAGCCAGGCTGTCAGGTCGTAGGGCATCGTCGTCAGCCGCATCAGGCACGCTCCTCATTCGCAGGAGCCGCTGCAGGTCGCTCGGCAGCACACCGTTGCAGCACGGCGTCCGCGACGTGCACCAGTGCGGCACGAGTGCGCCGGTGCAGCTGCCGCGGATCGATCGGCTCCGGTTGGGCAAGGCGCGGGTCGTACGGCACGGTCAGCACCGCCCCCGCGATGTCGTCGGCCTGCCGGGCCACGGCACGCACCTGGCGCGGTACCGATGGTGAGGTGGCCATGATCACCAGCACGCAGTCGCGGGCGACGCGAGCGTTGCCGGTGGCGGTCAGGTGGGTCAGTAGCCGCAACGAGTGCCGCAGACCGTCCGTGCTGGCCCGCGTGACCAGCACCGGGACTGTCGCTGCGGCGAGGCTGCGCCACACCGAAGCTGTCACCGCTGGGGCGAGATCCCAGACCGTCAGCGCGAACAACTGGCGCAGCCGGTCGGCGAGGGCGCTGGCCTCGTCGGGGCGAGGTGGCCGGCGTTCCCTGGCTTCGATCTCGCCGACCAGGGCAAGGAGCCCGGATGGGCCGCGCTGGGCCCAACGCTCGACGTCGGCGCGGCTGGTGAGTGTGCCGAAGTCCCGCACGGTGTCCCAGACGGTGGCCCAATTCTGCCGGCCGACCCGGGCGCCGAGGCCGTTCCACGGCGCCGGAACCATGTCGACAGCGATCACCGGTTCCGGCGCCGCCAGGGCCAGCAGCCCGCCTAGCGCAGCAGCGAGAGTGGACCGGCCCACGCCGCCGTCAGCCGACGAGATGGCCACGACCGCGCCGGGATGTAACGCTGCGGCGCTACGCCAGGCCCGCTCGGCGACGGCTGCGGGCCCGAACTGGTTCGGCACTGGCCTGGGCTCATGGATTGCCGGCCGGCCGGCCGGAGGGCTCAATGCTCCGCCGGGGATCATGGTAGTTCGGGGTACGCATGGTGCGGGAACCGCTGCGGCGGCGCTAATCCTCGCCGCCGGACGGGGATGCGCCGCTATTTCCGCGCCCCCGTCAGCACTATTGATGCGGTGGTCGCGGATGAAAGAAGACGGCGGGTCAGGCAAGGGCATGCGTCCCCCGGAAGCTGATCGATGACCGCGGTGGCGGGCCGGCGGCATTCCGATGGGGTCGAATGCCACCGGCCGGCTTCCTGGCACGGCCGCCTCAGGGCGACCGGTGATCGGCTTGTCAGCACGCCTGCCGCGAATGTCCTCGCGTCCTGGCGTCCCGTCCGGCAGTCCCGGCACAGTTGCGCACCCTTACGGCACAGCTGCCTGGCATGGCGCCAGCGCGCCCCCCGCGCGTCCGGTGACCCGCCACCGACGGGCGTTGATCACGTGATCGACGATGCCGTTCAGGACAGCCCATGAATAGTTGTCTGCGGTTGTCCGGGGTAGTCCCGCATCCATCCACAGAGCCTCTGACCTGCGCATCTGTTGAGCGATGCGAGGTGTCAACGGTCAAGACGAAGTCTTGGCTGATGGTCTTTTGATCTCGTCGTGGGCGGACAGCAGAATTCCATGCCGGTGGCCAGGTGTTCTGGGGTCTGGCTAGGTTGCGAGGGCTTGGACGCCGTGGCCGGCGAGAGCTTGTTGCAGGCGGTGGCTGTCGCCCTTGGTGGTGATGACGTGGGCGTGGTGCAGGAGCCGGTCGACGGTCGCGGTAGCGATCGTTTTCGGCATGATCGTGTCGAAGCCGGATGGGTGGATGTTGCTGGTCACGGCGATGGATCGGCGTTCGTAGGCGGCGTCGACGACGCGGTAGAAGGCTTCGGCGGCGTCGGCTCCGGCGGGGAGCATGCCGATGTCGTCGACCACGATCAGGTCGGCGCGGCAGATCCTGGCGACGGTGCGGGCCACCGACCCGTCGGCTTTGGCCCGGCCGACGGTGTTGGTCAGGGTTTCGAGGGTGAACCAGGCGACGCGCAGGTCGTGGTCGATGGCCTGCTGGGCGAGGGCTTCGACGAAGTGGGATTTGCCGGTGCCGGAGGGCCCGGCGATGGCCAGGTTCTCTGCTCGGGCGATCCATTCGAGGGTGGTCAGGCCTTGCTGGGTGGCGGTGGGGATGCCGGAGTCGTCGGGCCGCCAGCTGTTGAAGGTTTTGCCGGTCGGGAAGTTCGCGGCTTTGCGGCGGGTGCGGCGTCCGGCGTTGTCGCGGCCGAGGACTTCCTCGGCGAGTAGGACGCGTAGGACTTCGGCAGGGTCCCAGCGTTGGGCTCGGGCGGTCGCCAGGACGTCCGGAGCCGCGGCCCGCAGGTAGGGGAACCGCATCCGGCGAAGCAGGGCGTCGAGGTCGGCGGGCAAGGGCGGGGCGGCCGGTGTCTGATCTTGTCGGCGGCTGCGGGAACGCGGCGCGCGGACGGTGGCGGGTTCGCTGGTCATGCGCCGTACTCCTTCCAGGAGCTGGTGCCGGGCTGGACGGAGAACGTCTCGTCGGCGCGGACGACGTCGGCGGGGTCACCAGCGCAGGCCAGGTGGTCGAGGATGCTGGCGAGGTCGTGTTCGCCGAACCGGCCCGCGGCGGCGGCCAGGCCCAACGCGTGATCGACGCGTTCAGCGTCGAGGATGGTGGCCAGTTCGACCGCCCGGGCCATCTTCGCCCGGACCCGCGTGGCACCGGTCGCGGCGGCTTCGACCAGCCAGTCGTGGGCGCCGGACCCGAGCTCGAGGAAGGCGGCTTCGGCGGTGGTGCGGGGTTTCGGGCGGGGTGGGTTCGGGCCTCCGCCTAGGTTCGGATGCCCCGGGTAGTGCTCGTCGAGGATGGACGGGTTGCCGGGTGTCGACAGCCGGTGCCGGGCGATCTCGGTGACACCGGTGCTGGTCATGGCGGTGATCGCGAGGTGGTCGCCGACGACTCGGCACCAGGCCCGCTCACCGATGTGCCCGGGCGGCGTCGAGTAACGCACGGATCCGAACCGGACCGTCTGATCCTCGTTGACCAGGCGTTCCTCGCCCAAAGCGGTCGTGTGGGGGTCGGCGGGCAGCGGGTGCAGCAGGCCGCGTTCGACCGTGAGGCGTTCGATCGGGGCGACCGAGGTCTCCCGGTGCGGTCGGGCGTTGACCTTCTCGCACCAGTTTTCGCAGGCGGTGACCAATTCGGTGAATGAGTCGTAGGCCCCGCGCAGATTGGCGCTGGTCGGGACCAGGTCTGCTTTCGCGATCTTCACGGTGGCTTCGACACCGCCTTTGCTCTCGGGGTCGAAGGGTTCGCAGGTCGCGACGGTGACGCCGTAGTGGCGGCCGGCGGCGACGATCTGCGGATGCCTCACGGCGACACCGGCGACGTGTTCGATGGTGACGGTCTTGGCGTTGTCACCGAGTAGATAGGCCGGGGCGCCGCCGAGACGCCGCAGGGTGGCATCGAGGCAGGCGACCAGCGTGCCGAGGGTCTGGTCCCAGGTCGGGATCACGATCCGGAACCGTGACCAGGCCAGCCAGGCGCAGAACAGGCTGGTCTTGCGGCCGTCCACCCGCGGGCCGTCGCCCCAGTCGAACTGCAACCACAGGCCCGGCTCAGCAACCCAGGGCCGATAGACGCGCCGGTTGCCGGCCCGCCATGCGGCCTTGGCGGCCTGCACCGCCCGCCGGGTGGTGCGTTCGGTGCCGGTGAACCCCATGACGAGCAGGCGTTCATGCACCTTGTCCGCCCGGATCTTCGCCTTGGACCGATCGACGAGTTCTTCGACCTTCGGCAGGAACACGTCGATCAACTTCGGCCGGGCCGCCCGCACGAACGGGTCCCCGCCGACGTCGCGCAGGCTCACATACCGCTGCACCGTCTTCGGGTCGCAGCCGGCGAGTTGGCCGGCCGAGTACGCGCAGCCGGTCAGGTCGAAAGCTTCCAGAATCTCCATTATTTCCCTGTCAGACTTGGTCACGGTCTCTCCGGTCCGATCGAGTGCAAGGGTCAGCACCCGCACCGATCGGCCGGAGAGATCCGATTTCAGAAGGTCGGGACCGAGATCACCTGACCCCACACCAGGAATTCCGGTGTCCGCGAACCGGGAGATCCGGTGCCCGCGAGCCAGGACTCAACTGTCCGCTGACAAGGATTTTCGCGTTTCCGCTAGCACGAGGAGCGACTGCTGTGTGGGAGCAGCCCATGAGAGGGTGGCCAAGAATTGTTCAGGTTGATCTATACGTTGGGTCCGCTTAGAGATCGTTCTGCGGGTCGCAGTAGATAGTGATCAGACGTGATCGCAAGCTCGCTACACAAGCGCCGATCCAGCACGACGCCGATCCTGGAACAGGGGAAGGCAGGGCGCTCAGCTCAGTGCACCGCAAGACGCGGCACCACTCGACGACCTGCATGGCGACCGCGCAGCACCAGCAGCATCGGCTACCTAGGGCACTCACCACTTACCTACGGGGCCGGGCAAGACCGTGTCGTCGCCGTGTGGCGGTCAGGACTGAACGGGGACGGCGGTCGAGAGCTCTTCGACGAAGTCGTCGATTTGGCGGGTTGTGACGCCGGGCATGCAGATGAGGTGTGACCATCCATCGGTGGACGGTAGGCGCCATCGTGTGCGTACGGCGTCCGGTGGCTCGCGCAGCATCACGGTGAAGGCGCCGGGGTTGCGCCAGTGGGGCCAGCCGATGTGGTGCAAGCGCCGGCAGGTGTAGGTGGCGATGTCTCTGGCGCGGTGGGTGCGATCGGACAGCCCCGCCGTTCCGAGGATGTCGAGTGCGTGGGCGAGCATGACCACGCCGAGGCCCGTGCGCGATCCGCTGATCGAGGCGTCTGGTGCGCCGATGTACCGGATCGCCGCAGGCGTGTCGCTGGGGCCACGCCGGGCGAGCGCCACGCCGCAGATCAGGGGTGTACCGAAGAATTTGTGGCCGCTGATGCTGATGCTGTCAGCGCCGTCCGCCAAGTCGAAGGCTGGCCGGTCGGCGGTGAGCGCCAACGGGACGCCGGCGAGGGCGGCATCGCTGTGCACGTATCGATGGGTCACACCCGCCTCGTCGAGCGCCTCGTGGATGCGGTGCACGTCGTCGACGGCTTCGGTCATGGTGGTGCCGATGTTCGCGGTGACGATCGCCGGTCGGCTGCGCCACCGGCTGGCTTGGCGCTGCAGGTCGGCGTAGTTGATTTCTCCGGTGGGCAGGGTGGCGACGGTGATGCCGGGCAGGCCGAGCAGGTGCTCGGCCTTCGCAACGCTGTAGTGGGCGGCGTCGGAGTGGTAGGCGATCGCGTTGGGTAAGCGGGTGCGGCCGAGCCACAGTCCGTAGTGGTTGCCTTCGGTGCCGCCGCTGGTGACGTATCCCGTCCAGCCGGGTGGTGCGCGGAACAGCTCCGCGAAGTAGCCGAGGACGTCGCGTTCGATGCCTTTGGCGTGCATCGGGTGGATGCCGTCGGTCCAGGGGTCGCCGACGTTGTTGAGCAGCACGCCGAGCAGTGGCGCCAACGGTCGGTAGTCGATGTCGACGGCGCAGGGGAAGCCGATGCTGGTGTAGGAGGCCGTGGTGAGACGGTCCAGCAGCTGCTCAAACGGGGGTGTCATCGTCGGCCTGGTTGTGGCGGCACGCTGCCAGTGGTGGGGCCGGTTTAGGTTGATGGTCACGGTTTTGCTCCGATGCGGCTTCTGGTAATGCCGGTCAGATCCCGGCACGTCTGGTCGAAGTCGGTGCTGTGACGGGTGGCCGGCGGATCAAGTCGCATGGTGTTTATCCCCATGACGGTGAGCGCCTGATGCCCGGGCTCGCGAGTCGCAGCTCTTCAGCCCGGCCGTGCGGGCGGGTCAGTTGATGGTGATGTGGTGGCGGGTGAGCCAGGCGTTGACCTCGATGAGGTAGGCCACGGTGGTATGCCAGTCGCGGACCGGGACGGTGGCGGGCTGCGTGAGCACGTGCCGGACGCGGTCGCGGTGCAGCAGCCCGTGCAGTGGTGCGGACGTGTCGGTAACGACCGCCAGGAGGCGGTCGCGTTGGGTCTTCTCCCAGGCCGGCAGCAGGTGGGCGCCGGGGAACTGCCGTTGGGGCAGCCAGGTGACCGCGGGTGGCAGTAGATCGGCGGTGGCGTGGCGCAGCAGGCCGTTGGGGATGCCGAGCAGGTGCCGCATCGGCCAGGGCGTGTTCCACAGCAGTTGAGCGAGCAGCCAGTCCGCGCACGGGGTGTGGACGGTGACGCCGGCTGCGGCGGCGAGCTGGTCGAGGCGGAGCAGTAGTGACGGCAGATGCTGAGTGATGGCGAGGTGATGCATGATCCTTCGCCGGTGGGCGATGACGTCGTCCCCGTCGGCGGGCGAGATGTCGTCGATGGCCTGCTGGAAACGCATCGTGCGGTAGCCGCCGGGGATCAGGTGCCAGCGGGCGTCGTCGTCGAGCAGATCGGTGGCCGCCAGCCCGGACGCGAGCCACGGGAACTCGTCGTGGGCGAGCGCTTGCGGGTCATGCAGCCAGCGGTAGCCGCCGAAGACGGCGTCGGCGCCCATCCCGGACACGATGCTGGTGTGGCCGTGGCCGGCGACGTGCCGCAGCACCGCCATCAGCGGCGCGTCGAGGTTCGCCGGGCTGGGGAAGTCGAGGGCCTGGCGGGCAATGGCGGCGGCGTCGAGAAGGCGGTCCGTGCCGGCGGCGACGATGGTGTAGTCCATGCCGAGGTGCGCTGCGGTACGTGCGGCGGCGGTGATGTCGGCGCCGACGCCCGGTGGTTGGTCGCCGGGTTCGGCGAGCGTGAGCGAGTAGCCGCTGCCGCGGTTGACGTCGGGCCGGGCGTTGAATGCTGCGACTACGGCGGAGGCGATGCCGCCGGACAGCAGCACCGCTCCGGCGGGGCGCTGGCGCAGCGGCAGAGTCTTCTCGGCGAGGGCCTGCCGCAGGCTGTGGGCGGTGCCGTCGAGGTCCTGGCCGTGCTGTTCGGCTTCCATCTGCCAGTACCGGTGCAACCGGATTCCGGCGGGGGTGGCGCGCAGCAGTTGGCCGGGCATCAGCTCACGGACGTTGCGGATCACGCCGTGCCCCGGTGTCCGGGTGGCGCCGAGGGTGAGTAGCTCGTTGAGGCCGTCAGCGTCGATGACCGCGGGAACGTCGGGATGGGCCAGCAGGGCGGTCGCCGCGGTGGCGAACAGTATCCCGTTAGCCTGCGGCGTCCAGTAGAGGGTTTTGGTGCCGAGCGGGTCGCGGATCAGCAGGAGTTGCCGTTTCGGGTTGTCCCAGATCGCGATGGTGTAGGAGCCGTCGATCCGGTCGACCAACGCAGCACCCCACTGCCGGTAGGCGTACAGAAGCACCTCGGCGTCGCTGGCCAGCGGCCGGGCTCGCAGGTACAGCTGCTCCTCTAGGCGGATGCGGTTGGTGAGGTGGCCGTCGATGAGCAGCATCACGTCGGGCTCCGCACCTCCCGGCGGACGCCAATCGCTGTAGCCGGTTGCCGGGCCGCGGCGGGCCAAAGCCGCGTGCCGACTCGTCGTGGTGAGACTGTCCGGGCCTGCGGTAGGGCCGAGAGCAGCGGCGAGCTTTTGCAGGCTGGGGCGTTGTTCACGCAGGTCGCGGGCGGTGTCGATCCAGCCGGTGATACCCATGCCTTTGGTCTCCTGGGCAGTCGCGGGAACATGAATGAGGAAGGTGCCGCAGGGCCCCACCGGGTTAGGCAGCCGGTCGCCGCGTGCTGGTGGCGGCTCCGGGAGTGACGGCGGCCCGCAGGGTCGGCCACAACGGTGGGCCTGCGGGCAGCCAGACCGGCTCGGTGGGCTGGTACCCGGCGTCCATGAGCAGGCCTAGCTGTGCCTGTGTGCTCGCGTATGCGGCGGAGGCGACGCCCAGGCGGTCCAGCCGCGAATGCCGGTATGCGAGCAGGGTCGCTGCGGCATCCGGGTCGTCGGTGGCGAGAGCGACCAGCTGTAGGTGCGGAATCGGTGGCTGGCAGCGAGCGGTGATATCGAGCAGCAGCCGCGCTGCCTCGGTGTCGTCGCCGCAGACCTGGGCCAGGCGCCGCGCAGAGTCGGTGGGTGCCGGGATTGGCTGGGTACGGTCGAGCCAGATCGCTGCCGCGCTGTGGTCGTCGAGCACATCCACGTAGCCGAACCGCCGGGCATGGTCGATAAGGATCTTGAGGCAGCCCTGCAATACCGGCCGCCGGCGGCGGGCGTCCGGGACGAGCCACGTCGCCGCCGGGTAGCGCCATGCGAAGTCGGCGATGAGGGTTGCCACGGCGGGGATCTCGGCCCGGCTGGCACAGGTGACTGCTGCTACTGCCGGGCGGTTGCCGGCCGGTACCGAGTGTGCTGGTGCGCCGCGTCGACTGCCGTGCCCCATTCTGGTGGCGGCTATCGAAGGCACGGCCAGATCACCTGATGAGCAGCGGGTGGAAGGTCACGGCGCGCGTGGAATGTGCGCCCCACCGACGCCGCGAGCGTGGCGTCATCGCAGCGCGTCGCGGCGGCCACGAGCGCCAGCCGCGATCCGCCGTCAATAGCCATGTCCAGTGCCTGGGAAGCGCCGACGCACGCAGCAGCGACGGCGAACAGAAATAGCTCGGGTGCGATCATCGAGGCGGTTCCTGTCTGCGGTGAAGGCGATCAGCGGTATATCCGTACGAGCGAGCCGGGCCGGACCTGTGTCAAGGCGTCGAACGCGGCAGCCGGTACCCGCAGACATGCACGGCACGGATCGTCGTCATCAGTCACCCCGGGCCCGGGATGGATGGCGACTGTTCCCGGGATACCGGTACACGTCGGCGAAGCGGGGCTGTGCGTGGCGAGCGCAAGCACCCGTGGTGATGGACGGCGCTCGGCTCCGGGAACCAGGGCGAGCAGGAACGTCCGGCCATCTGGGAGTGGCGTCTGCTCAGAGCCGGCGGCGACCTGCCAGCCACCGGTCAGCCGACCGTCGGTGAGCAGTTGGAGCCGGCCGGAACGCCTGTGCACCCGGATCTCATGCGGGGTGTGGCTGCGGTCTAGGTCCGAGGTGGTGATCCAGCCTCTCGCGCCGTTGGGGTGTGACGGCAGCAGGACCCGCACCCAGCCTGGCTGCTGGTCGATCACCGGCAGCCAGGTGTCGCTGCCGCATTGCTGGGTCGGCAGCCAGGCGATTGCCGGGCCGCCCGGCCGTGTGTAGATGTGCACCGGCTGCCGGTTGTGCACGATCACCCCGGCGGTGCCGGCAGTGACAGCGACATCGCCCGGCGCAGCGCTAACCTTGCGGCCGGCCGCGGCTTCCGGCAGGAGGGTCAGCTCCGCTAGGTCCGTGGTGGAGGGCGTGGGCCTGATCGGCATGACCGGTTCCCTGCGGTAGGGATCGGATCCTGCCGGCCTACCGCCGCTGCGGTGTCGCAAGATCATCGGAGTAAGTAGAGCTAGTCCGGCTACGGTGCAGGCGACAGCACCTGTCCATCTGCGGCCGGTCAGGATGTGAAAGCTGGCAGGTAGCCAGCGCCCGCCGGTTCGCGCCGCATTTCCGGCCCTCCGGACTCGATTCCTCACGGCGTTCCCGCCGAGCCTGTTGCCGCCGAGCGTCGCTCAGCCCGGCGGCAGGCCACCACCAGCCGCACCAGGTTCATCCGGCGCCGCACCACGGCGGGCGGTGCAGAGGCCGAGCAGCTCGCCCGCAACCCCCAGACCTGTCGGATATCCGGCACTGAAGGTGGCATGTGGACCCGCTGACTCAGCCTGGTGACCTCGTTTAGAGTTCGGTGAACTTTGATCACGTCTCGACCCTCAACCACTCGCAACGTGATCAATAGATGACTACGGTTGTCTCCGGTTGTCTTGGGTAGTCCCGCGAAGGCACCGACGTGCTCGAAGTGGCACAGCCAACGGGCGGGACGAGCCAGGATTCAGTCCCGCCCAGGGCACAGATGTGAATGTGAGTACCGGGGGACGACATGAGTGCGATGCCGCACCAACTGCTGCCGCGTGACGTCGGGATCGGGCTTCCGGACCCGGTGCGTCAGGCGCTGAACATGATGGCGGCTGGGTGCAACCGGGCCGCCATCATGGTGATTCATGCTGCGGCGCTCCAGGTTCAGTACACGACAGAACGTGAAACGCACATCCCGGACAGCGTTTCGGGGCAGGCGCCGGGTGAGGGTTCCTCACTCTCCCGGGTGATCGTCGATCTCGAGATGACGGCTGACAGCTGCCATGCCCAGAGCCTGGTGGTGCTGGCCAAGGCCGCTGCGGATTACGCCATCTACGCGACGCAGGTAGCGGCGGACGTGATTGCGGGTCGGCAGCCGCCGATGCCCGGGTCCGAGCGGATCAAACCATCCGATCTGATCACGGCGCTCAGCCACTATGTGCCGCCAGTCCAGTTTCCGGTGACCGAGTCCGTCTCGACAGAGATGCGACAACAATGCCGCTTCGTCGCAGAGGCCTACGCGACGTTGCGCAACGTCGTAGAGAACCAGTTGATCGGCGAAGACAAGGCCCTCTACGACGACAGAGCTGCGGTGGCTGCCAACGCAGGAGGTACCACCGGCATCTCGGCGGCCTTCCCCGAGGCTCTGCACGGCTACGCGGCTGCTGTTACCTGGGCTTTAGGCGTCTACACGGATTTCGCCGACGAAGGCGAAACCAGCTGAAGTCGGCGATGCCTTTTTTGTCGCCCACAGCGAGTCTTCATCTGGGAGGCGAAGAAGATCAAGGATGGCCTCCGCGGGCAGCCTCGCGAGAATCACTCGGTAAAACAGGCACAGCGAAAATCCGGATCGTGAGCCAGGCCGAGATCCTCAACGGTGACACCCAACGCAACAGCAAGCAGGTGCCTGTTGTGCTGGCTCGGAATCTTCATGCCGTTCTCCCATTTGCTGATCATCGTTTTCAGGGAGTGCTGTTCTGCGGTGCCGCCATGGGCCGGCGCGATCTGACAGATCCGCTGGGCCAACTGCAATTGGGTCCAGCGGCGCTTCCACTTCCGTGCCCGCCGCAGCCGCCGCTCGAACCCGAGTTCTGATTCCGGTCCACTGCCCTGACTGCCGGGTAGACTCATCGCCGGTTCGCCACCCACCGGACGTCTCGCCCGTCCGTCAACGGCGGGCCCGTCGTGCTCAATCTCTTCCGTGGACTCGGCCGCTGACGCAGTCATCACCGCATCCCCCATGATCGTCTGTAGTGGTACTCCTCTACCGGTGCCATCGCCCACCAACCGATGCCCCCTGTCCCCTGTCGCGGCCCCCAGCAGCTATCGCCCGGCCGGGGCGCGACTTGCAGCGGCACCGGAAACCGGCAAGTAGACTCCGCCGCCACCGCCGTACCAGGGAATACCCGAGGTTCGACGGCCCGGTCGAAACAGGTTGGTCCCACAGTTGCATCGACGGTGAGTGAAAGCCTGCTCGATCAGCGCTGATCAATCCTTACGCCTAGATCGGCATCGGGCAACTGTCCTGGCAATACCGAAATACTGTCCTAGATGAGCTGAAGCCCCGCCACCATCGCCCCCGTGGCACCCGGCTTCTTCCCGGACAGCTGCTAGCGCTCGGCATATCAGGGCGTTGCGCTACATCAGCGGTACCGACAGCGCCTCATGACGGACATGACCAGCCGTAATGGCAGTCCAATAGACGCGGAATGCCATCGCTCTCGACGGCTCGATCCGTCGCGTAGACGCTTGCGACTGAGCCCGGCTGACAGTGCCTCAGAGGACGCGTCCCACCGCCCCGTAGATCGCGACCTCGGAAGGCGCGGGCCGTTCCTGCACCTCTGGTTTCCATTCGGTGACGGCAACGATGTTGGGGTCGACCAGCTCGCAGCCAGTGAAGAATTGCTGGAACTGCTCCCTAGTCCTGGACCGGGCGTCGGTGTGGCCAGCCGCGAACATCGCCTCGTACACAGCGAGTTCCTCTGGGGTGTTGAAGTCCATGGTGGCGTTGCTGACAACCAGGTAACTGCCGGAGGGCACAGCCGCGCAGAACTGGCGGACGATGTCGACCGCCTCCTGGTCATCATGAATGAAGTGCAGGACGGCGACCAGGAGGATGGCTACCGGCTGGCTCAGGTCCAGCGCAGCGGCCACTTCCGGCGCCGTGAGGATCGCCTGGGGATAACGCACGTCAGCCTCGATATAGCCCGTGTGACCCTCGGGGTCGCCGAGAAGCAGAGCCCGGGAGTGGGTGCCGACCATCGGGTCGTTGTCGACGTAGAGCACCCGAGCAGCAGGCGCAATCGACTGAGCGACCTCGTGGGTGTTGCCTGGAGCCGGCAAACCCGCACCGAGATCCAAGAACTGGCGGATGCCGCAGCGCTCCGTTAGGTAGCTCACGGCCCGGCCAAGGAAGGCGCGGTTCTCCAGGGCCGCAGTCCGCACGGTAGGGAACGCCTCGGCGATGCGATCGCCCGACTCCCGGTCAGGGCCGAAGTGATCATTGCCGCCCAGCCAGTAGTTGTATCGGCGGGCCGGGTGCGCAGTCGTCATGTCGACCTGCTCGGAAGCACGGGCATGGTGCCCATTGTCGATGGGATGGTCCCCGCGGGCAATGTACAGACCGATCTCGGCCTCGTCGTCAACCTGCAAGGCACGGCACAGAGCGACACGACGCGGCTCGGAGGGCCATGTGTGCTCGCCTCGCTCAAGCTTGCCGATCCAACGAAGGTCGACATAGAACTGGGTAATGTTGACGCCGGGATTCAGCTCCCGCAATTTCTGATTGACCAAATCGGCGAGTTCGGTCCGTGACATCCGCTGCCTCGGCCGATGCGGCGAGGGAAGCGACTCCCTGCGCCTTCTAAGCGCAATATTCGGCGTGGATGAGGGCTTCGAATTCTTCGTCATGGCGTCCTTGACATCGCAATATCGGGGAGCTCGTACTGCCAGAATGAGAGGATCTTCGAAATGCAGCCACAACAACGCGTTAGCGATAACATCAGTTTCCGACCAGCTTCCTGGGGCATTCCGGATCAATTCTACTAACGGCACCTCTTACTTCTCGGCACCGAAGCATCCCAACAAGGGCAGCCAAGTGAAGCATCAGGGCAAGTACGGGCAGTCCAGACTACGAATCCCGCGGAACATGCATCCCTTGCGAACGCTGACACCCCATACCGGCTGGCCCCTCAGGAGGCTGATGCCATGCTGTCACCGCTCACCCTCAGTCGAATTAGAAGTGCACAACTTCGAACTCACAGTGCGGGTCACGCAAACTGACGCACCGAGATGGGCTCGCCCACGCCGACATGAATGCAAGTCAGGTCTTCGCCCCATCCTCATCGCATGCCCCAGTGATCGATGTCGCATGCAGCCAAAATTGGTATCGGCAGCACGTCAGGAAGCCGTCAACATATCAGCAACGGTCAACGGCCAGCCACGCCCTATTCGCAATCAACCGGCATGCTTGTGTCTCCGCTGTGCGAGGAATTCACTCCATATAGCACGGAGGGTAAGGGCCCTTCATTGCCAGACGCGCGGCCCCGAAGAGCCGTCCTTCGCAACTCGACGTCCGCCTACAGCCCTCGCGGCTGCAACTGGTCGACACCCGCGCATCCCTGCGATCACCAGTTCATGCCGCGACTCGGCAGGTCCTCAACACCGATCACAGCTCGGGCGAGTCACACGAAGACGAGGCCGCCTTCGATTCCACACCGAAGTACCGTTCAGACTTTTGGATACCTACATCGTTGCACTGCGTCACCTTCCGGTCCGCAAACCCAACCGTAGGCGACTTCTGTGACATTGATAACATGAGACAAGTTCGGCAATACCGATGGAGTCCGCCTGCGCCGCCGCCGGGTCAGTCGCATACAGAGGCCGCATAACCGCCACCCGGACCGCTCAGAGAACGCAGCGTCCAGCCCGACATCGTCGTTTTAGAACCGGTACGCACCTGGCGCTCACTTCATGCTGCTCATCCCCGCCGGCGACAGCCAACCCGCCTGATCGGCGCGGTCCTCCACGCACCCCACGACCGCCTGGGCCGTTCCCCCACCCAGATCGCCGGCGAAGACCGACTGGACCGAAAGCACAGTGCGACTGTCAGAGTCGAACAGGAGTACACGTTTCGGAGGCGAGCGAAGCCGGCACGGCCGTACATCTGCCCTTGATCATCCGGTTGGCGTTGCCCTCAACCGGTCCGGAGGGGAAGGGGCAGGCTCAGCCCGGCGGTGACCGCAGCGAGATCGGCGGTCAGGCCGGTGGCGAAGCGGCTGATGCCCGGCACCGCTGCCTGTTCGGCTGCGGTGATCCACGCGGTTAGACGTTCGCCGTGCAGTGAGTGATCATGTCAGTGAAGGAGCGGACCAGGTCAACGGCGGATCGCAGTTCTGGGCAGCGGTTCAAGACGTTCTGGAGTTGCTCGGTGTCGCGGCTGACGAGGCTGTCCGGATGCCGGCAGATCCATCCAGTCACCTGCCGCACCGACGGTAGGCGGGGCACTCCCGTAGGTCGGGTTTGGTGCGGTACTGCTCGATGAACCTGCGGACGATGGCGTAGCTGCCGGTGAAGCCCTGTTTGGTGATCTCGCGATACAGAATGTTGGCTTTTCAAGCAGCCCTCGTCGATGCGGCGTACCAGGAAAGGCTGGAACGGGTCGACCAGACTCGATCGTGGCTTCTGCTCGCCTATCAAGCTCCTACGAGGTGGCCGCGTGGGGCATACTACGAGACCGTCCGATGCGACCAGCCGAGAAACCGCGCGATCTGCCGGGAGCCCGCGCCCTGCGCCAGTAGCTCGTGGACCAGGGCATGATGGTCGCGGCCAGTCGCGCGGGATTTTGACCTGACCGAAACCGCGGTGCACGAGTGGGTCAAGCAAGCCGAACTCGACGACGGCACCCGATCGGACGGCCTTACGCGTCTTCATTGCATGAATTCTGACTCGGTGACCGATTCGCTAAGTTGCCGGACTCTCTGGCGCTAACGATCTACCTTAATTGCTTTATGACGATCGAGGAATCTGTGGGCGCGGAGTCCGATTTGCCGACCTCTTATATCGGACATGAAACCGCAGCCGCCCTGGGGTGCCGAGATTTGTGGAGGCCGACACCGGACGTCTGTAGTTCAGGCATTTTTGTCAGAGGGTCCTTCTAGCATCTGCCGCCGTGTCAGGACAGGAAAAGAACACAGGTGGCGGCGTTCCGCTTAGCGGTACGTTGCGTGCTTTTATGGCTGATTGGCAGCCGCGGCAACGCGTTACGGCAGGTTTGCTCGCGGCCCTCTTCGACGCGCTGGGGGCTCTGCGGCGAGCGCATCCGGAGTGGGCGGACTACGACCTGCACACCCACCTGTTGGCTGCCCTGCATCTGGCGATCGAGAACAACCGGCTGACCGGGTCGCGGACGCTCAGTGAGCTGATCGCCGAACTGGCGACGCTATGTGCCTTCGAACGCCCGAAGGACCCGGCCCAGCGGCACACCGATATCGCTCAGGCGATCTTCGGTGTGCTCATGAACGCCCGCAATCGAGAGACCCGTTTCCGGGACCGGTATCTGTCGCTCGATGACGACGGCCGAGCCGAGCACCCGGAGCAGACCTTCGCCTTCCTGCATGCGGTGGGCGGAGATGACACCACGGACCCGCGGGTGAAGGTGACCCCCGAGGGCATCAACATCTTCCAGAACCTGCACGACTTCGATCCGTTCGACCGGGCCGCCGCCGAGCGATACCGGTCCGAGCGGATGCTCAAACGCGGTGACTACGAGGAAGTGGCCGCGTCGGTCCAGCGGCGTGCCACCAGCATCCACGCGGTGCAAGCGAACCTCGACCGGCTGCTGCGGCGCATGAGCAGCAACGTCCGCGAGGTCAACTACTCCCGAGACGTCATTCCCCAGGTAGACGAGGCGCTCGCGCTGATCGGGGAGCAGATTCTCGCCGAGGAGAAGCTCGCCGCCGGAATCGACGACCACATGCACCATCGGGCGCCTGACGTTACGCGACTGCAGCGGATCACCGAGCACCTCAACGACCTGCTGCGCGCGCTCTCGCGCCTGTACTCGATGCTGTCGACGGTCAAGGAGACCTACGAGCAAGAGCAGGACCGCCAGCTGTTCACGTTCCGCCGGCTGACGATCAACCCGCAGACCGACCTGTTCGAGCCGCTTCTGCAGTACCCGCCGCACGCGGTCGTCAGGCTCCTGGAGCAACGCCTGGCCACCCTGCTCGGCCCGCGCGTCCCCCGAGTGTTGAACATGCAGGCGGTCATCAACCGAACTCAGCCCCAGGAGCGCTCGCCCGGGACCGGCGACCCCGCCGACCCGTTCGATCTGGGCGAAAGCCGCGACGAGAACGCCGACGACACGATGCTGATCGTCGCCGAGGTAACCGCGATCCTGGCGGAGATCACCACGCCGACGTCGCTGTCGCAGCTCATCACCGCAGCCGCCGGTCGGCCCATGCCGGCGCTCACTGCGGCCCAGCGCGCCCGGGTGCCGTGGGCGCTGGCGGTCGCGGTCGCCGGCGCTTACGGCGGCAACGATCCCGCCGAGAGCGACGCACCCCAGATCTTCGACCACACCCGTTTCGGTGTCGTGCGCACCAGCACGCCACTGACGACCGACGCGGTGACCGGCGACGACCTCGTCGTCGTCCCGCTGACCGCCCCTGACAAGGAGAACCCCTCATGAACGGCATCGACGCGGGACGACTGCTCGTGTTCGCCCTCGACGTCACGGCGACACCCGGGCGCACCGGCCAGTCCGCCGAATACGCCCGCCTCGTCGCCCGCTACCTCGGCGAAGAGACGTTCCGGCAACTGTTCGACGACATCCTCGAAGGGACCGGCTGCAGCGTCACCCACGCCTCTGCCGAGACGGGCCTGGTCCTGCTCGCCGAAACCGACAGCGCGTGGGCCTGGCCCGCCCGATCCTCGGATCTGCCGTGGGGCAAGAAGCAGAAGGAGGAGCATCGCGCCGCCCGGATGCTGATCGTCCCCGCCCTGCTGGCGTTCATCGCACCCACCGCCGGCGACCTCGAGGACTACGTCGAGGACCACACACGCCTGATACCGGACGTGCCGGTCGCCGATCTTGAGGACTTCATCCGGCAGTTCGCGTTGCAGCAGGAGGCGGCCACCCCGAACCCGGTCGGTGAAGACCGGCCGTTGTGGTGGCACTGGGTGCAACTTCCCCAGATTCGCTCCGCCGAGCGCACCGCCCGAACCACCACCACCTACCTGGTCGCCGACGTCCTGGACTTCCTGCAGCAGCAGTCACTGGCCGTCCGACGCGACAGCCGTCCCCTGACCGAGACCGTCTACCGGCCGCGCCGGCGGCTGATGGCCCACTACCGCGACCTGTTCCTGCACGAACTGTTCGCCGACCTGCAGAACTTCGCGGCCACCGGCTACGAGCGCCCCGAGAACACCAGCAACAACGAGGAGAACCAGTCCTGACATGGGACCGATCACCGGCTTTCGCATCATCAACCTCCGTGTCCGGGACAAGGTCGCCTATCCCGACCTCGTCGTCGACCTCGGCAGCGGACGGCACGTCATCATCGGCCTGGAGAACGGCGGCGGAAAGTCCACCCTGCTCGGCTTCCTGATCCACGTTCTGCTCCCCGACAAAGCGCAGTTCCTGCCACGGCTGTCGCTGCGCCGGCAGAACAAGAAGGGCGACGAGAAACGCGTCCAGCAGTACGTTCCCGGCGGCGACCCAACCCACGTCATCCTCGAGGTGGAGGTCCCGCACAACGATCCGTTCCGCGGGCACCGGAAGGTCCTGCTCGGCGCCTGTCTGTCGAAGCCGGCTGGCGCCGGGCCCGACGAGGACGTCAAGGAACTGCTCTGGTCCGCCCATTCGGTGCACGCCGACCTGACCCTTGCCGGGCTCGCCGTCCGAGGTGAGGACGGCGGGCTGCGCGACGCCAAGCAATGGGCGGCCTGGCTCAAAGAGCAGCGACTCGCGCATCCGGACGCCGAGATCACCATGGAGACCGACCAGGGTGAGTGGGGTAAGCACCTGCGGGAGACCCTGCGCATCGACGTCGACTTCGTGCGGACCTGGCTGCTGGCGATGAACCAGGACGAGGGCGCCGCGGACCACGTTTTCACCTACGCCTCCTCGCGGTCATTTCTCAACAGCATCGTCGGGGCAGTCGCGGACCCGACGCTGAAACAGGAATTGGCGGCCAACCTGGTCCGGATGGGGAAGGACGCCGACACGTTCAGCCTCGACCGGCGCCGGCAACTGTTCTTCACCGACGTGGTGGGTCACACCGAGCTGCTGACCCAGCTAATGGGAGATCTCGACGCTCAGGACGGCCGGCGGCTCGCGATGCTGGACGCCCTGCTGGCGACCCAGGCTCGCATCGAGGGCGAGCAGCGCGTCGGCGAAATCTCCCTGACGACCGCCAAAGAACGGCACACCGCGGTGACGGGCGAGCGAACCACTGCCGAGCGGGAACACCGGCGGGCCGTGGCCCGGTGGCAACAGGCCGAACTCCAGCGCGACCGTATCGCCCACCAGCAGGCCGTATTGCTGGCGGAAACCGAACGCGGCCGCTACACCGAGGCGCAGCAGCGGGTCGAGGCTGCCCGGGTCGCCGCCCTGATCGCGCAGAAACGCGCCCACGACACCAACATCGACGGTATCCAGCGGATGCTGCGCGAGCGCGCCGGAGAGTCGGAGCCCTTGCGCCAGATCGCCGCTGCCGCCGTACGTTCCTGGCACGCACAGGTCACCGCCGACATCGCGCAGGAGCAGGCGGCCGTCACCGAAGCGCAAGCCGGCCACAGGCAGGCGGACCAGGCCGTTGATCAGGTCACCAAGGCCAGCGCCGCAGCAGGGGCCGCGATCAGCGACGCGAATGCCCGCGAGACCAGCGCGATCAGCCAGCTCGACCGTATCCAGCGGCAGCGCGCTGCCGCCGTCTGCAAAGGTGACCTGGGTGACGGTGAACCGGCGGCCGATGCTCTCGACCGGGTACGGCAGGAGTCCGAACGCCTCCGCGACACGTGCGAGACCATCGAGGCCGCCCTTGCCGAGGCCAGGAGCGAGGTCACGCAGGCCGACAGCGCGGTCCGTAAGCTTTCCGGTCAGCACAAGGACGCGAAGTCGACCCTGGAGGCAGCGACCAAGACCCGGCAGCAGGTGCAGGACGCCACCGACGACCTCGCCCGCGACGTTGAATCCAGCGGCTTGATCGATCTCGATCCCGTCGTCCTAAACGATCACGCGGACACCATCATCGCCGTCCTGCAGGCGGTCGCTGAACGCGCCAACCAGGACCACCTTCGGGCCGCCGAACGTGCTGCCGCGGCCCGTCGCGCGACTCAGTCGCTGGAGAGCCGCGGCCTGTTGCCCGCACGCGCCGACATCGCCGAAATCTGCGAGGACCTGCGCCGCCGGGGACTCGGAGCCCGGCCCGGCTGGGACTTCCTGGCCACCCTCGACGAGGCGGTGGCGCTGCGCGGCGCCACGTCACATCCCGGGCTCGCCGACGGCATCGTGGTGACGATCCCGGAGGACCTTCCGAAGGTGGTCGCACACCTGCGAGGACACCGCGATGTGCTCACCGGCCCGATCGTGGTCGGTGCGCCGGACGCCTTCGACCTCGACCCCGATGCCAGCAGGCAGGACCAGCAGCCGGAAGCGGTGATCGAGGTCGTCCTCCCGCACGAGGCGTTCTGGTCGGTCTCCGCCGGAGCGCTGCAGCTCGCCGAGCGCCGTAACGATGAGTCCGGCCACGAGCGGGCGACCGTGACGTCTCGCCGCCTGTACGACCAGGCCGTGCAGTTGAGGCGGGAAGTCAACCGCTGGCAGTCCGAGATCGGCCCGGAAAGGCTCCAGCAGGCCGAAGACGGCGTCCAGGCCACCCAGGGCATCCTCAACGAAATCAAGGGTCAGCTCGACGACGCGGAGACCCATCGGACGAAGGTGGGTAAACACCGCGACGAGGTCGCCGTCCGTCTGGGCGAGGCCGGCAAACTGCAGCGTACCTGCGATCTTCGCCTGGAACGGCTGACGTCGCTGGCGAGTTCCCTCGCCGAGGAGCCGTCGCTGCGTGCCGCGCTCGATCAGAGCCGTACCGATCTCGCCGAGGCGCGACGCGTCCAGAAGCAGGCGGCCCAGGACCTGGAAGCCTCCAAGCAGATGCGCGAGGCCCGGTTCGAGGAGATCGGGGAACGCCAGCTGGCCGTCGGCCGGCTCCGGCACGAACTGGCCGAAGCCGACGCGGCTGCCGCCGGTGTCCTGCAGCCCGAAGATGCCGGGACCGACGTCGAGGTGACTGCCGACCGGGCTGCCCTCGCCCAGCAGACCCGCGACGCCATCGACCGGTGGAAGGGCGCCCTCACCGACGATCAGCTCACCGCGCAGCTCAACCTGGCCACGATCCAGCTGCGTACGGTCGAGGAACGGCTGCAACCAGAGCCCGAGGAGATCCGCGCTGCTGCCAGCGTTCTCGTCAAGCAGCACCCCACCCGGACCCCGGCCGACTTCGATACCGAAACGGAGCGTCTCCGCAAGGAAGTCGAAAGGCTGGGCATCCTCGTCGGTAGCCGCGAGAGCAACCGGGATCAGCGCAAGGCCCAGTTCGATGCGACAACGGCGAAGTACCGCACAATCACCTTCCAGGACACGCTGACGGACGAGCAGTGTTCGAACGACCCGGTCACGGCCGAAGCCATCCTGACCACCTTGTCGGAAAAGGAAACTGCGGCCAAGGAGGCCGTCACGGCGGCCGTAGGGATCGAAGCGCAGGTGGCGAAGATGGTCACCACCATCGCGGACCGGCAACAGGTGCTGGCGAACGTGGCGTCGACGATCGACGGAAAGGTCTCGCTGTTGGCTGCCGGCCAACTGCTGACCGAGACCATCGACCTGGAGGACCGCCGTTTCACCCTGAACGCCGAGGCCGTGCTCGCGACCGCTCCCACCACGGTCATCACCTTGATCAGCTCAGTGCAGGCCAGCGGCTCGACCGAGGAACTGCGTACCAGGACCCAGGCGAGCGTCGAAGCCGTCGCGGCCGCGGTGGAAAACATCGTCAAAGCCGTCCGTGAGGTCCACGCCCGTGCCGAGGACCGGCTCAACCGGCTGGCCCACTCCCTCGACACGGTCGCCGAAGAGGTCGTGGCCGGGGAACGGGTCGCGCAAGTTCTGCGCCGCAGCCGCGGCGCGATCCTCGCCCGGCTCGCCGTGCGCCACCACCATGACCTTGTCAATCGGCGTGACTCGACCGCCCACCACGTCGCGACGTTCGAGGAACGTCTCGGACGCTTGGCGGACATCGCACACAGCAGCATCGAACGGCTGCGCCGGTCGGTGCAGATGACCGTCCGGGACTCGGTGCTTCCCGACACCCCGGCCATGGGCCGGTGGGCAGGACTTCCGCTGCTCAAACTGTCGGGACTCGACGCGCTAAACACCGAACAGCGACGCGCCGCGATCCTCGCCACCCTGACGCGCTGGTTCGATCCTGAGCTGCACGGGCGCCGCCGGGCGTTCGACACCGACGAGACGATGTTCGAACTGCTGGAATCGATCACCCCACGGTTCTCGGCGAAGATCCTGATCCCGTCCGACCCGCTGGACCCGGAACACAAGCCGGTGGAACAGGTCGCCATGGAGACCTCCGGCGGTGAAGGGGTCACCGTCGCGCTGATCCTGGCCAGCCTCCTCGCGGCACGCCGTGCCACCGCCCACGGCTACCGGCGCACGACCCTGCTACTGGACAACGCGTTCGCGAAACTGACCAAGCCGGCGTTCCTGCGGTTGGCTCGCGATGTCGCAACATCGCTGAACGTGTCCCTGGTCGTGCTCACCGGGATCAAGGACAACGGTGCGCTGACGGTGTTTCCCACCGTCGTGCAGCTGAGGGTGTCCCGGCGCTCGACCGCGAACTTCGTCGTTCCGGCCGGCGTCGACGACAGCCGGCTGCAGGACCTGGTGCGCGGCGGTGCCCTGTACGCGTCCGCCGTCGAGTGGCAAGCCGCCCATGACGATACCGGGGAGGCTGGCGTGTGGCCGGTGATGTCGAGCGCCACCGTCGCGTTCGACGAACAGCTCGCCCTCGACATGCCCGATCCGGCGGACACTGACAACACCCCGGCCGACGAGCTCACCGATGACGGTGATGCCGCATGACGGCCACAGACGGAGCCCCGCCGCCGGGCGCGGAACAGGTGAACGGCTTGAGTGCCGCCTTGCTCGGCACCCGGGTCGTTCGCGTTGACCACCGCACGATGTGGGACCTGTGGAACCGGGTCGACGCCCCCTGGTCCGGCACGTGGGCCAGCCGAGCCCGGCTGGCCCACGCCCTCCAGCAACTTGCTGAGCAGGGCGTCATCACACTGCCCGCAGCCTCCGGCAGACTGTGGGACCGGTCACTGCCACCGCTTCCCGCCCGGATCGACGTTCCCGCGAACCGGCGTGAATCCGTCAGCCAGATCGACCCTGCCGACGTGCTCTGGGTCCCGGTGATGCGCCACTGGGCACCCCAATGGATACGGACCTCGCGACCACCCGCCGGGCTTCGGGAGGCAGCGGTGGAAATCAACCGGTGGCTGCAAAGGACCCTCGGCGCCGCCCCCGGCCGGGTCGCCCGCGAGGAACGCTCCCTGCATATCTTCGGAGACGAGAAGCGGCTGGCCCACCTCGCCGACGGCGCACTCTTCGCCCCAGGCCGACTGACGCTGCAAGACCTGGCCTGTGACGCGCCGGCCGGCCACCTGCGCGTCGCCCGATTCGCCGCCGCTGGCCCGGTGCTCGTCGTAGAAAACAAGGCCACCTTCGATTCCGCCTGGCGAGCCCTCCGAGCAACCGTGGAATCCCCGTATGCGGCGATCCTGTTCGGCAGCGGGGACGCCGTCGGCCCCCTGATCCACGATCTGGCGATGCTCAACGACCTGATCGGCGTACAACCGACGACCTGCTTCTACGCCGGCGACATCGACATCGCAGGCATCGAGGCTGCACACCTGTTCACCACCAAGGCAGCGGCAGCCGGACTAGAAACCTCAATGGCAATCCCGCTGTGGGAAGCAGTGGCCCAAACCGAGCCGACCGGTGAGGACACCACAGCGGATTCCTCCAGAACATCCGGCGCTGTAGCCACCGCCGAGTCGCTTCATCTCCCCGAAAGCGTTCTCCTGCGGCTACGGACACGAGCCCGAGTACCGCAAGAACGGATCGATCGCCTGGCCCTGGCTGATGTGACGTGGTGGGCACCGCACTGAAATAGGACTTGAGCAGCGCGGATCCTCGCAGGTAGGCGGAATATTCCCTGCCTGCGAGGTTCAGCCATTCGTCCGGGGCCGTGATCAGGACATGCATGCCACGGCTGATGTGGGTGTTAGGCGTCCCAGACCAGCGCGATCGGCGCCTAAAGCCCGTTGGTGTGTCTGGTCGAGAAGGGCGATCTGGTCGTCCGCTCTGAAACTGCCGCGTTCGTCTTTACGGCCGCGACGTGGTTCGGTAGCCACTTCGGTTCAGATCGGCCGACCGCCAGCACCAACCTAGAGCGAGAGGATCGGCTTGATCGCTTTGCTGACGTGGCGAGTCGATATGTCGTCCTCGAGGGCGAGTAGTTCGTCGGCGAAGGTCCGGGCCAGTGCGGGCACGAGGTGAGCCATCGCGGTGATGCAGGCGTCCCAGCCACCGGCGATCAACGCTCGGGACAGCAGCTGTTGACGTGTGTCAGCGTCGGCGACGACAGCAAGCGCTGCAAGCGCAGCTGCTTGCAGGTCGGGATCTTCGATCGATTGTGAGACGTTCTCAGCGACAGTGAGGTCGCCAACCATGGCAGCGGCCAGGGCAAACCGCTTCTGGATGTGTCCGCGCCACGGTCCGCTGATGCCGTCCAGGATGCGGGTGGCCCGGGGGACGTCACCCTGATGGAGCATCAACTCGAGGACCTCGGCGTTGTTCGACGCGTGCGAGCTCCAGGAGAGGCCTGCTGTCGCGTCGTCTTCGCTCAGGAGAGTTTCGGCCATGTCGAGCCGACCCGACTTTGCTGCCGCGACGGCCAGGACCGCTGCAAGTTGGTCGTGCATGAGCGGGTCGACGCGTACGACAGCGGCGGCTCGCTGCAGGAGTTGGCCAGTCAGTTCGGTGAGGTCTGCTGCCGCGGCTGCCATAGCGAGCTTGGCGAGGGGGTCCAGTTGGGAGTGACCGGCATCGAGCGTGGTGGTCAGCTTTTCGGCCATGGCGATGACTTGTTCGACCAGGTCAGTCTTGCCATTCGCTGTGGCCGTCTCTGCGAGCTGAACGAGCGCCGCAATCCGAGGTTCAGTTGATTGGATCAGGTCGGCGACGCTGCGGGCACCTTCGATGTCGCCCAACCGGCACAGCACAGCCGGGAGCCAGTGCAGTGCATAGTCGCGGTCGCGGGGTTCGGTGATCTCATTTGCGGTCGCGCGGGCCAGGATGGTCAGCTCACGTGCCCGTTCCGGCTGGCCGGCGGCGATGTGTTCGTGTGCAAGCTGGGTCAGCGCGTGGGTTTTGCTGGAGGAGACGGGCAGCGAGAGCACGATGTCGCGGGCTTGGGCTGGGAGGCCTGTACGGAGGGCAGCGAGCGCCACAACGGTGATCAACGATGAACCTCCGGAAGGGTGCTCGTGGGTGTGGGCAAGCCGCAGTGCTGCGGTCACGTCTCCCACTGCGACGAGGGCTTCGCAGGCGACGATGCGCAGCATCGTCCCCGATCCGGCTGGGCCGAGCAGACCGACGGTAGGTTCCAGACGGGCGGCCAGCGCCGCTGCCCGATCGTGGTCGCCCAGCTGCAGCATCGCGTTGGTGGCCGTGACCAGGGAGGCGGTCTTGGCCTCGGCAGTGTCGATCGACTGAGCGATCTGTTCTGCTTCATCGGCACACCTACCGGCGTCGCTAAGAGCGCCACTGCCGACGAGCCTCACCGCCACTCCGGCAAGGGCCTGCGCTCGCTGGAACGGGTCCCCGATCATACTGGCCAGCTCATGCAAACGGTCCGGACTGGGCGGGACCGGTCCGTGGAGAACATTCTCGAGCAGCCGGTCACGCTCCTCGGGCGCATCGATCTCTTGTAACAGACGTCCGAACCACGCCGTGTCGAAGCCGGCCACCAGTGAGGCAACCATGGCGAGCGTCGACGAACGCTCGGAGGGATCGGCTATCGACCGCGCCGCCTGTTCAGCCTCGCCTGCCAGCGCGATCGCGCGATCAAAGTCCCCGGCCGTGATCGCTGCGTCACCACACCAGCCGAGCATCCGGGCCTGCTCGGCGGGTGCGAGCTGGCGTGCGGCGGTGACAGCATGCTCGATCATCTCGGCGGTGCGCTGTGCGTCGCCCAGCTCCGCGAGCGCTGTCGCAATCAGCGCGCACCTGTTGGCGCGTTCTTGGGCGGCATCGACCGTCACACACAGATCAGCGGCTTTCTCTATCCAGGCTGCGGCTCGTTTCCGGTCGCCGTGCCGGGCTGCGGTCTCCGCTAGGTGCCGCAGCTGTTGTATCTGGCCGAATCGTGTCGGCGAGGCGTTGAGCAGCCGCACCGCACGTTCGATGTCGCCGGCTTGCAGGGCGGCGATCCCTGTGGCGTCGAGTTCCTGCTGACGCATGCCGGGGAACTTCATGGCCGCTGCGCGGGCCTCGGCGTGGTCGGCAAACCGCGTTGATGCAGCGCGATCACCGAGGCTGGCCGCCGCAACTGCGAGCTGCCCGAACACGCGGGCCTGCCGTAACCTGGGATCGGCGTCCACCAGACCGGCAGCCAGGTCAACCAGCCGACGGGCTCGGGGTAACTCGCTGGTGGCCACCGCCTGGCGGGCTACGGCAAGTAAGGCATCTACACGGCGGCTCCCGGCGGGGATCGACGTGGCGAGGCGTTCAGCTTCGTCAAGCTGGCCGCCCTCGGCTGCGATCTCGGCCAAAGACGCGAACACCACGGCACGGTCGTCCGCGCTCGTCAAAGAATGGGCGAGTGCTTCAGCCCGGGCCGTCTGGCCCAGCCGAGCCCGTGCCGCGACGAGCGACCACGGAATGTGGTTGTTCCGCCGGCGAATCCGCTCCCGCAGCCAGGCCAACCGCGCGATGTCGGGCAGGCGGGTAATGCCGGCGTGGTGCAGGGCTTGCTGGGTGACGCTGATCTCGCCGAGGGCGATGTCGTCACCTCCCGTAGTGGTCCGCAGCCACTGATGACGGTCAGTGTCGATCGCCAACGTGAGCATGCGGTGGAGGTCATTGGTGCTTTGCAACATTCGGAAGTACCCGCGGACCAGGTACCGGGGCGTGTCGCCGGGCCAGTGCTGCTGCCGGTAGCTCGCCGCCCACGTGTGCAGGCGCTCCCGGAATGCCGCGAGCGTGTGTGGGCCGAGCCGTTCGGTAGCCTGCGCTCGAAGGGTCTCGTGGGTGAAGAGGAAAACCCGCCTCTCAGCGCGCTGCTCGGCGCGGCCAGCGACGGTGCGGCCGAATATACCGCCTACGAGATGATCGATCTGGTAGGTCGGTCTCTCGGTCAGCATGTGCAGGTCGTTACGGTCAAGCCCGCCGCCGCTGGCCGCGACCAGCCCCAGCACCTGGAGACCGAGTCCGTCGTGACGCCGGGGGTCGACGGCCAGAAGCTCGTCTAGTTCACGCTCGGCCAACTCAGTCACGTGGTGGGCGTGCGGCGAGGTCTCCAACGGGCGTATCCGGGCGGTACGCAGGGGATGATCCGGGTCGACGTCGGCCGGGAGCGGCGGATCCGGGCGCCCAGCGACGACAACCTTGAGGCCTCCACGGTGCTTGGGCAGCAGGGCGGCAATGCTGGCCAGACCCGAGCCTGGCAGTGACCCACAGTCCTCATCGAGTCCGTCGACCAGCAGCACCAGCCTGTATCCCGCAGCCGTAGCCTTCGCCACGGCTGCGGAGAGCAGCCGCCGACGAAGCCGGTCACGTCCGCCCGGCGAAGTGACCTGCGGGAGCTGTTCGCCGGTGATCGCCACAAGCTGATCGAGCAGACCGTCGGTGAAGGCCACGCTGTCCGCCTGGCTCGCCAGCCGCGCCGTAACGAAGAAGGACACCACCCATACATCCGGTGGCGGATGCAGGGCGAACCACGACATCAACGCCGACTTGCCCGCCCGGGCGGGTGCCTGCCACCACACGTACGCCTCGTCGCCAGCGCACCATGCGGCGAGTTCGTCGAGCTCGCCAGCTCGGTCGAGAAGGTCAGGCGGCGCGATGTCGACGAGCCCTTCGACGTATTCCGATCGACGCCACCAGTCTGGATGCTCCCGCCGGGCAGCCGTGGTGTCCCGCTCCATGCGGGCTTTCAGGAAGAGCCGTCCCCCGCGCGTGATCTCCGCGTCCATCGCGCCGAGCGCGCGCAGCAAGCTCTCGGCCTGGGCGTCGTCGGCAGGCCAGGCAAGGCCACGAAGGATCTCTCCAACCCGGCTGGGCGAAGAAAGCTTCATCCGGGTTGCTAGCGTCCGTAGGCTGGGCAGCCCGTTATCGCGATGGATCCGCGCGCACAGGTCGAGCCAGTCGCGCCGCGGTCCCGGTGTGGGCCACTGTGACTGGTCGATCGGTTTGCCGCGCCCGTTGATGATCGCCGCCCTCCCGTCGCGTCCACTGTGCGCTCAGCGTACGGCGGCTGTGCTGCGGGCAGTCGCTCCGGTCCTGGTCACAGGCGTGCGACCAGGGAGAGTACGGGTGCGTACAGCTGACGGCGTGACGGTGGGGAGAACCTGGATCTCGTACCGAATTCCTGAGGACGAAGGATGCACAACCATGCAGATCTGGACCACCGTAACGACCATTCTTGGCGACCTTTTCTCGCTTGCCGGCGGCATCATCACCCTGGGAGCGGCCATAAAGGCGCAGCGTCGCCCTCGCCGACGGCAGTGCGTTCTGCACACCCGTCGTGGCGGCGAAGACAGTTGATCTGACCGTCGCCGGAAGCCGACCTCGTAATCGGCCGGCGCCCGTTCGACGACGGCACCGTGCAGAGCACCGGTCACGGCCGCGCGCTCCGCCTCACGAGGCCGATCCCACGAGGCCAGACCGGCGAGGAAACGCACCATCGAGTCGGACAACCGCCGGTAGAACCACTCCAGCTCACCGACGAGTTGCTCGTACGGCTGATGCGGCGCGGGCATCGGCACCTCGCTGTGCAGCAGCGCGCGGGCCAGGTCACCCAGCCGTTCCCCCTCCGGCCGACGCCCGGCGACCAGATGCACGAGCTCACTGCCCCCACCTGTCGCAGCCAGAAGAAACCCACCGGCAGCCCGGTCCAACACCGCCAGCACCTGAGTCTGCCCGCTCAAAATGCGCACCGCGTCCGCATAAGACAGTGCTCGGCTCATTACGCCAGCTTGCCCGCCAAGCCGATCGACCGAAAGCCACCGTTACCGGATTCCGTTATGGGTAGGCCCGCACGGCGACTCTCCGCAGTGAGCCGGGCGGCCAGCAGGTGCTCTCGGGTTTCCTCGGCCCCGCACCTCCAAGCCACCGTGCGTACCAAGCCGCAGGCTCATCGACGCTGCAATAGCCAGGACCTACCACTGGCCCGCCGCAGTATCACCGAAACCGTGCCTGCCCAGCACCCCGGCCCCTCAGCCAGCAACCGGTTCGGCTCCGACGACTTGATAGCACCGCGGTGAGTACCTCACGATCTCCACCTCACCGTCCAGGTCCATCGGCCGTACTCGCAGGAGGCCGCCGCGGCGGGAGGCGGTCTCGATATGGAACCGGACGATCAACGCATCCAGTTCCGGGTCCCGGCCACCCGCACCCGCTACCGCCACGAACTCGCCGTTTCGCCACAAGATCCCGTGATTACCTGCCGGTGATCCCACCACTGCCCGCCACGCTGCGGCACTTCGCTGGGCAGCAACGGCTCCAGCCGTTCCCACTCCCCGTCCGTCAGATCACCGGTCAACATACCAACGATCGATCATCACCAACCGCGATGATCCGTCAGATGCGCTCTAGCTGGCGGGCGCGGAGCCGGGTGCTGGTGCCGCCTTCAGTGAAAGCGATACGCGTTGGCGCTCGACATCGACGTTCAGGACCAGGGCGGTGACCGTTTCGCCCACACTGAGGACCTCGGAGGGGTGCTGGACGCGGCGGTCTGCCAACTGGGAGATGTGGATCAGGCCGTCAACGTCGCCCAGGGAGATGAAGGCGCCGAAGGACGTCAGGGTCTTCACCGCTCCGGTGACGGTCTCGCCTGCCGTCAGCGCGGTCAGTGCTGCTCTGCGTCGTTCAGCCGGCGATGGCTTCGCCGGCCGCCTTTTCTCCGGCGCCATGCGGGTGTCCGGGACGGGACGCTGGTCTGCCAGGCTGGTACCGGGGTCGGCCGGGTCACGGTACTTGGCGGGAAGGGTGCCGACCACCTCGACCGCCTGGGCGCACGCCTCGGTCATATAGGTGTCGTAGGCGCGGTCGGTGAGGTGCTCGTCTTGGATGAGTTCACCGTCGTCCTGGCGGTAGGTGCGTGATGGCTCGCCGCGAAACGACAACCAGTTAAAGCTGGTGGTGATGTAGGAGCCGTCGCTGACCAGCAGTCTCGCCGGCGCGTGGGCGACCCGCACGACGGTGAGGCGGTTGCTGCGGCGCGCGGCCGCGTGCAGGGCGTCGACGGCGTCCCGGTCGGTGCCGTCGCCGATGCCCGGGCCCCACACGATCGTCACGTCGACGGTTCGCGACAGCTTCTCCAGCGTGCGGATCCACCGGCCGGTGGCGACGGTCGTACGGATCTGCGGGCTGCCGATGAGCAGCCGGCGCCGCGAGTTGACGAGGGCGTCGTCGAGCCAGGCCGGATGTTCGTACACGCCCAACCAGCGGATAGCCGCACCGTTCAGCGTGGCGCCGGCGTCCTCGCCGGCCGGGCCGTCTCCGGCGGCCTGGAGCGCGAGGACGTCTGTCCTGCTCAGCCGGTCCCCGGGGGCGGTGACGGGTTCGTGAGGGTGCTCGACCGGTGCGGCCGACAGCCGTAGGCGGTCGACGGCGCCGATGGCCTCCAGCGCTGCGGTGTGCGGTTCGCTCCACTTGCCGTCGACTTCGACACCGAGGCGTACCTGGAGAGTTTGCTCGTCGGCAAAGACGAGCAGGATGGCGTCGTGGTAGAAGTTCCGGTTCTCGGTGACGCCGCTGATACCGAGCAGCCGTGCGCCGTCGCGGGTACGGGTGTCCAGGGTGCTGGTCAGCGCGGCGATGCTGAGGTCGGTGGTGCGGACCGGCATGCTGCTCGCCGGGGGCAGCAGGATGCGCCCGGCATCGGCTTTCGCGTGGTGGGAGCGGCGCAGGGATGTACGTCGCCAGTCGGTCACGGCGCCGGTGAGGCGGTCGTAGACCACCGGGATTGTGGTGGACGTCGGGCGGCGTAGTTGGGCGTGCCGCGCTGCCTCCTGCCCGGTGGGCAGCAGCTCGAGTCGGCGCAGACCCCCGTCGGCGGGTGGCTGGTAGGAAATGTACTCAGCCCGCAGCAGGCCGGCGACGGCACGGCCGGTATCGCCTTCGTCCAGGCCGAGGAACAGCTCCAGGTCCTCGACTGTGTCGATACCGTTGAGCAGGGCTCGCAGGGTGTATTTCTGGCTGGCTTCGAGGTCTTCGGACTGCTCGACAAGGACGTCGGCGGTCAGCACGGAGGTGGGGATGGCGCAGGGCTCCGCGGCGAGGAGGATGTGTCCCGGCAGCGCGTGAGCGTGGCGGCGGGCGGCGTCGGCGAAGATGTCGCGGCTCACAGGTACTGCACCCTTCCGCCGGTGGTCGTGATGTGGGTGAGCACCCTGTTGAGGGGGCCTTTCTTGCTGTTGCAGAAGTCGGAGTCACCGACGATCCAGAGCAGTTCCCGGGCGCGGGACAGAGCGACGTTGACCCGGCCCTGGTACTGGTCGGCGAGGAAACCCAATTCGCCGGCGAGGTTGCTGCGTGTGACGGAGAAGATGACCACGTCGGCTTCGCGGCCTTGGACGGCGTCCACGGTCTTGACCTGGACGGCGACGCGCCGGAGGGTGAGGCGTCGCAGCGCGCGTTCGATCTGCGTGCATTGGCGCCGGTATCCGCTAAGGATCAGCACCTCCACCTTGCCGCCGTCGGATCGGGCGTACTTACCGGCCTGAGCGTCGGTGTCGAGGCGTTCGACGAGTTCGGCGACCTTCGCCGCCTCCAGCTTGTTCGACGTGCTGGAACTGCCGGCGTGGCGGTCGTCCTCGCGGCGGTTGGTGCGCCGACTGGTGGAGAACCACACCAGCCGGTCGCTGTCGGCGACGGTGACGGGGTCGAGCACGGGGACAGGGTCGTGGATGAGGGTCTGGTCGTAGAAGACGTGCGAGATCAGCTCGCCGATCGGCTGAGCCATGCGGTGCTGGGTGACCAGGCTGCTGGTGCAGGCCTTCGGTGCCTCGCCTAGCAGGATGTCGAACAGCGACGAGGTGAGGAACACCTTGTCGAGGTCGAAGGTGTCGACCAGGTCGCGGTGGTCGAACACCTCCTCAACCATGGGCGGCAGTTGCTGAGTGTCGCCCACCATCACCCACCGCTTCGCGCGGGTCATCGGCACCAGCAACTCGGGGGCGGTGGCCCGGGACGCCTCGTCGATGATGCAGAGATCGAACTGCATTCGTTGGATGTGCGGGTTCGCTAGGAAGCCCATGCAGGTGCCGGCGACCACACTCTGTGTGGGCAGGAACATCGGCTCGGCGGTCTGCGGGTCGTTCAGGCTGGCCAGCCAGTCTCCCTGGGTCCGCAGCAGCTCCCGCAGCCGCGGCCCGGCGCCGGGCCCGTCCAGCAGCCCGGCGATCAGCTGCTGCAGTTCGGGTTCGCCGAGTTCGTCCGGGACGGCCACATCGAGGGCCGTGGCCGCAGTCCGGACCTGGGCGGCGGCCGCGGCGGCGCGCTCGACGGCGCGCAGGTAGTCGGCCAGCAGCTCGGCGCGGTCCTCGGGCAGGTCTTCGTTGTCGAGCCGGTCGTCGTCGCCGAGGTCACCGAGCAGCTCGGCGGTCTCGGTCTTCTGCCGCAGGGTGGCCAGGGCTTCCTCGGCGTGCAGCGCCAGCGACAGGTGGTCGATGTGTACACCTTCCCGGGCGGCCAGGGCCGCCATGCCGGTACGGGCGCGGCCGCGGATCTCGTCGGCCCAGGCTGCCAGCTTGTTCGACAGCAGCAGGTGAGCGGCGGCCGGATCGACGTTGTCGTCGCGGCTCGACAGGCGCACGACCGAGGCGACACCGGAGCGGTCCAGCCGGGTGACGGCGTTGTCGATCGCGACGTGCATCTGGCTGACCAGCAGAATCTTGTCGCCGGGCCGGGCGGTGAGGTGTTGGTGGACGAGTTCGACGATGAACGAGGTCTTGCCCGTGCCGGGCGGGCCCTGCACGAGGAACAGGTCCTGCGAGCCGAGTGCGTGCGCGACGGCCAGCTTCTTGTCATCGTCGAAGTCGGGGCGCCGCGGCTCGAACCTCACGGGTTCTGGCGGGCTCGCCACCGTCGGGTCAAGCACCAGCTCACGCAGATGAGGACGAGCGGCGCTGCCGTCGCGTAGGGCGGCCAGCGCGTTCTTCTGCCGGCGGATCGCGGCCCGCGACGGGGCACGGTCGCGGACCAGGACACCATGGGCGGGCAGATCGTCGCCGGGCCGGGTGGCCCGGACCGTCACGTCCGTGCCGTCCACATCCACGATCGTCACCGGTGTGCCCCGGCCCGCCGATTCGTCGGTCGAGCGGGCCATCCGCTCCTGATCCAGGAACGCGCCGGTCAGCGGGGTCGCCGTCTCCACGTCGAACTGGGTACCGTCGCGGCTGATCCGGGTGTAGGTGATGGGTTCCTCGAGACGCTTCTCCAGCGCCTCCTTCGCATCGATCAGCTGGGACCAGCTACTCAACCGGGCCTGTTTGAAGGCGTCGCTGTTGCGGTCACCGGAGTCCTGGACCACCTTCTCCAGCATCTGGTGCAGCTCGACGGCCGCCAGGGCGGACCGCTGCGGGTTCGTCGGCCGCAGCGCCGACCAGGCGAAGTCGCGGCCGTCCAGGACGATCGCGTCGTCGTGCTGACGAGAGCGTTCCAGGTCGTCGAAGTCGCGGATCGCGGCGCGAATGCACACCAACTGACGGGGGTTCTTGAAGCGGAGCACGAGCTCAACCTGGTCACCGAGGACTCTGAACTCGTCGGCGGTGAGCGTCGCGCGTCCATCCCCGATGCTCTTGAGCCGCGGCAGCACGTAGGTCGCCGCCCCCAGCAGCCCGGTGATGACCGTCTCGGCGGACCGGCCGTCCCCGGCCTCCTCCAATGACCGGCGTGCCGTAGCGGACAGCTCGAACGACAGAGTCTTCTGGTCGTGCCAGTTGTCGCTGCGGGCCGCCTGGATGGCCTGCAGCTCAAGGTGGAACTGCTGTCCGTCGGCTGGCCGTTTCGCCGCATCGATGTCCAGGCAGCGCCGCAGCAGCCCGGACACGGCGGGTGGGAGATCAGCCTCGTCGAGCGCGCGGGTGATGTCCGGCAGATCGCGCAGGTCCCAGGCGGTGACGCATTGCAGCAGCGTCGCGGCCAGACTGTAGACGTCGAACCTGGTGGAGCCGCGCGACGCCAGGTCCTGGGGCGCCCACGGGGCGCTGGCCATCCCGGCGACCGTCGCATCGGCCGCACCCGCGAGCTGATCCTTGATCTTGCTCAGGGCGAAGTCGGCGAGCAGCGGCTTCTCGCCGTCCCATAGCACGTTGCCGGGCTTGATGTCGCGGTGCAGCACTCCCATCGAGTGCGCGTGCGCCAGGGCCGACGCCAGGGGCAGGGCGATGACCTCAGCGACGTCGTCCCAGCCCGGCGGCTCGGACACAGTCGCCAGCCACTCCGTCAGCGACGTCGGCACCCAGGTGAGCACCACGTAGTACACGCCCGCGTCGGGATCGGTTCCGCTGTCCAGCAACGACACCACGTTCGGGTGATCCAGCTTGTGATGCGCCGCGGTCTCCCGCTCGAAGTAGATGCGATAGATCGGATCCGAGGTGGCGGGAACGATCTTCACGGCCACGTGCCGACCGCCCTGGTTCAGGTCGGCTGCCTGGAAGACCTCCGCCTGACCACCGACACGGCGGGTGTTCGCGATCTCGGCATACCGGCGGGCGATCATACGCACCATTTATGCCCTTTCCAGGACCGAACTGTTCGTGCAGGTCAGCCGCTGAGGTTACCGGACCACAGGGCCGGCTCCGACGAGCGTCGCGACGGTGGACGTCATGGAGGCACGTGACCGGCGAGGGTGTGGCCGCCCCCCTGTCGCACTGGCCGGTGTTGCCGTCGCGTCGCCGTGCGGGGCTATCGGTTCGCCCGAGACTCCAGGTACCGGCGTCATGTGCTCCCCGCGAAAATCGAGATCTGCCTGCGTGTAGCCCCGCAGCCCTCTGGCGCAAAGCGCGGGCGATTCGGTCGCCGTCGCCGGGCGGTCACGAGAGGGTTCAATATCGATCTTCGCAGACGCTTTCGGAAGGACTGCCCGCTTTGCAGTCTGCGATGGCGGCGATCAGCGTGATGATCGCGGTGGCAAAGGAGGACAGGTTGCCGAGAATGTCGGCGATGGCGATCCAGTCGTTCATTGTGGCTCCCGCGTTGACGTGATGGCGGGGTGGCTGGCCGGACCCCTTGTGCTCCTACAAAGGCATCAGGCGGTGGGGGTGTAGGGGCAGCATCATCGAACTGAGTCGGAAAGGCCCAGAGACCCCGGCTAACCCGGCGATTTGCATGAATGGTTCTCATCGAGGTCCACGTCCATCGTGGTTCGGTGGTGTCCGGTAAGACGCCACCGAACAGTTGACCGGTCGCTCCGGTGGCGAGGCTGGACCAGGTGGGCACGAAGGCGGAGTTCGGCCAGCATCCGGCCTTCGCACGCTTGGGGGCGGGGCTGTCGCTGAGAGAGGTGGAACGCGCCACACCCCGGCTGCGGGTGGGAAACCACCCAGCTGGTCGACCTACCGCCATCAACGGTCAGCAATATGCGCAACGGGGAGGCGCTCCCGGAGCCGGAGACGCTGCGCACGTTCTTGCTGATGTGCGGGATGCCGGAGGCCGAGATCACCGTGTGGCAGCAGGCACGCGATCGCATCAACGATGCCGGGCGCCGTCCGGATGGCGCCGTCCGGGTACGAGATGCCGATGCACGGCATCTCGGCGTGCATCCCGCGATCCAGGTTGGCAGCGGGATCGACGACGTACCGGTGTACGTGCCGCGCGACTGCGACGCATAGGTGAGTGCCACGTTTGACCGAGGCCCGGGCCAGGGGAGGAATGGTTCTGTTGACTGGAGACTCGTCGACGGGCAAGGCGAGGACCTTGTTCGAGGCCGTGCGTGCCGTGATGCCCGGGCTGGCGGCTCTTGCTCCCAAAGACGCCTGCGAGGTTGAGACGATCGAGCGGCTTCCGATGCGCTCCACGGTGGTGTGGCTGGACGAACTGCAGGAAAAGGGCAACTAGCCCACCCTGTTCGCCCAGCTCAAGACGCTGCCTTGGGCACAGATCCCGGTCGGCGACCGGACCCACGACCGCGGTCACGGCCGCAAAGAGACCCGCACCGTCAAAGCTGTAACCCTGCACATCCCGGGCGGTATCGCGTTCCCGCACGCCCAGCAGGCCCGTCCGGATTATCCGTACCCGCACCATCGACGGCAAGACCAGCCGCGAGACCGCCGACCTGATCACCTCCCTGCCCGCCGTCCACGCCCAACCCGCTGACGTGCAGAAATGGACGAGAGCAGAATGACTGATCGGAAAGCAGGTGCACAACGTCCGAGATATCACGTTCCGTGGGGAGCTGCATTAGGCCCGGACCGGCGCCGGACCCGCCTCATGACCACCCTGCATAACACCGCCATCGACTGGCACCGCATCAACGCGCAACCAACATCGCCCCGCGCCAACCGACACGCTAACCGCCGCTCAAACGACCTCATACAGGCCGTGACCAGCATCAATCCCAACACGCAATGACCCTGGGCTACGACCCCTTGCCTCCCATGTAGTGGGCAAATCCCAGAAGCAGAAAGCAGGAGGCGGTAAATGCGCCGAATCCGTAAAGAATCGCTCCGGGGATGGACTTGTCGACCGCGTAGGCCAGGAGGCTGCCCGCCATGCCGACGATCGTCGAGACGAGTGCGATTACCAGGGCCGTGCCGCTGCGGGACATGAAAGGTGCTTTGGGCCTGGAGGGCAGCTCCCCAGCCGGTGTAGTGTCAGTCACGGAACTAAAGTAGCGCCAACGCAACATGTCGCGCAAGCGGGTCAGGCTGAGCTAGGATGTCTCGTAGATGAGACACTTGGATCGATCATGCGAGGAAGCGCCACATGCCATACAACCGTGATGGCAAGGAGGCACCGCGCGAGGGGCACGCCTCTGCGGGCGAGCGATTCGCTGCCCTCATCCGGCGTGCCCGTAAGGAAGCGGGAGTAAGCCAGGAAGACCTGTCGGAGGCAACCGGCATAAGCCGAAGTCAACTGATCCGCTGGGAGTCAGGCAAGGTCGAACGCCCAGAGCCGGAGGCGGTCCGCGCGGTCTGTTCGGCGCTGGAGATTGACCCCAGGGAAGCGGCGGTTGCATTGGGCTACCTCACCCATGACGAGGTGTTCGCACCGTTCAAGCCGCTACCTCGCAAGTTGCAGCAGATTCTCGAAGTGCTCGAAGACCCGACGCTGTCGAAGGCGGAGGTTGACGCGTGGGTCAGCTACCTGTTCTACCTGCATGAGAAGCACCGGCTTGAGAGGCAGCGGCTTGAACAAGTGGGCGCCAAGGCTGTGGAGAAGATCCTCGAACGCGAGGGTGCCAAGCCGTCGTCGAGGCTCCCTAAGGCCCCACTGGCACCCGGGCCGGGTGCTGTTGGCAAGGACATCGGTCGGACTGCTATGCCGCGCCGACCTCTCAAGAGGCGACCTGTATTGACTAAGGACACACCACCCACGGAGTAAGGGCCGCGAATGCCTCTTGCTGGGGCGGGTCCAGTACGGCACGCAGGACGGAGATGTTGGGCTCCATTTGATGCTCGGACACGATAAACCCCACGCAGGTCATTCACGTTTTACGTGATGCCTGGTGGGGTTTTGTGCTGTCCAGGCCTTCTTCACCGCCCACACCCGTCGTGCCGGCGGCCGGCGGTGCGGCGATCGCTGCTCTGGCCGGGACGTCTCCTCGTCGGCAGCGCTCTCGTCGTTCTGTTCCTCCTCCGGCTTCGGCTCTTCCACCGGCTTACTGCCGGCGACGGTGGCTTCCGGCTCGTCACTCTTCTCGGGGGACGGCTCCGGTGCTGCGAAGAGTTCCTCCTGGATTGTGACCGCGCTCGCGTCCTGAACCGTCAGGCTGCCGGCCGTGCACACGATCACGGCGCCACGTGACCGGAGATACGACGCCACGCCCTCAGCGCCTGCCAGATGCGCCATGTCGGGGTTCGCCGCCAGGATCTCTTCGGTGATGCGGGCTTCGGCCCAGTACACCGACTTCGCCCGGCTACCGGCCAGGTGGGCGCTGGTCCGCCCGTGCCGGCACCGGTACGTCGCCCGCCGCAGCCAGTGCGCCGACATCCGCCGGCCACACAACCCGCACACCAGCAACCCGGTCAGCGCGTACCGATGAACCTGCCCGTCCTCGGGCATCGCGCGGGCGGTGATCGCCTGCACCGCGGTGAAGTCCTCGTCACTGACCAACGCCGGATGCATCCGCTCCGGCGAGACCACCCAGTCCTCCCGCGGATTCCACACCCGCACCGGACCCAGACTGGTCCGCCTATCCCCCGGCACCGCCTCACGATGGTCGGTGAACTGCCGATTCCACACCTCCCGGCCGGTGTACCGCGGGTTCGCCAGGATCGCCGCGACCGTCCGCAACGTCCACACCGCACCTTCACGATGCGGGTTACGCACCCGGTCATATGCCGCCGGCGACGGAATCCGCCGCTCGTTCAACACCCGCGCGATCCCCGCCGTACTCATGCCTTCCAACCGCCAGGCGAAGATCCAACGGATGTACGGCGCCGTCGCCGGATCCACTTCCAGGCGATGCCGGCGCCGTCCCCAACCGGCGTGGACCTTGTTCGGGTGCGGGCCCGCGTCGACGAGTTGGTATCCGTATGGTGGACGGCCACCCAGATGACGGCCCTGCTCACGAACCTGCGCCGCCATCGCCGACCGCACCCGGAACCGACTGCGCACCTCCCGCTGCGACTGATGCCCCAGCATCATCAACAACGCCCGATGCTCGGCATCATCAAGGTCGACCGGCCCCTGCGCCTCCGGCAACCACACCTGCACACCGAAACTCTGCAGAGTCTCGATCACCCGTTGCGCCTCACCGCCGGCGAAGGCCCGCTCGAATTCCCCCACCACAACAGCGTCGAAATGGCGGTCCGGGCCGGCAGCAGCGGCCAGCAACGCGGCCGCCTGCGGACGTCGGCGCCAGGGCAGGCTTCGCGAGGCACCGGGGTCGAAGAACTCCGCCACGATCCGGCCCCGGCCGGCGACCAGCCGCTGCGCCGACTCGATCTGCCACGCCCGCGACGACACCGGGTCCTGATACTCACTCGTCGAAATGCGCCCGTAGAAGGCGAACCGAATTGCACCGGAATCCGGCGAGTAGACACGGCCACGAGCCCGCGGTGTGGACGGCCCGGCCTGTAGCCAGGCGCCGAAGGCATCAATTGTTGGCGGAGAAGGAGAAGGCATGGTGGTCGGCATCGTGAATCACCTCGATGGAGAGCAACGAGCCCTAATCCATCGATAGCAGCTGCACCACCGAACCGGGCAAGAAGGACATCAAAGCCAGTCACCCTGGCGACGCTTACAAGAAGCGCACCGCCACTCTCGAAGGTGACAGCCGCCAATGGCGCGCCGAATGCTCTCTGCCCTGCACGGATCCGGAGTTGGCAGCCACCGCCGATGCCGCAGAAACGCCTCGTCCTCACCCGCCGCGACGGCCCGCTCGTACCCTGCCAACAGCTCCAGCCTGCAGGGGCTCTCATACCGCCATTGAGGTGTAGATGCACCAGCGGGAGTTGCGCATCGTGGCTCTGAGCGTGGTGCTGCCTTCGAGTACCTCCTGGTGCATCGGGTTGAAGTAGGCCACCACGAATGGGCGCGGCCACAGGGCGAGTGTCTGCTCGATCTGGTCGACGACGGCCCGCAGTGTGTCCTCGCCGAACGGGTTGAACAGGAACACCACGGTCGGTTCGGGAGGGAATTCGTAGCGTGCGGCATCGCCGCACACCACCTCCACCGCACCGGCGGTCGACCGGGTGACCAGGCCACATCCCGTGGCGTTCTGGCGGGCTGTCTCGGCCAGGGTGGGATCGAACTCCACACCGACCACTCGGCCGAAGCCGTACTCCGCGGCCAGCAGCAACGTCCTGCCCTTGCCGCAGCCCAGATCGACGAAGGTGAAGGCTGACGGTGTCGGGATCGGGAGGCTCCGCAGGATCTTGCGGAATTGGTGGACCGGGGTCGGCGAGTACGCGACGCTGTCTCGATGTTGCGCCGACGCAACCACGGCCGGGTCGAGGACCGGTTCGGCGGTGCTGCGGCCGGTGCCGATGCCGAGGCGCTGGTCCATCAGGCGGTCCTGGCGCCGGGTGACAGGTCGCAGGAGGATCTCCGCGATCAGTGCTGCGGCCAGCCGTACCGCGGCCACGGTTCCTCTCGTGCGGACGGTGCCTGCTACCGCGTGCAGGAATCGTCGTGCTTTGCGAAATAGTGGGGCCGGTGCGGTGGGGGGCGTTTTGACGGTCACTCCATTTACGCTAGGGACCACCCGGTTAGGGCATTGCCAGCGTGAACCCAAATTTCGGCCAAGGTTGCGCGCGCTGGGCGGTGGCATCCTGAAGCGGTGGACGTGCTGCTGGTCGAGGACGACGACACCATCGCCGAACCGCTCATCGCCGGCCTGGACCGCTACGGGTTCGTCGTCACCCGGGTCCGCACCGGCACCGAGGCGCTGTCCGCTGCACCAGCCGACATGGTGTTGCTCGATCTGGGGCTACCCGACATGGACGGCATCGACGTCTGTCGCCGGCTACGCGAGCACTCCGCCACGCCGATAATCATGATCACCGCCCGCGGGGAGGAGACCGACCGGGTCGTCGGCCTGGAACTGGGCGCCGACGACTACCTGTCCAAGCCCTTCGGCCTGCGCGAACTCGTCGCTCGTATCCGTGCGGTCGCCCGCCGCACCGGTCAGCCCGCGGCGACGGAGTCGACGGGCGGCGAGCAGGTACTCGGCCGGATCCGCATCGACCGCCGTACGCGCAAGGTCCGGGTCGGGGGCATCGCCGTCGCCCTGTCGCCCAAGGAGTTCGATCTGCTCGCCGCCCTTGCCGAGGATCCTGGCGCCGCCTGCTCGCGGCAGCACCTGCTGGACACCGTCTGGGATCCGCACTTCTTCGGCCCCACCAAGACCCTCGACGTACACATCGCCGCACTGCGCCGCAAACTCGGCGACCCCGCGGTCATCGAGACGCTGCGCGGCGTCGGCTTCCGGCTCACCACCGACGGATCCGCCACGCCGGGTACGCCGTGACCCGCCGGATCCTGTTCACCTACCTCTCTGTCGCGGTGGCCGTTCTGCTCGCTCTCGGCATCCCGCTCGGCACCGTCTATGCCCATCATGAACGTGACGGCTTCGCCGCTGACGTCGAGCGCGACGCGGTCGTCCTGGCCGAACAGGCCGAAGCCGACATCGCCACCGGCGACACCGCGCACCTGGCCGAGCACACCACCGCCTTCGGCATGGCCGGCGACGCGCGGGTTCTAATCGTCGGTCTCGACCGAAGTGTGCTTGCCGCGACCGGTACGGGACTCACCGGCGATGATGCCGCGATCAGCACAGCCCTGACCGGTCGGCACGCGATCGGATATCGCCCCCTGCCGGGCAACGACACCGAGCTGTACGTTGCGGTCCCGGCCCGCATCGGCGCCGATGTCCTGGGGGCGGTACTGATCGCCTACCCGTCCACTGCGGTCGATGCGGCGGCGACTCGCTTCTGGTTGACGCTCGCCGTCGGCAGTGCACTCATTCTCCTTCTCGTCACCGTCGCCGGCCTGGCACTGACGCGTTGGATCACCCGTCCCGTTCGTCGCCTTGAAGATGCCGCTGAGGTAATCGGCCACGGCGGCGAGTTGCCGACCGCGGGCATCGGCCCGCCGGAGCTGCGGCGTCTCGCCGTCCGCCTGTCCGAGACCTCGCGGCGGCTGCACCGGCTCATCACCGGTCAGCGAGACTTCACGTCCACCGTCTCCCACCAGCTACGATCGCCGCTGACCGCGTTACGGTTACGGCTGGAGAATCTGGAACCCGCCGTCGCCGACACCGCCCGTCCCGATCTCGACGCCGCTATCACCGAGGTGGACCGCCTCACCCGTATGGTCCACGGGCTGCTCGCTCTGGCGCACCTCGAGCACCAGGCGGCCGACCGGGAACCCGTCGACCTGGACACACTCATCGACGAACGCATCGACAACTGGTCGGCGTACGCGTCCGAACAGGACGTCGCCCTGGTTCGCTCCCCGGGCGCGCTGGGTACCGCTTGGGCGGTGCCCGAAGCGATCGAGCAGATCGTCGACAACCTTCTCGCCAATGCTCTGCGCGTCACGCCGCCACAGACCGTGATCACCGTCGGCGCCACGGTCCCACCCGAGGATGGAGCCACCGTGGAGCTGCATGTCGTGGATCAGGGGCCTGGTTTGAGCGACGAGGACCGGGCCCGCGCGTTCGACCGCTTCTGGCGGGTGGCGGGTTCCGCCGACGACGGCTCCGGTCTCGGGCTGACCATCGTCCGGCAGCTCGCCCGCATCAGTGGCGGCGAGGCCGAACTCCGTGCCGCACCCGCCGGCGGTATCGACGCCACCGTCCGGCTTCGCCGGGCACCGCATCCGCGGCCGCCCACGCCGTAGCGGGAGTGCCGAGAGTGCTCAAGCGCTGATCTCGTGTCCGGCCTTGCCGATTCCGGGCAGGAAGCGGCCGGTGCGCCGGGTGTAGGCGACGTAGGCCGGGCCATGGGTTGCTTGCAGGTACGGCTCTTCGACGACGCGGACCTGTAGTTCGATTCCCGCGAACACGGCGGCCAGCACGAGCAGCTGAGGCCAGGTGGGGGTCATCGCGGTGATCCCGGCGGTAGCGGTCAGCATGGCGGTGAAGATCGGGTTGCGCACGAACCGGAAGGCGCCGGCGGTGACCAGCGTGGTGCGTTCGGCCGCGTTGACGCCGATGCGCCAGGACGCGCCCATGGCGTGCTGGGCGGCGGGAATGCCGATGAACCCGGCAACGGCGGCGATCAGGCCGACGATGTGCAGCCAGGAATGGTCGAGGATCGGCACTGGGGCGAGGAGCCCGGTGGCGTCGAGCAGCGGTGCCGCGAAGCCGCCGAGCAGGCCAGCGGCGAGCAGGATCTGGGCCCACCAGGCGGCAGTGCCGATCGGCGGGTGGCTGTGCCGGTGGCCGGTGTCGCCGGTACGGCGGCGGTGCAGCCAGGTGCGCAGCCCGAAGGCGACGAGTACGCCGGTGAGGTAGAGGGTGAATGCGAGCCAGGCCATGGTGGTTTCCCTTTCGGTGGTGGCTTCACCTGGCGACAGTACAGCATTCGATGTACTGTTCTGGTGTGGAGACCCTGACTCACGGCTCGGTACTGGCACGCTTCGGCCACGCCCTGTCCGACCCGACCCGCGCCCGGCTTCTGCTCGCCCTGCGTGACGGCCCCGGCTATCCAGCCGAACTGGCCGACATGCTCGGCTGCACCCGGCAGAAACTGTCGAACCACCTGACCTGCCTGCGCGGCTGCGGCCTGGTGGTCGCGGTACCCGAGGGCCGCCGGGTCCGTTACGAGCTCGCCGATCAGCGGCTCGCGCACGCTTTGGGTGACCTGCTCGGCCTAGCGCTGGCCGTCGACCCGGAAGTCTGCGCCGACTCGGCCGAGAAGGGCTGCTGTTGATGAGCGGTCCGCTGATCCAGATCGCCCCGGTCGGCCCCGCCCAGCAGCGGCGTGCCGTGCTGACCCGCCGTGTTCGCTGGCTCGTGGCCGCGACCATCACCTACAACGTGGTCGAGGCGGTCGTGGCGATCACCGCCGGCACGATCGCGTCGTCGACCGCGCTAATCGGGTTCGGTCTCGACTCGGTGATCGAGGTGTCCTCGGCCGCCGCGGTGGCCTGGCAGTTCGCCGGTAAGGATCCCGAGCGGCGAGAGAAGACCGCGCTGCGGATCATTGCGGTCTCGTTCTTCGCTCTGGCCGCCTACGTCACCGTCGAATCGGTGCGTGCCCTGATCGGCGGCGCGGATGCCGAGCACTCCACCATCGGCCTGGCTCTGGCGGCCCTCTCGCTGGCGATCATGCCCGGCTTGTCGTACGCGCAGCGCCGCGCCGGGCGTGAACTCGGGTCACGGTCGGCGGTCGCCGACTCGAAGCAGACGCTGCTGTGCACGTACCTCTCCGCGGTCTTGCTTGTCGGTCTTGCCGTGAACAGCCTGTTCGGGTGGTCGTGGGCCGACCCGGTCGCCGCGCTGGTCATCGCGGCCGTCGCGGTGAAGGAAGGCCGGGAGGCCTGGCGCGGCGACGCCTGCTGCGCACCCAACCCCCTCGCCGCCGCCCAGGAGGCAGGCGCTGACGACGGTTGCGCCGACGGCTGCTGCGCCGACGAGCGGTAATGGCGGCGGAGTGGCTGACCAGCTCGGTCCTGATCGCCGTGCTCACCACGGGCTTCGGGCATTTCGAGACCGTCCGGCCCTGGTGGGCGCGGGTCAGCCGGTGGCTCGCGTACCTCGCGGTCACCGGCCTGATCGGCCTGTGGGCCGGACGGCCGTGGACCTTCATCTGGATCGTCGGCCTGCCCGCGGCTGGCGCCGTCTTCCATGTGCTCTGGTGCCGGCGGCACGGTATCGATCCGCTCACCGCCGAGCCACGCGAGCGTTACGAGCAGCTTCGCCGTCGATGACGGCGGCCGTTGCCGGTGGCATGTACGGCGCTTGCCTACGCCCGCAGGTGGACCGGTGACCCTGAAACGGCATCACCCTACAGTGCTTCACAGGAAACCCTCAGTGACGTAATCCGGCAGACGATAAAGCGGCAGCTGTATCGTCACGACGGTGCCGCGAGGAACCCGTCCTCGCGGCTGAAGGAGGACCGTGATGCCGGCGAGTGACGCCAAGGCCCGCAACCGCAACACCGCGCCGACGCGTGGGCACGGCAAGGCAGCGGCTAGAGCCTCGGCGAGTAAAGCCACCCGTCAGCTGCGCAAACCCGGCATGAGCACCAATCTGAAGGTGACCCTCGGTGTCCTGGCCGCCGCGCTCGTAGCCGTCGTGGTGGTGGTGCTGGTCAACAGCGGCGGCTCCTCGCCGGCCGCGAGCGCCGACGCGCTGGTCCGGGCCGACAGTCACCGGTTGTCGACGGCGGCGGACGGCAAGGTCACCGTGGTGGAGTTCCTCGACTTCGAGTGCGAGGCGTGTGGCGCCGCCTACCCCGGCGTGGAGAAGCTGCGCGCCGAGTACGGCGACAAGATCACCTACGTGGTGCGGTACTTCCCTATCGCCAGCCACCCCAACGCCTACAACGCCGCCCACGCCGCGGAGGCCGCCGCCCGGCAGGGCAAGTTCGAGCAGATGTACGTCAAACTGTTCGACAACCAGACCACGTGGGGCCACAACGAGCAGTCCCAGGCTGCCGTGTTCGAGCAGTACGCGACCGACCTCGGCCTGGATCTGGCCAAATTCAAGGCCGACGTGACCGACAGCGACGTCGCGGCCCGGGTGAAGGCCGACTCTGCCGATGGCACGTCGCTGGGCGTCGCCGGTACGCCGACGTTCTTCATCAACGGTGAGAAGTTCACCGGGCAGCCGTCCTACGACGGGCTCAAGTCCACCATCGACACGGCTCTCGCCAAGTGACGGCCGTGCTGCGGGAGGACATCACGGTCGAGGAACCGGTGCTGTCCGACCGGCTGATCGGCTGGCTGCTGACGATCGGGGGACTCGTCGGCGCGCTCGCCGCGTTCATCCTGACCGTCGAGAAGATCGCGCTGCTCAAGGATCCGTCGTACACGCCGTCCTGTTCGATCAACCCGATCCTGTCCTGCGGGTCGATCATGACGACCGGGCAGGCCGAGGTGTTCGGGTTCCCGAACCCGCTGATCGGCATCGCCGCGTTCCCGGTGGTGGCCGCCACCGGCGCCGCGGTGCTCGCCGGTGTCCGTCTGCCGCGTTGGTGGTGGCTCGCCGTGCAGGCCGGCACGGTGTTCGGGATCGCCTTTGTGCACTGGTTGATGTTCCAGAGCCTCTACCGCATCGGAGCGCTCTGCCCGTACTGCATGGTCGTCTGGGTCGTCATGATCGTGCTGTTCTCCTACCTCGTCCTCTACAACGCCGAACGGGGCCACCTATCGGCTCCGGCCGGTTTGACCGACGCTCTGCTGCGGGTGCACAGCGTTGTCCCGACGGTGTGGGTGCTAGCTGTCACGGCGTTGATCGGCGTCGAGTTCTGGGACTACTGGCGCACGCTGTTGTGATCGGACCCGGTCCCTGTTGGATCTGAGCCGAGATCGATCTCGGCTCAGATCCAACAGGTGCGGGTCAGCTCCCGGCGCGTGCCGGGGCCCGTGTACGGGCCAGACCACCGGAGCGGGCCAGCATCGCGACCGCGACCGCGCAGGCTGCTCCGATGGCCGTCAGTGCGATCCAGGTCAGTGCGTCAAGACCCGACTCACGACCGGCGTCGATAGCGGCGCCGGTGAGCAGGTTCCCGGCGGCGATGCCCACCCCGGCGATCGTGTTGTACAGCCCGTAGTAGGTGCCGACCAGGCGTGGCCCGGCCAGGTTGACGATGGTGGCCATCTCGAACGGGTACACGATCATGGTGGCGGCGGTGAGCAGGATCGTGCTGGTCAGCACCGGCGTCAAGTGCAGCGCTGCGCTCACCCAACCGGGCGCGGCTGGTCCGAGCCCGGCGGTGACCGCGAGCGGCAGGAACGCCGCCGCCATCAACCACAAGCCCCGCACGATCGCTTCCGATGGGCTCCACCGGGCCTTCGCCCACGCGGTCAGCCGAACCTGCCCAGCCACGGTGAGCAGCCCGGAGACAGCGAACATGACAGCTACGCCGACCTGGCCCCCGGCCTGCTCCTGGGCGCGCATCGGCAAAGCCAGGTAGACCTGGAAGTTGAGCACGTAGCTGCCGGCCATCGCCAGGCTGAAAAGCAGGAACGGCCGATTCGTGGTCATCTGCCGCCAGTCGGCAAGCAGCCGCTGCCGTGGCTCGGCGGCGTCGGTTTGCCGGGCGGGCAGGGCCCGGGCCTGCAGGACGAACAGGATCAGGAACAGCACCGCGGCGGTGACGCACACCCAGCGGAACGAGGCGCCGAGCAGGGCCAGGCCGACCAGCGGACCGGCCAGGATGCCCGCCTGGTAGAAGACGTTGAACACGGCGAACGCCTCGGTCTTGCGGTCGCCCGCCTCAGCCGCGAGGTAGGCGCGCACGGCCGGGTTGAACAGTGCCCCGGCCAGCCCGGTCAGCAGCGACGCCACGATCAGCATCGGCAGTGAGGACGCGAAGCCGAGCAGCCCGAACCCGACGACCCGCAGCCCGAGGCCGGCCAGGATCAGCGGTTTGCAGCCGAGCCGGTCGGCGAGGCTGCCGCCGATCAGGAACATGCCCTGCTGGCTGAGGTTGCGCGCGCCGAGGATGAGTCCGACCGCCCAGGCCGCCAGGGCAAGGGTGCCGGACAGGTGTCCGGCGAGGTAGGGCATCAGCATGTAGAAGCCGATGTTGATGCTCAGCTGGTTGACCAGCAGCAACTGGATCGGCCGGTTGAAGGAGCGCACCTGCGCGACGGTGCCGGTCACGGGTGTGCCGGATCGACGACGGTCGTGCACCGGGTCCACCGCACGGCTTCGGCTTGGCCGGGATGGCTGATCTCGTCCGGTTCGTGGGCGGGCGGCTGGTCGAGCAGCCCGTGCTGGTGGCAGTAATCGTCGCTGTAGATGGTCTCGGCGTAGCGGTGCGGGCCGTCGGGGAAGACCGCGACGATACGGGTGTCGTCGGCCAGGGTGCGGGCGGCCCATGAGGCGACCACGGCGACCGCGCCGACGCTCCAGCCGCCGGTGACATAGCCGGTGGAGGCCAATCGCCGGCAGGTCCAGACCGCTTCGTGCGGGGCGACCCAATGGACCTCGTCGAAGGCCGTGTAGTCGACGTTACGTGGGTGGATGCTGCTGCCCAGCCCGCGCATCAGCCGACTACGGGCGGGCTGGCCGAAGATCGTCGAGCCGGTGGCGTCGACGCCGATCAGCCGCAGCCGTGGGAAGAACTCGCGCAGCACGCGGCTGATGCCGGCGCTGTGCCCGCCGGTACCGACGCTGCACACCAGCACGTCGATGCGGCCGAGCTGGGCAACGAGCTCCAGCGCCAAGCCCTGGTAGGCGTCGACGTTGTCGGGATTGTTGTACTGGTCCGGGCAGTAGGCGCCCGGATGCTGGGTCAACAGCCGCTGGACCCGGTCGCGGCGGGCCTGTTGCCAGCCGCCGGTCGGGTGGGGCCGGTCGACGACATCGACGGTCGCGCCGTAGGCGGACAGCAGGTGCCGCATCGACGGCTCCATGCCGGGGTCGGTTACCAGGGTGACCGGATGGCCGTGCACGAGCCCGGCCAGGGCGAGGCCGAGTCCCAGGGTGCCGGAGGTCGATTCGACGACCGGGGCGCCGGGGGCGAGATCGCCGCGGGCGCGGGCCTGCTGGATCAGGTGCAGGCCGGGCCGGTCCTTGATGCCGCCGGGATTGTGGCCTTCGAGTTTGGCCCAGAACCCGCGGCCGGGTGTGCTGTGGATGTCGCTGGTCCACAGCACCGGGGTGTTGCCGACCATCTGGTCCAGGAAGTGGCAGGTGGAGCTGGAGATCAACTGGCTGGGGGCCGGGCGTGCGGGAAGGACATGAGTCATGGATCAAGCCGTTCTTGACAGGTCGCCGTTTCGAGGGCGCGGCGCGATCGCGCCGGGCTTCGGACGGCGGGCGAACGAATGTGGGCGTCGGTGACACGCCCCGCAGTGCGCGGCGTGTGGGCCCTGTCAGATCCGGCTGACGCTCGTCAACAGCAGTACGTCGCGTGGAACACCCGTGCCGGCGGTGCAGTCGGCGGGAATGCCTTCGCCCTGGGACACGACGCCGACCGTGGCGAGTGTCAGCGATGGGGCGGTCCAGCCGGGTTGCGGCGGCGCGACCGACTGTGGGCATGGATGCGCTAGCCGAAAGCCGGGGTTCGCGTGGCCGTGGCTGCTGCCGCCATCCGTGGATCGCTGGTGGAGTGCGGTGGCGTATTCACCCATGGTCTGCACTGTGAGCAGGATGTCGGTGCTGCCGTGCTGGGCGGCGGTGCTCGGATGTTGCGCGGCTGTGGCCCCGGCCAGGATGAGCAGCACAGCGATCAGCCGTGTGATCAGCCCGGGCGTGATCGCCGAACGCGGGCTTGCGCTACAGTCCATTACCGGTAGATTCTAGCGATTACACCATTTTGTCCTGGTATTTCGCCGGTACTCGTCGGAGTGACGGTGTCGTCAGGTGAGCGCTATTGCAGGCGGCGGGCGTGCAGCCGTTGCACGATGCCCGGCTTTGAGTATCTCGCTCTCCACGGTCTCGGAGCCTGCTGCTTCGACGAGCGGCAGGGTGCACCGCGTGAAGTGCTCGCCCTGCAGGAGAATGGTGATCCGTTCGGCCAGCCACTGGACGGCGTAGACGATCCGCCGGTCGCTGCCGACATGGTCGAGGAGCAGTAGCCTGCTGTCGGCCTATACCGACCCGTAACGCTCGTCACGACGTTCCTCGCGTCGCGGAGCACCTGCAGCGTCGTTGTAGCTGTTGGTCGCGTGAAGCCGGCCTGACGTTGCGCCGATCCGGCGCGGCCCCGCTCGCCCACGACCGGGCGAGTGGGGCCGCGCCGGCGCGCGCCTATCCGAACAGCGCGTGGCTGTACTTGACGACGCGTGCCGGAGGCGGTCCCACCGGTCCAGGAGACCACCCGCTACTTCGCGCCCCCTGCGGCCTGCTCAATGGCCTGGGTCAGCGGGCCCACGGTGTACACGTCACCCTCGAACTTCGTACCGTTGATCTTGACGGTCGGGGTGCCGGTGACCCCGGCCTCGAACGCGTCGTCGTTGGACTCGGTCACCCATGCATCGAAGGTGCGGTCCTTGAACCGATCGGCCACGGTCTGCGCGACCCCCGCCTGAACCGCCAGGTCGGCGATCGCCTGGTCGGACAGGCCGGTGGTGCCCTCCTCGGGCTGGTTGGCGTACAGCGCCTTGGTGAACGCCCATACCTTGTCCGGTGCCTGGTCGGCGACCGTGGCGACCGCGTTGGCCGCCCTGGTGGAGTACCGGCTGCCCTGCGATTGCTTGTCCAGGAAGTTCATCGGGCGCAGTTCCAGGTTGATCGTCTTGGCATCGATCAGCCGGTCCAGCTCGGCGGCGTTGGTCGTCTCGAACCTGCCACAGGCCGGGCACATGTAGTCCAGGTAGATCTCCACTGTCACCGGGGCGCTGGCCTGTCCGACCAGGAGCGCCTCGCTGGCGGTCAGGTTCGCCGGGTTGACCAGCTTGCCGTCCGAGCCTTTCGCGTCGCGGGTGGCGTTGACCACCACGGCGACGATCGCGATCAGCAGGCCGACGATGACCAGCCCGCCGATCCAGGTCACCACGTTGATCGGACTCTTGCGCTGCGCGGCGATGGCCGCTTGGGCCTTGCGTACCTCGCGTGACTTCAGTCGTGCTTGCTTACCCATGATCAGATCTCGTTTTCTCTGCTGAGCGCTCCAGCCCGCAACCGCGTGAGCGTGGGTGTCTCGCACCCGTGTCGGCGCAGGCACCCCGACCGCGCTCCGGCGGAGCGCGAGCACGATCGGCCAGTGGCGCCACGGCACCACGCCACACGGCAGCGCCGGGTGCGCTTCGGTCTGCCATCCGGACTGCCACCGAATTCCGACCCGCCGTCGCAGCTTCAGCCGCCGGCACCGCGCACGGATACCGCGGCCGGCATCCCGGCACGAACGAGGTCAGAGCGGGGACGGCAGCGGAGGCCCGCGACGGCGTACCGGAGAGCGATCCAGCTGCCAGGGCCGCAGCGACAGGCCCCAGGCCGGATCCAGCACCGGCCGGCACGATCCGGCGGCGGCAATGACGTGGACGTGCAGCCGCGGCGACAACCGTCCGAGCGCCGCCGCCGCGCCGGCCAGCACCACCCGCAGCATGGCCCACAAACCGGCCGCCCCGGCGAGGGTGAACAGGTTGCCCAGCAGCTGCGGGACGGCCACCAGCACCACGATCCCGGCGATACGCCCCGGGCTGACGTCCAACGCCATCTGACCCGCGGCGCACTCCGCATGCTCACGCAGCAACGCCAGGTGAATCCCCAGCCACGCCAACCGCCGGTCCGGCGCCATGCAGCGCTGCACCGCCACCATCGGAAGCTGATGGCTGAGCAGCCACGCTATGGCGGTAATCAGCACGCCGCCCAGCGAGGGGAACCAACCGGACCGGACCGGTCCTGGCAAAAGACGAACCCGACCGGCGGTCATCGGTGCGCCGCGACGAAGACACCGAGGAGGTAGCGATTGCCGTCCGGCACTGCGGCCTCCCATGGGTATACGACAACTGAGCACGGGTCCGTGCGTAGTCGCCACGGTGTCCTGCCCCCGCACGTCGCGTTAGGGCCGAACGTCCGTACTGCGTTGGGCTACCCGCGCCGCGGGCGGGCCAGAGCGGCGTCGATCTCGTCGCGCCGGCGCGCCACGAGAGCCTCGAACGCCTGGTCAGGCAAGTGCCGCTGGTCGGTGAATCTGATGCCGCCCTTGGTGGAATCGAAGCCGTCGAGCCCGGCCACCACGCTAGCGACCACGTCGGCGCTGAAGGGGAAGACGGAATAGCCCTGCCGCGTCGAGACGACGCTGACCAGCGGTCGGCCCCGGTACCGAAGTGCCGCCATCCCGTAGCCCTTGCCCTGCTCCGCTTCCGGCACGACGGTCATTGTCTGCAGGCGGTACCGCTCGAGCACCGAGCGGGCGGGCTCCTCCCGGTCGGCGATGTAGTCAGTCACCTCGCCCATGCCGCCATCGTGACACCTCGGAACCGGGGTCACGCTTCATGAAACATTCGGCGTCCGTCGTAGTTCAGGGAGGACACGAGTCGCCACAAGATCCACAGCACCGGGGTGTTGCCGACCATCTTGTCCAGAAAGTGACAGGTGAAGCTTTCCGGCGACCGCCTGGTCAGGCCTGGGGGTGCTGTGCTCCGGTGGCGTGCAGGGCGCGCAGGCCGCGGATCGCCTCCAGCGCCCGGCCGCCGTCACTGATCTGGACGGCGAGGATGGGCACGTGCTCGTCGTTGATCAGTTCGATGGTGGCCCACGGGACACCTCGCTGGTAGCGCACTGCTCGGACCATCGGCCAGGCAAGGTCGTAGGCGCTGACAAGGTTGCGGATGTGGATGCCGTCGGCGTCGGCGCGCACGCTGATCCGCAGCGGTGTGAGCGCCGCGGCGCCGAGGATCAGGCCGGTGCCGATCAGGCCCCCGGCATCGGTGGCGAACAGTCGGCCACCGGTGGCGGTGGTTTCCGGCAGGGTCAGGCCGGAGACGACGAACGAGATCAGGACCATGGCGGCGAATCCGGCGGTGGCCTGGCGGAGGCGGCGGGGTCGTACGAGCAGGGTGTCGCCCTGCATTGGAGCGGCGGTTCGAAATCTGATCACCTAAGCAGCTTAGGAGATGGTTGCGGGACTGGTGCGGTGCGGTTGCCGGTGCGCCAACGCGCTTGGGCCGCGGCGGTTCGCCGCCGACATGACACATGCTCGTGTCGCTCTGCGCAGCCAGGAGGATCATGCTTTCGCCGTACGGCGCTCCAGCAGCGACGACGGGCCGGCATCGCCGCACCGGACGACCCGGCCGGCATCGTGCCGGGCCGCCGTCGTCTCGGGCTGCTGCGACGACGGCGGCGGCGGCGTCCCTGGGCGGCGTGGCGGTGCTGGCGTCGCTGCTCGGCGCCGCGGAGCAGGCAAGCCCGGCATCCGCGGACGGACGGTCCACGCGAGCAGCGCCGATCAGCCCACTGCCGGCAGCGCCTGTACAGCGAGAGGCACTACCGGCGCAGACGGCTCTGACCGCGATGCCGGTGGCCGACCAGGTTCAGCGGCGGGTCCGGCCGCGGCCGGCAGCCCAGTGGGTTGACCCGATGCCGTCGGGCGCGGTGACCTCGTGCTTCGGGCCGCGGTGGGGACGGCTGCACGCCGGAATCGACCGGGCCGCCCCGCAAGGGACACCGGTCGTGGCCGCCGGGTCCGGCACCGTGGTCACGGCGGGCAGCGTCTACGGCGGGTACGGCGTCTCGGTACTGATCCAGCACTCGGACGGAACCAGCACCCACTATGCGCACCTGGCGGCCGCGACCGTACGCCCGGGTCAGCGGGTCGTGGCGGGCCAGCCGATCGGCGCCGAGGGCTCGACCGGCCGGTCCACCGGACCGCACCTGCATTTCGAGGTCCGCGACGGCGGCTGGGACGACACCGTCGACCCGGCCGCGTGGATGCGCGACCGGGGCGTCGACCTCGGCTGCAGGACATCGACCGCGGGTGTCAGCTGATCGGGAACGTGGCGGTCACCGTGCCCTGGTCGATGTCGGAGGTGCGCAACGTGAACTTGAACTGCCACTGCCCTACCGACGGCAGGGCGATGTCGCCGATGGCGTGGTTGTCGGTGATGCGCAGCAGCGGAATCTCGATGGGCTCGATACCGGCCTCGGGCAGTGCGGCGGTCGCCGTCCACTCGACCACTGGCAGCGGTTTGCCGTCGGGCGCGTAGGCGTACAGGTGCAGGGTGTTGTTGCCGGTCTGGGCCGGGAAGACGGTGACCTGCAACGAGAACGTCCGATGCCGCAAGGTCTGAACCTGTTGGCCGGTCTCCCCGGTCGCCGGGGCGGCGGGCGGCACCCGGGCCGGTGGAGTCTGCACCAGCACGCTGGTGACCGCCAGCACCACGGCGGTGATCACGACCTCGGTGGCGATCAGGCGCCGCAGCGTGCCGGTACCGCCCGTGCGCGATAGGTGCCGGCGGGCGAGCGCGGCCGCGCCCAGTGCCAGAGCAACCAGCGCCAGTTTCGCCAGCAGCAGCCGGCCATAGGTCGAGGTGATCAGGGCGGAGAAGGTGCCGATCTCGATGAGGGCCTGAACGATGCCGGTGAAGGCCAGGGCGGCGACGGCAGCGGCGGCCCAACGTCCCCAGATCGGCAGGATCGCCTGTCGTTCGCTGTCGCTGGCCCGGGGCAGTAGAAGAGCCAGCAGCATGACCAGGCCGCCGAGCCAGACAGCCATGGCCCCGAGGTGCAGGGTGTCGATGATGACCGATACGGTCGGGACGGGGGACGCGGCGGGGTGCCCGCTCAGTGACCAGGTGGCCAGTCCGACCAGGCTGAGGACGGCGAGGACGTCCCGGTGCAGGCGCTGGGAGTCACCCGTGCCGGACAGCAGTGGCCGGGCGAGCACGACGGCGACCGCCACGACGACGAGCCGGATCAGCAGTACTGTCCCGAACTTGGTGCCGATCAGGTCGGCCAGTTCGCCTGGTCCGGCGTCGAGCAGGCCGCCGCCGGTGGTGTAGGGCACCTGCAGCCACAGTCCCGCGAGTGTGCTGGCGGTGATCAAGCCGAAGCCGGTGTACGCGAGACGGGCCGGCCCGGCGCGGGAGAGCCGGTGCGGCCACAGCATCGTCAGCACCAGCACCGCGCCGACGGTCAGCAGCAGGCCCACGTAGCCCGCCCACCGGACGATCGGCAACGCGGTTCGCACCGCGGTCGACGCCTGGGCCGGGGCCTCGTCGTCGGTGGCCGAACGTTGCGAGGGCGCGCCGACGGAGAAGGTGAAGGCTCCGGCGACCGGGTGGCTGTCGGCGGATACGACTCGGTAGCTGACCAGGTAGGTGCCCTGTTTGCCGGCGTCGACGGTGATCGACACCGTGGATCCGGACACCGTCGGCTGCCCTTTGTCGACGCGGGCGTTGTCGGGGTCGAGCACCCTGATCCGGTCGGTGATCGCCTGCACGGACTCGGTGAAGGTCAAGGTCACCGTGGCTGGAGCCTGCGGGAGTACGGCGCCGGACTGCGGGTCACTGCTCGCCAGGGTCGCGTGTGCCTGCGCCGCGGTCGCCGGAGTCAGCAGGGCCAGCAACCATCCGACGGCCAGGGCGGCCAGAATGCGGCGGGTTGCGGTCACGGCCACAGATCCCACAGGCAGGAGGCCAGGATCGGCCACCACCGGCAGGCCGCCGCGAGCGTCGGTGGCAGCACGGGCAAAGCGATCACCGCCGACAGCAGGACGGCGCTCGCGAAGGTGGGCAGCGGCGGTGGGGGGCGCATCAGCCGGTGCATCCGTTCGGCGGTGTGCCCGCCGGTCGCGGCTGTCACGCCGGCCGGTGCCGTGGGGCCTCCACCCGGCGCGGTGGTGGTCATGGCGACCAAGGCCCGGGCCAGGCTCAGCGGAGCATGCCGGCGGGTGGCGACCTCGTCGGCGCGGATCTCCACCAGCCTGCCCACCTGTTCGCGCGCAGTGGCGACGACACGGGAGCGCGGCAACACCAGGGCGGCGATCTGAAGCATGTCGAGCAGCAGTTGGTGGCGGCCGGCGCCGTGGGCGCGTTCGTGGGCCAGTACCGCGGCGACCTCCCGGCCGTCGAGGCAATCCAGCGCTCCGCTGGTGATTACCGTGCACGACGGGCCGGCGACGTAGGCCGCCGGTTGCGGATGCTCGATCACCGTGACATCGAGGTCGGGGCGGCGCCGTCCAGTCAGGCGTACCAGATCACGGTGCCGGCGCCGGGAGTCCACGATCGTGCGGGCCGCACGAGCGGTGCGCAGCAGCACCAGCGCGGTCACGGCAACCGCGCCGGCGGCCAGCAGCCGGACCATCAGCCACACTAGGGGGCCGTGCTCGCCCGCCGCCTGCCAGGGCCACAGAACCTCGGCGACCGCACAGCCGATCGCCGCGGCGCCGGTGATCAGTGCCGCGTACCAGGCGGCGATCCCGAGCCGCGGGGCCCGGTACACCCAACTGGCTGCGGGCAGCCAGTGTGCTGCGGCGGTGAGCACCGTCGCGGCGACCGTCAGCAGCAGGATCGAGATCATGAAGGGTTCTCGCCGGCCTCGTATGTTTGCAGGGCTTCGCGCAGTGCGGCGCTCTGCTGGTCGTCGAGCTGGCGGACGAAGTTCACCAGCGAGCCGGCCGGGTCGCCGCTCTCGGCCATCGCGTCGCGCATCAGCTGGACGCCGTAGTCAGCGCGGGTGGCCTTCGGCCAGTACCGGAAGGCGCGACCGTCGCGTTCGCGGTGCAGCCAGCCCTTCTTGTACAGGTTGTCGACCACGGTCAGCACCGTGTTGTAGGCCAGCGGACGGTCCGGCTGCAGCACCGACCACACCTGGCGGACGCTGGTCGGCCCATCCTGGTCCCACAACGCCTGCATGATCGCCGACTCCAGGTCGCCGAACCCTCGCATGCACACCCCTTTTCGTGTCGCGGCCTCGGCAGAGAGTACCGCCCTCGGGCCCCAACACTTAATCTCCTAAGTTGCTTAGGTACAGTGCGGCGGCCAGCAACTGCGCAGCAGCGGAGGCGCCACAGCCGGTGGTAGCCGCGGTGCTCGCGGGCCTGGTTCTGCTGGCGGAATTTCCGCCGTATGGGTGGTGGTGGACGGCCCCGATCGGTGTGGCGTTGCTGGTCGTCGCCGCGGCCGCGGTCCTCATCTCACGGCGGCGACGCCCAGCGACCCCGTCCCCTGCGATACGAGGAGCACAGTGATGGCACGCAAACGAGCCGCCCGGCCGCTGTCCGTGGGCCGGCCCCGCCCATGGGCGACGATCGCCGCCTTCGCCGTCGTAGGGACGTTCACGGCGGGCATCATCGGCTATGGCGTCTACGCATCCTCGCTCGCCGACCGGCCGTGGACCGACAAGCTCGCCGCGATCGACGGGATCACCGACTACGTGGCGCAGAAGCCCGCTTGGCTCACCCAGCAACACAAACCCGGCAGCCTGCCGTACGAGGTGACGCCGTCGGTAGGCGGCGATCACAACGGCGCCTGGCAGAACTGTTCGGGAACCGTCTACGACGCGCCGATCGCGACCGAACACGCCACCCACAGCCTCGAGCACGGGGCGGTGTGGGTCACCTACCGGCCCGGCCTCGACGCCGGGCAGGTCAGGAAGCTCGCCGACCGGGTTCAGGGCCGCGACTACACGCTGATGAGCCCGCACGACCAGCTGACCAGCAACGTCACCGTGCAGGCCTGGGGCTACCAGCTGGCCGTCGACTCCGCCGACGACGCGCGCATCGACACGTTCATCTCCGCGGCGAGGGTCAAGGCCGGCCCTGAGCAGGGGGCGCCCTGTTCCGGCGGGAACACCGCCACCGGCACCACCCCGCAGCAGGGCGGGCAACAGTGACCGCCGACGACGGCACCGTCCGGTCGCCGCGGCGTGCCGTCCTTGCCGGTCTGCTGGTCCTGCTCCTGATGTCCGCGGCCGGGGCCGGGTTCCTGGCCGGCAACGCCGGGGATCCCGGCGACGACTCCGCCGAGGCGGGCTTCGCTCGGGACATGGCCACCCACCACGCGCAGGCCGTCGAGATGTCGATGCTCGCGGTGCAGCGCAGCGGCCGCGAGGACCTGCGGACCCTGGCGCTGGACATGGGCCTGACCCAGCAGGCGCAGATCGGCATGATGCGGGCCTGGCTCGACACGTGGAACCTCTCCCCCACCTCCACCGCAGCGCCGATGGCCTGGATGAACGACGACACCGGCATGAACCACGAAGACATGACCGCCGAACCCGCCCCTGACGGCGACCGGGCAGCGATGCCGGGCATGGCCACACCGCAGGAGCTGGACGCGCTGCGGCAGCAACAGGGTGCCGCATTCGACAGCTCGTTCGTCGACCTGATGGTGCGCCACCACAACGGCGGTATCCAGATGGTCGACGCGGTTCTCGCCCGCGGCCCCGACCCTCTGGTCCGCGACCTGGCCACGTCGATGAAACGCGGCCAGCAGAGCGAGATCACCGCGCTCGAACAGATCAAGGCCGACCTGGTGGAAACTCCATGACCTCTGCGACCGCTGTACGGGCCGGGCGGCCGCGGCGGCGGTTCGTGGTCGGTGCTGCGGCGATTGTCGGGGCGCTGGCCGTCCTGTTGGGGCCCGCTACCCCCGCGCAGGCTCATGCGGTGATCACGGCGACCAGCCCCGCCCAGGGATCGGTGGTGTCGCAGGCGCCGCGCACGGTGCAGCTGGCCTTCAACGAGCCGGTCCGGGTGATCGCCGGCCGCACCCAGGTGATCGCGCCCGACGGCAAGCGGATCAACGCCGGCGATCCGGTCACCGACGGTCAGCGGCTGACCGTCACGTTGCGCGACCCGGCCCGGCCGCTGGGGACCTATGTGGTCAGCTACCGGATCATCTCGGCCGACAACCACGCCATCGCGGGCGCGTTCACGTTCTCCGTCGGTGCCCCGTCGGCCACCACGGCCGGGATCGGCGAGGTGGAGACCCGCCCGGGTGTGCAGGCCGCCGTCGCGGTCGCGAAGTACGCCGGCTACGCCGGGTTGACGCTGACGGTCGGGCCGTTGCTGGTGCTGCTGGTGTTCCGGCCGCGCCGGTGGTCGTGGCGCGGGCCGCTGCTGCTGGCGTCAGTCGGTGGCGGGGTGCTGGCGGCCGGCACCGTGGCGTCGTTGTGGTTGCAGGTCCCGTACGTCTCCGGCGCTGGTGTCTTCGATGTGTCCGGCACTGAACTGCGGCAAACGATGGTCAGCGGGTACGGGCTGGCGCTGCTCGCCCGGCTGGGCCTGATCGTGGCCGCCTGCGCCGTGGTGGCCTACCTGGTGCGGGCCCGCCGCTCGCGTGCGGCCCGGGTCGGCCTGGCGGTGGTCGGGCTGGTGGCGCTGGTGACGTGGCCGCTGGCCGGGCATCCGATGGCCTCGGCCGTGCCGGCGGTGATGGCCTCCGCCGACGTCGTGCACCTGGCCGGGATGTCGGTCTGGGTCGGCGGCCTGGTCGCGTTGCTCGCGTTCGTGGTGCCCCGCGCGCACGCCCGGCAGCTGCGGCTGATCCTGCCGGTCTGGTCGCGGTGGGCGGCCGTCGCGGTCTACTGGCTGGTCGCCACGGGCGTCGTGCAGGCGCTGGTCCAGACCGGAGCGCTCGGCCAGCTGACCGGCACCGTCTACGGGAGGCTGTTGCTGGTCAAGGTCGGTCTCGTCGTCGCGGTGCTGGCCGCCGCCGCGTACGCCCGCAGGCTGGTCCGTCGGCGTGCCGGTGACTCGGCACGGGCGCTGCGGTTCACGATGACGGCCGAGGCCGGTATCGCCGCGCTGATCCTGGCGGCCAGCTCGCTGTTGACCCAGGCCACGCCGGCGCGCAGCGCCGGGGTGGAGGCCGCTGCTACGGCGACGGCGAAAGGGTTCGTCACCACGCTCAACAGCAACCTGTACGCGGTACAGTTCGAGATCTTCCCGGCGCAGGTCGGCGAGTACAACACCTTCCACGGCTTCGCCTACACCCCGGAAGGCAAACCCCTCGACGTCGCCGAGTGGAAACTGACCGCCGCACTGCCCGCCGCCGGCATCGAACCCATGGACAACCCGGTCGGGCCGCTGCTCGGCAACCAGGGTCTGGGCAACGTCGCGTTCCCAATCCCCGGGCAGTGGACGCTGACGTTGACGGTACGCACCTCCGACATCGACCAGGCCACCGTGACCACGACCGTGCAGGTTCGCTGACCTGGCCACGACAGGGTGAGCGTGTGTCGCGAGTTGAGCCTCACCCACCGAAATCCTAAGCTGCTTAGGTGATCGTGCTCATGAGTTTGACCCGGCAGGGACACCGGCCCGACACGGCGGGAACCAATCCGCCGCCGGCGACTATCCAGGCTGAACCCGCCGTAATCGCGCCGGGTGCTGCCGCTTCACGAACTGAAGGAGACCGGCGCGTGGATGCCATCGGAATCGGCACGGCCCGGCGCATACTGGTCGCCGCCCTGGCCGGAGCGCTCGCGTCGGCTGCCATCGCCGCGCCGGGATGGGCACACGTGGAGGTCGAGGCAGACAAGCCTCAAGCCGGCGCCCGTGATGTGACGCTGACGTTCGTCGGCGAGGCGGAGTCGTCCACCGAGGGCATCATCTCCGAGCGCGTTGTGCTGCCCGAGGGCATCGGTCCCGCCGACGTCCGGCTGAAAAAGGCACCCAAGGAGTGGAAGCTGAGCCCCGGCGCGAACGACGTGACGGTTGCCGGGCCTGCCCTCGATCCGGGCGAGGACGCCGAGTTCTCGATCCTGGTCGCACAGCTGCCCGTCGACAGCACGACGCTGGTGTTCAAGACCGTGGAGACCTACAGCGGCGGTAAGGTCTCGCGCTGGATCGAGGTTCCGGAGGAGGGGCAGCCCGAACCCGACAACCCGGCGCCCGTACTGAAGGTCAAAGCCGCCGCCCCGGGCGCCGCCAGCCCCAGCCCGGTCGTCAGCAGCGCCGCCCCGGAGCCGTCGGCGGTGCCGCAGTCACCGTCCGCGGCACCGGTAGCCACGGCGACAGCACAGCCGGACGAGGCGGCCGAGGAGTCCGGCTCCGGCGTGTGGATCATCGTGGCCGTCGTGGTTCTTGCGGTGCTGGCCGCGGCGGGCCTGCTGGTGGCGCGGCGGCGACGCGGACCCGCTCAGCCGTAGCCGCGGCGGGCACCGGCACCGGCGGCAGGTCACCGACCACCCATCTCCTAAGCTTCATAGGTGATGTTGGGCAGGAAAGAGTCTTCGTTTCCCGTCGTGCTGCGGCACCCGGCACTGCTGGCCGCGGCGGTGATGGTGGCGTTCGGATTACTGGCGCTGCTGCTGCGGTACGGCGGTGGCGCCGGTGGGGAGCCGATCGTCGGCCTGCCGGATCCCGGCCTGACCGCGTGGCTGCTTCCGGCCGCGCGTCTTGGCGGACAGTTGGCGGCAGTGACGACGATAGGCATGCTGCTGGCCGCCGCGGTGTTGTCGCCGCGCAATGAGGGCCGGTTGTCGGCGGTGGCGTACCGGAGGATCCGGGTGGCGCGCTGGTCGGCACTGGTGTGGTCGTTGTGCTGCGGCGCGACGGTGTGCCTCACGCTGTCGGACATCGTGGGCCTGCCGGTGTCACAGATCGTGTCGGCGCGGGCACTGGCGAACTTCGTCACGTCGGTGCCGCTGGGGCAGGCGATGGCCGTGACCGGGCTGCTGGCTCTGGCAGCCGGGGTCACCTGTTTCGTGACGGTGTCGGTCGGCGGAACCGTCACAGCGCTGTGTATCGCGGTCGGGGCGCTGGTGCCCGCGTTGTTCACCGGGCATGCGGCGGCGGGCGGCAATCATCAGGTGGCGATCTCCGCGCTGGTGCTGCATGTGGTGCCGGTCGTGGTGTGGGCCGGTGGCCTGCTGGCGCTGCTACTGACGCCTCGGACTAGGGGCACCGTGCTGGCGGTGGCGGTGCGCCGGTTCTCGGTGATCGCGACCTGGTGTCTGGCGGCGGTCGCGGTGTCGGGGCTGGTGTCGGCTGCGGTGCGGATCCCGCAGCTCGGGCTGTGGTGGGGTACGCCGTACGGGCAGATCGCGCTGGTCAAGGCGCAGTTGCTGGTGGCGCTGGCGGTGCTGGGGTGGATGCAGCGGCGGGCTGCGATACCGGCGCTGCGGGCCGGTGATCGGCGCCGGTTCGCGCTGGTCGCGGCTGGTGAGGTGCTGGTGTTCGCGGCCGCGATGGGCGCTGCGGCGGCACTGTCGCGCACTCCCCCGGCGGTGATCAGCGACGAGTCGGACGAGACGCCCGCGCAGGCGCTGCTCGGCTTTGCGATGCCAGAGCCGATCAGTTTCGCCCGGGTGGCCGGCGACTGGCTGCCCGAGCCGCTGTATCTGAGTGCGGCGCTGGTGGCCACCGGCCTCTATCTCGCGGGGGTCGTACGGTTGCGGCGGCGGGGTGACGCGTGGCCCGTACACCGGATCGTGGTCCTGCTCGCCGGCTGTGGGCTGCTGATCGTGGCCACGAGCAGCGGTATCGCCCGATACGCGCCGGTGCTGTTCAGCGTGCACATGGGCCAGCACCTGGTCCTAAACATGGTCGTGCCGATCCTGCTGGTGCTCGCCGCGCCGGTCACCCTCGCCCTGCGGGCGTTGCGCCCGGCCGGCGATCCAGCGTGGCCGGGCCCGCGTGAATGGTTGCAGGCGTTGCTGCACTCCCGGGCGCTCGGGCTGCTGTCGCATCCGCTGGTGGCGCTGGCGCTGTATGCCGGCAGCCTGTACGTCATGTACTTCAGCGGTCTGTACGAGCTGGCGCTGCGCTCACATGCCGCGCACCTGGCGATGGTCGGGCATTTCCTGCTCACCGGCTACCTGTTCTTCTCCGCCGTGATCGGTGTCGACCCGTCACCACGGCGCACGCCGTACCCGCTGCGAATGGTGCTGGTGTTCGCGGCGATGGTGCTGCACGCGTTCCTCGGCGTGGCCCTAATGCTGTCGAACACACCCCTGGCTGCGGAATGGTTCGCGTCGCTGGACCGGCCGTGGGGTCCGAGCCCGCTAGCGGATCTGCGGCTCGGCGGCGGCATGGCCTGGTCGTTCGGCGAGGTGCCGATGGCGATCGTGCTGGCCGCGCTGCTGCGGCAGTGGATGACCGCCGACGAACGCGAGGCCCGCCGCCGGGACCGGGTAGCCGACCGGGCCGAAGCACAGGGACAGGAGGATGCCGAACTCGCCGCCTACAACGCGATGCTCGCTGGCCTTGCCGCCCGGGACCGTGAACACCGGTAGGCCCGGCCCTTTCAATACAGGGATTGCTGAACTATCATCGCCCCGGACACATAGTGTTGTGCGCATATGAGCATGGGTTGGGGCTGCGCCCCGCATCATCAGGCAGGGTTGAGAGAGGGCAGGTCATGGGACACGGACACAGTCACCACGGCGGTACGGTCACGGCCACCGGGCGGCATCGCGGTGTACTGACCGCCGCACTGGGAATCTCCGTGACGGTCTTTCTGGTCCAGGTGGTCGGCGCCGTGATCACCGGCAGCCTCGCGCTGCTCGCCGACGCCGGCCACGTGCTCGCCGACGCGGGCGGGGTCGCCCTGGCCCTCGGCGCGACACTACTGGCCGCCCGCCCCGCGACCGGGCGGCGCACGTTCGGCTGGGCACGGGCCGAGATCCTCGCCGCCGCCATCAACGGGCTCGTACTGGCCGGCATGGGCGTCTACATCTTCGTCGAAGGCATCCGCCGGCTGATCGAACCCGCCCCGGTCGAACCGGGTGGGATGGCGGTCTTCGGTGTCATAGGCCTGGTGGGGAACCTGATCGGCGTCGCCCTGCTCTACCGTGCCCGCGAGGCCAGCCTCAACATGCGTGGCGCCTTCCTCGAGGTCGCCACCGACACCGTCACCTCGGTCGGGGTGCTGGTGGCCGCCGCAGTCATCGCGATGACCGGCTTCACTCGCGCCGACGCGATCGTCTCGATCCTGATCGGCCTGATCATCGCCCCGCGGGCGGTCAAGTTGCTGCGGGAGGCCGTCAACATCCTGCTCGAGGCCGCGCCTGCCGACGTCGATCTCGACAAGATCCGTCAGCACATCACCGAGCTTGACCACATCGTCGATGTCCACGACCTGCACGTCTACACCGTCACCTCGGGCCTGCCGGTACTGACCGCCCACGTCGTCGTCGACGACTCGTGCTTCCACGACGGCCACGCCCCGCAACTGCTCGACAGGCTGCAGACCTGCCTGGCCGGGCACTTCGACGTCGAGCACTCCACGTTTCAGCTCGAACTCGCCGGGCACGCCGACCACGAGCACGCCACCCACAGCTGACTCAGAGGTGTGGGGGGGCGGGCCCGCCCCCCCCCCCCCGGGCCCCGCCCCCCCCCCCCCCCCCCCCCCCCCCCCCGGGGGGGGGGGGGGCGGCGGGGCCGCCCGCCCACGAGGGGATCATCAGCCGATGTCCTCAAAGTACGTGGCACCGCCCTCGGACTCCTTGCTCAACGGTCGAGCACTACTCTCGGACGGCCGGGCCAGCGACTGCCACAGCCTGAACGAATACGTCACCGCCTCGGGTGAGGCCTGCCTTCGTCCTGGTGCGGGACTTTCGGCCCTGACGGAGGTGCCCGTAACCGGAAGATATTAGGCCGTAAGGGTGGCGCCGCCGCGTGGCTCCTGTGTCCTCACCCCACCGGAGTACAGGATATCCGCTGTACCGGACAAGCTGTGATTTTGGAGGATGCATCCCCTATGAGTGGTCGTGTGGTATCGATCCGAGCCGCGCTATCGGTCCTTATCGTCGCCGTGCTGCTGGCCGGCGGCGTGGGCGCTGTCGCCGCGTTGCAGCTGACCCAGCAGCCGGACCATCGATACGACGACGCCTCGGTAGAGGCGGGATTCGTCCGCGACATGTCGACGCACCACTCCCAGGCCGTCGAACTCGGGCTACTCGCCTACGCCCAAGCACCGCGCGCCGAAATCGGCATTGTCGGCCGCGACATCGCCATGACCCAGCACGGGCAGGTCGGCATCATGCAGGCCTGGCTCCGCGAGTGGAAGCTGATGCCTACCGGCGACCAACCCGCGATGTCCTGGATGGGACACACCGGCAACACCTCCGGCGGGCTGATGCCGGGCATGGCCAGCAATGAAGAGCTGACGAAACTACGGGCCGCCACCGGCCGCGACTTCGAGATCCAGTGGGCACAGTTGATGCTGCGCCACCACCTCGGCGGCATCGACATGGCCAAAGCAGTGCTGGACCTCAGCGACGATGAGGACGTGCGCTGGCTGGCGCAGATCATGTTGAACGGCCAGCAAACCGAGATCGCCACGCTGCAGGAGATGATTGACCGCAACGGCGCCAAACCGCTGTAACGGCAGTCCGGGTCGGCCAGCTCGTCAGCCGGATCGGCCGCAGCCGGGTCAACCGCTCTGCCGAGCCGAACGGGAGGTGCCCGCCCTGCGGGTCACCTCTACCAAAGCGGCGAACAATCACCAGATCACGGGCTCCGTAGCCAGTCGCGCGGCGCCAGGGAGAAGGACATCCACCCGACCCTCTTTATCATCACCCATTCGAGCTATCATCGCAGTATGGCGATGAAAGAGGATGGGTGTGTGACCGCGGCCGCGGCGGCGGGGATGACGCCAGCGGTGGCCTTATTCCGCTCACTGGCCGATGAGACCCGACTGCGGATCGTGCAACGCCTCGCCGCGGGCGAGGCCCGCGTCGTCGACCTGACCGGCGAGCTCGGCCTGGCGCAGTCCACGGTTTCCAAGCATCTGGCCTGTCTGCGCGACTGCGGGCTGGTCGACTACCGCGTCGAAGGCCGGCAGTCCTTCTATGCCCTGACCCGCACCGAACTGCTGGACCTGCTGGCCGCCGCCGAGGGCGTGCTCGCGGCGACCGGTGCCGCCGTGGTGCTCTGCCCGGCCTACGGACCCGGCGAACCCGCTACCGCGGTCGAGGTGGTGACCCGGTGAACAGCCCACTCGACCTGACCGTGTCGCCGCAACGACGTGCGCAGCTGAATCGCCGCAGCCTGTACCTGGCCTACGCGACCGCCGGGTACAACCTCGTCGAAGGCATCGTCGCGATCGCCGCCGGTGCGGCGGCATCCTCCACCGCGCTGCTCGGTTTCGGCCTGGACTCCTTCGTCGAGGTGTCCAGTGCGCTGGTGGTGATCTGGCAGTTCCGCTCCCGGATCCCCGAGGCCCGCGAACAACTCGCGCTGCGCCTGATCGCCGTTTCCTTCTTCGCCCTGGCAGCCTGGGTCACCGTCGACGCCGCCCGCTCACTGCTCAACGCGGAACAGGCCGACACCTCCGTGGTCGGCATCGCCATCGCCGCGACCTCGGTCGTGGTGATGCCGCTGCTGGTCTGGGCGAAACGGCGCACCGGCCGCGAACTCGGCTCAGCGACCGTGGTCGCCGACTCCATGCAAACCATGCTCTGCACCTACCTGTCCGCGATCGTGCTGGCCGGGCTGCTACTCAACGCCACCCTCGGCTGGTGGTGGGCCGACCCCGCCGCCGCCCTGGTGATCGCCGCCGTCGCCGTCCGCGAAGGCGTCGAAGCGTGGCGCGGCGAACAGTGCGACGACTGCGCATTGCCTGCACCCGCCGACAGCGCCACCGACAGTTGCGGATGCGGCCCGGGTTGCACCGGCGCGTGCTGTACCGGCACGGACCAGGCCGGCCGATGAACCCCACCACGAATGCCGTCGTCGGGCTGACCGTCCATCTGCTCGGCTGAGCTGGGAACCACCCCGATTCCGGCAGTCGTCCCTTACCGCGCACGCAGGTCGTCGCGGTGCTCACCCATCGCGGTGGATAGTGCGGCCAGGAAGCGGCGCACGACGTCGAGTTCCGGCTCGGTGAAGTCGTCCAGAACCGCTTCGGTACGGCGGGCGATCGGGCCGAAGAAGCCGCGGGCAACCGCAACGGCGGGCGCGGCCTGCCGCAACAGAACCTTGCGGCGATCGTCGGCGTCGCGGCCCCGGTACACATGCCCGGCGGCCTCGAGGCGATCGATCAGGCCGGTGATCGATCCGGACGAGAAGTTCAGCGCCTCCCGCAATTCGCCCGGCGTGACCGGCTGCCCGGATCGCTCCCCCGCCACGATCAGCATGAGCGCCTGCAGGTCAGCGGCGCCGAGACCATGCCGGGCGGCGAAGGTGCCGCCGATCTGCTGGACATGCCCGGCGTACCGGTGCAACTCCGTGATGATCTCGCCGTTGAGCTGCGCTCGCGGGGTGTCGCCGTCGGTCACGCCAGCAACTATAGAGGCCACCCGTTAGGTATCTCGTTTGCAGAGATACTCGTCTGCCATGATGTCCCGCATGCATCGGATCATCTGGATCCTTACCGGGCGCGTCACCGCCTGGCTCGCCATCGCCGCCGCACTCGCCGTCACCGGCGTACTCACCGGCCTGGGCGGCACCGCACAGCAGAGCGACGTTGTGCAGGCCCTCCCACCGAACGCCGAGTCAACGCATGCCGCGGACCTACAGAAACGCCTGCCCAGCGGCCGCCTCAATCCCGCTCTGGTCATCTACGCCCGCGACGACGCCGCACTCACCGAGAGCGACAAAAACAAGTTCAAGAACGACGCGATCGAGTACGCCCAAAGCGCACTCGCCGGCCGGGTAAGCCCTCCGGTGTTCGCCGACAACGGGCAGGCCGCCCTGGTCGCGGTGCCTCTCGACGCCGCCATGCCGGTCGAGGACCTACAGAACACTGTGGAGAAATTGCGCGCTGTCGCCGGCCACGAGCTGCCGGACGGGCTGACCGCCCAGGTCACCGGCGGCGCCGGATTCACCGCCGACATCGCCGCCTCGTTCTCCGGCGCCGACACCACCCTGCTGCTGGCCACCGTCGCGGTCGTCACCGCGCTGCTGCTGATCACCTATCGCAGCCCGTGGCTGTGGATCGTCCCGCTCGCCGTGGTCGGCGCCGCCGACGGGGCCACCAACGCGACCCTCGCCCTGCTCAGCCGGACCGCCAACCTGCCACTGGACTCCACCACGACCGGCATCGTCGACGTACTCGTCTTCGGCGCCGGCACCGACTACGCCCTACTCTTGATCGCCCGCTACCGCGAGGAACTACGCCAGAACGAGGACCGCCGCGCGGCACTGCGCAACGCCGTCCACACCGCGGGACCAGCGATCGCCGCGAGCGCCCTGACCGTGTGCCTGGGCCTGCTCGCGCTTCTCGCGGCGCCGCTGACCTTCACCCGTACGATCGGCATCGCCGGAGCCCTCGGCGTCGCCATCGCCGCGGTCTTCGCGCTCACCGCACTGCCCGCCGCCCTGGCCGTCTGCGGCCGCCGCCTGTTCTGGCCCTTCACACCAAAGCCCGGACAGCCCAACAGCACCACAACCGGGGTGTGGGCCCGCCTCGGCACCCTGGTCAGCCGCCACCCGCGCCGGATCCTCGCGTTCTCGCTCGCCCTGCTCGCCGTGCTGACCGCCGGGCTCGCCGACGCGTCGATCGGGCTCAGCCGCACCGAGCAGTTCCGGGTACAGGCACAGTCCCTCGACGGTTTCGCCACCCTGCAACGGCACTTCCCGGCCGGCGCCGCCGACCCGACCATCATCATCACCCGCCAGAGCACCCAACAGCAGGTGCTGGCCGCGATCGTCGGCACACCCGGGGTCGTAAGCGCTCATCCCACTGAACAGGCCGACGGGCTCACCGCAATCGACGTCGTCCTGCGCGACGCCCCCGACACCACCGGCAGCTACGACACCATCCGCGCGCTACGCGCCGCCGTCCACGCGATCCCCAGCGCCGAAGCCGCCGTCGGCGGCACCGTGGCCGCCAACCTGGACAAACGCACCGCCTCTACCGACGCCCTCAGCACCGTGGTCCCGCTGGTACTGGCCGTGGTGCTGCTCGTGCTGATCCTGCTACTGCGCTCGCTGGTCGCGCCGATCGTACTGATGCTGACCGTCGTAGCCACCTACTTCGCCGCGCTCGGCGCCGCAACCTTCCTCTTCGTCCACGTACTCGGCTACCCCGGCCTCGACAACGAGGTCCCGCTGCTTTCGTTCATCTTCCTCGTCGCCCTCGGCATCGACTACAACATCTTCCTCGCCACCCGCGCCCGCGAAGAAGCCCACGCCCTCGGCACCCGAGACGGTATGCGCACCGCCCTGGCCGCCACCGGCGGCGTCATCACCAGCGCCGGGATCCTGCTCGCCGCCGTCTTCGCCGTCCTCGGCGTCCTGCCCCTGGTCACCCTCACCGAACTCGGCATCATCGTCGGCATCGGCGTCCTACTCGACACCCTGCTCGTCCGGACCCTGCTCGTCCCCGCCATCGCCATGCTCCTCGGCGACACCTTCTGGTATCCCGGCAAACCACACCGCGCCGCCCCGGCGAATCGGCATTTCAGGCAACCCTCAATTCGGTAGCCTTCACGCCCGCAAGTCTCGACTGCTCCAGTCAGCTGTTGACAAGATCCCGAAGGCCCGCCGGGTCGCCTGCGGCCACGTAGCGGAAGCTTTGCGGAGGTTGGAACGGTGCCTGCTCGCGAAGGTGCCGCAGCGGCAGCGGCTCATTGAGGCGGTTGACCGCCGTTACGTGAAGTAGATGGGCGTTGGCCGCACCATCGAGGTAGCTGTCGTATTCCTCGCGGTCGAGGCCGAACTCGTCGTGAAAGCGCTGCCAGCCATCGTCGGGCGGGCAGACGGTAACGCTGCCGAGCCGGGCCGTACCGACAACCGCCATCTGCGGAGAACTGGCGTAGAGGATGATCGGCGTTCCCGGTGAGGCGTTCACCGGCCGGCGGCGGATCTCGATGGTCTTCGTGCCGGCCAGAATGGCGGCGGCGAAACGGGGACGTAGGGAGAGCAGCAGTGTCCGCTGGGCAGTCATCAGGCTCGACCTTCCTGGTAAAGGGCAGCGAACATGGCCGCGGGGATGCGGGTGGGTTGCTGTGGCGCATTGGCCGGTCCGCCGTGTTCGATAGCAAGGCGTCGGATGGCGGAGCGCGGGATCGGGCGGGGGAAGATCTCGGTGTTGGTGAATCGCAGTGCCTGTGCGACACCGTCACGGGCTGCTTGGCGCACGGTGTTGCGGTCCCAGACGCCGAGGTGCTGGAAGCGGTCGTAGAGTTCGTCGACCGGCGCGGTGACGACCGCATCGAGTTGAGAGCAGGCGATGATCGCCGCCGGCTGCTGGGTGGTGTGGCCGCCTTCGCTCATGTACCAGAGCAGCCGTGCAGGTGCTTGCGGTCTGATGCCACCCGGACTGCGGTAGTAGACGTGCTCTCGGCTGAGGCCCAGGGCGTCGTGACGGGGCAGGAAGCTTGCCGGGACGCCGAGCAACTGTGTCGAGTAGGGCTGCTGGATAGGGATCATGTACGTCGGCAGCTCACTGTCGACAATCTTGGCCGGCCACCAGATCCGTTCAAGCTCGGCGGCAACGACGGTGGGCATACCAGATCTTAACGGGACGGGTTCGAGTATTCCGGCCACCCTGGCGGCTGAAATCGCCGCCCGCTCTACGTCGGATGCCGGACCGACGAAGTCGATGACGTAGCAGGAAAGTCCGCCGTCGACCTCCTGGAAGCCGTCATTCGCCGCAGCAAGCCGGGCTTGGGGCGAAAGATGCTGATCCGCAATCTGGACCACGGCAAGGCCGCTCTGGCGTGCTTGCTGGCGTAACCGGAACAACAACTGTCGAGCGAGCGTGTCCGCCAGCGGCCGGTTCGCCACCCGCAACAACGGCACCCGCAACACTCCCGCCGCGCCCAGGGTCGCGTACGCCGCAACAAGCTCTCCGGTCGGCTGATAGATGCCGAGCCGCTGCGCGCCACTGAGGGCAAGGCTGTCCAGCGCGCTCTGCAGGTCACGGGGACGTTCTTTCGTGGCCTGGCTGCGCAACGTCTCGATGGCCTGGTTCTCACCTCTGCGCAGGCGCTGCTCGACATAGCCGGTGTCCTGAAGGCTGGCGGGCCGGTACGCCTCTGCATGCGCCAGCTCGTCGATGTGGACCACGACATCAGCGGGTCGCATGATGCGCAGCCCGTACCGTTCGGCAACGCTCCCGTAGATCCGGGTCAGCTCCCGGTCATTGGTCACAAGAACATTCAGCCCGGCACCTATCGCCTCAGCGACATGCCGAAGATCGAGCCAATCTCCCCAGTCCTTCGGATCCTGAGGGTCGAGCGGCCGGGTGTGCTGCCGCAATTCGTCGACAACTCGACGACGTAGGCCGGGATCGGAGCGCACCGCCGGAAACCTCTGCGCCCGATCAGTGCACCGAGTCCGCAGATCACTGTCCATGCGATCGATCTCGGTGTTCAACGCCGCCGTCCGGACAATCTCCAGCAGGCCCACAAGGTGCGGCGCGAGGAGCGCATACGACTCGTCAGCATTGGTCCGACCATCTTCGGTCAAGTCGCGCAGCACGTTCATATCGATGGCCGCGCGTACCAGAACGGTCTCGGCATCCGCAGACAACAGATTGGGATGGCCATGATCACGCCACCAGTCGATCAACGGTTCCTTCGACGCACTGCGGCCGGGACGTTCGCCACGCTGGGCGAAGTCGAGACGTATCCACATCTCACCGAGACGGTAGTCGCGCCGGCAACGCGCCGAAATCCCGAGATGATCGTGGTGACGTTGGCTGATCTCCTCAACAAGCAGCCGCGCAATACCCTTGCCGCGCCATGCCGGATCCACACACAGGTGACTGAGCCGCACACGACGGCGAGCCAGCGCATACAGTGCATAACCAACCACGAGATCACCGCAGTAGGCCAGTAACAGCGTGCCTTTGTCGGCCGCACTGTCATAGGCCGAGAACGGCATGTGACCGAGCGTCGAACGAGCCGCATCCCCGAGCCGGATCGCCGCGCCGATGGCTTCGCGATCCCGCGAGTCAGGCCTTCCCAATCTGATCGATTCCGGAATCTCGGTGCCCTGCTTCGCCGACATGTACGCAGTTTGCAGGATCCACTGTGCTCAGTGAAAGCCATTCGGTCCGCCGAGTTCCTCCCCGCACCACCGCCACCGGCAACCACCAACACTCGAGCCATCCGGCGCAGCGTGTGATCCGTGCAGGATGCCGCGACAAAGCCAAACCCCTGCCGCAGCATCCCGCTTGGCCGGCTCTACCCTGCTTCCTCCTCTGACAGCGCCAGCGGATGCGGTTCACCGGTCAGCCCGGCCAGCGCCGTAGCGACCTCCTGCAGGGTCGCTTTGACGTAGCGGGCGGTGGTACCGGTGTCGTTCGGTGATTCGGCGTGGCCGGCGTAGGCGAGGGCGACGCCGTAGCCGTAGACCCGTTCGACCCAGGTCAGGGTGGTATGGCGCAGCCAGTGCGCCGACACACCCTGCGTCACCACCCACGGCAGGTCCCGGCCGATCCGCGTGAACAGGCCGTCGTAGCGGCGACGCCCGACCGGGCCACCGGTCAGATACCGCAACAGCTGTTCGTCCGGCGGTGCCCCGCGCTGGTGGACGTGGTGCAGTAGGAAGGTCATCAGGGTCGGTGAGACCGGCTGGCGCCGGAACGTGCCGCCCTTCTCCCGCAACATCACCAGGCACTGCTGGACGTCCAAGTCCATCGGCCGTACCCGCAGCAGGCCGCCACGTCGGCAGGCGGTCTCGATATGGAACCGGACGATCAACGCGTCCAGCTCCGGATCCCGGCCCCCTGTGGCGGCTGCTGCCACGAGTTCGCCGAGCCGTTCATCCGGCAGGGCGATGCGCTGCGACGTCGGACGGCGGGGCTTGGCGACCTTCTTCGCCGGATCATCAGCATCCGCGATCAGCCGGTCCGCGACCGCCCGCCGATACACGCACCGCAACGCGGTGATCAGATGCTCACCGGCACCGGTGCCGCCCCGGAAGTTGCGACGCTGCACCGCGTCGGCCTGGACCTGGCGCATCAGCGTCTCGACCTCGGTCGGCGTGATGTCGTCCAAACGCCGGTCGGCCCACCTGTCGACAACCTTGCGCAGGTAGTTGCCGTAGGTTCGCGCCGCGCCGGCGCCGATGGCGGCCAGGACCACGGGCACGTACTCGCCGAACGTCGGCACGTGCGGCCGCACCCCCGGGGTGTGCAGCAGATCCTGCGCGGTGATGCCCATCTGATCCAGCAGCATCCGCGCCGCCTCGAGCACCTCGGGCTTGACCCGGCTCGTGGTCACCGTTCACCGCCCAGCACCGCCGTGTGCACGGCCGCGGACCAACGATCCAACTGAACCAGCGGGTGCACCACCAGCAGGCCGGGATCCGGAATCGCCGCCAGCAGCACCCGCTCTTTGACACCGATCCCGACCGCGCGGCGCATGCTCGACGGCAGCCGCAGGCAATGCCGCCCGCACACCCCTTGCCCGCCGGCATCGTCAGCATTGATCACGATCACCTTGTGCGCGACCGTGAACGACACCCGCAAACCGGCCTCCCAACCGAGCGTGGCCATGGCTCGGGTATCGGAGATCCGGCCTTTACTGTCGACGGCGCACATACCGAACACGACATCCCGCCGCGGAGGCGGAGGAGCTTCGGGAAGCGGCAGCGGTTTGCGGCTCACCCGGGCCCGCCGGACCGACTCCCTGCGGTGGCCTTCCCGGTCTTCGGTGTTCATCCGCGGCACCAGCGCCGGCAGCGGCACGCCCCTCACCACGACGACCACCCGCCCGAGTGACTGCGCAACCGCGACCGCAGGACTACAGTCAGTGGCAGGAGCACTGCTCCGACAACTACAAAACCGGGGACTTCACCAGCCCGGCAGGCGGCAGATCCACTCGAGGGATACAGGCGAAAAGCCTGAACTCCGGGTGGCAGCGATGCCGTAACCAGGTGTTCAGGCGCACTCGTTGACCAGTTGTCCGAATGTGTGCAGAATGCCGCACGAGGGTGGAAAAGTCCCCCCTCGGACACAAACCGATGGCCAACGGTGTGGTGCGATCGCAAGATCAGCCCGCACCGTTTTGGTTTCCGGCAGGTAGGTCATCCGCAGACCCAAATCGCGGTATATGTCGATTTTATCCTCCGGGGCGGCCGTCTTGAGGACGGCAACCATACCTCCGAGTTCCTCGATCATGGCGGTGACCTCCTCAACGGTCAGGCGATAGGCGCTCCCGTCGGCGGCCCCGGTCCTCTCCAAACGCTGACGCGACAGTGCGATTTGACGGTCGGCCTGCGTCTCGGCGATCCATCCGGCGACCACGGCCGGGTCCGCGCCCGCATCCAGCGCCTCCCGGTAACGGGCGAGTTTGGCGTCGAGTTCGGCGATGGTCGGCCCACTCGGCGAGGCCGGCGCCACAACGGGCATGCCGATGGCGGCTTGCTCCAGGATCTTCGTGACGGTGTGGCGGCGCTGGAGTTCTCCGAACTCTTGGCTCAGCCAGGTGTCCAGCGGGGTGACCAGGATGTCCTCTCGCAGCAGGACGGTACGAGGGTGGTCGACCTTGTTCGTCAAGGCGTACTCCTGCGGGTACCTACAGCGGTAGTAGGCGATCCCGTTGGCGCGACTGCCCTGCATCCTCCGGTTGCATACCCCGCAGTTGACCAGGCCCTTGAACACGTAAGGGTGGTGTGAGCGGTACACCCGCTGGGGAGCGGTGGAGGTACGTCCTCGCTTGGCGATCAACTGCTGCACGTGCTCGAAAGCCTCTGCTGTCACGAGTGGCTCGTGTACCGGCTTGTCCGAGATGATCCACCGCTCGCGGCCATTCCATTTCGTGACGGCGGTATATCCGAGCGCGACGTCATCAACGTCCAGAAGCACCTCGTCGGTGCGCTGCCTGTTCCAGACCTGGTGCCCGGTGTAGCGCGGATTGTTGAGGATGACACGGATGGCGCTCTTCGCCCATGCCAGCCCATCGCGGTGCTTGTTCCGCGCACGGTCGTATGCCGATGGGCACGGAATGCCGTCTCGATTGAGCCTCTCGCCGATGGCGTGCAGGCCGTATCCGTCTAGATACATGGCGAAGATCCGCTGCACCACGGGAGCCGTCTGCGGGTCGGGGATGAGGCCGTGCAGTCGTTTTCCCGCGGCGGCCTTCGCCGGGTTCGGGTGGGGTCCGAGGTCTCCTAGCATGTATCCGTAGGGCGGTCGTCCCCCGAGGTAGCGGCCTTCGAGTTTGGTTTGAGATTTCATGGAGGTGCGGACGCGGACTTTGATCCGGTTGCGTTCGCCCTTGCACATACCGCCGAAGACCGACATGACCATCTCGTGGCCCTCGTTGTCGGGATCAATGCGGCCGCCCACCTCGGGCACCCACAGTTGGACGCCGTAGTGGGTGAACAGCGGCATGGTCAGGCCGTACTGATTGCCGTAGAAGGCGCGGTGCGGCTCGCCGATGACGACGGCGTCGAAGCCGCGGGCAGGGTCCTTCAGCGCGGCCAGGAGTTGGCTGGCTTCGGGCCGGCGCTGCCACGGCAGTGCGCGGCTCTGCCCGATGTCGAAGAACTGGGCGATGATCAGGCCACCGTGCGGTGCGATGAGGGTCCGGGCCCGTGAGAGCTGCCATTGCAGGGAGGACTCCGGGTCCTGGTTGTCTTCCGTCGAGACTCGCCCGTAGAAGGCGAACGATAGCTTCGGGGCGACGGCATTTGCAGTGGCGAGGTCGGCTTCCAAGCGTGCGTGGTCTACTGTCATTCTTCCTCCAGAACAGCTTCGGCGGATTCTCCTGCGTGCTTTCGATGCGCACGTACGAGCATGCGCAGGAATGCACGGGCAGCTGCCGGGCCAAAATCCGGCGGTTCCGGTGGAACAATTATGCGATATTCGCCCGTTTCAGCGTCAGCAGCAGCGCCGCCGCAATCATATTCCGTTTCAGATGGAACAGCCAATTCGATATCGTCTCTTTTCGCCAACATTCCCCCAGATAATTGCGTTGCAATCGGAACTTCTTTCGTGCGCGTTCATGGCGCTCCTTTCGATTCCTTTGATTAGCTGCCTTCGGCGTTCAATCACGGTTGCGGCAGATCTCGAAGCCCGCTCCAAGCTTGAGTGGCAATGCGCCGACGGCATACGACCAAGAGCCGCACTCCCCGGCATTCGGGGAGGTGCGGCTCTTGGTCGTATGCCGTGCTCTATCTGGAGGGTGGGAGCCAGCGGGTGATCCATCCGGCGTTGCCCGTCCCACCCGTGATGATTGTGGCGATGGCGGTTGTGGCGGCCCACCAGGCGAGGACGAGGATGTAGGCGATCGTCAGGTAGCCGGCGGTGGCGACGTTGGCCACCAGCGCGTATCCGCTGCCGAGGATCACGGCGGTGATGATGCGCAGGAACGGTTGGCGGGTGGCGGTCATGGCGGTCGCGACGCCGAGCAGGGCGGCGCCGACGGTCTGCACGAGTCCAGGCGGTCCGAGCAGGTTGGCGGGGAAGCTGAGCGTGTTGGCTGCTTCTTGAAGGTAGACGCCGCTGGCGGCGAGGCCGATGGCCAGGACCGGTGGACTGGCTCGGCGCAGCCACGATGCGATCGCGGACGCTGGGATGCGTGGCGCGGTAAGCGCGACGAGCGCTGCGCTGGCGGCGATGGGGATGGTGGCGTAGAGGGCGGCCTTGAGGTAGGCGTCGTCGGGAAGTCCGACGGCGGCGCCGGTTCCGAGGCCCCAGAGCCCGGCGAGAGCGAGGCCGAGGGCTGCAGCTGCGAGGTAGCCGCGACGGAGCAGGGCGCCGGTGGTGGCGGTGTCGCCGGCTTGTGTGGTGAGGATCCAGGTGGTGGGGCGAGCTGTGCCGCTGCCCAGGCGGTGAGCGCGGCGAGGGCAGCCGCGAGGGCGAGGTTTTCCACCGTGACGCGTACGTCATAGATCTGGCCGCCGTTCTTCCAAAGGTCCGCCGCAACCTGACCCAGCCGGACAAGTCCGCGGGCAAGGCACCCGATCTGCTCCACCGCGACTTCACCCCGCCGGCGGCACCGAACACGGCGTGGGTCGGTGACCTCACCGAAATCCCCTGCGACGAAGGGAAGTTCTACCTCGCGACCGTGCTGGACCTGCACTCACGCCGGGCGGTCGGGTTCGCCATGGGCGCCCACCACGACGCCGCGCTGGCGACCGCGGCGTTGCAGGTCGCGATCGCGGTCCGCGGCGGTGACGTGGCCGGGGTGATCTTCCACTCCGATCAGGGCGGGGAGTACACCGGCAACCTGTTCCGCGCCGCCTGCGGCCGGGCGAAGGTGCGCCAGTCGATGGGCCGCACCGGCTCCGGGCTGGACAACGCGGTCGCCGAGTCGTTCAACTCGACCTTGGAGTTCGAGCTGCTCGCGGCCGCCGGCCGCTACGCCACCCGGGCCCAGGCCCGGACCGCGGTCGCCGCGTTCATCGATGAGTACAACCACGACAGACGGCACTCGACGGCAGGCCGGCTCCCACCGGCGGTCTACGAGGCCCGGGTCCGTGCCGAACGGGCGGCATGAAGATAGGGGGAAGGAGGCGGCTACGCCGCCGCTCTCTCCCACCTATCAAGATCTAAAAACCTCAAGATCAAAGTCTCTACGGTTTCAGGGGATTGCCAATGCCCCTGTATCTCCGGGTCCCCGCAACCGACCATTCATTGATGAATCAGGGCTTAGCGGCGGATTGACGCCTCGAACAACCAAGAGGAAAGAGGCCAGTCTGCACGTTACGGAGGTGCAGACTGGCATCCATTACCTTCTTAAATTGTCCAGGCCGAAGTCTTGGCCAAGCGCAAGAGCATGCTTATTATGAGCGAGCGTTGGAAATTCCGTCGCCACACGCCGCAATTGCTCTTTAATGAAACCGGTTCCAGCCTCCAGGAACTCGTCCACAGAACAGCGAATCTCGAGTTCGGAATAGGTCGGAACCACATGAAGAATTCCTTGAGTGACCTCAAACTTGATCAATTCATCGTTCTCAGTGAAATCGATGTCACCAAAGGCCCCTTTCCCCTGCAAAAATAGCATGGTTTGCTGAACAGAATACATTGCATCAAACAGCGGAACCCAACCCCACGGTGGACCAACATCGATCCCCGACTTGGATATCGACAAGCGACCTAGAAAATAGTACCACCGGAGATCAGTGCGAGAAACGAGCTCTAAACCACCCTCTTGAGCGAACTCACGCCCATGACCGGAATACTCAGAATCAGACGCGAACGAAATTTCCATCACCACCTCCTCATGGCACCGGGAAGGCATTGCGCACGAAGTTCTCAGCAGGGTCGAAGTAGACGCGCATCGTATAGAGCGGCGTCCGCTTTAGGTCTCGCTTGTACCCCACCGGATTTTTGAATCGAAGCTCCTTGACGACGCCATCCCTATTCCCGGTATTTTTGTTGACCCGCCCCTTCTCAAGAACCTCTTCGATCATAGCTCGCCGACTTTCCGGGGTTGTCCCCGGAACCCATTCCGTCTTCGACGAGTCAGTCGAGAAAATTCCCTCTGGGGTATGGCCGTTCTTAATGTGATCGTCGTCGATTGTAACCTTGCGCTTGGCGCCACCCGCACCGCCGCGTGTGGCTTGATTGTTCCACTGAAGTCTCGAGAAGCCGTTGCCTAGGCGTGCGGCTCCGTCTACTGCAAAGCCGGCACCGGTGACAATGCCGGCGACTCCCGCTGCGACAGCTGGCGCCCCAACCCAAATCAGCAAACCGTCGGAGCCGACAATTGCAATGCCGCCAGCGGCGACCACGGGCGTACTCGCTCCCACGAGACCGACTCCGACAGCAGCCTCGGCGGTGCCGACTGCGATATCGACGATCGCGTCGGCGTTCGCTTCCACATTATCCCAGAGCAGTTCCCATCCCTCACAGAGCCATTCCGGGAAGCATTTTACGTGCTGCTCAACGCGGGGAAGTACTTCCTTGGTGTCACTGGACGAGCCACCATCGTTGCCGCCGGTGCTGTTGCCGCCATCTTCTCCGGGGGCCGGACCCCCGCCACCGCCACCGCCGCCACCGCCACCGCAAACTCTGTTCGCGGATTCCTCGGTGCATTTCGGGAGTAGGCCGGTGGGGTCGGAGGAGCTGATGGGGCTGTTGTTTGCGTAGGAGTAGGCGCTCCATTGTTGTGGGTTGGCGAGGTCCATGATCGGGTCGACTGATACGAATCGGCCGATCGCTGGGTCATATTCGCGTGCTCCGAGGTGAGTGAGCCCGGTGTTGTCGCGGGTGCCCCCGACGAATCCCTTCTCTCCGGGCCAGGAGGTCGGTTTGACGCCTCGGTCTTCCCCGAAAGGGGTAGTACGTCGGCGGGTGGCTGTCAGCGCCGCATCGCTGGAGACCGTGGCGGTGGCGGTTCCTTGATGATCGTTGATAAGCCAGGTCAGGGTTGTGGGTGTGCGTACGGCGATCGCGGAGCCGGCATGGCTGTAATAGCGGGTGCCGGTGGCGTTGCCGCTCTTCGGTTTACGGATTTCGATGCCACCGGGCAGATAGAGTGTCGCGCCGCCCGGGTCGCGGCGGATGAGTCGGCTGCCGCCGGCGTCGTAGGTGTAGCTGGTGGCTCCGGTGGCGTCGGTGCTGGAGCTCAGCCGGTTCTGGTGGTTCCACACCAGGGCTTGGCTTCCTGTACCTGCCGTGCCGTCTGCAGCGCATTGGTTCGCGGCGGTGCTGGTGGGGCGGCACAGGGTGTTGCCATTGGCGTCGTAGGCGTACTGGTGCACCGCGGTGCTTCCACCGCTACCAGTGATCGAGGTGACCGCGTGGGGCTTGCTGCCTGCAACGCCGGCGGAGGGTGGGTAGTTGTAGGTGCGGGTGATGTCGGTGCTCTGGTGGATGGTTTCGGTCTTGCGGTTGCCTGCCGGGTCGTAGGTGTAGGAACGCCAGTAGGCGGCGGGTCCGGCCACGACGGTGGGGGTCGGCGTGTTGGCGCAGGTGTTCGTCGCCTGTGACCAGGCTTCGGTCAGCCGGTTGAGCGCGTCGTACTGGAAGCACTGTGTTTCGGCGGCCTGCCCACCGTCTGGTGTGTCGGTGATCGCCTCGATGGTGCCGGCTTCGTTGTACTTGTAGCGCAGGTTGTAGACGTCGTTTTTCAGTTCAGGAACTGCGTTGAAGGTTGTCTTGCGCCCGGTGGCGTCGTCGTAGCCGTAGGTGAGCGCGACGCGGTTGCCGTGCTCGCCGAGGTTTTGGCCGATGAGGTCGTCGAGCTGGTTGTAGACGATTTCTTGGGCGTAGATCTGCTTGCCGATCAGGCCGTTGGGCAGTCCGATGGTGTTGAACAGGGTGGTGACGGTCTCGGCGGGAAGTCCGGCAACTGCTGGGGTGGTGACCTTTTCGAGACCACCGTTCGGGCGGTACCCGAAGGTTTGTGTGTAGGTGCACGGGTTGGTTTCGCCCGAGACGCATAGTCCGCTGTCGTTCGCCGGGACAGTTACCGACGTGCCTTTCGGGCGGCCGGCAGCGTCGTAGCCGGTCGTCGCGGTGATGTAGGCCGCGCGGTTGCCGTTGGCGTCGTACTCGTACTGGGTCGCGGTGGCCGGTTTTGCTACGCCGTAGGCGAGAGTGTCGTACGTCCATTCGGCGAGTAGTCGGCCGTCCTCGGCGCCTTCCCGCGCGGCAGTCTTGCGTCCGAGTTCGTCGTATTTGAAAAAGGTCGCCTTCTGTCGGGCGTCCTTTGTCCAGCTCAGTCGGCCTAGGGTGTCATAGCCGCTGGTCGAGATTCCCGTATCGGGGTCGTCCGTGCGGATCTTGTTGCCGCGTAGGTCGTAGGTGTAGGTCCAGGTGTTGTTGCCCGGCCCGGTCACCGACTTGAGCTGATCGCGGTTGGTGTATTGGTAGATGGTTCGCTCGAAGGTCGCTGGATCGTCGCTGCCGAGTTTTGCCGGATCCTTGTATTGGCGGAGATCGGTGAGACGGCCATGGGCGTCCGTGATCGTGGTGGTGGGGATGCCGCCCCGTGGGGGTGTGACGTTGGTTCGCTCTCCCAGGTAGCTGGTGCGTTCGCGCCATGCCTCGTCGCCGTTGACGGTGTAGATCGCGTCGGTGATTCGGCCGGCACCGTCGTAGATGTTGGTGGTGAGCGACGGGATCTCCGGGCGTCGCACGGCGGTCACCAGGGTGGTGCTGGGTGGGGAGTTGTCGATGTCGTAGTACGGGTTGCTCGCCCAGACGACGAGGCCGCGGGAGTTGTAGACGGTTTCGGTGATGGCTCGGCCACCGGCGAGCGTTTGTGTCTGCGTTTGGCGCAGGCGCAGCATGCCGTCGTAGAGCGCGATGGTGGTGCGGTAGTTCTTCGTGCCCGAAGCGATCAGTTGCTTGGTGACGATCGAGGTGGATGCTGTCTTGCTGACGTTGTAGGTGTAGCTGACGGACGGGTCGTTGGGATACGTGGCCCGTGAGCGTCCGGGTGCCCAGACCTTCAGCAGGCGGCCGTTGCCGTCGAAGGCGGATTCGGTGATCAGGCCGTTGACGTCGGTCACCTTCACCGCTAGGCCGAGTGCAGGGTTGAGTGTGTTGATGACAGTGTGGCCGAGTTGATTGGTGACCTTGGTCTGGGTGACCGGTCCCCCGGTCGCTGGGGTGTAGTCGGTCCTGGTGGTGTTGTTCAGGGCGTCGGTCTGCTGGATCGCTCGGCCGAGTTCGTCATGACCGGTGCGAACGGATGTCACGAAGACGGGTGTGCTGCCGTCGAAGTGGTCGAGTTCGTCGATGCGTACGGCGAGGCCGCGGGTGGGCGCGGTCCCGTAGTCGTTCTTGTCGTCGTAGTAGGAGCGGGTGTCGCTGATCACGGTCGCGGGTTTGCTGCCGGCGGTGCAGTCGGCGCCGTCGACGAGTTTGCGTTTGACTCGGTCGAGGATCCACGCCGTCTCGTTGCGGGCGTACTCCATGCGGGTGCAGCGGTCGTCGCCGGCGACGGCCTCGTCGCCGGCGTCGTGGAGTTCGCTGATCATGTGGTCGGCGTTGACTTTGGTGATGGTGGCTGTCCACCGGGTGCCGCCGTTGGCGAGTTTGGTGCGTTGGCGTTCGCTGCCCGCGTGGGTTCGCCAGGCTTTGAGGGTTCCGGCTGTGGCTGTGGGTCCTTGGACGGCTGGGTTGTTGAGGGTGCCGGAGATCCAGTCGTTGCCGTTGTAGGTGATTTGTTCTCGCAGCATTCCGGCGAGGGCTTCGTGGTCGGTGACCGTACCGCCGAGGGAGTCGGTGACCTGGACGTTACGTGGTGTGCCCTTGGGCGGCAGGACTTCGTTCTCGGGCTGAGGGTCACCGTTGAGGCCGCGGAAGTAGCGGTATTCGGTGCGGGACTGCGTGTCGGTGTCGACGCCGGTGCGAATCTGGACGCGGCCGTAGCCGCGGAAGTCGCCCCAGGTGCGCTTCTTGGGGTCGGTCAGCTGAGAGTTGTCGTAGGCCCAGGCGGGGGTGTCGAGGTAGTCGTAGTTGGTCTGCTGGTGTTCGAAGCCACCGGTGTTGTCGTAGACGTCGACGCGGGTGACAACGTACTTGTTGAACCAGTCGAGTGTGGCTTCCTCGCCCTCGGCTCCGTAGTACTGCGGGAAGCACCGCTTGCCGTTCGCCCATGGTTTCGGCAGGGTGATGCCGTCGCATTCGGGCTTCGAATAGGTGATGCCGATCTGACCGCCGGACTCGGTGGTGATCGACTGGATGCGGTTGCGGAACAGGCTGGAGTGGCCGTTCGGGGTGTTGACCCGGTTCGGCATGACGTCAGCGTTCGGGTTGAACACCACGGGTGGGTCCGTCACCGCGGGACCCCCTGCGGTGGTGACGTGGCCGGTGTGAGTGATGCTCTTGAGCCACATCGGTGTGCTCTCGTTGCCGCCGGCTTGCAGGTAGGCGTGCGCAAGAGCGTAGCTGTCGACGGTGGTGTAGGCGTCGCCGCTGCCCGTGTAGACCTGGGTTCTGACGTTGGCCAGCCGCTTCGCCGTCCAGAAGGTGGGTGCGTACTGGGCCACGCTGCAGGGTGCCGCATCGCAGTACTGGTCCCAGGGGGCGTCGGGGAACCTTTTGGCGATCGGTTTTCCGGCGCTAGTGAAACACGTGCCGATGCAGCGGTCCGCGACGTCGAACAGGACGCGGTTGACCGGCCGTGCGGTTGCCGCGGCGTTGCTGCGGCTGCCGTACTCGATCTTGGTGAGATAGCCGGCACGGTCGTAGGTGGTGCGTTTCTGCTCGTCACCTTCTCGGGCGTAGGCGCCTTCCTCCTTGGCGTAGAAGTAGGTGACCGTGTTGCGGTTCAGGTCGATCGCATAGTCGAGATTCCATCGCCAGGCGCGGGTCTTGCGTGCTTCGGCGAATTTCTCGTTGTAGCCCGGTTCACCGGGGTGGTTGCTGTAGACGGGGACCGTCCAGGTGGAGTTGGTGCTCGCACCGTCCGAGCTGCCGCCGTCGGTCTTGCCGCGGCCGAAGTAGTACTGGATACCGTTGACGGTAGTCAGACGCCAATAGGTCTTGTCGTCGTCACCGTTGGCGATGTCGCCCTTGATCTGCTCGATGCGCGAGCCGTCATCGGCTTTGCCGCGGTAGAGCACGGTGGTGTCGTCCGCGTCGTTCTCGCTGCTGGCGACCTTGACGAGTTCGGTGGCGGAGCCGTTGAAGGACATGGTGGCGTTGTCGTCGAACCAGCATTGGTCTCCGCCGTGGATGTCCTTGCTGTTGGGTTCTTTGCCGCTCTGCTCGTCCTGGTCGTCGGAGCAGGTCCGGTAGCTGCGTTCGATGAACCCGGGATCGAACGACCAGCCATCGCCGATCCAGGATCCCTGGGTGTTGTTGCCGGAGGTACGTCCGTCAATCGCTGCGGAGGAGTAGCCCAGTGAAAGATCGGGGCTGAAACTTCCGGGCGGTTTGGGAACATTCATCGGGTACGACCAGGCGAAGGCACCGTTCTGCTGCGAAACCTGCCAGGTCGACGCCTGGGTGAGACTGGTTGCCGAATAGTCGCCGTTCTCACCCTCCGCCGCGGTTGTCAGTGCGAAGGTGGACGCGGTCGCTGCACCTGAAACCTCGACCGTGGCGCTCACCGTACCGGTTCGGGGATCGTTAGTTGACGGGATCGGGTGGCCATCTTCGAGCCGGACGAGCCGTAGGCGGCTGAGTGCCTCGTTGTTGAAAAGGCCAGCCACGGGCTGATAGCCCACGGTGAGGCGGACTCGGCCGCCGAGGTTACTGCCGTCGGCACGGGCCAGACGGACTGCGATGCCCTTGACGCCGAGTGCCGCTGTGGCGGCGCGGCTCAGTGAGCTGACTTTGAGTTTCCGAACGCTGGCGGTGTCCTGCTGTGGTGTTCCCTGCAGGGTCGGTGTGGAAGCGACCGGTTCAACGGAGACCGCTAACGCGCCGGCTTGAACTCGTGCGGTCCCCTGCTGGGTGAGGTCGACGGCCTGTTCCTTGGCGGCAACCGTGGGGTCCGGTGGGATGTCGGCTTCGGTCAACTCGCGATCATCAGCGGTGTATTCCGGGAGGGGCTTGGCCTCTACCGGCGCCACCTTGATGCCTTTGACATCCTGCGGTTTCGCTGCTGCGGCTTCGGCGGCTGCTGTGAGCGGCAGTTGTCCAATCGAACTTGCCAGAAGTGATGTAATCAGTATCGCGCGGAGGGTTTGTGACGGCGTTTGCATCTTGCGCCGTCGCAGGAATTGACGATGGTTCCTTTTACTCACATTTTCTCCCTATCGGCCGTGAATGCAGCCGTTCCCCGTAAGTGACGCTCCACCGAAGAGCGCATAGATGGGTGCAGGTAGGCCGCGGGCCCGAACCCTGATGCGGTTCGGGCCCTTCACCTGTTCCGTGCCTATGGCCTAGCTGGGCTACCCGGCCTGTGCTTTGCTGTAAATGTCCTGGTCGGACCAGACGCGCGGCGTTGCGTGGACTTCATCGATCTCACCGACCCATTGCGTGTCGACGTCGCCGGTCCAGCCTCGCCCAATGCCGAACTTGCCGGTCGCTTCCCAGGTCGTGTGTCCCGGCTTCTCCGCTCGGACGCCGTCGGCTTCCGGGATACCGTTGACGTACAGCTGGATCTTGTCGGTTGCCGGATCGACGATGCCGACAAGGTGCGCCCAGGATCCGGCCTCTACGTAGTCCGTGGTGCAAGCAGCTTTCGTGTCGGCATCGGCCGTGTCGGTCGCCGCGACACTGAAGCACCAGGCCGGATCGTTCACGCCGTCATCGTCGACATCGACATCCGTACGGTAGCCGAGGGTGAACATCGAGGTGTTTGCGCCGTCTTGCGATACCGCGAACCGGTTACCAGCCGGCAAGGGTGAAGGAAGTTCGGGCTGCTCGTCGTCTTCGCCCGTGTCAGGGGTCGGCGGCGGTGCCGGCAGCCGCACCCAGGCAGCCACAGTGAAACCAGCGGGAGACAGGGTGTTGAACACGGTGGACGCTGTCGACAGGTTTCCCGTTCCGTCGAACGTCGCTGCGGACTCACCGGACTTTCCGGCCTCCGACCACGTCACCCCCGTCCCGGAGATAGTCGCGGGGCGATTGTTCTCCGGCGCTGATGCGGCTGTTGTTCCGAGACCTTCGTTGAGCGCCCAGTACCAGGACTCGCCCACAGGCTTGACCTTGAAATAGTATTCAAAGGCACCCGACAGGTTGCCCGCAGTGTCGATTGCCTTGACCTTCAATAGGTTGACCAGGTCCTTGGTAGGAGTCAGGTCTCGGGAAGCAACGCCGGACGGCCCCGACGGCGCGATCTGACTTTCCGCCCCGCCGTTAAGTGAATAGGTGTAGTACTTGACTGCGTCACCGGCGCTTCCAGGAGCGAAGATGAATTTTCCGGGTTGACCAGGTCCGCCGTTCCAACCTGTCGGTGGATATTTCTCACTCGTCACCGAAGGATTCCCGGGATTCGCGGTATCCACTTTGAACCCGAACCAGGCGGAATCCGGGCCGCACCCATAGCTGTCACAGGCACGACCACGCCAGTAGTAGTCACCGTCCGCGAGGTCAGACTGTAATGTCCAAGTGCGCTGAACACCGCTGCTTATCCCGGTCATGCTGGTGCCCGACGTCGCTTTTCTGGTGGTCTTGTTGCTCGCGTAGACCTCGTACTCGTAGCGCAAGGTTCCGCCGTCGGGGTCTGCAGCCATCATGCTGAGAGTCGGCCGCTTGGAGGAAGTGACGGCCGTGCCGTTGCCGCACGCGGCATAGCACGGGCTGAACCCGAGATTGCTCGGCGCACCCGGCTTCCTGTTGTACACGACGTCCAGATAGGTCGAATCAGGCACCAGCTTCTTCCACTGGTACGCGTCCGACTCACTCTGGGCACGAAACGCCAGGGTCAACGTCGTGTAGTCGTTCGCGGCGACGCTCTCAAACGCCGTCTTGACCGCAGTCTGGGCGAACTTGACCTCGTCGTTACCCTTCGGACAAGCACTCTTGTTCGCCGTCGCGTTCACGGTTCCGAGCAACGTCCACGTCTTGTCTTTGGTGTTGTCCCAAGTTACGGCACCGGCACCGTTGATCCAGTTCGTGCGATACAACTGGAAGGGTGACGGCGTGCAGTCGGCGCTATGTCTGACATTGACGTGCACAGACGCCTTGACGATCGCCGTCGCGTCTACGAGTTCGTTGGTGTTGAACTGAACGATGGTGCGCCAGTCGTCCGTGTCGGTGCCACCCCACAGCTGACCCACTCGCATGTCATCGCGGGTCGCTGAATCGGTCCAATACGACTTGGTGGGATTCTTCCTGCTGACGTGCGTCCAGATCTCCTTGCCGCCGTTGAACCCGGGGTCAATGGAAACAGGATAGACAGTGCTCGGATCGGCCAGCATCGCCTGCGACGGAATCACCGTCAACGAGACGTCATCCACGTACACGGGCAGATCCTCGACGCGACGGGATTCCGGTTCCTGCGACAAGGTCACCGTCGACGACGCGGAGCTCTTCGTCCGAGCCTGAGCCACCGCCGGGGCTTGCGGCTTATCCCACATCCGAGCGCCATCGGAGACGAACAATGGCACTTGGTCAGGAGTCATTGCCTTAATGAACCCATCGCCGTCCTGACGCATAGTGATGCCGTCGGCGACCAGCCCGAAGCGCAACTCACGCAGCGCAGTATTCGTTGCGGCTTCCGGGGTCTTGACCACCAGGACCTGGCTGAATGAATCGGCGTACGCCGCCAGTTCCAGGTCGACGCCCGGCAGCACCTCGGCATACGTTGCCGTGTTACCTGTCAAGACAGGGGTGGGCAGGTCGCCGCCGGGCCAAGAGATCGCCAGGGAGCGCTCGCCGCCTATCAGCGTCAGCATCGGCCCGGACCCACCAGCGGAAAACCGAACGTCCAAAGTGGTAGCTTGAGGCACCACGGCACCACCCGCGGTCTTTAGTTCCGCGTTCACTGGAACCCAGTCCGAGCCACGCCTCACTCTGACCGGAGTGGCATGCTCGCGGGTACGCAAGGTTCCGTCGGGATTGGCGAACGTCTGTGACGTCTCAGTCCGCTCGGCGAGGATCTCTACAGGCTTCCGCGTCTTCCATGCCTGCCGCATCGCATCAGCCGCACCAACCGGCTCCACCGAGGTCGCAACCGCTCGTACCGGTGCGGCCACAGCGGAAGTCGATGTCACGACCCCCACCGACACGGCTGCGAGCAAGACAGCTGACGAGGCAGCCAACCGACTGATAGGCAGACCGAAACGGCGGCCTACCGGCCGCCAGGGACTAGATATCAAGGATCCCCCCGCACACTGAGGACACACAGTAGTGTCCTCCAGAGTTGATGATCTTGAGTATAGGCAGATCGTGATCTACCACAAGAGACTTGGTGTGAGAGTGCCGCGGCGCGGGTAGGTCAAGCTTCTGGTCGAGCTCGAATGAGATCCCGGCGTTCACCCCGCTGCTCAACGCCGCCAAAGGTTGCTGGGCAGCCTGGCCGGAGCCTGTTGATCGCCGACGCACTGCACACCCAGACCGATCACGCCCAGCAGATCACCGCCCGCAGAGCACACCTGCCACTCCAGGCCGACGGCAACCAGTCCAATGTTGTTTGGCCGATCCACAACAGGCAAGGGCGCGGCCCAAACCAGACGGCTCAGCGGCACCGAGAGGACTGCGATCGGGAGGTCTCCGCCGCGGTGCCGTTTCGCCTTTACTCCTCTGTCTCCTCGCTGAGCGCGAGCGGATGGAGTTCACACGTCAGTCCGGCCAGTGCGGTGGCGACCTCTTGCAGGGTTGCTTTGACGTAGCGGGCGGTGGTGCCGGTGTCGTTGGGTGATTCGGCGTGGCCGGCGTAGGCCAGGGCGACGCCGTAGCCGTAGACCCGCTCGACCCAGGTCAGGGTCGTGTGGCGCAGCCAGTGCGCGGACACTCCCTGTGCGGTCACCCACGGCAGGGTCCGGCCGATCCGCATGAACAGGCCGTCGTAGCGGCGCCGCCCGACCGGGCCACCGGTCAAATACCGCAGCAGCTGCTCATCTGGCGGCGCTCCGCGCTGGTGGACGTGGTGCAGCAGGAACGACATCAGCGTCGGTGACACCGGCTGGCGGCGGAACGTGCCGCCCTTCTCCCGCAGCATGACCAGACACTGCTGCACGTCCAGGTCCTTCGGCCGTACGCGGAGCAGGCCGCCGCGTCGGTAGGCGGTCTCGATGTGGAACCGGACGATCAACGCGTCCAGTTCCGGATCCCGACACCCGGTGGCAGCGGCCGCCACCAGCTCGGCGAGCCGCTCGTCTGGTATCGCGATCCGCTGCGAGGCCGGCCGGCGTGGTTTGGCGACCTTCTTCGCCGGATCGTCGGCGTCGGCGATCAGCCGGTCCGCGACCGCCCGCCGATACACGCACCGCAACGCGGTGATCAGATGCTCGCCCGAGCCGGCGCCGCCCCGGAAGTTGCGGCGTTGCACCGCCTCGGCCTGCACCTGCCGCATCAACGTCTCCACCTCCGTCGGGGTGACCTCGTCCAGACGCCGATCACCCCACCGGTCCACCACCTTGCGCAGATAGTTGCCGTACGTACGGGCCGCACCGGCGCCGATCGCGGCCAGCACCACTGCCACGTACTCGCCGAACGTCGGCACGTGCGGCCGCGCCCCGGCTGTCTGCAGCAGGTCTTCGGCGGTGATGCCCATCTGATCCAGCAGCGTCCGCGCCGCCTCGAGGACCTCGGGCTTGACCCGGCTCGTGGTCACAGGTCACCGCCCAGCACTGCCGTGTGTATCGGCATCGACCAGTGATCCAACTGGACCAGGGGGTGCACCACCAGCAGGCCCGGTACCGGGATCGCGGCCAGCAGCACCCGCTCGTTGACACCAATCCCGACCGCCCGGCGCATGCTCGACGGCAGCCGCAGACAATGCCGGCCACACACCCCCTGCCCGCCCGCATCGTCAGCATTGATCACGACCACTCTGTGCGCGACCGTGAACGACACCCGCAAACCGGCTACCCAACCGAGCGTCGACATGGCCCGGGTATCGGAGACACGGCCCTTACTGTCGACGGTGCACATACCGAAGACGACATCCCGGCGCGGCGGCGCCGGCGCGTCGGGAAGCGGCAACGGCTTACGGCTAACCCGCGCCAGGCCCACCGACTCCCGGCGATGGCCTTCCCGGTCCTCGGTGTTCAACTCGGACACGTTAAACCCCATATCGATCAATGCGCTCGCCGCAAGATCGAATGAGGTTTACTGCTGCCTGCCCTTTCTCGAAGTTCCGCCGGTTCGGTGACGGCGTTCGCTTCACGGTTCCCCGCTCCTCCGACGCCGTCGGCGCGGGGCCGGATACGTCGTCCTCCCCCACCGGTGACGCTGTCGGCACCGAATTCTCACTGGGGATTTCGCCCGACTGCTCGGCCTCGCTGACGGATGGCTTCGCCGGCTCGCCTGCGGCGTCCTCGATCCTCCGCGCCGGCAGACTCGTCGCCAGTCGACCCTTCATGGGGACCGCTGTTGAGATCCTTGCCGACTTCGAGCATGCGCTGCCTCGTGGACCGAGGTGCAGCTACAGAACCCATGAAGCGAGGAACCCGTCCGGGTGAACTTCTCCCGGACGGGTTCCTCATGTACTAATTCAATGGAATAGTTGTAGATAGCCATACGGCATACTGGGTATCGGTGTGTGTCGATCCTCGGACACCAATCAAAGACACGAGAACTCGCCGGGGTGGAAACCTCGGCGATCAGTGTTTCTAGGCCAGGTCGGTAGGTCATCCGCAGGCCGATGCGGCTGTGAAGCTCCGCCTTGTCGCGCGGGTCGGCGTCCCGCAGGACAGTGAGCAGGCTGCCGAGGCCGTCGACTATCGCGGCGGTCTGTCCCTCGTTGATCTGTTGGGGCGGTGCTTCGCTCAGCCGCAGTGCTGCGGTCGCGTTGTCTCGCTCGGCTGAGGTCTCGCTGATCCAGGATGCGATGAGTGTCGGGTCGCCGCCCGCGTCGAGTGCGGCCCGGTAGCGCTTGATCCTGTTGTCGCAACCCTCGATCGTCTGCCGCAGGTAGCGGCTTTGGTCGGCGCCCTGGTGCCGCGCGAGTTCGGCGCGGTAGTGGGCGTCGGCGAGTCCGCGCAGGGTGGCGGTGAGCGTGTCGCCGGCGAGTTCGTCGCGCAGGAACCGGTCGACGGGTTCGGTGATGGTGTCTTCGCGGAGGTACAGCACGGGCGGGTGGGCGATCTCATGCTGGCGGACGAATCCGCGGGATGCCTTGCAGCGGTAGTAGAGGCGGGCCGTCCTGAGTCAGGCCGCGTGCGATGGTGATCATGCCGCGCCCGGCCGCGTACTCCTCAAAGATGCGCCGATCGACCGGAGCGGTGACGGGATCCGGATCGAGCCGGTGGAGGCGCTTGCCCTCGGCGGCTTTGCCGGGGTTGGGGTGCGGGCCGGCGTCGGCGAGGCGGTAGCCGTAGGGCGGGCGTCCGCCGAGGTAGCGGCCTTCAAGTTCGGTCTGTGCCTTCATCGCGGAGTGGACGCGGATCTTGATGCGGTTGCGTTCGCCTTTGCTCATGCCGCCGTACAGAGCCATGACGAGATCGTGAGCGTCCGAGCCCGGGTCGATGGCACCGCCGACTTCGGGCACCCACAGGCCGACGCCGTAGTGCACGAAGACCGGGAAGGTCATGCCGAACTGGCTGCCGTAGAACGCCCGTTGCGGCTCACCGATGACCACGGCGTCGAAGTCTCGCTCCGCGCTCTTGATCGCATCGAGCGAACGCGTCGCTTCCGGCCGCCGCTTCCACGGCAACGCGCGTGACAGCCCGATGTCGAAGAGCTCGGCGACGACCTCACCGCCGGCCGGTTCGATCAGGCTGCGAGCGCGGGATAGCTGCGGGTCTTGTGGCACATGATGCTTCGGTCGGCGGGCGCAGCATGCCGCCACGCCCGCCGACCCCGGGCCGTCACCCGCTCTGACGCAGCAAATCCCCGATGAGGACGGTCAGGCCCATTGCGGTGGCGGCCCAGCATGCGGCCACGATCACCGTCCGGTTCGTGGCGAACCGGCGGTCCCATGCGGTGGCGTTACCCGAGCGGACCGCGGAGTGCACCATGAACGTGCGGCCCAGCCCGAAACTGGCGCCCAGCACCGGCGCCGCCCACCAGGGTGCGGCGAACAACGCCACGGCGACCAGCACGTACGGCAGATGGGTCGGCACGAACGTACGCAGGCCGGTGCCCATCTCGAAACCGAACTGGAGTGCTCCGGTCCCGTCCTGCCGGACGATGATGTCGCTGGGTACCTGTCGGCCGTTCTGCGGCAGGCGGAACGGTACGACCTTCGTGTCGCATCCGAGCGCCAGCGACACCACGGCGCACAGCGCGACGACTCGTGCTGTGGGAGGAAGGAGCTGCAGCACGGCGGCCGGCAGGAGAAGCAGTATCCCGGTCGCTGTGCCTCCGAGGATCAGGCCCCGGTTGAAATAGGAGACGTTGTGGGTCCCTCGCCAGACCGACGAGGTCAGCAGCGCTGCTGAGTTGTGGCTTCAAACGGAGCCGGAGGTCGAGTAGCCCGCGGCTGTGCCGACGGCACAGGCCGCCACCACCAGTCCGGCGACTCCGGCGGTGAGCAGTCCGGCGCCGGCCAGCAGCGCGCAGGCTAGGGAGACGCCTGCCGCCACCGCGACCGGGGACGCGGCCAGCCGGGCCAGGGCGGGTCGCAGCAGGTCTGGTGACGTGCTCAACTGACCTTCTTCTTGCAGATGGTGGTGTAGGGGCCGTTCAGCTTTCCGGTCGCGTTGGTGCGCGTGTAGTAGTGGCCGTCCCAGCAGTTCGTGGTTCCGGCGCTGGTCCGCCAGAACCAGCCGGCGTATCCGGCGCAGGCGGGGTCCCAGCTGTACAGGGTCGAGTAGCTGCCGCTGTTCACCGTGTCGGTGCGGTGGCGGCCGTCGGACCCGCAGTAGCTGGAGCCGATGTAGTCACGGCCCCAGCAGGGGATGTCGCCTCCGGGCGTGTCGTAGCTGATGCAGTGGGTGGGACTCAACGTGGTGCGGTCGCCCTTGGCGGCGAAGGCCGGTACTCGCTCGGCTACCCAGCCGAGCATGCTCAGGGCGAGCGCGCCTCCACCGGCGACAGCTCCGCGCAGGAAGGTCCGGCGACCGACTCCGGGAACCGTGATCTTGAGGTCCGGCACCGGCGTCGTCGCGGGCCGGGTGGCCATCGGCCGGGCACTGCTGCCCTCACCGCCGGCTTCCAGGTCGATCCGAATCTCCGGGATTCGATCCAGCAACGTCGACATGATGTGTCTCCTTAGGGAATCAGCGAGCGGAGGGAACGGACGGGGCCAGCAACTCGTGAACCGCTTCGCGCAGGCCGGCTGCGGACCCGAGCGGGTCGGCGGAGAACAGTGCGCCGGTGGAGTCGAACCTGACGAGCGCCGGCTGGTACGTGAGCAGCAGGGGCGCCGACAGGTCGCTGGCCAGCAGCAGGTTTTCGGCGCCCCGCTCGGTCCAGACGGGCGAGTTGTCGATGCTGATCAGGACCGGGCGGTGGCCTCCGGCGACCAGCTCGCTGGCCAGTTGCGGCCAGATCTCGAAGGCCTCGTCACAGGTGCCGCAGGTGGAGCTCAAGGTCAGCGCCACGGTGTAGGCGCCGGGCCCGGTCGCGGCGAGCTCCGGGAACACGGTCGTGGGGGCGTCCGGGACGGCCCGGCGCTGCAGATCCCTGATCTGGGCGACCAGGCCCGCGTAGCCGAGCACGAGCAGCGCGATCGCCACCCACGACATGATCAGCATTGCGAGGATGACGGCGTTCAACTCAGCGGCTCCATCGGATGTCGAGGGTGGCCAGCAGTTGCTCCTGCCCGTCGGCGGTGACGTCGGGGTTGCGCCCGAGGTCGTCGTTGATCATCGCGACGGCCTCCGTCCCGGCGTGCAGGTACTTGCCGAGACTGGCCTTGCCATCGGCGGCGTCCACGGTCTTCTTCCAGACCGTGCCCTGGGCGACGGCGAGTCCCTCCTGCTTCGGGATCAGGGCGGCGGCATCGTCGCGGGGATAGATCGTCACCATCCCTGAATCGGTGAACTTCACGCCGTAAAGGCTCCACATGACGATGTCGCTGCCGGGCTGCGGCTTGATTTCCAGGCCGGCCGGGCTGTCCTTGAGCGTGATCTGGTCGAGCAGTTCGACAATGGCGCGCAGGGCCGGTGCGGACCCCGCGCCGCCGAAGATCATGCTGTGGTACGGGCCGTTCCAGACGACCTGCCATCCAAGGCGGTCCGGGGACACGGCGACCAGCAGTGGCCGCCCCCGGTACTGCACGGTCTGCGTGACGGTGTAGTCGTTGTGCGCAATGCCGTATTCGGCGTATTCGTGCGTGCCGACCGAAACACCGATGGCGAGCGTCTTGCTGGTCATCCGGGCGTGCCAGAACCAATCGTCCTGCATCGTTTCGGTGACGCAGGACAGCGTCACCGCATCGCCGTTGGGCGCGATTGCGCGATGGGTCTGCTTTGTCCTTGCCATGCACCATCCCCCAATGAAGAAGCTCATGCGAACCGATCCGAACGTTGATCGACATCGGTCAGCGAGAAAGGCGATCATGCGGCACCCGGATCACAGGCGTCTGCCCCCGCACAGACAGGTCCATCGATGCGTCTACCGGATGGGCGGCGCCCTCAATGCCTCACAGGCCTACAAATCGCCCGCCAGAGAAGCGCTTAACCGCACAAAACGCTCCACCGGGCGCCCCGGAGGAAACTGTTAACTATCCTTGTGACTTGGCTCACATTTTGATCGGCGTCGGTGTCTTCGGATCCGAAGATGCCGTGGGGACAGACCACGCCACCTGCGTGGAAAGGCCTGCCGAAGATAGGCTGACGGCTCGCTCAACCTTTGCCGGGCCAAGGGCGTTGAGTACACATGGAGCAAACATGAAAGATGACTTCGCGGCATTCGTGGAGCACAGTGGCCCCCGGCTTCTCCGGTTCGGAGTGCTGCTCTGCGGCAGCGTCAGCGATGCCGAAGACCTTCTGCACGACAGCCTCGTGAGCTCCTTTCCGCGATGGCGGAAGCTACGCGATCAACAGCCCGAGGCCTACGTTCGCCGAGCGATGCTCAATCGCCTGCTCAGCCGCCAGCGGTCACCGTGGGTCCGACGTCGCCAGACAGAGGTTCCCGACGCCGCCGCCACCCGTGACGAAATGAGCCGTGCAGATAACCGGAACATGCTCCTCGACGCATTACGGGAACTGCCACCACGCATGCGGGCGGTGATTGTCCTGCGCTATTGGCTCGGATACAGCGAGCAGGAGACGGCGACGACCCTGGACTGCTCGGTCGGATCCGTGAAAAGCCAATCATCGCGAGGGCTGCAACGCCTCCGAGAACTGGTGAAGGATTGTGTCGCATCGGGAGCGGAAGGCCAGAAAAGATGACGGACACCGGCATGCACGACCTGCTCGACCAGGCGGCCAGCACCGGTCAGCTTCCGCCCGGGTTCACCCAGCGCGTCGTCAAGGACGCCCAGACCTATCGCCGCCGGCGTGCCATCGGCGCCGCCGGAGCCGCCGCGGTGGTCGCAGCCGCCGGGTTCATCGGCTTTCAACAGGTGAACGCCGGATCGGACGGGCTTCCAGCAGACCCCGATCTCAGCGCTGCCGCCGCGCTGGCCGCCGAACTCAGCGGCGCCTCCAGCCGGACGATCGACAGCAACCAGATCCTCGCCGTCGGGCAGGCCGGCGAGGAACGGCTCGTCGCCGTACGCCGAACCCCCAACGAGCAGGAGGCGGCAGCCGGCGGCAAAGCCGCCGAGATCTTCGTCGCCAGCGGATCCGGGCCCTTCGTCCGGGCACTGGACTATCTGTCCTACGACTACGGATGCACTCAAGGCGACGACGTGTGCGTCGCGGTCCGGCCGACCGGCCTCGGCTTCTACGTCGTACGGCAGCAGGCGGACGGCGGCAAGTTCGTTCTCGTTCAGGCACCCGCCGATCGGCAGATCAGCGTGACGAGCGGCAGCGACACCGACAAGGTGGGCCAGGCAGACGAAGGGGCCGTCGTGGAGGTGTCCTCAACGGTCACTCCCGAGCAGATCGAGGTCTGGGCGACGTTGCCGGACGGGCGCCGCTATCGGATCCCGAACGCGCCGGGTTCGACGATCGGGACCGCGCCCAAGTAGGCGATCACCAGCCGAGCGCCGGACCGGGAGGCGACGACGATGTCCTCGTCCTCCCGGTCGCCGGTGTCCTTGAAGCCCACAGCCGCACAGAGGGCGGCCGCCACCAGAACCCCGTTGGAGCGAGGATGGGAAGCACCACCGACAGCCGTGCCGCGCACCCCGGACTTGCCGGCATGCCGGTCTATCTGGACTACAACGCCACCACCCCCATCGACCCGCGCGTCACCGAGGCGATGCTGCCCCATCTGACCTCCGTGTTCGGCAACCCGTCCAGCGGTCACGCCTACGGCGCCGGACCGCGGGCCGCCCTTTCCCGGGCGCGTGCGCAGGTCGCGAACCTCATCGGGGCGGATCCGCAGCAGATCGTGTTCACCGCGTCCGGCTCGGAAGCCGACCTGTTGGCCCTGCGCGGTCCGGTACTGGCCTGCGGCCGTCGGCGGCCACACGTGATCACCCAGATCACTGAGCACCCGGCCGTGCTGGAAACCTGCCGGGCCCTGCACCGGCTGCACGGCGCCCGGGTCACGGTGCTCCCGGTCGACGGCCACGGCATCCTCGACCCGGAGGTGCTCGCCGAAGCCATCACCGACGACACCGTTCTGATCTCGGTGATGGCCGCCAACAACGAGACCGGCGCCCTGCAGCCGCTCAGTGAACTCGCCGCCATCGCGCACGCACGCGGGGCACTGATGCACTGCGATGCCGCACAGGCCACTGGAAAGATCGCCCTCGACGTCAACGAATCGGGGGTGGACCTACTTACCGTCGTCGGGCACAAGATGTATGCCCCCAAGGGCATCGCCGCACTGTACGTACGCGACGGCGTACGCCTGGAGCCGGTGGTCTACGGCGGCGGCCAGGAACACGGCCTACGAGCCGGCACCGAGAACGTCGCGCTGGCCGTCGCACTCGGCGCCGCGGCCCAGCTCGCGGCCGACGATCTGCGTGACGGCCTGCCGCAACAGCTGGCAGCGCTGCGCGACGATCTGCACAACAGACTGACCAGCGCGCTGCCCGACCGGATCCACCTCAACGGACCCGTCACCCAGCGGCTGGGTAACACCCTCAACATCAGCATCACCGGCGTCGCCGGTCATGACGTGCTCACCGCCGCACCGCAGATCGCCGCATCCACCGGCTCCGCCTGCCACAGTGGCGCCCACATCCCGTCCCCGGTGCTGACCGCCATGGGCGTGCCCACCGCACAGGCGCTCGGGGCGCTGCGTCTGTCGCTCGGGCGCTGGAGCACTCACGAGGACATCGACATCGCGGCCGTTGCGCTCCTGGACGCGGTAGACCGCTTCCGCCAGGCGAACGGCACCGGCCGCAGGAATTCCACGGTTTAGTTCTTGATTGACCTGCAAGAATGAGCCGGGAAATGGACCACATTATCCCGTCCGAACAATCACGCAGCTCATTTTAAACGACGTACAAGATTGCGAGGAGATCCGGGAAATCCATTGATGTACTACATTGCTGTAGCCGACTTCGCGCCACCAGGCATCGCATCTGATCCCGCTTCAACCTCGCGCCGGCAGGCGGCCGCCATCTGCCACGGGAGGGGCCGCGGGGCCGCAAGGTGCGCAACCGCCCTGCTCATACCATCCTCAACTAGGGCCAATAGGCCTATGTCGAACACAGACAGGGCGGCCGTGGGCACCCGTGTTTCACCCTGTTCACTCGTGTGCGAATGGCACGGCATCCCCCTCGATCCGGGCCTTTCCACTGTGTGCCGTTTCACGCAGCACCGGCTCCACATTGATGACCCGGCTCTCCCCCAGACAGTCATCTCCCCGTACCGCCGGGTAGCGAGCCATTGATCAAGTGTGGCAGGCTGCGGAGTCACGGGGGGTCCGCTTGTCGATTCCACATTGGCTCGGCATGCCCCCGTGCCATCAAAACCGGGGGGTTTATTAATGGCGTTAACAACTTTGGACACCCGAGCGCCGAGCGGCGCCTGGGTCCGTGTGCAGTGGGCCGACGGGTCCAGTCTGGCCGATCGGATCGCCGGAGTGCGGTTCGTCGGCGGCAACTACGGGCGCGGCTTCCAGATCGGCACGCGGGGCAACCACGAGTTCGCCACCACGTACTTCGTGGCCGCTTCGGTGAAGAAGCGGCTCGTGGTCGGCAACCGGGAGGTGGTCATCTCGGAGGCCGACGACGGTAGCTCCACCATCGTGTCGCTGCTGGGCAAGCACCACGAGCTGATGACGGTCTTCTCCGGGCCCGCGCCCACCGACGTCAATCTGACCGGTCTGTTCTCCGTGCTCGACATCGACGACCAGCCGGAGGGCATGCGCGTCGTCCCGAAGAAGTCGACGCTGCTGGGCGTCGCGAGCGAGCATGTGCTCGCCACGATCGAGAACCGGGGTTCGGTCAACGTGCCGTCCCCCGACCGGGGTCGTGACCTGCTGCCGAAGGCACGCGGCGCCAAGACCGCGTCCGGAGAGGTCTGGCGGTCCCGGCTGCCGGGCGTCGAGGCGACGGCCACCGGCGTGGAGAACTTCGCCTTCACCATGGGCTTCTCCAAGGCCGTGGCCGAGGTTCATCTCGATGCGCTGGAGGACGTGCCGGACTCGGAACTGCTCGGCTGGCTCGACGGCATCAACGTCGAGTGGTCCGGACGGTAGTTCGGTGAGTCCGTTGTGGGCCCTGTTGCTTCTGACCTGGGCCGCGATGATCATTCTGTTCCTCGGCCTCGGCGCGGTGCTGCGCGAGGTCCGGATGCTGCGGGCTCAGATCGATGCCGCGGCGGCTACCGGCGAGCGGGTCGACATCGAGCTGCCCGCCAGCGTGGCCGGTGGCCGGGGAGGCCTGGTCCTGGCCGTCGACAGTGGCTGCCCGTTGTGCATCGCCGTGGTTCAGCGGGTCGGGTCCGTGATGTCCGGACCGGACAGTGCGGCAGCGGTCCTGCTGACCTTCGAGCCCGAGGAGCAGTGGAACGGACTCACCGGTGGTCTCCCGGTCGTACGGGACGACCGCGCGTGGTCGGCGATCGCTCATCTGAGCACGCCGATCCTACTGCAGGTGGACGGGCAGGGCCGGGTACGGCGTCTGCACCTGCCGGCCAACGAACGTGACGTCACTCCGGTCCTCCAGTCGTGGGGCCTGTTGAGTCAATCCGAGAAGAATGGGCGGGCCAATGCCGCTTGACATGGAACAGATCCCCGACGCCGAGACCTCGGCTGTCACCGAGCCGACCCTGGCTCTGGCCGGACTGGGCAAGGCGTCCAGCCGGCGCCGTACGGTCCTGCGCGGTGTCGCCTTCTCCAGCCTGACCCTGGGCGCCACCGCGCTGAGCTGGTCGCCGCTGGCGGGTCAGCGTGCGGCCCGGGCGGAGAACGGCCCCAACGGGCTCAAGGGCTGGGACCGGACCGACTGCAGCGATGCCTACCCCCGCGGTTACAGCGAGGAGAAGGACACCGGCGGCTCGTACGTGAACGAGCCGGCGGCCTGCTTCGGCGGTGACTTCATGGGCAGCATGTACTGCTCGTCGGGGTGGCACAAGAAGGGCACCGAGCGCGACGCCCCGATCCTCTACACGTACACGCCGATCTCCACCGCGTGCGGCTCGAGCACCACCAAGAACGCGTGGAAGTGGAAGACCGGCACCAAGGTGTGGCGTTGCTCGGACGGCAACACCCGCGTGTCCGGCGGCGGATCGACGCGCACGTACCTGACGATCTGCCGCGCTCGGGCCTGATGACGGTCGTTACGCCACGGCGCGTGCTGTGGCACCCGCTTGTCGCCGCGGGCCAGGTCGGTGGCCCGGGGCCCCGGGGGGGTGGTGGGGACCACGGTGGCGGTCGCACCCCCCGGGGGGGGGGGGGCCCCCCGGGGGGCCCCGGGGCCCCTGGGGGGGGCCGCGGCGACCGGTGGTGTTCTGCTGCACATCGGTGCCGTTTCCGTGGCCGCGCTCATCGGGTGGCTGGTCGCGGGTGCGGCAGGCGGCTTCGCCGTCAGCGGCTCCACTTGAAGCCGCAACTCGGCCTTCGTGCTGAACTCGCCGGTCGGGCGAGGTCATCCACAATTCTCCTTCTGTCTGGGGCAGGTGCTCGGTGCGCTGGTCACCGCGCTCGGTGCCCTCGTGGTCGGCTCCCTTCTGCGTCTGGCGGCACCGTCGGGCGTGTGGGTCGTGCTGCTGGTGTGCTGGTTCGCCGTCATCACCGTGCGGGAGTTCGGGCTGCTGTCGTTCGGGCTGCCGCAGAATGCCCGTCTGGTGCCCGTGACGGTGTTCCGTCATGGACGGTTCTTCGGTCCGTTGCAGTTCGGCCTTGAGATGGGCACCGGCCTGCGCACCTACGTCACCAGTGGCTTGCCGTACGTTTTGCTGCCGGCCGTAGCGCTGCTCGCGTCACCGGGCGCCGCACTGGTCGCGGGCCTGGGCTTCGGGCTGGGCCGTTCCCTCATGACGACGTCCAACCTGCGGTTCAGCGACGACAACTCGTGGGACCTGGAGTTCTCCCTCTACGAGCGGTGGATCAAGGCCATTCTGGTCATGGCGTTCGCCGGGGGGTTCTTCGCCGCGGTGATCTGAGAATTTTCCTCCGGCGCCTGCAACAGGTGCTCCGGCTCCGGCGTACTAGTTGGAGGAAAACGGAGGTGACATGACGGACACGACGTTCGACGAGTTCGTGCGGCAGGCGCTGCCCGGTCTGGCTCGCTACGCCTACGTGCTCGCCGGCGATCGGCACGCAGCCGAGGACCTGCTGCAGGACTCCCTGGTGAAAGCCATGGGCGCATGGTCGCGAATCAGGCGGGACGGCAACCCGGTCGGCTACGTCAAGACCATCATGGCCCGGACGAATGTCAGCTGGTGGCGCCGGCGGCGCCCGTCCGTGGCGGTCAGTGAAACGCTGGCCGCCACGGACGGGGCCCTGGCCGGGGTGGAACATCGTGATGAGCTGCGCCGGGCGCTGGCCACGCTGCCGCCCCTGCAACGGACGGTTCTGGTTCTCGGTTTCCTCGATGAGGCCGAGGACGAGGAGATCGCCAGTCTGCTGCACCGCCGGCCCGCCACCATCCGTTCCCTGCGGCATCGCGCTCTGCAGAGTCTGCGCCGCAACCTTCGGATCGATGAGCTGCGGTCGCTCGACCGGGCAGCGGACCTTCAGGAGACGCCATGACGGAGAAACTGGAAGAACTGCTGGCCGCCGAGTTCCGCGACGGCCCCTACGACCTGCCGGTCGACGCCGGCCGGCTCACCATGACAGCGCGTCGGCGCCGGTCACGCCGGGCCGCCGGCACCGCCGCGGCAGCCGTCTGCGCGGTAGCGCTGGGTGCCACCACGGGATTCAGCATGCTCAACGCCTCCGGTCCGGGACCCGCGGATCTCCAGCCGGCCGGCCCCGCACTGTCGATCTCATCCGCACCGGCAACGCCGGCACCGGTGCCACTGCGGATCCGGGCGGACAGCGTGCAGATCGGTGAGGCCGTGGTGCGCGGCCTTCCCGCCGAGGCCGAGTTGCTGAACACGGCGGGAGCCGCCGCCCAGCCGCCGGCCGTCGTGCTGCCCAGCACCGGCGACCGGGCCTTGCTCTCGGTGCCGGGCAAGCAGGACGCCGAGACCCGGCTCACCGTCGTGGTCGACTCCCAGGAGCGTCCGGGCCTGCCCGGGGACCCCGCACCTCAGGACTGGTTCGGTGCCCTCGGCGGCGCACAGGCGCTGCTGACGGTCGACGACAGCGCACAGACGACCTATCTGACGATGAACACCCCGGCGGGCCGACGCTGGTACCTGGCAGCGACCGGCGCCGACGCCACCGCTCGGCTCGCCCTCATCGAGGTGGTAGCCGTCGCGACGGCCCCGGGGCGCTGAATCACCGGCGCGGGCCGGCGCCTCCGGTCCGGACCGGCCTGCCCACCCCGGCAAGCTGAGGCGCGAGCCAACCGATCAGGGCGACCAGTATCGCCGCGCATCCGACGACCATCCGATCCGTCACGGCGGCGTCCGCATCCGGCGCTGACGCCGCCACGATCACGGCGCCACAGAACATCCAGGCCCGCACCACCACGCTCCAGGAGACGGCGCTGTCGCCGTCGAAGCAGCCACAGGGTGTTCCGGGTCGCCGGATGCGCAGCACCGTGGTGTAGACACCGAATGCCGCGTACACCGCCGACGCCGGGATCATCAACGGCCAGGTTGCCGTCAGCCACCCGGCGACGGCGCCGGCACCGGCGCCGATCTCGACGACGGCGACCACCGCGGCCAACGGCCGGTGCGTCCACCGCGGAACCATGCGCTGCGCCGCCAGTACCGCCGCGAGATGCACCCGCCGGCGTAGATGCCCGACGCCGGCGGCCACCAGCAGCAGCGCGCCACCCACCGCTATCGCCGTGGCGATCTGCTGACGCATCCGACCTTCTCTCTCCCGGACGGTGTCAGCGGCGCACGTCGGCGGCGCCGGTCCACATCGGAAGGCCGGCCTCCCGCCACGCCTGCACCCCGCCGACCATGTCGGTGGCCCGGTGCAGGCCCATCGCGCGCAGACTCGCCGCCGCCAGGCTGGAGCTGTAACCGTGCCGGCAGACCACGATCACCGCAACGTCGTAGCCGGTGGCCTCGGGAATCCGGTGCGGGGACGCCGGGTCGAGCCGCCACTCCAGGACGGTGCGGTCGATCACCAGGGCGCCGGGAAGGTCGCCCTGCTCCCGCCGTTGGACATCGGTGCGGGTGTCGATCAGCAACGCGCCCGCTTCGGCCGCCGCGAGCACCTCGTGCGGCAGCAACCGTCGTACGCCCATGCGGGCCTCATCGAGAAGCGCCTGAACGCCGCGAGCCGGGGTGCTGGTCATCGAGATTCCTTCGTCAGAATGCGGCGGGCGGTGTCGAGCCGGCGGGTGGCGCCCTGCCGGTCGAGGTACTCCAGCAGCGGCACCGCCACCCGTCGGCTGGTGTCCCATGCCGCGCGGGCCTGACTGACCGTGAACGGCTGCGGTAGCGCGGCGACCCGCCGCAGCGCCTCGGCGGGCGCGCTGGGCAGCAGATAGACGCCGTCGGTGACCCGGATCAGAACGCCCGCGGTGACGGCGGCGGCCAGGTGCTGCCGGGACAGGCCCAGCCGGGCGAGATCCTCGGCGCCGGGCGCGGCGAACGGGGCGTCATGCAACCCGGCACAGATCTCGTCCAGCGCGCGGCGCACCGGCTCCGGGAAGCGGATGCCGGTGTCCCGGCCGTGTACTCCGCTGCCGTCCAGCACCAGCCCCGCCTCGGCGGCCAGGGCTCCGACCAACCGCGCATCGGTGATCCCGGCCCGGCGAGCCGCGGCGTCGGGGGCGATGCCGGGAGACAACGGGTTCGCCGCCGCCCACTCGTCGGCGACCCGGTGCAGTGCGGCCGCCCATTGCTTCCACACGACCGGGTCGACCAGCCACCCGCCGGCGGCGACCACCCCGTCCAGATCGGCGTCGTCCGGGGTGAGGACACCGGCCGTGACCAGCGCCTCGCGCCGAACCGCGCCGCGGCGGCCTACCTCCTCGGCGGCCGTCGGACGATCACGCATCCCGGCCAGAGCGGTGGCCCGCCGCCGGGCGTCGCCGCGGGCGTGCAGTCCCGGCGGCATGGTGTCGAGGACGACGAACCCGGCGACGACGTGCCGGGCGCCCGGATCACGGAGCAGGCCCCGCTCGCCGACGTGCAGCGGCAACGGCGTCGCCAAGGTGAGGCGGGCGGCGGACGGGCCGAGCATCCGCACGCGTACGGCCACCGCCGCCGACCCCAGGTGCAGGGTCAGCTGGGCGGGCAGCCGGTCGGCGGCCCGGACCAGGCGCACGTCCATGGACGTGACCGGGGCGAAGGCGCCCGGCTGGACCAGGGCGTGGCCCCGGCGTACGTCGTCGGTGCTCAGCCCGCGCAGGTTGACCGCGAGCCGGGAGACCGCGCCCGCCCGGTCGACGTCCGTTTTCAGGCTTTGCAGGCCGCGGACCCGCACGGCACGGCCGGACGGGTGGAGCAGCAGGTCGTCGCCGACCGCCACGGTCCCGGACGTCAGCGTCCCGGTCACCACGGTGCCGCTGCCCCGTACGCTGAACGACCGGTCCACCCACAGACGCGCCGGTCCCGGCGCCGGTGTGGGAAGGGCGCGGGTGAGGTCCCGCAGAGTGTGTCGCAGCGTCGCCAGGCCCTGACCGGTCACGGCGGAGACCGCGACCGCCGGAATCCCGGCCAGGCCGGTGCCGTCTAACTGCTCGCGGGCCTGCGCGATCGCCGGGCCGGGATCGGCCAGGTCGCTGCGGGTGACGGCGAGAACCCCGTGGCGTACGTCGAGCGCGTGCAACGCTGCCAGGTGCTCCGCCGACTGCTGCCGCCAGCCCTCATCGGCGGCGACGACGAACATCACGGCGGTGACCGGGCCGACCCCGGCGAGCATGTTCGTCACGAACCGCTGATGGCCCGGCACGTCGACGAACGCGGTCATCTCGTCGTCGGCGAGGCTCGTCCACGCGAAGCCGAGGTCGATGGTCATGCCACGGCGGCGTTCCTCTGCCCACCGGTCGGGTTCCATCCCGGTGAGGGCGCGCACCAGCGTCGACTTGCCGTGGTCGACGTGCCCGGCGGTCGCGATCACGAACACGCGCGCTCCACGGCCTCGAGGAGGGTGTCGTCGTCGGCCGGCGGGACGCAGCGCAGGTCCAGCAGCAGGTGGCCGTCGTGGACCCGGCCGACCACGCACGGCATGCCGCGCCGCAGCGGCGCGGCCAGGTCGGCCGGGAGCCGCACGGCCCATCCGGGCAACGTCAGGCCCGGCGCCGAGCCGCCGCCGACCACACCGTCGCTGGCCGTCACCGTCGCCGCGATGCCGGATGCCACCAGCCGGGCGGCCAGTTTCCCGGCGCGTTCGCGCAGCTCGACCGGGTCGGCGTGCAGGGCCGTGGCGGTGGGAGTGACCGGCCGGCGCAGGGTCGCCTCCAGCGCGGCGAGGGTCAGCTTGTCGACGCGCAGGGCCCGGGCGATCGGGTGGCGGCGCAGCGTCTCGATCATGTCGCGGTCACCGAGCAGCAGTCCGGCCTGCGGGCCGCCGAGCAGCTTGTCGCCGCTGGCGGTGACGATCGTGGCGCCGTTCCGCAGCCAGGTCGCGGCGTCGGGCTCGCCGGGCAGCAGGGGTTCGGGCCGCAGCAGGCCGGAGCCGATGTCGGCGACGACCGGCACACCCAGCCCGGCCAGTTCGGCGACGCCGACGCTGGAGGTGAAGCCTTCGATCCGATAGTTCGACGGGTGGACCTTGAGGATGAAACCGGTGTCCGGGCCGACCGCGTCGGCGTAGTCGCGCAGGTGGACGCGGTTGGCGGCGCCGACCTCACGCAGCCGGGCACCGGCGCCGGCCAGCAGCTCGTGCAGGCGGAAGCCGTCACCGATCTCCACCATCTCGGACCGGGCCACGACGATCTCCCGGCCGGCCGCCAGGGCGGTGGCCGCCAGCACGAGCGCGGCCGCCCCGTTGTTGACCACATGCACGTCACCGGCGTCCGGTACGGCCGCGCGCAACGCCTCCAGGGTGCTGCGACCGCGCCGGGCGCGGGCGCCGGTGGCCACGTCGAACTCGACGTCGACATAGCCGGCGGCGGCGGTGACCGCCTCGACGGCCGCCGCCGACAGCGGGGCCCGGCCGAGGTTGGTGTGCAGCACCACGCCGGTCGCGTTGATGACCCGTCGCAGTCGGGCCGGGGTGACCGGAAGCGCGGCGAGCGCGGTGTACAGGACCGCGGCGGGTTCGATGCGGCCGTCCCGGGCCAGTTGCTGGGCGTCACGGACGGCCTGTTTCACCAGGACCGGGCCGACCTGCCGGTGGGCGTCAGCGAGCAGCGGGTCGGCGAGCAGGGTGTCGGTGCGGGCGATGGCGCGGCGCGGATCGCCGCTCATCGCACCACCAGCGTGTGCTCGCCGTCGAAGGCGATCAGCTCACCGATCACCGTGCCGCCCGGGATCTCGCCGGCGACCAGCAGGCCGCCGGAGGTCTGCGCGTCGGCGAGCAGCAGCCGCTCCAGTTCGGTGACGTGCGGGCCGAAGCTGGTGTGGGGCCGCACCCAGTCGAGGTTGCGGCGCGACCCGCCGCTGACGAAACCGTCGCGCGCCGCCTCGCGGGCACCGTCGAGACAGGGCACCGCGGCCGCGTCGACGACCGCCGTCACCCCGCTCGCACGGGCGAGTTTGTGCAGGTGCCCGAGCAGACCGAAGCCGGTCACGTCGGTTGCGCAGACCACGCCCGCCGCCAGGGCGGCCTTGGACGCCGCCCGGTTCAAGGTGGTCATCGCGGCGACGGCCTGCGGGAACACCTCACCGGTCGCCTTGTGGCGGGAGTTGAGCACGCCGACACCCAACGGCTTGGTCAGGCTCAGCGGGACACCGGGCCGGCCCGCGTCGTTTCGCAACAGACGGCGGGCGTCGCCGATCCCGGTGACCGCCAGCCCGTACTTCGGCTCGGCGTCGTCGACACTGTGCCCGCCGGCCAGATGGCAGCCGGCCTCGCGGGCGATGGCGTATCCGCCGCGCAGCACCTCGGAGGCGACCGTCATCGGCAGCAGGTCACGTGGCCAGGCCAGCAGGTTCACCGCGAGGACCGGGTCGCCGCCCATCGCGTACACGTCGGACAGGGCGTTCGCGGCGGCGATGCGGCCCCAGTCGTACGGGTCGTCGACCACCGGTGTGAAGAAGTCGGTGGTCGCGATGATCGCGGTGTCACCGTCGAGCCGGACGGCCGCCGCGTCGTCGCCGGACTCCAGGCCGACGAGCAGTTCCCACGGCGACGGCGCCGGGCCGCCGTCGAAGACCCCGGCGAGCGCGGACTCCAGCTCACCCGGCGGAATCTTGCAGGCACAGCCGCCGCCGCGAGCGAACTGGGTCAGGCGCAACGAGTCCTCGACCAGATCCATCCGACGTTTCCCCCCGTAGACGTCTTATGGCGGAGGCGGACAGGAATCGAACCCGCCGGCCAGGCTGAGCCAGGCCCACCCGCTTTGAAGGCGGGGGAGACCACCAGGAACTCAAACGCCTCCATACATGGATGGATCCTAGACCACGACCTTCTTCATGAACTCGACATGGTCGACGGTGGGCCCGCCTGCGCGGCGGGCCCACCGTCGTACCGGGGATCGGGTTTCAGGCGCCGTTGACCTCGGCCAGGTAGGCGGCGGCCTTCTCCGGGTCGACGAACCAGTTGAGCAGGTCGTTCGGGTCGTTGAAGCCGGCCGCGAAGCGGCGGGCGATCGCCTCGTTCTGTGTGGACGCGCCGAGCAGCTGCTGCACGTGCGGCGGGAGCGGCTGGAGCATGGCGTTGGTCCAGCCGGTCACCGCCTGGCCGTGCGCGGTCCAGAACGCCTCGAACGTGTCGGTCATCCACTGCTCGTCGAACGGCTGGTCGCCACGGGCCAGGACGGCCCGCAGGTAGTGGTTCGCGGCCTTGGCCGCCGTGTTGCTGCCCTGGCCGGTGATCGGGTCGTTGGCGATGACCACGTCGGCGAGGCCGAGCACCCGGCCGCCGCCGGGCAGGTGGCCGACTGGGTGCCGGACGGTCGGCGTGTAGCGGCCGTGCAGGGTGGCCTTGTCGTCGGTGAGCCGCACGTTCGCGGCCCGCGCGGCGACCCACGGCAGGTGCTCGCGGATCAGGTCGAGGGTGATCTCCAGGTGTTCCTCGGGCACCATCCGGCCGGTGTGACCGGCCCAGCGGTCCAGCGGTCCGCCCGGGATCGCCTCCCAGAAGAGGATGTCGCACGGACCGGTGTGGGTCAGGGCGGGGATCACGAACAGTTCGCCGAGGCCGGGCAGGGCGTGGAAGCCGACGTGCGGCTCCGGCCACTCCGGGTCCGGTTCCAGACCGTGGACGTACGCGACGGCGAGACCCCGCTGCGGCTCGGTGTACGGCGAGCGGGCCGGGTCCCGGTCGAACATCGCGACCAGGTCGCCCTTGCCCGCCGCGACCACCGTCAGGTCGTACCTTCCGAGCTGGGTGATCGCGTCGAGGTCCTGGGTGGTGACCGCGTTGTAGATCACCTCGATGCCGCGCTCCTCGGCGTCCTCCAGCCAGTGGGCCATCTTGATCCGCTGGTCGGTGGACTGGGCCGGGCGTTCCAGCGGCGCGTTGAAGGCCAGCGCCAACCGGCCTTTCTCGACGGAGAGCTGGGGGCGCAGGCCGTGGATCGGCGGCGCCTGGTCCTCCCAGTGGTTGAGCCCGTACGCCCGCTCGGTGTTCAGCGACAGGTCGAACATCGCCTGGGTGGAGGTGGGCCAGCCGGTCCGGATCTCCTCCGGCGTGCGCGCCGACATGAGGGTGACCTCGTACCCCTCGGCCCGCAGCCCGAGAGCGAGCTGGAGGCCGGCCTGACCGGCCCCGACAATCAGGATCTTGCGCATGTTGTTGTCTCCTGTACTAACCGGCGCTCGGTTGCGTGGTCCACCACGGTCAGCAACGCGCGCGCGACGTTGCGCGGGTCGCGGACGTCCGCGGCGATCAGTGGGATGTGCGGGGGCAGGGTGAGCGCCTCCCGTACCGCGGAGAGCTCGTGGGTCTGCACCCCGTGGAACGGGTTGACACAGACGATCCAGGGCACTGTCGCGTCGTTCTCGAAGTAGTTGACCGCGGCGAACGAGTTCTCCAGGTTGTTGGTGTCGACCAGGACCACCGCGCCGACCGCACCGCGGACCAGGTCGTCCCACATCGGCCAGAACCGGGGCTGGCCCGGTGTGCCGAACAGGTACAGCACGAGGGAGTCGTCGATGGTCACCCGGCCGAAGTCCATCGCGACCGTGGTGGTGACCTTGTCGATGCCCGGGTCGAGCCGGTCGATCTGGGCCGCCGCCGCGGTCATCCAGGACTCGGTGCGGATCGCCGGGATCTCCGAGATCGCCTCGACGGCGGTGGTCTTGCCGACGCCGAAGCCGCCGGCGATGACGATCTTCGCCGAGGTCAGCCGCCTGGTCAGGTTCGCCTCACGTGAGTCGGAGAAGGCCGGCACGAAGTCTCTCCAGGAGCGCTAGGTCTTGCGAGGAACGGGTGTCATGCACGACCAGCTGACCGATTCTGAGCAGATCGTTGATCAGCAGGCGGGTCAGGCCGAGCGGCAGGCCGCAGGTGGCCGACAGCTCGGCGACCGAACACATCCGGCGGGCCTGCTCGTAGAGCGACCGGGAGGCCGGGGCCAGGCTGGCGGCGAGGGCCGGGTCGTACCGGTCGCCGGTGGAGACCAGGGTGTGCATCAACAGCGGGTCGCGGCTGCTGGTGCGACCCCGGGCGGTCATGTACGGGCGCACCTTCCAGTGCAGCCCCGGCCTTCGGGCCATCGGTGCCTCCGATCAGCGAGCCGGCGCGGGCAGGGTGTTCTGGTGCAGCGCGTGGCGGGTCTCCGGGGTGAGCGCGTGACCGACGGCTTGACTGAATGTGGTCATGGCGTATCCCAGTTGGCCGATCTGGGTCTGCGGCTGGGCGGAGACCAGCAGCGCCGCGACGAACTCGCCGGCCGGGTCATCGATGCGCAGGAAGGCCAGATGGCCGTGCGGGTAGCGGATGCTCAGGTTCTCCGGGGCGCCGAGTCGCAGGAGGCCACCGAGTTGGCCGGTGATCCCGAGGAATCCGGCGGCGAGCGCGGCGACGCTCTCGGTGTGCTCGCGGCTCAGGTGGCCGGAGGAGGCGAGTTGCAGGCCGTCGGCGGAGACCAGGACGACCGCGGTGATCGTCGGCACCTCACGGACGAGCTGGCCGATCAGCCAGGAGACGTCCGGTTGGCCGCCGTCGGTCCCTTCGCTGGCACCGGCGGGGAAACGGTAGTCAGTCATCGCGGTCCTTCGGTTCTTCCTGGGGGGCGGCACTCTGCTGGGGGGCTCTGGCCCGGGCCGCGTCCACGCCGGCGTTGAAGTCGGCGGCGTCGTCGTGCCAGGCGGTCTGGTGCCGCTGGGCCGCGACCGGGGGCGGCGGCGCACCGGCGCCACGGACACTGGCCGGAACGCGGCGGGGCATCGGCTTCTGCAGCGCCGGAAGCACCATCGTCACGTCGTTCTGATGGTTGCCCACCGGCGGAGGCGCGGGCGCGGGCATCGGGTCGTGCCGCGGCGCCTCGCAGAGCAGGTCCGCGCCGATCAGCAGCATCGCGGTCGTGCCCCGCGGCTGCCGGGGCACCAGGCGCACCCGCAGCGACGCGTGGCGATGGGTGAGCACGGCGGCCACGGTGAGGCCCAGGTGCCCCGGATGCAGCTCACCGGCGGCGGGCTCGGCCGGGTCCGACAGCAGCCGCTCGATCCACGGCACGTGCGCCGGGTTGAGCCCGATCCCGACGTCCTCGACGCGGATCACCACGTCACCGTCGCCGGTCAGGTGCGCGGCGATGGTGACCGGCTCGGTCGGCGGAGAGTAGCGGTCGGCGTTGTCGATCAGTTCGGTCAGGATCCGGATCACGTCGTCGGCCGCGACCGCCGCCACCGCGAGGTCGGCGATCGGGCCGAAGTGCAGGCGCTCGTAGTGCTCGACGGCCGCGCCGGCCGCGTGCGTGAGGTCGTGCAGCGAGGTGATCTGCTGATCCGGGTCGTCGAGCGGCTCGCCGGTGAGCACCCGCAGGTTCTCGGCGAGGCGGCGGACGCGGGTGACGGAGTGATCAATCCGGAACAGGACCTGGCGCCGCTCGGCGTCCTGCTCGCGGAACTCGGCTTCGCCGATGTGGTGAACGGCCTCCCAGGTGAGGGTGAGGAGGCGGAGCGCGAACTCGCCGGCGATCGGGCGCCAGGGGTCCAGCCTCTCCACCGCGGGCGCCGGTGGCGAGGCCGGCACGACGGGAGGCTCGGGCCGCCGCCGGCGTGACCAGCTCCACCAGCGACCTGCTGCGGGCATCGATTACTCCCCAATCAGCCTTCTGTCTCACCGCGGCGGAAGAAGATCACCGGCTACGGAGTCTGTACCGTACCCGCCCGAATGTCCGGATGGCTATTCGCGGTATCTCACACCCGCGGATGGTTCAGGTTCGGCCGATGGCGGCCGTTGGTGAGGCCGGCGCGGAGCGTGCGTCACCAGACGAAACCGACCTGAGACCAGTTGCAGGAGGTGCCGATGTCGGCTGCCAACACCCCCGGAGCACCCCGGCAGGAGCGCTGTATCAGCTGTGGCGCGGGCATCGTCGTCGAGCCGGCAGTCGACGCCTCCGACCTGATCTTCTCCTGTTCCGAGTGTGCGGGAAGCGCCCGCTCGGTGGTGGCCGAGAGGGTGGCCACCGCCACGGCGCCGATCGATGCCCTGCACCGGTCCGTGGAGCGGGTGCTCGGCGGGCGTACGGGCATCGACATCCGCGTGCTGGAGCCGGAGTCGGCGGTCGTGGTCGCCGTGCCGTCGGGCTACCGGTGGTACGTGTACCCGCCGTTCGCCGGTGTCATCAAGGTCGTCGCCCCGCACGCGGTGCTGCACGGACCGGACCTGGCGCCGGTGCCCGGGCTGCCGCTGATCATGCTGACCGCCGTCGAGGACCTGCGGGACCTGATGGACTCGACGCAGACGGGGCCGGTGGCGCAGCTGATCGAGGCCGATCTGACGGCCCGGATGGAGATCGACCTGTTCGATCCCGACGCCCTGCTCGACGGGGGGATCTGAACCCGGCCGCCGGGTGCGGGCCGGCCGCGATACTGGACCGGTGCGCCTGATCGACCATCACTGTCACGGCGTGGTGACCGAGCCGCTCGACCGGGCCGGGTTCGAGTCGCTGCTGACGGAGTCGGACCGCCCGGCGCCTCCGGGCTGCTCGATGTTCGACTCGCAGCTGGGTTTCGCCGTACGGCGCTGGTGTGCGCCGGTGCTGGGCCTGGATCCGCACGCCGAGCCGGATGTCTACCTGGCCCGGCGCCGCGAACTGGGCGCGGACGAGGTGAACCGGCGGCTGCTGCGGGCGGCCGGCGTCGACGTGTTCCTGGTCGACTCCGGGTACCGGCCCGGTGAGCTGTCGGACGGGCCGGAGATGGGGGCGGCCGCCGGGGCGGAAGTGCGCGAGATCGTACGTCTGGAGGCGGTTGCCGAAGCGCTGCCGGAGGCAACCGCGGCGGGTTTCGAAGGCGCTTTCGCGGTGGCCCTCGACCGGGCGGTGGCGGGCGCGGCCGGCGTCAAGTCGGTCGTCGCCTACCGGTACGGCCTGGATTTCGATCCGTTGCCGCCGAGCCGGCGGGAGGTGGCCCGGGCCGCGGGGAGGTGGCTGCGCCGCGGCCGGCCACGGCTGGACGACCCGGTGCTGCTGCGCCATCTGATCTGGGCCGGTGTGGAACGCGGCCTGCCCCTGCAGTTCCACGTCGGCTTCGGCGACCCGGATCTCGATCTGGCGCGCTGCGATCCGCTGCTGTTGACCGGCTTCCTGCGGGCGACCCGCGATCGGCGGGTCAGCGTCATGCTGTTGCACTGCTATCCGTTCCACCGGCAGGCCGGTTACCTCGCCCACGCGTTTCCGCACGTGTACGCCGACGTCGGGCTGGCCGTCAACCATGTGGGCGCCCGTGCCGAGGCGGTGGTCGCCGAGTCGCTGGAGCTGGCCCCCTTTCACAAGGTGCTCTATTCCTCCGACGCGTTCGGGCTCGCCGAGCTGCATCATCTGGGCGCGCTGGCGTTCCGGCGGGCGTTCGGGACGGTGACCGGCGCGTGGGTGCGCGAGGGACGGTGGTCGGCGTCCGGCGCCACCCGGGTGGGAGACCTGGTCGGATCCGCTAACGCTGAGCGGGTGTACCGGCTATGAAAGAAGGATGGCTATGCCCGGGGTGCATGAGTTGCGCGAGCGGGGCGTGCGCGGCGTCGTTCTTTCGTACGTGGACACGGCCGGCATCAACCGCGTCAAGACCGTGCCACTGTCCCGGCTGGAGCACGCCGTCCAATGGGGTGTGGGTATGTCGCCGGTGTTCGACGTCTTCCTCGCCGACGACTCGATCACCAGCACCGACCAGCTCGGCGGCCCCGACGGGGATCTGCGCCTGCGCCCGGATCTCGGCCGGCTCGTGGTGCTGGCCGGGCAGCCGGGCTGGGCGTGGGCGCCGGCCGACCGGTTCACTCAGCGGGGCGAGCCGTGGGTCGCCGATCAGCGCGGTTTCGCCCGACGGATGGCGGGCCTGGCGGCGGCCGAGGGTGTGTCGTTCCGGATGGCGATCGAGGTGGAGTGGGCGGTCGGGCGCGACGGTGACGATTTCGTCGCGGCGTGCCGGGGTCCGGCGTACGGGATGACGCGCCTGGTCGAGTTGAGCGACTACGCCCGGGACGTGCTGATCGCCCTGGAGGACCAGGGTGTCCAGGTCGAACAGTTGCATCCGGAGTATGCGGCCGGGCAGTTCGAGGTGTCCGTCGCCGCGAGCGATCCGGTCGGCGCGGCCGACGACAGTGTCCTGGTGCGCCAGACCATCCGGGCGGTGTCGCACCGGCACGGGTTGCGGGCGTCGTTCGCGCCGGTGGTGGTCGCGGATCGGGTCGGCAACGGCGGGCACGTGCATCTGTCGGCGTGGCGGGACGGGGTCGACCTGTTCGACGGGTTCCCGTCCGGTGACGGCGGGTTCGCGGCGGCCGGGATCCTGGATCACCTGCCGGCGCTGCTCGCGGTGGGCGCGCCCACCCCGGGAAGCTATCTGCGGCTGGTGCCGTCGCGCTGGGCGGGGGTTTTCGCCTGCTGGGGTGTGGAGAGCCGGGAGACGGCCCTGCGGTTCGTGCCGGGGACCGCGGGTCTGGCCGGGGCGGCGAACCTGGAGGTGAAGTGCTTCGACCTGACCGCGAACCCGTACCTGCTGCTGGGCGCGCTGGTGGCGGCGGCGCTGGACGGGCTCGCCGGGCGGCGGCCGTTGCCGGAGCCGGTCGCCGGTGATCCGGTGAATCTGCCGGGTGTGCCGCGGTTGCCGACGACTCTGGACGCGGCGGTGGACGCGTTCGCGGCGGACGCGGTGTTGCGGGAGGCCTTCGGGGGGACGCTGTTCGACGCCGTCGTGGCGGTCCGCCGGGCCGAGGCGGCCCGGTTCCGCGACTCCGGGCCGGAGGATGTGGCCGCCGCTCTGCGGTGGGTCTACTGAGAGGCCCTCGGACGGGCTGACAAAACGCGGAACGCGAGTATGCTTCGCGTCCACCATGATCAGCATCACATCCGCCACCCGGGCGCCGCAGATCCGTGCCGCCGTGACCGCGGTCGTCGTCCTCGTCGCCGTCCTGGCCGTTGCCGCCGTGTCGGATCCGTCGGGCCTGCTCGCGCCGATCGGCGGCCGGGGGCTGCCGGTGCTGGGTTCGGGCGGCGTCTACCGCTGGGCGCCCCTCGTGATCGGTCTCCCGGTCCTGCTCGCCGGCACCGCCGTCCCCACCTACGTGGTGGCGAGGTATGCGGCGGCCCGGTGGGTGTTCGCCGCCACCTGGATCGCGGTGATCGGCGCCGGCGCCTGGGCGACCGCCGCGAGCGGGTTCGCGTCGGCGCTTCCGATGGTGGGGCCGCACCTGTCGGCCGGCCAGGCCCTGACGTACGCGCTCAGCACGAGCGGCTTCGCGGCGCTCAAGTTCCTCCTGGCCGGCTGGCTGGTCGCGGCCGGCGCGGCGCTCGCCGCCCGGTTCGGGCCGCGGCCCGCGCCCACCGGGGCCGGGTCGTCGCCGATCGTCTTCCCCGTCGCGGTCATGGTGCTGGTGACCGGGCTGGCGGCGATCGGGCCGGCGGCTCACTGGTGGCGTGGCGGGCCGGTCGGCTACGCGTTCGACGGATTCCTGGCCGCGCCCGGCGCGGCCGCCGGCGTACCCGGCTTCCTCGCGGGCACGGTGCTGTTCCTGGCGATGTTCGCCGGGGCCGCGCGGTCGGCGGGGCGGCGGCTGACGCACACGGGCCCGCTGGCGGTGTCGACGACCGTGGGCCTCGCGTCGGTGGTGGCGGGCCTCGGCCTCGGCGTGGTCGATGCCGTTCTCGCCGCGACGCCACGGCCGGCCGGCGCCGGCCCGGACCGGTGGTGGATCGCCACCTCGCTGATCAGCGTCGCGACCGGCGCCGGTTACGGAGCGGTGGCCGGTCTCCTCGGCGCCGCCCTGGTCGCCGTGGGATGGCGGCTGCGGTCGCGGGTGCTGCCGGTCGCGGCGACCGGCGTACTCGTGCTGGTTCTCGTGCCGTTGATCGGAGCGCCGGCTCCCGCGGGACCGCCGGCGCCCGGGCCGGTCGCGGCGTCCGGCGGCATGGAGTTCCTCCGGGTGCTCCCGGCGAGTGCCGGGGACGGGCTCGCCACGATCGGTGACGTCACCGGCCGGCAGGTGATCCTCCGCGGGGTCAACGTGAACCAGCTGATCGACTACCACCTGCGTGATCCGGCCGTTCCGGCGACCCGGCCGCTGACCGACGGCGACTTCGAACAGATGGCGGCGATGGGCTTCAACGTCATCCGTCTCGGCATGTCGTGGTCGCGGCTGGAGCCCGAGCGCGGCACCTTCGACGAGTCGTACCTCCAGCAGGTGAAAGCGGCGGTGGCCGGGGCGAAGGCCCACGGGATCTACACGGTCCTGGACATGCACGAGGACGCGTGGGGCAACGCGATCGCCCGCCCCTCCGAGCAGTGCGGTGGCGGGACGACGCCGGCCACCGGCTGGGACGGGGCGCCCGGGTGGGCGACCGTCACCGACGGGACGGCGCACTGCCAGTTCCTGGCCCGCGATCTGGCGCCGGCGGTGGCGACGGCGTTCGGGAACTTCTACACCGACCGCGACGGCATCCAGAGTGAACTCGTGCGCACGTGGGCGTGGGTCGCTCAGGCCTTCGCCGGTGAGCCGGCCGTCGCCGGTTACGACCTGCTCAACGAGCCCGGGATCGGAGCGAACCCGCCGATCAGCTCGGGGCTGCTGCTCGGCCGGTACTACGACGCCGCGATCACGGCTGTCCGCCAGGCCGAGCGGGCCGCCGGAGGGCACACCCACCTCGTCTTCTTCGAGCCGAGCGTGCTGTGGTCCGGCCTCGGGTTCGACGCGGCCCCGGCGCCCGGTTTCACCGGCGACCGGCAGCTGGTGTTCGCGCCGCATCCGTACAGCGAGTCCATCAGCATGGACCAGGGCCTGGGTCTGACGATCGCGTCCATCGAGCGGAATCTCGCCACCTCGGCGCGGGCCGCCCGGGCGTACCGGGCCGCGCTGTGGTTCGGCGAATGGGGCTGGTTCGGCGATCCCACGGTGGACGGCGCCAAGGTGCGGCGCTTCGCGGCGGCGCAGGACCGGCTCGGCGCCGGTGGCGCGTTCTGGGTGTGGCGGCAGGGATGCGGCTCGCCGGAGACCGGCGCCGACGCCACGACGTCCGGGAACCTGGTCGCGGTCGACTGCCGTACCGGTGCATCGATTCCGCCGCCGGCGGGTTTCGCGCGACCGCTGTCGAGGGCTTTCCCGCGCGCGCTGCCGGGCCGTCTGGACTCGCTCGTCTCGGACCCCGACGGTGGGCTGCGGATCACCGCCACCGCCGACGGCGAACCGGCGAACTGCCAGATCGACATCTGGGTACCCGGGGACGCGGTGCCCCGCCTGACCACGACGGGGATCACCGGCCTGTCGTCGACGCGGGTCACCGGCGGGTGGCGGATCGGCGGCTGTGCCCGCGGCGCCTACTCCGTGACGTCGTAGCGTACGCGGATCTGCGTACGCGGAGAGCCGCCGCACGACGGACGACCCGAGGGCCCTGCCGCCGGACGATGGCCCGGTGTGGTTGACAACGAAGCAGCGGGTGGACGGCGTCGAGCGGGTCTGCCGGGTCATCGGTCTGGTGCTGATCGGCGCCGGGTTGTTCCACCTCGCGGTGTTCGCCGTCGATGGCGGGCCCTGGCAGGGGCCGGTGTCGTGGCGGAAGCCGATCACGTTCGGGCTGTCGTTCGGGATGACCCTGCTGACCGTGGTGTGGCTGTCGGCGTACCTGCCGTTGTCCCGCCGGAGGCGCGGATGGCTGCTGGGGATCTTCGCGGTGGACTGCTGCGCCGAGGTCGCCGGGATCACCGTGCAGGCGTGGCGGCATGTGCCGTCCCACCTGAACCGCGAGACCGGCTTCGACTCGGCGGTGTCGACGGTGCTCGCGGTCGGCGGCGGCGTCCTGGTGGTGGTGCTGGGGCTGCTCGTCCGGGCGGCGTTCCGGGCACGGGTGGCGCCGAGCATGCGCCTGGCGTTGCGGGCCGGCTTCGTGTCGCTGCTGATCGGGCTGATCTCCGGTGCCGCGATGATCGCCCGGGGCGTGGTCACGGTCAACGGCGGCGATCAACAGCGGGGGTACGAGGTAGCCGGTTTCCTGAAGCCGGTACACGCGCTCGGCCTGCACGGTGTCCTGGTGTTGCCCGCCCTGGCCTGGCTGCTGTCCCGGACCGGCTGGGACGAGACCCGGCGTACGCGTACCGTCGCCGTGGCCGTGGCCGTCTACGGCGCCGCCGTCGCGGCAGCCGCGGCGTACTCGCTGGTCTGAGAGGATGGGGCGGTGCGGGCTGACCTGGTGCTGGCCGTGGTGCTCGCGGTGGCGGCCGCCGTGGGCAGCAGGGGCGCCGCCGAGGTGAGCCACCCGGCCGTGCCACTGGATGCGGCCGGTTACGCCCTGGTGGTCACGGCGGCCCTGGCCCTCGCGCTGCGGCGCCGGAAACCGCTGGTGAGCCTGGTGGTGGCGGCCCTGTGCACGGCCGGTTACCTGGCCGCGGGCAACCCGTACGGCCCGATCCTGGTCCTGCTGATGGTCGCGGTCTACAGCGCGGCCCGGCACGCCCCGCTGCCGGCCGCGCTGTGGTGTGCCGTCGCGATGGTGCCGCCGCTGCTGGTCCACCTGTTCACCGCGGAGGGCCGGCTGGGCTGGCTGGGTGTGGTCCCGGTGGCCGCCTGGGTGGTGGTGCCGGCCACCGTCGGGTACGGGCTGCGGTTGCGTTCCGCCGCGGCACGGCAGGCGCGGGCCGAGGCGATCCGCCGGAGTGTGGACGACGAGCGGCTGCGGATCGCGCAGGAGGTGCACGACATCGTCGGGCACGGCCTGGCCGCCATCAAGATGCAGGCGGACGTCGCGCTGCACGTGATGGCCCGCAGTCCCGGGCATGCCCGGCCGGCGCTGGAGGCGATCAGCCGCAGCAGCCAGCAGGCCCTGGACGAGTTGCGCTCGACGCTGGCGACCACCCGCGGCACCGACGTGGGCACCCCGCCGGCCGGGCTCGGCGGGCTCGACCGGTTGCTGCGGCGGATGGCCGACGCGGGGGTGGACGTGCGCCTGCACACCGACGGCGAACGGGACGCGACGCTGCCGCCCGCGGTGGATCTGGCCGCGTACCGCGTCGTGCAGGAGTCGCTGACCAACGTCCTGCGCCACGGCGACGGCGGGCCGGCCGACCTGACCATCCGGTACCGGCCGGACAGCGTCACGATCACCGTCGTCAACCCGCTGACCGGCACCTCCCGTCCCGGGACGGGCTCCGGCATCACCGGCATGCGGGCCCGGGTGGAGGCGCTCGGCGGGCAGGTCACCGCGGGTCCGGTGGAGCGGCGTTTCGAGGTCCGGGCCCGGCTTCCGTGCGAGGTCGCGGCATGATCCGCATCCTGATCGCGGACGACCAGGATCTGATCCGGTTCGGTCTGCGCACCCTGATCGACAACGAGGACGGCCTGACCTGCGCCGGTGAGGCGGCGGACGGTCTGACGGCGGTGGCCGAGGCCGCCCGTACCCGTCCGGACATCGTCCTGATGGACATCCGCATGCCCGGCATCGACGGGTTGGAGGCGACCCGCCGGATCGCCGCGGATCCCGCCCTGGCCGCGACCCGGATCATCGTGCTGACCACCTTCGAGCACGATCAGTACGTCTTCGACGCGCTGCGGTTCGGGGCCAGCGGTTTCCTGCTCAAGGACACCACTCCGGCCGAACTGGTCCGCGCGATCGGGGTGGTCGCCGAGGGCGGTGCGCTGATGTCGCCGTCGGTCACCCGGACCCTGGTTCGCGAGTTCGTGGCGCTCCACCGGCGTACCCCGTCGCCGCACCCGCTTCTCGCCACGCTGACCGCCCGGGAACGCGAGATCATGGTGCTCGCCGCCGAGGGGCTGAGCAACGACGAGATCGCCGCGCGGCTGGCGATCAGCACGGCCACCGCCCGGACCCACGTCAGCCGGGCCATGCTCAAGCTCGGCGCCCGGGACCGTGCCCAGCTGGTGGTGTTCGCGTACCAGTCGGGTCTGCTCGGTTAGCTCTGGTAAACAGCGGCCTCTTGCTCTACAAATAGGCATGCGCCGCCTCATGATCATCATCGTGCTGCTCGCCCTCGGCGCCGGAACGGCGTTCGGGCTGAGCGGTGCCCTGCGGCTGTCCTGGACCCCGGCCACGGTGATGGCCGAGCCGTCCGGCACGGCGCCGCGGCGGACCCCCGTGGCGTCGCCGATCGGGTCGGTGACGATGGACCGCCACACGCACCGGCTGGACGTCGCGGCCCGGGCCGTCACCGACGCCGTCGCGGGGCAGGACGCCGACGGCGTCCTCACGGTGGTCGTGGGCGAGGGCGGCGCCGGCGAGGACTACCGGATCGACCGGACCGCCACCGGCCTCACGCTGACCGCGGCGAGTGAGGCGGGCGCCGCCAACGGCCTGTACTCGGTGGCCGACGAGATCCGGTCCGGCAGGCCGGTCACCACCGGGCCGGTGACGCCGAAGCTGGGCCTGCGCCTGACCGACGTGGGCTCGGTCGGCCGTGAACCCGACGCGGCGCGCTGGAGCAGGGGCACCGACTACTCGCTCAACTCCGACATCGTCACCGGCACGCTGCTGCCGCGGGCGCCGTGGGTCGACCAGGCCGCGGTGGAGCGGGTCGCCGCCCAGTTCCGGCAGTTCATCGACCACTCGGCCGCGCAGGGCTACAACGGCGTCGTCGTGCCCGGCTTCCTGGAGTACGTGACCTTCGCCAACGTCGGCGACGGCCACGCCGTCTACCCGGCCGGGGACCCGCACATCGCCCGCGCGCAAGCCATGGTCACCGCGTTCGAGCCGGTCTTCCGGTACGCGGCGGACATGGGCATGCGGGTCTACTTCATGACCGACATGCTGGCGCTCTCCGGGCCGCTCGAGGAGTATCTGGCCGAGCAGTCCGACCAGTGGGCGGTCTACCAGGCCGGACTGCGTGAGCTGTTCGCGAGCATGCCGTTCGCGTCCGGCCTGATGATCCGCATCGGCGAGGGCGGCTCGGCCTACGCCGCGCCGGGCTGGGACTACTTCTCCCGCATCGCCGTCACCACGCCCGAGAAGGTGCGGGCGATGCTGAAAGCCTTCCTCGCGGTGGCCGCCGAAAGCGACCGGGACATCATCTTCCGGACCTGGACGGTCGGCGTCGGCGCCGTCGGCGACCTGCACACCAACCCTCTTTCGTACGAGGAGGTGCTCGGCGGTCTCGACGACCCGCACCTGATCGTCTCGACGAAGTTCACGCTCGGCGACTTCTACAGCCACCTGCCACTCAACACCACGCTGGCCGTGGGTGACCACCGGCGCATCGTCGAGTTCCAGGGCCGGCGCGAGTTCGAGGGTTTCGGCTCGCTGCCCAACGACCTGACCGCCCTGCACGCCTCCGCCCTGAAGCAGGCGCTGGCCGGAAACGGGCACATCGAGGGTGTCTGGCTGTGGACGCAGGAGGGCGGCCCGCTGCGTGCCGGGCCGATGACGCTGTATCTGCGCGCCGGGTTCTGGCAGCTCTACGACCTGAACGTGTACGCGATGGGCCGGCTGGCCCGGCAACCGGACGCCGACCCGGGCGAGATCACCGCCGACTGGGTGCGCCAGACGTTCTCCACCGACCCGGAGACGGTGGCCGCGATCTGCCGGATGTTCGCGAACTCGCGGGCGGCCGTGACCAAGGGGCTGTACCTGACCCCGTACGCGGACAACGCGGTGAAGGCCCTCGGCCTCGAACCGCCGCCGATGATGTGGATCTTCGAGTGGGACATCGCCACCGGCGACTCGGCCGTGCTGAGCAGCGTCTACGCGATCAGCCGCGGCCACGTCGACGAAACGATCGCCGAGGGCGAGCAGGCCGTCACGATCGCCGCCGAACAGTACGCGGGCGTGGCCGCCACCGACCCGGCGACGTGGCGTGACCCGGCCCTGCGGGAGCACCTGCTGGACTCGCTCGCGTACCAGAAGGACCTGTACGGCACGCTCGGCGCCTACCGCACGATGTTCCTACGGCGGGCGCAGTGGCTGGACACCGGCTCGGCGACGGCGCGCGCGCAGTGGACGGCCGCGGAGATCGCGTACCGGGAGGCCCGCGACGTCTACGTGCGCGAGTACAGCGGCGACGTCGACCGGCCCGCCTACAACTTCACCGCGGCCGACCTCGGCACCGAACGGTCCGACCGGGATCCGGCGATGGCGATCCTGGCGCGCGTCCTGCTCGGCCTGCTGCTCGTCTCGATGCTGATGCCGTGGCGGCCGGTCCGGTCCCTCTGGCGGGCGGCGATCATGCCGTGGAAGGCGCCGGAGCACCCGGCACGGGCGGGACGGTGGGTCGCGATCCTGTTCCCGGCGGCCGCCCTGGTGCTCAGCCGCGCGATCTACACCTGGTTCGCGGCCCCGGCCCACCTGCTGGTGACGCTCGGCGCCTGGGTCCTGTTCGCGCTGGTGGCCCGGCTGCTGGTCCGCGGCCGGGACCCGTACGCCCTGTGGACGGTGATCGGCGGTGTGGCGCTGCTCCGCACGGTTCTGCTGCTGGCCGTGCTGGCGGTCCGCGGGCCGGGCCTCTACTGGTTCCAGTTCTGGACCGATCCAGTCGCCCGGACGGCGTACGTCACCGTCGCCTTCGCGGCCTTCGCCTGGCTGTTCGTGGCCACCGGCTCGGTGCTGCGCAGCCGTTACGGCTGGTCGCGGCGGCGGGTCACCGGCGGCGTCATGCTCGCGGCGGGCGTTCCGGTGCTGGCGGTCGGCGTCCTGATCCGGGCGGCCGGCCTGGAACGCGCGCTCAGTGCCTGGAACGACCAGATGGCGCTGCTGCCGTGGGGCCTGCACCGGATCCTGGGCATCGTGACGTTCCTCGGCATCCCGCCCGCGCTGCCGATCGGGATCATCGTCACCGGCGCCGTCCTGTCGGTCGTCGGCCTGGCGGCCACGGCCCGCGGCGCCGTAGCCGGACCGGCTATCCGGGCAGCCCGGAGGACGAGGAGATGTTCGAGCGGGTGCGGTGCTCCGGCGGACGCCCCGGACGGACGAGCGACGACAGCGGCAGCAGGATCCGGAAGGTGGTGCCGGCGCCGGGCGTGGAGTCCACGGTGATGGTGCCGCCGGCGTCGCCGACGATGCCGTAGACGGTGGCGAGGCCCAGGCCGGTGCCCTGGTCGGCCGGCTTGGTCGTGAAGAAGGGCTCGAAGAGGCGGTCCTTGACCTCCGCGCTCATGCCGGTGCCGTTGTCGCTGACCGTCAACTGGGCGTAGCACCCGGCCGGCAGGGGCTGGGCCGGATCGTCGGGAACCTCGACGGTTCTGGTCGCGATGGCCACGAATCCACCGCCGGGCATCGCGTCGCGGGCGTTGATGACGAGGTTGAGCAGGATCTGGTCGAGGCGGCTGCGGTTGGCGTACACCGGCAGGGCGCTGGAGCAGGTGTGGCACCGCAGGGTGATGCCGGCGCCGATGGCCCGGCTCAACAGGTCGGCGGCGTCCGTGACGACCGTGTTCAGATCGACGATCTCGACGTGGGTCGGTTCCCGTTTGGCGAACAGCAGCAGCTGGCTGGTCAGTTCCCGGGCCTGGTGGGCGGCGTTGCGGATCCGGGTCAGGTCGTCCGCCACCGCGTCGCCGGTGTCCTCGGCGATGAAGTCGACGCAGTTGAGGATGATGGCGAGCAGGTTGTTGAAGTCGTGTGCCACGCCGCTGGCGAGCTGGCCGAGACTCTCCAGCCGGGCGGCCCGCGCCGCGCGTTCGTCGGCGATCCGCTGCTCGGCCTCCCGTTCTCGGCGGGCGGTGACGTCGCGTTCGGTGGCCGCGCCACCGATGAGCTCCCCGTCGTCGTCACGCAGCGGCCAGACGTTGGTCGACACGAAGATCTCGCTGCCGTCCTTGCGCCGTCGTGGCGTCTCCTCGAACCGGAACTCGATGCCCTCGGACAGGCCCCGGAGCACTTCGGCGTGCCGGACATCGCTGTCGGGTTGCAGGAGCATCGCCACCCGGCGGCCGATGGCCTCGTCGGCGGTGTAGCCGTAGAGACGCTCCGCGCCGCTGTTCCAGGTGGTGATGGTTCCGTCGAGAGCGAGTGTCAGGGTGGCGTCGGCGGACTGTTCGACGATCGCGGCCAGGATCGCCTTGTTCCTTGCCTTGTTCACCAGGTTGCGCGCCGCCGTCCAGGTGAGCACCGTGGCGATCACGAGGCAGGCGACACCGACCACGACCATCAGGGTCAGCCCCCGGGTGCTGGTCGTTCGTGCCGCGGCGGCGTCCGTCTCGGTGTCCGCCTGCGCCTCCACGGCAAGCTGATCGACCGCGGCGGCGACCTGGTCGAACCAGGCCAGCGCCTCACCCGCGACCAGATCGTTGGACGCCGCGATCATGGCCGGCGTGCCGTCCCGGTACCCGGCCACGATCCGCGCGTCGACTTCCATGAACCGGTCGAAGGCGCTCTCGGCGGTGGCCAGTTGCCGCCGTTCCTCCGTACTGAGGTCATGGGCTCCGATCCGGGCGAGGTCCTGCCGCAGAGCCTCCGCGGAGGCCAGGAACTTCGCGCGCAGACCCACGGTGTCGGTGGTGGCGTCCGGCACGCCCCGGATCGCGTCGAACGCGTACGCGGTCTGCCAGCCGTTGAGGTCGGCGGCGCGGAACTTGGCGATCAGCGCGTCCCGTTGCAGCCCCGCGGACGCCGCCACGCGTTGGTCCGCGTTGCGCTGCGCGACGATGTTCGAGACGGCAGCGCCGATCATGACGACCAGCAGTAGCGTGACCGATCCGAAGGTGGCGCTGAGTCGCGCGCCGACACGAACGCGACGCAACCGCTGCATGTCTCCACTCCTGGGGAGGTGTCACACATAAGGCCAGTTCACGTCGATTTCGCGATTCCGCGACATCGCGAGGCGCGTCTCCGGCTGTTTACCTCACATTAGCGGCAGATCGTCCGGGAAAAGGGCGGATCAACCGCGCTGCCGGTGGGTGACCGCCTCCGGGCCGGACCCCGGGAAGAGGCCCGGAAGGTACGTGCGCACCGCACACTGTGGACTCCGTCGCGACCCGGGTGGACGTCGCCTTCCGGTGAAACATTTCCCTTGCCGAAGTGTTCAGCGTTTCCGCCGCCCGTCCGATCTGTATCGCAACGTGGCGGGGGCCACACCCGGCTGAGCCGGTGACGAGCATGGGGGTGTTATGAGCAGGTCGGACGAGATGCGTGGGTTCCACGGCCACCGGTGGGCGCGGTTGGTGAGCGACCTGAAGGTCGGCACCAAGATCGGGATGGCGGTGGGGGCGATGGGACTGGCGGCCGCCGGGGTGGCCACCATCGCGCTGACCAACATGAGCACGATGCAGAACCAGTCCGACTACATGTACGGCCAGACGCTCGTACCGATCACCGACCTGACACGCGTGCAGCACGCCACCGACCTCATGCAGAACCGCCTGCTCAACGCCGCGATATCCACCGACCCCGCCCAGGTGCGCACGTTCCTGCAGGCCAGCCGGGACCAGGACGCGCTCTTCCAGGCGGCCTTCGCGGCCTACACCAGCACGGACATGACCGGCCGGGAGAAGGCGGTCGCCCAGGTCGAGAAGGCCGTCGCCGCCGTGCAGAAGCTGCGTGACACCAAGCTCGCCCCGGCCGCCGAAAGCGACGATCGAGAGGAGTTCGCCCGCATCCGCGACAAAGAGGCCAAGCCGATCCTGACCGCCCTCAACGGTGGCCTGGAGGACCTCATCGCGACGGAGTCCGCCGCCGCCCGCGCCCGCAACGACGAGTCGCGGGCCACCGCCGACCACGCCCGCACCACGGTGACCGTGTTCGTCGTCCTCGGCGTGCTGCTGGCCGCCGCCGCGAGCTGGCTCATCGCCCGCGGGATCACCGGCCGGCTGGCGCGGTGCGTGGAGGTGCTCACCCGGGTCCAGGGCGGGGATCTGACCCAGCGGACCGGGATCACCGGCCGCGACGAGGTGGCGCGGCTGGCCGTGGCACTGGACGCGTCGACCGGGTCGACGGCGACGATGGTGCGTGAGGTGACCGACAACGCCACGCAGGTGGCGGCGGCCGCGGAAGAGCTGTCAGCGGTGTCGACGCAGTTGTCGGCGGCGTCGGAGGAGACGTCGGCACAGGCGGGGACGGTCTCGTCGGCCGCCGACCGGGTGTCGTGGAACGTGCAGACGGTCGCGGCCGGCGCGGAGCAGATGTCGGCCTCCATCGGCGAGATCGCGGGCAACGCGGGTGAGGCGGCGCGGGTGGCCACCGAGGCGGCGCAGGCGGCCACCCGGACGAACAAGATCGTGACGCAGCTGGGGCAGTCCTCGGCGCAGATCTCCGGCGTGGTGCAGCTGATCACGTCGATCGCGGAGCAGACGAATCTGCTGGCGCTGAACGCGACCATCGAGGCGGCGCGGGCCGGTGAGCACGGCAAGGGCTTCGCGGTGGTGGCGACCGAGGTGAAGGACCTGGCGCAGGAGACGGCGCGGGCCACCGGTGACATCGCGTCGCGGATCTCGGCGATCCAGGACGAGACCACGCAGGCGATCGCGGCGATCGGGGAGATCGCGGAGGTGACCGGCCGGATCAACGACTACGCGTCGACGATCGCGGCGGCGGTGGAGGAGCAGACCGCGACGACCAGCGAGATGGTACGGAACGTGGCCCAGGCGGCAACGGGCACCGGGGAGATCGCCGGAAACATCGCGGGGGTGGCGACGGCGGCGGATTCGGCGGCGTCGGGCGCGTCGGAGACACAGGCGACGGCGAACAGCCTGGCCGCGATGGCGACCGGCCTGCAGCAGCTGGTCTCCACCTATCAGACATAGCGGCCGAACTCACACCGGTGGCCGGACCGAAGCGGGTCCGGCCACCGGTTCGTCTCCTCGACGGAACACTTCACCTACGCAAGCAGTTTCGCCTTCGCGGCGGTGAACTCCTCGTCCGTGAGGAGGCCGGCGGTCTTCATCTCCCCCAGCCGGACGAGCTGTGCCATCAGGTCGCCTCCGGCCTCCAGCGCCGGCACCGGCGCCGGCGCCGCCGCGGTGACCGGCTCGGCGACCACGGCCGGGACGACGACGTTGGTCGAGACCGCGCCGGCCCGGCGCAGTTCGACATCACGCTGGTAGTAGTGCTGAGACCAGTACTGCCGAACCGCGTTCGCCTGCCGGAGGATCAGATCGCGTACGCCGGCGGGGTTCTCGATGGAGACGAGCTTGAGCACGCGCTGTCCGAACCTGTCGGCGTGGGCCGGGTCCAGGCGGAGGGTGAGGTCGCCGACGCCGCGCACCCGCTGGGTGATGTGCTGGGTGATGTCGGCGTCCATGACCAGCCAGATCGGGATGATCTCCTCCCGGGTGGAGACGACGCCGGAGGCGAACCGGATCGCGTCCTCGGTCACCGTGTAGGAGCCGGTCTGCAGGCGGCCACCGGTGGCGATCGCGGTGAGGTCCTGAGAGGACCCCGACCACAGCACGTTGACGCTCTCCGGATGCATTTCGGTCATCCCCGCCATGGTTTCCTCTTCCTCCCGAGAATGTCGTACCCCCTGAGTATCTTCGTCCGCGTTCCCCCTCCTGCCGAAAGGTGGTCCGGATGCCGGCCGAAACGACGTACCTCGAGCTCTCCGAGGACAACGGGAGTTCCCACAAGTTCTACGAGGTGACCGTCGACGGCGCGGATCTCACCGTCCGCTTCGGGCGGATCGGTGACCGGGGCCAGGTCAAGCAGTCGTCGTTCGCCACCGAGGACAAGGCCCGGGCCGAGGCGTCCAAGAAGATCGGCGAGAAGGTCCGTAAGGGGTACGCACCGGCCGTCATCGGTCAGCGGCCACCTCGCTCCGTCACCCGCCGGCAGATCGTCAGCACCCGCTCCACCGCCAAGAGCGCCCCCGTCCTGTGGCGCTACCGGACCGGCAGCCCCGCGTTCGGTGTCTTCGTCGACGACGACGTCTGCATGGTCGGCAACGAGGCCGGCCTCATCACCACACTGAACCACCAGGCCGAGGTGCAGCGGCAGTTCCGGCTTCCCGACGGCGTCAAGTGCATCGTCGCCGACGACCGCTGGATCTACGCCGGCTGCGACGACGGCAACGTGTACGACCTGTCCGGCAAGGTGCCCCGCCTGGCGTACCGCATCGCACCCGAGATCGACATCTACTGGCTGGACATCCACGACGGTGTTCTCGGCGTCTCGGACGCCAACGGCGGCATCGCGGCCATCGACCACGAGGACGAGTTCCTGTGGCAGCGGCCCGGCCGCGGCTCGTCCGCCTGGATGGTCCGCTGCGACGACGACGCCGTCCACCACGGGCACAGCACCGGCGTCACCAGCTACGACTGGCGCACCGGCCAGGAGCTGTGGCACACCGGCACCCGCGGCGCCGTCCTCTTCGGCTGGCAGGAGCGCGACACCGTCTACGCCGGCACGTCCGCCCGTCAGGTCACCGAGCTCGGCAAGAACGGCACGCACCGCCAGACGTACCAATGCGACGCCGCCGTGTTCTCCTGCGCCGCCGCCGAGGACGGCCGCTACGTCTTCGCCGGTGACAGCGCGTCCTCGGTCTACTGCTTCGACGCCGCCGGCACCCGCCTGTGGAAACTCGCCACCGGCTGCGGCTCCGCCTACTCCATGCAGTACCACGACGAGCGCCTCTACATCGTCACCACCGACGGCTCGCTGGCCTGCATCGACGCCAGCGAGCAGGCCATCCGGTCGGCCGTCGGCGGCACGGTCCCGGTGGCCGTGGACGTCAAGGCCCCGCCGCGCATGACCGAGGTGGCGCCCTCCACCACCGTCGAGATCGTCCACGACCCGGCCGACGGCGTCGTCGTCGAATGCGTGGAGGAGTCCGGCCGCCTCCGCATCCGGGTGGTGTCCGCCGGTTACCACCACGACTGGCAGGTCCAGTTCCCCAAGGGCATCCGGGAGAGCGGCACCCGCTACGTGGTGACCGGGATCCGGGAGGCCTCCCGCGGCGGCTTCTACCGCGCCTACGGCGACATCCGCCGTCTCGGCTGACCGAGGTGATCCGGCCGGCCGTCGTCAGGGGGTCAGAACGATGGTCGAGATGCTCCGGGCGGGGACGGTGACGGTGACCTGTCCCCCGTCGACGGTGGCCGGCTCGCTCGCCGCGTTCGCGTTGAGCGAGGTCACGTAGTAGTCGGCACGGCTGATGTTCTGCGGGGCCTGCACCACGGCGTTGTTCACGGTGCCGGCCGAGCGGTTGAGGACGACCAGGGTGATCTTGCCGCCGCCCTGGTAGGCGGTGACCTCCAGCGGTGACGCCTTGGTGCTCTTGGCCAGGCCGACACGCTGGTAGCCGGGGCGGACGTATTTGGCGAACTGGGAGAACGCGTAACCGCGTTTGAGCGGGGCGCCGGCGGTGGTGCCGTAGGCGGCCTCACCGTCACCGATGAACGAGTAGAAGCGCTTGCCGTACCACCAGATGTAGGCGCTCCAGTTGGCTTCCATAGACCTGTGGACCGTACGCATGATGTCGTCGAGGGTCTCGTTCCAGACGGTCGGGTTGGCGGGGTCCCCCCAAATGCCGGAGCCACTGCCGTCGGCCGCGTGGAGGTTCCATTCGGTCATCCACACCGGCTTGCCGTTCTGCGCGGCGAGCGGGTAGTCCTTCAGGCGGCCGGACGCCTCGGTGCCGTAGAGGTGGCCGCCGATGTAACCGATGTTGTCGCGGGCGGCCGCGTCGTTGAGGGTCGGGTCGGTGTAGCCGTAGTTGAGGTTGACCGCCTCGGCGACCATCAGCCGGGTGTTCTGGACCTTGGCGCCCTGGTCACGGACGAAGTCGCGCAGTTCGGTGCCGCTCCAGTCCATCGAGTCGTAGTCGGGGTGCCAGTCCGGTTCGTTCTGCACCGAGGTGACGTCGACGGTGACGCCCTGGCCGCGCATGTACTGGACGTAGCTGTTGAGGTGGTTGGCGTAGTCGTCGTAGTAGTCGGTCTTGAGTTTGCCGCCGTTGACGCGACTGTTGTTGGTCTTCCACGCGGCGGGGGCGGTCCAGGGCGATGCGAGGATCTTGACGCCCGAGCCGTACTGTTTCGCGGTCTTCAGGGCGTTGACCTGCGTGCCCCACTCGCTGGACACCGGTGAGACGCCGGTCCGCACGATCGACAGGCCGAACTGGTTGGCGCCCAGGCCGACCAGGGTCTGTGTCTCGGCCGTCGACCAGGCGCTGCCCCAGATCGACACCGCGGCCCCGAAACCGTCGACCGTCTGGTATCTGGTGGCGGTGTTCACGGTGATGTCCGGCGTGGCGCTGGGCGGGGTGCTCGGCGACGTGGCCGGTGCGGAGGTCGGCGTGGTGCCACCGGTGCAGGCCACCCCGTTGACGGCGAAATCCACCGGCGCCGGGTTGCCGGTGGTCCAGGTGCCGTTGAAGCCGAACGAGACGCTCCCGTTGGTGGCGATCGTGCCGTTGTAGCCGACGTTCCTGGCGGTGACCGCGGCGCCGGTCTGGGTGAGCGTCGTGTTCCAGGCCTGGGTCACCTGCTGGCCCGCGCTGTAGGACCAGGTCACGGTCCATCCGTTGATCGCGTCGCCGAGGTTGGTCACGGTCACGGCGGCGCCGAATCCGCCCTGCCATTGCGATGACACCGCATAGTTCACCGAGCAGCCGGCCGCCGCCGCGGCGGGGAGCGCCACCACGGTCGCCGCCGTGCCGGCCAGCAGGATGCCACCCAGCCCGGCGCCCCACCGGGCACCTTCGACTCCGCGCATGTTTCCCTCCTGACGGGGATGACGGCTCGACGATCGCGGGGATCGGTCGTCACGGATTTCTCGCAGCCGATTCCCGCATGCTACGGGAGCGCTCCCACTCATTCAAGGAATCGCTGAACAGGCAATATGCCCAGCTCAGCACGCCTCCGACCAGAGGAGCGCCTCCGCCATAACACTTTTTCGAACATCTATTTTCATGAATGGGTTGTGGCCTCCACCCGGATGGACGACGGGGGCGCCGCCGACCCGAAACCGACCATCCCGGACGCCGGGCGGCTCGGTCACGGTCAAGCGGTTCCCGATGACCGCGCCCTGACATTGACTCCGTGACCAGGGTCGTCCAAAGTCAGAGTCCCGCCCGGAAGCGTCCACACGCCGCCGGGCCACGCACCCACGGGCGGTGACGACACATGCCAGCCACGCGTACGGACGGCACCACGCTGGTCCGCGCCGCGCGAGCCGGGGACCGGGACGCGCTCGAGGAGCTCGTGGCGGCGCACCTGCCGATGGTCTACGCGCTCACCGCGCAGGCGCTCGACGGGCACCCGGACGTCGACGACGTGGTCCAGGACGTCATGGTGCGCGCTCTCCGGCAACTGCCGTCGCTGCGGTCCCCGGAGAGTTTCCGGCCGTGGCTGACCGCCATCGCGTTACGCCAGATCAGCACCCACCAGTTGCGGATGAGGCAGGCCGCCCAGCGCACGGCCGCGGTCGAGGAGGCGGAACGGCTGCCGGGCGCGGGCTTCGAGGGGCTCACCCATCTGCGCCTGGAGCTGTCCGATCAACGCCGTCAGGTACGACAGGCGGCGCGCTGGCTCGACGCCGGTGACCGGGCGCTGCTGGCGCTGTGGTGGCTGGAGGTCGCCGGCCGGCTGTCGCGGTCGGAGCTGGCGGAGGCGCTGGGCGTGACGGTGAGCCATGCCGGGGTGCGGATCCAGCGGATGCGCGGTCAACTGGATCTGGCCCGGGGCATCGAGGCCGCGGTCGGCGCCCGGCCGGTCTGCCCCGGTCTGGCCGGTGAGACCGCGGGCTGGGACGGGACCCCGGGGCCGCTGTGGCGCAAGCGGCTGGCCCGGCACCTGCAGTCGTGCCGGTCCTGCCGCCGTGAGGCGGAGGATCTGCTGCCGGCCGACCGCCTGCTGGCCGGTCTCGTCCTGATCCCGGTGCCGGCCACGGTGACCGCGGCGGTTCTCGCCAACTGGACCCCGGAGAACGTGGTGGCCGGCCTCGCCCGGCCGGCGGTCTCCGCTTCCGGCGCGGCGGCGGACCGGGCCCGGTGGCTCGGCGCACGAATACGCCCGGCGGTCGTCGCCGTCGTCGCGGGAGCCCTGGCCATCGGCGCGGCGGTGGCCGTGCTCACCGCCCCCGACGAGCCGGAGGCGACGGCGCCGGCGCCGGCGCCGGCCGTGCCGGCGGTGCCGACCGGTCCCGTCGCGCTGGAGTCGGCGAACACCGCGGGAAGATACGTCACCGTCTCCAACGGGGCCGGCGTGCTGGCCACGGCCCGGGACCAGGCCACCTTCCAGGCGGTCGCCGGGCTGGCCGATCCGGACTGCCTCTCCCTCCGCACGGCGGACGGGCGCTACCTGCGGCACGAGTCCTGGCGGTTGCGGGTCCACGAGGACGTGGGAACGAACCTGTTCCACGGGGACGCCACGTTCTGCGTCCGGGCCGGGTCGATCCCGGGTTCGGTGGCACTGGAGTCGTCGAACTACCCCGGCTGGTTCCTGCGGCACCGCGGCAACGAGCTGTGGGTCGACCAGTCCGACGACAGCGCCGCCTTCCGCGCCGACGGCTCCTTCCTGATCCGCCCGGCAGCACAGCGCTGAGAACACCGCAAGGCGGCGCGGAACACGGCGAGGGGCGGGCCTGCCCCTCGCCGTGCGACTGTCAGCGCTGGAGCGTCAGCAGGCCCGGCCGGTACGGCAGGAGCCCGTAGTCGCCGCCGGAGCTGGGCGAGCGGCCCTGGTAGAGCAGCCGCAGGTTGCAGGGGTCGACGGTCATGGTCTGATCGGCGCCGGTCCGGATCAGCTCACCGTGGCTGATGTCGTTGGTCCAGGTGGCGCCGCTGTTGGCCTTGCCCGCGAACGGGTTGCTCTCGGAGGCGGCCTGCGGTGTCCACGTGCCGCCCAGGCTGGTGGCCGTGAAGGACCGGAAGTAGCGGCCGTTGGCGCCGATCGCCTCGACGATCATGAGGTACTGGTTCTGGCCCTGGACTTTGTAGACCTGGGGCGCCTCGAACAGGTTGTTGGTGCTGTCGCTCATGATCACCGTCGAGGTGCTGCCGAAGCTGCCGGGGAAGTTCCCGATCGGCATGCTCGCCCGGTAGATCTTGCCGTTGTCACCGGCGAAGAACAGGTACATGTTCGTGCCGTCGCCGATCAGCGTCTGGTCGATCGGCCCGGTGCCGGAGCCGCTGATGCTGCCGGAGAACAGCGTCTGCGCCGACGACCAGCCGTTCGGGTTGGTGGGGTCGCTGGAGGTGCGGTAGGAGAAGGCCGGCCCGCCCCACTGGTAGGCGAGGACCCAGATGTTCTTCGGCGCGAAGTAGAACAGCGACGGCGCCACGGCGGAGAACGACGTCATCGTGTTCTGACTGGCCGACGCCATGTCGCTCCAGTTGGTGAACAGGCCGAAGTTCATCGACCCCCACGAGCTGCCGTTGTCGTGCGTGGTCGCGTAGACCAGCTGGCGGCCGTTGTAGGGCGCGTGCGTGAAGTCCTTGAGCGACACCCATCCGGACTTGGGGTTGGCCAGCGAGCCGGTCGAGGACCAGCGGTAGGTCGACGGCAGCGTGCACGTGCCGCCGGTCGGGGTCGTCGTGGGCGTGGAGCCGCCGATCCGGACGAGCTGCCATTGCTGGTTGGCGCCGTTCCAGTCGGAGTACTGCACGACGTTCGCGCCGTCAGCCGTCGACGCGCCCTGCACCTCGACCGCCTTGCCGCTGTTGCGGTTGATCAACTGGATGTAGCCGTCGACATCCTCAATCTTGAACTGTTGATTCGTCGTGTTGTTGTCCGTCCACTGCACGATCGCGCCACCATCGGCCGTCGACAGGTTGTAGACGTCCAGAACCTTGCCGGAGTGCCTCGACCGGAGCCGGTAGAAACCACCACCGGAGTCGACGAACTGCCACTGCTGCTGCGCCTGATCGTTACGCGCCCACTGGGTGATCCGGCCACCGTCGGCCGTGGACAGGTTGTAGACGTCGAGAGCCTTGCCGCTGTTGCGATTGACCAGCACGTAGGAGGCGCTGGTGTCGATCGTCGCGGCGGACGCGGCGGACGCGGTCACCGCGACGGCGCCGCCGCCGGCGAGCAGGACCATCGCGGCCAGGGCGGCACGCCATCTGCCGCGGCGAGCCCGGGTGGATGTCATGAGCGGTTCTCCAAAAACCTCGGGGATGTACGGGGAAAGCGCGGCCGCCACTGGCACGAGAGCGTGCGGGATCACGCCTCAAAGGGGTGGTGAGGCCGCATCCAGGACCACAGTGAAAGCCGTCTCCGGGAACGCTACCAATTGTTGGAGCGATATTTCCAGACCCCATCATGGACAGCAAAGGATGCTCACCTATCGCACGATTAGCCAGCTCATAGGGCATCCATTCAGGCTGCGACCAGATAGGCGTGGTTCACATAACAGATTTCCGGAAACCGATTCTTCGCATCATGCTGATATCGCTAACACGGATGCGGAGCACGCACATTCGCGGCCCGGAACTGGATGTGCGAGCGCACCATCTATGGCGCGTGGGACGGGCGGCTGTCACCCCAGATCGACCGGACCAGCCGGCCGGTCGACACGGGCCGCCCGCCACCACCAGGAGCGCGAGCACCTTGCGGCACCCCAGCGGAGGAGGATGCACAGTGGAGCCGGCTTGTGGTGATCGATCAGGTACGAGCTGGGCCGGCATCGAGGCGCTCGAGGAGCTGCCCGTGCCGGCCCAGTCGCATGGGTGGTGCGTGACGGTCACCAGACGCGCAGGCGGCCGCTTCCCGCGGTGAGTCCGGCGAGCGGGCCGGCCGCGTACGTCCGGCCCGGCTCTTTGCGGAGGCCGGTCAGGTCGGTGTCGATGACGGCGGGGCTGCCGTCGCGCTCCTCGAACTCGGCGTCGGCGAACCGGACCCGGGGCAGGTCGCGGCCGCCGATCGGGGCGAGGCCGGCGTCGTCGAAACCGGCCGGAAGGTCGGTCACCAGGTAGGCCTCGTCGCCCTCGGTGACGATCGTGGCGGACGCGCCGTCCAGGGTCACCGGGTCGCGCTCCCCGGCGAACGGGCGGGCGCCGGCGGCGTAGACGTTGCTCCGGGCGTACACGGCCTGTTTGATGGTGAGGAATCTCTGGTGGTCGCCTTGCGGCTGGTCGTCGATGCGCTGGAGGTACTCCTCGAACGAGGCCGGGTAGGCGTCGTAGCCCGCGGTGCCGGCGAAGGCCGGCGACATTCCCTCGGGCATGGCCGCGTACGCCGTGTCCCGGTCGCCGCCGACGAACAGGTTGCCGATCCACCGGTCGTCGCCGCCGACGATGAACGCGTAGCCGGCCACCTGCGTGCTGTGCGGCCGGTGGTACGGCGTGGCCCGGTCCATCACCGGCTCCACCCACACCGTGCCGCAGAACAGGTTGTTGACGAACGCCCCGCCCTGGCTCCACAGCTCCAGCGACGCGGGCGACGCGAGGATGTTGTGCTCGACCAGGTACGGCCCGTGGCTGACCTCGATGAACAGGTCCCGGTTGTTGTCGTGGTAGACGTTGCGGGAGACCCGGGTGCCCTGGGTCTGCCAGTCCAGCCAGGTGCCGAGCGAACAGTCGTGGATCCGGTTGTGGCGGATCTCCACGTCGATGGCGGCGTGCAGTTTGATACCGCCGATCTCGTATCCGTAGAACTCGCGTTTGATCGCGATGTGGTGGATGTGGTTGTCCTCGATGGTGGAGAAGACGCAGCCGAGGTGACCGACGATGCCGTTCTGCCCGCAGTCGTAGATGTGGTTGCGGCGGATCACGTGCGATCCGATGTGCTCCCGGTCCCAGCCGATCTGCCGGGCCGAGAAGACCGCCTCCAGCTGGTACTGGTAGCCGGGCTTGTCGCCGCGTTCGGTGGCCCAGTTGTGGCCGGTGGAGGCCTCCTTGCCGATCGAGATCGCCGAGCATTTCGCGTCGTGGATGACGTTGTCCTCGATGATCCAGCCCTTGGCCCAGTTCGGGCCGATGAGCCCCGGCTGGTCGGCGGTGGGCGGCGTCCACGGGGTGGCCGCCTGGGCGAGTTCGAAGCCGCGCACGGTGATGTAGTCCAGGTGCGGCACGAGCGGGTAGAACACCGACCGGCGTACGTTGATCTCGACGAGTTCGGTGTTCGGGTCGGCGCCCTGGAAGTTGGCCCAGATCGTGGTGGCCTCGGCGCCCACCTCCGCGTACCAGACCAGCAGGGTCTGCTCCGGGTTGCGGACCCGGTCGGTGACCCCGGTCCAGTTGTCGATCATGTCGATGCGCTTCTCCGGGGCGGACACCTCGGCGCGTGAGCCGGCCTCGTAGAAGCTGAGGCCGTTGAGGTAGACGTCGCCCAGGTGCTTGCGGGGCTCCTTGCCGTCGTGCACGACCCAGTCGCCGGCGAGCTCCTCGGCGTACGGATTGAAGTCGCCGAAGAGCGTGTTGGGCACGCTCGCCCGCCAGACCGTCCCGCCGTCGTTCTCCCAGCCGGTGATCCGCTCGGATCCCTTGATGACGACGTGCTCGCCGTCGGCGGCCTGGTAGGTGATGCGGCGGTGGTCGCTGAGCCCGCCGCGCCGGGGGGTGACCCACTCGCGGTACTCACCGGCGTGCACGATCACCGTGTCGCCGGGCCGGGCCAGGCCGGCGGCCCGGTTGATGGTCCGGAACGGCCGCTCCGGGGAGCCGTCGCCGTCGTCGGATCCGGTGGTCGCCACATGCAGCGATGTCATATCGGATGCCTTTCTGTCGTCGTCACGTCGAGCCGCCTCATCCCTTGACCGCGCCGGTGAGGCCACCGACGATGCGGCGTTCGAAGAGGCTGAAGAACACCAGCGCCGGAATCATCGACAACGAGGTGAACGCGAGCACCTTGGCGGTGTCGACCGAATATTCCGACGCGAACGCCTGCACGCCCAGAGGCAGGGTGAAGGTCTCCTGATCGTTCAGGATGAACAGCGGCAGCAGGTAGCTGTTCCAGCTGTTCACGAACGCGAGGATGCCGGTGGTGATCAGGCCCGGCACCGACAGCGGGAGGACCATCCGCCAGAAGAAGCCGAGCCGGCTGCACTGGTCGATGGCGGCGGCCTCCTCGATCTCGCGGGGGATCGCCCGCAGGAACGGGACCAGGATGATGATGGTGGTGGGCAGCCCGAAGGCGATCTGCGGAAGGATGACGCCGGGCAGCGTGTTCACCAGGCCCAGGTTCTTCACCAGGATGTAGAGCGGCGTGATGGCCACCGTGGCGGGGAACATGAGACCGGCCGCGAACAGCGCGTACAGCGCACCCCGGCCGCGGAACCGGTAGCGGGCCAGGACGTAGCTGGCCATCACCCCCAGCCCGACGACGCCGATGGTGGTGATGACGGCGGCGATCGTCGAGTTGCCGACCTGGCGCCAGAACGTATCGCCGGTCAGCACGTCGGTGTAGTTGCTGAACACCCACGGGTCCGGCAGGCCCGCCGGATCGGTGGTGATCTGCGAGTTGGTGCGGAAGCCGCCGACGATGATGTACAGGACGGGCCCGAGCATGAGCCCGATGAGCATCAGTGCGCCTACGTAGACGACCGGATCGCCCCGCCGGGAGTTGGCCATCGTTACCGCCCTCCGGTGAGTGCGCCCTCGGTGTCCCGGCGCAGGACGAAACGCTGGTAGACGAGGGCGATGAGCATCGAGATGAGGAAGAGCACCACGGCCACGGCGTTGCCGTACCCGTAGTTGCCCGCGTTACGGCCCTCGGTGACCATGTAGGTCGCCATCGTGGAGGTGCCGGCGGTCGACGCGACGTACTGGCCCCAGATGATGTAGACGAGGTCGAACAGCTGGAGCGCGCCGATGATCGACAGGAAGGCCCAGATCCGGATGGTCGGCCCGAGCAGCGGCAGGGTGACCCGCCACTGGGTCTGCCAGTAGGTGGCGCCGTCGACCGCGGCCGCCTCGGACAGTTCCTCCGGGATGTTCTGCATGCCGGCCAGGAACAGGATCACCGCGAACCCGATGTACTTCCAGGTGAGGATCACCATCAGGGTCCACAGGGCGAGGTTCGGGTTGGCCAGCCAGTCCTCGGCCAGCCAGCCGAGACCGAGCGACCGCAGGACGTCGTTGACCGCGCCGTTGCTCTGGAGCATGAGACTCCAGGCCGTCCCGACGATGACCTCGGAGATCACGTACGGGACGAAGATCAGGATCCGGATGATCGACTGGCCGCGCATCCGGTGGTTGAGCAGCAGGGCCAGCCCGACGGCGATCGGGCCCTGGAGCAGGAGCGACAGCACGACGATCTGGCCGTTGTGCCACAGCGCCTCGTGGAACGCGCTGTCCTGCAGGATGGTCCGGTAGTTGTCGAGGCCGACGAAGTCGGTCGGCGGGCCGAACCCCTTCCACCGGTAGAAGCCGTAGTAGGCGGCCATCAGCACCGGGAAGATGACGAAGCCGACGAACATCAGGACCGCGGGGCCGGACAGCACCGCGATCTCCAGGCGCATGCCCCAACCGTTTCCGCGCCGGCGGGGCCGTGCCGGGGGCGGCTGTACCGCACCCCCGTCACGGACCCGGTCGGCGACCGTGAAGCTGCCGGCCACCATTAGCCCTTCTTGGCCGCGTCGTTCACGGCCTGGATGATCCCGGCGACGTCGCCCTTGCCGGCGAGCAGGTTCACGACGCCGACGTTCAGGGCGTTGCCCACGTTCTGGCCGTAGATCGTGTCCAGCCACTGCGAGACGTACGGCGCCTTGTTGTAGGCGTCGAGAACCGCCTTGAGGTAGTCCTCGGTGACCGCGCCCTGGGCCTCCTTGCTGACCGGCAGCGCGTTGAAGGCCTTGTAGTAGCCCTCCTGCACGTCCTTGGTCAGGATGTAGTTGAGGAAGTCGGAGCACTCCTTCGGCGCGTCGGCCGCGCACGAGTAGCCGTCCGCGCCACCCATGATCGCGGCCGGGTCACCCTGGCCGCCGGGCACCGCCGGGAAGGGGAAGTAGCCCAGGTCGGGCAGCGGCTTGGCGTCCTTGGTGAGGGAGGCGATCACGCCCGGGTCCCAGGCGCCCATCAGCTCCATGCTGGCCTTGTAGTTGGCGACCAGACCGGCCGAGCTGCCCGCGCCCTGCTGGGCGGAGGTGGTCAGGAAGCCCTCGTTGAACGGCTTGGTGTCGGCGAACGCCTTGAGGTTCTCGCCGGCGGTGGTCCAGCACGGGTCGCCGAAGTTCTTGTCCTTGGCGGCGGCGTCGAGCGCGGCCGGCGCGCAGGCCCGCAGCGCGAAGAAGTAGTACCAGTGGGCGGCCGGCCAGGCGTCCTTGGCGCCGAGCGCGATCGGCGTGCCGTTGGCCTTCAGCTTGGTGACCGCCTGGTTGAGCTCGTCCAGCGTGGTCGGCGGGGTGGTGACGCCGGCCTTCTGGAAGACGTCCTTGCTGTACCAGAGACCCCCCGGAAGGATCGAGACCGGTACGGCGTACGCCTTGCCGTCGACCTGCCCGGTCTTCAGGGCGGCCTCGCCGACCGCCTGCTTGGTCTCGGCGGTGATGTCGCCGGTGATGTCCTTGAGCTGGCCCGCCTCGACCATGGCGGCCATCTTGCCGCCGCCGCGCTGCAGGAAGATGTCGGGCGCGGAGCCGGAGTTCAGCGCGGTCTGGAGTTTGCCGTCCAGGTCCTCGTTCTGCACCTGCTGGATCTTGATCTTGACGTTCGGGTGGGCGGTCTGGAAGTCGGCCACCGTCTTGTCCCAGAAGGCCTTGCCGGGGCCGGTCGTGGCGTTGTGCCAGAAGTCCATCGTGACGGAGCCGCCCGAGTTCGAGCCGCCGTCGTCGTCGCCGGTGCAGGCGGTCATCCCCATCGCGGCCAGCGCCACCGCGGCCGCGACCGCGAGAGTCCTCTTATGCGTCATCTAAGCCTCATCTCGGATATCGAAAGTTTCGGAGTGATTCCGGAAGATGCCGCCAAAGCTAGGAAGAGCGGGGGCCCCTGTCAAGGCGTGCAGCGTGACTCGATGTCACACGTGCGTAACGTCAATCGCCCAATTGCCACGCCGAGCCCTCCGTACGGAAAATAGAAGGTTCGCGAAACTTTCGCTGGACTTTCGGAGGGACCGCCTTAAACTGAGAGCCACTCTCGGGAAAGGCACCGGATGACGGTCGAAGCAGTCATCAACGTGGACCTCGACGGCCCACGCATCAGCCGGCATGTGTACGGGCACTTCGCCGAGCACCTGGGCCGCTGCGTCTACGGCGGGTTCTACGTCGGCGAGGACTCCGGCATCCCGAACGAGGGCGGCATCCGGCTCGACGTCGTCGCGGCGTTACGGGAGCTGGGGATTCCGAACCTGCGCTGGCCGGGCGGCTGCTTCGCCGACGAATACCACTGGCGGGACGGCATCGGGCCGCGCGCCGCCCGCCCCACGATGGTCAACACGCACTGGGGTGGGGTCGAGGAGAACAACCACTTCGGCACCCACGAATTCATGGCCCTGTGCGAGCTGCTCGGCGCGGAGCCCTACATCAGCGGCAACGTCGGCTCCGGGACCGTCCGGGAGATGAGCGAGTGGGTGGAGTACCTGACCCGCGACGGTGACTCCCCGATGGCACGCCTGCGCCGGGCCAACGGCCGCGACGAGCCGTGGCGGGTGCGATTCTGGGGCCTGGGCAACGAGGCTTGGGGCTGCGGCGGCGCCATGAGCGCCGAACAGTACGCGTACGAGGCGCGCCGCTACGGCACCTACTGCCGCGACCACGGCGGCAACCGGCTCTACAAGATCGCCGCGGGGGCCAACGGCGACGACTACGCCTGGACCGAGACGCTGATGAAGCAGGTCGGGCATCTCGGCTGCCGCCGCGTGACCAGTACCGCCTTCCACGCGCTCTCCGTCCACTACTACACGATCACCGGCCCCAGCTGGGACGAGAAGGGCTCGGCCACGGACTTCGACACCGAGGAGTACTACCGGACCATGGTGTCGGCGGCCCGCGTCGAGGAGCTGCTCGCCGGCCACGCGGCCGTGATGGACTGCTACGACCCCGGCCGGAACGTGGGCCTGGTCCTGGACGAGTGGGGCACCTGGTTCGACGTCGAGCCCGGCACCGATCCCGGCTTTCTCCACCAGCAGAACACGCTGCGCGACGCGCTCGTGGCCGGCGTCCACTTCGACGTCTTCCACCGGTTCGCCGATCGCCTCGTGATGGCGAACATCGCGCAGACCGTCAACGTCCTCCAGGCCATGATCCTCACCGACCCGGAGACGCAGTCGCTGGTCCTCACCCCGACCTACCACGTCTTCCACATGAACCGGGGCCACCAGGACGCCACGTCGCTGCGGGTGGACCTCCGCCGACCGCCACCGTCCCGCCCGGTCGGCGACGCCACGCTGACGACCGTCTCGCTGTCGGCCAGCCGCAAGGACGGCCGGCTGCTGATCTCGCTGTCGAACCTCGACGCGGACGCCCCCGCCGACGTGGAGATCGACCTGCGCGGTGGCACGGTGCGCGACGCCGCCGCCCTGATCCTGACGTCGGCGGCGTTGCAGGACCACAACACGCCGGCGTCGCCGTCGGTGGTGGCGCCGCGGCCGTACGACGGGGTGTCCCTGACCGGCGGCCGGCTGCGGGTGCACCTGCCGCCGCACTCGTTCGTCACCGTGAGCGGCGCCCTGTGAAACGGGCGCCCACCGCCGGGTGGGCGCCCGTCTCACCCTGCCCTACTTGCGGGTGATGTCGCTCTGGGTGACCTTGCAGTTGCTGTCGTTCCAGCCCTCGCCGAGGTACTTCGGCTCGCTGCCCTTGGCCACGCCCTGGTACTTGCCGCACACCACCGCGCTGGAGCTGTTGGTCAGCGTGACGCGGGTGATGGTGGCGGTGTCGCCCCAGTTGCTGTTGATGCCGGCAACCATGTCGATGTTGTTCAGCAGCACGTTGTCGATCTTGACGTGACGCTGGTACGAGTTGGTGCAGTTGCCGCATCCGCGGTACAGCTTGCCGGAGCCGCTGAGGTAGAAGCCGGAGATGCTGACCGTGCCGTTGCCGTTGTGCTGGAAGGTCTTGTCGCTACCCGACTTCGCGCCGCCACCGATGACGTAGCTGGTGCCGCCGCCGGTGCCCTTGAAGGTCGCGGCGTCCTCGCCGATGTCGTTCCACCACACGTTCCTGATCGTGCAGGTGCCCTCGCAGTGCACGCCGTCGCCGGCGGGCGAGCCGATGATGACGTTCTGGAGGGTGCCACCGTTGGCGATCTTGAACATCGGGTCCTGGGACTCGCTCTGCGACCCGTCACCGATGCAGCAGTAGGTCTTCATGCCGCCGTCGAAGGTGCCGGAGACGTTGACCGTGCTGGAGATCGACACCGTGCCGGCCGAGGACGGCCACGCACCGGTCGGGGTGCCCGGGTTGCTGGTCGGGCTCGTGGTGGGGCTGGTGGTCGGGCCCGCGGTCGGGCTGCTGGTCGGGTTCGAGCCGCCGCTGCCGTACGTCTCGAACTCGGCGATCCGCGGAGCGGCGGACGCGCTGGTGATCTCGAAGGTCAGCTTCTTCAGCGACGTCGAGGAGAACGTGATGGTGCTCGGGCTCCCGCTGCCGCTGGCCAGGGAGGCTCCGGTGTCGGCGTTGAGCACGCGCCAGGCGCTGATCGAACCGCCGCCGGAGGCCTGCCGGATGACGGCCGAGGACACCGTCGTGGCGCTGCTCCACTTGACCGAGACGTAGCCGGTCGCGCTGGCCGGTGACCAGTAGGTGCCGGTGTTGCCGTCCCGGACGTTGCCGTAGCTGGTGCCGCTGGCCTTGCTGGAGCCGTCCGCGCCCGCGCCGAGGCTGAGGTTGTCCGCGGCGAACGCCTGAACCGACGGCAGCGCCAGGGCGATCGCGGCGCTCGCGGCCGCGGTCGCTCCGACGGCTATCCACCGTACGACGACTGGACGTTTCATCAGTTGCCCACCTTCATCTGGGGATTCGGTCCGCGCCTTCAAGCGGGGGGAAAGCGCTTTCCTCGGCACGATAGAGGCTGATCGATACAAAGACAAGCCCGGCGGTGCGGGCCGAGAAGGGCCCCCACCGCCGGGCTGATCAGTTTCAGACTGAGAAGGCGTCAGGTCGTGGTGCAGGCCGTGCCGTTGAGGGTGAACGCGGTGGGCGGCGGGTTCGAGCCGGTGTGGGTGGCGTTGAAGCCGAAGCTGACGGTGCCGCCCGCCGGCAGGCTCCCGTTCCAGGAGGTGTTCGTGGCGGTCACCTGCGTACCGGACTGGGTGACCGTCGCCGACCAGGCCTGCGAGACCTTCTGCCCGGCGGTGTACGGGAAGGTCAGCGTCCACCCGTTGACCGCGGTGGACCCGTTGGTGATCGTCACCGTCGCGGTGAATCCGCTGCCCCAGTCGTTGGTGGTGTACCCGACCCGGCAACCGGCGGCGGGCACGGACGGGGAAACGGATGCCGACGGGGACACCGAGACGGACGGGGAGACCGAAACCGACGGGGAGACCGAGACCGAGACCGACGGCGAGGGCGACGGGTTCGTGCCGTCCGGCACCGCGCCCCACACCAGCGCCGACCCGTCGAACAGCGGCACACCGGTGTTCGGCCCGGCGGCCGCCCGGTAGGACGGGTCGTCGGCCGGGTCCCACACGCCGCCCTCGGCGACACCGATCTTGAGCTGGACCTCCATCCGGTGCGCGGACTGCCCGGCCGGCGCGATGGTGTAGCCGGTGCAGTCGACCTCGACGTACCAGACGTCCCCGGAGTGCTGCTTCGCCGTGGTCGGTCCCGGACATCCCTGGGTGTAGGGCGAGCTGATCTGCAACGCCGACGCGTCGTCGCGGGTGAAGTAGTAGCGGAACTTCCCGGCGGTCAGCGCCCGGGCCGGGAACGCCGACTTGTTGTAGACGATCACCTTCACCCCGGTGGACCGGGTCTCGTTCTGCATGATCGTCGTCTCGACCGACAGTTCCGGGATGTCCGGCTTCTCCGCGACGGGGAAGCCGGTCAGCGCCGCACCGCCGTACTCGCCGTACAGCCGGGCCACGGCCGAGGTGAACCCGGCGTTGTAGTCGGTCGCCACCTCGTTCATCACGTAGTCGCCACGACTGTCGGTGTAGGCGTCGTCCGGCGACGACGGGCCGCCGACCAGTGCCCCGTACAGGACATGTCTGGTCTCGACCGGCACCTGCTGGCTGTCCCACCAGGAGCCGTGCGCCGTACGGTGATGGGGGTTCTTCGGGGAATTCGCGCCGAACCCGATCACGTAGCTGGAGTTGCGCGGGTTGTCGCCGAGGGCGTAGTTGATCTGCCGCACCGCGAAGTCGTGGTAGCGCTGTTTGCGGGTGGCGTCGCTGAGGTGGTCGCTGTGCACGAGCGCGACGAACGCGGTGTTGGCGGCGTAGCGCAGCGCGCCCCACGAGTCGACGACCACCATGCCACCCGGTGACGTGCGGACCTTCTCACCGTTGACGCCGACGGTGAACCAGTCGAGCCAGCGGTTCGCGTCGTCGAGATACTTCTGCTTGCCGGTCAACTGTGCAAGCAGTACATAGTTGCCGTATTGCTTGTTGTCCCAGCTGATCGTCCACTTGTACATCTTGACGCTGGTCTGGTTCTCGTTGCCCTGCGCGTCGTACCCCGCCTCGGCTTTGGCCAGGTAGGTCGCGTCGCCGGTGGCCCGGTGCAGCCAGATCGCGCCCCACACCAGCTCGTCGGCGTAGCCGCTCCAGGACCGGTAGAACGACGTCGCGTCGGTGATGCACTCGTGGTAGCTCCTACGCACCCGGTCGGCGAACGAGTAGAGCTGCTTGGCGTGCGTGAGCAGGGTGTCCGCGTAGGCCGGGTCGGTCGGGCGGAAGACCATCGAGCTCGCTGCCATCGCGGCCGCCGTCTCCGCCGCCAGCTCGCTGCCACCACAGGTCGCATCGATCTTGTACGCCGGGCGCGCCATCGGGAGCACCTCGGCCGGCCCCCACCACTTGTGGTCGTCGTCGCCCTTGCCGACCTGCCCGTACAGGACGTCGGCCGACGGGTGCGCCTTGATGAAGTAGTCGTTGGGCACCCGCAGGTTGTTCAGCAGGTGGGTGAGCTGCCCGGAGCCGGCGTAGGCATCCCGGTTCTCCACGGCGCCCCAGGCCAGCATGGTGGTGGTGAAGGCCATCGGGAGACCGAACTTGACGTGGTCGCCGGCGTCGTACCAGCCACCGGTCAGGTCGAGCCCGGTGCCGGCGCCGTCGGTCATCGCCGAGTCGCCGCGCCAGGACACCCGGTTCCAGGCCGGCTTCTTCCCGGACACCTGGGCCTCGTAGAACAGCAGTGATTTCTGGAGCACCTCGCCATAGCGGTAAGGCGCGGCGGCGGCGTCGGACGGCACGGCTGTCCAGAGCAGACCGGCGCTCATCGCGGCGGCCGTCAGGACGGTGGCGAGTTTTCTCAACATGGGCCCCACCTCGAAAGACAGTGACTGTCATCGTTGCATGGGAGCGCTCCCAATTACAAGATTGTGTCCGCGGTGTTAGCATCTGCGCACTGCCCGCATAGACGTCGGTGGATCGCGCGGCGCAGTCGTCGAAGCGCTTCGACGAGTCCCCTCCCCCAGAGATTGGACGCACCATGAGAAGGCGAAAGATCGCGCTCGCGGTGACCGCCGCGGCATCCCTCGTCACCGGAGCGGGCATCCTCACCGCTCTGCCCGCCTCCGCCGCCGCGGGTTGCAGCGTCACCTACACGGTGAGCAGCTCGTGGCCCGGCGGCTTCGGCGCCAACGTCACCATCAAGAACCTCGGCGACCCGCTCACCTCGTGGACGCTGGTCTGGAACTACACGGCCGGGCAGACCGTCACCCAGGCCTGGAACACCAGCCTCACCCAGAGCGGATCGACTGTCACCGCCAAGAACGCCGGCTACAACGGCTCCATCGGCACCAACGCGACGGCGTCGTTCGGGTTCAACGGCTCGGCGGGCGGCAGCAACCCGGCGCCGACCGCGTTCACCCTCAACGGCGTCGCCTGCACCGGCGGCGTCACCAACCCGACCAGCAGCCCCACGCCGTCCACGTCCACGCCGTCCACCGGTGTCCCGTCCGACGCGGTCTGGTCCGGCTCCGGGCAGTGGGACAACTGGACCAGCAACGGCTACACCGTCTACAACAACATCTGGGGATCCGGCGCCGGCACGCAGACGGCCTGGGCCCGGACGCCCAGCAACTGGGGTGTGATCGCCAACCACCCGCGCACCAGCGGCATCAAGTCCTACCCGAACGTGAGCTACACGCTCAACCGGACGCTGAGTTCGCTGAGCACGCTGAGCAGCTCGTACAACGTGACGGTGCCGTCCGCCGGGGACTTCGTGACCTCGTACGACATCTGGGCGAACAACAACGCGTACGAGATCATGATCTGGACCAACAAGCTGGGCGCCGTCGGCCCGATCGCCGAACAGTACGACGCCAACGGCGCGGTGCCGTCCGCCCGGGACGTCAACGTCGGCGGCGCGACCTGGAACATCTACCGCGGGTCGAACGGCGTCAACACGGTCTACTCGTTCGTGCGCACGTCCAACAGCAACTCCGGCACGCTCAACGTGCTCGCCATGCTGAACTGGCTGCGCACCAACAACTGGTGGGGCGACGTGACCCTGGGCCAGTTCCAGTTCGGCTACGAGATCTCCGGCACCGCCGGACAGGCCGCCTTCACCACCAACAGCTACAACCTCGGTTTCAGCTGACCCAGCTTCACCTGACCCAGCTTCACCTGACCCGGCGGATCAGTAGGCCCGCGGCGCACCCATGCCGCGGGCTCCCCGCGTCCGCGAATAGGCGCTGGCCACCAGATGCGTCAGGTCGAGCAGGCCGGCGAACACCACCCAGAACCACTCCCAGCCGACCAGGCCCACGCCCGGCGTGTAGAAGATGACGTAGAGCAGCGTCGCGAACGGGAAGAAGATCAGGCCCAGCAGCGGCCAGATCCACCCCTCGAAGGCGGCGTCGACCAGTCTCGGCCGCACCAGCCAGATGATGAACAGAGCCAACCGCGGGAAGATCCCCGCGAAGATGGCGAACAGGCAACCCATCTGAACTCCGTTTCCTCAGGGAGCCCAGACTGCGGCGGCGCCGGGTGGCCCGCCTCATTCGCGGCGGATGAGAACCGGACACGTTCACCCCGTCCGGATGATCCGCGCATCGGGCCGGGCCGATGTCATGGACCTGTGACAGCCTCTGCGACGACGGTCTTCCTGCTGGTGGTGGGTGCGCGCTTCCTCGTACCCCTGCTGATCCCGCGCTTTCCGCTGCCGGCGATCGTCGCGGCGCTGATCCTGGACGGCATCGACCAGACCATCTTCCAGACGTTCGGGTTCGACCCGCCCGGCTACCAGGGCTACGACAAGGCGATGGACGTCTACTACCTGGCGATCGCCTACCTGTCGACGCTGCGGAACTGGGCGAGCGCGCCGGCCGTGCGGGTGGCGTGCTTCCTCTACTTCTACCGGCTGATCGGGGTCGTCGCCTTCGAGCTGACCGCATGGCGGCCGCTGCTGCTGATCTTCCCCAACACGTTCGAGTACTTCTTCATCGCGTACGAGACCTATCGCCTCTTCTGGAACCCGGCGCGGGTCACGCTGCGCCGCTGGATCATCACGGCGGCCGCGATCTGGATCTTCGTGAAGCTGCCGCAGGAGTGGTGGATCCACATCGCCCAACTCGACTTCACCGAGACGGTCGCCGAGGTGCCCTGGTTCGGCCCGGCGGTGGTCGCGGCCCTGATCCTGCTCGGCCTCATCTACTGGTACGCGGTACGCCCCCGCCAACCCCGACCGGACTGGCAGTGGCACGTCGCCGCCGACCCGCTGCCCGCCGGGACCGTCACCGTCGCCGACCGCAACCGGTGGGTCGCCGAGCACGGCCGGTTCCTGTCCGCCGCGACCCTGGAGAAGGTCACCCTCATCGGCCTGCTGTGGGTGATCTACGCCCAGGTGCTCCCCGGCACCACCGCCACACCGATCGAGCTGTTCCTCGGCACCAGCGTGTTCGTCCTCGCCAACGTCGCCGTCAGCCTCCTCGTCGCCCGGTCCGCGCGCGGCGTGGAGCGTACGCTGCTGGCGTTCGGCGTACGCGTACTGATGAACGCCGGTTTCATGGTCGTCGCCGAACGGCTGCTCAGCGCTGACGGGCGGCCGTTCGACTCGTCCGCGGCGCTCTTCTTCGTCCTGCTGCTCAGCCTGCTCACGCTGCTCGACGACCGCTACCGGCCGATCTACGAGATGCGCTTCGCCGCCACACCCACCCGTGTCCCCTGATCAGCTTTCACCAGCCCGCTCCGGCGGCACCCGTGCCCTCCGGCTCCAGCTGTGCCCCTTGCCATCAGCTGCGGCCCCTGACCCGGCTTGTGTCCTCTAGCGGAACGCCGTTTCCCAACGGTATGGTGCCCGCATGATCGGCCGAGCCAGGCGGACGAACGCCAGCCTCAACGACGAATCCGAGCAGATCAGACAGGTGACGGCCTATCCCGGGCGACCGCCGGTCAGCGTGCGCCGCGGCACCGGGGCGCCCTTCGGCTGGTGGCCCGCCGTCTGCATCGCCCTCGTCGCCGCCATCGACCGCGTCGAATACAACCTGCTGGCCGGCGCACTCCCGACGATCCAGAAGGAATTCGGCTTCAGCGACAGCGCGGGCGGCGCGATCGCCACCGCCGGCGCGATCGCCGCGATCATCCTGCTGCTGCCCGCCGGAAAACTCGCCGACACCGGCAAACGGACCTGGACCGTCTCCGCGATCGTCGCCGTCTGGGCGCTGCTCACCATCGGCACCGGCCTGGCCGGCTCCTACGCCACCCTCTTCGCGGTCCGGGTACTGCTCGGCGCGGCCGGCCAGCTCTACAACCCGCCGTCGTCGAGCCTGCTCGGCGACCTCTATCCCGGACCTGGCCGGGCCCGCGCCTACGGCTACGAACGCATGGCCTACTTCGCCGGCCTGCCCATCGGCGTCATCGCCGGCGGCGCACTCGCCCAGACGGTCGGCTGGCGCACCGGCTTCTTCCTGATCGCCGTCCCCGGCATCCTCATCGCCGCCCTCGTCCTCACCGTCCGCGAGCCGGTCCGCGGCCTCGGCGACCATCTCGCCCGCTGGTACACCGACAGCACCACCAAGCACCCCACACCCGACCCGACCAGTCCAACTTCCTCCGCTCCGGACGCCCCGATGCGGGCCCAACTGGCCACCCTGCTCCGCATCCGCACGCTGCGGTCGGTGATCACCGGCTTGAGCATCCTCTTCTTCGGCCTGGGCGGCCTCTTCTTCTGGATGCCGTCGTTCTACGCCCGCGAATTCGCCCTGCCCGAAGCCTCCGCGGCGGCCATCGGCGGCGGCGCCGGGCTGGTCGGCATCGTCGCCGGCATCCTCACCGGGAGCCGGCTCGGCGACCGCCACCACGGGCACCGGGTCGCCATCGGCGGCTGGTCGCTGCTGTTCGGCACGGCCTTCCTGGCCGGCGCCGTCACCGTACCGGTCCTCGCACCGCAAGTCGTCTGCTTCACCCTCGCCAACATCGGCTTCGCCGCCGCCATCGCCAACCTGACCGCCGCCAACGCCGACGTCGTAGCCGCACACCGTCGCGGCCTCGGCTTCGCCGTACTCCAGATGCTGGTCACCCTCGGCGGCGCCCTCGGCCCGTGGCTGATCGGCCTGGCCTCCGACGCCAGCGGCTCGCTGCGCTGGGCCTACACCGTCGTCCTGCTCCCCCTCGTCATCGGCAGCCTGATCGTCCTCCGCGGCCAGCGAACCTACCCTCGAGACGCGGCCGCCGCCCTGACCGGCCAATAAGGATCAACCTCTTTGCCCATCTGGCTGCCTGGTCACCCTGCGCCCCTCCCGGGGAGAACGGCCTGCCTGCCCACTCACCCTCACCCCCTCTCCCGCTCAGAAGGGGTGCACACGCTGCGGGCAGCGTGTGCACCCCTACGGCTGGACCGAGGAGGGCGCGGGCGCTATCTGCCTGGATCCCCGCTTGCGCGGGGGCCCCGAATCGAACGGAACTGGGAGGAAGCGCTCGCATGGCCTCGGCTGTCGTCAGGCGGGGATCAGCTCGGCTAGCCGATCCAGGGTGTACACCTCCGAGCCCGCCGGCAAACCGTCGGGCGCGTGGATGCCGATGAAGGTGACCGGCTCGTCCGGTGGCGAGCCGTCCCACAGGGTCACCTCGGTCCGCTCGCGCCACCGGTCGACGAGGTAGGACATGGTGAGGTAACGCCGCTCCATGAGGGCCCGCACCCGGTGAGCCGTGGTGAACGTGTTCTCCTCCACGCGGTTGAACGACGGCCAGCCCCGCAGGTAGAGATGCAGCCACACCGCCTGCCACCCCTGCTCGGTCTTGGCGAACACCACCGGCAGCGCGATCCGGCCCTTGCCGCGCATCTGCGAGCGCGATCGCACGGTCCGCGCGTCGAACGGGGCGCCCTGCTGCTCCGGCGACCGGCTCTGGTAGCCGAACATCGACTCGGCGACCTCGTCGAACGACTCCCCCGCGTAGATGTTGACCTGGGGAACCACATACCGCCCGGCGATGCTCAGCGGCACGTCGATGAACTCGGTGGCACCGTTCGCCGCCTCGGTGAGGTCGCCGGAGTGGACCACCCCGTCGTGGCGGTAGTTCGTCCAGGAGACCTGGCCCGCGGCCTGGAAGTCGTCGTCGAGCAACTGCACCGACAGGTCGTAGTCGGTGCGCCGGCTGTCCTGCCGCCAGTACATGAAGAACCGCAGCAGCTCACCGGAGACCGTCGCCCGCGAGCCCCGGGGCAGCACCGCGAAGCCGCCCTCGGACGCCTTGCCGGACAGTGGCAGCGCGACGTCGAGCACCTCCGGGTCCACCAGGAGCGGCCGCTCCCACACCGGCAGCCGAGCACCGATCTCCGCGTCGAGCAGCGCCGACAGCTCCGCCACCAGGTCGGCCGGCAGCGGTGGCCGCCGGTCCGGCCCGACCCACCCGCTGCGCGACCGGCTCGCATACATCCGGGCCGACGCCGGCGACAGCCGGTTGCCGACGTGCTCGCGCAGCGAGCACAGCACCCGGGCCGACGCCGAACCGAACGCACCGGTGACAGCCTCGACCACGGCGGCACGCTCGGCCCGCGGCGCCAGGCGCAGCAGCCGGTCGGCGGAACGCAGCAGCAGACCCGGCGCGGACGACAGCACCGACGCCGCGGAACCGACGGCCCCGGCCTGGATCGCCGACTCGGCACGCCCGGCGAGGTTGCGCACCTTGCGCTCGCCGCGCGCGACGGCGAACACCTCACCGGCGTGCGGCCACTGCTCGTACTCGTGTGGGTGCAGTCGCTCGCCCAGCCGCTTCCACCGCTCGGCGTAGCGGGCGATGTCACCCAGCTTGGCCGGGCTCGCGGCGACGACCTGGTCGAGCGCGGCCAGCAGGACCCGCCGCTCCGGGCGCCGGAACGACCGGAACCGGGTGACGGTCGCGAGCGACACGTCCCCGCCGGACACGTGACAGGCCAGGCGCAGCACGTCGGTCGTGCTGTCCACGCCGACCAGTGGCCGGCCGAGGGCGAGCCGAACCCCGTTGAGCACCGCACGGTTCTCCCGCACCGGGATCTCGTCCGGCTGGGCGGCGTCCGCGCAGGCGGATGCCAGCTCACCGAGAATCGCCAGGTCGGCCTCGCCGAGCGGGGTCGTGCTGCCGGCCAGTGCCAGATAGAGCCGCTCCGCCTCGACGTCGACGGTGTCGCCGAGCCGCAGCAGCGTGACCCGGTCGCGGGCGCCGGCGATCAGCTCGTCGTGAACGGCGAGCATGTCCGCCCACGTGTGCTGGTAGGTGCCGTAGCCGGGGAGATCGAGCAGGTTGACCCCGCCGGTGCGGACCGCGTCGCGCAGCTGCTCGTCGGTCGCCGTGCCACCGCCGGTCAGGACGGCGGCCCGCAGTCGCTCGGCCCAGAACTCGATCGTGTCCGGCACGCCCTCCGGGAAGGCGATGAAGTAGGGGTTGTGGCGCACGTGGTCACCGACCAGCTCACGGACCGCGGACACGACCGTGGCGGCGAGGTCCATCGCTGGGCCGGGCGCCAGGGCGGTGAGGTGGTCGAGCAGGTCGCGCGACGCGGCGAACCCGACATCCAGCAGTGCCGCGTCCAGCTGCCGGGCGACGCCCGAACCGTCGCCTGCCGTGCCGGTGCTCGCCGGCACGCGCAGGGTCTTCTGGATGATCAGCTTCTCGAGCATGCGGCCCTCCGTTCCGCTGGTGGTGGCCCTCGACAGGGCAGCAGACCGGACGCCGGAGACCGGCGGCCTACAACTGCGTGACAGTGGGTCGCCGGGGACTCGAACCCCGAACCCTTCGGTCCCGAAAGAGAAGGAAGCGTGCCCATGACCGCACAGAGCGGAAAGCCGGCATGCTACAAAGCCGAATGCTCTAGCCCGTTGAGCTAGCGACCCAGGCGCCGATCATTGCACGGCCCGAGTCGCCGCGGCCAACCGTTTTGCCGCCTGTGGACAACGCCGATTTCTGTCGTACCGGGTGGCTAATCTTCGCGGCACCGGAGACGGATCTGGGGAGGATTCGCGATGCGTAGGTTCGTACTGCCCGATGAGGACGCCTGGGTGCTGCCCGAGGCGTGGCGCCGGGAGCTGCGCCCGCGCCGGGGCGGGCTGGCCGTTCCCGGTCACGAGATTCCCGGCGACGCGGTCGAGCGGTTGGGCGCCTCGCTGACCAGCCCCGACGTGGTGCAGGCGATGCGCCGGGTCCGGGACCGGACGGTGATCTACGATCCGGAGCTGCTCGCGGCGGGCGAGGCACATCTGGACGGCTGGCGCGCCTCAGGCGGTCCCGGTGGCGAGCCGGACCCCCGCGCGGCCGCGGCGGCCGCCCTGCTCACTCGCCCGACCATCTACGAGATGGGCGAGCGGCTCGTGCACGCGTGGGCGTCCCGGTTCGGGCTCGGGTTCGCGGTTCGGGCCGTCGGGGAGATGACACGGCTGGTCGCCGACGGCGCGCTGTGGACGATCGACCCGGCCCCGGAGAAGAACTACGAGCGGCTGTGGCGCGGCGACGATCTGCATGACCTCGCACGGGTGGCACGTGTCCTGCGGGCGCAGCTGGCGACCGCGCCCGACAGCGACTACGAGGAGGCCTGCCGCCTCCTCTCCGGGTTCCGCACCACTCCGGTCGGGCGGATCGTGGCGTCCTACCTGGTGCCCACGCAGACGGCCTGGGTGGAGGAGGACTGCGCGGCGACCGCCGCGGGCTGGCCCGGCGCACCGGACCGCGGCGAGGAGTTCAGCTGGGGCGATCATCGGTACCTGTCCGACCTCCTGCTCCTGGCCGTCGGCACCCTCGACCAGCTGGTCCTGCTCAGCGGCGCCCTGCCCGGCCGCTTCCACGGCTACAACGACCACGGTGTGGTCGGCACGGTGCTGGAAGCGGTCGGGCCCGCCGCCGCCGTCGTCCTGCTCGGCGATCCGTTCTATCGCAAACTGCTGCGTCTCCACGACGACGGGTGGATCAATCGGGAGCGGCTCCACCCGGACGCGGTCCGGCTGCTCGCCGAGGTGCCGTCCGATGAGGCGATCCGCATGGTCTTCCGGGAAGCCGTGACCATGAAGCTACGTCCGGGCCTGGCGCTGAAGACCAGGGTGCTGACCCGATTCCCCGTCCGGTCGCTGCGGGTCCTCGCCGAGTTGGAGGCCGGGGAGGCCACCCACCCGGTGTTCACCGGCATCCTCGGGTTCCACCTGCTCACCGAGCCGCGGTTGCTGCCGGCCGTCGCCGGTTCCCTTCCGGCCACGGCACGGGCCCGCGCCGAAGAGATCGTGGCCACCGGCGGCGCGGGCATCGGAGCGGCCTGGGCGGAGGTGCTCGACGACCACGAGCGGTGGGACCGGCCCAGCCTCGACAGCTCCGACGAGCTGAAGAAGACCATCAGCACGCTGGCCACGATCCCGACCGAAGAGGCCCTGGGCCGGATCGTGGATCGCGTCGAGCGGAGACACTTCCGGCCGGCGCTGCTCACCGCCGCCAAGCGGGATCCGCGGTTGGCGCTGCGGGTGCTGGCGGCCAAGGCAGCCGACGAGACCGTCGCCGAACTGCTGCTCAACCATGTGCTCGCCTATCCGGAGGCGGTCGCGGAGGCACTTCCCGGCCTCGACGACGAGGCCCGCGCCCGGGTGGAGGCGATCTCCGGCCCGGTAGGGCTGCCGGCGGCCGCCACGATCACCCCCGCGACCGGCCCGGCGGCAGGCGGTCCAGCCTCCTCAAACGGCCCGGCGACGTCGAGCAACCCGGCGTCGACCGGCCGAGCGGCATCGAACGGCCCAGCGCCGGGCGGACCAGCATCGAGCAGCGCGGCGCTGGGAGCGGGGTCGACCGCCACACCGCACGTGCTGGTGGGGCCGCCGCGCCGCGCTGACGGCAGGCCGATGCGGGTGCCGAGCCTTCCGGAGTGGCTGGTTCTGCCGACCCTGCCCATCGTTGCGCTGCGCGACGGTGGTGGGGCGCTCTCCCCCGAGGCGGTGCGCAATCTGTGCGGGCTGCTCACCGCGTCGAAGATCGCCGCGGCGCATCCGGGGATCGCCGAGGTCCGCTTGGCGTGCGAACGCGCCACCCTGGCGGCGTTCGCGTGGGCGATCTTCGAGCAGTGGAAGGCCGCGCACTACCCGTCACGGAGCGCCATGGCGATGGTGGCGCTCGCCGTGCTCGGCGACGACGACATCGTGGCGCCGCTGGTGGCGCACTTCGCGGAGTGGACGGGCGCCACCATGCGGGTCCGCACCGGCATGGCGGTGATCGCCGCGATCGGCACCGACACGGCACTCACCCACCTCGGCCGGCTGGCGCGCAAGGCGAAGAGCAAGGGTTTCCGCAAGTTCGCCGCGGAGCACCTCGACGAGGTGGCCGCTGCCCGTGGGCTGCGGCCCGAGGAGTTGGCCGACCGGATCGTGCCGGGCCTGGGTCTCGACGCGGACGGCCGCGCCGTCCTCGACTACGGGCCGCGCCGGTTCACCGTCAGCTTCGACGAGCAGTTCCAGCCGTCGGTCACCGACGCCCAGGGCAGGCGGCTGACCCGGCTGCCACGACCGGCGGCCACCGACGATGCGGCACTCGCCGCCGTCGCCCAGCGGCGGTTCACCGAGCTGCGGAAGGACGTGAGAACCATCGCCGGCGAGCGCGCCCGTGCCCTCGAGGAGGCGATGGCGATGGGCCGTCGCTGGACCGGCGCCGACTTCCGCCGGCTCTTCGTCGACCATCCGCTGCACTGGCAGCTCACCCGCCGCCTGCTGTGGGTGGCCTTCGACGGGCAGGGCCGGGTGGCGGCCACCTTCCGTGCGGCCGAGGACCGCACCTTCGCCGACATCGATGACAAGACGTGGACCCTCGATCCGGCGGCGACCGTCGGGGTGGCGCATCCGTGGCACTTCGGCGCCGACGGGGCGGGCTGGGCGGAGGTCTTCGCCGACTACGCGATCATCCAGCCGTTTCCGCAGGTCGGCCGGGAGTTGTTCAGGCTCGGCGACCTCGATGTGGACGCCGCCGTCGGCAGCACGGTCGAGAGCCGCCGGATCTACGCGCTGACCGCCCGCGGCTGGCGGTTCGGCGACGGCCACGGCTCGCTGCTGCGTGACTGGCCAGGCGACGTCACGGTCGAGCTGGTGTTCGGGCCGGGCTACCACTGGCAGGAGCCGGACCTGCCACAGAGCCTGACCGCCGTCAGCGGCGACCTGACCGCTCTCGATCCGGTCGGCGTCTCGGAGGTGGTGCGTGACGTCCACACACTCCTGACCTGAGATCCCTTCGAACCCGGCAGGGAGCCGATCGGCCGGCCGCGGCAGCAACGCGACGCGCTGACCGGGCCGACGCTGGTCGGTCCGGTGACCGGCAACGGGTACGACGGCTGCACGCCGGCACGCGCTGGGCCGTCGACGCAAGGCGGGAGGCATCGAAGCGGCCGCGCCCCGGCGGGAGCCGGGGCG
>NZ_JAGFNS010000019.1 GCF_017592555.1 Actinoplanes flavus | reverse complement strand
GCCCGCATCGCCCAACGCCTGCTCGCCATGACCGCCGCGATCTGGCACAACCGAACCACCGGACAGCCCCTGACCAGGTCCTTAATCGCGTACGACCACTGACCTCAGTTAGGACTTACTCGTCTAGAGGGCCGCCAGCGGCTTGGCCACGCCGAGAAGGCCGGCCAGCAGGACCGAACCCCAGATCACCCAGACGTACGGGAGGCAGCCGTTGACACTCCTCGTGACGGTTGCCTCGTCGTCGTCCCCGGCCGTGCCCGCCATCACCGTGCCGAAGAACGCCGGGCCGAACGGCCTGAGCCGCCGCCGGATGCCCAGCCCCGCCGCGATCGCGAGGGCGTAGAGGATGACCTTGCCGCCCAGCCACTTCGGGTTCGTGGTGACCCCGAACGGCTCGGCGGCGACCAGGGTGAAGACGCCCATGCCGGCCATCCCGGTCACCACGGCGACCCGGATCGCCGCGTCGACCCGCTTCACGGTGGGGTGCTTCCCCGGCTCGTGGTGGTCGGTCCACATCAGCCACACCCAGACGAACGATCCGATCCAGACCGGTACGAGCAGCCACCACGGCAGCAACCGCACGCCCCACAGCTCGCCACCGTGCGCGTCCAGCGAGATCAGGGTCAGGCCGCTGGGCAGGAAGAGGATGAGGCAGATCTTCGGCCCGAGGTCCAGCCCCAGCATGATCTTCAAAGCGGTGAGCCGCGCGGCCGGGGTCAGCGAGGAGTCGATCACGTACCGGCTGGAGTAGAAGACTCCCAGGTCCCCGCCGAGCCAGAAGACCATGAGCACGATGTGCAGGTAGAGAAACGCTTCGAGCATGGCGTCGATGGAAACACCTTTCCACTGTGCGAAACAAGTGCTAGCTTCGCCGCATGCTCGGCCGCTATTACGAAGACTTCACCGTCGGCGACACGTACCGCCACCCGTTCGGCCGCACCATCTCCGAAGCCGACAACACGTGGTTCACCCTCCTGACGCTGAACACCAACCAGAGCCACTTCAACGCCGACTACGCAGCGCGTACGCCGTACCGGAAACTGCTGGTCAACTCCACCCTCACGGTCGCCATCGTGACCGGCCTGTCGGTGCCGGACGTCAGCCAGCACGCCTTCGCCAACCTCGGCTGGGAGCGGATCGACATGCCCCACCCGGTCTTCGTCGGCGACACCATCTACGCCACATCCACGGTCCTCGACCTGCGTGAATCCCGATCGCGGCCGTACGCGGGCATCGTCAAAGTCTTCACCACCGGCTTCAACCAGGACGGCGCCGACGTCATCACCTGGACCCGCACCATGCTCACCTACAAACGCGGCCACGGCCCCACGTCCGAGGCCACGTAGATGCGACTCGACGTGCAGCCCTGGGGCGAGACGATGGCCGAACTGGCCGGCGCCGCCCGGGCCGCCGAGAACGCCGGCGCCGGCGTCGTCTGGGCCCCCGAGCTGCACCGCAGCGCCTTCGTGACAGCCTCCGCACTCGCCGCCGCCACCGGCAGGCACGCGGGTGGTCACTCTCGCATCGGCATCGGTACGGGCATCGCGCTCGCCTTCGCCCGCAGCGCCATGCTGACCGCCCTCGCCGCCGCCGACCTCGACGAACTGTCCGAAGGCCGGTTCCGGCTCGGCCTCGGCACCGGCGTGGCCCGGCTCAACCAGGACTGGCACGGCGTCTCCTTCGACCGCCCGCTGCCCCGGCTGCGTGACACGGTCGCCATCGTCCGCGCGATCCTCGCCGGCGGCGACCCGATCGTCCACCAAGGACTCCGCTCGATCCGGGTGCGCGGCTGGCGGCGGCCCTATCCACCGGTCCGCCCGCACCTACCGATCTACCTCGCCGGGGTCGGGCCGGCCATGGTCGCGCTCGCCGGTGAGGTCGCCGACGGCTGGATCGCCCACGAGCTGTGCCCGCCCGCGGAGCTGCGTTCACACATCTGGCCGGCGCTGCGATCCGGCCTCGCCCGCTCGTCCGTCCCTGGTGTGGGCCCCTCTTCGGCGGGTGATCTCGTGTCGGGCTCTTCTTCCGCGGGTGGTCTGGTGTCGGGCTCCTCTTTCGCGGGTGGTCTTGTGTCGGGCTCTTCTTCCGGGGGTGGTCTTGTGCCGGGCTTCGACGTGGTCGCCGCCGCCTGCTGTTCGGTCGACAGCGACGCGGCCGCCGCCCGCCGCCGCGCCGCCAACGTGGTCGGCTTCTACGCCTCGGTCCGCTCCTACGCCGACATGTTCGGCGCCGCCGGATTCGCCGACGTCTGCGTGACCGCCTCCGGGGCCCTGCGCTCCGGCCGCCCCGCCGACACCCTCGGCGACCTGATCCCCGACGCGATGGTCGACGCCTTCACCATCGCCGGAACCCCCGCACACTGCGCCGCCCGGATCCTCGAATACGACGGCCTGGCCGACGCGATCAAACTCTCCCCGCCGTCCTACGGCCTGCCCGCCGACGAGGTACGGCACGCCCAGAACCGCCTGCTGGAACTCGTCGGGAGCATGTGTTGAGGCCACTCGAGGACATCCGCATCGTCGCCGTCGAACAGTACGGCGCCGGCCCGTTCGGCTCGGTCCACCTCGCCGACCTGGGCGCCGACGTCATCAAGATCGAAGAACCGGGGACCGGCGGCGATGTCGGCCGCTACGTGCCGCCCTACCAGCACGGCGAGGACTCGCTGTTCTTCGAGACGTTCAACCGCGGCAAACGCTCCCTCTCCCTCGACCTGGCGTCCCCCGCCGGCCGCGAGGTCTTCGAAGACCTGGTACGCCACTCCGACGCCGTCTACTCCAACCTCCGCGGCGACGTGCCCGCGAAGATCGGCATCACCTACGACCAGCTCAGACACATCAACCCGAGCATCGTCTGCTGCTCGCTGACCGGCTTCGGCATGACCGGCCCGCGCGCCGCCCAGCCCGGCTACGACTACATCCTCCAGGGCCTGGCCGGCTGGATGGACCTGACCGGCGAACCGGGCGGCCCACCCACCAAGTCCGGCCTGTCCATCGTCGACTACTCCGGCGGTTACGTCGCCGCCATCGCCCTGCTCGCCGGAGTCCACGCGGCCCGCCGCGACGGCCACGGCATGGACTGCGACCTGAGCCTCTTCGATACCGCCGTCGGCATGCTCACCTACCCGGCGACCTGGCACCTGAACGCCGGCTTCGAACCCGCCCGGACCCGCCACTCCGCCCACCCGTCCCTGGTCCCGTTCCAGCTGTTCCCGTCGGCCGACGGCTGGGTCGTGGTGGGTTGCGCCAAAGAGAAGTTCTGGCACCGCTTGGTCGCCGTCCTCGAAACCCTCCCACCCTCAAACGCTCTCGCTTCGAACGCTTTCGCTTCGAACGCCGCCATTCAGGGTGCGCCTGGTTCGAGTGTCGCTGCTCAGGGTGGGGCTGGTTCGAGTGTTGCTGCTCAGGGTGGGGCTGGTCTGAGTGTTGCTGCTCAGGGTGGGGCTGGTTCGAGTGTTGCTGCTCAGGGTGGGGCTGGTCTGAGTGTTGCTGCTCAGGGTGGGGCTGGTCTGAGTGTTGCTGCTCAGGGTGGGGCCGGTCTTAATGCCCCCAGCCAGGGCGCGGCTGGTTCGAGTGTCGCTGCTCAGGGTGGGGCTGGTCTGAGTGCCGCCGCTCAGGGTGGGGCTGGTCTGAACGCCGCCGCTCAGGGCGCGGCTGGTCCGAGTGCCGCCGCTCGGGGCGCGGTCGGTCCGGGCGCCGCCGCTGGCGGCGAGGGTGGGACGGCGCTGAGCGATCCTCGGTTCGCCACTTTCGCGGATCGGCGCATGCACGCTGAGGTGCTGCTCCCGCTGCTGGAGAACATCTTCGCGACCCGGACGACCGCCGAGTGGCTGGCCCTGCTTGAACCGGCCGGCATTCCGTGCGGTCCGGTCAATGATGTGGCAGCTGCGCTGCGTGACCCGCACACGCTCGCGCGCGGGCTCGTCGTGGAGACCGAGCATCCGCATTACGGCACCGTGCGCCAGGTCGCGTCACCGGTCCGGGTGGGCGACGCGCCGCCGGCCTACCGCCGCGCTCCGCGCCGGGGAGAAGACCTGGGGTACGTCGCCGAACTCCTCGGCTACTCCGACACCCGCCTGACCGAACTACGGTCCTCCGGCGCTTTCGGCAAGGACCCCGAGTGACCAGCGCCCGCGATCCCGACCTGTCCACCGTCAACCCGCATCGTGTCGACGCCCCTCCCATCGACGGCGCACGCGTTGATGCCGCCCGCGTTGATGGGTCTCGCATAGACGGCGCGTGTGTTGATGCCGTTCGTGTTGATGAGTCTCGCGTCGATGGCGCACGCGTTGAGGGGTCTCGCATTGACGGCGCGTGTGTTGGTGCCGTTCGTGTTGATGAGTCTCGCGTCGATGGCGCACGCGTTGACGGGTCTCGCGTTGATGGGTCTCGCGTTGATGGCGCGTGTGTTGATGCTGTTCGTGTCGACACCCCACCCATTGACGGCGTGTGTGTTGATGCTGTTCGTGTTGATGGGCCTCGCATTGATGGCGTCGATGTTGAGTTGGTCAATGTGGACGCCGTCGATGTGGAGGTGGCTGATGGTGATTCGGGTGGAGTTGATTGCTGTGGGGGTGAGCCGGCGGCGGTCGTACTGGCTCGATGGGTTGCCGGGCTCGACTTCACCTTGCTGCCGAACACGGTTGTCGAGGCGGCCCGGGAGCATCTGATCGACGCTGTCGGCTGTGCGGTCGCCGGCATCGGACGCGGCGCCGCCGAACCCGCGCTCACCGTCGCGCGCGGGCTCGGCGGCCCGCCCGAGGCACGGCTGTTCAGCGGGGCGCGGGTCGGCGCGGTGGCGGCCGCGTTCGGGAACGCCGTCGCCGTACACGCGCTCGATTTCGACGACACCCACGCCGGCGGATTGGTGCACGCGAGCGCGGTGACCGTACCGGTGGCTCTTGCCGTGGGAGAACAGACCGGGGCGCGCGGCAGTGAGATGATCACCGCGCTGGTCGCGGGCCTCGAAGTCGTCTGCCGTCTCGGCGCGTCGGCGCCGCACGGATTCCACGCGCGCGGGCTGCACGCGACCTCGATGTGCGGGGTCGTCGGCGCGGCCGTCACCGCCGGAAAGCTGATCGGCCTGGACGAGACGCGGCTGGCACACGCGATCGGGATCGCGGCGAGCGGGGCCAGCGGGCTGCTGGAGTTCCTGCACAGCCCGGCCAGCACCAAGCAGCTGCACCCGGGCACCGCCGCCGCGAACGGCATCCTCGCCGCCCGCCTCGCCGCCGCCGGCGCGACCGGTCCGGCCGGGGCGCTCGACGGCGAGTACGGCCTCTTCCGGACCATGACCACCCGCGAGCCCGACCGCGACCTGCTGCTGGGCGAACTCGGTGAACGGTGGGAGACGACCCGGATCGGGATCAAGCCGTACCCGGCCTGCCAGCTCACGCATGCCTCGATCGACGCGGCCGGCGAGTTCACCGGCAGCACACCGTCGGCGCTGATCGTGACATTGCACCCGGACGCCGTACCGATCGTCGGTGGTCTGGAGAAACGGCGGCCGCGCAGCGCCTACCAGGCCAGGTTCAGCGTCTACTGGTGTGTCGCCGCGATGGTCGTCGACGGCCGGGTGGACCTGGACACGTTCGAGGACCTGGACCGGCCGGAGATCCTGGATCTGGCCGCCCGGACCACCGTGCGGGCCGGCGCCGCCGACGTGGTCGCCGCGGACGCACCCGGCATCGTCGAGGGCGACGGCCGGACCGCCCGGGTGGAGCGGCCCACCGGCGGGAGAGCGCGCACCAAGGCCGCCGCGAACCTCGGACCCGGCGCGGAGGCGGTCTTCGCGGCCGTCGACCCGGTGTCTCTGCTGGATGCGATCGAAGGGTGCCTTTCGTGACCGTGTATCGGCCGGCCGTGCCCGGCTACGACCAGCTCGACGTGCCGATCGGAGACGTGGTCCACGTGACCGAATACGTCACGGCCGCCGCCCTGGCCGACCCGGCGGCCCTCGACGCCGGGAGGAAGGCGGTGTTCGGGGAGCATCGCGCGCCGGTGTCGCGGGTGCCGGTCGAGCAGATCGTCGGCTCCGGCGCGCCCTACGCCGTCGCGGTCATCACCCACCCGGGCGGCGGAACGCTGCACATCGACGGCGACGACGTGATCCGGGTGGCGGACGGTGTCACCTACCTGCCGAGCGTGCACACCACCGCGGGCGACTTCCGTGACCAGTACCGCTGGTGCCTGGAACGGATCGCCGCGCTGCTGGCGGTGGCCGGATCGGGCACCGGCGCGCTGGTCCGGACAGTCGACTACACGGCGACCGCGACCCGCGCCGACTATCCCCGGTGTGGACGGCCACGCCGGGAGATCCTCGGCGTCGGGCCGGTGCATCCGGGCGCCGCCGGCATCCTGGTCGACGTCCCGGTGGCGCCGGGCGCCCAGGTGTCGCTGGACGCGCTCGCCGCGTCCGGGCGGCTCGAGGCGCTCAATCCCGGCTGGGCCCGCTACGACACGCTCACCTACAAACCGGCCGTACGGGCGGCGAACCGCGTCTACCTGGCCGGGTTCGGCGCGCTGGACCCGGTCAGCCAGCAGGCGATCCACGCCGGGGATCTGGTCGCCCAGGCCGGGTACGTCTACCAGAGCATCCAGACCGTCCTGGCCGAAACCGGCGCCACCGGCGAGAACGTCGTCCACCTGGTGGAATACCTGACCCCGGACGCGGTCGCCGACTATCCGCGCACGGCCGTCCTGCGGGAGACGCGTTTCCCGAACGCGGTCGTCACCGCGGTGGTCTGCTCGGCCCTGCTGCGCCCGGAGTTCCTCCTGGAGACGGTGCCGACGGCGGTGCTGTCGTGACGCTGCTGACCGCGGAGCTGGCCGCGCGGATCGGAGAGGAACGGGTCTACACCGCGCCGGAACCGCTGGGCCGGGCCGCGATCCGCTACTTCGCGCTGGCCACCGGCGACACCGACCCGGCGCACCTGGCCGGCGACGTGGCCCCGCCGACGCTGATCTGCGAGACCAACCAGTACGCCAACCTGCCCCGGGACGCCGACGGCTACGCCGGGCACGGGTGGCATCTGGACGTACCGGGCACCCGGCTGATCCGTGGTGGAAACGCCTATCGTTTCGAACGCCCGGTCGGCCCGGACGACGTGATCACCGCCCGCTGGAAGCTGGCCGACATGACCGAGCGGGTCACCGGGAGTGGCAAGACGATGCTGGTCGTCACCTCGATCGCCACCTACACCGACCAGGCCGGCCGCCTCCTGGCCGTCAACGAGGAGACGCTGATCTATGTCGCTCGTTAGGGAACAGCGGATTGAACTGCCCGACATGATCGCGTACGCCGGCGCGACCTGGGACTGGCACAAACTCCACTACGACGCCGACTACCTGCGCGAACGCGGCCTCGGCAAGCCGGTCGTCGACGGCCAGGTGTTCGGCGCGTACCTCGCCGTCGCCCTGCGCGAGTGGTTCGGCCCGGACGCGGTCGTCACCGCCCTGTCGTTCCGCTTCAAGAGCCTGGTCTTCGCCGGCGAGACGATCCGCTGCGTCGGCACGGCCGTCCGCCAGGAGGCCGGCACGGTCGAGGTCGACCTGCGCGTCGAAGTCGTCGAGGATGGCCGGATCGCGGTGGCCCCCGCCGCGGCGACACTGACCCTGCCATGACCGGCGTCGCCATCGCCGGCGCCGCCGAATGCGACCTCGGCGCCACCGGGAAGACGATCCTGGAGTTGCAGACCCAGGCGGTCACCCGGGCGCTCGACGACGCCGGGCTGACGCTGTCCCAGGTGGACGGCATCGCCACCAACGGCATCTCCCGCTTCTCGGCCACCCAGCTCGCCGACTGGCTGGGCGTGCGGCCGGCGTGGTGCGACTCGACGTTCGCCGGGGGCGCGGTCTTCGAGATGTACGTGGCCCGCGCCGCCCAGGCCATCGCCGCCGGCCAGTGTTCGACGGTCGTCATCTCTTTCGCCAGCAACCAGCGCTCCGCCCGCAGCCGTTCACTGACCGCGGTCCACGAGGACGGCACGCCGGAGGCCGCATGGGAGGCGCCCTACCGTCCGCTCTACCCGATCTCCTACTACGCCATGGTCGCCCAGCGCTACCTGCACGTTCACGGCCTGACCCGCGCGGACCTCGCGTCGGTCGCCGTCGCCGCGCGGGCGCGGGCTCAGATCAACCCCCAGGCATGGACGTACGGGAGAGGCCCGCTCACCGTCGACGACGTCCTGGCCGCGCCGCAGATCTCCAGCCCGCTCGGCACGCTGGACTGCTGCCTGGTCACCGACGGCGGTGGCGCGATCGTCCTGACCTCCCTGGAACGCGCCAGGGACCTGCCGAGACGGCCGGTCGAGGTGCTCGGCTACGGGGAGGCGCTGACCCACACCGGCATGGCGAGCGAACCGGACCTGCTGCGGACCGGGGCCATCGACTCCGGCCGGCGCGCCTTCGCCCGGGCCGGGCTGACCCCGGCCGACATCGACGTGGTGCAGCTCTACGACGCGTTCACCGTCTCGGTGCCGCTCGGCCTGGAAGCGCTCGGTTTCGCCGCGCCCGGCGAAGGGCTCGCCGTCACCACACCGCACAACACCACCGGTGGTGGGCTGGCCTACTGCCATCCCGGCCAGTTCGGGGTGCTGCTGCTGGTCGAGGCGGTGCGGCAGCTGCGCGGCGAATGCGGCGACCGGCAGGTGGCGGGCGCGTCGACGGCCCTCGCGCACGGCACCGGCGGCATCTTCTCCAGCCACGCCACCGTGATCCTGGGGGTGGACCGGTGAGGATCCAGCACTGTACGAGCTGCAGGTCCTACCAGCACTATCCGCGCCCGATCTGTGTCACGTGCGGCGACGGCCGGCCGGACGAGGTGGAGGCGGCCGGCACCGGGACCGTGGACAGCTTCACCGTCGTCCACCGCGCCGGGGAGCCCTTCGTGCTCGCGCGGGTCCGTCTCACCGAGGGCCCGATCGTGCTCACCCACCTCACCGGTGTCGCCGACCCCCGCTGCGACCAGCCCGTCCGCCTCGTCGAGGGCTCCGACCCCCCGGTCTTCACCGGGAGCGACGTCATCGGGAGCGACGTCACCGGGGATGACGTCATCGGGAGTGACGTCATCGGGAGTGCTTTCACCGAGAGTGACTTCACCGGGAGTGCTTTCACAGGGAGTGACGATGGACTTTGACCTGAACGACGAGCAGCGGATGTTCCGCGACGTGCTCCGGAACTTCGTGGACCGCGAGATCCGGCCGGTCGCGCAGGAGTGGGAGGCGTCCGGCCGATACCCCACCGAGATCGTCGAAACCATGCGTGAACTGGGCCTTTTCGGTCTCACGGTGCCCGAGGAGTACGGCGGGCTGGGCGTCGACATGGTCAGTTTCGCGCTCACCTTCGAGGAGATCGCCAAGGGCTGGATGGGCATCGCCGGCATCCTCGGCAGCCACTCGCTGTCCTGCTGGCTGATCGCCCGGCACGGTACCGATGACCAGAAGTCGAGATATCTGCCTGATCTGGCCAGCGGCAAGCGGCGTACCGGAATCGCTCTGACCGAACCGGACGCCGGAACCGACCTGCAGGGCATCGCCACCGTGGCCGTCCGCGACGGCGACCACTACGTGATCAACGGCCGCAAGACCTGGATCACCAACGCCCGGTACGCCGACCCGCTGCCCGTCCTCTGCAAGACCGACCCGGCCGCGACCCCCGCGCACAAGGGCATGTCGGTGATCCTCGTCGAGGCCGGCACCCCCGGCTTCACCGTCGAACGTGACCTGCCGAAACTCGGCTACAAGGGCACCGAGTCGTGCGAGGTCCTGCTGGAGGACGTCCGCGTCCCGGCGGCCCAGCTGCTCGGCGGCGTCGAGGGCCGCGGCATGCAGCAGGTGCTCTCCGGCCTGGAGACCGGCCGGATCAACGTGGCCGCCCGCGCCCTCGGCATCGCCCAGGCCGCCTACGACGAGGCCCTCGCATACGCCGGACAGCGCAAGGCGTTCGGAAAACCGATCGGCGATTTCCAGGCGGTCCAGCTGAAAATCGCCGAGATGGCCGCCCAGGTGCAGGCCGCCCGGCTGCTCGTCTACTGGGCCGCGTCCCGTTCCGACGGGGGCCACCGCGTCGACATGGAGGCCGGCATGGCCAAGGCCTTCGCGTCCGAGGCCGCCGTGTTCTGTGCACTCAACTCGATGCAGGTGCACGGCGGTTACGGATACTCCAAGGAGTTCGTGGTGGAGCGCCTCTACCGGGACGCCCCGCTCATGATGATCGGCGAGGGCACCAACGACATCCAGCGCGTGGTCATCGCCCGCGCGCTGCTGTCCGGGGCGGCGACGATCGGATGAGATCCTTCCTGTACGTCCCCGGCAACCAGCCGACGATGCTGGCCTCCGCCCTGACCCGGGGCGCCGACGCGCTCATCGCCGACCTGGAGGACGCGGTCCCGCCTGGCGAGAAGCAGGCGGCCCGCCGCACGGTCGCCACATGGCTGCGGTCGCTGCCGGCCGACGCGCCGGTCTGGGTGCGAATCAACTCCGGCCCAGACGGCCTCGACGACGCCCGTGCCGTCATCGCGCCGAACAACTTCGGGCCGGACGGGCTCGACGATGCGCGTGCGGTCATCGGGCCGAGCAACTTTGGTCCGGACGGGCTCGACGATGCGCGTGCGGTCATCGGGCCGAGCAACTTTGGTCCGGCGGGCTCGACGATGCGCGTGCGGTCATCGGGCCGAGCAACTTTGGTCCGGACGGGCTCGACGACGCGCGTGCGGTCCTCGCGCCGAACAACTTTGGTCCGGACGGTCTCGACGACGCGCGTGCGGTCATCGCGCCCGCACTGCGCGGCCTGGTCGTGGCGAAGGCTTCCCTGGACCGGCTCACCGACCTGGCTCGGTTGCTGGACGAGCACGATCCGGCGGGTGTGGTCGGCCTCGTACCCCTTTTGGAGACCCCGCAGGCGATCCTCGCGGCAGCGGCCATCGCGTCGGCGCCTCGCGTCACCCGGTTGCAGATCGGCGAGGCCGATCTCAGCGCCGAGCTGGGCATAACCCCCGGAGACCAAGATCAAGAGCTCCTTTTCGTACGATCAAGCGTCGTCCTCGCCTCTGCGGCCGCCGGAATCGAGCCACCCGCAGCCGCGGTCACCACCGACTTCCGTGACCTGGAGGCGCTGCGCCGTTCGACGCAGGCCCTGAAACGTCTCGGCTTCCGCGGCCGCGCCTGCATCCACCCGGCCCAGATCCCGGTGGTCCACGACGCGTTCACCCCGAGCAGCGAGGAGATCGCCACCGCCCGCGACCTGATCACCCGCTTCGAGGCCGCCGGCGGCGGAGTCTGTCTGGACGCCCGCGGCCGCATGGTCGACCTGGCCGTAATCCGGGACGCCCGCCGAACTCTCGCCCTGGCGCCCCACAGCCAGTAACGCCCCTGCCACCCAGCCCTCTCCACCGCGTTCCCGTTCCCGCTCGTCCCCGTCCCCGTTCCGGTGCGGGTGCCCGCGCCGTTCCCGTTTCCTCCGGTTCCCGTTTCCTCCGGTTCCTGGTTCGGTTCCTGGTTCGGTTCCTGGTTCCGGTTCCGTTTCCCGTGCCGGTCCCCGCGGTCCGGTAGCACACTGAGCGTCCCGCACCCACCAGGCCACGCGATCTTGGCCGCTTTCTCACCGTCCGCGGTGGTCTGTCGTCCAAGATCTGTGAGGCCGCGAGGCCGCGAGGCCGCGAGGCCGCGAGGCCGCAAGACTGCGAGGCCGCAAGACTGCGAGGCCGCGAGGCTGCGAGGCCGCGAGGCTGCGAGGCCGCAAGGTGACGGGGCTGTGGGCGGCGGGGAGGCGGGGAGGTGGGTGGCGCGCTTGGCGCGGTGCGGGCCGGCGTGTCGAGGGCTTGGCGATCTTGGGCGTCCTGCCACCGAGAGCGGTGGCGAAACGTCCAAGATCGATGTGCTGGCGCGCCGTCGTGAGCCTGACCGGGGGAGCGGAACAGCGGGGGTGAGCGTCGACCTCCGAGGGCGCGAACCGGACGATGACATGAACGCCTGTCGATGGGGATGGGCGTCGAATAGCAGGTGCGGGGGATGACCCTAACGGTATGGTGAATCTGCCTGATAGATCATTGCGCATGCCTCAGCGCTCCGGAGAGGGTCGGGGAATCCCAACGGAGGTGCTTTGTGGACTTGTCACGAACCCTGACCGGATTCGGTGCCGCGTTGCTCGCCACCGCCCTGCTCGCCAACCCGGCGACGGGCGCACCAGGCGACACCCCGTCGACCCGCGACTTCGGCAACGGGCCGGAACGCAACGAGATCGCCGCCGTCGACGCGGCCGCCGCACTCTCGGCTCGGACGCTGCTCGCGGAGGAGCCCGCGTCCGCGTGGAGCCTGAAGAGCCGCAACGGCTACCCACGGCAGAACACGCTGCCGGTGTGGCCGGACAATCCCGAGGACCGGTCGATCAAGCTGGGCCTCATCCCGTACCACGACATAGCCCCGAAGCTGAACGCCCTGCAGCGGGCCTCGGACCGGGTGTCCGCGGAGATCGTCGGGAAGTCGGCCGGAGGCCGCGACCTCTATCTGGTGACGGTGACCGCCCCGGAGCGGGCGGGCGAGACGGCCCGGCAGGACCGCTGGCGTGAGCTGATCGAGGAGAATCCGGCCGCCGCAAAGCGGGATCGCGCTCTCCGGGCCGGTTACAAGACGCCGGTCTGGATCAACGCGAACATCCACGGCAACGAGTGGGAGGGCACCGACGGCGCGCTGCGCGTCATCGAGCGCCTGGCCACCGCCACCGACGCCGCGACGAAGGGCTTCCTCGAGCGCAGCCGGGTGTACGTGACCGTCACCAACAACCCGGACGGCCGCATCGCCGGGACCAGGGCGAACAGCGCCGGCTTCGACATCAACCGGGACCACGCGACCGGTTCGCAGCCGGAGTCCCGGGCGGTACGCGACGTGGTCATCGGCACGCAGCCGTTCGTCATGCTGGACGAGCACGGCTACACCGGCACCACGCTGATCGAGCCGGCCACCCCGCCGCACGGGCAGAACTACGAGTACGACCTCTACATCAAGCACGCGCTGCCCAACGCGCTCGGCATGGAAAGCGCGATCCAGCGGCTCGGCTACCCGGAAACGGCCGCCGCCGACATCCCGTTCCGGGACTACGTTCCCGGTGACTGGGACGACTGGCCGCCGATCTTCACCCCGATGTACGCGATCTACCACGGCGCGATCGGCCACACCGTCGAGATCCCGCTGCGGGTCAACAACGCCGACTACACCAACCTGCCGGTCGAGGAGCTGCGGCGCCGCGCCCGGATCAACACCGACGTGGCGGCCGCGACCATCGAGGCGGCGCTCAGCTACGCCGACACCAACCGGGTCACCCTGCTCGCCGACCAGATCGAGCAGTTCCGCCGCGGCTGGGCGGGAGAGGCGTCACCGCGGATCCCGGACGGTTTCGTGCCCGGCTTCGGCCCCGAGGACCGGTACTCGACGACGTTCCCGCGCGCCTATCTCATCCCGGCGGGCACGCCCGCGGCCGCCCGGCTCGTCGACCATCTGATCGCCAACGACGTCCGGGTCGTCCGCGCCCGCCACGACTTCACCGTGAACGGGAATCGTTACCGGGACGGCACCTACATCGTCGACATGCACCAGCCGAAGCGCGGCCTCGCGAACGTGCTCCTCGAAGCCGGCCGCGACATCTCCGACCTGGTGCCGCAGATGTACGACATCTCCGGCTGGAGCCACGGCCTGCTCTGGGGCGCAGGCGTCGACGCCAGCCTCCGCACCCTGCCGCGCGTCCACACGTCACCGGTCACCAGAGCCGCGCCCACCGGCTCGGTCGACGCGCCGCGCGGGCGTGACCTCAGCCTGTCGCTGCGCGACGGCAACGATGTGCGCGCGGTCAACGAGCTGCTCACGCGGGGGATCAAACTGCGGCGTACGGACGCGGGCGCCGTCGTGGTCCCGGCCGACGCGCGATCCGAGGCCACCGCGCTCGCCAAGACCTTGGGCGTACGATTCAGCGCCGCCCCTCGCGGCGTCAAGGGTGAGGTGTTCGACCAGCCGGTGATCGCCGCCGCCGTCTCCGCGGACGAACTGTTCGCCCTCAAGGAGATGGGCTTCCCGGTCCAGACCGTGTCGACGGCGGTGTTGAACGCCGGTTTCGACCTGTCCACTGTTGACACGTTGATCGTCTCGTCCGGTCTGTCGTACACCGCCTTGAACGCCACGGCCCGCGCCGCCGTCGACGCCTTCCTGGCCCGTGGCGGCGGCGTGCTCACCCGGGGCGCCACCGGAGCCGCCTTCAACGCCGCCGCGAAGGTGCTGCCGGCGACCGCGGTGGCCGGCCGCGGCGACGCCAACGGCGTGGTCACCGTGACGAACGAGGGCCCGATCGTGGGCGCCGGCTCCCCGCCGCACGCGTTCGTCTACTCGCCGCTCTGGTTCACCGGCACCGGCTTCACCGTGGAGCAGCGCTACGGCGCGGACCCGCTGGTCGCCGGCCACTGGCTGCCCGCCGGCACCGGAACCAACGGCCCGGCCCAGGCCGCCGGTCAGGCCGCCGTCGTCTCCGGCGTCACGCCCGGCGGCGGCAACGCGGTCCTGTTCGGCACCGAGCCGCTGTTCCGGGCCCACCCGAAGGGCCTGTACGCCGGCTACGCCCGGGCCCTGTTCTGGACCGCGGGCTAGGAGCTCCCGCCGAACGGCGCGATCGTTGACGTTTCGCCACCGTCTTCGGTGGTGAAACGTCCACGACCGTCGGCGGGCTCTGCCGTAGCCTGCGGGGATGCTGGAGGACTTCGTCCGGGCGGATCGGGAGCGGGGCCTCGGCGCCTACGGGATCCATGTGCACGTCGACGGGCGGCCGCCGGTGGAGCATCGCTTCCGGCCGGATGAGCGGGTCAATCTGTACTCGGTGGCGAAGACGTTCACGGCCGTCGCGCTCGGGATGGCCGAGGCCGAGGGGCGGCTCGGGCTGGACGACCGGCTGCTGGACCACCTGCCGGAGCTGCGCGGGCTCGCGGCGGACGGGTTCGAGGCGGTCACGCTGCGGCACCTGACGACGATGACCAGCGGGACCGGGCATCAGTGGTTCGCCCACCAGCGGATCGACGCCCACGACCTGCTGACCGAGATCGCCGCCGCGACGATGGAGGCGGCCCCGGGGACGCGGTTCCGGTACACCGGCTCGGGCCCGTACGCGATCGGCCGGGTCATCGCCCGGGTGTCCGGCGCCGACCTGCGGGAGTTCCTGCTGCCGCGCCTGTTCCGGCCGCTCGGCCTGCACGATCCGGTCTGGCGCGCCTGCCCGCTGGGATTCCCGTTCGGCGAGAGCGAGCTCTACCTCACCACCGCGGAGCTGGCCCGGTTCGCCCGGCTGCTGCTCGACGACGGCGAGTGGGCGGGCCGCCGGATCCTGCCCGAGGGCTGGGTGCGGCGGATGACCGGGGAGCGCGTCGACACCGGCGGGATCGGGTTCGGACCCGCCTACGAGCACGGGTACGGGCTGGGCGTCTGGCTGGCGCACGACGGCGCCTACCGGATGGACGGCGCCTACGGCCAGTACGCGATCGTCGACCCGCGGCGGCGGGCGGCGGTCACCGTGACCGCCCATTCCGAACGGGACGGCGATCTGCTGGCCGCGGTGCACGATCTGGTGTTCTCCCGGCTCGGCTGATCAGTTTCGGCCACAGAGATCGCTGTTGATTCGTGATGGGGTGCCGGGCATAGTGTGTGCTCGTTCACACAATCGTGCTGTGATGGGGGCGTTCGGTAGATGAGAAAGACGGCGTTCCGGGAGGGCGGATTCCGGGAAGGCCTGGCGGAGTCGCTGCCCTGGCTGCCGATCGTCATTGCCGTCGGCCTGCTGCTGTTCATGGTCGTGCTGACCGGTTTCCGGTTGCTGTCGCCGGACCGTGAGGACGTCACCGTCGGGGCGGCACCGGGACGCACCCTCCCCGCCCCACTGCGGCCCGCCGCGGTCACCTCGTCGGCGCCGACACCGGCACCGTCGGCGCCGGGCGCCCGGTCGCCCGTGGTGCGGCCGTCCTACACCCGGCTCCCGGTGCGGACGCCGTCGACCCGGCCGTCGACCAGGCCTCCGGCCGTCGCGCGCCCGTCGAGTCCCGCGCCCACGGTCACCGGCGCGTACCGGGTGATGGCCCCCTACGACCGGGAGTTCATCGGCGAGGTCCTGGTGACCAACGCGGGAGCGGCACCCGCCGACTGGGTGGTCGAGCTGGTGTTCCCGGACGAGGTGGGCGAACTGCGCACGTCCTGGGTCGAGTCCGCGCCACAGCCCACGCTGAGCCGGTCGGGCGACCGCTACATCTGGCGCTCCGGCGCACCGGTCGCCGCCGGGTCGAGTGCCCCGCTGCGTTTCCAGTACGCCCACACGGGCACGGACGGCCGCCCCTCCTCCTGCACCGTCAACGGATCCCCCTGCTCCTACAGCTGATGTCGCACCCCGGCCCCGCCGGACGGGGTCAACCGTGGCCGGGGGCGGCGACGTCCGTACCGGAGATGGTGTGTGACTCCCAGGTCGAGTACATGGCCGCGTAGCGGCCCCCGGCCCTGAGCAGCTCGTCGTGCGCGCCCGATTCCACGATGCCGCCGTCGTCGACGACGATCACCCGGTCGGCGCGCCGCGCCGTGGAGAGCCGGTGGGCCACCAGGATCGCGGTCCGGCCGTCGAGGAGCCGCTGGATCGCCGCCTCCACCCGCAGCTCGGACCGCAGGTCGAGGCTGGAGGTGGCCTCGTCGAGCACGACCACCCGGGGTTCGGCCACGAAGACCCGGGCCAGCGCGATCAGCTGACGTTCACCGGACGACACCGACTGGCCGCGCTCGTGCAGAACCGTGTGCAGGCCGCCGGGGGAGCGGTCGACCAGGTCCCGCAGCCCGACCGCGTCGACCGCCGCCCACACCACCTCGTCGGGCACCGACGGGCGGGCGAAGGCGATGTTGTCGCGCAGCGTGCCGGCGAACAGGAACGGCTCCTGCGGGACCACGCCGACCTGCCGGTGCAGCGAGTCGAGGGTGACGTCGCGCAGGTCGTGGCCGTCGATCAGGACGAGGCCTTCGTCCGGATCGTAGAGCCGGGCCACCAGTTTGGCCAGAGTGGACTTGCCGGCCCCGGTCGGGCCGACGCACGCGATCGTCTCGCCGGGGGCGATCCGCAGGCTGACGTCGCGCAGCACCGGGCGTTCCGGGTCGTAGCCGAAGGTGACGCCGCGCAGTTCGATGGCGCCGTCGGCCGGGGGCAACGGGATCGCGCCAGGCGCCTCGCGGACGGCCGGTGCCGTCCCGAGCAGCCCGCGGAGCTTGCCGAGCGCGGCGCGGGCCTGCTGGTAGTTGGTGTAGAGCTGGACGAGCTGCTGGACCGGCTGGAAGAACGCGTTCAGGTAGAGCACGAACGCGGTCAGCTCGCCGATGGTGAGGGTGCCGTCGAGCACCATGTGGCCGCCGATCAGCAGCAGCGCGGCCAGCCCGAGCAGGCCGATCACCGAGGTGCCGGGGCCGTAGACGGCGCTGATCCGTCCGGTGTGGTCGTTCGCGTCACGGTAGTCGCCGACCACCTCGCGGTGCCCGGTGACGCTGCGGTCCTGCTGGTTGTGGGCGGTGATGACGCGTACGCCGTACAGGCTCTCGGAGAGGTGGGTGAAGAGGGCCGCGATGGTGTCGCGCTGCCGCTGGTAGCCGACGTCGGCGGCCCCGCGGAACCAGAGTGTGAGCAGCAGCAGCGGCGGCACCACCAGGACCAGGGTGATCGCCGCCAGCAACGCGTCGTAGTGCACCAGGATCGTGGTGACGACGACCATGGTGAGCCCGTGGATGAGGAACTGGGCGAACCCCTCGGACAGCAGGTGCTGCAACGCCTCGACGTCCGAGGTCATCCGGGTGAGCGTGACCCCGGCCTTCTCGCTGGTGTAGTGGTCGAGGCTCAGCCGCTGCAACTGGGCGAAGACGCGGACCCGCAAGTCACGGGTGGCGTAGGCGGCGAGCCGGCCGCTCTGCCGGATCCGGACGGACGAGGCCAGCGCGGTGAGGGCGACCGAGGCGAGGAACGCCACGGCCGCCAGGATCAGGACCGGTACGTCGCGGGCCACGATGCCGTGGTCGATGCCGACCTGGACCAGGTACGGCCCGGATTGCAGCAGCAGCGCCTCCACCAGCACCGCGACGGCCGCCGCCACGAGCAGTGCCGGCCGGCCGGACAGCAGCGACCAGAGGCTGAGCCGGCCGCCGTCCGGTGCCTGTGTGAACGGCTCGTCCGGCGCCGGGTGCACGGGTTCGCGGGCCTCCAGCGCGGCCACCCCGGCGGCGAGTTCCGGTGGGATCCCGGCGAACGCGCCAGGGCCGCCCTGCCGCCGGTCGCGGCCGCCGGCGCCGGTACCGCTGAGGCCGCCGACCGGTCCGGAGCCGGGCCCGCCACCTGGCCCGCCGAATCCCCCGCCGAACATGCTCATGCCGTCACCTCCGCGACGCTGGTGGCGAGAACGCGGCGGTAGCGGGGCTCGTTCGCCAGCAGTTCCGCGTGGGTGCCGGACGCGACCGCGCGACCGTTCTCGATCAGGACGACCCGGTCTGCCAGCCCGATCGTGGCGAGCCGGTGGGCGACCACGATCGTGGTGCGGTCGTGCATCAGGTCGCGCAGCGCCTCGTGGATCTCGTGCTCGACACGGACGTCGATCGCGCTCGTGGCGTCGTCCAGGATCAGCACCGGCGGATTGACCAGCAGCGCGCGGGCGATCGCGACCCGCTGCCGCTGCCCGCCGGAGAGGGTGTAGCCGCGTTCGCCGACGACCGTGTCGTACCCCTGGGGGAGATTTTCGATGAACGCGTGCGCGCCCGCGGCGACGGCGGCGGTCACCACCTGCTCGCGTGTCGCGCCTGGATGTCCGAAAGCGATGTTGTCGTGCAGCGACACGGAGAACAGGAACGGCTCGTCCGGCACGATCCCGACCCGGTCGCGCAGCGTGTCGAGGGGATAGTCGCGGACGTCGGCGCCGTCGATCAGCACCCGCCCCGCCGTCACGTCGTAGAAACGCGCGGCGAGCCGCGCCACCGTCGACTTGCCGCTGCCGGTCGCGCCGACCAGGGCCACCGTCTCACCCGGCCGGACGTGCAGGTCCAGGCCGTCCAGAGCCACGGTCCCATCGGGGTACGCGAACCGCGCGCCCTCGAACCGAACGTCCCCGCGGGGTTCCGGCACCACCGGGGTCACCGGGTCGACGACCTCGGCGGGGGTGTCCAGGATCTCGTAGATGCGCTGGGCCGACGCGGCCGCCCGCTGCCCCATCATGATGATCATGCCGAGCATCCGGAACGGCGGCTGGAGCATCAGCACGTAGGAGTTGAACGCCACGATCGTGCCGACGGTCGCGTTCCCGTCGAGCACCATCAAACCGCCGATCAGCAGGACCATGGCCAGGCCGAGCCGGGGCAGGTTGTCCATCACCGGGAGCCAGCGGCCGCGGATCCGCGAGTCGGTGGTGTAGGCCCAGCGGACCCGGTCGGCGGCCCGGGCCAGCGTGTCGACCTGCTGCTGCTCGGCCGCGAACGCCTTGACGATCCGCACGCCCTGCACGTTCTCGTCGACCACGGTGGCGACGCCGGCCAGCCGGGACTGGATCAGCCAGGAGACCGGGAAGATCGCCTTGCGCATGCGGACGCCGAGGACCGCGATCACCGGCATGGTCACCATCGCCACCACGGCCAGCGGGGCGTTGATGGACAGCATCAGGGCGAAGGCGACGCCCGCGATCGTGCACTGGACCAGGATCGACGGGCCGAACGCCAGGTACATCTGCACGGCCCGGATGTCGCTGGTGGCCCGGGACAGCAGTTCGCCGGACTGGGCGCGGTCGTAGAAGGCGTACGACATCCGCATCAGGTGGGTGAAGACGATGTTGCGCAGGTCGTACTCCATCTCGTACGCCGTACGCAGCAGATAGAGCCGGGCCAGGAAGTTGATCACGCCTTGGGTGACGGCCAGCGCGGCGATCAGGCCGACATACACGGTCAGGTCGCCGGTGCGGTCCACCAGTGCCTCGTCGATGCCGGCCCGGACCAGGTCGGGGATCCACACCTGGACGACGAGGCCGGCGAACGAGCACGTCAGTGACGTGGCGAGCAGGGCGCGGTGGGCGCGGACGATCGGCCAGGCGCGCCGTAGCCAGCTCTTCGAAGGATCCGGGTGGATACCGCCTTTGGGAGCACGGCGCGGTACGGACGGCATGTTGCTTAGCCTAGCTAACGATCTGGCCGGAGAAGAAGCCCCGAATCCTCAACCACCGTCGACCGGGACCGATAGAGGCGTCATGTTTCGACGCCTGGGCGCCCTGGCCACCGCCGCCACGCTCTCCCTGACCGGTCTCGCCGCCCCGGCCGAAGCCGCGACCACAGCCTGCCGGGCGGTCGCCGGCAGCCCCCGCTGCCAGGTGTGGACCGGCACGGTCGACTGGGCGCCCGACGGCGACACCATCCGGGTCGACCTGGCCGGCGACGGCACCAAGAACCTCGTCTCGGTGCGGATCCTCGGCATCCAGGCGATGGAGCAGACGAAGTATTCCCCCAAGCCGGAACGCCGCAGGGGAGACTGTCACGCGCTGGCCGCCACCACCCGCCTCGAGAAGATCCTGCGGTCCGGTGGCAACAAGGTGCGGCTCACCTCGCTCAAGAGCTCCAGCAAGAGCGGTGACCGGCTACTGCGCTCGGTCGCCGTCAAGGTCGGCGGCAGGTGGCAGGACGTCGGCCAGCAGATGATCCGCAGCGGCCACGCGCTCTGGCTGCCCTTCCCCGGCGAGTGGGCCTGGGACGACGCCTACCGGGTGGCCGGCGTGCAGGCCGCCGCCGAGCACCGCGAGCTCTACGACACCGACAGCTGCGGCGCCGGCCCGGCCCAGAACAGCGGCCTCACCCTGACCGTCAACCCGGACCCGGACGGCGCCGACGAGCAGAACCTCAACGGCGAGTGGTTCCAGGTGCACAACCCCTCCACCACCGCCGTGCCGATCGCCGGCTGGTGGGTGCGCGACTCCGGCCTGCGCCGCTACACCTTCCCGGCCGGCACGGTCGTGCCCGCCGGCGGCGACGTCTGGGTGCACGTCGGCAAGGGCGAGAACACCGCCGACCACAAGTACTGGGGGCTCACCAAGCCGATCCTCTCCAACGCCGACCCGGCCCGGCACAGCGTCGGTGACGGCGGCTACCTGTTCGACCCGCAGGGGGACCTGCGCGGCTGGATGATCTACCCGTGACCCGGACCGTCACGTGTGCGGCGTCGGGCCCGGGCCGCCGCTGACGATCAGCGTGCCGCCGTACCGCTGACGCAGGGCCGCGACGACCGGCGGCGCGATGTCGCCGGTCAGCCGGACCGCGCACGCCGTGGCCTCCAGATCCACCGTGTAGCCGGTGGCGTGCAGCGACGCGGTGGCGCTCACCTCGGCCCGGATCCGTTCCAGGTCGGCGTGTGTCACCGGGCAGACGACGGTACGGAACCGCCGGTTCAGCAGGGTAGGGCCGAGGGCCGCCACGGCCGCGGCCCGGTCGGCGCCGGCCGCCACGGCGATCACCAGCGTGCCGTCCGGGTCGGTGCCGAGGCCGACGAAGTGCTCCCGGTCCGCGGTGATCCGCTCGTCCAGCGAGGCCCCCGGCGCGCCGGCCACCTCGATCGTGATGCTGGTGCCGCGCTCGACGGTGGTGCCCGGCGCCGGGGCCACCGCGATCACCGTGCGCGGGGCGGCCGTCGAGTCCCACCGGTAGCGCAGGATCGGCTTCACCCCGGCCTGGGCGCTCTGCTCGCCGATCGCGTCGGCGTCCGCGCCGATCAGGTCCGGAACGGTGACCCGGGCGGCGCCCACGGCGGCCGGGCCGCTCGCGCAGGAGGCCGGTAACAGGGCGCCCACCAGCATGGTGAGCAGCGGCCCGAGGCCCGCGCGAGGCATGACAACCCTCCACGTTGGATGATCAAAAGCGGGGCACACCCTAGAGGAATGCCCCGCCGTCGACCTCCCGGCGTATCGAGAATGTCGGGACTTGGCGCTAGAAGTTCGTTTCCACGGTCACCGAATCCGGCCCGGCCACCCCGTCGCGCCAATGCCGCCGGCACAGCACCCGGTACGTCACCTCGGCCGCGTCGGACGTGTCACCGACCGCCACCTGCGCGCCCGAGCGGGCCACCCGGCCGTCCTCGATCCGCGCGTTCTGCCGGCCCGGGCGCCCGCACCAGCAGGTCACCTCCACCTGGAGCGACACGATGTTGTCGGCCAGCTCCAGCAGCCGCCGCGCGCCCGGGAACAACCGGGACATGAAGTCGGTGGAGATGGCGTAGGCGTCCACGTCCACACACAGCTCGTCGACCGCCCAGGCCAGCTGCTCCACCTGCTCCGGCCGCAGGAACTGCGCCTCGTCGACGATCACGAAGCCGCCGGCCGGCACCTCGTCGGCGATCAGCGCGGTCAGCTCGGTGCCGTCGGTCACCTCGATGGCGTCCGCCGCCACCCCCAGCCGCGACGACATCACCCCGGCGCCGGCCCGGTCCATGCTGGTGAGCAGGATCCCGGGCCGGCCCGCCTGCCGCCGGTTGTACGCGTTCTGCAGCGCCAGCGTCGACTTGCCGGCGCCCATGCTCCCGTGGAACAGGGTCAGCTCGTGAAAGACCGGCGCCAGGGTCCGGACTCGCGACACCACGGGCGTTGACACTGTGACCGGGACCAATGGTGAGCCTTCCTCATGACTTTCTGCGGGCCGCTACACGCTACCCGACCTCGGCCTCCGCCCCGGAGGCCCGGCGGAACGGATCACCGTAGGCCCGGATCGCCTGGCGCGCGAACGCCTGCTGCTGAGTGGCCACCCGCTCCGACCGGCCCCGGCCCAGGAAACTGACGAACCAGTGCAGCACCGCGGTCACCCGGTTCTTGAAGCCGACCAGGTAGAACAGGTGCACCGCCACCCACACCACCCAGGCCGGGAAGCCGGACAACCGCAACTTCCAGATGCTCGCCACCGCCGAGAAGCGGGAGATCGTCGCCAGGCTGCCCTTGTCGAAATAGCGGAACGGCTGACCGCTCTCCTTGCCGGCGAGCCGCCGTTTGATCTGGTCGGCCGCGTGCCGGCCGCTCTGGATGGCCACCTGCGCCACCCCGGGCAGCGGCCGCCCGTCCTCGCCGGCCAGGCTCATCATGTCGCCGAGCACGAAGATCTCCGGGTGCGCGGGCAGGGTGGTGTCCGGCTCGACCAGGATCCGGCCGGCCCGGTCGGTCTTCGCCCCGGTCTCCGCGGCCAGCCGGGCGGCCAGCGGCGGGGCCGCCACCCCGGCCGCCCACACCTTCGTCATCGCCGGGATCCGCTCGCGGCGCCCGCCGGACTCCACCTCGATGCCGGTCGCGTCGACCGCCACCACCCGGGTGTCCGTCCGCACCTCCACGCCCAGCTTCGCCAGCTGCCGCTCGGCCTTGCCGGCGAGCTGGTCGCCGAACGTGCTGAGCACCGAGCCGACCGCGTCGACCAGCAGGATCCGCGCCTTGCGCGAGTCGATGTGCCGGAACTGGCCGCGCAGGTTGCGGTGCGCCAGTTCGGCGATCTGGCCGGCCATCTCGGTGCCGGTCGGGCCCGCCCCGACCACCACGAACGTCAGCCACCGCTCGATCGTCTCCGGGTCGGTGTGCAGGTCGGCCACCTCGAACGCGCCGAAGATCCGGGCCCGCAGCTCCAGGGCGTCGTCGACGCTCTTCATGCCCGGCGCGTGGTCGGCGAACTCGTCGTTGCCGAAATACGACTGGGAGGCGCCGGCCGCCACGATCAGCGTGTCGTACTCCACCGTGTAGTCGATGCCCGGCCCGGCCACCGAGACCACCTTGGCCTCGACGTCCACGTCCCGCACCCAGCCGAGGCGGACGTCCACGTTCTTCTGCCGGCGCAGCACCTCCCGGATCGGCGGCGCCACCTCGCCCTCGGACAGGATGCCGGTGGCCACCTGGTAGAGCAGCGGCTGGAAGAGGTGGTACGCCGTACCGTTGACCAGGGTGATGTCGACGTCCGCGTGGCGGAGCGCCTTGATCGCGAAGAGGCCGCCGAAGCCGGCCCCCACGACTACCACTCGATGACGCATCAGCACTCCCTCAGCTCAGGGCACCCACTCATCACCTTGGTATGCCCCGGGCGTCAGCGGAAGTACCGCTCAACTCAGGCGCTGTGTCGTTCGTCCCAGCCAGCGGGCGACCACGTCGAGTTCGGCGGCCGTGAATCCGTCGGTCAGCTCCGCGTTCAGCTCGGCCACCACCTCGCGGGCCGCCCCCACCGCCTGCCGGCCCAGCGGGGTCAGGGTCAGCCGCACCGCGCGGGCGTCGCCGGCGTCCGGCGCCTTGGCCACGAAGCCGCCCTTCTCCAGCCGGCTGACCAGACCGCTCACCCCGGACGGCGACGCGCCCAGGGCGGCGCCCACGTCGCCGATCAGCGCGTCACCGTGGGCGGCCAGATGGAACAGCACCCCGGCCCCGGCCGCCCCGATGCCGCTGTCGCCGGACCGGGCGTCGATCCAGCGACGGACCGAGCGCTCGGCCGTCAACAGGTCGAACACCAGCCGGTGTGCCATCAGGCCACGTCCGCCATCCGCTTCTGGAACCACGTCAGCAGGTCGGGCCAGAGAGTGTCACGAACGGTGCGCCGCATGAACCCATGGTGACCGACGTGCGGGACGCCCGCGTCGGCCGGGGTCCAGGTGCGGCGCTCCACCCGGGCGCCGGTCAGCCGGGCGGCGAGCGCGTCGACCTGCTCCGGCGTCGCCCACGGGTCGTCGCTGAGCCCGATCATCAGCACCGGCTGCGTCACCGCGGCGGCCCGCTCCGCCGCCCGCATCGCCGGATCGTCGAACAGATAGCCCGGCAGGCGGCCCCAGCCGCCCCACTGCCGGACCGCGGCCACCGGGATGTCCTCGCCCAGACCCATCCGGCGGGCCGGGACATAGCCGAGCACGGCGCCGAGCGCCGGACCGAGAAGATTCAACACCAGGCGTACGCGCATCCGCTCGACCCGGCCCGGAATCGCCCGGATGGTCGCCACATGCGCGGCGACCAGCGCGAACGCGGTCAGCTCCGGTCCGCCGTGCCCGAGCGCCAGGGCGTGCCCGCCGATGCTGTGCCCGACGGCGAGCTGCGGCAGCCCCGGGAACCGCTCCCGCGCCCAGGCGGTCACCGCCGGCACGTCGTGCTCGATCCAGTCGCGCATACCCAGACCCGGGTGCTCGCGCGGCGACCCGGAGCGCCCGGTGCCCCGGTAGTCGTAGGTGACCACGGCGATCCGGTTCTCCACCAGGAACTCCGCGAACGCCCGGTAGAACCCGGCCGGCGTCGCCGTCGCCGGGTGCACCACCAGCACCGCCGTGGGTTCCTCGTCCGGCTCCCACCACGTACCGGTGATCTCCCCGATCCTGACGTCTTTATTTCGCATGCGAAATAAAGTAGCAGGCTATCGTCGGCCGGTGAGTCGAGGAGGAGCGATGGCGGAATCGCCGCGGATCACGTCGGTGTCGTGGGGCGAGATGACGGTCGAGGGCCTGCCGCCCGGCAAGGACTTCAAACTCTGGCCCGGCGGCGGCCGGCCCTGGGACTGGACCGAGACCGGCACCCGGCACAGCCCCGGCATCCAGCCCGCCGACGTCGAGGAGCTGCTGGAGCACGGCGCCACCACGGTGGTGCTGTCCCGTGGCATGGACCTGGTGCTCCAGATCGATCCGGCCACCCTGCGGGCGCTACGGGACCGGGCGTCACCGTGCACGAGGCGGAGACCACCGAGGCGGTCCGGATCTACAACGAGCTGGCCGGGACGCGGCCGGTGGGAGGTCTGTTCCACTCCACCTGCTGAGCGGTCATGATGGCGGGCGAGCCATGATCCGAAGGAGCCCCCGATGACGCACGTCTGCTTCACCCTCCAGGTCGACCCGGCGAGGCTCGACGAGTACCGCGCGGTCCACGCCGCCGTCTGGCCGGAGATGCTGCGGGCGCTGGCCGCCACCGGCTGGCGCGACTACCGCCTCTTCCTGCGCCCCGACGGCCTGCTCGTCGGCACCCTCCAGACCGACGACTTCGCCGCCGCCCAGGAGGCGATGGCCCGCACCGAGGTCAACGCCCGCTGGCAGGCCGCCATGGCCACATTCTTTCCCGCCCTCGGCGACGCCCGCCCGGACGAGGGCATGCTCGTCCTCGACCAGGTCTTCCACCTCGAGGAACAGCTGGACCGCCTCTAGTCACCGGACGACCGACACGGTCAGCAGGTGGGAGCTGATGCCGAACAGGCTGGGTTCCTGTTCGACGGAGCGGAGGGCGTCCAGCAACGCGGCCGTGCGCTCGTCGCCCTCGAGCCAGCCGTCCCGGTCGGCGAACAGCCAGGCTCCGCCCTCCAGCGCGTACCTCGACGCCCGGGTCAGCCCGGCCTCGGCGAACTCGTCCACGATCTCGTCGGGGTGATGGAAATAGGCGAGGGTGAAAAGATCCTGGTCGAAGGGGTGGTGCACGCCGGTGACGACCTCCTCGTCGGTGATCCGGCGGACCTCCGGCTCGATGTAGCGGCCCCGGACCAGGGTGTCGTAGAGCCCGGCATACCGGCTGATCGTCGCCGCGGCGACGATGCCACCGGGCGCCGTGACCCGGGCCGCCTCGCGCAGCGCCGTCACCCGGTCCCGGCGGTCGGGCAGGTGATAGAGCGGCCCGAGCAGCAGCGTGGCCTGGTAGGCGGCGTCCGGCTCGGCGAGGCGGCGGGCGTCGCCGAGGACGGCGTCGACTCCGTCGATCGCGCCGGCGTGCTGGACGTGCAACGGCATCGGATCCACCAGCCGCACCTGATGCCCGTCGGCGGCCAGCCAGCGGGCGTGGGCTCCGGCGCCGCCGCCGACGTCGAGCACGCGTGCCGGGGCGGGCGGCAGCAGCCTCCTCAAAACCTCCTGGGTACGCAGGAACTCCAGCCGGCCGCGGCCGGCCCGCAGCCGGCCCACCTCCCCGCCCCGCTCGTAGTAGTCACTGATCGCCGCGATGGTCTCCATCGGCTGATGGTCGATCACGCCCCCGGCCGCGGCAACCGGATTCGCCGCGGCCCGCAGGGTACGAGCGGAACCGCCGGAACGACAGGCCCCGCCCCGCCGTCCTCGCCGGACCGGCGGAACCGGCGCCACGACTGAGGTACCGTCGGCCGGGCGCGGATACCCGGGCCGTCCGGTGAATCGTGCGGGAAGGGTACCCCATGCCGTTGATCTCCGTCCTCACTCCCGTTCACGCGCAGCGGGCGGAGTTCCTCGCCGAGGCGGGGGAGAGCCTCGCCGGGCAGGACCTGCCGGCCGGGTGGGAGGTGGAGTGGCTGGTCCAGGAGGACGGCGCCACGTCCGCCCCGGCCGAGGTGACACGGCGGTTCCCGTTCTCCCGTTTCCAGGCCAACGGCGAGTCGCTGGGGGTCAACATCACGCGGAACATGGCCCTGTCCCGCGCGAGTGGCTCGCTGGTGCACGTGCTGGACTCCGACGACCTGCTGCTGCCGGACGCGCTGCGCACGGCCATCGAGGCGTTCGGCGCCCATCCGCGCGTCCACTGGGTCACCGGGCAGGCTCACGACCTGCTGCCGGACTCGTCCCGCCAGTCGTTTCCCGCACCGCTGGCACCCGGCGTGATCGAGCCGGGCGTGCTGACCCAGCTGATCATCGACAGCGGCCGGCCGGCCGCGCCGTGCGCCGGGCTCACCGCGCGCATCGCGACCGTCCGCGCGTTCGGTGGCTGGGTGGCCACGGCGCGCGGCGGGGATCTGGCGCTGTTGGTGGCGCTGGCCGAGACGACGCCGGGCTTCCTGCCGCCGGAGGTCACCTGGCTGTACCGGCGGCACGCCGGCCAGATCACCGGCCAGGACGGCTGGTCCCGGTTGCAGGCCGAGTCGACGGCGCTGATCCGGCAGCGCATCGCGGCGCTGCGCGAGCTCGGCGTACGCGTCGCGAGTGAACCGGCCGCCGCCACCACCTGACTGACAGGAAACGCACAGCTCAGCGCTGGAACGGGCCGCCTACCCTGGTGGCACAGGCCCGGCGGAGCGCGGGCCCGGCAGGCAGAGGAGACGGTGCGGTGAGCGGCTTCATCAAGCGGTTCGTGCTCTCGATGGTCGCGTCGAAGCTTCAGCGGATGTCCCACGGCCGGCACAACCCGGCGGTCGACGGGCTGCTGCGCGAGGTCAACCACCGGATCCAGCGCAGCCAGGGATATGGCTACCACCACCCGGGCGCCTACGGACACCACGGCCACTACCGGCATCACGGGCACTACCGCCACCACGGCCACTACCGGCGCCGGCGCTGGTTCTGAGCCGATGTCCGCCGCGCTGCTCGCTCACGGCCTGCGCCGGGAGCGGGCCGCACTGCCCTGGTGGATCGGCGGCACCGGGGCGCTGTTCCTGGTCCAGTCGACCCAGAGCCAGGAGCTGTACGGCGACCCCGCCGCCCTGGCCAGGCTGCGCGAGACGGTCGGCGCCAACACCGCGGTGATCGCCATGAGCGGCCCGCCCGAGCTGCTGACCTCGATCGGCGGCGAGATCGTCTTCGAGATCTTCGGGTTCGCGGCCGTCGTCGTCGCGCTGATGAACATGTTCCTGATCGGCCGGCACACCCGCGGCGACGAGGAGACCGGCCGGGCCGAGCTGCTGCGGTCCACCCCGATCACCCGCCGTACCCCGGTCTTCGCCGCGCTGCGGCTGGCCGTGCTCGCCGACCTGGTCATCGGGGCCGTGGTGTTCGCGGCGCTCGCCGGGACCGGGCTGCCGCCGGGCGGATCACTGCTGGTGGCGGCCGCGACCGCGGCGCTGGGCCTGTTCTTCGCGGCGCTGACCGTGCTGGCCGCGCAGGTCTTCGAGCACACCCGCGCCGTCTACGCGGCGGTCGGTTCGATGATCGGCGCGGCGTGGGCGCTGCGGGCGGTCGGTGACACCGGTGCGGGCGCCGTGGCGTGGTTGTCGCCGATCGGGTGGGGCCAGCGCACCTGGGCGTACGGGGCGGACCGCTGGTGGCCGCTGGCGATCACCCTGGGCGCGGCCGCGGTCCTGGTCCTGGCGGCGCTCGCGGCGCTGGACCGTCGCGACGTCGGGGCCGGCCTGCTGCGGTCGAGGCCGGGCCGGCCGTACGCCTCCCGGGCGCTGGGCACCCCGTCGGGGCTGGCCTGGCGGCTGCAACGGGGCCTGGTCGCCGGCTGGGCGGTGGGGGTGGGGCTGCTCGGGGTGGCGTACGGGTCGATCGCCGACAGCATCGAGCAGTGGGTGGCCGACAACCCGGAGACGGCCGCGTTCCTGTCGGGCGGCGCGGGAGAGATCGTCGACTCGTTCCTGGCGCTCAGCGTGACCCTGTGCGCGCTGCTCGCGGCGGCGGCCGGGGTGGCGGCGGTGCTGCGGGCGCGGGCCGAGGAACTCGCCGGGCGGGCCGAGCCGGTCCTGGCCACCGCCACGAGCCGCGCCGCCTGGCTGGGCGGGCATCTCGGGGTGGCGCTGGCCGGCAGCGCGCTGGTGCTGCTCGCCGGCGGGGCCGGTGAGGGCCTGGCGTACGGGCTGACCGTCGGCGATCCGGGCCAGGCGCTCCGGATGGCCGGGGCCGCGCTGGCCGCCCTGCCCGGGGTGTGGGCGGTGGTGGCCGTGGCGGTGTTCGGGCTGGGCTGGGCGGCGCGGGCCGCGGCGGTGGCCGCCTGGTCGGTGCTCGGCTACTGCGTGGTGGTGCAGCTGTTCGCCGCCTCGTTCGGGCTGCCGTCGTGGGCCGGGCGGCTGTCCCCGTTCGCCCACCTGCCGCGGGCCCCGCTGGAGGCGGTGACGGCCGGTCCGGTGCTGGCGGTCGGCGCCGTCGCGGCCGTGCTGGTGGCGGGCGGTCTGGTCGGATTCCGGCGGCGTGACGTGGGTTACTGAGTCCAGCCGGTCAGGGGTGCCGTCCGGTTGCCGATAGGTAGCACGTGGGGACGGACACCGAACGGCGGCGTGCCGAGGCGCTCGCCGAGTACCACCTCATGGACATGCCGCCGGCCGCCGAGCTGGACGCGGTCGTGCGCGTGGCGGCCGCGGTGGCTGGGGTGCACTGCGCCAGCCTGAACCTGTTCGACGACGCCCGCCAGTTCCAGCACACCACGGTCGGGTTCGCCGGCCGGGACTGCGCTCGCGAGGACGCGATGTGCGCGGTGCGGCTGGACCGGGGTGGGTTCGTGCACGTGCCGGACGCCCGCGAGGAGCCGGACTACCGGGACAACCCGTGGGTCACCGGGAAGCTGGGCCACATCCGCTTCTACGCGTCCGCGCCGCTGATCAGCCCGGACGGGTACGTGATGGGCACGCTCTGCGTCTTCGACGGCGAACCGGGCCGGCTCGGCGACGAGCAGATCGGCCGCCTCACCGACCTGGCCGGGATCGTCGTGGCGTTCTTCGAGCGGAACCGGCACACCCGGCTGTCCGCCGGCCTGCGGTCCGTGATCTCGGCCCGCGAGGAGTGGCTCCGCACCGTGCTGGACAACATCGACGAGCCGGTGCTCGCGGTCACCCCGTCCGGGCGGATGGTCCTCTACAACCGGGCGGCCTGGGAACTGCACGACCGGGAGATCGACGAGGACGTCGAGCCGGAGCGGATCGCCACCCGCTATCAGCTGTACGAACCCGACGGCCGCACCCTGCTCCGGGAGGAGGACGTGCCGGTGCTGCGGGTGCTGCGCACCGGGGAGCCGGTGCGGGGGCAGGAGATGGTGATCAGGCAGCCGGGCCGGGAGACCCGGAGGGTACGGGCGAACGCGCGGGCGCTGCGCGGCCGGGACGGCGTCGTCATCGGGGCGGCGGTCGCGTTGCAGGACATCACCGCGGAGCACACCCGGCTGCGGCTGGTCGGGGAGGCCCACCGGCGGCTGGCCCGCGCGAACGCCGAGCTGCGCCGGTCGAACGCGGACCTGACCGACTTCGCCGGGGCGGTCAGCCACGACCTGGTGGCCCCGCTCGCGGCGGTCGGCGGCTACCTCGACCTGCTGGGCGACCTGCGCGACGAGGACGGTTCGGAACGGGTGGCCCTCTTCGTGGACGAGGCCGCGCAGGCGGTCGGCCGGATGCGGGATCTGATCGACTCGCTGCTCGGCTACGCGCGGGCCGGAAGTGCGCCGGTGCGCGCGGTGCACGTACCGATGAAGGAGGTGCTGGACCACGTCCTGACGGACATGAACGCGGAGATCGTGGCGGCCGGAGCGCGCGTCAGCGTGCCCGGCCCGTTGCCGGCGGTGTACGGCGACCCGGTGCTGATCCGGTTGCTGGTGCAGAACCTGATCGGCAACGCGCTGAAGCACCGGCGGCCGGACCGGCCGTGCCGGATCGAGGTGAGCGCCGACGGGCCGTCCGTGCGGATCGCCGACAACGGGCCCGGCATCCCGCCGCCGCTGCGCGCCACGGTGTTCGACATGCTGTCCCGGGCGGGGCACGGGGTCGGGTTGCCCAGCTGCCGGCGGATCGTGGAACGGCACGGCGGGACGATCACCCTCGACGACACGCCCGGCGGCGGGCTCACCGTCACCGTCACCCTGCCCGTCACCGCCGGGCCAACGGGTCAGGCGGGCGGCGGCGCTGCCGATTAGAACCACGTGGACGTGGCACAACGGTTGCCGGAACGGGAGCGGTCCCGGATCGCCGCGCTGCACGAGTACCGGCTCCTCGACTCCCCGGCGGGCGACGAGCTGGACGCGGTGGTACGGGTGGCGGCGGCCGTCGCCGGGGTGCCGTACGCCACGCTCAACCTGATCGACGACAAGCGCCAGTGCCAGCTCACCTCGGTCGGCTTCGAGGGCGGCGACTCGGACCGCGCCGACTCGATGTGCGCCGTCCATTTCGAGGCCGGCCGGTTCACCCACGTCCGGGACGCGAGCGTCGATCCGGTCTACCGGGACAACCCGTGGGTCAACGGCACCCGGTTCAGTACGCGGTTCTACGCCTCCGCGCCGCTGGTCACCCCGGAGGGGCACGCGCTCGGCTCGCTCTGCGTCTTCGACGTGGTGCCGCGGGACCTGACCGGCGAGCAGATCGCCCGGCTCGAGGATCTGGCCCGGATCGTCCTGGCGCTGTTCGAACGGCGCCGGCAGGCCCGGGTCAACACCGAGCTGGCCACCCTGGCCGAGGAACGGCAGCGGTGGACCGACACCCTGCTGGACACCATCGACGTGGCGGTGGTCGCGGTCGGCCCGGACGGGCGGCTCACCCTCTTCAACCGGGCCGCCCGGGAGTGGCACGGCGTCGACGCCGACCCGGACGTCGAACCGGCCGAGGTGGCGCACCGGTACCGGCTGTTCGAGACCGACGGGCACACGCCGCTGCCGGAGGAACGGGTGCCGTTGCTCCGGGTGCTGCGCGAGGGCGCCGTCAGGAACGCCGAGATGATCATCAAGCCGGACGGGGCGGACCCGGTCCACGTCAGCGTCAGCGGCCGGGCGCTCACCGGCGCGGACGGCGTCGCGCTCGGCGCGGTGGTCGCGATGAACGACGTCACCGGCGCCCGGGCGCAGCAGCGCGCCATCGAGGAGGCCCGCCGCGAGCTGGCCGCGGCCAACACCGAGCTGCGCCGCTCCAACGCCGACCTGGCCAACTTCGCCGGGGCGGTCAGCCACGACCTGGTCGCCCCGCTCGCCGCGGTCGGCGCCTACCTGGAGCTGATCGGCGACGAGGTGGAGGGGCGCCCGCGCAAGTGGGTGGAGGCGGCCACCCGGGCGGTGAACCGGATGCGGGAACTGATCCGGTCGCTGCTCGACTACGCGCAGGCCGGCAGCGCGCCGGTGCGGCTGGGCGCCGCCGACCTGGCCGATCTCTTCGAGCAGGTGCGGGGCGACCTGGCGCCGGCCGCCGAGGCGGCCGGCGCGGTGGTCGAGGCGCCCGGTCCGCTGCCGGTGGCGACCGGCGACCCGGTGCTGATCCGTCAGCTGTTGCAGAACCTGGTCGGCAACTCCATCAAGTACCGGGACCCGCGCCGGCCGTGCCGGGTGACGGTCACCGCCGAGCGGGCCGGGCACGGCTGGACGGTCCGGGTCGCCGACAACGGCCTCGGCATCCCCCCGGAGCAGCGGGAACGCGTCTTCGACATGTTCACCCGGCTCGGCAACAACACGGCCGGCGGCCACGGCATCGGCCTCTCCACGTGCTGGCGCATCGTGGAGAGGCACGGCGGGGTCATCCGGGTGGACGAGACCCCCGGCGGTGGCACGACCGTGTCGTTCACCCTGCCCGGCACGCCGCCGGATCCGTCAGAACAGGGGTGAACGGCCCTGGTACCCGGTGGACAGGCTCAGCCCGGCGGTGAGCGCCTTGCCGGTGCCGCGGTAGAGCATCAGGTTCCCGGTCGACGACCGCACGGCGGCCAGGTCGGTGTAGCCGTCCCGGTCGAAGTCGCCGATGCCGTACAGGTCGCGCAGCCCGGCGGCCGAGCCGATCCGCAGCGCGGTCCGCAGGCCGCCCGCCTTCCCGCGGTACAGGTAGATGCCGTTGTTGCTGTTCAGCTTCACGACCAGGTCCGGATAACCGTCCCGGTCGAAGTCGCCGACGCCGGCGAACTCGCTGCGGTTGTTCCAGTCGCCGTACGCGATCGCCTTGCGCTTGCCGAACTTGGCGCCCTTGGCCCCCGGGTAGAGGTAGACGTTGCCGTTGCTGGTCTGCGCGGCCAGCATGTCGGGGTAGCCGTCCCGGTTGAAGTCGCCGATCGCGGTCAGCTCCCGCAGGTGGCTCATGTTCTTGTAGAGCTGCTTGCGGGCGCCGAACTTCCCGTTGCTCAGGCCCGGGTAGAAGTACATCGCCCCGGCCCGGGTCCGGACGATCAGGTCGACGTAGCCGTCCCGGTTCAGGTCCATCCGCAGCAGCGCGTTCGCCGAGGCGTACGAGCCGACCAGGGAGCGGTAGCCCTCGGAGATGTAGACGCCGTTGCCCGGGTAGGCGAACAGGTTGCCGGTCGACGTGGTCCGGGCCAGCACGTCCGACCAGCCGTTACGGTTCCAGTCGGACAGCTTGGCGCCCGGCAGGCGGGCGAAGTCCAGGTAGTCGTTGTCGATGTTGATGGTGACGCCGCCCCAGGTCTCCTGGTGGCCGCCCCGGTACTGCTTCATCCGGCGCTTCGGCGACCAGTACGACGCCGGGATCACCTTGTCGGAGACGGTGACGACCTGGTCCCAGCGGGCGAAGTCGATGTAGTCGGGACGCACGTACCACGGCTTGTTGTAAACCGCGACCATGTCGGCGACGCCGGACGCGGCGCTGCTGTAGTAGCCGGAGAAGTAGCCGTAGTCGTGCAGCCGGTTGGTCCACGCGCTCATGAACGCGAGCACGCCCTCGCGGCACACGGTGTTCTTGCTGTCGTACGACTCCATGTCGTAGATCAGCACGCTCTCCTTGGCGAGCCCGAGCGCGGTGGCCTGCCGGACCGCGTCCTCGGCGGTGGCCCGGCCCTGGGCGGCGGCCTTGGTGTTGTCGATCAGGTTCTTCTTGGTGACCGACGTGCAGCTGGCCTGCGGCCCGACGTACAGCGGGATCAGCCGCCAGCCGCGGGTGACCTGCTCGCGGACCCACTCGGCGGTGAGGTTCTTCTGCGTGCAGCCGCGGTTGTTGCCGCCGAAGTAGATGCCGGCCGCACGGTACGGCGACGACTTCAGCCAGGCCGCCATCGTCTCGCTGGACGGGGCGGTGCAGGCGTCGAAGCCGTATCCGGTGAAGTCGCCCGGCTGCGGTGCGAGGGCGGCGGCCGCGGTGGCGTTGCCGTTGACGAACGCCAGCGGGGCGACCGACAGTGCCACGACGAGCGCGGTGAGTAATCGCTTCCGGTACCTGACGAGTCGGCGGGGATGCAGCCGGTGACGCCCGCGGCTGGGCGCAGTATTCATCTGGACCTACTTCGTCATGTCGGAAGGCCCATCGAGACAAGCAAACGTCTGGCGTTTCGTGAACGCCCGTTCGGACGGTGATGATCACCTGTTCGGTCACCGCCCGCGCCGCCGAGCTGTTCACCGAATGGTCATGTGCCGTTGGCGGCCCGTCCGCGCCGCGCGACCTAAGGTGGGCGGCCAGATGAACGCTGGGTGGCGAGAGGTAGTCCGATGCGTAGCTCGGTACTCGAAGTGAGCACCAGCCCCGACGGCAGTGTGGTCATCCATCCACACGGATCGGTCGACCTCGATGCGGCGGTGGAGTTGCGGCAGCTCCTGGTGCACACCGTGCGGCGGGTCCGGCCGTTGCGGCTGATCGTCGACCTGGCCGACGTGCCCGACCTCGACCCGATCAACCTGGGTTCGGTGGCCGCGGCGTGCGGGCTCGGCGACGATCTCCAGGTCGCCGTCTTCGTCGACAATCCCAACGGGCGGCTCGCCGAGCAGCTCGCGGCGGCCGGTGTGCCCGCCCAGCGGGTCCGTGGCCGCTGACCTTTTCGGTCACCGGCCATCGATTGTCCATCCGCCGTTAACCCGGCCCGGCATAGCATCCGCCCATGACCGATGTGCTGCTCCGATCGCGCGCCGAGACGGCCCGGCTGGTGGCCGGGTCGCTGATCGGTGACAGCGGCGACCGCTGGAGGCACACCGCCGGGGTGGCCCGGCGCGCCGCCGGGCTGGCCGCCCGGCTCGGCCTCGATCCCGACGTGCTGGTCGCGGCCGCCTGGCTGCACGACATCGGCTATGCCGAGCCGATCGCGCTGACCGGTTTCCACCCGCTGGACGGCGCCGTGCACCTGAGCGACGAGGGCTGGCCGGCCCGGATCGCCGGTCTGGTCGCCTACCACTCGGGCGCCCGGTTCGTCGGCGCCGCCCGCGGTCTGGCCGGGCAGCTGGCCGCCTTCCCGGACGAGCGCAGCCTGATGGCCGACGCCCTCACCTACGCCGACCAGACGGTGGGCCCGACCGGTCTGCGGGTCGACCCGGAGGCCCGCTACACGGAGATGCTGCACCGGCACGGCCCCTGCTCGTGGAACGCGGCCGTCGACGCCGACCGCCGCCCCCATCTGCGGGCCACGGCCGCCCGCGTCGAGCACCTGCTAGCCGCCTAGGCCTCTCAGAAAACCCTCGAGCGCTTTCCGGTACGGCGGGAGCGTTCGCAGATCCACGTACTCCTCCGGACCGTGCTGCCCGTCGCCGCCCGGCCCGAAGATCACCGCGTCCACGCCCACCGCCGAGTAGAACCGGCCGTCGGCCGCCCCGTGCTTGCGCAGCGGCGAGCCGTCGTACCCGGCGTCCTGAGCGGCCCGCCGCAGCAGCCGCACCTCGGCGCTGTCCGGATCGGCGTGGTGCGGGGCGCCCAGCGCCTCGACGTGGACCGCGACTCCGGCCACCGCCGTCAGGTGGGCCGCGATCTCGTCGGCCGACCGCCCGGCCAGATCCGGCTCGGACGGCGGGAACCGGATGTCGACGAGCGCGGACGCGTCCGCCGGAACCACGTTGGCGGCCTCGTTGGAGGTCTCGATCCGGGCCACGTTGACCGTCGTGGTCCACTCCTCGGCGGCCGGGACCGGATGCCGGTCGAGCAGCCGCCGCACCGCCGCGGTCACCGCGAGCAGCGCGTTCGACCCCTGCCACGGGTAGGCGGCGTGGGCGGTGCGGCCGGTGGCGGTGAGCCGGGCCCGGATGATGCCCTTCGACTCGGTGACGATCCGCAGGCCGCTCTGCTCGCCGATGATCACGAACCCGGCCCGGATACCCCGCGCCACCTGGTGCCCGGTGCCGTCGAAACCGCCCACCTCCTCGTCGGTGACCAGTTGCAGCGCCACCGGGTACGGCAGGGTGGGCGCCACCTCCCGGAACACCGTGGCCATCACCAGCGCGGCGGCCTTCATGTCGTGGGCGCCGCGGCCGTACAGCCGGTGGCCGTCGGTGCGGGCGGTGAACTGCCCGGGGGCTCCGGGCACCACGTCCAGGTGGGCGTTGAGGATCACCCGGGGCGGGCCCGGGGTGGACACCAGGGCGCTCGGCTTCCCCCGGGACGCGAAGCGGCGGACCTCGAACCCCGGGCCGACCAGGCCGAGCACCATGTCGAGCGCCCGCCGCAGGTCGGCCGGCCGGTCGGCGGTCGACCGGATCCCGATCAGTTCGGCGAGCCGCTCCATCGAGGAAAACTACCGCGGAAGCCGCTCTCCCGCCTCGATCGCGACCGGCAGCCGGTTCCCGGCCGGCGGCAGCGGGCAGGTCGCGAACGGGGTGTAGGCGCACGGCAGGTTCGTGGCCCGGTTGAAGTCGAGCACCACCGACCCGTCCTCCTCCGGCGCGGCGATGGCCAGGCTCCGGTTCGCGGGGTACGTGGTCAGCCCCGAGGTGGCGTCGGTGAACAGCGCGAACAGCGACCCGGGCGTGCTGCCGTTGAAGACGGTCAGCGACTGCGGCTCCCCGCCCACGCTGAACTCGACCCGGCCGGGCGACTCGTAGACGTGCTCGATGCCCTCGGCCACCGATCCGACGGTGACCGGCTGCGGGAACGCCGTGAACCGGCCGCCGATCACCCACTTCTCCTCGGCCGGGTAGGCGGGCGTGCCGGTGTAGCCGGTCAGCACCGGGTTGTCCGGATGCCGCGGCCGGATCACGTCGAGGCCGCCCCGCCGGGCGATCTCGATCACCGCGCCGCCGTGACCCACGGTGATGTCGGCGCGCTCGGTGAGCGGCGGGAACCGGTGCGTCCCGGTCACCTCCCGCCCGTCGACGGTGAGCGTCTCGCCCGCACCGAGCGCCACGGTCACCCCGTCCGGGCCGCTGCTCCACTCACCGGGGGCGCCGTCGAACCGCCGCGGGGTGGCGTCCAGCCAGTGCAGGCCGGTGATCGCGAGGAAGCCGTGCGGGTCGGCGCGCCGCTTCTCGTGGCCGGCGTGCCACTGGTCCCACTCCTGCTGGAACAAGGTCGTCATGTGATAGGACCTTAATCCCTACTTGTTGCATGGGTTATTGGCCGGGGTCGTGACATCTGCTAACTTCCCCGTCAGGTCATGAGCGCCAGCGCGAAGCCCCGGCTCGCTGGCCGGCAACCCTTCCGTTCGCGACGGGGTGCCCCGGGTGAGGACCGGGCCGGTGTCGCCCGACACCGGCAAACGGCGAACCCGTGGAGGCGCGGTCATGCCATCTCTCGACATCCTCGGCGACGATCTCAAGGTCGCCCTCCCCTCCGGCGAGCTGGTGCGCTTCGCCCACCTCGACTACGCGGCGTCGGCGCCGTGCGTGCGGGCCGCGGCCGACGCGGTCCAGGACCTCCTGCCGCGCTACGGCTCGGTGCACCGGGGCACCGGGGTACGCTCGCGCGGCTCCACGCTGGCGTACGAGCTGGCCCGCGACGTGGTCGCCGAGTTCGTCGGCGCCCGCCCCGGCGACCACGTGATCTTCACCCGGAACACCACCGACGCGCTCAACCTGCTGGCCCGCGCGCTGCCGCCGGGCACCACCACGATCCAGTTCGAGGGCGAGCACCACGCCAACCTGCTGCCCTGGCCGAACCCGCTGCGCCTGCCGCTGCCGGCGTCGGCCGCGGACGCCGTCACCGCGCTGCGGGCGGCGTGCGAGAGCCTGGACGGTCCGGCCGTGCTGACCGTCACCGGCGCGAGCAACGTCACCGGCGAGGTGTGGCCGGTCCGGGAGCTCGCCGAGGTGGCCCGCGCGCACGGCGTACGGGTGATCGTCGACGCCGCCCAGCTGGCCCCGCACGCCCCGGTGAGCCTCGACGGCCTGGGCGCCGACTACCTGGCGTTCTCCGGCCACAAGCTGTACGCCCCGTTCGGCGCCGGGGTGCTGGCCGGCCGCGCGGACTGGCTGGACGCGGCGCCGCCGTACCTCGCCGGTGGTGGCGCGAGCGCCGTGGTGGGCGACCGGCCCGGCGACCTGACCTGGGCCACCGGCCCGGCCCGGCACGAGGGCGGCACCCCGAACCTGCCCGGCGCGGTGGCGCTGGCCGCGGTCTGCGAGGCGCTGGCCGCCGCCGACCGGGCCGCCCTGCACGCCCACGAGCAGGATCTGCTGGCCGGGCTGCGCGACGGTCTGGCCGGCCTGCCGGGGGCCACCGAGGTCAGCGTCTTCGGGCCGGACCACCCCCGGGTCGGGATCGTCTCGCTGGCCCTGGACGCCTCCGATCCGGCGGCCGTGGCCCGGCGGCTGGACGCCGAACACGGCATCGGCGTGCGGGCCGGGCAGTTCTGCGCCCACCCGCTGGTCCGCCGGCTCACCGGCGACGGCCGCGCCGGCAGCTGCGGGGACGGCCCGCCCGGTCTGCTGCGGATCAGCTTCGGCCTGGGCAGCACCGCCGAGGACACCACCCGGCTGGTCGCCGGGCTCCGCGCGGTGCTCGGCACCTGATTCGCTACCGGAAAGGTCCTGGGACGCGGGCCCCTCGGAGCCGATCGTGCCTTCCGTGGCGACGTGGATGACGCGGCTCCGTGACCGGCTCCCGGCCGGCGGCGGCCTTCGCGACGAGGACTGGGCGGATCGGCACCGGCTGCTGACGGTGCTGCTCGCCGTCTGCATGGTGCTGCTGACGGTCTTCGGCGTGTTCCGCGCCGAACACCCCAGGGACCTGCTGCTCATCGACGGGATGCTGTTGCCCTGCCTGGTCGGCGCGGTCCGCCTGGCCAACCGGCGGGCCCGGTCGATCGTGGTGGCGCTCGGCTTCGCGGCCGCGTCGGGCGGGTTCGTGGCCCTCTGTCACGGCCTCACCGAGGCGCACTTCGCGTTCTTCATCGCGGTGCCGGCGCTCGCCCTCTACCGCGACTGGGCGCCGTTCGGCGGCTTCCTGGTCGCCACCGTCGTCCACCACGCCGTGTTCGGCGCGGCGCTGGCCAACCACACGTTCAGCCACCACCAGGCGCAGGCGAACCCGCTGGTGTGGGCACTGCTGCACGGCGCCGCGGTGCTCGCCGCCGCCGGGTTCCAGCTGATCGGCTGGCGGTTGACCGAGACCGAGGAGAAGCGCGCCCAGGAGAACCTGGACGACAGCCAGGCGCAACTCAGCGTCGCCTTCGACGAGACGCCGGTGCCGATGGCCATGTTCGGCCCGGACGGGCGGCTCCTGCGGACCAACCCGGCGTACCGGGACTGGATGCGCCTGCCCGAGCAGCTCCCGGACGAGTTCGGCGTCGGGGACCTGCCGCTCGCCGCGATCGACCGGGACGAGCCGGACATTTTGCGGATGATCGCCGAGTCGCGTGAGCCGCTGACCGTGACCCGGCAGTACCGGCGTACCGACGACGGCTCGCTGATGTGGGTGCAGACCCACGCCTCCGGCCTGTACGACCGGGACGGCCGGCTGCGGCTGATCGTGGCGCACTGCATCGACGTCACCGCGACCCGCGACCACGAGGCGGAGCTGAGCTACCAGGTGCGGCACGACGCGCTCACCGGCCTGCTGTCCCGCAAGGCGTTCGAGCACGACCTGGCGCTGCTGCTGGAGAGCAGCGCCGAGCCGGTCAGCGTCATCTACCTGGACGTCGACCGCTTCAAGTCGATCAACGACGGGGTGGGCCACGGCGCCGGCGACGACGTGCTGCGCGCCCTGGCCGCACGCCTGGCCCAGGTCGTCCCGGACGGCGCCCTGCTCGCCCGGCTCGGCGGCGACGAGTTCATCGCGGCCCTGCCCGGCCCGTCCGGCACCGGCCTGCGGGTCGGCAACGGCATCCTCGCCGCACTCGCCGAGCCGCTCACCGTCGGCGGCTCCGGGCTGCCGGTGTCGGTCAGCGTCGGCGTCACCACGGCCTTCGGCGGGGTGCCCGCCGAGGACGTCGTGGTCGCCGCGGACACCGCCATGTACGCGGCCAAGCGCGCCGGCGGCAACCGGCTCCAGGTGTTCACCGAGCAGCTGCGCGTCCCCGTACAGGAGAAACTCGCCGCGGAGGCCCGGGTGCGCCGCGCTCTCGCCGGCGACCCGCGGGTCACCCTGCCGCTGTGGTTCCAGCCGGTGGTCACCACCGGCACCGGGCGGATCGCCGGCGCCGAGGCCCTGGTCCGGATGCGCACCCCGGAGGGGGAGATCCTCACCCCGTACCACTTCGTCGGCGCCGCCGAGGAGACCGGCCTGATCGTGCCGCTCGGCGAGCACGTGCTGCGCTCCGCCGTCGACCACCTGCGGCACTGGTCGGACCGGCTCGGCTACGTGTCGGTCAACGTCAGCCCGCGGCAGCTCGCCGAGCCGGACTTCGTGCCGATGGTGGCCGGAGTGCTGGCCGGCGCCCCCGGACTGGACCCGTCCCGGATCGTCCTGGAGATCACCGAGACCGCGCTGCTGGCCTCGACGGTCGACGTCAGCGAGCGGCTCGCCTCGCTCAAGCGGCTCGGCGTACGCATCGCCCTGGACGACTTCGGCACCGGCTACAGCTCGCTGACCTGGCTCAAGTCGCTGCCCGCCGACATCGTCAAGCTGGACCGGTCGTTCGTGGCCGGTCTCGCCGAGGACCAGCGCAAGGCGTCGATCATCTCGGCCGTGCTGTGGCTGGCCCGCTCGCTGGGCATGTCCACGATCGCCGAGGGCGTCGAGGAGTTGTCCGACTGGGAGGCGCTCAAGGCCGCCGGCTGCCCGGCCGTGCAGGGCTATCTGTTCAGCAAGCCGCTGCCCGGCCCGGAGTTCGACCGGATGCTGCGGGAGTCCCACGAAAGTGCCACCACGGACGGAGTTCACTTGAACGAAACCACCGGGACGGTGCTGGCCGGTTAGAGTCCGGCCATCCTGGACAACGTTGATCCCTTCATCGGCACAGCGGCCACCGACCTGCCCCGGGCACACGGTCTCGCCGCTACCTGGTGGTGGCCGAAGCCGCAGGTGGGCAACACCCACCCGGGCGCCACCTCCCCCTTCGGCATGGTCTCCGCCTGTGCCTACTCGGGGGCCTACCCGACCGGCTACGGCCGCTACGCCAAGAACACCGAGGGCGTGCCGGAGGACATGTTCGGCCGGATGCAGGCGTCCGGCTTCACCCACTTCCAGCAGTCCGGCACCGGCGCCATCCGCAAGTACTACAACTACGTGCGGGTCACCCCGATGGTGCAGCCGCTCGACGACCTGGGCCAGTCCTGGGCGCTGGAGGACGAGCGGGCCGAGGCCGGCTACTACGCCGCCAACCTCGAGACCGGCGTGCGCTCCGAGATCACCGTGGGCGAGAAGGTGGCGGTGCACCGCTACACCTTCCCCGACCACCACAGCGCCCGGCTCGTCATCGACCTGTCCTGCGGTGGCCTCGCCATCGACCTGGGCCGGACCGTGCCGCTGCGCGCCCAGATCGAGAGCATGGGACACGGCCGCGGGCAGGGCACCGTGGTCATGGAGGGCGTGCCGCTGTCGGTGTACGTCGAGGTGGACAGTCCCGGCTGGCGGCAGATGCTCTGGTACGACCGGCGGCTCATCCCCGGCGGCACCCGGCTCGACTTCGACAGCATCCGGCACACCACGCTGCGGCCGTTCGGCATGCTCTTCATGGGCGCCGCCCGGGCCGGGCAGACCATCGAGGTCCGGCTGGGCTTCTCGCTGCGCGGCTGCGACCAGGCCCGGCGCAACCTGGAACGCGAGTGCGGCGCCGGCCAGAGCGCCTTCGAGGCGGTCCGCGCCCGGACCCGCGCCCGCTGGCGCGACCACCTGGGCCGGGTGCAGGTCGAGGGCGGCACGGACGCGCGCCGCACGGTGATGGCGACCGCCGTCTACCACTCGCTGATCAAGCCGTGCATCGCCGAGGACGAGAGCCCGAACTGGCCCGACCCCGGCCCGTACGCGTTCGACGTCTGCACCATGTGGGACATCTACAAGACGCAGATCCCGCTGCTGTCGGCGATCGTCCCGGACCGGGCCGGTGACGTGCTGGAGTCGCTGATCCGGGTGTGCGAGGAGGAGGGCAACTTCCCGATCGGCTACCGGATGGCCCGCGGCGCCGACCGGTTCTTCCGGCAGGCCAGCGCGCTCGCGCACACCGCCCTGGCCGACGTGCACGCGCTGCGGCGGCCGGGCATCGACTGGAGCTGGGCGCTGGTGCACATGGTCGACGACCTGCGCCGGCTCTACGGCGAGGACTTCTGGGAGCACGGCGTGGTGCACCCGATCACGCACACCCTCGATCTCGCGTACGCCCATCACTGCACCGCGCAGGTGGCCCGCGCCCTGAACGACCACCGCCTGGCCGATGATCTGGAGCGGCGCGGCCGCGACTGGATCAACGCCTTCGACCCGGCCACCGGCCTGCTGCGCGACTCGGAGTTCTACGAGGGCGGCAAGTGGAACTACTCGTTCCGGCTGCTGCACGACATGGCCGGGCGGATCCGGATGGCCGGCGGCGACACCGCGTTCACCGCGATGCTGGACCGGTTCTTCGGCTACGGCGCCGAGCCGGTCAAGCAGCCCGGCCGCTGCCCGGATCCGATCGAGATGACGGCCGGGTACGCGCTCAACCGTTTCGAGGGCCTGAACAACGAGCCGGACATGGAAGTGCCCTGGGCCTACCACTACGCCGGCCGCCCGGACCGCACCGCCGAGATCGTCAACTCAGCCCTGACGTGGCAGTTCGGCACCGGACCGGGCGGGCTTCCGGGCAACGACGACTCGGGCGGCCTGAGCTCCTGGTACGTCTGGGCGTCACTGGGCCTGTTCCCGGTGGCCGGCCAGAACCTGTTCCTGGTCAACGCGCCCGCCTTCGCCCGCGCCGCGCTCCAGGTCGAGGGCGGCGAGTTCGTCATCGAGACCAGCGGGCATCGAGAATCACCGATCGGAGTCGACGGTGTCGACCGCGACCCGCCACCCCAGTACGTTCAATCCGCGACCCTCAACGGGAGGCCCCTGCACGCCACCCACCTGAACGCGGCCGACGTCCATCACGGCGGACGGCTGCATCTGCGGCTCGGGCCCGAGCCCTCCACCTGGGGGCAACGGAGCCGGCCGCCTTCCCTCTCCGATCCGCACCCTAAGGAACGCCGATGAGCCGACCGACCCGCCGCCTCGTGATCGCGGTCCGAGCCGATCCGGTCATCTGTGGGCACTCCGGTGAGGCCCGCAACCTCGCCGAGGTGGCCCTCACCCGTGGCTTCGACGACGTCCGGCTGCTCACCTGGCCGATCCCGGCCCTGCAGTCGGCCGGCCTGCCACTCAAGCCGCTCGACCGCCTGCTGCCGTACAGCCCCGGCATCACCGTGGAACGGCCCGAGGCGGTGGGCGACTACCGGGTCCCGGACGGCCGCCACCTGGCCGGGCTCACCGGCCGCCTGGTCGAGCTGCTCGCCGAGCCGGTGCCCACCGTCTGCCTGTCGATGTACCTGGTGCCGCACACCCAGGTGATCAACGACGCGGTCATCGCGGCCCGGGCCGCCGGGTTCGCCCCCGACGTGCACACCATCGCCAAGGCGGTCGGCTCCGACGTCACCAACGTCATCCGCTCCTGTCTGCGTGAGGGCCGGTTCGGGGCGGCCACCGTGCTGCTCACCACCTTCCTGGCCAGCGACGAGGTGGTGGCCGTCTCCGAGTACACCCGCGACGAGATCATCGCCGCGGCCGAGGAGGTGGACGCCCACTGCGGCACCACCTTCGCCGAGCAGTGCCGGGACCGGGTCGCCGTCAGCTACCCGCCGATCGACGCGGCCGCCTTCGTGGACCCCGATCCGGACGCCGTCGACGCCGCCCTGGCCCGCCGCGGCCTGCGGCGCGGGAGGTACGTCCTGTTCCTCTCCCGGGTGGCCCGGGCCAAGGGGATCTACGACCTGGTCATCGCCTACGGCCAGATGCGCTGCCGGGACGATGTGACACTCGTGGTGGCCGGCACCGGGCCGGCCCTCGAACATGTGCGGGCGATGGCCAAGGAGGACGACCGGATCATCTTCCTCACCGATGTGGACGACGACGAGAAGCCGCTGCTCATGGCGGGCTGCGCGGCGTACGCGCTGCCCACCAAACCGGAGCCGGACTTCGTCGAGACCTTCGGCATCGCGCTCGCCGAGAAGGCTCTCGCCGGCGGCGGGCCGATCATCACGACCACGACCGGGGGAGTGGGCGAGGCGGTCGGCGACGCCGCGGTCATCGTCGAGGCGGGCGACATCGGCGGGCTCGCCGACGCGGTCGACCGGGTGGTGCTCGACATGTCCGCGGAGGAGCGCCGGGACCTGGAGGTGCGCGCGCGGGCACACGCCATGACCTTCGACCGCGGCGCCGTCTTCGACCAGCTCTTCCAGATCAAAACCGATTGACCACGGTACGGGGGACGAGCGCGCGCTCGTCCCCCGTACCCCTCGGATCCTGATCTAGATCTTGTGCTCCGCGGCCAGTCGCTCGAGTTTGGCGTAACCCTCGTTCACGCCGACCTCCATGCCGCTCCGCAACCAGGCGTCCCGGCCCTCGAAGCTGTCCACCAGGGACTGCGCGTGCAGCCGGGTCCGCCCGTCGCCGAGGTCCTCGAACCACAGCGCCTCCAGCGCCACGCCGTCCGGCTGGCCCTCGAAGGTGAAGGTCTGCACGATCCGCTCCGGTCCCACCTCGTGGAAGGTGCCGCGGAACGCGTACTCCTCGTCGCCGCGCCGGGACACGTACCGCCAGCTGCCGCCGGTCCGCGCGTCCCAGTAGTCGATGGTGTTGGTCAACGAGTCCGGGCCGTTCCACAGCACGAAGATCTCCGGGTCGGTGTGCGCCCTGAGCAGCTGCGCCGGGGTGGCCGCGAAGTCCCGGGTGAGCCGGATGATCGGCAGCTTCGGGTCGGCCTCGATGGTGGTCTCCACGATCTTGTTCATCGTCGTCCCTCTTCCTCTCGCTCCTCGTCCGCGCGCATCGTCTCCAGGACCGCGTCGAGCCGGCTGAACCGCCGCTCGGCGCGCCCGCGGTAGCGCTCGATCCACTCGTTCATCCGGTCGAACACCTCCGTCTCCAGGTGCACCGCCCGGGGTTGCGGTCCCGGCGGCCGGGTGACCAGCCCCGCCTCCTCCAGCACGCGCAGGTGTTTGTAGACCGCCTGCAACGACATCCGGTACGGCTCGGCGAGCTGATTGACCGTCGCGTCCCCGTCGGCCAGCCGGGCCACCATGTCCCGCCTGGTGGGATCGGCGAGTGCCGCGAACACCCGGGACAGTGAATCCGCCGACATGGTCCCCTCGTTTCAACTTGCTGGTTGAAACTTAAGGTAGACCGCTGTCCCGGGCTTGTCAACCAGAAGGTTTAAAGAGCAGGTCGGGCGGGTTCAGTGGAAAAGCGCTAAACCGGGTTGTCGTCCCCCGGAAAACATCCTGTAAACACAATCTCGACGATCGGTTACCGATCCGTGCCCACTCGCGGGCTTTCGGGGCCTAGGATCGATCTCACTCACCCCCCATGCCGTTCACCGGCTCTGGCCGAGCACGCCCGGGGACCATCCGACGGGGAGGAGCGTTCCGTGCACGACGAGATGATGACGCTGATCGACGACTGCATCGCCCGGATGACACTGCTGCGCGACCAGCTTGCCGCCTCCCGGCGCGTCCAGCCCGGCGAACGCCACACCGCGGCGCTGGACGCCATCGCCGTGGCGGAACACTTCGCCACCGAGGCCACCCGGGCGGTGTCCCCACCGGCCGCCGCCCCGGTCAGCTACTCCACCGCCGCCTGACCACCGTCCCACCGCCCACCCGGAGCCACGGCACCCGTGCGACCGCCCCCGGCCGGGGCGGTCCGTCACCCGGCCGCCGGGACGACCTGATGTCGTCGTGCGGTGCCGCGGCTGCCCGGCGGTGGGGTCAGGGGCGGGCGGTCGCCTGGTCCAGGATGTCGTCGGCGGGACAGCGGCCGCGGTAGACGTACCTCTCGGTGAAATCGGCGACCGCGTCGCGCAGCTCTCGCGAGACGCCCTGCCGGGCCAGACCCGCGTAAGCGGCCAGGAAGCAGTCCCGTGCGGCGGCCGCCAGCACCGGATCGGTGAGCGCGTCCCGGGCCGCGCGTTCCCACAGCGCGGACTCGCCGGCCAGATGCGCGGTCGCCTCGGCGGCCTCGGTGGCGGCCCGCGGATCGTCCAGCAGGATCGACGTCACCGCAGCTACGACCCGCCAGCCGTCGCCCGGCTGACTGTCGGCCACGTCGAGTTCGAGATGGCCCCGCGCGGCCACCGGCGGCCGCAGCCCGGCCAGATGCCGCTCCAGGTCGGCGATGGCGATGCGGCCTACGTCGTGGAGCGTCTGCCGCGGCGAGCTGCCTCCGCTTCCGGTCGCCCCCATCGCGTACGCCGTCCAAGCACCCCGCGGATCCCCGCCTCCGGGGTGGACGGGCAGGGTGCGGCGCGCCGCCTGGCGTACGCTCCGCCAGCCGGTCGGCCGATCGTGCCGCAACGGCGAGTTCGCGAAGGCGGCCGCCAGTACCGGAGCGAGCGTGTGCGCCAGCGCCCAGCGTCGCGGCAGCCCGAGCGGCCCGCCCCCGTCCAGCCCCGCCTCGAGCCCTACCCGGATCCCAGCGGTCACCGACCACGGTGCCTGCTCCTGACCGTCCGGCCGCGCACCGCTCGGGTTCTGCCCGGCCGCGTCGAGCCGGTGGTCCGTGCTGGTCGGGATTTGCCGGAGCACGTTGAGCCCATGCTGCTCCGCGATCCGTGCCGAGGCGGCCAGGTCGTCACTCATTCGCCGGAGCGCCATCTCGATCCCGGGCGACGGTGGTCCGCTGACGGTCATCACTCGCGGCGACCGGATGTCCAGGAACCCGTGCCGCAGCGACCGCCGCCCGAGGTGGGCGAACCCCGGCTCCACCAGCAGATCAACGGTGATCCCCACGAACCCGGGCAGCCCCGGTGCGAACGCCCGCGCAGCCACGAACTCCTCGGCCGCCCGCTCACTCAGGCTCCCCATACCGGCCCCGCCTCCACCCCGTCCCAGGAGCGGCGAGCATAGCATTCCTATCTGGCTACTAGGAATGGCGTCATCGCGGGGTTGCTGGCCCCCATCACGGTTAACCCGTCGTGACGCCGGTAATGTCCCTGCTCCGCTTGCTGCATTGAACACCTGGCATTCAGTGCCCGGTGTTGACTGCATGCCACGTTGAGCGTTGGTGCTGAGCCTCTGATCGCCGCATTGAAGCCTTGTGTTGATTGTTTGGTGTTGAGCACTTGCCATGTTGAGCGCTGGTGTTGAGTCTCTGACCTGTTGAGCGCTGGTGTTGAGTCGCTGACCTGTTGAGCGCTGGTGTTGAGTCTCTGACCTGTTGAGCGCCTGCAATGTTGCGCGTTTCGTGTTGAACGTCTGGTGTTGAGCGCGCTTCATATTGACGATCCACTTGTCGTTCACCGTCGTCTTCGGGGTCACGCCACTGTGAGTGACGATGTCGTGAACGCCTCAACGCGGATGGTGGGTGGAACGGTCCTGACGTGATCGACCACGGTGGCGCTTGGAAAGCACCGACCGGCCATCTCTTTGGGATGGGTTCCTAGGATGCCTTAGGGGGTGTGGCGGGGAGCCCTTAGCGGGGAATCGGGGGCGGGGCAGGGAAAGCACCGGTGCCGGGCTGATGCGGCACGGTCATACGGTCAGGCCATGCCATCGAACAGCGTCACCGTTCGCTTCGCCGCCCTGGATGCGCCGGCTCTCATGCTGGTCTACGGGTTGCTCCGCCTGATCGACGGCCTGGACGGCGCCCGCGATCCGGGTGACCTCGCCTGGGCCGCCGGGCACCTGGCGTTCTTCGCCGCCATGGTGCTGTTCGGTGTGCTCGCCGTCGGCCTGCGGAGAATTGCCCCGCCGGGCGCCGGACCGGTCGCCACGGTGGCCACCGCCATGACCCTGTCCGGTGTGGCCAGCTTTCTCTGGGTGATCGCCGGGGATCTGTCACCCGTTCTCCGCGCCGTCCCGCTGCCCGAACCGTTCCCAGTCGCCGGCCCTCTGCTGTTCGCTCTCGGCATGCTCACCCTGCTCGGCCTGATGGTCGCCGCCCGGCGGGCCCCGGCGTGGAGCCCACTGATGTTCGGCGCGGGCATCGTGGCGCTCACTCTGGACGTCGACAACCTGCCACTGGCCGCCCTGATTCTGCTCGCAGCGCTGGCGCCCCTGGCCCGCCCGGATCGCCGCCGTGCGGGCCTGACCCGCCGCTACGTCTGAGATCCCGCACCGTTCGGAGCCGTCACCCGTGACCACGTCCGGGTTTCCTGGTTCCCGGGGAAGAGCCCGGAAACCATAGAGGTCCCGTCACCTCGTGCCGTCTGGTCAGCGCCGCGCTGCCCGGCTGGGCCCGCGCTGCCCGGCTGGGCCGCGCTGCCCGGCTGGGCCCGCGCTGCCCGGCTGGGCCCGCGCTGCCCGGCTGGGCCCGCGCTGCCCGGCTGCGCTCGCGTTGCCTGGCCGGGGCCGCGTTGCCTGGCTGCGCTCGCGTTGCCTGGCTGCGCTCGCGTCGCTTGGCTGGGCCCGCGTTGCCTGGCTGGGCCCGCGTTGCCTGGCTGGGCCCGCACTGCCGGGCAGGGCCCGCGCTGCCCGGCTGGGCCCGCGCTGCCCGGCTGCGCTCGCGTTGCCTGGCTGGGCGCCTGTCGCTCGGCTGGCCTGTGCCGTTCGGGTCGACCCGGCTGGTGGGGCTGTGAGCGATCATCGTGGCGTGATGCTGTTGCTGCCTGCTGATGTTCTGCGCCCGCGCCGCCCTGATGAGCACTTCGCCGGGGAGGCGCGGGCCGCCCGGGAGGCCGGGATCGTGGTCGCCCTGATCGACCATGACGCGCGGAGCGGTTGGGACGCCGCGGTGGCGCGGGTTCCGGCGAGCGCCGCGGCCGTCTATCGGGGATGGATGCTCGACAGTGGGCGGTATGAGGCGATGGCCGGGGCGCTGTCCGCCCGTGGGGTGACGTTGCGGACGGGGGCCGCCTCGTACCGGCGGGCGCATGAGCTGCCCGGCTGGTATGCGGCGGCCGAGGGTGACACCCCCGAGTCGGCGTGGACCGACGGTGACGGGCGGGAGGACTTCCGGCGGGCGTGTGTCGCGCTGGGGGAGGGGCCCGCGGTGTTGCGGGACTACGCCAAGTCGATGAAGCACCACTGGGACGAGGCGGCGTTCCTGCCGGACGTCGCGGACGAACCCGCGGCGTGGCGGGTCGCGAGCCGGTTCCGGGAGTTGCGCGGCGACGATTTCGCCGGTGGGTTCGTGGTACGCCGGTTCGAGTCGTTCACCGGTGCGGAGGTGCGCACGTGGTGGGTGGACGGCACGTGCCGGCTGGTCACGGCGCACCCGGATACCCCGGAGGCGCCGCCGCCCGCGGATGTCGAGATCGGTGTGGCGGAGTCCGCCGTACGATCGCTGGGTTTGCCGTTTGTGACCGCCGATCTGGTCCGGCGTGCCGATGGGCGGTGGCGGATCGTCGAGATCGGCGACGGCCAGGTGAGCGATCGTCCGTCCGGGACCGCGCCGGAGGAGTTGATCGGGGCGCTGTTCGGGGCCTGAGTTTCTGTCGTACCCCCTCGCTAGGTTCGTGCCGTGGTGGATGGCGGTGCGAGTGGGCGTAGCTATGAAGGGGGGTTGAGGAGGTTGTCGCGTTTGGTGGTGTATTCGTCGTCGGTGAGCAGGCCGGCGGCGTGGAGTTCGGTGAGGTGGTGGAGCAGGGCCGTGTTGTCGGGGGAGGCGGCGGGGATGCCGGTGCGGCACTGCTGGATGAGGTCGGCCAGGTAGGGCGCGGTCGGGCGGTCGGTGCCGAACGAGACGGTGTGGCCCCCGGTTTCGATGTCGATCCGGGAGCGGAGGAGGCCGCGGTGGGCGGTGACCGAGGTGACGGCGGTGAGGGGGATGCGTTCGCGGCCGGCGCCGGCGCGCATCAGGGTGCCGGTGCTGGCGAGTTCCAGCCGGTCGGGGTAGACGATCAGGTAGAGGTCGGCGCCGCCGTCGCGGGTGTGTGCGACGGCGAGGGCGCCGCTGGTGTCGACGCTGTTGCGCTGCGCCTTGGCCAGGGCCCGGGTGCAGTGATCCGGGACGGGGTTCACGACAGGCCACCGTAGCTCATCGACGGGCATCCATTGGTTGCGTAGGCTTGCCGCCCATGGACGAACGGGTCTTCACCGAGCGCGGTGAGCTGGTCCTGCGGCGCCGGGCCGGGCATTTCGAGCTGATCAGCAACGGTGTCTTCCTGATGGACACCCGGTCGGGTGAGTCGGAGCGGGTGCTGGTGCGGGCCGCCCTGGCCGCCGCGCCGCCCGGACCGCGGCTGCTGATCGGCGGCCTCGGGGTGGGATTCTCGCTGGCGGAGGCGGTCCACACGGACGCCGCGGAGATCGTCGTCGTGGAGATAGAACCGGCCGTGGTGCGGTGGCATCACGGCGTGCTCCGGCCGTTCAGCGAGGGCGCGCTCGACGATCCCCGGGTACGGGTGGTGACCGCCGATCTGGCGGCCTGGTTCACCGGCACCAGCGACCGGTTCGACGTGATCTGCCTGGACGTCGACAACGGCCCCGGCTGGACCGTCTTCGATCACAACACGGGGCTGTACCGTGCGGCCGGGCTGGCGATGCTGCGCGACCATCTGCGGCCGGGCGGGGTGCTCGCGGTGTGGAGCGCGTCGGCCGAGCCGGGTTTCGAGGCGACCCTGACCCGGACGATCGGGCCGGTCCGCACGGTTCGGGTGCCGGTCGGGAGCGGCGAGCCGGATGTCGTCTACGTGGCATCATGCGCCGGTGACGACTGCGCTGATCTACGGTGAGTTCGCCGCGCGTGAGGCCGCCGGCGAGTCCCCGGCGTACGAGAACCTCGCCGTCGCCGTCTCCCGCGACGCCCGCCTGATCGGCCTGCTGGACACGTTGCCGCCGGCGAAGCGGCAGCCGAACCTGCTGTTCGCGGCCGGCCGGTTCCTGGGCGCGCCGGTCACCGACCCGCCGGCGTTCCTGGAGTTCGCGGCGGCGAACTGGGAGCGGATCGCGCACGAGATCCGTCACCGGGCGACGCAGACCAACGAGCCGGCCCGGTGCGCGCTGCTGCTGCCGCTGCTCGCGGCGCTGCCGCAACCCCTGGCGTTGCTCGAGGTGGGCGCGTCGGCCGGCCTCAATCTCTTTCCTGACCGGTACGGGTACCGCTACGGCGATCACGTCCTCGGCTCGGGTGATCCGGTCCTCGACTGCGCGTTGACCGGAATCGATCCGCCGCGGGAGCTGCCCGAGGTGGTCTGGCGCGCGGGTCTCGACCTGAACCCGCTCGATGTCACCGATCCGGCCGACGCCGCCTGGTTGCAGGCCCTGATCTGGCCGGAACAGGACGACCGCCGGGAACGGCAGCGCGCCGCCGCCCGTACCGTCGCTTCCGACCCGCCGTTGCTGGTCCGCGGCGACCTGGTGGACGATCTGCCGGCGCTGGCCGCCGGGGCGCCGGCCGGCGCCACCCTGGTCGTCTTCCACACGTCGGTCCTCTATCAGGTTCCGGACGATCGGCGCCGGGCTTTCACCGATCTGGTACGCACGATGCGCGCCCACTGGATCGCGGTGGAGAACCCGACCGTTCTCGATCACGCCGGGTTGCCGCATCCGCCGGACGAGCGCCTGCACAACGTGCTCGCGCTCGACGGGCGGCCGCTGGCCTGGGCGCGCCCGCACGGCGAGGCCCTCACCTGGTTCGGCGATCGCCCATAGACCCGGGCTCGGGCGTGTACGGGAGCCGGTGACCCGGGCCGCCGTGCCGCCAGGGGAGCAGGACGACGCTGCCCGCGACGGCGAGGCCGCAGATCGCCAGGGCGGTTCGTACGTCGGTGAGCGCGGCCAGCAACCCGCCCAGCGCGATGCCCACCGGCTGGCAGATCCGCGACGAGATGGACCACGCCGAGATCACCCGGGTCATGTAGTGGTCCTCGGTCTGCTCCATCCGGTACACCGCGAAGGCCGGATTGAACACCCCCGTCGCGAACAGGGCGAACGTCTCCACCACGATCATCAGCAGCAGCCCGGGGAGCCCGGCCGGCAGGAACGCCAGCAGGCACAGCCACACCGCCCGCCAGACACCCGACCACAACAGGACCCGGTGCCGGCCGAACCGGCGGGTCAGCGGCGCCAGCGCCAGGGCGCCCAGGACGCCGCCCAGGCAGGGGATGCCCCAGCCGATGCCGTACTGCCAGGCCGGGAAGTCCAGTTCGTCGAGCATCAGGACGGCCAGCAGCGGTGACGCGGCCATCATGCCGGACCCGAACAGTTGCGCGTTGAGGAACAGGGCCCGCAGGTCACGGTGGGCGAACACGTACCGCCAGCCGGCCCCGATCTCCGCCCACCGGCCGGTGCCCGGCTCACGCCGCGGCGGCTCCGGCTCCGGGCCGCGCAGGCTGCGGACACCGGCCGCGGACAGCAGGAAACTCACCGCGTCGACGGTCACCGTCCAGCCGACGCCCACCCACGAGGTCAGCGCCCCGCCGATCGGCGGGCCGGCGCTGTAGGCGGTCCAGAACGTGGCCTCCATCCGGCCCGTCGCGGTGGCCCGGTCACCCGGCGCCACCAGCGCTTTCAGGTGGGCGCCGCTGGCTGCCGCGAAGAGGATCGCGGCGGCCGCCTGGATCGCCGCCACCAGGCCGAGCTGCCCGTAGCCGAGCACGTCGAACCAGAGCGCCACCGGCACGCTGAACAGGGCGAGCGCGCGGGCCAGGTCGGCGCCGACCATGACCGGGCGTTTCCGGCGGAACTCCACCCACGGGCCGGCCGGCACCGCCACCGCGGCGGCCGCCAGCCCGGACATCGTGGCCAGCAGCGACACCTGCCAGGCGGGAACCTCCAGCACCAGGATCGCGACCAGCGGAAGCGCGCCGAAGCCGATGCCGGTGCCGATCTCACTGGCCGCGTACGCTGCCCACAGGCGCCGAAAGTCCGAGCCGAGTGCCACCGGCGCACCCTACCGGCGGCCCGCCGGTTTCTGTCAGACCCCGCCGGTAGGTTGCCCCCATGCCGATCACACAGGGCGAGATCGTCCCCGGTTCCGCGGTCCTGGCCCTGCCCGGCCCGGGCGCGGTGGTGTGCGGCGACGACCTGGTCACGTTCGCGATCGGTCCCACCCTGGCCGTGATCGTGGTGGCGGCCGGTGACCGTCCGGACGGCAGCCGGATCACCACCGCCGCCGACATCGAGCTGCGGGCGCCGTTTCCACCGGCGGCCGCGGCCTGCCTCAGCGGCGACCCGCCGCCGCTTGTCGCCCTCGCCCGGATGGCCGACGGCGCCCTGGTCGCGCTCGGCCCGGTCCGGCTGACCCGCCGCGGCGGCCACCACGGCCGGCTGGAGGACGCCGGCCTGTATGTCGAGAATCCGCTGCCCGACGACCTGCTGGACCGGGTGCGGCCCACCGGCGAGGCGCCCGAACAGCCCTCCCTCGACTGGCTCGACCTGGTCCCGGCCGACCCGCTGGCGGCGCTCGACCGGTTCGTCACCGGCTGGTTCGCCGACGAGCCACCCGGCGTTCCCGTCTCCTGGGGCCCGCCGCCGTTGCGTGAGTTCCACCGGATCGCCGCCGGACGGGACGCCGTCCACGGCCACTCCGCCAGGATCGCGCGGGAGCCGTTCGGCGGCCCCTGGCCGGACGGGCTGATCCCGTTCGGTCACGAGTCCGACGGCGTGTTCCGGCTGCTGCTCGACCCGTCGGAGCCCGACCCACGGGTCTTCTACGACTACGACGGCGATCTCGTCGCCGAGCGTGACCGGCTCAGCGCCTTCCTCCTGCACTTCGCGCTGGCCCGGGCCGCGCTGGACGGTCCGGTCGGCGGCTTCGCGCTGTGCACCGCGGAGGAGGCGGCCCGGATGACCGCGGGCCTGACGAGGGTTCCGCTGCGCCCGCTGTCCTGGCCCGGTGTCGCGATGCACACCTATGCGGGTCCCGGTCTGGTGATCCACACCGGTCCACAGGACGACACCGGTGACCACCACGAGATGTACGTCGGCGCCCGCCACCGCGCCCTGCTGCGCCCGCTACGCACCCACCACCCGGTCTGGGAGGTCTTCCATGATTGACCGGAACTCCGCACCGTCGAGCCGGGCCGCGCGACGCCTGCGGACTACGGCCGTCGCCCTGGCCCGTTGCCGGGATCGCCCGGTTCGGTGTGGAGCATCCCGCCGATGAGGGCGATCCCCTCCGGAACGGAGCGCAGCACCATGGCGGTGTTCTCCTCCGGGCGCGCGACTTCGGGATCCCGCCGGCCGCACAGCCGCAGGAAACGCACCACCGTGACCGGGACCGACCCGCCGTCCGCGGTGAGCCGCAGCGTGTCGCCGCGCCGGATCGGCCCACCCCGCACCCGCCCGGTCACGGCCACCCCGCCGCGCGGGTCCGGCCAGGCGTCCTCGATCCGCATCTCACCCATCGACCGAATGTAGCCACACCACCCGAGACCACCGGTCGGTCCGGGGCGAGAATCGCGGATCTCAGGACGAACTTGCCGCCACTCCGGGTGTGGCCGTTTGCGGTCGGGTCGTGGCTGGTCGGGCTGGGTGGTTGTCGCTCAAACGGTGTCGTCGCTGTAGTCGGCGACGTTTGTGGTGGGATCGTGGCCGGTCGGGTCGGCTGGGGTGACCACCGATCTCCGCCCGGCGGGCGCGGCACAGGCGGGAGCGGGCAGGAGATCGCGCGGAGCCGGCGGAGCGGCCGCTGTCGCCGGGGGCGCTCCACCGCGTACCGGGAAAGGGGTTGATCGGGGAGAGGGCGGGCGCCGGGCGTGGGATGCGGCAAGTCGCCGGTCCGGATGTGATCGCGTGCCACCCAGCCTTTACGCTGGATGACGAGGCCTTTCCGGATCAGCCGGAGAAGGCGGTGTGCGGCTGACGTCGATACCGGCCGGTGGTGGGGCCGCGGCCCGGCGGGGGAGGCTGGTCTCGCGCCGTCGCTCGTGGACGGCTCCGGGGCAGGCCCACGGTGTGCAAGATCGCACGTGGCCGTCCACCGGGACGCCGAGCGGTGAACCATCGTGGTTCCGGACGGACTTGAAATGTTTCAATCGGCGTGTTTGACTTCTGGTCATCTCACCCACCGTCAGGAAGGGCCCACGTTGACTCCGCACCCGCGCAACGGTCGAGCCCCGTCGGTCAAGGACGTCGCCGCCGCCGCCGGCGTCTCCCTGGGCACCGTCTCCAACGTCCTCAACCGGCCGTCCGTGGTCAGCGCGGCCACCCGGGAGCGGGTCGAGCGCGCCATGGCCGAGCTCGGGTTCGTGCGCAACGAGTCGGCCCGCCAGCTGCGCGCCGGGACCAGCCGGGCGCTGGCGTACGTGATGCTCGACGGCGGCAACCCGTTCTTCCACGACGTCGCCGAGGGCATCGAGACCGCCGCCGAGGCCGCCGACCTGTCACTGTTCGTGTGCAACTCCAACGGCCGCTCCGACCGCGAGGCCAAGCACATCGACCGGCTCGTCCAGCAGCGGGTGCAGGGCATACTGATCACCCCGGTCGACCCGGACGCCGGCCACCTGACCGAGATCGCCCAGCGCGGCATCCCGTTCGTGCTGGTCGACCGGTTCAGCCGGTCCGGCGGGCACTGCTCGGTCGCCGTCGACGACGTGCTCGGCGGCCGGATCGCCGTCGAGCACCTGATCGACCGCGGGCACCGGCGGGTCGCGTTCGTCGGCGGGCCGTCCAGCATCGGGCAGGTCCGCGAGCGACTCCAGGGGGCGCGCGCCGTGTGGGCCGAGTTCGGCATGCCCGAGGAGGACCTGATCCACCTGCCGACCGAGGCGATGACGGTCAACGAGGGCCGCTCCGCGGGCGAGCGGCTCGCCGGGCTGCCCAGCCGCCGCCGGCCGACCGCCGCGTTCTGCGCCAACGACCTGCTCGCTCTCGGCCTGCTCCAGCACGCCGTCACGGCCGGGCTGCGGGTACCCGACGACCTGGCCATCGTCGGGTTCGACGACATCGACTTCGCGGCCGCCGCGGCCGTCCCGCTCACCTCGGTGCGCCAGCCGCGGCAGGAGCTCGGGCGCACCGCGGCGCGGCTGGTGCTGGACGAGGCCACCAACCCGGATCACGTGCACGAGCAGGCCACCTTCGTGCCGGCGCTGGTGGCCCGGGCCTCCACCGGTACCGTACGGCGGTGATCCACGACCTGTACGAGGTCATCCACCGCCGCCGCGACGTCCGCGGCGAGTTCACCGGAGAGCCCGTCCCCGACGACGTCCTCGATCGTGTGCTGAGCGCCGCGCACGCCGCCCCGAGTGTCGGCCTGTCCCAGCCGTGGGACTTCGTGATCGTGCGCTCCGATGCCGTGCGCAAGGCCTTCCACCAGCACGTCCACACGGAACGGGAGACGTTCGCGGCGAGTCTGACGGCCGAGGCCGCGCGCCGCTTCGCCCGGATCAAGATCGACGGAGTGCTGGAGTCCAGCCTGTCGATCGTGGTCACCTACGACGCCTCGCGCGGTGGGCCGGCGGTCCTCGGGCGGCACGCCATCGCCGACGCCGGCCTCTACTCGTCCTGCCTGGCCATCCAGAACCTGTGGCTGGCCGCCACCGCCGAAGGACTCGGCGTCGGGTGGGTGTCGTTCTACCGGGAGGAGTTCCTGCGCGAGCTGCTCGGCATCCCGGACGGCGTGCGGCCGGTGGCGTGGCTCTGCGTCGGGCCGGTCACCCACCTGGAACGCGTCCCCGACCTGGAACGGCACGGGTGGCGGCAACGGCGGCCGCTCCACGAGGCGGTCCACACGGACCGGTGGGGTGGATCGTGAGACTGCACGTCGGGTGCGCGATGTGGAACCTGAAAGCGTGGCAGTTCCCGCAGCCCGCCCTGAGCACCTATGCGAGCTGGTGCACCGCGGTGGAGGGGAACACCACGTTCTACGCGACGCCGTCACCGGCGACGGTCGCCACGTGGGCCGCCGCGACTCCCGCCGACTTCCGGTTCGTGCTCAAGCTGCCGCGGTCGGTGACGCACGGCGGCGCCCTCTCCCACAGTGCCGAGTTGTCGGAGTTCCTTCGGGTGATCGAGCCGCTCGGCGCCCGTACCCATGCTCTGTGGGTGCAGTTGCCCGGGTCCTTCGGACCGGGCGATCTCGCGGCTCTCTCGCGCTTTCTGCGGGGTCTTCCCGATCGTTTCCGGTACGCCGTGGAGGTTCGCGATCCTGCCTTCTTCCACGCGCCCGGCCCGCTCGAGCAGACGCTGGCCGAGATCGGGGCGGAGTGGGTCCCGTTCGACACCACCGAGTTCTTCCGCACGCCGCCGACCAGCGAGGCCGAACGCGACGCGTGGATGAAGAAGCCCCGCATGCCGCTGCGCACCACCGCCCTGACCGACCGTCCGATCGTCCGCTACCTGGGCCGTGACTCGGTCGAGCGGACCGTCGCGGGCTGGCGGCGATGGGTGCCGATCGTCGCCGGGTGGCTGCGTGAGGGGCGGTCGCCGACGTTCTTCGTCCACACGCCGGACAACGCGGACGCTCCGGCGCTGTGCCGGCGTTTCCACGACGAGGTGCGGGCGCTGGTGCCGGAACTCGCGCCGCTGCCGGACATCGTGGAGCCGGAAGCCCCGCTCACCCTGTTCTGAGGTCTCCCGATAGATTGCCGTCCATGATCAAGACTCGGCGGTCCGTGGGTGGCCGCCTCTCGGACGCGGCGCAGTGGGCGCTGATCGGGATGTACCTGCTCGGCTCCTTCGGCATCCTGCTGCTGGCCGTCGTGCGCACCGGTGACGGGGGCGCCCTGCTGGACCCGGGTCTGGATCGTCTCGACGACCCGAAGGTCGCGGTTCCGCTGGGCTGGGACTCGGCCGCCAACCCACTCGTCTGGATCTTCGGCGTGGCCCGGCTGATCGCCCTGCTGATCGTCCCGGTGGCGGCGTTCGGGGTGATCCTCGGCGGCCTGTCGGCGGCGGCCGCCCGCCGGGACGGCGACCGGCGGCGGCTGAACCGGTCGCTGCTGCGGATCGTGACGTGGGTGGTGCTGTTCGCGGTGGCGTTCAGCCCCTACGGCGAGCAGCTGCACAACTGGCTGGCGGACTGACGTGCCGGGGCCCGGCGCGGGTGCGCCGGGCCCCGGGCGGGGACGGGTCAGGCGTGCGGGCAGGTGGCGCGGTACTCCTGGATGGCCGAGCCGGACGGGGCCGGGCACAGGAACTGGTCGTAGCGGGTGTCGTCGTCGATCCACCGCTTGAGCCAGGACAGGCTGTACTTGGCGGCCGTCACGCTCTGCCCCGACGTCGGGGCGGAGTGGGACGCGTTGTTCAGCTCCAGATAGGCCTTCTCCGGGGCGGCCGTCATGCTCGTGTAGAAGGGCTCGGAGTGCGACGACACCGGGGCCACCGTGTCGCTCTCGGCGCCGACGATCAGGGTCGGTACGCGTACCGTCGACCAGCTCTTCGTGCCGTGCCACGGGGTGAGCGGCACCGCGGCCTGCAACGCGGGACGGGTCCGGGCCGCCGACAGGCTGCCCCCGCCACCCATCGAGTGGCCCATCACGCCGAGCCGGCTCGCGTCGATGCGGGTGCGTACCGAACTGCTCCCGGTCAGGTAGTCGAGCGCCGCCAGCAGCTGGGTGCCGCGGCTGTCCGGCTGGTCCAGCGTGCTCAGCGTGTCGATGGTGATCACCACGAAGCCCTGTGAGGCCAGGCGCGGACCGAGCCAGGCGACGCTGGACTGGCTCGCCGTGAAGCCGGGGGAGATGGCCACCGCGCCGAACGTGCCGGCGCTGGTGTCGGTCGGGTAGTAGATCGTGCCGCCGCCGAAGCCGGAGACGCTGGACCGCGCCACGGTGACCTGGGCGATGGCGAACGAGCCGCGGGCGGCCTCGATGCTGGCGTTGGTGGGGGCGGGGCCGCGTTCATACGGGTTGGCCGCGAGAGCCGGTGCCGCGGGGATCGTCAGTGCTGCCGCGGTCGCCGCGAAGGCCGCTGTGAACAGGGAAAATGTCCGGCGAAGGGTGGGGACGGGCATGGGAACTCCCTGGGGTAGTGGGGCTCCTGCATCGATGGATATGAATAGCGTTAACTCGCCGGTAACAAGTCGGTAATCCCATCCGGTACCTGCCGCGGTGGTATGCCGGCGATAAATCGCTTGCCGGGCCCGCGGTGATCCGCGAGGGTGGGCGGCATGACGTACTGAGGCACTTCACCAGCGCATCCCTAGCGGCCCCGGGGCACATCTGACGCCCGGCCGCGCCTCCGTCATGCCGAAAGAAGATCTCTTTTGTCTCCATCGCAGTCCGCCACGTCCGCGTCCGTCACCGTGTTCGCCGCCCCCGGCAGCTGGATCGAATCCGACGCCGTCGCCCAGTGCCACCAGGTCGCCGCCCTCGACGGCATGATCCACGTCGCCGGGATGCCCGACCTGCACCCCGGCAAGGGTGCCCCGATCGGCGCGGCCATGGCTTCCACCGTGCTCTATCCGTTCCTCGTTGGCTCCGACATCGGCTGCGGGATCGCCGTCTACCCGGTCCGGCTCAAGAAGGCCGTCCCGGAACGCGTCGCGGCCCGCTTCCCCGACCTCGACCAGCCCGTCGACCCGGCCCCCGGCGACGACATCCCGGCCGGCTGGACCGACCAGCTGGGCACCGTCGGGCGCGGCAACCACTTCGTCGAACTCGCCAAAGTCGACGCCGTCCTCGACACCGGGCACGCCGCGCGGCTCGGCCTGACCACCGGGGACCTGGTGCTCATCGTGCACAGCGGCTCCCGCGGGCTCGGCGAGCGCATCCTGCGGGCACACACCGAGGTGCACGGCGCCGGACCGGCCCCCGACCCCGCCGCCTACCTGGCCGCCCACGACGACGCGGTCCGGTGGGGACACCTCAACCGGCGGATCATGGCCGAACGCGTCGCCGACGCCATCGGCGCCGAACTCGGCGAACCCGTCACCGACGTCTGCCACAACGCGGTGCAGATCCGCGACGGCGTCTACCTGCACCGCAAGGGCGCCGCACCGGGCGACGGCCGCGACGTGCTCGTCGCCGGCACCCGCGGCACCCACTCCTACCTGGTCGCCGGACACGCCGGTCCGGACGCCGGGCACTCCGTCGCACACGGCGCCGGGCGCAAGATGTCCCGGGCCGACGCACTCCGGCGCGGCAAGGCCAAACACACCGTCGAGGAACTCCGGCGTACGGCGGTGGGCTCCCTCGTCGTCTGCGGTGACCGGCAACTGCTGTTCGAGGAGGCGCCCACCGCGTACAAACGGATCGAGCAGGTGATCGGCGACCTCGTCACGTACGGCCTGGCCACGCCGATCGTCAGCACGCTGCCGGTGGTCACCTACAAGACCGCCGAGCTCACCCCGCGCCGGGGAGGCCGGCGATGAGCGCGCCCCGGCGGGCCGTCCGCCCGCGCCCGCGCCGCCGCCTGACGTTCGGCGCCCGGATCGCCCGGCGGGCCGGCTGGCTCGACCCGCGCCGGCGGCCCGGCCGCCGCTTCCGCGGCTATCCGTTCGGGCTCACCCCGATCCGCCGCCCCACCCTGCGCCGCCTGCCGGCGGGCCGGTTCCGGGTCACCGTCGACGTGGGCGCTCACCCCGACCGGCCCGGTTTCCCCTTCCAGCGTTCCCATCGGGTACGGTCGATGCCTCCCGCCCGTGTCGGACGAGCCGGGCCGGGTGCTGTCGCCCCGACCGGTGCGAGCCGCGACCCGGCAGGCCCGGCCCCGGCCGCCCCCGGTGGGCCTCCTGCCCGAAGTGGACACACCCGTCCGGTCGGCGTGACGCAGGCCGGGCCCGGCACGGTGACGGGTGATCCGGGTCGGCCGTCCCATCCGGTCCGCGCCGCGTCCGCCCTGCTCGGTGAGCCCACCGAGCTGGTCGGTCACGCCGGTGCGGTGCCTGCCTCGCGGCGGTTCCCCGGCGGGCCGGGCCATCCGGCCGGGTCCCGTGACGCCGCGCCCGCCCTCTTCGGGGTACGAGCGGACCTGGGTGCCCATTTCGATGCGGTACGCCGTGCGCCCACCTTCGGCCTGCCGGCCGGTCCCGTCCAGCCGGGCGGCGCCGGAGTGGACGGCCGGGCGAACCCGCAGCGTCCCGACGGCGACGGGCGGCGGGTACGACCGGCGGCGCCGGTGGAGAGCCGGGCCGGGTTCGGGCGGGTCATGAGGTGGTTGCGGTGACCGTACATCTGCTGGTGTCCGCCGGGCGCGGACCGCAGGAGTGCGCCTGGGCCGTGGCGCGGCTGGCCCGTCGGCTGGAAGCCGACGCCGGAGGACGGGAGAAGGTCTCCATCCGGCGGGTGGAGACCGTGGCCGGGGAGCGACCCGGAACCTTCCGGTCGGTGCTGCTGGAGATCACCGGGGACGCGGCGGCGCGGTTCGCGGACTCGTGGACCGGGACACTGTGCTGGCAGGCGCCGAGCCCCTACCGGACCGGCCCCGGCCGCAAGAACTGGTATGTGACCGCCCAACAGGTGCAGGTCGGGGTGACACCGACCGTCTTCGACGAGGCGGATGTCGACTTCGTGCCGTGCCGTACCGGAGGGCCGGGCGGGCAGCATCGCAACAAGGCCAGCACGGCGGTTCGGGCCACGCACCGTCCGTCCGGGACGGTCGTGGTGGTCGACACCGAGCGGCAGCTCAGCCTCAACCGGGCCATCGCGTCGCGGCTGCTCCGGGAACGCCTCGAAGCGGGCGACGCGGCGGCCGGCCGGGCCGTCGACACCGCCCGCCGGCGGGTCCACGACGAGCTGGTACGCGGCAACCCGGTACGCGTCGAACGGCCGGACCCCGGATCCGGCGGCTCGCGCCGGGCCGCGGCGACCGGCGCCCACCGTCGTGAGCCGGACGGTGCCCGCCGCGGATGAGAAGGTCCATCCCCCGGCCGTGGGGACGACTCCCTGTCGAGGGCGGGCGTGACAGGATCTGCGGTCATGCGCGCCTTGATCGTGGGTAACAGCGACGGCATCGGACTCGCCCTGACACACCGGCTGCTGGCCGAGGGGTGGCGGGTCACCGGGCTGTCGCGGCGGGCCGCGCCGGTCGGGGAACCGGTCGTCGTGGACGTCACCTCGGCCGGCTTCCCGGAAGCGCTGGCCGAGGTGGGAGCCGTCGACCTGTGCGTCTACGCGGCCGGGGCCGGCGAGCTGCTCAATGGGGACGACTTCGCGGCACAGACCCGGGCCATCGAGGTGAACCTGCTCGGCGCGGCCCGCACCGTGGAGGCGGTCCTGCCCGGCATGCTGGCCGCCGGGCGGGGCCACGTCATCGGGCTGTCCAGCCTCGCCGACGCGATGATCTCGGCGGATGCTCCCGGCTATGCGGCGTCCAAGGCGGGGCTGACGTCGTACCTGCTCGGGCTCGACGCGGCGCTGCGGCCGCGCGGGGTGGCGGTGACCGCGGTGCGGTTCGGTTTCGTCGACACCAAGATGGCCAAATCGCCGGTCACCCCGTTCAAGATCTCACCGGAGCGGGCGGTCGACGTCCTCATGCGGTGCGTTCGCACCCGGCCGGCGGTCGTGTCCTACCCCCGTCGGATGGCTGCGGTGACCGGCACGCTCGGACCGTTGCTGCGAACCGCGGCCCGGCTGCGCCGCTCCCGCTGACTGCCTCGTGTTGATGGCGCACGGTGCCTCGTGTTGACGGTGCCTCGTGTTGACGGTGCCTCGTGTTGACGGTGCCTCGTGTTGACGGTGCCTCGTGTTAACGGGGCCTTGTGTTGACGGGGGCTTGGTGTTGACGGGAGCTTCGTGTTGACGGGGGCCTTGTGTTGACGGGGATTCGTGTTGACGATGCCGCCCGCGTTGATGGTGCACTGCGCCGAAGCAGGGTCGGTGTGGGGAAGCGGGTCGGCGAGGGCCGCGCCGGGATGGGCGGCGGCCCGAACCGGTGCCGTCGCCCACCCCGTGCGGGGCCGTATCGGGCACGGTCGGGAGGCGCCCGCGAACCGCGGTCCCGTGCCGTGCCGATCTTCGACCCTCGTAGAGCATGACGTCTGTCGAGGCGGAACAGTTGCCTCTCACGCCAGGTGTAACCGGGAATTCACATCGATGGGACGGCCGGTCCGAGTTGTTTCACGTGCCGTAACAACGGGGTGGATTCCACCCGGTCGACGCCGTCGAGGCCGCTGACCCGCTCGGTGAGGTAGCGGTAGAAGGCCGCCATGTCGCGGCAGATCACGGTTGCCATCAGGTTCGTGGCGCCGGTGGTGGCGGCCGCGAAGACCACCTCCTCGTGACCGGCCAGGGCGGCGCCGACCGCCGCCAGCCGGGCCGGCGCCACGGTGACCCACAGCATCACCGCGGCGCTGAAGCCGAAGACCAGTGGGCGGACCTCGACGTCGTAGTAGAGGGCACCGGACCGGCGCAGCTCACGCATCCGGCGGCGGACCGTCGACTCGGGCCAGCCGGTCGCGGCGGCCAGGTCCGTGTAGCCGGCCCGGCCGTCCCGGCCGAGCGCCTCCAGCAGCGCCTCGTCGGCGGTGGACAGGACGAGCGGGGGCGGCGGGGTGTCTTGCGGTTGCGGGCGGTCGGTGGGGGTGAGGGCGTGCGGGGGCGGCGGGGTGTCCTGCGGTTGCGGGCGGTCGGCGGGGGTGAGGGCGTGCGGGGGCGGCGGGGCGTCTTGCGGTTGCGGGCGGTCGGCGGGGGTGAGGGCGTGCGGGGACGGCGGGGTGTCCTGCGGTTGCGGGCCGTCGACGGGGATGAGGGCGGCGATCTCGGCGGGGGTGAGGGCGTCGTCGCGGCGGTCCGGGCCGACCGCGCCGCCGACGTACTGGTGGATGAGGCAGTGGGCGCTCACCGAGATCAGGCCGGGGGTGCGGGGCAGGCGCTGTAGGAGCAGGGCCTCCCGGTCGGCGTGTGCCGGGATGCGGACCTGGCAGGTGATCTCGGTGCCGCCGGAGAAGAGGCTCACCCAGCCGGTGTCGCCACGCCGGGCCAGCGCCTCGGCCAGGGGGACGGCGCGGTCGGGGGCGGTGTGCAGGCGCAGGGTCCACATCTCGTAGCCCAGCCGGATCGGGTTGGGGATGCCGACCACCCGGACCCCGGCGTTCTCGCGCAGGCGGCGGTAGCGGCGGGCCACGGTCTGGTCGGAGACGCCGAGCACCGCGCCGATCTCGCGCCATCCGGCGCGGCCGTCGATCCGCAGCGCGTGCACGATGCGCCGATCCAGCGTGTCGATTTCCATCATCTGATCCTAGCCAGATGTCGAGAAGCGCCAAGAAGAGCTCGATACATGGTACGAACGAGCGGACACCCCGGATTCTGTGGCGCATGCGTAAATGGTTTCCGCTGGTCGCCGTCTGTCTCGGCACCTTTCTGCTGCTCGTGGACGTCACCATCGTGGTGGTCGCGCTGCCGAGCATCGCCACCCGACTGAACGCCGACCCGCACGACCTGGCCTGGGTTCTCGACGGCTATGCCCTGGCGCTGGCCGCCCTCCTGCTGGGCGCCGGTTCGCTGGCCGATCGCCACGGGCGCCGCGCGACGTACCTCATCGGGCTGTTGATCTTCGCGGTCTCGTCGTTGTTGTGCGCGCTCGCGCCGAACGTGCCCGCCCTGGTCGCGGCCCGGGTCCTGCAGGGCGCCGGAGGCGCCGCCATGTACGCCACCACCGTGGCCATCCTCAACGTCACCTACCGTGGCCGGGACCGCGGTGTGGCGTTCGGTGTCTGGGGCGCGGTCAACGGCGTGGCCACCGCGGCCGGACCGCTGGCCGGCGGACTGCTCACCGAGCACCTCGGCTGGCGCTGGATCTTCCTGGTCAACCTGCCGGTCTGTGTGGCCGCCGTGGTGCTCACGCTGCGGCACGTCGCCGAGTCGCGGGCCGGGCGGGCGAGCCGGTTCGACCTGCCGGGCACGGTGACCTTCACCCTGGCCGTGACGGCCGCCACCTACGGGCTGATCCGGGCCGCCGACGACGGCTGGACCGCACCGTCGGTGCTGCTGCCGATCGCGCTGGGCCTAGCCGGGATGGGCCTGTTCGTGCTGGTGGAGCACCGGTCCGACGACCCGATGCTGGACCTGCGGCTGTTCCGCGACAGCGGGTTCACCGGGCTGATCGTGGCGGCGTTCCTGTGCCAGGCGGCCGCGTTCGCCTACCTGCCCTACACCACCACCTGGCTGCAACGCGTCCTCGGGCACGGGCCGGTCGACGCCGGGCTGCTCGGCGCGCTGCCGACGAGCGGCGCCGCGCTGCTGGTCGGCGCCCTCGGCGGGCACGCGCTGCAACGGGCCCGGCCGGGACTGGTGATCGGCGCCGGGCTGCTGGTGATCGCGGCCGGTGACCTGGCCCAGTCGATGGTCGGCGACGGCTCCGGGGCGGCGGTGCTGATCCCCGGGCTGATGCTGGTCGGGCTGGGCGTCGGCGCGGTGCTGCCGGTGCTGTCGTCGGCGGTGCTGGCCGCCGTACCGCCGGAGCGCAGCGGCATGGCCGGCGGCGCGCTGAACACGTTCCGGCAACTGGGCTTCGCGTTCGGCGTGGCGGTCTACGGCTCGTTCTTCCATCAGCGGAATTCCTATGCCGACGGGCTCAGCGCCGCGGTCACCCTGGCGGCCGGGTTCGCCGTGGTCGCGGCCCTGACGGTGTTCGCGACGCTGCGGGAGCGCACGCGCCGGCCGGTGGAAATCGGGTGACATCTCTCCCCGGTTTTACGGCAGCATGTCGGCGTGGTGGATGCGCGTGGTCCGGTTCGGTACCTGTGGTGGCTGGCTCGGCAGGTGAAGGGGCGGGTCGCGCTCGGCGCGCTGTTCGGGACACTGTGGTTCGTCAGCCTGGCCGTCACGCCGTACCTCATCTCGCAGGCGATCGACCGCGGCCTCGCGCCGCGCCGCCCCGGCGTGCTGCTCGCCTGGGCCGCGGTGGTGCTGATCGTCGGGGTGGCCAGCGCCGGCCTGGGGATCATGCGGCACCGGAGCATGACGAAGCTGCGGCTGGCCGCCGCACTGCGCACCGTCGACCTGGTGATGACCCACGCCACCCGGCTCGGCGCGGCCCTGCCCCGCCGGGTCACCGCCGGTGAGGTCGTCACCATCGGCATCTCCGACGTGTGGACGGTCGGCCGGGCGATGAACGCGGGCGGCGTCGGGGTGGCCTCGGTCGTCGCGGTCGGCGTGATCGCGTTCCTGCTCCAGCGGATCTCCGGGCTGCTCGCGCTGGTCGTGGTCGCCGGCGTGCCGGCGCTGGCGCTGGTCATCGGGCCGCTGCTGCGCCGAGCCCAGCGGGCCGGCGGCCACTACCGCGAGCATCAGGGCCGGCTCAACGGGCGGCTCGTCGACGTGGTCGGCGGCCTGCGCGTGCTCAACGGCCTGGGCGGCAAGGAGGCCCACCAGGCGCGGTACGAACGGGAGTCGGCCGGGCTGCGCGACGTCGGCTACCGGGTCGGCGGCCCGTCCGCCTGGATCGGCGCGCTCGGCGAGGGCCTCCCGGTGGTGTACCTCGCGGTGGTGATCTGGCTGGCCGCCCGGCTGGCGGTCACCGGCGGGCTGACCGTCGGCCAGCTGGTGGCGGTGTACGGCTACACCGCCATGCTGGTCATCCCGGTGAGCGTGTTCATCTTCGTCGGCTTCGACGTCACCCGCGGCGTGATCGCGGCCCGCCGGGTCACCGACTTCCTGCGCCTGCCCGCCGACGATCCGTCCGGCGACCCCGCCCCGCCGGGCCCGGCCGTCCTGCACGACCCGGAGTCCGGGGTGTGCGCCGAACCCGGCCGGCTGACCGCCCTCGCCTCGGACCGCCCGGCCGACTCGGCGGCCGTCCTGGAACGCCTCGGCCGCTACCGGGCCGGCGACGCCACCTGGGGCGGCCGGCCGCTCGCCGGCATCGCCCAGCCGGAGATCCGGGCCCGGATCCTGGTCGCCGAGCACGACGCCCACCTGTTCGCCGGCCCACTGCGCGAGGTGGTCGCCGGCGCGGGCGAGCCGGACGACGACCGGGTCCGCCGGGCGCTGGACATCGCGGTCGCCCACGACGTCGGCGCCGACCTGGACCGGCCGGTCGACTGGGGCGGGCGCAACCTGTCCGGCGGACAGCGGCAGCGGGTCCGGCTGGCCCGCGCCGTCTACGCCGACCCGGAGATGCTGCTCGCCGCCGAACCCACCTCGGCCGTCGACGCGCACACCGAGGCCGCGATCGCCGACCGGCTCAGCACCGCCCGCGCCGGCCGCGGCACCGTCCTGGCCACCACCTCGCCGGTGCTGCTGGACCGGGCCGACACCGTGCACTACCTGGTCGGCGGCCGGGTCGCCGCCACCGGCACCCACGCCGAGCTGCTGCGGTCCGAACCCGGCTACCGGGCACTGGTCACCCGCGCCTTCGGAAGTGACGAATGAGCACCCTGCTGCCGGTCGCCTCGCGCCGCGACGTGTCCCGCGCCGCCCGGCGGCTGATCAGCGCGGACGCGCGGGCCGTCGCCGGGTTCCTGGTCATCGCCTCGCTGGCCGCGGTGGCCGGGCTCGGCGGGCCGGCGCTGCTGGGCCGGGTCATCGACACGGTGTCCGCCGGCGGCGGGGCCGGTGAGGTGGACCGGCTGGCCGGCGCGGTGCTCCTGTGCGCCCTCGCCCAGACCCTGCTGGCCCGGTACGCGCTGGCCGCCGCCTACCGGTTCGGCGAACGCACCGCCGCCCGGATCCGGGAGACGTTCCTGCGGCGGGTGCTCGGCCTGCCCGCCGCCGTGGTCGAACGGGTGCCCGCCGGTGACCTCGCCGCCCGCGGCAGCACCGACGTCGACAGTGTGGCCAACGCGCTGCGCGACCTGCTGCCGCCGATCTTCGTGGGCGTCGTGCAGATCGCCTTCCTGATCGTGGCCGTGGTGGTGCTCGACCCGCTGCTCGGCGTGGTCGGCGTGATCGGGTTCTCCGGAATCTGGTTCGTGACGCGGTGGTTCCTGCGGCGGGCCCGCGACGCGTACCTCGCCGAGGGCGAGGCCGCCTCCCGGCTCGCCGACGAACTCGCCAACACCACCGGCGGCGCCCGCACGATCGAGGCGTTCGGCCTGCACGCGCGGCGGATCGCGGCCGGTGATGCGGCGATCGCCGAGACCCGGCGCACGAGACTGTTCACGCTCGGGTTGCGCAGCGTGTTCTTCCCGCTGGCCGAGTCGTCGTACGCGATCCCGGCGGTCCTCGTGCTCACCCTCGGCGGGCTGATGCACATCGACGGCCGGGTCAGCATCGGCACCGTGGCCGCGGCCGTGCTCTACCTGCGGCAGCTGGTCGGCCCGCTGGACGGCATCCTGATCTTCCTCGACCAGTTGCAGGCCGGCGCCGCGTCCTTCGCCCGCATCGAGGGCCTCGGCTCGGTGCCGGCGCCGCCCCCGCCGGACGAACGGGCGCCCGCCGACGAGCGGATCGAGGTCACCGACGTCCGGTACGCGTACGACCGGGGCCGTGACGTCCTGCACGACGTCGCCCTGACCGTCCGCCCCGGCGAGCGTCTCGCCGTCGTCGGCCTCTCCGGCGCCGGCAAGTCCACCCTGGGCCGCCTCATCGCCGGCGTCGACCGGCCCACCTCCGGCACCGTCACGGTCGGCGGCGTGCCGATCGCCGACCTGCCACCGGACGAGCTGCGCCGCCACGTCGTCCTGGTCACCCAGGAGCACCATGTCTTCCAGGACACGCTGCGCGCCAACCTGATGGTCGCCGCCCCCGACGAACGGCTGCGCGAGGCATTGCGCACGGTCGGCGCCGACTGGGCCGACGACCTCGACCGCGACCTCGGCGAACACCCCCTCGACGGGGCACAGGCCCAGCAGCTGGCGCTGGCCCGGGTGGTCCTCGCCGACCCGCACACGGTCATCCTCGACGAGGCGACCGCGCTGCTCGACCCGACCGCCGCCCGGACCGCCGAGCGCGCCCTCGCCGCCGTCCTGCACGAACGGACCGTCATCGCGATCGCCCACCGCCTCCAGACCGCCCACGACGCCGACCGGGTCGCCGTCATGGACGACGGCCGCATCATCGAACTCGGCCGCCACGACGACCTGGTCGCCGCCGACGGCCCCTACGCGGCCCTGTGGCGCTCCTGGCACGGCGGCCGGGTGCCCCGATGACCGACTGGGCATCCCTCGGCCACGCCTACGGCCCAGCGGCCGGCATGGGCCGGACCAGACGGCCGGGATCCTGGCGCGGATCCACCACCAGGGCACCGTCCATCCGGCGACCGCGGCGGCCGTGCCCGCCCTGTTCGCGATGAACCGCATACCGGACGGCGCCGCCGCCGCGACCAACCCGGAGCGCGAGACCGTCGAAACTCTCCAGTGGCGGGGCGATCCACGGTGGGTCCACCTCGGACCGCACCTCGCCTCCCCGCGCCGCGCCACCTTCACCCCGGAGGTGCTGGCGGCGGTCCGTGCCCGTCTGGCCCAGCACGTCCGTCTGATCGACGTCGTCGCGTCCTGGGGGCCACGGGCGGCGGACGCCGTACCGGATCTGATCGCTCTTCTTCCGGAGACCGGGTCGATCGCGGCGGGAGCGCTCGCCCGGATCGGCCACGCCGGACCGGAGATGATGCCGTACCTCTGGGGGATCGCTGACGACGGTGACATCGACGCCGCCGCCGCGATCCGGCGGCTGACCGGAAACCCGGGCCTGCTGCTGGCCGCGCTGGACGGGGCGTTCGGCTCCGTGGGGCAGCAGGGGCTGCGCGGGCTGATCCCGCCGAGGCCGCCGTATCCGGTGCGGCCGCCGCTGCTGGACGCCGGCGCCGATCTGATGCCCGCCGTGCCGGCCGCCCGCGCCTGCCTGACGGGCGAGCCGATGCACGGCCCCGACCGGCGCGCGCAGATCCTGGCCGCGGTCGTGACCGTGGCCGCCACCGGTGACAGCACGACGGCCCTGCCCACCCTGCGCGCGCTGCTGTCGGCCGTGAGCCCTGACGACGTCGTCGACGTCGCCGAGTTGCTGGCGGACCTGCTCGGCCCGGACGCGGAGCTGATCGCCCGGCTCGACGAGCTGATCAACGGCGGCCGCCTGCTCAGCACGGGCACCGCCGCCGACATCGCCGGGGCGGACGACGCGATCCGGCGGCGGCTGCGCGACATCCGTCAGGGGCTCACGTAGACCCAGAGGTCCAGCATCGGGCCCTCGTCCAGCGGGATGTGCAGCTCCCCGGCCCGCGACCAGCCCTCCGACTCGTAGAGGGCGACCGCCTTCGGCAGCGACATCCCCACGTCCAGGACCGCGCGGCGGCCCAGCAGCGGGGCGTGGCCGGTGGCGTGCCGCAGCAGGGCACGGCCGAGACCCGCACGGCGTACCTCCGGGGCGGTGAACAGGCGCGCCAGCAGGGCCAGCCGGTCCGGCGGCAGGCCGGTCGCCGTGGACGCCGCGGACAGGGTCGGATCCTCCGGCGGGCAGTGCAGGGCGACGTGGCCGACGATCCCGCCGTCGTGCTCGGCCACCCAGGCGATCCGCTCGGATTCCGGCCGGAGGAAGCCGGCCACGTCCTCCGGCGGCAGGAACAGCGGGTAGCCGTCGCGGGCGTGCACCCGCCGCAGCAGGGCGGCACAGGCCGCGTCGTCGGCGGCCGTCTTCTCCCGGATCACCGTCGTCTCGGAGCGCATCGCGTGATCGTAGGCGCCACCCGGCCCCGGCGGCTCCTACGAACGTCACGCCTCGTTCGGCGCTTCGATGGGCCCCGTCGATGGACGGGTGATCGCAGAATGTATCGATGGGTATCAGGCGCCGTTGGTGGCCGGCGAGGCACGGCATCCAGTCGATCTCCGGCAGTGTCGTGTTCGGCGACGTGGTGATGGTGCAGGGTGTCCGGGGTGACGTGACGATCAGCCTCGACCGGCCGCCCTACCGAGTGGCCCAGGAGATGGTTCGGGCCGTGCCGCTGTCCGCCGCCGACGCCCGGGCGCAACCCAGCCGGATGCTGCTGGCCCGGCATCGGATCGTTCCGTTCACCGGCCGCGACGGGATGTTGTCCGATCTGGCCGGATGGCTCGCCGGGGAGGCGCCGCTCGCGGTCCGGCTGATCCACGCCCCGGGCGGGCAGGGCAAGACCCGGCTGGCCGGGGAGGTCGCCGACCGCTGCGCGGCGGACGGCTGGACGGTCTGGCGGGTGCTGCACACACCCACGCCGCTGCCCGGGTCCCGGGTGGATCTGCCCGGCGGACCGGTGCTCGCGGTGGTCGACTACGCCGACCGGTGGCCGCCGTCCGCGCTGCTCACCCTGATCACCCAGCTCCAGCAGTTGAGCGCGGCGACGTCGTCGGTGGTGCGGGTGCTGTTGCTGGCCCGCTCCTCCGGCTACTGGTGGCCGGCTCTGGCCGACCGGGTGGAGAGCGACCTGACCGTGCCGACCGGTGACGTCGCGCTGCCGTCGCTGTCCGCCGACCGGGCCAGCCTGTACGCCGCCGCGGCCGGGCGGTTCGCCGCCGTCCTCGGCCCCGGCGACACCGTCCGGCCGCCGGGGCCGGGCGATGATCGGCTCGCGGCCGTCGTCGACACCGATTGGCCGCTGCCCTCGGGGCTGGGTGACGACCGGTTCGGGCAGGTGCTGGCCGTGCACATGGCGGCCCTCGCGGCGGTCGACGCGCGGTGGCACGGCGACGACACCCCGGCCGGACCGGAGGCGGTCTCCGCCTACCTGTTGCGCCGGGAGGCCGCGCACTGGCACCACATGCACGCCCGCGCCGAGAACCCGCTGGTCACGCCGCCGGAGGTGATGCACCGGACGGTGTGGACGGCCACGCTGACCGGGGCGCTGGCCCGCCCGGACGCCCGGGAGGCGCTGCGGCAGGCCGGGCTCGACGGTGGGGACCGGCTGATCGACGACCACCGGGCCTGCTATCCGTCGGCCGATTCACGGACCGTGCTGGAGCCGCTGCACCCGGACCGGCTCGGCGAGGACCTGATCGCCCTCTCCGTCCCGGGCCACGACCGTGGCGGTGGGCTCACCGACGACTGGACGTTGACCGCGGCGTCGCTGCTGACGGGCGCGCCGGGAAGGGGAAAGCCGGGGAGCGGGGAGCTGGAGAGCGGGGAGCTGAGGAAGGGGGAGTCGCGGGAGAGGGATCCGGGGGAGGGTGCGCCCTGGTCCGGGGCGGCACTGACCGTGCTGGTGGAGACAGCGCGCCGCTGGCCGCACGTTGCCACCGAGCTGCTCTACCCGCTGATCCGGCAGCGCCCCGAGCTGGCGATCGCGGCGGGCGGAGCCATGCTGACCCGCTTGGCCGAGATTCCCGGCATCGACCCGGAGGTCCTGGAACCGATCCAGAAGCTGCTCCCACCGCACCGGCACATCGACCTGGACGTGGCGGCCGCGGCGATCAGCACGGTCCTGACCGGGCACCGGCTGGCCGGGACCGCCGATCCCGCCGCTCGGGCACGCGGTCTGCTGGCCCACGCGGTCAAGCTGCTCAACGCCGGCCGTAACGAGGACGCGTGGCGTTCCGCGGACCGGGCCGCCGTCCTGTTTCGTGAGTCGGGCCGGGAAGCCTGGAGACCGGAGTTCGTCGACGCGCTGATCGTGGCCGTGCATGCCCTGCGGGCTCTGAGCCGTCACGCCGAGGCGCTGCCGCTGGCGGAGGAGGCGGTTGCTCTGCAGCGTCAGGCGGATTCCGCCGATGTGCAGCAGCGGATCCGGCTCGCTCGCGTGCTGGACAGTCTGGGCCTGGTGCTGGCGCATCTGGGGCGCGACGGCCGGGCCCCGGCTGAGGAGGCCGTCGCCGTCTACCGGGAGCTGGTCGAGAGTGGCGGCGCACAGCTGTGGCCGGTGCTCGCGGGTTCGCTGAGCAATCTCGGTTTCGGTCTGCAACGGCTCGGGCGCCGGGCGGCCGCTCTGTCGGCGGTGGAGGAGGCTGTCGGCCTGCATCGGCGGCTCGCCGCGGCGGATCCGGCGGTCTTCCTGCCCGACCTGGCGATTTCGTTGATCAATCTGGGTCTTCTGCTCATGGAGATCGGCCGGCGGGAGGATGCCCTGCTGGCGACGGAGGAGGCGGTTTCGCTGTACCAGGGGCTGGTGGAGGCCAATCCGGACGCTTTCGAACCCGCTCTGTCGCAGGCGCTTCTCAACGCATCCTTGATCACCCTGGAGCTGGGCCGGAGAGACGACGCGATCGCCTTCGGAGGGGAGGCGGTGCGACTGCTGCGGCGGCTGGCGGTCACCGACCCGGCCGCGCACCGGCAGAGGCTCGCGGCGGCCCTCGTGAACGTCGGCCTGTCGCTTCTGTGGAGCGGCAGTGCCGGGGCGGCGCTGTCGGACCTGAGCGAGGCGGTCGACCTGTGCCGGCAACTGGCCGATGCCGATCCGTTGGCGTACTCGCCGGACCTGGCCAAGGCGCTGGGCATGTTCGGGCTCGCGCTGAGCGCGACCGGCCGTTTCGCCGAGTCGCTGGCGGCGGCGGAGGAGGGGATCGCCATCTATCGGCGGCTCGCCGCCGCGAATCCGGAGGCCTACGAGGACCTGCTCGCCCGGGCGCTGATCAACCTCGGCGCCGCACGGTACGAGTCGGCGGCGACGAGCGACGCGCTGGAGCCGGCCGAGGAGGCGGTCGTGCTGATGCGCCGGCTGGCCGCCGGGAATCCGGCCGCACACCTGCCCGGTCTGGCGCAGGCGCTGAACAACCTGGGGCTGTATCTCTGGACTGCCGGGCGGGCCGGGGAGGCGTTGCCGCCGGGTACGGAGTCGGTGCGGCTGCTGCGGCGGCTGGATGCCGCCAACCCGGCCGCCTACCGGGCCAGTCTGGCCGAGGCGTTGTGCAACCTCGGCAACCGTCTGGGCACCCTGGGCCGTTACGGCGAGGCGCTGGCGGCCACCGACGAGTGCCTGCACCTCTACCGTGAGCTGACCGCCCGCGACCCGGCCGCGTACCAGCACCACTTCGCGACGATGCTGAACAATCGCGGCGGTCTGCTGGCGACGGTGGGGCGGATACCCGAGGCGCTGGCCATGACCGGGGAGGCGATCGGCATCCGGCGCCGGCTGGCCGCGGCGAACCCGGCCGTCCATCAGGCCGACCTCGCGGGCTCGTTGCTGCAGCTCGCTCTCTGGCACGAGCTGGCCGGCGACGGGCGGGAGGCGCTGCGGGCCGCCGAGGAGGCGGTCGGCGTCGTCCGGGAGGTCGCGGCCGTGAACCCGATGGCGCATCGGCTCTCCCTGGCCCGGGCTCTGGGCGCGCACGCGCGAGCCGGCCTGCGTGCCGACGCCTCCCGGTCGGCGGTGCTGGCCTCGGCCGAGGAGTCGGTCCGCATCTACCTGGATCTGAAACGGGACGACCCGGCGGCGTACGAGGACGAGCTGGAGCTCAGCCGTCAGGTCCTCGCCGCGGTGCGGGACGGGAGTCAGCCGGGCTCTTGACCGGGGGTGAGTGGCGGCCGTAATCTACCGGTGTCTCTGAAACGTTTCACATCGAACGAAGAGCGGACGCCCATGACCAACCCCGCAGTCTCCGAGCTCATCGCCCGCTCGAACCGCCTCGGCGCGGATCCGCGGACCACCAACTACGCCGGCGGCAACACGTCCGCCAAGGGCGCCGGCACCGACCCGGTCACCGGTGAATCGGTCGACCTGGTGTGGGTGAAGGGCTCCGGCGGCGACCTCGGCACGCTGACCGAGAAGGGCCTGGCCGTCCTGCGCCTCGACCGGCTGCGCGCGCTCACCGGTGTCTACCCGGGCATCGACCGCGAGGACGAGATGGTCGCCGCCTTCGACTACTGCCTGCACGGCAAGGGCGGGGCCGCGCCCAGCATCGACACCGCCATGCACGGCCTGGTCGACGCCCCGCACGTGGACCACCTGCACCCGGACGCCGGCATCGCGATCGCCACCGCCGCCGACGGGCCGGCGCTGACCAAGGAGATCTTCGGCGACCGTGTGCTCTGGGTGGACTGGCGCCGGCCCGGCTTCCAGCTCGGCCTGGACATCGCCGCCGCCCACCGGGCCAACCCGCAGGCCATCGGCGTCATCCTGGGCGGCCACGGGATCACCGCGTGGGGCGCGACAAGCGACGAGTGCGAGGCCCACTCGCGGGAGATCATCGACACCGCCGCGGCCTACATCGCGGAGCACGGCCGCAACGCGCCCTTCGGCGCGACGATCCATCGACCCCTTCCCACGGGCGTACGCCGTGAGCGCGCCGCCGCGTTGTTCCCGGTGATCCGGGGCCTCGCCTCCACCGACCGTCCCCAGGTCGGGCACTTCACCGACAGCGACGTGGTGCTGGACTTCGTGGGCTCGCAGCGCCTGGCCGAACTGGCCGCCCTCGGCACCTCCTGCCCCGACCACTTCCTGCGCACCAAGGTCAAACCGCTGGTCGTGGACACCGCCCCGGACGCGGCCCTGGACGAGGTGGTCGCCCGCCTCAGGGAGCTGCACGAGGCGTACCGGGCGGACTACCGCGGCTACTACGAGCGGCACGCCACCGCGAACAGCCCGGCGATCCGCGGCGCCGACCCGGCGATCGTGCTGGTCCCGGGCGTGGGCATGTTCTCCTTCGGGGCGAACAAGCAGACCGCCCGGGTGGCCGGCGAGTTCTACGTCAACGCGATCAACGTGATGCGCGGCGCCGAGGCGGTGTCCCGGTACGCGCCGATCGACGAGGCCGAGAAGTTCCGGATCGAGTACTGGGCCCTCGAGGAGGCCAAGCTCCAGCGGATGCCGAAACCGAAGCCGCTGGCGACCCGGATCGCGCTGGTCACCGGCGCGGGTTCGGGCATCGGCCGGGCCATCGCGCTGCGCCTCGCGGCCGAGGGCGCCTGCGTGGTGGTCAGCGACCGGGACACCGGGGCCGCCGCCACGGTGGCCGCCGAGATCGGTGGGCCGGACGTGGCGGTGGCGGTGAGCCTCGACGTCACCGATGAGGTCGGCGTCGCGAACGCCGTACAGGAGGCGGTTCTGGCCTTCGGTGGGGTTGATCTCGTCGTCAACAACGCCGGCCTGTCGCTGTCGAAGTCGCTGCTGGACACCACGGCCCGCGACTGGGACCGGCAACACGACGTGATGGCGAAGGGCTCGTTCCTGGTGTCGCGGGAGACCGCGCGGGTGCTGATCGCGCAGGGCATGGGCGGCGACATCGTCTACATCGCCAGCAAGAACTCGATCTTCGCGGGGCCCGACAACGTGGCGTACGGCGCGGCCAAGGCCGATCAGGCGCACCAGGTCCGGCTGCTGGCGGCCGAGCTGGGCCCGCACGGCATCCGGGTCAACGGCATCAACCCGGACGGGGTGGTCCGCGGCTCCGGCATCTTCGCCGGTGGCTGGGGCGCCGACCGGGCCGCCGTCTACGGGGTGCCGGAGGAGAAACTCGGCGAGTTCTACGCCCAGCGGACCCTGCTCAAGCGCGAGGTGCTCCCCGAGCACATCGCCAACGCCGTCTTCGCGCTCACCGGCGGCGACCTCACCCACACCACCGGCCTGCACATCCCCGTCGACGCGGGCGTCGCCGCGGCCTTCCTGCGATGAGCTCCTCCTTCGCCGCCGTCGACCTCGGCGCGTCGTCCGGGCGCGTCGTCGTCGGCCGCTTCCGCGACGGCGGGCTCGGCCTCGACGTGGTGCACCGGTTCCCGAACGAGCCGGTGCGCGTCGGCGGCACCCTGCACTGGGACATCCTGTCGCTGTACCGGGGGGTGCTCGACGGCCTGAAAGCCGCCGGGCCGGTGCGCGGCATCGGCATCGACTCGTGGGCCGTCGACTACGGGCTGCTCGACGCCGACGGGGCCCTGCTCGGCAACCCGGTCCACTACCGGGACGGCCGCACCGACGGCGTCGCCGAGCGGATCAAGGACCGGTACGACGTGTGCGGGCTCCAGAAGCTGCCGTTCAACACGGTCTACCAGCTGCTCGCCGCCGAACCGACCGCGCAGTACGGGCTGGCGCGCCGGCTCCTGCTGATCCCCGACCTGCTGGCCTACTGGCTGACCGGGGAGATCGGCGCGGAGTACACCAACGCCTCCACCACCGGGCTGCTCGATGTGCGTACCCGGGATTGGGCTCTTGATCTGATCGGTGAGCTGGGATTGCGCGCCGAGCTGTTGCCGCCGGTGCGGCATCCCGGGTCGACCATCGGCTACCACGAGGGCACGCCCGTGGTGGCGGTCGGATCGCACGACACGGCCAGCGCGGTGGTGGCCGTGCCCGCCTCGGGGGCCGATTTCGCCTACATCTCCTGCGGCACCTGGTCACTGGTCGGCCTGGAGCTGGACCGGCCGGTGCTGACTCCGCAGTCGCGGCAGGCGAACTTCACCAACGAGGGCGGCGTCGACGGCACCATCCGCTACCTGCGCAACGTCATGGGACTGTGGCCGCTGCAGGAGTGCCTGCGCGAATGGAACTCACCCGCCCTGCCCGAGCTGCTGCGAGCGGCGGCCGCCGAGCCGGGCCTCGCCCACGTGGTCGACCTCGACGACCCGCTGTTCCTGCCGCCCGGCGACATGGAGGGCCGGCTGCGCAAGGCGGCCGGGCTCCCCGCCGACGCGAGACGGGCGACGATCGTGCGCTGCGTCCTGGACAGCCTGGCGCTCGCGCAACGGCGCGCGCTGCGCCAGGCCCAGGAACTCGCCGGCCGGTCCGTCTCGGTGGTGCACCTGGTCGGCGGCGGCGCGCTCAACGAACTGCTCTGCCAGCTGACCGCGGACGCCTGCGGGCTGCCGGTGCTGGCCGGGCCGGTCGAGGCCACCGCCATCGGCAACCTGCTGGTGCAGGCCCGCGCCGCCGGCGTGGTCGACGGCGGACTGGATGCGATGCGGGGTCTGGTGCGCGAGACTCAACGCATCGTGCGCTACACGCCGGGCGGCTCCACGACGGACTGGGACGCCGCGGCCGCACGAGTGGGGAGGTGAGAGGTGCGGATCGCGTTCTTCGCCACCTGCCTGGCCGACACGCTCTTCCCGGAGGCGGCCAAGGCCACGGTGCGGCTGCTCGAACGGCTCGGGCACGAGGTGGTGTTCCCGTTCGACCAGACCTGCTGCGGGCAGATGCACGTCAACACCGGCTATCAGACGGAAGCGTTACCGCTGATCAGGCGATATGCGCAAACCTTCGACCGGTACGAGGTGATCGTCGCGCCGTCGGGATCCTGCGCCGGCTCGATCCGTCACCAGCACGCCATGGTCGCGTCGTCCCACGGCGACGCCGGACTCGCCGCCCGCAGCGCATCCGTGGCCGCCCGCACCTACGAACTGTCCGAACTGCTCGTCGACGTGCTGAAGATCGAGGACGTGGGGGCCTACTACCCGCACCGGGTCACCTACCACCCGACCTGCCACTCGCTGCGGATGATCCGGGTCGGTGACAAGCCGCTGCGGCTGCTGCGCCAGGTGCGCGGCCTCGACCTGGTGGAGCTGCCCGCGGCGGAACAGTGCTGCGGGTTCGGCGGCACCTTCGCGCTCAAGAACGCGGAGACGTCCACCGCCATGCTGGCCGACAAGATGACGAACATCGTGTCCACCGGGGCGGACGTGTGCACGGCCGGCGACAGCTCCTGCCTCATGCACATCGGCGGCGGGCTGTCCCGCCTGCGTACCGGGGTGCGGACCGTCCACCTCGCCGAGATCCTGGCCTCGACGGAGTCCACATGACCACCTTCCTCGGGATGCCGGCCACCGCGCCGCGCGGCGTCGGGCACCTGCGCGGTGACCAGCCGTTCCCCCGCGCCGCCCACGACGCCCTCGGTGACTCGCAGCTGCGGCGCAACCTGCGGCACGCCACCACCACGATCCGCGGCAAGTCCGGCCGGGTGATCGCCGAACTGCCGGACTGGCAGCGGCTGCGCGACGCCGGATCGGCGATCAAGGCCGACGTGATGTCCCGGCTCCCCGACCTCCTTGCCGAGTTGGAATCGCGGGTCACCGAGGCCGGCGGCGTCGTGCACTGGGCCGCCGACGCCAACGAGGCCAACCGGATCGTCACCGACCTGGTCCGGCGGGCCGGCTCCGAACGGGTCATCAAGGTCAAGTCGATGGCCACCCAGGAGATCGGGCTCAACGAGGCCCTGGAGGACGCCGGGATCACCCCCGTCGAGACCGACCTCGCCGAACTGATCGTGCAGCTCGGCGACGACAAACCCAGCCACATCCTGGTCCCGGCCATCCACCGGAACCGGTCCGAGATCCGGGAGATCTTCCTGCGGGCCATGCCCGGGGTCGACCCGGAGCTGACCGACGACCCGCCGGTGCTGGCCGCGGCCGCCCGGCGCTACCTGCGGGAGACGTTCCTGTCCACCTCCGTGGCGGTCAGCGGGGCCAACTTCGCCATCGCCGAGACCGGCACCCTCGGTGTCGTCGAATCCGAGGGCAACGGGCGGATGTGCCTCACCCTGCCGGACACGCTGATCACCGTGATGGGCATCGAGAAGGTGCTGCCCACCTGGCGTGACCTGGAAGTCTTCCTGCAACTGCTGCCGCGGGCGTCGACCGGTGAGCGGATGAACCCGTACACCACCATGTGGACCGGCGTCACCCCCGGCGACGGGCCGCAGAACGTCCACCTGGTGCTGCTCGACAACGGGCGCAGCGCGGTCCTCGCCGACACCGTGGGCCGGCAGGCGCTGCACTGCATCCGCTGCTCGGCCTGCCTCAACGTGTGCCCGGTCTACGAGCGGACCGGCGGCCACGCGTACGGGTCGGTCTACCCGGGGCCGATCGGGGCGGTGCTGTCACCCCAGCTCACCGGCATCGAGGACAACGCCTCCCTGCCGTACGCGTCGTCGCTCTGCGGGGCCTGCTTCGACGCCTGCCCAGTCAAGATCGATATCCCGTCGATGCTGGTGCACCTGCGCGACAAGGCGCCGCACCCACCCGCCGAGAGGGCGGCCATGGCGGCCGCCGCCTACACCATGAGCCGGCCCCGCCTCTACGCGTACGCCCAGCGGGCGGCCAAGATGGCGCGGATCGCGGGACGGCGCGGGCGGGGGCTGCCGCCGCCGCTGTCCGGCTGGACGGCCGGTCGCGACCTTCCCGAATTCCCGGAACAGACCTTCCGCGATTGGTGGGCCCAGCGATGAGCATCGGTTCGCGCCCCGTCCGGGCCTTCCCTGGGGACCCGTCATGAGCACCTCGCGGGAGTTGATCCTGGACCGGATCCGGGCCGCGCTGCGGGACGCGCCCGTCGCTGCCGAGGTGCCGCGTGACTACCGGCCGGCCGGGACGAACACCGCCGACCTCGACGTGCTGATCGATCGGCTGGCCGACTACAAGGCCGAGGTCCATCGGGTCGGCGCCGGTGAGGTGGCGGCCACCGCGGCGCGGCTCGCCGGGGAGGGCGGCGCGGTGCTCGTGCCGCCCGGGCTGCCCGCGGAATGGCGTCCGGAAGGCTCCTTCGCCGACGACGGACTCACCCCCGAGCGCATCGCCGCGGCCGGCGCCGTCCTCACCGCGGCGGCCGTCGCCGTCGCCGAGACCGGAACCATCGTCCTCGACGGCTCACCCGACCAGGGGCGGCGCGTCATCACCCTGCTGCCGGACGTGCACGTCTGCGTGCTGCGCCCGGACCAGGTGGTCGCCTCGGTGCCGGACGCGATCGCCCGCCTCGACCCGCGCCGCCCCCTGACCTGGATCAGTGGCCCGTCGGCGACCAGTGACATCGAACTGAACCGGGTCGAAGGCGTCCACGGCCCCCGCCACCTGCACGTCCTCGTCCTCGACTCGTGATCCCGCTCGCCCGCGGGGTCAGCGGCGGGTGGCATGGGCCGCGACGGCCAGCCATGCCACGTAGCTCCACAGGGTCAGGCGCTCGATCAGGCCGACGAGGCTCTCCCACGGGCCGAACGTCAGCGCCCGGCTGCCCTGGACGTCCATGAACGCGACGACCAGGACCAGGTAGGCGATCACGGTGAGGACGGCGGTGACGGTGAGCCGCCGGGCGGCGGGCCGCCGACGTGGGTCACGGCGCCAGACGCGGGTGAACAGGACGGCGGCGGCCGGAAGGCTGGTGAAGGCGAGCAGGGCGGCCAGGCCGTGGATCATGCCGGACGTGCTCGGCGGGCGGTCCCACTGGCCGTAGGGATCGGTGGGGAACAGAGCGCCCAGGACGAGGGCCGCGATCCACACCGCGAACAGGACCGTCGCCGCCTTCCCGCCCGCCGTCCGTCGCGGTCCGGGTGTGGGTCCCGGTTCGTGGCCGGACGTGAGCCGGTGCAGCAGGGCGGCGGAGGCGACGGCCAGGCTCAGCAGCGCCAGCGGGATCAGCCGGCCCGCGTCGGCGTGCGCGTAGTGGCTCACCATCGCCTCGACCGGGCTCCAGTCCGGATTGATCAGGTCGGCGGCGCCGGTGGCGATCACGTAGCCGGCCAGCCCGGCGTAGACGGTGAGCCGCCAGCGGGTGGTGCGGGGGCGGGTCAGGGTGGTGCTCATCGAGCCTCCTCGTTCGGGGTCGGCTCGACGGTAGGGAACAGGAGGAGCCCGGCACGTCGTCCGCTGGGCGTCACCCTCGCCTACTGCGATTGATGTACGTGATCGGCGGCGAGCGGGCCGGAGGCGCGGATGAGCCCGGCGGTCGCGCCGGTGGCCTGCGTTGCAGGTGGTCGCGGGGAGCCGCGGGACGGTGGCGATGCGGTTGCGGGCGGCGTAGCCCGTACCGGGAAGGGTTTTCCGGAGAGGGTGAGGGTTTCGATGCGGGACAGGAGGTCCTGGGCGGTGAAGGGCCTGGCCAGGCAGTCGTCGGCGCCCGCGTCGAAGGCGGCCGCCGCGTCCAGCCCGCGGCCCTGTTCGGTGAGCAGCAGGATGGGGATGTCGGCGGTGCACCGGTCGGCGCGGATGGCACGGCACAGCCGGGCGGCGGCCAGTGCGCCGGAGTGGTCGAGGCCCGTGCCGAGGACGGCGCAGTCGGGCAGGGCGTGGGCCGCGCGCAGGGCGGCCTCGCCGGTGTCGCGGGACGCCACCTCCAGGCCCGCCGAGTGGAGCACCGTCTCGATGAGGCGCAGCAGGGTCGGATCGTCGTCGACCACGAGGACGGAAGTCACCACAGCCTCCTTGATCACTACCTAGAGTAAATGCCGTGTCGGCGTCCGGTGACCGGATCGGGGTGCCCAGCTGGACGGTGGGCCGCCTGCTCAGGTTGGGGATCGTGGTCGCGCTGGCGGCGGTCGCGCTGGTGGGGGTCACCGGGTTCCTGCGCAACGACGAGATCCTCCAGGCGCAGACGACGGTCCGGCGTTCCCAGGCGGTGCTCAGCCGGATCGGGGAGCTGCGGGCGGTCGTTCAGGTGGAGCCGGTCGACCGGGACACGGTACGGCTGCGGGTCGCCGAACTCGGTGAGATGGCCGGCGCCGATCCGGTGTACCAGCGTCTGTTGCCGCTGGTGGGTGCACCGGCGGCGGACGTGGCGGGGATGCGGGCCGCCGTCGAGGAGATGCGGCGGCACGAGGAGACACGGCTCGACCGTGGCCTGCGGGAACTCGGCGCCGTCGCGCGGACCAACCGGTGGCTGATCGTCTGGGTGTCGGTGGCGGCGGCGCTCGTGGTGCTGATCGGCGGGCGCCTGCTGGAGTGGCGCTGCGGCCGGACCGCCCGGGAGATCGCCGCCGCCGCGCGCGGTGCCCGGCCCGCCCCGGTGGACGGTCCCCGTGAGCTGGCCGAGCTGGCCACCGCCTGGAACGAGTCGCTGGCCGCCGGTGCGGCGGCGCGCGCGACGGCCCGGGCGGAGGCGACCGCGGCGCACGCGGCGGGTTCGGCGTTCGTGGACGTGATGCGGCAGGAGATCCGTACGCCGATGACCGCCCTCACCGGCATGACCGGGCTGCTGCTGGAGACCTCCCTGGACGGCCGGCAGCGGGCGCTGGCCGAAACCGCGCACGCCAGTGGGTCGGCGCTGCTCACCGCGGTCGGCGACCGGCTCGACCTGGCCGCGGCCGAGGCCGGTGACCTGGTCCTGGAGCGGCGGCCGTTCGTGCTGCGCGACTGTGTCCGGCGGGCGCTGGAGCCGGTCACCGCCGAGGCCGGGGCGAAGGGCCTGCTGCTGACCGGCCGTCTCGCGCCGGGCTGCCCGGAGCGGGCCGGCGGCGACGAGCGGTGGGTACGCCGGATCCTGACGGCCCTGGTGCGGCAGGCCGTCGCCGGGACCGGGCACGGCGGCGTCACGGTCACCGTGTCGAAGGCCAGGGGCGCGATCCGGTTCGCGGTGGCCGACACCGGGCTGGGTGTTCCGGCCGAGCGGCACACCGGCGCCGGGGTGCTGCTGGCGCGGCGGCTGGCCGAGGCGATGGGCGGCGGGATCACCACGGAGAACCGCCCGGGAGAGGGCACCACGGTCACCGTCACGGTGCGCCTGGGCGAGGTGCCGCAGCCGGTCCGGTCCGCGGACGCGTACACCGACGGGGCTTTCGCCGGACCGGGACCGTCCGGCAGCGAGCCGGACATGATCCGGGCCCGCGCCGAGGCGATCGCCGGGCCGGACCGCCGCCGCCTCGCCGAGATCATGCACCGTTTCGCCGACCGTCTGCCCGGCGTGCTCGACCGGATGGACCGTGCGGCGGCCGACGGCGACACCCGCAACCTGGCCCGGCTGGCGCACGGCCTCAAGGAGTCGGCGGCGACGCTGGGCGCCAACCGGTTCGCGGCGCTCTGTGCGGACCTGGAGGATCGCGCCCACCACGAGCACGGCGATCCGGCGCCGGTGCTGCGGGACCTGCACGAGCGGGCGCGCGAGGTGGGCGACGGCATGGAGTCGGTCTCCCGGCGGCTCACCCGCTGACGGACGATGTGGTGGGTTGGGCCGGGGCGTCGCGGGGGGTGCCGGCGGCGACCACCAGCAGGAGCACGAACGGGACGCCGGCCAGCGCCAACCCGGCGAGCACCGGGGCGGGGCCGAGGGCGTCGGTGAGGGCGCCGACCGCGACCACGCCGACCATGCGGACCAGCGCGGTGACCGCGCCGCCGGCGGCCAGGACCCGGCCCCGGAGGTGGTCGAGCGTGATCCGCTGGCGGGTGGCGGCGACGATGATGAACGCCAGCGCGGAGGCCCCGTCCAGGACCAGCACGGTGGCGGCCAGCCAGACGGCGCTGCCGGCGACGGCGAGCAGGCCGGTGGCCGCGCCGTTCACGGCGAGCACGGCGGCCAGCAGCGGCGCCCAGTGCCGGGTCTCGCACCAGCGGGCGACGACAAGGCCGCTGATCAGGCCGCCGACCCCGGCCGCGGCGATCACCAGGCCGATGACCTGGGGGCCGAGGCCCAGCTCGTCGCGCATCCGGACGAGCAACGGGAGGTACGCGACGGCGGCCAGCAGGTGCATGTAGCCGGCCGCGGTGAGCAGGAGCCGCTGCCGGCGGTCGCGCCCGATCAGCCGCAGCCCGGCCAGCACCGACTCGTCGGCCGGCTCGCCCTCGCCCGGGGTGGCCCGGTGGCCCGGCAGGAAGGCGATCATCACGGCCGAGACCAGGAAGCTGGCGGCGTTGGTGAGGAACGCCGTGAAGGTGCCGAACGCCTGCATGAGCCAGCCACCGATCGCCGGGCCGGCCAGGGTGGCCGCGGCGTCCGAACCCTCGACCAGGCCGTTGGCGCGCATCAGCTGCTTCTCGTCGGCCAGGTACGGGAGATGGCTGCCGGAGGCCGTGGTGAACACCGTGTCGGCGACCCCGGCGGCCAGCGCGAGCGCGATCAGCACGGGCAGCCGCCCGTCGGCGAGCAGGAGTTCGGCGCCGATGCCGACATACGCCACCGCGTTCACCACGTCGGAGCAGATCATCAGGGTACGGCGGTCGAAACGGTCGACGAGCGCACCGAGATGCACCGCGCCGATCACCGACGGCAGCTGGAGGGCGGCGGCGACGAGACCGGCGGAAACGGCGGAACCGGTGCCCGCGAGCACGGCGAGCGGTAGGACGACACCGGCGACCCGGTCACCGAGGACGCTGACCGCACGTGCCGTCAGGAACAGCGCGAATCCCGTTCTCATGTGGCCGAACCCTATGGGTTCGCTTCGATCCGCGACCTCCCGCATGGGCACTGCGATCCTGCGCAAGCTTCCCGTTCGGCGCTCATCCCGAGCCGGGGGACACCACAATCTACGATCGTGACGAGAAGATCGGGGCGAAACGGTAGGCGGCGGCGCATCCGGTGGATCGGCGCCTTCCTGGTGGTAACGGGCAGCGTGACCGCCGGGGTCGTCCTGGCGGTGCAGGGTAGGGACGCCGTCGTACCGGCCCCCACCGTGGCCGCCGACCGCGGCGAGGTCACCCGGGACGTGGCCGCCACCGGCATCGTCGAACCCGCCACCACCCGCGGCCTGGCCTTCGGGGTGGACGGCGCCGTCGCGTCGGTGTCGGTGCGCCCCGGCAACCGGGTCACCAAGGGGCAGACCCTCGCCGCGCTCGACGCCACCGGCGCGGCCGACGACATGAGCGACGCCCGGATCGCCCTGTCCGAGGCGCAGAGCCGGCTCACCGAGGCGACGACCGTCGCGGTGAGCGCCGCCTGCGCCGAGCCGAAGGCGGCGGCCGCCGGACCGTGCGCCACCGGCGGCGACCCGGTTCTCACCGCCGAACAGCAGGTCCACCAGGCCGCACACCGGGTCGGGGAGGCCGAGGCGGCACTGCGCGGCACGACGCTCACGGCGCCGTTCACCGGCACCGTGCTCGCCGTCGAGGGCGGCGTCGGCGACCGGGTCGAGAGCGGGTCCACCTTCGTCACCCTGGGCGACACGTACGCCATGCGGGTCCGCGCCGCGTTCCCGGAGACCGACGCCGCCGCCCTCGAGACCGGCCAGCCCGCCCGCATCACGCCGGCCGGCTCGGACGGCACGTACGACGGCGAGGTGGTGCAGGCCGACCCGGTCGGCACGGCGGACGGCGCCCGGGTCCGGTACGGCGTGCTGGTGTCCCTCGACGACCCGCCGGGCGATCTGCTGATCGGGCAGAGCGCCCGGGTCGGGATCCGTACCGGCCACGTGGACGATGCGCTGCGGGTGCCGTCGACCGCGGTCCACGACGTCTCCGGCGACTCCGGCACGGTGCTGGTGCGCGGCGGCGGAACGACGGTCGAGCGCGCCGTGACGATCGGGCTGCGGGGCGACCGGTACACCGAGATCACCGACGGTCTCACCGAGGGCGACCAGGTCGTACGTTACCGGTGATCGCGGAATCCGTGGATCACCGGATCACGAACCGCCCGGAAGGCATGATGACGGTGTGAATGCGCTGCGCCGTCCCAGCACGGCGGTGAACGCCCTGCTGGTCCTGCTGATCGCCGCTGCCGGACTCTGGAGCTGGACCCTGTTGCGGGACGCCTCGGGGTCGGCACGGGCGAGCGCGGCGGGCGTCCGGACGGTGACCGTCACCCAGGGCACGGTCACCCGGACCGTGTCCGCGGACGGCGCCGTGGCCAGCGCCGCCACCGCCACCGCCACCTTCACCACACCGGGAACGGTCACCGCGATCAAGGTGAAGGTCGGTGACGTGGTCGGCGCCGGCGCCCTGCTGGCCCGGGTCGACCCGGCCGGCGCCGAACGTGACCTGGAACTGGCCCGGGCCGACCTGGCGGCCGCCGAGGACGCGCTGGACCGCGCCGCGAACGCCGGCGCCGACACCGGCCCGGCGGCCGACGCCGTCACCGAGGCCGAACTGGCCGTCGACGAGGCGGAGGCCGCGGTCGCCGGGACGAAGCTGAAGGCGCCGGCCGGCGGGACGGTGATCGCGGTCAACGGGTCGCTGGGCGGGCCGGGCACCACGGACGGGAGCGGGTTCGTCGACCTGGCCGATCTGACCAGGCTCCAGATCACCGCGGGTTTCCCGGAGGCCGGCGCCACCGAGCTCCAGGAGGGCCAGAGCGCCACCATCACCTGGAACGCGCTGGACGGCGCCGAGTCCACCGGCGAGGTGACCGCCGTCGCCCCGACCGCCACCAGCGAGGACGACGTGGTGACCTACGGCGTCACGGTCAGCCTCCCGGACCCGCCGGAGGACGCCAGACCCGGCCAGACCGTGACGGTCTCGGTGGTCACCGGCAGCGTGGAGAACACCGTCATGGTCGACGCGGCGGCCGTCACCAGCGCCGGCGGCCGGAAGACCGTGACCGTCCTGGGCGGCGACGGCAAACCGGAGATCCGGGAGGTGGAGGTTGGCCTGGAGGGCGACGACGCCTACCAGATCACCGCGGGCCTGGCCCCCGGCGAGCGGGTCGTGGTGCCGGCTAGGGGCCCGCGATGACCGCCACACCGACCGAGGTAGGACCGCTGTGACCAGCTACGACACCGAAGCCCTGCCGCGGCGCCGCTGGTGGAACCGCACCACGATCGGGCTGCTCGGCGCGGTCCTGCTGGCCGGCGGGTTCCTCGCCGGCGTCCAGGCCCACGACCGTTGGGGCGGCCCGGCGGTCTTCCCGCCGGACGCGGTCCGGCCGGGCGGTGATGCCGGCGGTCACCCGGCCGCGCGGCCGCTGCCGGCGGGCGGCACCACCGGGATCGTCCAGCTCGTCGACGGCGACATGCTCTACGTGACGACAGCGGACGGCGAGACGGTCACCGTCCGGGCCGGCGACACCACGGTGAAGGTGAGCCGGACCACCGGCCTGGAGACCCTCACCTCGGGGCTGCCGGTCACGGTGGAGGGCGCCGCGGACTCCGAGGGCGTCATCACGGCGACGTCGATCACGGCCGGCTGACCGGTCACCGGTAGCGTTCCCGGCGGTGCCGCGCGATCAGGACGACGGCGATGACGGTGGCGAACACGTCCGCCGTGATGATCAGACCCGGCCACCCGAACAGCAGCATCACCGGCGGAACCAGGACGAACAGCGCGACGCAGAGGACGAAGACGATGGGGAACCGGACCTCGGGCTCCGGCGCGGCCATCCGCGCGGCGAACTCGGGGTCGGCTTCGAGCTCGCTCTCCAGCTCGGCGAGGGTGCGCCGATCATCATCGCTCAGCATCGATTTGCCCTCCAGGCCCGCCTGATACCCCGGCCTCCGTGGGTCTAAACCGGCGGGAACAGGGAATTCCGCTGACATGAAAAATCAGCGCGAACCGGAAGAGAAGAAGCCCGAGGACATGCCCCGCCATCCGGCGGCACGTCCCCGGGCCGAGGCGGACCGTGAGCTGGTCCCGCCCGACGAGCCGCTCACCGGAGCCGCGGGGCCAGACCCGAGGGGCCGAGGAGAGCGGTGAGCAGGGCGGTCCGTTCGGCCATGCCGTCGGCCGACACCCATTCGGTACGGGCGTGCGCACCCCCGCCGCGGGGTGCCAGCCCGTCCACGGTGGGCCGCCCCAGCGCGCCGGTGGTGTTGGTGTCCGCCGCGCCGTCGGCCGGCCGGCCGTCCAGGGTCTGCCCGAGACCGGCCGCGATGCCCCGGATCCGGTCCAGCAGCAGCGCCCCGGCGTGATCCGGCCGCCAGGTGGGGCGGTGCGACAGCAGCCGCGCCGACACGGCCGCCCGCTCCCGGACCGGCCGCAGCGCCCGCAACTCGCCGAGCAGCGCCTCCTCGTCGGCCGGGTCGGAGAACCGTAGCCCCAGGTCGGCGTGCGCCCGGCCGGCCACCACGTTGGTCCGGCCACCGCCGGCGATCGTCCCGGTGTTCAGCAGCACCGGCCGCCGCGCCGCCACCGCCCGGACGTGGATCAGCTGGTCCACCAGCTCGTCGATGGCGTTCGCCCCGGCGTCCGGGTCCAGCGCGGCGTGCGCCTCCACCCCGGTCACCTCGATCCGGGCCCGGGTGCTGCCCCGGCGGCCCGTCTTCAGGTCGCCGCCCGGGTGCGGCGGCTCCAGGCCGAGCACCGCGGCGGCGCGCCCGGCCTCGGCGCGCACCAGGGCCCCGGCGGTCGGCGAGCCGATCTCCTCGTCGGCGACGACGATCACCCGTACCTCCGGATGGTCCTGATCCTTGATCCGGGCCGCCGCCGCGAGAAGCGCGACGAGGCCGGCCTTGGTGTCGTAGACGCCGGGACCGCGCACCACGTCACCCTCCACCGACCAGGGCATCCCGGCGAGCGTGCCGACCGGCCACACCGTGTCGTAGTGGGAGAGCAGCAGGACCGGCGGGCCGGTGACGCCGCGGGCCGGCAGGCTCCAGAGCAGGTGGTCGCCGGTCGGGTGCGGCTCGCGGGCGGTCGTGAAACCGGCGCGACCGGCGTCCGCCTCCAGCACCTCGGCCAGGGCGGCCAGCGAGCGGGCATCCCCGGTGGGTGACTCGAGGATCGTGTACCGGTGCAGCGCTGCCAGCTCGGGTGACGACATATACGAACGCTAAGTTGCCCCTACAGCGTTGTCAACGAGCGATGATGTTGCCAGGATGGCACTCATACGTTCCTTATCCTTACCCGGAGGTGCGGTATGGAGCTGTCGGTGCGGGAGCTCGACGGACTCGCCGAGTGGACTGCGGCGGCCCGCCTCTACCGGACGGTCTTCGGCTACGAGGAGCCGGAGTACGGGGTGAGCCCCCGCCTGCTGGCCGCCCTCCGGGAGAACTCCGGCTCGGTGATCGGCGCCCTCGACCCGGCCGGCGAGGTGATCGGCTTCTGCTTCGGCTTCTCCGCGGTCGACGGCGGCGAGCTCTACCACTACTCGCAGGCCGCCGTCGTCGCGCCCGGGGCCCAGGGCCTCGGCGTCGGCCGCCTGCTCAAACAGGCGCAGGCCGAGGTGGCGCGCGGCACGGGAGCGCGCACCATGCGGTGGACCTTCGATCCGTACGCGCTGCGCAACGCCCACTTCAACCTGGCCGTGCTGCGCGCCACCGGGGTCCGGTTCCTGCCCGGCTACTACGGCGGCGACACCGACCGGATCCTGGTCAGCTGGGACCTGTGGCACGCCCGCAAGTCCGGCGTCCCCGGCCCGCCCGTGCAGACCCCGGCCGACCCGCGGTTCGCCGCGCCGTCACTGTCCGACCGGGCCCGGCTGCGCGCGAGCCTCCAGGAGCGGTTCGCGTCCGGCGGCCGCCTGGTCGGCGTCGCCCGGGTGCCGGGGGCCGCGGACCGGGTCGTCTACACGTTCGAGAACGCTCAACCGTGACGACCCGGCGGTCCACCCCGTCCGAGCGGTTCGACCGCAACGTGCAGCGCCGCTCCGCCCAGGTGCTCAAGCAGCGTGTCCTGGAGCAGCAGCGCACCGAGTTCGAGAAGGCGCTGGCCTGGGCCGCCGAACAGGACGCCATCGAACGGGCCGCCGCCCTGATCGTGTCGGCCCGCCGGCGCTACCTGATCGGGCACGGCAAGTCGCTCGGCTACGCCTCGATGCTGGCGGTCGACCTGAGCGCCGGGCTGTCCGGCGTGCACCTCGTCGACGGCGGCTCGGCCCGGCCGCTCGACGTGCTCAGCGACATCCGGCAGGGCGACCTGCTGATCGCCGTGTCCCTGTCCCGCTACCGCCGGGAGACCGTGGACGTGGCGTCGGCGTACGCGCGGCGCGGCGGCGACCTGGTGCTGATCACCGACGCCGACGACACCCCGCTGTCCGCCCACGCCACGACCGCCATCGTGATCGGCGCCGAGAGCGCGTCGTACGCGAACTCGCCCACCTCGGTCGTGCTCGCCCTGCACCTGCTCGCCACCCTGACCATCGCCAGCTCCAAGGGCGCCGGCCGCCGCCTGCGCGACCGCGACGACCTCGCCGCGGAACTGGGCCTCTACACGGAAGAGACATGATCCGGATCGAGAAGGTGGAGCTGCGCCGGGTCCGGCTGCCGCTCGTGCACCGGTTCCAGACCAGCTCCCACGCCAAACGGGAGCTGGAACACATCCTCGTCACCCTCACCGGTTCGGACGGGGCCGTCGGCTGGGGGGAGATCGCCTCGCCGAGCGGGCCGTTCTACAGCGCCGAGACCGTGGACAGCTGCTGGGCGGTCGCCCGCACCTTCCTGGCGCCGCTCGTACTGGCCACCCGGTGGGAGCATCCGTCCGAGCTGGCGGCGGCCATGGCGAAGGTGCGGGGGAACCATTTCGCGCGGGCCGGGTTCGACATGGCGGGCTGGGCACTCTGGTCGCGGGCGACGGGCGTACCCCTCTCGAAAGGTCTGGGGGGTGAGCGGGCGAAGGTCGAAGCCGGTGTGTCGCTCGGCATCGAGCCCACCATCGACGACCTGCTCGCCCAGGTCGGGGCCCGGGTCGCCGAGGGATACCGGCGGGTGAAGCTGAAGATCGCGCCGGGCTGGGACGTCGAACCGGTCCGCGCGGTCCGTGCCGCCTTCCCCTCCGTGCCGGTGCACGTGGACGCCAACGGCGCCTATTCTCTTGACGATCGTGCGATCTTCGAGGAGCTGGACGGGCTCGGCCTGCTGATGATCGAGCAGCCGTTCGCACCGCGCGCCCTGGTCGACCACGCCGCGCTGCAAGCCGCCCTGCGGACGCCGATCTGCCTCGACGAGTCGGTCGAGGAGGTCGACGACCTGATCACCGCGTTACGGCTGGGCGCCGGGCGGATCCTCAACATCAAGGTCTCCCGGATGGGCGGGCTCACCCCCGCGGTCCGCGTCCACGATCTGGCCGTCGCCCACGACGTGCCGGTGTGGTGCGGCGGCATGCACGAGTTCGGGATCGGCCGGGCCGCGAACGTGGCGCTCAGCTCGCTGCCCGGCTTCACCCTGCCCTCCGACGTCTCCGGCTCGGACAAGTACTACGCCCGGGACGTCACCACCGAACCGGTCGTCTGCGACGGCGGATTCGTCGAGGTGCCCTCCGTACCCGGTCTGGGCTGGGAGGCCGACCTGGACTTCCTCGCGTCACGGACGACCGGCCGGGAGACGGTCAGCCCTTGATGCCGTGCACCGCCGGCACGGTCAGGGTGCGCCTCGCCGCCGTGCCGCCCAGCACGATCTTGCGGAGCGCGACGTTGTTGCCGGTGGTCAGCTCGGCCAGGCGGTTGCTCGGGTTCGCCGTCACCTGGATCCAGTAGGTGCCGTTCGGCAGGCCCGTGATGTCGAACGACTGGCCGGGCCGGTCCTGGGTGTAGGTGTCGCCGTTGCCGATGTCCAGCACCTCACGCACCGCCACCACGGTGTTCGCCCCGCACGAGGTCTCCAGCGAGGTGTTCTCCGGCCGCCACTTCGCACCCGCGATCGTGTAGTCGACCGCGTCCGTGTTCGCCAGGCAGAACGCCTCCTTGCCGCTGCGCACCGCCAGCTTCTTGTCGCTCTTCAGCAGCGTGTACTGCGCGAAATCGGTGAAGTGCCAGTGCTTGTGGCCCTCCCGGTCGTCCCACTCCATGGTGCCCGCCGGACGGGACCCGACCTGCTTGCCCTTCGCGTCGAAGAAATACTGGTACGCGTCCATCAGATCCGTTCCGGTACGCCGGAAGCCGTCCACCACCAGCGGAGACGTGCCGGCGTTCCAGACCGTGGCGCCGAAGTTGACGTACCACTTCCGGTCCTCCTGCGAGAGGCTGATGCCCCAGGCCGGCAGCGACCGCAGATCCGGCTTCGGACCGGCCTTCGGCGCCGCCCGCAAGACGGTGGGCCGGCTCGCCGCCGCGCGGAACTCGGGCAGCCGGTCGGAGACCTGACCGTGCGCCTCGTGGCCGCCGGCCAGCGACTTGTCCGCGACCGGCTCGACGTCGACGACGTTCAGAGCCACCTTGGCGGTGGCGCTCTTCGCCGGGATGCCGAACACCTTCCGGTACGCCGGATTCACCGTCGCCGTGGCCGTGTACCGGCCCGCCTTCAACGCCTTCAACGTCGCCGCCGACGCCGGCTGGTCGGTGATCGCGGCGTTCCAGCCGGCCTGCACACCCCAGACTGCGCCCAGCGTGAACGGATTCTCGCCGCCGCACCCCATCGGGTACGGGTTGGTCGCCGGAGCGGTCGGCCGGGTCCGCGCCGACTGGTCCGAGTTGCCGCAGAACCGCGTCCGGTACGTCGCGACCGTCTTCCCCCTGGCGTCCGCGATCGTGATCGTGGTGAAGTCCTTGAGCCCGGTGAAGTCCCTGACCGTCCCGGCCGGAAGCCGCACCCAGGTGCGCTTGCCCTTGGTGACTACGCTGCGGTGCGCGACGATCGGCTTGTCGTAACCGGCCCTCCTGGCCCGCACCACCAGCGGATCCTTCCCGGCGATCACGTGCAGGCCCAGGTTGAACGACAGATAGACGTCGTCGCCGTCGACGTACCGCTCCGCCGTCACCGTCCTGCTCGCGGCCACCAGCGTCAACGGAGACGGAACCGCCGCCGCCTCGGCCACGCCGGCGCTCGCCAGCACCACGGCACAGGCCGCGATGATCGCGATCGTCCTCTTCATGTTCTTCCTCCCCCTTGGAACAGCTTTGCGGTCATCTCACCCGCAATGCTGTGAAACTCCTGTGAAGCGAGGAGGTTTGGCGTGAACCCGGGACCCCGAGGCGGTCATCGCCGGGTTCACGCCCGATGCAGCTCCCTCAGCCGCTCTTCATCTCGGCTGTCAGTTGCCGAAGGCGGCTTTCACCTCGGCCGGGGTGAGCCCGTGAGCCCGGAAGCCGGTGGTTCCCGTCTCCAGCAGTTCCCGGGCCGCGTCCCGAACCGCCCCGTAGGCCGCCCAGGCCAGCGCCCCGCCCACCGAGACCCGCCGGACCCCAAGCTTCGCCAGCTCCGGCACGCTCGGCGCACCCGGCAGAGCGAGCACGTTCACCGGCGCCTGAACAGCGGCGACCACCCGCTCGATGTCCCCGACAGCCTTCACCCCCGGCGCGAACAGCACGTCGGCACCCGCATCCCGGTAGGCCACCAGCCGATCGATCGTGTCGTCGAGATCCCCGGCCCCGTACAGGAAGTTCTCGGCCCGGGCGGTCACCACCACCCCGTGCCGCCGGGCGGCCTCCACCGCGGCCCCGACCCGCTCGACACCGACCGCGAGCGATTCCACCACCCCCGCCACCGGGTCGTAGTCCTCGATCGACACCCCCGAAGCCCCGGCCTCCGCCAGCAGATCCACGGTCTCCGCGATCCCCTCGGCGGTCTCCGCGAACAGCCGCTCCGAGTCCACACTGACCGGAACCCCGGCCCCCGCCGTCACCGCCGCGACATGGGCCACCAGCTCATCCCTGGTGACCTGCTGATCCAGCTTCCCCAGAGTGGCCGCCAGCCCCGACGAGGTGGTCGCCAGGGCCGGGAAGCCCACCCCCTCCAGCACCCGGGCCGACCCCACGTCGAACGCATTGGCGATCACGAAGGTCCCGGCCGAGTGCAGTTCCCGAAAGCGATTACGAAGCGCATCCATGCCCTTCACCCTGGCACACCCTCCACAGGCCCCTCGCCCTCAACCCCTTCACCGGTACGCCGTTCGCCGCCCCCACCACATTCCCACCCCCACCGAACCGCGCAGCCGCTGCCGCGCCCCACCGAACCGCGCAGCCGCCCGCCACACTCCGCCGGGTCGCGCGGCCGCCCGCCGCGCCCCACCGGGTCGCGCGGCCGCCTGCCACGCTCCGCCGGGTCGTGCGGTCACCTGCCCCATCCCGCCGGGTCGGGGCGGCCGCCTGGTCCACTCCGCGGGGCCGTGCGGTTGCCTGCCCCGTCCCGCCGAGTCGCGCGGGCGCCCGCCATGTCCTACTGAGCCGTGCGGCCGCCTGCCACACCCAACTGTGCCGCGTCTACCGGGCGGAGTTCGGCTGTTCATTCCAGTCGCTGGCAGGATGGTGCTCCCGGGATATTCAATCGGCTGGATCCGTGTCATCCGAAAATGTGGCCGCGAATATGTCCGACGGGAATTCGGGCGCTCAAGCGGATCAGCCCGGAGCGAGAACGGAGAATTCTCGAAACTGTGTGAGGCCAATCCCAGTGGCGATATTCGACCCGGAGTTCGACCGGCGCACCCCTCGCGTATTGGCACTGATCGACCTTCCGGAGCCCCGCGATCCGGCCACCCGCGGCACCCCCATGGATCGCAACCACCTCCTGTCTCGCTGTCACCCGGCGTGATCCGGGGCCGAGTGCGAGCCACTTGCCCTGACAAAGCCCACCGAATGCCCACCGCGGCCACTCTCGCGACCCCATCACCCACGCCGTCCCGCCGCGCGGCCCCGTCTAGCGCGCGATCCCGGCCCTCGGATCCGACCGTCGCACGGATCTTCCGCACGGCAACCACGAACCGGGCGGCGCTGCCGCCACTCCGCACGCGGTCACCACACGCGGCAAGCGGAGCCGCGTCCGATCCACATCGAACAGAAGACATGCTGATCCGGCTATGCTGCGTTGACCCACCCGCCCCAAACCGTGCCGCGCTCGGCGGCAGGGCTCCAACCGGTGGGTTGCTGGTCAGGGCGGGTGGTTGTGCTTCGCTCGATCGCCGTGCCGTGACCAGGGGTTTTGTCGTGGTCGGTGGCTGGGCTCCAATCGATGGGTTGCTGGTCAGCGTCGGTGGTTGCGCTTCGACCGGTTGCCTTGCCGTGGCCGGCGGTTTCACTGGGACGGGCCGCTGGGCTTCGGCCGGTGGGTTGCTGGTCGGAGCGGGTGGTTGTGCTTCGCTCGATCGCCGTGCTGTGACCAGGGGTTTGGCCGTGGCCGGTGGTGGGGCTTCGGCCGGTGGGTTGCTGGTCAGGGCCGCTGGTTGCGCTTTGACCGATTGCTTCGCCGTGGCCGGATCAGGCGTGCGTGAGATCTGCTCATGGGACCGATCGACCGCGGCGGGAGGGGCGGCAGCGGCCCGGCGCAAGCGTTGAGCGTGACGCTGACGAAGGCCCCATGCTCGATGCCGCTCATGCTCGCGGCGGAAATCCTCAGCGGCTTGAGAATAGTTTCGGCGCGCGCGGCGATCACGCATCCTCGCCAACTCTTTCGGGGGGAACATCTGGAGCTGGCTCATACCTGAATTGTCTCCCGGCCGGAGAGAAAACTGTAAGCCCTGGCCGAAAGTCGATCATGCCAATCCCATTTCGAGGATGCCGCGAAGAAGACGCCACTGCTGTAGTCGGATTTCGAAGAAACTGCCGGACGCCCGCGCATGGCTCTCGATCAGCGGCATCGCGCCCATCGGGCCCGTCACGGCCGACCGGACGCCAAGGCGTGAGTGGTGGACGGCATCGAGTGGCAGAGTGGGGTGTTGGCAATCATGACGACGCCACCGCAACCGGCGGCGCGTTTCTCGACGCCATCGCAACCGGCGGCGCGTTCTTCGACGTCACCGCGACCGGCGGCGCGTTTCTCGACGTCACCGCGACCGGCGGCGCGTTTCTCGACGTCACCGCGACCGACGGCGCGTTCCTCGACGCCACCGCAACCGGCCGCGCGTTCCTCGACGCCACCGCAACCGGCCGCACGGTCCTCGATCCGGAGGGGGTGAGGGTGAGTGGGCAGGTCCGCCCGGCGGGCGCGGCAGAGCCTCGAGTCGCAGTCCGCTCGCGGGGCGGGGCGGGACGGCGAATAGTGCCGGGGGCGGCGAAGCGCGTACCGGAATATATGGCCCTCATGCAGGTGAAGATCGGCCGCCATGGCGCACGCAGATGGGGCTGATCCCGCCCTGCCCGAACTGGATGACACGGTGTTCGGGCAGGGCGGGATCAGCGGACCATCTCCGCCGGGCGGCCTCAGTCGAAGACCGAGATCCGCGTCCGGTGGTGGGTGGGTGACTCGATCTCGTCGACGGCGGCGACCGCCAGGTCGGCATAGGACAGCGTCGTGCCGGAGGCGGTCTCGCCGCCGGTGCGGTAGCGGCCGGTTCGCGCGGCGTTCACGTCCAGATGGGCCGGTGGGGTGAGCATCAGCCAGTCGACGGGGGTGTCCGCGGCGCGGAGGTGTTCCAGGCCGGCGGTGTGGGCGAGGGCGAAGGGGCGGAACTCGGTGGGCAGGACGGCCGGATCGTCGAGGAGCAGGCCGCCGTCGGCGGAGCGCAGGTTGACGAACAGGCCGATCAGGACGAGGCGCGGCACGCCGGCCGAGGCCAGGCCGGTGAGCAGGGCCTCGTCGGCGGTGACGAACCATTTCTCGTCGAGGGTGCCGAGGGCCGCCAGTTCCTCGGGGCCGGAGGCGGGGGAGACCGCGTTGACCACGGCGTCGTGGCCGCGGACGAGGTCGGCGATGGCGGCGGCGTCCTGCACGTCGCCCGGGACGACACGGTCGGCGCTGAGCGTGGGGTGGCGGGCCGGGTCGCGGACGACCCCGGTCACCCGATGGCCGCGGCGCTGGGCCTCGGCGGTGACGGCGCGGCCGGCCCGGCCACCGGCTCCGAAGATGACGATGCTGGTCATGGCGCGGACGCTAATCGACGGGGGTCTGGTTACCGCAACGAAACCGGCGATACGGTGGGCTTCGTGACGACCGAGTTGAGTCCGGACATGTTCGCTCCCGAGTGCCCGACCCGGCAGGTGCCGCTGCGGATCGGTGACAAGTGGACGGCGATGATCGTGCTCTGTCTGGAGGACGGGCCGCGCCGGTTCGGTGAGCTGCTCGTGCCGTTGCCGGCGATCACGAAGAAGGTGCTGGCCGAAACGCTGCGGGCGATGGAACGCGACGGCCTGGTGACGCGCACCGAGTTCCCGGCGAACCCGCCGCATGTGGAGTATGCGCTCACCCCGCTGGGCCGCAGCCTGCTGACCCTGATCGACGCGGCCCGCGACTGGTGCGCCGAGCACCTTCCGGAGCTGACCGAGGCGCGCCGGGCCTACACCAGTTCGTTCAGCGCCGCGTCGAAGATCTCGTGATGCCGGGCCACGTCGGCGAGCGTGGTCTGCGGGCACATCAGCGCCATGTTGTGGAACGGCGTCAGCAGCACACCCCGGTTGGCCAGGTAGACGTGCAGGAAGTCCTCGAGTTCGGGGTCCGCGCCGCGGGCTGACTCGGTGCCGTTGCGCGGGGCGGGACTGGCGAACCGGTATTCGACCCGGGCGCCGAGCCGGCTCACCGACCAGGGCAGCCGGTACCCCTCGATGATCTTCACCAGGCCGTCGGCGAACGCCGTAGCCCTCTCGATCATGCCGGCGAACGCGGCCTCGGTGAGCACCTCGCTCAGGGTGGCGCGGGTCGCGGCCATCGACACCGGGTTGCCGGCCAGCGTGCCGCCCACCCCACCCATGTCCACCAGGTCCAGATCGTCCCTTCCGCTGAGCGTTCCGGCCAGCTCCGCGCTCAATCCGTACGCCCCGACGGGCACCCCGCCACCGATCGCCTTCCCGATCGTCACCACGTCGGGCTCCAGACCCCAGTACGCGGTCGCCCCGCCCGGCCCGGCCGAGAACGTGTGCGTCTCGTCGTGGATCAGGTAGGTGCCGTACCGGCGGGTCAGCTCCCGCACCCCGGCCAGATAGCCGTCCTCCGGCAGCACGATCCCGATGTTCGTGAGCGCCGGCTCCATCAGCACCGCGGCCACGTCGCCGTACGCCAGCTCCCGCTCCAGCCCCGCCAGATCGTTGAACTCGGCCACCCGGCTGGTCATCGTGACGTCCACCGGCGCGCCGACGTTGCCCTCCCGCGAGACGCCCCGCCCGTCCGGGCCCACCACGATCAGCGACTCGTCCACCGAGCCGTGGTAGCAGTAGCTGTTCACCAGGATCTTCGACCGGCCGGTGACCGCGCGCAGCAGCCGGATCGCCCACCGGTTGGCGTCCGTGGCGGTCAGCGCGAAACTCCAGGCCGGCAGCCCGAAACGGCGGGCCAGTTCGGCGCCGGCGACCGCGGCGTCCTCGGTCGGCATCATGGTGGCCAGGCCGCTGCGGAGACGCTCGGTGACCGCGGCGACCACCGGCTCGGGGGAGTGGCCGGCCATCGCGCCGGTGTCGCCGAGAGCGAAGTCGACGAACTCGTTGCCGTCCACGTCGGTGATCCGGTTCCCCGACGCCCTGTCCAAGTAGATCGGGAAATTTCCGGCGGCCTTGTTCATCCAGGTCATCGGCACCCGGCCGAAGAGATGGGTGGCGTTCGCATAGGCGTTCTTCGAGCCGGGGTGCCGGTCGGCGAAAGTGGCGAGCTCCCTCTGCGTGAGAGTGGTCAACCGCGAGCGCGAAATGGAATCCGTCGACATGGCGCGACGCTACCAGGGAATCGTTACTCCTCCGACGCTCTCAGAACGGTTACCGTCTTTCCTCGGCCGTCGGTCACGTACAGGCGCTTGCCGTCCGGTGACAGCGCGTTGACCCGCGGACTGTCCCCGACCCCGACCGTCGACACCACCTTGCCCGAGGACAGGTCGATGACCGAGAGATTGTCGGACCCCTCGTTCACGATGTACGCGTGCCGGCTGTCCCCGGAGATCATCACCGCCTGCGGCTCCCGCCCCACCTTGATCTTGTGGATCAGCCGCTGGTCGCCGGTGTCGTAGACCTCCACCGTGTCCAGGTCGTAGTTGGTCGCCACCAGCCGCTTCCCGTCCGGGGTGACGGCCAGCGCGTGCGGCGACTTGCCGACCTTGAAATTCTTCCGCACCAGCCGGTCCGCCACACTCACCACCGAGATCTGGCTCGACTCGTGGTTGGCGGTGAACGCGGTCCGCCCGTCCGGCGTGAAGACGATCCAGTGCGGATTCGGCGGCACCGAGATCCGCGCCGCCTCGGTCAGCGTCTTGTCGTCGTAGATCTCCACCCGGGCCCCGTTGTGGATCGGCACCCACACCTTCCCGTCCGGCGCCACCGCCGGCTCGAACGGCCGCGGCCCGGTCCGGATCGTCTTGACCAGGCTCCGGTTCGCCGTGTCGATCACCGCGAGCCCGTTGCCGGTGAAGTCGTTCTCGAACAGCGACACATACAGCCGGCCGCCGTCCGCCGACAACGCCAGGAACCGCGGCGTGTTCGGCACCTTCACCACGCTGATCTTCTTCGACTGCACGTCCACGATGTGCACGTCCCTGGAACTCTGATCGGCCACGTAGATCGTCCGATTGTCCGGCGAGACCGCCACACCCTCCGGCTCCTGACCGAGTTTGATCTGCTCCAGCACCACCGGCTTCGCCAGACTCGCGGGCGCGGCCGGCGCTTGCGTCCCGGCCGGCTCGGTCGGCACGGCCCCGGGCTCCTGCGACGCCTGCTGCGTGGGAGTCGTCCGCGGCGGGGCGGCTTCCGGCTCGTCGTTGCTCAGGGCAAACCGCACTCCGGCGTACGTCGCGCCGGCCAGCAGAAGCAACGCCACCAGCACCCCCGCCACCAGAGCCAGGCGTTTGCGCGGCGGCTTACCCCCTTCGTCACCGTACGGTCCGGAGCCCCCGAACCCTGATCCGTCCTCATAGGTCACCCGGGGCGGACCGCCGTACCCGCTGCCCCCGCGCCCGCCGGCCGGCCCGTAGCCGGCAGCTCCCGGTCCACCGGGTTGGCCGAAAGTGGCCGCTCCCGAGCCGTCGGCCGGCCCGTAGCTCCCGCTTCCCGGCCCACCGGCCTGCCCGTATGCGTCGGTTCCCGGTCCGGCGGTCGGCCCGTAGCCGCCAGCTCCCGGTCCACCGGGTTGGCCGAAAGTGGCCGCTGCCGAGCCGTCGGCCGGCCCGTGGCTCCCGGTTCCCGGCCCACCGGCCTGCCCGTATGCGTCGGTTCCCGGTCCGGCGGTCTGTCCGGGAGCGGTTGTTTCGGTGCCGGCGGCCGGGCCGTAGGCGGTGCCAGGCTGTACGCCCGGGTAGCCGGCGCTGTAGGCGTCGGTTGGCTGGTCGTCCGGATGTGCTGTCCCCGGTGCCTGGGCGGCCCTGGGTTGCGTCTGTGCCCACGGGTCGGCGGCCGGTTGCGTCTGCCCCCACGGGTCGGCCGCCGGTTGAGCCTGTGCCCACGGGTCGGACCCAGGCCAGGCGGTCGCCGGGGAGGTCGGCCATCCGCCGGCCGGTGACGTGGGCCATCCATCGGCCGCCGGCGACGTCGGCCACCCGGCCGCACCGGCTCCCGCCGGCCTTGCGCTCGCCGGGCCTGAGTCTGCGGGCCTTGCGCTCGCCGGGCCTGAGTCTGCCGGGCTTGTGCTTGCCGCGCCTGAGTCTGCCGGGCTTGTGCTTGCCGGGCCTGTGCTTGCCGGGCTTGCGCTGGCATCCGCCGCGCCGGGTCCTCCCGCGACAGCGTCGGGTCCGCCAGCGACAGCGCCGGCAGCCGCTGCTGCGGCCGATGCCCCGGCCATACCCACGTCCGATGTGCCTCCGGCCGTGTGGCCGGTCCTGAGGGGATCTCCTGCCGTCAGGTTCCCGTGCGCCGGGCCGGTTTCGGAAGGGCCATGTGCGTATGTGCCCGGCCAGGGCGCGGTTGCTGTATCCGGTCCGGTCGAGGCTTCCGTTCCCGGACCAGCGGTCGACGCGGCCCACGGGCGGGCCGGTGTGCCCTGCTGTTCGGTGCCCGGCCATCCGTGCGGCTGCTGCTCCCCGGCGAACCCCCGAGCGGCACCCGCCTCCGCGAACCCACCACGCTCCGCGGCCGACTCGCCTTGCGCTGACGGGACCAGCCAAGGCCCACTCTCCTCAGCCGGTTGCCGTTGAGCCGGGATCGAGACCCCGTTCCCCGACGTCCGCCCCGGCCACGGCCCGGCCGGCCCCGCCGAACTCTCCTCCACCGAACCGCGGCCACCGTCATCGGCCCGACCGGATGCGGGCCCCTCCGCGCCATGCTCATCGAGGTCGGGGGACGCTCCCTCCCGAGCACTCTCGCCCCTGCCACCCGCGTTCACTACGGAATCCGCATTCGTGTCGCTCGGGTGCATTCCCTCTTCGGCTGCTGCTGCCGCTGCGTCCGCCGCGCCAGTGCCCGCGGTGTCTGCCGTGACAGCGCCCGGTGTGCCTGCCGTGCTCGCGACGGCATCTGCATTCGTGCCGCTCGGTTGCGTTTCCTCTGCGGCTGCTGCCGCAGCGCCCGCCGGGACAGCGCCCGTGGTGTCCGCCGTGGCGGTGCCTGCCGACACAGCGCCCGTGGTGTCCGCCGCGCCAGCGCCCGGTGTGCGTGCCGTGTTCGCGACGGCATCGGTGTTGGTGTCGCTCGGTTGCGTTTCCTCTGCGGTCGCTGCCGCAGCGCCCGCCAGGACAGCGCCCGTGGTGTCTGCCGTGGCGGTACTTGCCGTGACAGTGCCCGGCGTGCCTGCTGTGGCAGCGCCCGTGGTGTCCACCGCGGCAGTGCCTGCCGTGTTCGCGACGGCATCGGTGTTGGTGTCGCTCGGTTGCGTTTCCTCTGCGGTTGCTGCCGGAGCACCTGCCGGGACAGCGCCCGTGGTGTCTGCCGTGGCGGTACTTGCCGTGACAGTGCCCGGCGTGCCTGCCGTGCTCGCGACGGCATCTGCGTTGGTGTCGCCCGCGTGCGTTTCCCCTGCGGCTGCTGCCGGAGCACCTCCCGGGACAGCGTCCGCAGTGCCTGCCGTGTCGGAGACCGCCGAGACTCGGCCGGGTTTCCGCCCCGCCGAAGGCCAGAGACCGTCCGGATCGGACTCCTGTGAACCCCACGACCTGCCCGGTACCGGCCACCCTCCGCCGTCCACGACCGCAGGCCGTCGGGTCTGGTCGACCACGGGGTTCGGGCTGCTATCCGCGGTTTCTGATTCCGAGGCGGTTCCCGGCTCCGAACCGGTTCCCGGCTCCGAACCGGTGGACCGGACCGGGTCCGGGCTTTCCGTGATCGCCGCGCCGGTCGCGTTCACGTCCGGCAGTCCTCCAGCCGGGCTGCCGTCCGCCGATTCCTCAGCGGCCTCTGCCTGGTCGCCGTCCGGCACGGGGATGTCATCGGAAGCCGCCACGGGGATCGTTGAGCCATCGGCCGTCCGGTCCGGCCCGGAAGCCGGATCTTCCGCGCTGGAACCCGCTGCGGAATGCGCGGGGGAGTTGTCGTCGGCACCGTCGGGTTCGGATTCGTCCGCCGGGCCGACGATGACGTCATCTCGGTGTCCCGGGCCGGCCGACGGGTCTTTGGCGGAAACGGGCATGTTGTCCCTGTTGGAGACCGGTGCAGCGCTCGCCGGGTCGCTCTCCGCCGTAGTGGCGTCCCCATCTGCCTCCGAACCGGTGATCGCGACCGGTTCCGGAGAACCCGGGACATCCGCTGCTGCCGTTACCGGGAACGAGCCACGTACCGTCGCCCTGGGCGCGACCAGGGGTTCGTCATCCGAAGACCCGGACGATCCGGTCTCCGGAAGAGTGGCTCCGGACTCACTACCGCGAACACCCGAGCGCTCCACAGCCGAGGTGTCGCTGTCTGTTTCCGGTTCGGACGCCACCGAAGGCTCAACGACGGGCCTGACGGTCTCCCCGGACGGGGCTGCTTCGCTGGCACCCGCGCCAGTCGAGTCACCGTGCGGCTCGTCCACATGGCCGTCAGACACCAAGCCGCCGACGGATGGCCAAGCCACCCGACCACCGGCGTCACCCATCTGCCCGGCGGTAGAACTCTCCGTCGACGCCGATTCGCCGGTAGCTGCCCAGCCGGCCTGATGCCCCGGACCGCCCGGCCTCCCGGCCGTGGGGATGCTGGAGCGACTCGGTGACGGTGGCCCGCTGGTGGGTGCCCACGGCGAGGTCCGTGCCGCGGTGCGCGCCCCAGCCGAATCGTCCGAGCCCGGAACTCCACCGGGAGAGACCCGCGGCGACGCGCCAGCGGACAGCGCCGAAGACGCCGGTACCGACGGAGAGCTCTCAGCGGGCGGGGTGTGCGTCTGGCCGGCGGACACCCCCGATGGGGTTTCGGTGGGCCGGTCGGTGTGGGGCGCTGGGCTGGTGGGTGTCTGGTCGGTGCGGACCCATGGTGGGGTTTCGGCGGGTTGGCTGGTGGGGAGTGCCGGGTTGGTGGGTGTCTGGTCGGTGCGGACCCATGGTGGGGTTTCGGCGGGTTGGCTGGTGGGGAGTGCCGGGTTGGTGGGTGTCTGGTCGGAGCGGACCCATGGTGAGGCTTCGGTGGGCCGGTCGGGGTGGGGCGAGTGGCCGGATCGGACCCCCGGGGAAGCGTCAGCGGGCGGACCCTGGATCGGTGACGCGCCGGCAGCAGCGTCCGGATGCGAGGCGGTGCTGCCCGCGGCCGGTGACGGGGTGCTCCGAGCCGGGGGGCCGCTTGTGGGCGACCATGCCGGGGAGCCTGATGTCGGTGCCCATCCAGGGGATCCGGTTGAGGGCGGGACCGCTTCCGCCGTACCGGAGGAGGGGTTGGGGGATGCCGGCGCCGAAGCGGAGGATGGCCATGCCGCCGGTGATCCCGCGGCCGTGGGCGTGTCGACCGGCTGAGCGGGTGGTGCGGTCTCCCCAAGCCCGTGTGCCGCTGCGGAGTCCGGTGTCTGGCTCTGCCAGGGCTGAGGCCAGGCCGTCTCGCCGGGCCACGCTTCTTCGGGCGTCGGAATCTCGCCCGGCCAGGGCTGGCCGCCCGCTGCCCAGGCAGCCTCCCACGCGGCCTGCGAGCTACCCGGCGCCGGCGGAGCGAAGCCATCGGCCGGAGGCAAGGTGTGAGCGCCGGATGTGGGTGGGATGGTGTGTGGGCCGCTGCCGGGAGGCGAGGTGTGCGGCCCGGCACCGGATGTGGGTGGGATGGTGTGTGGGCCGCTGCCGGGAGGCGAGGTGTGCGGCCCGGCACCGGATGTGGGTGGGATGGTGTTTGGGCCGCTGCCGGGAGGCGAGGTGTGCGGCCCGGCACCGGATCCGGGAGGGATGGCTTGCGGGCCCCCGCCCGGAGCCGGTGTGTGCGGCCCGGTGCCGGTTGAAGGCGGGGGAGGGACGGCGTATGGGCCGGCGCCGGAAGTCGGTCGGGAACCCACCGCCGGCGACCCGGGAGGCAGGAAACCACTCGCGGCCGGAGCGCCGCTGCTGGGCGGGACAGCGGTCGGAGGGCCGCTAGCGGGGGGCAAGGCCGGAGGGCCGCTCGCGGGGACGGCCGGCGGGCCGCTCGCGGGAGGCACGGCCGGAGGGCCGCTCGCGGGTGGGGTGCCGGGCGGCGCGGGCAAAGCAGTAGCTGCGCCGTTGCCGACGGGTGCCGGGACCCAGCCGCCGGTGGCCACGTCGAAGTCCGCGGCGACCTCGCCGGTCACGGTGAGCCGGGCGGATCCCGCCGGGCCGTCGAGGGTGACCGCCCCGTCGAGCCGGCCGACCGTGGGGAACCAGGAGACGCGCAGCACGTTGCCTTCGAGGCGGGCGTGCAGGCCCTCGGTGTCGCTGGAGACCGCCGACGCGGCGGCCAGTGGTGGGCCCTGGACGGCGACGACGGCGGCGAGCTGGCGGGTTCCGGGGGCGACCCGGCCGAAGTCGACGGCCGGTTCGGCGAGGCGGATCGAGGTGCGGCGGAGGGCGGCCGACGCCGCGGCGGCGACCCGGCCTTCGCCGGTGGCGAGCCGCCGCAGCGACGAGCGGGCCTCGACGGCGCGGGACAGGTCCTCGCCGGCGGCCGCGACCGCGAGCTGGGCGATCTGGGCCATCTGGTCGCTGCCCTGGCGGCGGATCCGGGCCAGGTACGGTTGCCGGCCCGACCCGAACACCCACTGCCGCACGCTGGGGTCGCGTTCGCGCAGGTGGTCGTGGAGTTCGCCGATGCCGATCCAGCCGTCCCGGTCGCGGTCGGCGGCGCCGGTGACGACGCCGTCGGTGATGAGCCCGGCGAAGGTGGGTGGTTCGGGCCGGGCGGTGGCGGCGATGACGACGCGGCTCTGCCACTCGGCGGCCCGCGCCGCGCGGAAGTGGTGCCCGGCGTCGACGGGGCTGCCGGTCCGCCCGTCGAGCAGGACGACGGCCTGTCCGGCCCGGCTCCGCTGCATGAGGGCGGCCATCTGCGCCACGTCGATCGCGGTGTCGGTGGGCCGGCCCATCACCGTGTCGGCGGTGGCGAGGTAGAGCCCGCCGCCGGGCCCGGTCAGCATGACGCCACGGAAGTAGACGAGGACGCAGTCGTCCTGCTCCCGGCCGTCGAAGATCGACTTGATTCGGGAGTACGCCTCGCGCGCCCCGGGATCTCGTAGATACGTCACGTCGAACCCGCCGAGCGCCGGCTCCCCGAGCATGTCCGCGAACGCCGGAACATCTGCCGACGGCACCGAGAACCTGCGCAACACGGGGTCGTCGTGCTGCTCGACGCTAACCACTACTGCCAGTCGTCGCCCGCTCATCGCATGCATCACCCGCCATCCATGGTGCGATGCCGAGGCGCGACACGAAACCCCGAGTTGATTACGAACGGCGTCGATCCGGCGACACTGCGTTGTTGATCTAGCCGGGGCGCGGTGGGCGGCGCTGTTCCGCGGTGGGTGCCCGCATGGCGATCCACCAGCGATGATGTTGCCGAATCGCCGGGCTCGGGGAGAGGTGGAAGGACGTCGATCCATGGTGCGCCGGAGAGTGTGCCGAAGTCACGGCGGATTCCGGGCTTTCACCGGATCCGGTGGTTCTACCATGATCGGATGTCTGATCTGTCCGGCGCCTTCGGGTTGCGCTCCGTGACGCCGGCGACCGTCGAGGTCGATTTCGGGGCCGGTCCACAGACGATGACCGCCGCGACGGCCGTACTCGATCTGATGCATCGCGTGCCCGCCGACGGCCCGGTCGATTTCACCGCGCTGGACGCCTTCCCGCGGAGCAGGAACATCCTGTGGTCCGGCGCCGACCGGGGTCTCGCCGAGGCGCTCCGCCCCCGTCCGCGGATCCGCTTCCTCGAATGGCGCGATCCGGTCGGCGACATCGACCTCACCGGCACCGCGGTCGGCGCCTTGCGCGTGCTCGGCTGCGGCGAGCTGCGCAGCCTCCGGCTGCCCGGCATGGAGACTCTCCTCCTGGCGGGCCGGTCACGCTCGCTGCGGGTCGATCTTCCCGATGCGGGGTACGACGTGAGCCTGCGCTGGTTCCCCGACGGCCTTCACCGGATGCGAGACGCCGGGGAACCGGGCGTGCGGCTCTCCGACGGCCTTCACCGGATGCGAGGCGGTGGGGAACCGGGCGTGCGGCTTCCCGACGGCCTCCATCGGGTGCGGAACCTCTGGCTCCGGGTGGGCGCCGGGGTGTCCGCCTCGGTGCTGTCCGGCCTGACCGAGCTGACGGACCTGCGGGTCGACTTCGAGGACCCGCGGAGCACGCTGGAGGATCCGCACCTGCTGGCCGCCTGCTCCCGCCTGCGCGCCGTCTCGCTGTTCGGCGCCTACGCCCTCGGCCCGGACGACCTGCCCGATCTTCCGGAGTTGCGCCGCCTCGAGGTGGACGGGATCCGCCGCAGCGTGGCCGGGGCGCTGCGCGACCGCTATCGGGGCAGCGCCGTGCGGGTGCGGATACGGGGTGACGTCGCCGACGCCTGGCTGGCCCGGAACCTCGGCAACCCGTTCCGGAACTGGGTGGAGGAGTCCGAGGCGGCCGCCGAGGAGGCCGGTTCCGCCTATGCGCGGGCGCTCGCGGCCGCCGAGGGCATCGTCCCGTCGGCGCCGGATCGTCTTCCGCGAGCCGAGCGCGCGCTGCGCCGGTTCATCGCCGACGTCAACGGCCTGGATCAACGGTACGGGGTGATCGAGACCGCCGAACGGGAACAGGTCTGGGACGTCTACCTCGACCTGGCCGCCCGCTTCCACGTGCCGGCGCGGGAGGGGCCGGCCGAGTGGTTCGACGACGGCCGGGAGTTCTGACCCCACCATCGAAATCGGTTCCCGCCGCCTGGCCGGGCGACGCGACCGCTCCACCGGGCGCGACTCGGCGGGGTGGCGCCGGGCCGCGACCCTCGTCGCGAGGTCGAGGTGGCCCGGCGGCGGCCGCCGGGCGTGCCCCCGGTGAAGGGGCACGCCCGGGTCCGTTCAGCTCTTGGCGCCGACCAGCTCGCGGGCCTTCTCCGGCCAGGAGGCGAGGCTCGCCGAACCGCGCATGCCGGCCGCGTTGATCGCCTGCTTGAGGCTGTCCACGTCGGAGTCGGCCAGCTTCGCGTAGGTGGTGATGCCGGCCGCGGCGAGCGCGATGGCCACCTTCGGGCCGATGCCCGCGATCTTCGTGAGGTCGTCCGGCTCGTCGATCGGGGCGGGCGTGCCCGCCAGGTCGGGCTCCTCGGTGATGACGGCCTGCGCCGGAATGACCGGCTCGGGCGCGACCACCGGCTCGGGAGCGACGACGGGCTCCGGGGCCACGACGGGCTCGGGAGCGACGACGGGCTCCGGGGCGACGACCGGCTCCGGGGCGGGCACGGGCTCAGCGGCGGCGACCGGCTCGGGATCGGCGACGGGCTCGGCGACAGCGACGGCGACCGGCTCCGGCTCGGCGACAGCGACGGGCTCGGGCTCGGGCTCGGCGACAGCGACGGGCTCGGGCTCGGTGACTGCGACCGGCTCGGGCTCCGCGATGACGACCGTCTCGGCGTCGGCGATGACGACGGTCTCCTCGTCGGCGGCCTTCTCCGCCACCGGCTCCGCGATGACGACCGTCTCGGACTCGGCGATGACGACGGTCTCCTCGTCAGCGGCCTTCTCCGCCACCGGCTCGGCGGCCGCCGGCTCGGCCGGGGTCTCGGGCTCGACGGCGGGTGTGGTCTCGGCCTCGGGCTCGACGGCGACGGGCGCGGCGGTGGGCTCGTCGGCGGGCGAGGTCACGGGAGACGGCTCGGAGTCGGTGTCGGCCGGCGTCGCGACGACCGCGACGGTCTCGGTCGAGGACGTCGACGGGGTCGAGGTCGTCGTGGCCGGGGCGGCGGAGCCGGAGCGGCGGCCCCAGATCAGCCAGCCGGCTATCACGCCGATCACGAGCCCGGCAACAACGGAGAGGAATGATGCCATATCGGGCCTCCGGACAGGAGAGGAGGGTGCATGTGGTAGCGGGCAGCTTCGCACATCGCTTCAAGCTGCCACGACGAGGGTGTCGACCAGCGTCGAACACCCGCCACCTGCGGTGCCCCAAGATTTCCGTCCGGTTACGCCGATCGGGTGAACCGGTCCGGTCACCCGATCAGGTACGCGATACGGCGCCCGGAACGAACCGGTTCGTCGCATACGTGATGGCCCACAGCACCACCCCGATGAGCAGCAGCACCCCGGCCACCCGGTAGTCCGCCCCGGCCCGCCCGGAGAGGGGGCTGGCCAGGAAGGCGCAGGCGACCGCCCCGAGCACCGGGATCACCGTCGGCGCCCGGAAGTGCTGGTGCTCGACCCGGTCGCGCCGCAGCACCAGACAGGCCACGTTGACGACGGTGAAGACGCAGAGCAGCAGCAGCGCCGTGGTGCCGCCGAGGGCGGTCAGATCGGCGAACCAGATCAGCCCGAACGCGATCAGGGTGGTGAACACGATTCCCACCCAGGGCGTACGGCGACGGCGGTGCACCCGGCCCAGCACCTTCGGGAGGACCCGCTCGTTCGCCATCCCGTACAGCAGCCGGCTGGCCATCATCATGTTGATCAGCGCCGAGTTGGCCACCGCGAACATGGTGATGAACGCGAACACCCACAGTGGGAACCCGGGCGCCCCGGCCTGCACCACCTTGAGCAGCGGCGTGTCACCGGAGCCGAGGTCGGCGGGCGCGACCAGCGCGACCGCCGAGATCGCCACCAGTACGTAGATGAGCCCGGTCACGCAGAGCCCGGTGAGCATGACGCGCGGGAAGATCCGGACCGGGTCGCGGGTCTCCTCGGCCATGTTGACCGAGTCCTCGAAGCCGACCATCGCGAAGAAGGCCAGCGCGGTCCCGGCGGTCACGGACAGCCACACGCTCTCCCCGGGCGGGGTGTTGAACTCGGTGAGCCGGGACAGGTCGCCGTTGCCGCCGCCGAGCGCCCACGCGCCGACCCCGATGACGATCAGCAGGCCGGTCAGCTCCACGCAGGTCAGCACCACGTTGGCCTTGACGCTCTCCCCGACGCCCCGGAAGTTGATCAGGCCGACCAGGGTGATGAAGCCGAGCGCCACGGCGGTGAGCGCCAGCCCGTCGCCGAGGGACAGGTCGAACGCCTTGCCGAAGTTCCCGGCGAACGCCTTGGACGCGCTGGACGCCGAGGTCAGCCCGGAGCACATCACCGCGAAGGTGACCATGAAGGTCAGGAAGTGCACCCCGAACGCCTTGTGCGTGTAGAGCGCCGCGCCGGCGGCCCGTGGGTACTTCGTCACCAGCTCCAGATAGCTGAACGCGGTGAGCAGCGCGACCACGAACGCCAGCAGGAACGGCAGCCACACCGCGCCGCCGACCTCGTTGGCCACCTTGCCGGTCAGCGCGTACACCCCGGTGCCGAGGATGTCCCCGACCACGAACAGCAGCAGAAGCGCCGGGCCGATGACCCGGTTGAGGGTGGGCTGCTCCGACCCGGGCGAGGTCACATCCGCCATGAGTGCTCCTTGCGAAGGTCCACTGCGGATTAGTGACGTTACCCGTACCGTGGGTCACATGCATATCGTGCTTGCCGCAAATCCCCAGGCCGAGCAGCCGTGGGTGACCGACGCCGTCGCCGACCTGGTCCGGCAGACGGGCGCGTCGGTCACGGTGATCGCGGTGGACGAGCTGGAGAGCGAGTATCTTTCGCCGATGCCGCGCAGCGTCTACACCGAGCGGGCCGAGCATGCCGCGGAGGCCGCGGTCCGGCGGTTGGCCGGGGCCGGGATCGAGGCTTCGCGTACGGTCCTGCCGGGCCGCGCCGCGGAGCAGATCATCCGGTTCGCGAGCGAGCAGGAGGCCGACCTGATCGTCCTCGGTTCGAGCGTGCGGCCGGTGGTGACGCAGCGCCTGCTGGGGAGCGTGCCGCTGACCCTGATCGAGAAGGCGGGCCGCCCGGTGCTGGTGGTCACCCGCCCCGTGAACGAGTGACCACCAGCTCAGATCACGGGACCGCGGGGTAGTCGGCCACGAAGACCGGCTGCCCGACCTTGGTGGTGTCCGCGGCCTCGCCGACGCCGTTGACCACGTGGTCGATGATGCCGGCGCTCAGGTTGACGGTCATGATGTGGTGCAGCTTGACACCGGGAGTCTGCGGCACCTCGAACCCGTTCTCGGTGTGGATCGACGGGTTGTTCTGGTTGAAGACGTAGACGCCCGCACCGTACAGATGATGGGTCTTGACCTTTGATCCGACCTTGTAGCCGGCGTAGCCCTCGACCGATCCGTTCATCCAGTCGGCCTGCGTGGGCGGGTCGTACGGAAGCTCGTTCTGGTAGAGGACCGTGGTGCCGCGCTCGCCGTTCCAGACGGTGTTGTACTTCTGGAAGTGCTCGACGAACAGGCCGGTCGCGGTGACGTCGTCGCCGTTGATGACGGCGCCGTAGCGGCCGGTGTTGGTCTTCCAGCGGTCGGTGTCGCCGTTCACGCCGTTGGTGAAGCCCTCGACGCCGTGGTCGCCGCGCCACACCCAGGTGTGGTCGATCAGCACGTCGTCGCTGTTGACCTCGAGCGCGATGTTGGTCTTGCCGATGTGCGGGCCGCCGACGCGGAAGTAGACGTCGTTCAGCGTCGTCGGGTTGGCCGCCGAGCTGAAGCCGAGGCCGTGCTTCTGGCCGACGCGCAGCAGGACCGGCGACTCCTTGGTGCCGGCGTCGATGGTGACACCGGCGATGATCACGCCGGGCACGTTGGCGACGTCGAGCGGGACGGAGCCGTTGACCGCGGTCAGCGTGGCGTGGCCGAGGCCGAGCACCACGGTGTTCGGGCGGCGCACCTCGATGCTGCGGGCGATGTCGTACACGCCCGGGGTGAGCAGCAGGTGCTTGCCGAGCGCCAGCGCCACGTTGATCTTGGTGACCGAGTCACCCGGCTTCGCGACGTAGAAGTCGGAGAGCGGGATGGTCCGGCCGGAGGTGTCGTCCCAGGAGGTGCCGGCCGTGTTGCGCTTGGCGGCGGGCACACGCACCTGGTACTTGCCCTTGGCGTCGACGAACAGGAACGGCTTCTCCCGGCTGACCGGGGTGGTGTCGAGGGTGGTGTAGGGCGGGTTCGGGAACGCCGCGTCGTCGGGCGCGCCGGTCACCCCGGCGAACACCTGGTTCCAGACGGCGTTGGACCAGCTCGCCACCTCGCTGTTGCGGGTGAGCCACTGCTGCTGGGAGCCGTTGACGGTGGTCGGCAGCTTCGAGTTGGCGATGAAGCCGCCGCTGGCGTACTGCGGGCCGGCGGTGCAGTAGTCCATCAGCGACAGGGTGCCGTTGGTGAACTGGGTCCGGCGCAGCGAGACGGCCTGGGAGACGGCCCAGAAGTTGGCGGTCTGCCGGCAGCCGTCCTGGCCCGCGCCGTTGATGTTGACGGTCAGGTTGGACAGGGTGCGCCAGAAGTTGACGAGCGCGATGCAGTTGGGGTTGGCCGGGTCCGAGCCGAGGCAGCGGTTGTACGCCTCCACCTTGCCGTTGATCACCACGTCGCCCGGGTTCGCCCCGAGGCCGGTGATCTCCGTGTAGTAGCCGACCTTGATCTGGAGCGGCTGCTCGGCGGTGCCGTAGGTGCCCGGCTTGAACAGGTACGCGTACCGGGCCGTACCCATCTCGTTGTCGACCTGCTTGGCGTAGGTGGCGTCCAGGGTGGCCTGGATGTCACCGACCGGCATGCTGGGGTCGAAGACGGTGACGTTGGAGCCGAAGCCCGGGATGCCGGAGCCGTGCGCCGATGCCGGTGAGCCCGGCAGGGCGGCGAGTGAGAGCCCGAGAGCGAGGGCGCCCACCGCGGCGCGGCGGAACGGGCGGATTCTCGTCATGCGGAGGGATTCCTTCCGAAACAAGATCGCAATGATGCCCGTCACAGAAACAACCGTGGATCGCCCGTGTCAAGGGAAGCTGTCCGGCATGCGGCCCGAACCGGGGCAAGACGGTCAGGTTCCGGAACCAAACTGACCGAAAAGCCGGTCGGAACCGCTCCCGGAAGCGGTTACGAGACGGCCTCCGCGAAGACGACGATGTTGCTCCGGTAGCTGCCCCGGCCCCGGTCGAAGACACCGCCACAGGTGATCAGGCGCAGCCCGGGACGATCCAGAGAGGCGTACACCTGGTGGCTCGGGAAGTCCCGCTTCGGATAGGCGGCCACCTTCGTCACGGTGAACCGGGCCACGGTGCCGTCGGTACGGCGTACCGCGATGGGGTCACCCGGCCTCGCCTCACCCAGCCGGTGAAAGACCGCGGGCCCGTCCCGCGCCGTGTCCACGTGCCCGGCCAGCACCGACGCGCCCACCTCGCCCGGCGTGGGGGAGTGGCGGTACCAGCCGGCCGGGGCGTCGCCGCGCAGCGGCGGCACCTCGAGCGTCCCGTCGTCCTGGAGCCCGAGCGTCATCAGCGCGGTGTCCACACCGATCGACGGGATCTCCAGGCGCACCGGCACCGACCGCGTCATCCCCCGCTGCTTCTCACCGCCCGCCGCGCGGTTCTTCCCACCGCCCGCCGTCGCTTCCTTGTCGCCACCCGCGGCGCCCTTCGTCTTCTCGCCGCCGGCCGCCTGCTTCTCCTTCTCACCACCCGCCGCACCCTTATCGTTCTCGCCGCCCGCGGCGCCGTTCTCGTTCTCACCACCTGCGGCGCCCTTCTCCTTCTCGCCGCCCGCCGCGCGCTTCTCCTTCTCACCGCCCGACGCCGAGCCGGACGGCGTGAGGTGAGAGGGCGAAGCGCCGACAGCCCCGGCCTCGACGGGTAGCGGTCCGGTGTCCTCGGTGCGCAGGCCGAGCGTGACGGTCGCGGTTCCGAGCAGAGCCAGCACGGCGGCGAAGGCCGCCGCGCGGCGATCATGGATGCGGGGCATGCCGCGCCTATCGGTGGTCCGGGCGCCGCATGCTGTACGCCCCCGCACCGGCCGCCGCGATCAACAGGAACAGGCCCGTCACCAGCAGCGTGAGGCGCCGCCCGCCGACCAGACCGCCACCCCCGGTGTCCACGCCGCCGGAAGGTGTCGGCCGCGCAGAGGCGTTGGGCTCATCGGTGACCGGGGGAGGCCCGGTCGTAACGGGAGGTTCGGTCGTGCCGGGCGGTTCGGTCGTGCCGGGTGGCTCGGCCGTGCCCGGCGGCGCGGCCGTGCCGGATCCACCGGAGCCTGGCGGCACTGATCCGTTTCCGCCACCGGACGGCCCCGGGTCAACGCCACCCGGCTGCGAGACGCTCGGATTCGGCTCGTTCGGATTCGGCTCGTTCGGGATCGTCCCGCTCGGAATCGGCCCACTCGGGATCGGCCCGGCCGGGTTCGACGCTCCCGGGTCCGGCGACGCGGGCGGGGCCGATGACGCCGGCCCGGCGGCGGGCGGCTGGTCGCCGTCCCGGCTGTCGCAGTACGCCAGCACCGAGAAGAGCAGAATCAGCGCGAGCAGCAGCCCCGCGCCGATCGCGACGGCCCGGTTGTTCTGCAACGGGCTCGGCCGGCGGTGTGCCGGATAGCTGCTGGGGTCGGACATGCGGTCCTTCCGGGGACGGCCGGGGTGGGCGCCACGCTAGTGGTCCTCTTCCCCGTTCCGCAGCCTTCTATCCGTGATCGGTCACTTCGGACGGTCACCGGGGCCGGGCGGGGCGGCAGCTTGGGGCGTCGAGCCCCGCCCGGCGCGACAAGCGTGCCGCGCGCCCCTCTCGTTTCGCTCTCGATCCGCTGTCCGGTGCGGATCACCGCGGAACCGATGCGCTGTCCGGTGCGGATCACAGCGAAACCGATCCGCTGTCCGGTGCGGATCGCGGCAGAACCGATCGTTGTCCGTCCGGACCACAGCGGAACCGACGCGCTGTCCGGTGCGGATCAGAGCAGGACGAGGTACGCGGTGAGCGTCAGCACCACCAGGGCGACCACGGCGACGGCCGCGGGCAGGATCATCCGGTGCGGCTCCCGGGCGGACGGGCCGGGCAGCGGCTCCGGCGTCCCCGCGACGGTGCGGCCGGGTGCCGCGTCGACCGGCGGCATGGCGTACGGAACGGCGGGCACCTCGGGGTGCGGCGCGGGCGGGGCCGAGCGCGAGCCGGAGAGCAGCGGCAGCCCACCCTGCCGCGCGGAGGCCGGCTGGGCGGTGCGTAGTGGCGCGTCGTCCGGGTCACCGGGGGCGACCGTGTGCCGGCCGGGGGCCGCGGGGCCGGTCGGCGGCACCGGCGGGAAGAAGCCGTTCGGCGGTGGCGTCGGAGGGCCGCCGGGCTGGATGTGATCGGTCCACTTCCCGCCGTCCCACCAGCGCTGGGCCGGTAGACCGCTCGGATCGGCGTACCATCCGGCGGGCTGCGACATGGCGTGCTCCCTTCTCTGGCCTGGGGCGAGGGCAGACTCTCCCGATCGGCCGGAGACGCCGGGTCTGAAGGGTTCCCGGCGGCGGGGTGAGTGGGGTTCCCGCCCGCCGGGGCTGACCGGCGGGCGGGTGACCCGGCTCAGGAGCGGGTGATGACCAGGTTGTCGACGGCGGCCTCGACGAGCGAGGCGGTGCCCGCGTCGGCGGCCTCCACCCGGATGCGGACGGTCTGCCCGGCGTACGCCGACAGGTTGGCGGTCGCCGTGGTCCAGGCCGCGGCCTTGTTCGTGGCGCTCGCCGTCTGGCTGAGCACGGTCGTCGTGGTGGTCCCGGAGACGACCTGTACGCGCAGGTAGTCGGCGCTCGTCGCGTTGTTGAGGTGGGCCAGGTACCAGGACAGGCCCAGCGTCAGCGTGCCGGTGGGCAGCGTGATCTGCGGGGAGACGATGCTGGTGACACCACCGTCGAGGTCGTTGGCCCCGGCACTGGATCCGGCGGTGGCCCCGGTGATCAGGGCGTAGCTGCCGCCGGCCGCCGCGTCGAGCTGGGTGGCCACGCCGGAGCTGCTGGTGGCGGCCGGGTTGCCGCGTTCGAGCAGGCCCGCGGTGGCGGTGTTGCCCGTGCCGGCGGTCCAGCCGGTCGCGGTCTCCAGGCCGTCGGACCAGACGGTGGTTCCGGGCGGCGGTTCGGTTCCGCCGTCGGCGAGGGTCCAGACGGAGTACGCGATGGCGTCGCTGTTGCGGTCCAGCGCCGTGTCGTTGATGTTCGACGTGGTGTCGCAGGAGGCGTGGTAGCAGGGGTCGAAGCGGGTGGCGGTGCCGCCCCAGAGCTGGACCTGCGCGGAGGTCTTGGTGCCCTCGGCCCCGGTGAAGATGCCGCCCGCGGGGATGCCGTTGGCGATGAACGGGCCGTAGTCGCTGCGGCCGTCGAAGTCGGTGCCGCGGGTCGGCACGCCGATCGAGGAGAAGTAGGCGGCCAGGGTCGCCTCGATCTGGGCCGATCCGGCCGGGCCGGGACCCGAGCCGGTGCCGTCGGAGTTGTCGCCGTCGTAGAGGAAGTAGCCGGGGTTCGGCGAGCCGATCATGTCGAAGTTCAGGTAGCCGGTGATCGCCGACCGCTGTGCGCTGGTGAGCGAGTTGACGTACGCCGTCGAGCCTCGCAGGCCCAGCTCTTCCGCGCCCCACCAGGCGAAACGCAGGTGCCGGTCCGGCTGGAAGCCGGATCGGGAGACCTGGAGGGCGACCTCGAGGATGCCCGCCGAGCCGGACCCGTTGTCGTTGATGCCGGGGCCGGCCGTGACGCTGTCCAGGTGGCCGCCGATCATCAGCGTGTCGCTGGTGTCACCGCCCGGCCAGTCGGCGATCAGGTTGTAGCCGGTCGCCCCGTTGTACGTGAACGACTGCTGGGTGGTGGTGAAACCGGCCGCGTCGAGCAGGTTCTTCACGTAGGTGACCGAGGCCAGGTAGCCGGGGCGGCCGTGCGCCCGGTTGCCGCCGTTGGCGGTCGCGATGCTCTGGAACTGGCTGAGGTGCGCCTTCACGTTGGCGACCGCGATGTCCGGCGCGGCGGCGGCCTGGGCGGGGCTGGTGATGGCGACGGCGAGGCCGGCTGTCAGGGCGGCGACGCCGATGAGGGGTCTTGCTCGCACGAGTTCTCCTCTGCGGGCTCAGGAATCTGGGGTGGCCCGAGCATCGCAGAGGAGAACGCCCGGACCCCCATATCAATCGATACCTATCAGGGGCCCGGGCGTCCGGTGCGGATCAGTGCACGGCGTTGCGCTTGGCGGCCTGGATCTGCTCGTACACCCGGGTGCGCAGCTGGATGAACCGGGGGTCGGCCCGGGTGGTCAGCTGGTCCCGCTGGTCGGGCAGATCGATGGCCAGCTCCTCCTGCACCACGGTCGGCGACGTGGAGAGCATCACCACCCGCTGTCCGAGGTAGACCGACTCGTCGATGTCGTGGGTCACGAACAGGATGGTCACACCCAGCCGCTTCCACAGCTCGCGGACCAGGTCCTCCAGGTCGGCGCGGGTCTGCGCGTCGACGGCCGCGAACGGCTCGTCCATGAGCAGCGTCTGCGGCTCGTACGCGACCGCGCGGGCGATCGCGACCCGCTGCTGCATGCCGCCGGACAGCTGCCACGGGTACGCCGACGCCGTGCCGGTCAGGCCGACCGCGTCCAGTGACTGCTCCACCAGTTGCCGGCGCCGGGCCCGCCCGACTCCTTTCTGCTTGAGCGGCAGCTCCACGTTGTCGCGCACGCTCATCCAGGGGAACAGGCTGCGCCCGTACTCCTGGAACACCACGGCCATGCCCGGCGGCGGCCCGTCGACCGGCTTGCCGTCGACGCGGACGTCCCCGGCGGTCGGGTCGAGCAGGCCGGAGACGCAGCGCAGCAGGGTGGTCTTGCCGCAGCCGGACGGGCCGACCAGGCAGACCAGCTCGCCGTTGTCCACGGTGAACGTCAGGTCGCGGAGCGCCTCCACCTCCCGGTTTCCGGACCGGTAGACCTTCCGTAGTCCCTTCACTTCGAGCATCGTCGCTCCTCCCTCAGCTCTGGCGCTGCGCCGCGCGCAGGCCCTCGTACCATCGCAACGCCCGCCGCTCGGCGAGCCGGAACAGCAGCGACAGCACGAAGCCGAGCAGGCCGAGCAGGATGATCCCGCTCCACATCTCGGGGATCGCGAAGCTGCGCTGGAACTGCACGATGGTGAAGCCGAGGCCGTTGCTGGCCGCGAACATCTCGCTGATCACCATCAGGATGATCGCGATGGACAGCGCCTGGCGCAGTCCGGCCGCGATCTGCGGGCCCGCCGACGGCAGGATCACCTTGGTGATGCGGGCGACGCCGTTCACCCCGTACGAGCGTGCGGTCTCCAGCACCACGCCGTCCACCGCGCGGACGCCTTCCACCGTGTTGAGCAGGATCGGCCAGATGCACCCGAAGACGATGACGATCACCTTCATGGCGTCGCCGATGCCGGCGAACAGCATGATGACCGGCACCAGCACCGGCGGCGGGATGGCCCGGAAGAACTCCAGGACCGGCTCCACCGTGGCGCGCAGGCGCCGGTTCATGCCGATCGCCACGCCGGCGCCGATGCCGATCAGGGCGGCCAGGAGGTAGCCGGCGAACAGGCGCAGCAGGCTGGGCGCCACGTCGGCCCGCAGCCGGTCGAGGCTCCAGGTGTCCCCGAACGCGACCAGGATCTTCTCCAGCGGCGGCGAGTAGAAGCTCTCGCTGCCGGCGGAGAGGAGATACCAGCCGGCGAACAGGATCAGCGGCAGTGCGACGGCGAGCAGGATCCTCTTCACGACGTTCATGCGGTCACCTCTCCCCGCACGGACTGGTGCCAGGCGAGCAGGCGGCGCTCGCCGGTACGAGCCAGCAGGTTGATGATCACGCCGAGCACGCCGGTGACGACGATCAGGGCGTACATGGTGGGAACGGCCTCGGAGGCCTGCGCCACGGCGATCTCCTTGCCCAGGCCGGGCGAGCCGATGACCAGCTCGGCCGTGATCGCGAGGACCAGCGCCACCGAGGCGGCCAGCCGGACGCCGGTGAAGACGTACGGCAGGGCGGTCGGCCAGAGCACGTGCCGGATCCGGCCCCACGCGGAGAACCGGAAGCTGCGGGCGGTCTCGAAGGCGACCGGGTCGACGTCGGCCACCCCGTACAGGACCTGGACCAGGACCTGCCAGAAGGCGGCGTAGCAGACCAGGAGAAGGGTGGAGCCGAGGTCGGTGCCGTACATCAGCACGGCGAGCGGGATCAGCGCCACCGACGGGATCGGGCGCAGGAACTCGATCGTCGAGGCGGTCAGCGATCGCAGCACCGGGATCGACCCGATCACGATGCCGGCGAGCACGGCGGCGCCGACCGCGATCGCCAGGCCGGCGGACCAGGCGATCAGCGTGTCGGTGAGGGCCGTCCAGAACGCGGGGGTGCCGGCCTCCTCGGCCAGCGCGGCCGCGATCCGGCTGGCCGGCGGCAGGTACCGCTCGTCGACCAGGCCGAGCCGCGGCGCCAGCTCCATGACGAGAAGCAACCCGGCCAGGCCGGCAGCGCCCAGGAGGGCGGTGCTGCCGGACCGGGCCGGGTTGCCACGACGGGGGGACGTCACGGGAGGAGCTTCTCCAGGTCCGGGGTGCCGGTGAAGATGCCGTCCTCGGCGCCCAGGGTGGCGAGGGTCTGCACGGACGGCTCGTTGATCTGGGTCGGCCACTTCGGCAGGACCAGCGAGGCGCGGAGCTTCTCGTCGATCTTGGTGTAGGTGCCGAGCACGGTGCGGACCTCGTCCGGGTGCGCGTCGGCGTAGGTCAGCGACTCGTTGATCGCCTCGGTGAAGCGCTTGACCAGGTCCGCGTCCTTCTCGATGAGCTGGGTCGACGCGAAGTAGGCGGCCACCGTCAGGTTCGGCGCGGTGTCCACGAAGGTCGAGGCGATCTCCCGGCCACCCGCGGCCTTGATGGTGGACAGCTGCGGCTCGACCACCCACGCGGCGTCGACCTGACCGTCCTGGAGGGCGGCCGGCATGTTCGGGAACGGCATCTCGACGAAGTTCAGGTTCTTCTTGTCGCCGCCGTCCTTGCGGACCGACTCGCGGGTCACGGTGTCACCGATGTTCTTCAGGGTGTTCACCGAGATCTTCTTGCCGACCAGGTCCTTGGCGGTCTTGATCGGGCTGTCGCCCTTGACCACGACGGCGCCGAAGTCCTTGCCCGCCTCACCGGTCGACGCGACGCCCGCCGCGATCGCCTTGATCGGCACGGTCTTGGTCTGGGCGATCAGCAGCGAGGTGAAGTTCGAGAAGCCGAACTGGAACTGGCCGCTGACCACACCAGGGACGATCGCCGCGCCACCCTGGCCGGCCTCCAGGGTGAGCTCGATGTTCCGGCTCTTGAAGAAGCCCTTCTCCTTGCCCAGGAAGATCGGGGCCACGTCGACGATCGGGATGACACCGACCTTGACCTGGTCGACGCCTTCGGCATCGGTCGTGCCGCCCGAGTCGCCGGAGGTGCCGCAGGCCGCGAGGGCGCCGGCGAGGACGGCCGCCGTCAGCCCCGCGAGAAGTCGCCGCATATTTACTCCTTCGAAATGTGTGCGCATGACGAACGTGAGTTCTCATGGAGAACGCTATGATGTGCCCCGTGTCACGTCAACGACTCGGGTCGATCAACTGATGCCGCGCGAACCGTACTACGTTCAATCGCTGGAGCGGGGGCTCGCGGTCATACGTGCGTTCGACTCCCGGAACCCGGAACTCACGCTCAGTGACGTGGCTCGGGCCTGTGGTCTCACCCGCGCGGCCGCCCGCCGATTCCTGCTCACGCTCACCGATCTCGGGTACGTGCGGACCGACGGCCGGCTGTTCTCGCTGGCCCCACGGGTCCTGGAGCTCGGCTACTCGTACCTCTCCAGCCTCTCGCTGCCGGAGGTCGCCGAGCCCCATCTGGAGCGCCTGGTGGCCGAGGTCCGGGAGTCGTCCTCCATGTCGGTGCTCGACGGTGACGACATCGTCTATGTCGCCCGTGTCCCGACAAGTAGGATCATGCGGGTCGCCATCAACGTCGGCACCCGATTTCCGGCATACGCGACGTCGATGGGCCGGGTCATGCTGGCCGCACTGCCGGAGCCGGAGCTCGACGCGTACCTCGACCGGGCCAAACTGGAACGCCTCACCGACCGCACCATCCACACGCCCGACGCGCTGCGCGCCGAACTGCGGCAGGTGCACCTCCAGGGGCACTCGATCGTCGATCAGGAACTCGAGGAGGGACTGCGGGCCATCGCGGCGCCGATCCGGGACCGCACCGGCGCCGCCACCGGGGCGGTGAACATCTCGGTGCACGCGGCCCGGGCCACCGTCGACGAGATCCGCGAGCGGCTCCTGCCACCGCTGCTCGCGGCCACCGCCGCCATCGAGGCGGACCTGCGGGTCGCGGCGCCGCGGCGGACCATCGCCTGAGTCAGGCGGCGACGGCCGCCGCGTGCAGGTGCGCCGAACCGGGTACGCGCTTGGCGGCGTACATCGCACTGTCCGCCGCGCGCAACAGATCGTCCTGGTCGTCGCCGTGCCGCCCGCAGGCCACGCCGATGCTGGCCCGGACGCGCAGCGCCCGGCCGGCCACGGTGACCGGATCGGCCAGCCCGGCCATCACCCGGCCGATCACGGTGGACGCCTCGGCGCAGGTGGTTCCGGGCAGCACCAGCACGAACTCGTCGCCGCCCAGCCGGGCCGCGGTGTCGCCGGGCCCGACCGCGCCGGCCAGCGCACCGGCCACCCAGGTCAGCAGCATGTCGCCGGCCTCGTGGCCGTACGTGTCGTTGATCTCCTTGAATCCGTCCAGGTCCAGCAGCGCCACGTGCACCGGGCACGGACCGGACAGCGCCTCGGCGAGCCGCCGGTGGCACAGTGCCCGGTTGGCCAGCCCGGTCAGCCCGTCGTGCGAGGCCGCGTGGTCCAGCCGTTCCAGCAGCAGTCTGTTGTCCTGCAACGCCCGGGTCTGCCGGTACGCCACCACCGCGGTCAGCGCCACCGCGGTGAACGCCACCGCCACCATGTCGTCGGACCCCTGCCAGGCCGCCACCAGCAGCAGCCCGTCCACCGCGGCCACCGCCACATAGGGCAGCACACTGTACGGCCGCCGCCGCGCCGGCCGGGTCCGCGAACCCGGGACGCGGGCCTGCGACCCGGCGGCCTCGGCGGCGAACCAGAACACCAGCGGCAGGTAGATCTGCGCCATGAACAGCCGGGCCTGCACCCCGGCGAGCAGCGGCTGGAGCATCGGCGCCAGGGCCGCCACGAACACCCCGGCCGCCAGAATCCGCAGACCGTGCCGGTCGATCGCCGCGTAGTCCGACACCATCACCTTGGCCAGCGCGAACACCACCAGAATCGCCAGCACCGCGAGAGCCAGCGAGGTCAGCACCGTCGAGGCCGTCCCGTCACGCAGCGCCGGCCGGGTCCCGAAGTGCCAGATGAACAGCGCCGCCGCCAGGGCCATGGTGCCGGCGTCCAGGGCGACCCGCGCGCCCGCGCCCGGCCGGCTGTCGCCGACGGGCAGGCGCGCCAGGGCGAAGATCAGGCAGAGCAGCGCCAGGCCGTCCAGACACAGCATGACCGAGCCGGTGTACGACGTACGCGCACCCGGGTGAGCCAGGACATCGGCGGCCTGCGCCGTCTGCCCGGCGGCCACCAGCACCGGGATCGGGCTCAGGTGCCGCCAGAACCGGCGGGTCGGGGCGGGCAGCGCCCGGTCGCGGGAGACCGACCAGAACGCGACCGCCGCCAGCGGCCCGCTCACCGGGATGGTCGCCCACAGCAGCCAGGCCGGCCCCACCGGGTGAACCGCCGTGATCGCGAACCACGTCACGGCCACCACGAAGAGGGCCAGGCACGTCCGCGACACCATGCGCCTGCTCGTCTCCACGAAATGTCTGATCGACACGGTCGCCGGTGACCTGAGTCCGACCGGTCTTCAGCGCTGTCTCGACCGCGGCGACCCAAGGGGCTACAGCGCCAGGGCGGCGGCGGCCACGAACACCACCTGCATGGCGGTGCGCAGAGGCAGCGGGGTGACCGGCCGGCCGCCCAGGCTCAGCCCGCGCCGGGCCGCCGACACGTTGGCCGGGAACATCGCGAGCATGAGCAGTGCCAGCCCGGCCGCGGCGTAGGGCGCCAGCGGCGGGATCAGCAGGGCCACGGCGCCGGCCAGCTCCAGGACGCCGGTGAGGGTGACGAGCAGATCCGGCCGGGGGAGCGCGGGCGGCACCATCGCGATCATGTCCTGCCGCCAGCCGGGCCGGAAGTGCTGCGTCCCGGTGAGGACCAGCATCAGCGCGAGGCCGCCGCGCAGGGCCGGCTGCCAGCCGTCGAGGGCGTCCACACCGGCCAGGCCGATCAGGCGGAGCACGGCGGACCCGGCGATCAGGGCGAGGAGCGGAATCATGAGCATCACCTTTCCAGTGGAAAGTTTCCACTGGAAAGATAACGCGGTGTTCCGGATTTTGCCAGTGGAAAGATAGGGTTCCGGTATGGAGCAGCCCGCCTACCACCACGGGAACCTGCGCCGCGTCATGCTCGACGCCGCGCTCCAGGCCATCGGCGAGTCCGGTCCCACCGGCTGGAGCCTGCGCGAGCTCGCCCGCCGCGCCGGGGTGTCGCACACCGCTCCCGCGCACCACTTCGGGGACAAGACCGGCCTGCTCACCGCCGTCGCGGCCGAGGGCTTCGACCTGTTCGCGGCGGCCCTGGAGGCGGCCGGCGGCGACTTCCTCGACGTCGGCGTGGCGTACGTCCGTTTCGCCGTCCGGCACCGCTCGCACTTCCAGGTGATGTTCCGCCCCGAGCTGTACCGTCCGGCCGACCCCGCGGTGGCCCCGGCCCGCGCCCGCGCCGCCGCGATCCTGTCCCGCGGCGGCCGTGCCCTCTCCCCGGACCCGGCCCGCGACCGGGTCGCCACGGTGGCCGCCTGGTCGATGGCCCACGGTTTCGCCGACCTGTGGCTCAGTGGCGCCCTGGCCGACGCCGCCGAGATCGACCCGGAGACCTACGCCCGCGAGCTCACCACCCTGGCTTTCGGGCATCTTCATCACTCTAAAGCCTGATCTATCTCATTTCCGGTCGCTGATTCAGACATTGGCGATAAGTCCGGTATAAAGTCGCGGTGATCGCGCGGGGTTTCCGACCCACCGCTGACCCGACGGCGAATGCCCGTGTTCAGCCCGCCCCGCGCCGCCGAGTGATCTCGCGGTGATCTCGGCCCGGCAGAACAAATCGGCTCATGCTGCGCGGAGAGGGCTTCCGCGCTTAATCGTTAGCGAGTTCTCGTGGATCACAGCCATCGGGAGATTCGTGCGGTCGTCTGCTATGGGGTATTCGATTTTCTGACTCCACGGCCGGTCGACTGGACGATCCCGCTGATGAAGAACATCGTCATTTCGTACCGTTCCTACAAGCGCACCGGAAGGCCTCTGGTCCACGCGGAACCGGACCGGGACGGCCGTCCGGTCCCGCGCCGGGAGGCGGTGCGGGAAATCGGGTCGGCGGTCAACGCGGCCAACGTCGAAGCGCTGCGGGCGGTATTCGCCGAGAAGAAGCAGCGGGAGGAGAAGTACGAGCGCTGGGCCAAGATCGTCGCGGAGGACGATCGGTACGGATACCTGCGCGGGCTGCTGAACGGCGCCGATCCGCGCGATCACGAGGCGATTCTCGTCATCGGTGTCGCCGGGGTGGATTTCCAACGTGCTCGCCCTCTCGTCCGGCATCGACTGGTCGACTACCGCGCGATCGGGACCGAGATCGCGAAAATGTGGAGAATGGCAAACCGTCGTGACTACCGGGAAGGCTGACTCGTGAAGATGGGCAGCGAGATCGAATTCGAGTGTGGGCACGCGGAACCGGCGGAGACGGACGAGTTCTCCCCGTACGCGGACGGATACGCCGTGCACGAGGCCGGGCACGTCCTGGTCCGGTACGGCGAATTCGAAACGGCGTTGAAATGCATGGAATTCGCGTTGGATCGCGGTGTCGTCCGGGCGGACGACGACGTCGTCGTGATCGAGGAGACCATCGGGCGGGCCGGGTGCCCGCGGGAATCCGTCGTCGTGCCGGCCGCCCGGGTGCCGACCGGCGGCGAGGGCGGGCAACCGCTGCGGCCGGTGGTGGGCCGGTTCCGCGGCTCGGCCGCCCTGCTCGCCGCGGCCGTCGTCCTGGGCGCCCTCCTCGTCGCCGTGCAGCTCACCGTCGTGCGTGGGAGCCGCCAGGAGACGGTCGCGAACCCGCAACGACTCAACTCCCTGGTGCTGCAGACCGTGCCCGAGGGGGAGGCCCGGCACCTGCCGGTCGTTCAGGACGGCGCCGCACGCCAGACCGAACCCGAGACACCGGCCGGCACCCCGCCGGCGACCGCCCCGGAGAGGACCGAGCCGCTGGACGAGACCGTGACGGTGCTCCGCGGGCCGAACCGGAAGGGCGGCATCAGCACCGCCTTCGTACCCCGGGAACGCGGCACGAAGAAGAACGAGTCACGGATGCGCTGGAAGGAGGTGAGGTCGTCGCGTCTCGTCACCACCCTCCAGTCGCCGGAGGACGCCGCATGCACCTGGCAGTTCCGCGGTGGCGACGGCGCCACGCCCGAATACCGCACCTCGCAGATCGCCGTCGAGCCGGGGGAGGCGCAGAAGGTCGAGGTCCCGGTGAACCGGTGGCGGACCGTGACCGCGGTGGCCGAGACGGACCGCGCCGGAGGCGACTGCTTCATGGTGGACCCGATGTTCGTCGAGGACACGACGAAGGACGATGAGCCCCCGCGTCCCGTGTCGACGGTCCCGGACCGCTGGCTGGAGACGGCGGCACCCACGGCCACGCCCGAACCGGCCGGGACGCCCACACCCTCGGCCGAACCGTCGCCGACCGCCCCGGCGACGAGCGACGGTCTACTACAGTCGGCCGGCCCAGAGGTTCCGGCGAAGGAGTAGTGCCGTGCGCGTCACCGCCCACCTCGATGTCGAGATGCTCGCCATCGAGACCGAGGACCAGGTCTCCGTGATGATCGAGCTGGCCGCGCCGCCGGTGCCCGGTGACGGCGCCGAGCGGCCGCCCAGCACCCTCGTGGTGGTGCTGGACCGCAGCGGCTCGATGAGCGGCGGCCGGCTCGACGGGGCGAAGAGCGCGCTGATCGCCCTCGTGGACCGCCTGGATCCCCGCGACCACTTCGGCCTGGTCGTCTTCGACGACCGGGTCGACGTGGTGGTGCCGGCCCGGCGGCTGACCGACAAGGCGGCGGCCAAACGGGCCATCGCCGGGGTGCAGGCGCGCAACAGCACCGACCTGTCCGGCGGCTACCTGCGCGGGCTCCAGGAGGCCCGCCGGGTGGCCGGGGCGGCCGGCGCCACCGTCCTGATCATCAGCGACGGGCACGCCAACGCGGGCATCACCGATCCGGAGGCGCTGGCCCGGGTGGCGGCCGAGGCGTACACGCACGGCGTCACCACGTCGACGCTCGGGTTCGGGCTGGGCTACGACGAGCGGATCATGTCGGCGATCGCCCGGGGCGGCTCCGGCAACGAGCACTTCGCCGAGGAGCCGGACACCGCCATCGCGCTGATCGCCGGCGAGGTCCAGGCCCTGCTGGCGCAGACCGTCCAGGCCGCCTCGCTGCACGTCCGGCTCGCCCCGGTGGTCAGCGGCGTGCTGGTGGTCAACGACCTGCCGGCCAACGTGGTCGACGACGGCCTGCTCATCGAGCTCGGCGGCTTCTACGCCGACGAGACCCGTCGGCTGGTGCTCACCTTCGAGGTGCCGGCGGTCGCCGCGCTGGGCCTGGCCGAGATCGCGACGCTGACCTTCACCCACGTGGAGCTGCCGGCGCTGGCCCAGCACACGGTGACGGTGCCGGTGCACGTCAACGTGGTGCCCGGTGACGTGGCCGCCGGCCGGGTGCCCGACCCGGTGGTCCGCACCGAGCTGGTCTACCTGCGCGCCCAGCGGGCCAAGCGGCGGGCATCCGAGCTGCTCAACCAGGGCGACTCGACGGCCGCGCTGGAGGAGATCCGGCAGGCCCGGGAGGAGATCGGCAAGGCGCGGGCGGACGCTCCGGAGTCACTGGCCGCCGACCTCGCCGAGGAGGCCGCGACACTCGACTACCTGGCGCGCGAGACCGAGATGGGCTCGGCCTCGCGCGCCGGCAAGTTCCTGTCCGCCAGCTCCCGGGCCCGCCTCCAGAAGCGCGGCCGGCGATACGACACCCCGCCGGTCCCGCCCACCGACGAGCCCGAGGAGCAGGCCTAACAGCGGCGATAGGCGGCGAGGCCGGCGAACCGCCGCGGGTGCTGCCAGTCGCCGCCGGCCCGGTCGACCGGGCAGCCCGCGTTCTCCAGCCGCTGGGCGACCTTGTTGCGCCAGTCCACGGCCGCGCTGATCGTCACGTAGTTGAGGCCGGCCAGGTCGGCGGTGCGCCGCATGACACCCGCCTCCAGGATGATCGTGTGGTCGGGCAGCGCGGCCAGGGCCATGCCGAGTTCCAGGAACACGTTGGGCCGCGCCTGGCAGCCGGCCGGCAGTTCGCCGTCGGTGTCCGAGGCGTCGCGCAGATCCGGGTGCAGCTGGACGACGTCGTCCGGGGTGAGGAGCGCGACGACGGCCTGGGCCTCCCGTACCGCCCGGGTCACCACCTCGGCCAGTGCGGGCGCGCCCTTGCCGGTGGCGCGGACCAGGTGTTCCCACTCCTGCGGCTGCAATCCGAGGGCACGCAGAAAATCGAAGACCGCGTTGCGTACGTCCAGATCGCGGCCGTGGATGACGAAGACCGTTCGCGGATCCTCCGCCCGCCGTCCACTCGCGCTACGCGGCGCGGCGAGGACCTGATCTCCCACCACCGTCCGGTCACCGAACGCCACGTTCGTACCGTGCAGGTTCTTGATCGTGTTCTGTTGTCCCTTGCCCATTTTCCTCACTTCTCCGGGTCGTCCTTGTCCTCCTTGTCCGGCGTCTGGTCACCGGCCTTGCCCTTCTTGCCGAACACGACGTTCTTGGAATGCAATTGGCCGATCTTGTTCTGTTGGCGATGGATCACCGTTCGAATGTCGTCCTCCAGTGAGGACGTGTCGATGTTGCGGCTCTTCAGATAGTCCGAGAGGCCGTTGCGGAGAGCCTGCATGAGGAACGCGATGGTGCGGTTGATGTCCTGCACCGCGTTCGGGTGGACCATGATCACTCCCTCCGCCAGCTTCTCCCGGACGGAGTAGGCGGCGCCGCGGCCGACGGGTCTGTGGTGCCGGATCCGGTAGTTCGTGAACCAGGTGGCGAAGACCCGCTGAGTCAGGCGACTGAGATCGCCGGGCAGCCAGAACAGCCCCCGGACGGCGGCGCGCCAGACGCGCGTCGATCCCCGGCAGACCGCTGACGTGCCGTGCGTCCACCAGTCCCTGGGCAATTGGTGGATGTTCGCCGACCCGCCGATCGTCATCAGGGGAAGCATCAGCGTGTCGATGTGCAGCATCAGGTTGTCGCCGGTCAGATCGGCCCGCAGGAACAGGGTCAGGATGATCCGCTCGTCCCAGTTGACGACCGGCACCTGGTAGCAGAGATAGGTCCGCCGGTCCGCGGTCGGATGGAGGAGACTCGGCAGCATCCGCTCCAGCGGCAGCCAGCAGTCCGGCAACTCCGGAAGGCCGTTGCCGTCGACGTAGGTCCGGTAGCCCACCCACGAGCCGGGCAGGTCGTCGGTGAGGGCGACTCGCTCCAGCCCGTGGTGCACCGACACCAGGTCGACGGGCTTGGGCTTCTTCCGTGAGCCGCTCGCCGTGGTCCGTCCGCGGGCGACGTCGATGTCGAACTGGAACTGATCGATGACCGAGCCGCTGCCCACGAAGGTGTTCTCCAGGAAGGTGTCCCGGCGACTCCCGAAGTCGTAGGTGACGACCCGGGCCAGCGCGTGCTCGGATGTCTGCGGCGGCTCGGGGCTGTCGTGGAGGTCGGCGAGGCGCCGCGCCGGCCGGGCGGGCAGCGCCGGCGCCTGTTCCCGGGGCGGTCGCTCACCGCTCCCGCCCGGCCGGCCGAACATCGCCCGCCGGGCGCGCGCCATCACGACAGTCTCGTCCAGGATGCCGATGAGCAGGACGACCCCGGCGGCCACCCCGATGACCATCGCCTCCCGGCGGCCGACCGCCTGCCAGAACCCGTACCCGGTGAAGCCCAGGGCCGCGACCACGACCGCGGCGCACCACCAGATGAACTGCCGCCAGGACTCCTTCCGCTGCCGGTACCAGATCGCCACCCGGCGTGCGGTCCACCGCCGTCGGCGCATCAGCCGCCGGAGCGCGACGGCCGCGACGATCCAGGCGATGGTCGCGCCGACGGCCACGAGACGGCCGTGCGCCCACCACCGGGAGACGAGCGTGACGACCATGGCGAGCAGGACCAGCCCGAGGGCGGTGTCACGGATGCGCTGCCAGCGCCGGGCCCACCAGGCGTGCCGGATGACCGCGGTGCTGTCGACGCCGTAGTTGGGGCCCCATGCCCGGTGCCGCTCGCCGAGGAACAGTTCGAGCACGGAGTTCCGGAGGCCGGGGTACAGGTGCATGGAGGCGCAGAGCTGGCGTGTCGGCGTGCTCGTCCACGAGCGGTGCGGCTCCTCCGGCACCTCCACGGCCGGGGGTCTCTCCTGGAGGGTCGTCATCGGTGGACGACCTCCTGCGGAGGGTTGAGCGGTGCGAGGTCGGCGGCGTCCGGGACCCGCAACCGGTGACGGACGGCCCGGTAGAAGTCGAAGAGCGCCGCGAGCGCACGGTCCCGTGGCGGATCGGCCGGATAGTCGGCGGCCCGGGGATCGATCCCGGTCGCCGTCATGACCTGCAGGGCCCACGCATGGCGTACGAACCGCCGCGCGGCCAGCTGGACCGGTTCGTCGGCGAGGATCCGGACCTCCGCCATGAGCGTCTGCAACCGGCCGCGTTCCCGGCGGATCTGTTCCAGGCTCGCCGGCCGGTCGGCCTCGTCGAGCGTCGCGTGATGGTCCGCGAGATCGATGACGGTACGGGCGCACGCGGCGAAATCCGCGCACGTGCCCTGGATCGCGTTGTCCCAGCGCGTGCCCAGCACACTACGGTGCCGCACTTTCTCGATCATGATGGTGGGAACCGATCCGGCTATCGCACCGACCACGATCGACAACAGCATCATGGCGTTCTGTCCTCCGTCATCGATCATCGACATCACCGTCGACCGATGCGCGTGGGTCCGTGATTCCGTAGATTCGGCTCATCCGGTCGCGTCCTCTCCGTGCCGAAACCCGCGCCAGAAATCGATCAACGCCGTCAGTTCCGGTCACCGACTCATAGGAAATCCGAAGGATGCTTCCCGCAAAAGGCTCCGGGCGCTTCCCGATCGCTTCCGAAACGCTTCCGGACCTCGCCGTGCTCGGGCCCGCCGAATTGACCGTCGGGGGTGTGCCGTGGCGACTGTCGCCCCGGTCGATCGCCGTCCTGCTGCGGCTCGCCGTGGACGCGGGGGAGTTCGTGCCGGTGGACCGGATCTACCGGGACGTGTGGAGGGACGCCCGTAACCGGGTCGATCGCCACGAGCGCACGCAGGTGCAGAAGGCGGTCAACGAGATCCGCCGGGCCGGCGCCAACCTGGTCGAGACGTACCGGCTCGGCCGTACCGCGTCGTACCGGTGGGGATTGGCGCCGGACCGGATCGACTTCCTGCGATACCGCGACCTGGTCGGCCGGGCGCGCCGCTCGGACGCGGCGATGGCGGTGGACCTGCTCCGTGAGGCGTCGGCGCTGTGGCGGGGCGGCCCGCTGCCGGAGGTGTCGCACCTGCCCTTCGCGAAGCCGGTCATCGACGGCCTGTGTGACCTCCGTGCCGCCGCGGACCGTGATCTCCTCCAGGCGTGCGTGGACATCGGCCGGTACGAGGAGGCGCTGGGCCTCGCCGAGCGCCTGGTCACCGAACACCCCGGAGACGACGGGCTGTCCCTGGTGGTCGCCGATCTCCGGCGCCGGCTGCGGTCCGGCCGGCGGGATCTGCTGCGCCGTACGTTGCACGGCGCGCAGCCGTCGACGGTCTCGGTGGTGGTCGGCGACCTCCTCGCGGAGGACGACGCGCATCTGGTGATCGGGTTCACCGACACCTTCGACACCGACGCCCGCCAGGATGTCGTGATCAGCGGCGGATCGTTGCAGGCGGAGGCGGCCCGGCGGTTCTTCGGCGACGACCGGGGACTGCTGGACCGGCGGTTGCGGAACGCGCTGGCGGAGGTGCAGCCGGAGGGGCGCGAGACGCGGGCGGCCAAACGCCGGGGCAAGCTGATCAGATACCCGGTCGGCACCGTGGCGGTGCTGAGGGCCGGCGGCCGGCTGCTGTTCGCCGTGGCGTACAGCAGGATGGGCAATGACCTGGTCGCCCGTTCCTCCGAACAGGACGTCGCGGTCAGCCTGGAGCGGCTGTGGGACGCCGTCTACCTGCACGGGCAGCTGAGGCCGGTCGCCGTGCCGCTGATCGGCGCGGGGCTGTCCCGGATCTCCTCGGCCACGCCGGACCAGCTGATCATGACGCTGGCCGGCTCGTTCGCCGTCCGGAACCGGGCCGCCCGGATCAGCCCCGAGCTGCGGATCGTGCTGCGCCCGGAGGACGTGCCCAGGATCGACCTCGGAAGACTGGCCCGGTTCCTCGACGGCGAGGGGTGAGGGTCAGGGCAGCCACTTCTCCCAGACGGCGCGGTTCGCGTCGGCCCACCGGCGGGCCGCGTCCTCGGCGGACAGGCCGTTCTGGGTCATGTCCTTGGCGACCTTGTTCTGGTCGTCGTTGGTCCACTTCCAGTTCTTCAGGAAGGTGGCGGCCGGGCTGCCCGAGTCGACGAACCTCTTCCGGGCGATCTTGTCGAGGTCGTACGGCTGGTAGTCGCAGGCCACCGTCTCCGGGTCGGCGTCGCAGCCGGGCGTGTAGTTGGGCAGCGGAATCCGTACCAGTTTGATGTCCGACAGCAGCCACTGCGGCTCGTAGAAGTAGCCGAGCAGCGGCGTCCGGTTGGCCTGCGCCCTGCGGAACGCGGCGATGAGTTTGTCCTCGCTGCCCGCGTACACCACGGTGTAGTCGAGTTTGAGGTTCTCGATCAGCTTGTCGTCGTTGGTGACGAAGGACGGGTCGCCGGCCAGGAACTGGCCCTTCTCACCGGAGGCCTTGGTCTTGAAGAGGTCGGCGTAGCCGTTGAGCTTGCGCCAGTTCGTGATGTCCGGGTAGGTCTTGGCCATCCACGGTGGCACGTACCAGCCGATGACGCCCTTGTTGCCGGTGAGCCCGAGCTCCACGGCGACCTTTTGGCCGTCGATGTACTTCTTCTTCAGGTCGTCGTGGCCCCAGTTCTCCAGGATCACGTCGATGCTGCCGTCGACCAGGCCGGCCCACGAGGCGGTCTCGCTCAGCTCCACGGTGCCGACCTTGCAGTTCAGCTCCTCCTCGAGCAGATAGCTGACCACGGCGACGTTGGCGGAGTACCCGGACCAGGGGTTGACCGCGATGTTCACGCTGCCGCAGCCGACCGGGTCGGGCACGCCGGGCGGCGGCGCGATGGCCGCCTCGGTGCCGGAGCAGCCGGCCAGCGCGGCGATGCCGATGACGGCGACGAGCCGGGAGAGTGCGCGCCTCACCGGATCGACCCCGCCCGCTCCCGGCCCGCCCGTTTGGCGAGAACCTCCTCGGTGAGCGCCACCAGGACGCTCTTCACCGACTCGCGGTCGCGCGCGTCGCACTCCACCAGGGGTACGCCCTCGCCGACTCCGAGCGCGTCGCGGACCTCGGCGAGCTGGAAGCGCTGGGCGCCGGTGAACCGGTTGACGCCGATGATGAACGGGATCTCGTGCTCCTCGAAGTAGTCGATGGCCGGGAACGAGTCCTCGATCCGCCGGGTGTCGACCAGCACGATCGAGCCGAGCGCCCCGTCGACCAGGTCGTCCCAGAGGAACGCGAACCGGTCCTGCCCGGGGGTGCCGAACAGGTAGAGCAGCAGCGCGTCGTCCAGGGTGATTCGGCCGAAGTCGAGGGCGACGGTGGTGGTGGTCTTGCCGGACACCGCGGAGGTGTCGTCGATGCCGATCGACCTCTCGGTCATCTCGGCCTCGGTGACCAGCGGCTCGATCTCGGAGATGGCCCCCACGAAGGTGGTCTTCCCGACGCCGAAGCCGCCGCTGATGACGATCTTGACAGCGATGGGGTGCGCTGTCGACGGCTCCCTAGAGCGCCCGGACACGGTCCCTGATCCTTTCGATCAAACTGGTGGAGAGCTCGCCGGGCTGATCCTCGACGGAGAGGTAGCCCTGCGTGATCAGGTCGGCCACGATGACGCGGACGACGCCGAGCGGCGCGCGCAGCGCCACCGACAGGTCGGCGACCGACATCGGCGCCTGTGCGAGTTCGACGATGCGCCGGGACTCGAAGCGCAGCGGCGCCGACAGCGCGGCCGGTGCCGCGTGCAGCAGTGTCTCGATCCGGATTCCGTCGTGCAGTGGCTCGGTACGCCCACCGGTCAGCATGAACGGGCGGATCACCGGATCCTCGTCCATGCCGCCCGAGTGCAGCCCGTACCCGTCGGACGGCCGATGGGAACCGGCGTACGGAATCTCCGACGACTCGCTCATCGCGGTAGGTGTTGCCGGGACTCTGCGATCAGGGCCGGGGTGAGCAGATCGCCGAAGCGGTCGGCGAGCAGTGAGATCTCGTAGCCGACCAGGCCCAGATCGCAATCACTGCCGGCCACCACGCCGAGGACGCTGCCGCCGCTGATGACCGAGACCAGCAGGAAGCCCCGGTGCATCTCGATCATGATGAGTTTGAGGCCGTCGAAGTCGTACCGGCGGGAGGCGCTGCGGGCCAGGCTGGCCAGGCTGGAGACGATGGCGGCCAGCTGGTCCGCCTCGGCCCGGTTCAGCCCGTCCGACCCGGCGATCAGCAACCCGTCGGAGGACACCGCCACGGCGTCGCGCACGCCGTCCGTCTGGTGGACGAAGTTGCCGAGCAGCCAATTGAATTGGTGCCGGTCCGCCGAGGTGTCAACGCTCATCATTCTTCTTTCCAGGTTGCTGCCGAGGGGCCATTTCTGAGTACTCGTCATTGAGGGTTGTCCGCGACCGACATTGAGCCGCGGGTCGCGGGAGGTTGGCAGCTGGTCTCCACCGTCGCGAACAACTCTCACTTAAGCCCCGCCTTTTCGGCGTTGCCGCGCTGGATGCCGCCGCGCAGGGCATTGAGCCGGTCCCGGACCGCCTCCGGCGAATCGGCGACCGGCGCCGGCTTCTCGGCCGGAGCGGTGACCGTCTCGGCCGGGCGCGAAGAGTTGCGCTGCGTGCGGGGGATGCGCTTCTTCAGGCCATTCGCGGTACGGGGTGCGCCGTCGACCGCGGCGGTTTCGTCCTGCACCACCACGTACTCGATGGCGGTGGACCGCAGGGGCCGTGTGCCGTTCGCGACGGGTGCCGGCTCCAGCCGCAGCGGTGCGGTCGGCGCCGGTGGCTCGACGGTGGCGGTGACCTGCCGCGGGATCGGAGTGATCTTGCGGGCCGGCGCGGGTGGCCGGGGCGCGGCGCCGACCGTGTGCGGGTCGGACAGGATCTCGGCGGGCAGCGTGATCCGTGCCGTCACACCGGTCACCGGCGACGGCGTGAGCTGGACGTCGATGCCCATCTGGAGGGCCAGCCGGCCGACCACGTAGTGCCCCAGGAACCGGGCCGGGGCGGTGATGAAGTCGCCCCGGCCGCGCAGCCGCTCGTTGGCCTGGGCCAGGTCCGCCGGGGTCATGCCGATGCCCTGGTCGGTGATGGCGATCAGGTAGCCGTCGCCCATCCGGCGGCCGTGGATCTCCACGTCCACGTCCGGCGGGGAGAAGGCCAGACCGTTCTCGATGAGCTCGGCCAGCATGTGCGCGATGCCGCTGACCGTGGAGCCGGCGACCATGGTGTCGTCGACCCGGCGCAGGGTGACCCGGCGGTACTCCTCGACCTCGGAGACCGCGGCCCGGATCACGTCGGAGACCTGCAACGGCTCGGAGAGCTGCCGGGGGCTGGCCGCGCCGACCAGGACCAGCAGGCTCTCCGCGTTCCGGCGCATGCGGGTGGCCAGGTGGTCCAGCTCGAACAGGTTGGCCAGGCCGGCCGGGCTGGACTCCTCCCGCTCCAGCTTGGTGATGAAGCCGAGCTGGCGGCGCAGCAGGTTCTGGTTGCGCCGGCCCAGGTTGGCCAGCGATTCGGCGGTGGTGCGCCGCAGCATCGCCTGTTCGGTGGCGAGCGCGTAGGCGGTGGCCTGCACCCGGTCGAAGGCGTCGGCCACCAGGCGGACCTCGGTGCTGGCGCCGCGCGGCACGAGCACCGGGGGCGGGGGAGCGGTGCTGTCGCCGGCCGCCGCCTGCTGGACCGCCTCCGGCAGCTGTGCGCTGGCCAGCAGGTTCGCCTCGGAGGCCAGGACGGCCAGCGGGCGGGCCACCGACCGGGACGCGACGGTGGCGAGCCAGACGGAGCCGGCCAGGCAGAGCAGCACCGCGCCGAGCAGCACGCCCATGCGTACGGTCGCGTCGTCCTCGAGGGTGGCGGCGCGCGCCGTGATGACCGACCCGATGTGCTGTTCCAGCTGGAGCATGTCGTCGAGCACCGTGGTGTGCGCGGACCACCAGGACTGCGGGTTGACCTGGAGGTACCGGTTGTCACCGGACTGGAGGGCGACCTGCTCGAAGTAGGCGGCCTCGCGGGCGGCGCCGGTGTCGAACACGTAGTCGCGGGCGCCGCGCTCGGTGCTGTTGGCGTACCGGTCGAAGGCGGCGAGCGCGGCGTCCTTGCTGGACCGCATGGTGACGAACTGGAGGAACTCGCCGGACTTGAAGCCGCTGGCGGAGAAGACACCGTTGAGGAAGGCGCGCTCCTGGGCGATCGCCTCCTTGATGTCGCCGAGCGCCTCCAGCGCGGCCGCGCCGCGGCGCAGCTCCGGGTCGCTGGTGCCGTCCAGGTCGAAGTCGAGGTTGCCGAGGTCGGCGATCCGGGCGGTGTAGAAGGAGAAGGTGGCGGCCCGCTCACCGGAGCCGGTGTCGGTGCCGGCCCGTACGCCGGTCAGCCCGTCCAGCTGCTGGAGCGCCGCGCCGACCCGGTCCTCCACGTCGCCGCCGTCGGCGATCAGCACCTCCAGCTGGTCGCGCCGCAGGTCGACCGCGTCGCGGGCGGGCAGCAGCTCGGCGCGGAAGCCGTCGTTGCCGCCGAGCAGGCCGGCGGTCAGGCCACGTTCGGTCTGGAGGTCCTGGACCAGCTCCTGGACGGCGAGGTCGATGGTGACGGCGCGGGCGGTGTCCGAGGCGGTGCGGTAGTTGCCGACCTCGCCGACGGCCACGATGGTGAGCAGCACCAGGGTGGTGGCCACCGGCAGGGCGAGGGTACGCACCACGCGCCGGCGGATCGTCCCACCGGCGCGTCGTGATCGCGCTCTCTCGTCGCCGGGGTGGCTGCTGGGGGCCGGCGCGTTCCCGCCCGGCTCGGACTGCTCGGCGCCCTCAGCATGGACGGACAAGCGATCAGCTCCTTTGTCGACCGCCGGCTCGGCTCGCTCACGGCCGGCGTACACGTCGATTCATTGCGGTCGATCCGCAAAGTTTGTTACGTGAAGCGGGGGGTGGCGCCAGGGAATCGCGGTCGCCGGTAATGGAACTGATCTTCGGGGACCGCCGGAACAGAATCGTCTCTTCGTCCTTGATGGTCAACAGTGCGAGCCGAAATTTACGATGGTGCAACGTCGAATAGCATTGTTGCGATTACTCATCGTGAGATGGGAGCGTTATCAGTCACCCGCTGTGAATTCCTGTGCGGCGTCGACGATCCAGTCGGCCAGATGCGCCGCGAAGGACGACCGCACCAAAATCCAGAACTCCGTCTCCCGCCGCCAGATGATCACCGGCGCGTGCGCCAACGTCGTCTGTGCACAGTCGCCGACCCGGAAGACACGCGGGTGAAGGTCGATCGCGCAGCCCATCGCCAACAGGTCGAGCACCCGGGAGCCGCCCACGGCCACGGTGGTGCGCTGAGCCGAGACGTCCACCGCCGCTCCGACGGCGGACGCCGACGACCCGACGACCAGCCATTCGTCCGGGCCGAGCTGGAGAACGTTCACATCACCGGACGGACGGGTCCGTACGTTGAGCTGGGTCAGGAACGGCACCTCGGCCACGGTGACCGCGCCGCCGGTCGCGGCCGCCACCGCCGCCAGCCGGTCCGCGGCGCCGCCCAGAGGGGAATTCCGCTCAGCCATCTCGCCGGGTTCCTTCCGGGTCGTAGAGCACCGAACCGGTGACCGTCACCGGTGTCACGCCGTCGTCGAGGGTGGCCCACAGCGTCTGTCCGATCAGGTCACGGCCGCCGCGCACCAGGGCCAGCGCGAAGGTCCGGCCCAGCGCCGCGCTGTGGTACGACGACGTCACGTGCCCCAGGGCGGCCGTCTCGTCCGGCCCGGTGAGCAGGTGCGAGCCCTCCGGCAGCAGCGATCCGGCGTCCGGCAGCAGCCCGACCAGCTGCTTGCGGTCCGGGCGCGCGGTGTCCGTACGGGAAAAGGATCTGCGGCCGATGAAATCGGCCTTCTTGCGCGAGACCGCCCAGCCCAGCCCCAGATCGTGCGGGGTGACCGTGCCGTCGGTGTCCTGCCCGATGATCGGGTAGCCCTTCTCGGCGCGCAGCACGTGCATGGTCTCGGTGCCGTAGGGCGTGATGCCGAACGGCGCGCCGGCCGCCAGCAGCGCCTCCCACAGCGCGACGGCGTCCCACCAGCTCACGTTGATCTCGTAGGCCAGTTCGCCGGAGAAGCTGATCCGGCAGACCCGCGCGGTGCGGCCGGCCACCTCGGCGTCCCGCCACGTCATGAACGGGAAACCGGCACGGCTCACGTCGAGGGCGGGCGCCAGCGTGGCGAGAACCCGGCGGGAGTCCGGTCCGACCAGCGCCACGGTGGCCCACTGCTCGGTGACCGAGGTGCAGTGCACGCGCAGTTCCGGCCACTCGGTCTGGAGCCACTCCTCCATCCAGTCCAGGACCGCGGCGGCGTTGCCGGTCGTGGTGGTGACCAGGAAACGGTCCTCGGCCAGGCGGATCACGGTGCCGTCGTCGAACACCATGCCGTCCGGGCGGCACATCACGCCGTACCGGATCGCGCCCGGCGCCAGCGTGCTGATCATGTTGGTGTACAGGCGATCCAGGAACACCGCGGCGTCCGGCCCGCGCACGTCGATCTTGCCGAGAGTGGAGGCGTCCATCATCGCGACGCCCTCCCGGGCCGCCCAGCACTCGCGCAGCACGGCGGCGGCCATGTCCTCGCCCTCGCGCGGGTAGTACCACGGCCGCTTCCACTGGCCGACGTTCTCGAAGCGGGCGCCGTTCGCCTCGTGCCAGGCGTGCAGGGCGGTCACCCGGACCGGATCGAAACGCATGCCCCGGTTCCGGCCGGCCAGCGCCGCGAAGCTCACCGGCGTGAACGGCGGCCGGAACGTCGTGACACCCAGCGCGCCGACTTCCACGCCGAGCAGTTCCGCGATCACCCCGCTGGTCAGCGCCCCGGACGTCTTGCCCTGGTCGTGCGCGGTCCCGGCGGTGGTGTAGCGCTTCACGTGCTCGGCCGAGCGCATCCCGGTGCCGGTGGCCCGGGTAAGGTCGGCCACCGTCACGTCACGCTGGAGATCCACGAACGCGGTGGCCGGATCCCCGCCGGGCAGCGTCCAGACGGCCAGCGGCGGCCTGCCCTCCGGGTCGCTGACCTCCGGCAGGACGATCGCGCCGGCTTCGAGACCGGCGGCCTCGGCGGCGCGCCTCCCGGCCGCGGCTCCCTCGGCGAGACAAACCCCCAGGGTGTACGAACCCGCGGCGGCCCCGGCGACCTCCAGTGCCTGCCGGCAGTTCCCGTCCGGACGGAAGGCGGCCAGCCCGGGGTCGTGGACGAGCCGCCCACCGGCCTGGCTGTAGAGCGCGCCCACCGGATTCCAGCCACCGGACACCAGCAGCAGATCCGCCTCCAGACGGCGCTCGATGCCGTCCGGGGTCCGCAGCGTCACCGCCTCGACCCGCTCGGTCCCGGCCACCCCGGTGATCGCCCAGCCGTCCCGCAGATCGGCGATCGCGGCGATCTCCACGCCGGCGGCGGCCAGATCCCGGGCCGCGTCGTGCGCGCTGTCGTTGCCGGTCAGCACTACGGCACGGCGGCCGGGCAGCACGCCGTACCGGTTGACGTAGGTGCGCGCCGAACCGGCCAGCATGACGCCCGGCCGGTCGTTGCCGGCGAACGCCACCGACCGCTCGTGCGCCCCGGTGGCGAGAACGACCCGGCGCGCCCGGATCCGCCACACCCGCTCCCGGGCCCGGTGCTCCGGCAGCCCCGGCCGCCGCTGCACCGCCACCACGTAGTTGTCGTCGTAGTAGCCGACCGCCGTGGTCCGGGTCAGCAGCCGCACCTCGGGGGCGGCCGCCAACTCGGCGGCCACCCGGTCCACCCAGTCCAGGTGCTCACCGGTGCCGAGCAGGCTGCCGCCCGCCCGGATCTGGTCGTCGACGACGACGACCCGGGCGCCTGACGACGCGGCCACCGCGGCGGCCGCCAGCCCGGCCGGTCCGGCGCCGATGACCAGGACGTCGCAGTGCGCGTACATCCCGTCGTACCGGCCCGGGTCGGGATCCGCCGCGAGCCGGCCCCGGCCGCGCAGGCCGCGCGCCACGAGCCCGTCGTACAGCTCCACGGTGGTCGCCGTCAGCATCGGCTCCGGGAACGGCTCCTCGATCTGGACCAGGGCGTTCGGCTCCTCCACCCCGGCCGCGAAGATCCCGCGCGGTCGCCCGGTCCGGATCCCCGACGAGACCCGGTGGACCCCGTTGGCGAGCAGCGCCGACGCGAGCGTGTCACCGGGATGCCCCTCGTACTCCCGGCCGTCGAACAGGAAGGCCAGCGCGCGGCCCCGGTCCACGAGCCCACCCGCCTCGGTACGGAACGCCTGGCTCATCTCAGTACCTCGTTCGTCACGGTGTCGCGGACCAGGCTGAACCAGCGGCGGCAGCCGGCGCTGTGGCTCCACCGCTCGCGGAACGGGCCCTTCGGGTTGTCGCGGAAGAACAGGTACCGCGCCCACTCCTCGTCGGAGAGCGCGTCCGGGTCGGCCGGATAGGCCACCCCGGCCTGCCCGCCGTAGTGGAACTCGGACTCGTCACGGGGCCCGCACCAGGGGCAGGGGATGAGCATCATGGTGGTTCCTCGCAGCTCCAGTGGCTCAGTGGGCGACCGCGGCGGCGCCGTGCTCGTCGACGAGCGCCCCGGTGACGAAGCGCTCCAGGCTGAACGGGGCGTTCAGCGGATGGGGTTCGCCGTGTGCCACGGTGTGCGCGTAGCACCAGCCCACCCCGGGAGTGGCCTTGAACCCGCCGGTGCCCCACCCGCAGTTGAGGAAGAGGCCGTCCACCGGGGAAAGTCCGACGATCGGCGAGGCGTCCGGGGTGACGTCCACGATCCCGCCCCAGGTCCGCAGCACGTGCGCCCGGGCGAAGGCCGGGAACAGCTCCAGCGCGGCCGCCATCTGCCGCTCGATGATGTGGAAGGCGCCGCGCTGCCCGTACCCGTTCCAGGTGTCGATGCCGGCGCCCATCACCAGCTCGCCCTTGTGCGCCTGGCTCACATAGACGTGTACGGCGTTCGACATGACCACCGTCGGGTGCACCGGCTCCAGCAGCTCGGAGACGAGTGCCTGCAACGGGTGGCTCTGCAACGGCAGGTCGATCCCGGCCATCTTCGCCACCACCGAGGTGTGCCCGGCCGCGCTGAGCGCCACCCGGCCCGCCGCGATGGTGCCGCGGGTGGTGTGCACCCCGGTGACCCGGCCGCCGCTGATTCGCAGGCCGGTCACCTCGCAGTCCTGGATGAGATCCACCCCGAGGGCGTCGGCGGCCCGCGCGTACGCCCAGGCCACGTGGTCGTGCTTGGCGATGCCGGCGCGCGGCTGGTAGGTGGCGCCGTGCACGGGGTAGCGCACGTCCGGCGAGATGTCGATGATCGGGCAGATCTCGCGGACCTGCGCGGGATCGAGCCACTCGGCGTCGATGCCGTTGAGCCGGTTGGCGTGCACCCGGCGCACGCTGTCGCGGACGTCCTGGAGGCTGTGCGCCAGGTTGAGCACGCCCCGCTGGCTGAACAGGATCGGGTAGTCCAGCTCCTGTTCGAGGCCCTCCCACAGCTTGAGGGAGTGCTCGTAGATCCCGGCGCTCTCGTCCCACAGGTAGTTGGACCGGATGATGGTGGTGTTGCGGGCCATGTTGCCGCCCGCCAGCCACCCCTTCTCCAGCACCGCCACGTTGGTGATGCCGTGGTTCTTCGCCAGGTAGTAGGCGGTGGCCAGGCCGTGCCCGCCGCCGCCCACGACGATCACGTCGTAGGCGGCGGCCGGCTCCGGGTTACGCCACAGCCGTTCCGGGTGGTCGACTAGCCCGCCAGCCACGCCTTCACCTTGTCCGGGTTCGCCTCGACCCACTTCTTGGCCGCGTCGGCGGCGGACATCTTGTCCTGGGCGATGTACTTGGCGACCACGTTCTGGTCGTCGTTGGTCCAGCTGAAGTTCTTCACCAGCTGGTAGGCCGGGCCGTTGGCGTCGGCGAACTTCTTGCTGACGATCTTGTCGAGGTCGTACTCGGGGTAGTCACAGGCGACCTTCGCGGCATCCGCGTCACAACCCGCGGTGTACGCCGGAAGGCTCACCTTCTTCAGCGGCACCTCGGCCAGGAACCACTGCGGTTCGTAGAAGTAGCCGATCAGTGGCGTCTTCTTCGCCTCGGCCTGCCGGAACGCGGTGATCAGCGCGGTCTCGCTGCCCGCGTAGACCACCTTGTAGTCCAGCTTCAGGTTCTTCACCAGCGCCTCGTCGTTGGTGACGAACGACGGGTCGCCGTCGAGGAGCTGGCCCTTGTCGCCGGACTCCGAGGTCTTGAACTGGGACGCGTACTTGTTGAGGTTCTTGTGGTCGGTGATGTCCGGGTACTTCTCGGCCATCCACGGCGGCACGTACCAGCCGATGATGCCCTTGTTGCCGGTCGACCCGGCGGCCACCGCCACCTTCTGCTCGTCGATGTACTTCTTCTTGAGGTCGTCGTGGCCCCAGTTCTCGACGATCGCGTCCACCTCGCCGGTGGCGAAGCCCTGCCAGGAGATCTCCTCCTTGAGGTCCTTCTTCGTCACGGTGCAGCCGAGATCCTTCTCCGCGACGTACGCGATGACCGCGGCCGTGGCCTCGTAGCCGACCCACGGGTTGACGGCCAGGTTGAAGGTGCCGCAGGGGGCCGCCGCCGCGGCGGACCCGGGCGTGGTGGTCTCGCCGACCTTCTCGCCGCCGCAGGCGGTAAGGGTGAGCGCCGTGATCGTGGCGACTGCCGCGATACGCGTCGATTTCATGATTCAGTGACCTTTCCTGGTGTTCGAGGGGGACGAGGCGCGGGCGATGCGGTCGAGCATGATGCCGAGCAGCACGATGGCCGCCCCGGCCGCGAGGCCCTTGCCGTACAACTGGCTCTGGGAGAAGCCGGCGACCACGTCGTAGCCGAGCGCACCGGCTCCGACGAGACCACCGACCACCACCATCGACAGCACGTAGATGAGGCCCTGGTTGGCGGCGAGCGTCAGCGACCGCCGGGCCATCGGCAGCTGCACCTTGGTGATCAGCTGCCAGGTGCTGGACCCGGCGGCGGTGGCGGCCTCGACCGTGGTGGCCGGGATGCCGCGTACGCCGTCCGCGACGATCTTGATGGCGACCGGTGCGGCGAACACCACCGCCGCGACGATCGCGGTGAACCTGGTGGCCGCGAAGAGGGCCACGAACGGCACCAGGTAGACGAACGCCGGCATGGTCTGCCCGGCGTCCAGGACCGGGCGGATGATCCGGTCGACGTGGCGGTTACGGCCCATCCACACGCCGAGGACGATCCCGAGCGCCATCACCAGCAGCGTCGCCACGATCGTCATGGCCAGCGTGGTCATGGCGTCCTGCCACAGGCCGGTGCCGATCAGCAGCGCGAGGCAGGCGGCGGTGACGACCGCGGCGCGGACCCCGCCGATCAGCGCGGCGAGCAGTACGGCCACCGCCGCGACCAGCCACCACGGCGACTCGACCAGCAGCGCCTGGAGCGGGTTCAGCAGGGCGTAGGTGACCAGGTTCTTGACCGTGTCGGTGACGGCGAACAGGTGGTCCTGCGCCCACCCGGTCACCGTGTCGGCGCCGCGGGCGATCGGGCCGCCGATCCGGTACGTGTCCGGGAACTCGGCGGCCCACACGTACGTGTAGGACAGGTAGCAGCAGGCCGCGGCCAGGATCCCGAACAGCGCCACCAGCGGCCGCCGCAGCCGGGAGGCGGCCCCGGTCCGGCGGACCCGGTCCCCGGCGGCCGTGGTGACCCGGTCCAGCACGATGGCCAGCACCACGATCGCCAGGCCGGCGTTGAACGCGGTGCCCACGTCCAGCGTCTGCAGCGCCTTGACCACCGACTTGCCCAGGCCGGGCGCGTCGATCAGGGCCGCGATGGTCACCATCGACAGCGCCGCCATGATCGTCTGGTTGACGCCGAGCACGATGGTGCGCTTGGACAGCGGCAGCAGCACCTTGAACAGCTTCTGCCGGCCGGTGGCGCCCAGCGACTCGGTCGCCTCGACCGCCGACGGGTGCACCGAGCGGATGCCGTGCGCGGTCAGCCGGATGGCCGGCGGCATCGCGTAGATCAGCGTGGCGATCGTCGCCGACGCCGGCCCGATCAGGAACAGCAGGGTGAGCGGGGCCAGGTAGACGAAGGTCGGCATGGTCTGCATGAAGTCGAGCGCCGGCGTGATCAGCCGGTAAAACCGGTCGGACAGTCCCGCCCAGACACCCAGCGGGATGCCGGCGAGCAGCGAGATCGCCACCGCGGCCAGGGTCAGGGCCAGCGTGTCCATGCTCTCGGTCCACAGGCCCTGCAACCCGAGGAAGACGAACCCGCCGGCGGCCAGCAGCGCTACCCGCCCATTCCCGAAGACCCAGGAGACGTACGCGACGAGCGCCACCACGCCCAGCCAGCCCAGCACCGGCACCGGCCGCCCGAACGACGGTTGCGCGATCAGGTCCTGGAGCAACGTGACCAGGGCGTCGATGGCCGCCCGGATCTCGTTGAAGAAGTACAGGAACACCGGACTCGAGTTCCGGTCGGCGCCGACCGTGTCGTTGACGTCGTTGAGCCATCGGTGCAGCGGGGTCAGGTCGGCCGGGGACAGGCCGAGGGTGTGCATGCCGCGCGTCGGGATCCACAGCACCACCCAGGCCAGCAGCACCGCGGCCACCAGCACCGGCCGGCCGATCCGGCGGCCGGCGGACCGTGGCGCGGCGAGGGTCGTGGCGGCCATCAGACGCCGGCCTCCGCGCCGGTGACGACGGTCAGGATCTCCTCGCCGGTGACCACGCCGAGCAGTTCGCCGTCCCGGACCACCCGGACCGGTGCGCTCGCGGCGAGAACCGTCCGGACCGCGTCCCGGACGATCACGTCCGGGCCCAGCTCGGGGCCGTTCAGGTCGTCGTCCGGGCGCGGCTGCCGCATCACCCGGCGCAGCGTGAGCACGTGCGACTTCGGCACGTCCCGGACGAAGTCGCGGACGTAGTCGTCGGCCGGCGCGCCGACCAGCTCGTCGCCGGTGCCGCACTGCACGGCCGCGCCGTCCCGCATGATCAGGATCCGGTCGCCGAGCTTCAGCGCCTCGGACAGGTCGTGGGTGATGAACACCATCGTCTTGCCGACCTCGCGGTGCAGCCGGATGACCTCGTTCTGCATGTCCCGCCGGATCAGCGGGTCGAGCGCCGAGAACGGCTCGTCGAAATAGAGCACGTCCGGGTCGACGGCCAGCGCCCGGGCCAGGCCGACCCGCTGCTGCATGCCGCCGGACAGCTGGTCGGGGTAGCTGTGCTCGTACCCGTCCAGGCCGACCAGCTCGATCACCTCCCGGGCCCGGCGGTCGCGTTCGGCCCGGCCGGCGCCCCGGATCTCCAGCCCGTACGCCACGTTGTCGACGACCTGCCGGTAGGGGAGCAGCCCGAAGTTCTGGAAGACCATCGAGAACTTGTGCCGCCGCAGGTCGCGCAGCCGCTTGCGGCCGGCGTCCAGGATGTCCTCGCCCTCGAACACCACCTTGCCGGCGGTCGGTTCGACGAGCCGGGTCAGGCAGCGGACCAGCGTCGACTTGCCGGACCCGGACAGGCCCATGACCACGAACACCTCACCCGGCGCCACGTCGAACGACACCTCCCGGACCGCGGCCGTGCAGCCGGTCCGGTCGGCGAGCTCGCGCCGGGACAGCGCGGCCAGCTCGGCCGAGCGGGGCACCCGGTCCGCCTTGGGCCCGAACACCTTCCACAGGTCCCGGACCGAGATGACGGCCTCGGTGGTCATCACGAACTCCAATGCTCAGGGACGGAACCAGTGCTGCGGCCGGGGGTCGATGTTCTGCCACACGTGCTTGACCTCGCGGTACTCGTCCAGGCCACGCGGGCCCAGCTCGCGGCCCACACCGGACTGCTTGAACCCGCCCCACTCGGCCTGCGGCACGTACGGGTGGTAGTCGTTGATCCACACGGTGCCGTGCCGCAGCCGCCCGGCGACCCGCTGCGCCCGCCCGGCGTCCCGCGTCCACACCGCCCCGGCGAGCCCGTAGTGGGTGTCGTTGGCGATCCGAACCGCCTCGTCCTCGCCGCGGAACGTCTCCACGGTGAGCACCGGCCCGAACGACTCCTCGGTCACCACGCTCATCCCGGACCGGCAGCCGTCCAGAACCGTGGGCAGGTAGTAGAACCCGCCGGCCAGCCCCGGGTCGTCCGGGCGCCGCCCGCCGCAGCGCAGCTTCGCGCCCTCGGCGAGCCCGGCCGCCACGTACGCCTCCACCTTGGCCAGATGGGCCGCCGAGATCAGCGGCCCGGTCTCGGCGTCCGGGTCGAACGGGCCGCCCAGCCGGATCCGCGCGGCCCGCTCCACGACCGCGTCCACGAACGTGCCGTGCAGCGACTCCTCGACGATCAGCCGTGCCCCGGCCGAGCAGACCTGCCCCGAATGCAGGAAGACCGCGGTGAGCGCGAAGTCCACCGCGGTCTCGACGTCGGCGTCGGCGAACACCACGTTCGGGTTCTTGCCGCCGAGTTCCAGGGCCACCCGCTTCACCGTGGCGGCGGCCGCGGCCATCAGCGCCCGCCCGGTGGCCAGGCTGCCGGTGAACGAGATCAGATCCACCCGGGGGTCCTCGGCGAGCGGCGCGCCCACCTCGGGGCCGGCGCCGAGCACCAGGTTGGCCACCCCGTCCGGCAGCCCGGCCTCGGCCAGCAGGCCGATCAGCCGGATCGCGGTCGACGGGGTGAGTTCGCTGGGTTTGAGCACGAACGTGTTGCCGGCGGCCAGCGCCGGGGCGACCTTCCAGGAGGTCTGGAGCAGCGGATAGTTCCACGGGGTGATCAGCCCGCACACGCCGATCGGTTCGTGCGTGATCCGGCTGATCGCGTCGGTGCGGCCGGTCTCGATCACCCGGCCCGCGTCGGTCGCCGCGACGCCCGCGAAGTACCGGAAGGCCTTCGCCACGTCGGCCATGTCGTACTCGCTCTCGACCAGGCGTTTGCCGGTGTCGAGCGACTCGGCGCGGGCCAGTTCCGCGGCGTCCCGGTCGATCAGGGCGGCGAGGCGGTGGAGCAGGTCGCCCCGTTCGACCGCCGGGGTGCGCGGCCACGGGCCGTCGTCGAACGCCCGCCGGGCCACCGCGATCGCGGCGAGCGTGTCGGCGCGGGTGTGCTCGGGGACCTCCGCGACGAGGCTGCCGTCGGCCGGGTTGCGGATCTCCCGCGTGCCGGTCACCGGGCGCTGTCCTGCCGGAAGAACGGCACCGGCTCGGCGGCCAGCGGAGTGTTGCCGAGGATCAGGTCGGCCGCCTTCTCGGCGACCATCATCACCGGGGCGTAGATGTTGCCGTTCGTGACGTACGGCATGACCGAGGCGTCGACGACCCGCAGCCCGTCGACTCCGTGCACCCGCATGCTCCCCGGATCGACCACCGACATCTCGTCGACACCCATCCTGGCCGTACAGGAGGGGTGCAGCGCGGTCTCGCCCTCCCGCCTCACCCAGTCGAGGATCTCCTCGTCGGACTCGACCGCCGGCCCGGGGGAGATCTCGCCGCCGTTGAACCCGTCCAGCGCCGGCTGGCCGAGGATGGTCCGCGCCACCCGGACCGCCTCCACCCATTCGCGCCGGTCCTGATCGGTGGAGAGGTAGTTGAACCGCAGCGCCGGGTGCTCCCGCGGATCCCGGCTGACGATCTTCACGCTGCCCCGGGCGTCGGAGTACATCGGGCCGACGTGCACCTGGTAGCCGTGGCCACCGGCGGGCGCCGAACCGTCGTAGCGGACCGCGATCGGCAGGAAGTGGAACATCAGGTTCGGGTACGCGACGGTGTCGTTGGAGCGGACGAAGCCGCCCGCCTCGAAGTGGTTGGTCGCGGCCGGGCCACCGCGCAGGAACAGCCACTGCGCGCCGATCCAGGGCCGGTGCCGCCATTTCAGGTAGGGCTGCATCGACACCGGCCGGGTGCAGGCGTACTGGACGTACACCTCGAGGTGGTCCTGGAGGTTCTCGCCGACGCCGGGCAGGTGGTGGACCGGGTCGACGCCGAGGGCGGACAGTTCGGCCGCGTTGCCCACACCGGACAGTTGCAGCAGCTGGGGCGTGTTGATGGCGCCGCCGCAGAGGATCACCTCACCGGCGTACACCCGTCGCGGAGCGCCGCCGCGGCGGGTGGTGAACTCGACGCCCACCGCCCGCTTCCCGTCGAAGATCACCCTGGAGACGTGCGCGCGTGTCCGTACCGTGAGATTGGATCTTGTCTTGGCGGGATGCAGATAGGCGCGAGCCGCGCTGAGACGACGACCCCGGCGGATGTTGCGGTCGAAGAGGGCGAAGCCCTCCTGGCGCTCGCCGTTGACGTCGGCGGTGGCCGGGTATCCGGCCTGGCGGCTCGCCTCCAGCATGGCCTGGAACAGCGGATTCGTTCCGGGGCCGCGTTCCAGCACGAGCGGCCCGTCGTGGCCGCGGAACGGATCGTCCGGGTCGGCGGCCAGGCACGACTCCATCTTCTTGAAGTACGGCAGACAGTGCGCGTAGTCCCAGTCCGCCATGCCCGGGTCGGCGGCCCAGCGTTCGTAGTCCAGCGGGTTGCCGCGCTGGAAGATCATGCCGTTGATGCTGCTGGAGCCGCCGAGGACCTTGCCGCGGGCGTGGTAGATGCGGCGGCCGAACATGTGCGGCTCGGGCTCGGACCGGTATTTCCAGTCGTAGAAGCGGCTGCCGATCGGGAAGGTCAGCGCCGCCGGCATGTGGATGAAGACGTCCCACGGATAGTCCGGGCGTCCCGCCTCCAGCACCAGGACCCGGGTGCCCGGGTCCGCGGAGAGCCGGGCGGCGAGCGCGGAGCCGGCCGAGCCGCCGCCGACGATGACGAAGTCGTACCGGGTCATGGGCGGTCCTCCCCGGACAGCGCGACGAACACCATGCCGTCGGTCACCCGGACCCGGTGGGTGCGGACCGGCTTCTTGGCCGGCGGCGCGTCGACCGCGCCGGTGCGCAGGTCGAACCGGGAGGCGTGCAGCGGGCACTCCACCTCGCAGCCCTCCAGCCAGCCGTCGGCCAGAGAGGCGTCCTGGTGCGTACAGGTGTCGTCGATGGCGAAGACCTCCCCGTCGTCGGTGTGGAAGATCGCCACCGGCGGGTCGGTCTCCCACCGGTACGCCTCTCCCGGCGGGATCGTGCCGAGCGGGCACACGGGCTGGAACATCAGGCCTCCTGAGGTACCGCGCGCACCTGGCGCCGCCATCGGGTGAACGACTTCGGCCGGTTCATGCCGAGCACCGCGACCGGATGCCCGTCGCGCTCGTAGACGGCCAGGACGTCGCGCCGCTCCGGGTCGCCCTCGACGATCCGGACCGTGTCACCCGGCTCCCGGCGGCCAGCGAACTGGATGCGCACGCCGTACTGGTCGGACCAGAAATAGGGCTGCCGGGGCGGTGGCGGGGTGCCGCCGAGCAGGGTGGCCACCGCGGTCGCCGGATGGTCCATGGCGTGCGACCAGTGCTCGGAGCGGACGCCCGCGGCCACCGCGCAGTCGCCGGTCGCCACCACGGTGGGCAGGTTCGTCGCGCCGTACGCGTCGGTCACCACCCCGCCCGCGACGGCCAGCCCGGATCCGTGCAGCCACGCCACGTCGGGCACGGCGCCGATGCCGGCCACCACGACGTCGGCCGGCAGCCGGGTGCCGTCGGCCAGCTCGACCGCCTCGACCCGATCCGAACCGGTCAGCCCGCGCACCGGGACGCCGGTCAGGAGCCGTACGCCGTGGTCGCCGTGCAGGCCCGCGCAGGCCGCGCCCATCTCCGGCCCGAGCGGCCCGGCCAGCGGGGTCTCCAGGGCCTCGACGACGGTGACGTCGCAGCCGAGCGACCGGGCGCTGGAGGCGACCTCGGCGCCGATGAAGCCCGCGCCGACGATCACCACGTGCGGGCGCCGCCGGAGGTCGTCGCGGAGGGCGATGGCGTCGTCCAGCGTGCGCAGGGTCCGGGAACGGCCGAACGTCCGGGCCTGTGCTCCGGTCGCGATGACCACGCCGTCCGCCCGGACCTCCGTGCCGTCGTCGAGATGGACGCTGCGCCCGCGTGGATCCAGCCGGGTCGCCGTGACGCCCAGCCGCCAGTCGATCCCGAGGTCCTCGTGGTCGAGGGCGAGGTCGTTCTCGGTGCAGGCGCCGGTCAGGAAGTCCTTGGACAGTGGCGGGCGGTCATAGGGGTGGCGGCGCTCGGCTCCGATGAGGATGATCTCGCCGGAGAAGGACTGCCGGCGCAGCGCGCGTGCGGCGGCGAGGCCGGACAGGGAGGCCCCGACGATCGCGACTTTCTCCACGCCGGTAATCGCCCCCTGTTGTGGAACACGAAACAGTCAGTGAGATCCGCAACAGCCTGTCGGGGGATTGATCGATAGTCAAGAGTGCGATCAAGACCGGTCGAATCTCGCAACCTGCCGGAAATTCCTGCCTTAATGTTGCGTCATGAGCAACGAGCCCGAGCCGGGTCCCGCCCTCGTGCAGTCCGTGGACCGCGCCCTGAGCATCCTGGAGATCCTGGCGAGGCGGCGCAACGCCGGGGTCACCGAGATCGGCCGGGAGCTCGGCGTGCACAAGTCCACCGCGTTTCGGCTGCTCGCGGTCCTGGAGAGCCGGGGCTTCGTGGAGCAGGCCCAGGAGCGTGGCACCTACCGGCTCGGTCTCGGCGTGGTGCGTCTCGCCGGGACGGTGGCCGCGCAGCTCGACCTGAGCCGGCAGGGCCACGAGGTGTGCGACCGGCTCGCCGCCGACCTGGGCGAGACCGTCAACATCGCCATCCTGGACGGCAACCGCGCCGTCAACATCACCCAGAGCCGCGGCGCCGCCTCGGTGACCAGCTACAACTGGGTCGGCCGGCAGACGCCGCCGCACGCCACGTCCAGCGGCAAGGTGCTGCTGGCGTTCGCGCCGGAAAGCGTCCGGGCGGCCGTCCTCGCCGAGCCGCTCGAACGGTTCACCCCCGCCACCCTCACCGGCGTGCCCGAGTTGACCGCCGAACTGGACGCGGTCCGGTCGGCCGGATGGGCGTCCACGAGCGAGGAGTACGAGGTGGGCCTCAACGCCGTCGCCGCGCCGATCCGGGGCGCCGCGGGTTCGGTGATCGCCGCCCTCAGCGTCTCCGGCCCGGCGTACCGGCTGGACCGGACGGCGTTCCCGGAGATCGCGAAGCGGGTGATCGCCGCGGCCGGCGAGGTGAGCGGGCGGATGGGATTCATGGCTTGACGCGGGCCTGACTGTGCGTTGAAGCTGTTGCGTATTCCAGATCCGGTTGCGCTCCACGAAACGCAGGGATCCCCATGGCCAAGGTTCCTCGGGTAGTCGTCATCGGCGCCGGCGTCGTCGGCAGTGCCCTGGCGGACGAGCTCACCGAGCGCGGCTGGACCGACGTCACCGTGGTCGACCAGGGCCGGCTCTTCACCCCCGGCGGCTCCAGCTCGCACGCCCCGGGCCTGGTCTTCCAGACCAACCCGTCGAAGACCATGACCGAGCTGGCCACCTACACGGTGGAGAAGCTCGGCGGCCTCACCCTCGACGGGCAGTGGTGCTTCCGGCAGGTCGGCGGCCTGGAGGTGGCCACCACCGAGGCCCGCCTGCGCGACCTCGAACGCCGGTACGGACTGGCCACCTCGTGGGGCGTCGAGGCCGCGCTGCTCGACCCGGACGAGTGCGCCGCCGTGCACCCGCTGCTCGACCCGGCCCGGATCCTCGGCGGGTTCCACGTGCCCACGGACGGTCTGGCCAAGGCGGTCCGCGCGGTGGAGGCCCAGGCCCGCCGGGCGATCGAGCGGGGCGCCCGGTTCCTCGGCGAGCACACCGTCACCGGCATCGGGCAGAGCGCCGGCCGGGTCACCGGCGTCGAGACCGATCGGGGTTTCGTCCCGGCCGACATCGTGGTCTGCGCCGCCGGTTTCTGGGGCCCGGAGATCGGCCGGATGGCCGGGCTCACCGTGCCGCTGCTGCCGCTGGCCCACCAGTACGCGACGACCGGCCCGCTGCCCGCGCTGGCCGGCGTGAACGACCCGGTCCTGGAGGCGACCAGGCCCATCCTGCGCCACCAGGACCGGGATCTCTACTTCCGGGAGCACGGCGACCGCCTCGGCATCGGCTCCTACGGCCACCGCCCGATGCCGGTCCACGACTTCCTCTCCCCGGCCGAGGCGCCGGTCATGCCGAGCGTCCTGCCGTTCACCGCCGACGACTTCGCGCCGGCCTGGCGCGACAGCGTCGCCCTGCTGCCGGACCTGGCCGGCGCCCGGGTCGAGGAGGGGATGAACGGCGTCTTCTCGTTCACCGCCGACGGCTTCCCGCTGCTCGGCGAGCACCGGGAACTGGCCGGATTCTGGGTGGCCGAGGCGGTCTGGGTCACCCACTCGGCCGGTGTGGCGCGGGCCGTCGCCCGGTGGCTCGTGGACGGTGATCCCGGCATCGACCTGCACGAGTGCGACCTGCACCGGTTCGAGACGGTGCAGCTGGCGCCCCGCTACATCGAGGAGAGAGCCAAACAGAACTTCATCGAGGTGTACGACATCGTGCACCCGTTGCAGCCGATGGAGTCCCCGCGCCCGCTGCGGACCAGCCCGTTCCACCAACGGCAGCGGGAGCTGGGCGCGGTCTTCCTCGAGGGCGCCGGCTGGGAGCGGCCGCACTGGTACGCGTCGAACGCCCCGGCCGAGACACCGCCACGGGACGAGTGGTCGGCCCGCTACTGGTCACCGATCGTCGCAGGCGAGGCCGCCGCCACCCGGCAACGCGTCGCGATGTACGACATGACGCCGCTCAAGCGCTTCGAGGTGAGCGGACCCGGGGCGCTCGGCTTCCTCCAGCACCTGACGACCAACAACCTGGACAAGCCGGTCGGCTCGGTCACGTACACGTTGATGGTGAATGTCGCCGGTGGCATCCGCAGCGACCTGACCGTGGCACGGCTGGGCGACCAGACGTTCCAGGTCGGTGCGAACGGGCCGCTCGACGAGGACTGGATGCGGCGGCACCTGCCCGATTCTGTTCAGTTGCGGGACGTCACCGGCGGCACCTGCTGCATCGGACTGTGGGGTCCGCGGGCCCGCGCGGTCCTCCAGCCGCTGACCAGCGCCGACTTCTCCAACGCCGGTCTCAAGTACTTCCGGGCGCGGCATGCCTACCTCGGCGAGGTCCCGGTCACCGCGATGCGGCTCTCCTACGTTGGCGAACTCGGCTGGGAGATCTACACCTCGGCCGACCTGGGGCTCAAACTGTGGGACCTGCTCTGGGAAGCGGGGCAGGAGCACGGGATCGTCGCGGCCGGGCGCAGCGCCTTCAACAGCCTCCGCCTGGAGAAGGGCTACCGGGCCTGGGGCACCGACATGACGACCGAAAATGATCCCTACGAGGCGGGCCTCGGTTTCGCCGTCCGGATGGACAAGGGCGACTTCATCGGGCGTTCCGCCCTCGACGGGCGCTCCGCACCGGACCGGCGCCTCACCTGCCTCACCCTCGACGACCCCTCGGCCGTGGTGATGGGCAAAGAGCCGGTGTACGCCGACGGCGCGCCCGCCGGCTACGTCACCAGCGCCTCCTACGGCTACACCATCGGCCGCACCGTCGCGTACGCATGGCTGCCCGCCTCCCTCTCCGTTCCGGGCACCGCGGTGGCCGTCGAGTACTTCGGCGTGCGGCTGCCGGCGACCGTCCGGGCGGAGCCGCTGTTCGACCCGAAGATGGAACGCATCCGCTCGTGAGGAGTGGCCGTGACCGCAAGCCTGATCCCCACCCTGCCCGGCCACTACTACACCGACCCCACGATCTTCGCGCTCGAACAGTCGCGGATCTTCGAGACCATGTGGTTCTGCGCGGCGCGGGCCGCCGACCTGCCGAAACCGGGCAGCTTCCGGACGGTCGACGTCGGCCGGGAGAGCGTCGTCATCGTCCGCGGCCGCGACGGCGCGCTGCGGGCCTTCCTCAACGTCTGCCGGCACCGGGGCGCGAAACTCTGCGCCGAGGACAGCGGTGAGGTGCGGCGGGCCATCCAGTGCCCCTACCACGCCTGGACGTACGGGCTGGACGGCCGGCTCGTCGCGGCGCCCAACCTGACGAAGATGCCGGACATCGACCGTGCCGAGTACGGGCTGGTCACCGTCCACTTGCGGGAGTGGATCGGGTATGTCTGGGTGTGCCTGGCGGACGAGCCGCCGTCGTTCGACGACGACGTGACGGGCGCGGTCACCGAGCGGCTCGGCGCCCTGAGCGCGATCGACGCGTACCAGATCGACCGCCTCGACGTGGGCCGGCGCATCACCTACGACGTCCGGGCCAACTGGAAGCTGATCGTCGAGAACTTCATGGAGTGCTACCACTGCGCCACCATCCACCCGGAGCTGACCGAGGTGCTGCCGGAGTTCGCCGACGGGTACGCCGCCCAGTACTACGTCGGCCACGGGGCCGCGTTCGGCACGGACATCCGGGGCTTCACGGTCGACGGCGGCGAGGGTTTCGCGAAGCTGCCCGGGGTGGCCGACGACCAGGACCGGCGCTACTACGCGATCACCATCAAGCCGCAGGTCTTCGTCAACCTGGTGCCGGACCACATCATCCTGCACCGGATGTACCCGGTCGCCGCCGACCGCACGATCGTCGAGTGCGACTGGCTCTACTCCAGAGAGGTGGTGGCGTCCGGCCGCGACGTGTCCCGTTCGGTGGAGCTGTTCCACCGGGTGAACGTGCAGGACTTCGACGCCTGCGAGCGGTGCCAGCCGGCGATGAGCTCCCGCGCGTACGCCCGGGGTGGGGTTCTGGTCCCGTCCGAGCACCACATCGGCGCCTTCCACGAATGGGTGACCGGCCGCATCGGAGCCGTTGTGATTGACTAGCGCTCATGCTCCGGTACCAGGTGATGCGGTGACCGCCGGTCCGGCTTCGGCCACCCGACCGCACAACCGCAGACAACTCATCGTCGAGGCCGCCGGTCAGGTGTTCAGCGAACGCGGCTACCACGGCGCGTCGATGGAGGAGATCGCCGCCGGGGTGGGCATCAGCGCCGCGGCGCTGTACCGGCACTTCCCGAACAAGTACGCGCTGTTCGCCGAGTGCGCCGAGGTGATGGTGGACCGGCTGGTCGCGGCCCTCTCCCCGGTGTCGCCGGTCGACGGGTCGCTGCGGGACGTGTTCGCCGCGGTCACCCGGGTGACGGTCGCGCACCGCGCCTCCGGTGGCCTGTACCGGTGGGAGGCCCGCTACCTGGAGGCCGCCGACCGCCGTCGGCTGCGGGCCAAGTTCGAGCAGGTGGTGGGCCGGGTCACCGAGCTGGTGGCCGGCGAGTTCCCGCTTCCGGAGGCGCGGCTGCGGGCCGTGGCGGCGCTCGGCGCCATCGGGTCGATCACCATGCACCACACCTCGATCGCCCAGCGCCGGATCGAGGAGCTGCTGCTCGGTTCGGCCCTGCGGGTGGCGGCCACCGACCCGTCGGCCGCCGCCGGCAGCGCCGGGCTGGTCGAGCCGCCCGCCTCGCCGGTGCCGCGGACCAGGCGGGCCGAGATCCTGGCGGCGGCCGTCCCGCTGTTCGCCCGGGACGGGTTCGCCAACGTCACGAACGCGCAGATCGCGCAGGCGGTGGGCCTCGCCCCGTCGGCGATCTACCGGCACTACCCGGGCAAGGTCGACATCCTGGTGGCGGCGTGCCTGCAGGCGGCCGGGCTGCTCGCGCAGGCGGTGGAGCAGAGCCTGGAACACGCGGCCGGCCCGCGGGCGGCGGTGGTGGCGCTGGCCGCGGCGTACGTCGCCTACAAGTTCGAGCACGACGCGCTCAACAGCGTGGCCGAGGCCGAGATCGCCGGCCTGCCGGACCACCTGAAGCGGCCGCTCATCCTCGCCCAGCGCGAGCACATCGCGGTCTGGGAGCAGCAGTTGCGCGCCGCCCGGCCGGAGCTGGACCCGCGTCAGGCCCGCCTGCTGGTGCACGCCGGGTTCGGCGTGGTGGTGGAGGCCGGGCGCGCGCTGCGCTGGGAGAACACGCCCGGCCACCGGGACGCCGTCACCGCGCTGGTGATCGGCGCCCTCATGCTGTGACCGCTCAGGTGCCGGCCCGGTTGGCCGTCGGGATGGTGATCGGCGTGTACGTGGCCGACGTCCCGTTGTTGAGGAACAGCATCGCCACGCCGCGGATGAACTGGTCGAAGAGCGAGTAGGTGGTCGGGATGATCCCCGAGGTCCCCTCCCGGAACGCCACGTACGCCGGCCACCCGACCTCGATGATCGCGCGGGACGCGTAGTCGCGCGGCAGCCGCAGCCAGTCGCCCACCCGGTCACCGAGCAGGTAGCGGGCGAACTCGCGCTGGAAGCCCCGGGTGACGCCCAGGTCCACCTGCGAGGTCAGCCCGAGCAGGATGTCGGCCAGGTCGATGCCCTCCGGGGTGGGCGCGAGCAGCGGCGTCAGAGCGTACTGCGACTGCTGTCTCGCGGCGGCCCAGGTCGCCGGGATGAAGTCGTCGCGCACGCCCAGCAGGTGCAGCGCCACCTGCCACATGTGCAGGAACGCCTCCTCCTCGGCGGCCGACATCCGGATGCCCCACGACTTCAGCTTGCCGTGCACGAAGGTGCCCAGGCTGTGGAAGGTGATCAGGATGTCGCCGTTGCTGATCGGGATGAAGTCCTGGTCGTCGGTGACCGCGCGCCAGTGCGAGGACTGCGGCAGCAGGTGCCGGACGGCGGCGTGGGTGAGGCGGGTCTTGTTCGAGGTGACGACGAAGTGGCCGGTCGGCTTGAAGGCGTCGACGGCGCTCAGGTCGTACCCGTAGGTGAAGGTCTTGGCCGCCCGCGACTTCATCACGGCGCCGCCCTCGGACCAGTAGACGTTGCGCGCCTCCCGCGGGATGACCGTGCTCATGATGCCGCTGCCCAGGCCGTAGAGCAGGAAGAGGTACATGCTCATCCGCTTGTTGAACTGGGCGGCCCGGTCCAGTTTGGTCTGGTCGGCCCAGGACGGCAGCCGGTTGTGCGCCTGGATCCAGGTGGTGAGCGCGGCCGGGATGCCGCTCGGCAGCGGATCGCCGTTACGGACCCACTTCTCGAACGCCGTGTTGACGGCCGGAACCTGACCGTTCTCCAGGAGGTCGGCGAGCAGCGGGTCGGTGGCGTCGTCCCAGACGCCCCACGGGTCGGTGACGGTGTCCGTCGCGGCGATCGAGCCGGACGACGACCAGGCCCAGGCCTTCGAGGGGTCGGCCACGCCCACCAGACCGAGGGCGGCACCGACGGTGAGGACACGTCGTCTACTGAGATTCTGCATTAGCTTACCCCTCCGTACGCGGTGTTACGCGGGCGTTTCAACATTCATCGATGTGTGATTTTCGATTAACATAGCGGCGCGCGGCCCGCTCGGCAAGACGCTCCGTCCGCCGGAGACCTCTAGTGATCAACGTCGATAGACGAATACGGTCATCGATAGATCCCGGAAGGTTCCGACAAGGAGGTCAGAACATGGGTACGCGCAGGCCGCGGATACTCGCCGCGCTCGCCGCCGTGTCCCTCGCCGCCGCCTGTTCCCCGGGCGACGACGGCGGGGATGGCGGCGCCACCGGCTATCCCGAGCAGAACATCACCATCGTCGTGCCGTTCAGCGCCGGCGGCCCCACCGACACCGTCACCCGGATGATCGCCGACCCGATGGCCGCGGCGCTCGGCGGCAAGATCGTCGTACAGAACGTCGAGGGCGCCGGCGGCACGGTCGCCGCCGGCCAGGTCGCCCGGGCCGAGCCGGACGGCTACACCGTCCTCATGCACCACATCGGCATGTCCACCGCGCCCGCCCTCTACAAGGACCTCGGCTACCAGCCGCTCGAGGACTTCGCGACCATCGGGCTGGTCACCGAGGTGCCGATGACCGTCGTGGCCCGGCCCGGCTTCCCGCCCGCCACCCTCGCCGACCTCACCGCCTACGTGAAGGCCAACCAGGACAAGGTCACCCTCGCCAACGCCGGGCGGGGCGCCGCCTCCCACCTGTGCGGGCTGCTCTTCCAGTCGGCGGCCGGGGTCGAACTCCAGGAGGTGCCGTACCAGGGGACCGGGCCGGCGCTCACCGACCTGGTCGGCGGGCAGGTCGACGTCATGTGCGACCAGACCACCAACACCAGCGGCCAGATCACCGCGGGCAAGATCAAGGCGTACGCGGTGACCACCCCGGAACGGGTCGCGAGCCTGCCCGACGTGCCCACCACCACCGAGGCCGGGATGCCGCAACTCCAGGTGAGCGTGTGGCACGGGCTGTACGTGCCGGCCGGGACGCCGCCGGAGATCGTCCAGAAACTGTCCGGGGCGCTCCAGAAGGCACTCGCCGACCAGGCGGTCATCGACCAGATGGCGGAACTCGGCACCGCGCCGGTCACCGCCGCGGACGCCACCCCGGAAGCACACCGCGCCCAGCTCGAGGAACAGATCCAGACCTGGGGCAAGGTCATCGCCGACGCCGGCGTACAGGCCTCGTAGATGCAGCGCCGACGGTCGCTCCCGGACGTGCTCGCCGGGGGAGTCTTCGCCGTGATCGGCGGCGTGTTCGTGGTGGGGTCGCTCGGCTACGACCGGGGGACCCCGCTGCGGATGGGCCCCGGCTACTTCCCGCTGCTGGTCGGCGCGATCGTGGCCGTCCTGGGGCTGGCGATCCTGGTGAAGGGCCTCCTCGCCGGCTCGGACCTGCCGTTCGAGGCCGTCCCGTGGCGGGCCGTCGTGCTCGTCACCGTGGCGGTCGTGTTCTTCGGCGTCTTCGTCCGGGTGCTCGGCTTCGTCCCGACGTCGTTCGTCACCGCGCTGCTCACCGCCTTCGCGAGCCGGCGCGTCCGGCCGCTCACCGCCCTGGCCGTGGCCGCCGGCCTCACCATGGCCGCCACGCTCGTCTTCATCGTCGGGCTCCAGCTGCGGCTCCCGCTGTGGGGCTGGTGATGGAACTCTTCGACAACCTCGTCCTCGGGTTCTCCACCGCCCTGCTCCTCCAGAACGTCCTCTACTGCTTCGTCGGCGTGCTGCTCGGCACCGCCGTCGGCGTGCTGCCCGGCATCGGGCCGACCGCCACGGTCGCCATGCTGCTGCCCATCACCTTCGCGTTCGAGCCGGTCACCGCGCTGATCATGCTGGCCGGCATCTACTACGGCGCCCAGTACGGCGGCTCCACCACCGCCATCCTGATCAACCTGCCCGGCGAGTCGTCGGCCGCGGTCACCGCCCTCGACGGCCACGAGATGGCCCGGCAGGGCCGCGCCGGGCCGGCCCTCGCGGCCGCCGCCATCGGCTCCTTCGTGGCCGGGACGGTCGCCACCGTCGTCCTGGCCGTCGCCGCCCCGCCACTGGCCGCCGTCGCCCTCGCATTCGGCCCGGCCGACTACTTCGCGCTCGTCCTCTTCGGCCTCGTCGTCTCGATCTCCCTGGCCCGCGGCTCGCCGTTGAAAGCCCTCGCGATGGTCGCGCTCGGCATCCTGCTCGGCACGGTCGGCCAGGACATCTACACCGGTACGCCGAGATTCGTCCTCGGCCAGCGCGAACTCTACGGCGGCATCGACTTCGTGTCGGTCGCCGTCGGCATGTTCGGCATCGCCGAGATCCTGCGCAACCTGGAGAACGAACACGACCGCCCGGCCCTGCTCGGCCGGGTGACCCACCTGTGGCCCACCCGGGAGGACCGCCGCCGCATCGTCGGCCCGATCCTGCGCGGCACCGGACTCGGCGCCGCCCTCGGCGTCCTGCCCGGCGGCGGGCACGTGCTGTCGTCGTTCACCTCGTACGCCGTCGAGAAGCGGATCTCGAAACGGCGGGACGAATTCGGCCACGGCGCCATCGAGGGCGTGGCCGGCCCCGAGTCGGCCAACAACGCCGCCGCGCAGACCTCGTTCATCCCGCTGCTCACCCTGGGACTGCCCGCCCACCCGGTGATGGCGCTGATGGTCGGCGCGTTCATCGTGCACGGCATCACCCCCGGCCCCAACGTGATCAACGACGAGCCGGAGCTGGTCTGGGGCCTGATCGCGTCCATGTGGATCGGCAACGTGCTGCTCGTCCTGCTGAACCTGCCGCTGATCGGCATGTGGGTGCGGCTGCTGCGCATTCCGTACCAGGTGCTCTTCCCGATGATCGTGCTGTTCGCGGTGATCGGCACCTACTCGCTGGGCTTCAACGCGTACGACGTCTACGCGATCGCCTTCTTCGGCCTGCTCGGCTACGTCCTGATCAAGTGCGGCTGCGAACCGGCCCCCCTGCTGCTCGGCTTCGTCCTGGGCCCGCTGCTGGAGGAGAACCTGCGCCGCGCCCTGATCATCTCCCGCGGCGACCCCACCGTCTTCCTGACCCGCCCGATCTCCGCCGGGCTCCTGCTCCTGACCGCCACGGCCCTGATCGTGGTCGCCCTCCCCGCCATCCGCCGCCGCCGCGAAACCGTCTTCACCGAGGACGACTGACCGGGTCTCACCCCACGTTGATCCACCCGGCGAGGGGTGAGGAGAAGTCTTTCGATACAGTCGCCTCCCGGGTGAGGGAGAGGCTGATCGAGGACCATGGCTGAGGACGGGACGGGCTCCGAGCCTTCGGACGAGGCCGGCGCGGCCACCCCGGAGCCGGTGCCGACCGACACCACCCCGGACGACCCCTCGACCGGCGACACCGACAAGACCGAGCACGCGCCCCTCGCCCAGTGGGCGAGCCGGGCCGGTGCACGCTCCCAGCCGGCCGGGCAGCCGGAGCTCCAGGCGCCGGCCGACCCGTGGCCGGAGCCGATCCAGGGCCTGGGCGCGCCCGCCGACCAGGCGGCGGTCGATCACCTGGAGACGCTCAGCTACGTCCCGCCGCCCCTCCTGCCGGCGACCGCGGCCACCGCCCCGGAGAAGAACTTCTCGCGCGGCGTGATCGCCATCCTGGCGGTCACCGCGTTCGTCCTCCTGGTCGGCGCGGCCGGGCTGGCCGGGGCGGTGCTGGCGGATTCCGAGAAGCGCCGGGAGAACCCCACCGCGTCCGGCTCGTCCGCGGCCGGCGCCGCGGCACGCCCGTCCTCCTCGACCGGGGACGTCCGGCCCAGCCCGTCGACCGCCGTCACGGAGAGCGCGGAGCCGATCCCGTCCGGCCCGGTCGCGCAGGGCATCGCACCGGCGACCATCTTCGACATGGACGAGATGTGCCGGGGCGAGACCTACTGGCCGATGCTGCCGGCGCGGTCCGCCAAGAAGCCGCACCCGGTGCTGATCTACGGCGACACGGGCGGCGGCATCCGCCTGCCGTACACCATGTTCTACACCTGGTTCATGAAGCCGGAGTCGACCAAGACCACCTGGGCGCCGGAGGACCCGACGACGATCGCGCTGATGGCCTGCGTGGACCGGGTCTCCTCCGGCGCGAAGGTCCGCACCTGCAGCTACACCGGGCCGAACACGGGCAAGGCGGTGCTGCACCGGGCAACCTACCGAGTGCACGTCTACGAGACGGCCACCGGCAAGAAGCTCCTGGACACCAAGATCGAGGCGAAGGACACCTCCTGCCCGTACGTGGGCGACATCCCCGACGACCGCAAGATCCACATGGAGCTGGACGAGTCCACCCTGGTCTCCACCCTCCGCAAATTCGTCGAGAAGTAGCCACCGAAAACGGACCGTCGCCGGGCCTCGGGTCAGCCGGCGGCGGTCGTTCGGGTGGACCTGGTGGGTGTGCCCGAGAGCCACAGCCCGAGGAGCGCGCCGACCACGCAGACACCAGCCGTGGCCAGGAAGATCTCCCGGTACTCGGTCTGGAGGGCGGCTTTGACGGCCGCCTCGTAGACGGCGAGCCGGGCACGGTGTTCGGCCGGGTCGACGCCGAACGGCAGCGGGGTGTCGAGCGTCGCGGTCAACGTCTGGAAGCGGTGCAGCCCCCACGCGGTCAGGGTGGCGACACCGAGCAGCATGCCGACCATCCGGGCCACGACCGCGGCCGCGGAGGCCACGCCGTGCCGGTCCGGCGGGGTGACACGCAGCACGGCCGCGGCGAGCGGCGCGATCACCAGGCCGAGACCGAACCCGGCGACGACGAGGTCGGTGTCCGGGCGGGGCAGGACGCCGGCGTAGCGCACGGCGAGCACATCGGACGGCCAGTGCGCGATCAGCGCGTACCCGAAAGCCGCCGTGAGCAGCCCGGCCAGGGTGACCAGCCGCTCGCCGAGGCGAGCGAGAAGCACGCCGCCGAGCAGGGCCCCGACGGGCAGGGCGATCAGGAACCGGGTGAGCAGCAACGTGCCGCCGAAGGCGTCCTTGCCGAGCAGCGTCTGCGCGATCAACTGGACGTCGACGAGGGTCACCATCAGGGCGGCGCCGGCGCAGAAACTCGCGCCGAGCGCGGCGAGAAACGGCGCCATGCGCACGCCCGTGGGATCGAACAGCTTCGTTCGGGTCCGGCTTTCCCACCAGACGAAGATCAGGAGTACGGCCACCGCCGCGCCGAGCGCGACGGGACCCCAGGCCGGCAGCACCGAGTGCCGCGGATCCGGGTTGTAGAGGCCGCCGACGAGCAGGGCCAGCCCGGCGGCGAGCAGGATGCCGCCGACCACGTCGACGCCGGGCCGCTCCCGGCCGGCGATGGTCTCCCGGGGCAGCGCGATCAGCACCGCCACGATGGCCAGGACCGCGAGCGGGATGTTGATCCAGAAGATGCCCCGCCAGCCGATCAGCGCCGCGACCGCGCCACCGTAGATCGGGCCGAGCACACTGCCCAGCTCCTGTGCGGCGCCGACCGTGCCGAGAGCCACCGCGCGACGGCGCCGCTCCGTCCAGAGATCACCGGCGAGAGCCATCGTCACCGGCAGCAGCGCGCCACCGGCCAGCCCCTGGAGGACGCGGCCGGCCACCAGCCAGTACAGCGACTCGCCGGACCCGGCGGTGACCGCCGACCCCACCGCGAATCCGGCCAGGCACGCGACGATGACGACGCGGCGGCCGAACCGGTCGGAGACCGAGCCGAGCAGCGGCATTCCGGCCACGTACCCGAGCAGGTAGCCGGTCACGATCGGCGTGGCACGCTCCAGCCGGTTGAGCGGGATGTGCAGGTCGCCGAGGATGTCGGTGAGGACGGTCACCACGACGTACGCGTCGAGGGCCCCCAACAGCACGGCGGCGCCACCGACGCCGATCGCCATCCCGCGCCGCGCCACCGGCACGGTGGCCGTGGCGTCAGGGCGCACTGATCACCGCCGGCACGTCGTACTCCTCGAAGGTCACCGTGACCGAGCCGCCGGGCAGCGTGAAGGACGCCTTGAGCAGGCGCTTGTCGTCGGCGGCGATCCACAGTTTCGTCGGGATGGTGCCGGTGAGCCCGGGAATGAGCCCGGCCAGCCCGGTGCCGGTCGTGTTGGCGGCGACCCGCCAGGCGTCCCGTCCGTCGACCGCCTCCGCGGCCTCGGTCTCCGGGCTGGTCACGGATTCGAGCATGGTGACGACGCCGCGCTCGGGGTCGAGAATGGCCGACGGGTCGTAGACGGTGGCCGCCAGCGTGAGCGGCAGCGTCTGGTAGCCGCCGGTCGGCCCCTTCAGGTAGAGCTTGTCGCCGACGATCACGAACTCCAGCTCGACGGTCGAGCCGGACTCGTCGATCTGAGCCGTGCCCTTCGCGTTGCCCTCCCTGGTCAGCGTGCCCTCGGCCCGTCGCAGGCGGAGCCCGGCGATCTCCCCGTCGGCGACGATCAGGAACCGCGTGGTCTTGACCTCACGCATCGCCGTGGCGCACTCCTGCACGAGCGTGGCGCCGTTCGGCAGGGTCGCCGTGTCCTCGTTCTTGTCGCGTGTGCAGGCGACCAGCGAAAACAGGACGACGGCCAGGGCAAGCAGGGGACGGAGTCGCACCATGGACCGAATGCTAGACCGCCCGGCGGTCACGATGTGGTATCTCCTTTCACGCCACCGCCCGGCTTCCACATCTACCGGCGCCTTCTCGCATCCTCCTCGTTCCAGACGGAGATGATGCCTTCCCCGTACCTGTCGGCGGCCAGGGCTCGCGCCTCAGGGCCCGAACGCGCGGAGACTTTGAAACGGATCTCCGGCCGGCCTTCGATCCGCACTGTTCCCACGTATTCCCGCGGCTCATCCTCCGTCTGGTGGTTCGGAAGCGAGTACAGCAGGGAGTCGCGCCAGGCGCCGTTGGCGTAGACGTGGTTGCGGATGCGGCCGTCGGGGGTGAAACCGAGGCGGGCGAGGAGGCGCTGCGAGGTGTGGTTGTCGGGGCCGCAGGCGGCTCGGACGCGACGCAGATTGAGGGTCGTGAAGCCGAAGTCGATCATGAGGGTTGCGGCTTCGGTGGCGTAACCCTTGCCCCAATCCTCATGGCGGATGGCGTAGCCGAGTTCGCCGCTGCGGTCGCGGCCCAGCCCCATGCGGGCGAAGCCGACGAGCGTGCCGGTGCCGTCGGTGATGGCCAGGTAATAGTCGGGCCGGGGTTCGGTTCGCGCGCGGGCGATGTCCTGACCAAGCCGTAGGGCTTGGGTGTCGCGGTCGCGGACGTCGAAGCTGAGCGTGCGGACGACCTCCTCGTCCCCGACGACGGCCATCGAGGCGTCGAGGTCGTCCGCGCGGAATTCACGCAGGGTGAGCCGTGGGCCGGTGAGGGTGACGGGATACACGGCTCGACCCTAGGCGGTGGTGGCCCCGGCTGCCGCCCCGCCGGAGTGCGAACATTTCTCGTCACGTTCGCTCATGGATTGACACTGGGGATATCGAACAGGTTGGATTCTTTATCGATCCCGTGTGCTTCGGTCCTCGAGGAGTCCCCGCCGATGTCCGTACGTGCCCTCCCTCCGCTGCGGCGGCTGCTCGCCGCCGCCGCGACGCTCGTGGTGACCACCGCCGGCCTCGTCGCCGTCACCGGTCCGGCGGCGGCTGTCGACCCGCCCGAACCGCTGCCCGCGGTCGGCGCCGGCACGACGTTCCTGGACGGGAACGCCTTCGTCGGTGGTTTCGACGATCCCGCCTGGTACCGGGCGAACATCCCGTTCCTGGAGGTGCCCGACCGCCAGATCCAGGACGTCTACTACTACCGGTGGAAGACGTGGAAGGAACACCTGGTCTACACCGGGCCGCAGTTCGGCTGGATCTCCAGCGAGTTCCTCGATCCGGTGTCCTACGGCGCCCCGTACGGGGGGATCTCCGCCGCCGCCGGGCATCACATCAACGAGGGCCGCTGGGTTCGTAGCGACCGGTACCTCGACGACTACATCAACTATTGGCTGACCGGCCCCGGCGCGGGCCCCAAACCGGCCGTCGAGGCGGTCAACCCGAACACCACCGACTGGGGCCACGAGTACAGCTTCTGGGCCGCCAGCGCGGTGTGGAACCGGTACCTGATCAACGGCGACCGGGCGTTCGTCACCGCCCAGCAGGCGGCCCTGCAACGGTTCTACGACCGGTGGAACGTGCAGTACAACGCCGCCCTCGGGCTGTACTGGCAGGTCCCGGTCTGGGACGCCAGCGAACTGTCCGCGGCGTCCTACCAGTCACCCGACCCCTACCACGGCGGCGCCGGCTACCGGCCCAGCATCAACGCCTACCAGTACGGTGACGCGCGCGCCATCGCCGCCATCGCCGCCCTCAACGGCGACACCGCGACCGCCGGCACCTACCAGGCGCGAGCCGCCGCGCTGAAGACGGCGATGGACAACCGGCTGTGGGATCCGCAGCGCGACTTCTACTACCACGTGATGCGCGACCAGAACCCCGGCCTCAGCAGACTGGACACCCGCGAGCACATCGGCTTCGTACCCTGGATGTTCGGCATGCCGGACGCCAACCGCTCGGTGGCCTGGGCGCAGGTGACCGACCCGCAGGGCTTCTACTCCGCCTACGGCCCGACCACAGCGGAACGGCGCAGCCCGCAGTTCATGCGTGACGCGCTCAGCGGCTGCTGCCGCTGGAACGGCCCGTCCTGGCCGTACGCCACCGCGCAGGTCCTGTCCGGCCTGGCCAACCTGCTCCAGGACTATCCGGCCCAGCCCTACGCCGACAGCGCCGACTACGTCGACCTGCTGCACAGGTACGCCCTCACCCAGTACCGCGACGGTGTGCCCTACGTGGCCGAGGCCCACCACCCGGACGAGAACCGGTGGATCTACGACGGGCGGGGGCACAGCGAGGACTACAACCATTCGACGTACGTCGACAACGTCATCTCCGGACTGATCGGCGTGGACGGGCGCGCCGACAACGCGGTCACCATCAAGCCGCTGGCCCCGGCGAGCTGGGACTACTTCCTGCTGGAGAACGCGCCGTACCACGGTCACAACCTCACCGTGCTGTGGGACCGCACCGGGACCCGGTACGGCCGCGGCGCCGGGCTGCGGGTCTTCGTCGACGGCGCCCAGGTCGCCGCCCAGGCGGGCCTGAACCCGCTGACCGTCACCGTCGGCGACCCGGTCACCCCGCCCGCCGCCGAGGGCCGGGTCAACATCGCCGCCAACGGCCAGCGGCACGGCAACGGCGCGCCACAACCGTTCGCCTCGTACACCTTCCAGGTCGACAACGCCTGGCGGATCATCGACGGCAACATCTTCGAACACACCGTGCCGCAGAACACCCGCTGGACCTCGTACAGCTCGCCGAACGCCACCGACCACGCCGGGGTGGACTTCGGCCGGCCGGTCACCGTCGACGACGTACGGCTGTACTTCTACGACGACGGCGGAGGGGTGCGGGTGCCGGCGAGCTATGACCTGCAGTACTTCACCGGCGCCGAGTGGCGCACCGTACCGGGACAGAACCGCAGCCCCGGCGGGGCGTTGCCGGCGGCGAACGGGCTCACCCGGATCACCTTCCCGGCCGTCGCCGCGACCCGGCTGCGGGTCGTCGCGCCCAATCGCGGGGGCGGTGTCGGCTGGGGCATCAGCGAGTTCCAGGTGTGGAGCCGGCCCACCTTCAAGATCTTCAATCGGCACAGCGGCAAACTCCTCGCCGTCCACAACGCCTCGACGGCCAACAGCGCACCGGTCCAGCAGTACAGCGACACCGGCACCATGGACCACCGCTGGGAACTCGTCGACAACGGCGACGGCTACTTCCGGATCAGGAACCTGAACAGCGGCAAGGTGCTCGGCGTCGCCGGCATGTCCACGGCCGACAGCGCCCAGGTCGTGCAGTACGACGACAACGGCACCGCCGACCACCTGTGGCTGCCGGTGGACGCCGGCGACGGGAACTACAGACTGGTCAACCGGCACAGCGGCAAACTGCTGGCGGTCGACCGGATGTCCACCGCCGACAGTGCCGATGTCCAGCAGTTCCGCGACAACGGCACCCACGATCAGCAGTGGCAGCTACGCCCGAGCGTCGGACGGTGACCTCAGTGGGGCAGGGTCACCGTGAAGGTGGTGCCGCCGGTGGGCGCCGGCTGGGCGGTGATCGTGCCGTCGTGCGCGTCGACGATGGCCTTGGTGACGGCGAGGCCGAGGCCGGTGCCCTTGATCTTGCGATCGGTCGCGGTGGTGGCGCGGAAGAAGCGGGTGAAGAGCTTCGGATACTGCTCGGCGGGGATGCCGATGCCGGTGTCGGTGATGTCGATGGTGACGGTGGTGTCGTCGGCGTGCGCGGTCACCGTGGCGGTGCCGCCGCCGGGCGTGTACTTGATGGCGTTGGAGAGCAGGTTGTCGACGACCTGCCGGAGCCGGGGACCGTCGCCGGGCACCAGCGGTAGAGGACCGATGTCGGCGGTGAGGGTGACCGACCGGGTTTCGGCGTTCGGCTGGTGATCGTGTACGGCCTGGCGCAGCAGCTGGTCCAGGCGCAGTGGCTTGCGGTCGATGGTGGTTCGCCCGCTGTCGAAGCGGGCCAGGTCCAGCAGGTCCTCGACGAGGTGGTTGAGGTGGTCGCTGGTCCGTGCGATGACGGCGAGCTCGGGTTGGTCGGCCAGGCCGGGTTCCTCGCGCAGCGCTTCGGTGTGGGCGACGATGATGGCGATGGGGTTGCGCAGCTCGTGGCTGACGACGGCGACCAGTTCGTCCTTCATCCGGTCGAGTTCCTGGAGGCGGCGTACCTGCTGCTGTTCCTGGGTGAGCAGCCGTTCCCGCTGGTCGGCGAGTTCCCGGCGTTCGGTGACGTTCGTGCTGGTGCCGTCGACGTAGAGGCGGCCGTTCTCGCGGCGCGGGACGGCGCGGAACCACACCCAGCGGGTGACGCCGTCGAAACCGGCTATCCGGCATTCGCATTCGGCCGGCTCGCCCGTCGACCCCTGCTCGTAGAACAGCTCGAAGATCTCACGGTCGTCCGGATGCACGAGCGCCCGGATGGTGGTCGCCATGTCCGCGTCGGTGGGCAGGGTGCCGCCGTAGACGCCCTTGCCGCCGACGCTGGAGTATCGTGAGCGGACCTCGCCGGACGAGGTGATCTCGACGGTCCAGAAGGAGTCGTTGACCTGCTCGACGACCCGGTTGAAGTCGCTGCGGGCGGCGGCCAGCGCGAGGGTGAGGTCCTCGGCGCGGCGCCGTTCCACGAAACGGCCGATCTGTCCGGCGACGTCGTGCAGCATGGCGAGGATCTCGTCGTCGCGGTCGACCTCGGCGTCGATGAAGAACACGAGCGCACCGGCCACCCCGTGACCACAGTGCACCGGCACACCGATTCCCGTCCGCAGCCCGGCCCGGTGCCCGGCCCGCACCCGGCCCCGGTGTGGGAAGGCGAGGTCGCGGATCAGGTCGGTGCTCCAGATCTCGATGCCGCGTTCCCAGACCGAACCACCCAAGGCATGGCCGCAGGTGAGGGCCTCGGTGCCTTCGTTGCGGAATTCCGTCAGGTCGGTGCCGGGCCGGCTCCAGCAACTGCGCCGGACGAGCAGGTTCCGACTCTCGTCGATCTCCCAGTACTCGGCGCAGGCCCACCGCAGTTCCGCGGCGACGGCCTCGGCGGCCGCGGACGCCGCCTCCTGCGCCGAGGTGGCCTCGGAAAGCGCGCTCGCGACGGCGTACCGGCAACGGCGCAGCAGGTCGGCGCGACGCGTCTCGGTGATCTCGTGCAACGCCACCACGGCGCCGAGGCACCGCCCGTCCGCGGTCTCGACCGGCCGGGAGTTGCTGAGGAAGTGGCGCGGCGGCCGGCCCGGGACGACGATCGCCACCTCCTGGCGCCGCACGATCTCACCCCGGAAGGCGCGGGCCAGACCGGCATCCTCCGGCCGCATCGGGGTGTGCCCGTCCGGTTCGAACAGATGGTAGGTCCGCGACCACGACTCCGGCCTGATCGGCCGCATGTCCTGACCGTGGATCTCCCGCATGGCCGAGTTGAACTGGGTCAGGACGCCTTCGCTGTCGCAGGCCGCCACCCCGACGTCCAGGCTGTTCAGCATCGCCTGCAGGAAAGCCCGTTCGTTCTCCAGTTCGGCCCGCGCCACGGTCCGTTCGGTGATGTCGTGCATGAACATGCTGAACACCGGCGGGCCGTGCTCGTCGTCCATGTACAGGGATGTCTCGACCGGGATCTCCCGGCCCTGCCGGTCCAGCAACGCCAGTTCCAGCCAATGCCCGGCAAGATCGGAGGTTCCGGTACGCCGGGCCTCGGCCAGCCTCCGCTCGTGCTTGACCCGGAATCTCGGCGGCACGAGCAGATCGGTGGTGCGCTTGCCCAGGGCTTCGGCGGCGGACCAGCCGAACAGGTGCTCGGAGGACCTGTTCCACCCGACGATCCGCCCGGCGGCATCCATCGACAGGTAGGCCTCGATCGCGCCGTCCAGCATCCTCCGCAGCCGTGCCTCGGACTGCCGTGCGGCGTCGTACGAGCTGCGCAGCGCGATCTCCGACTCGGCGGTCTCAGCCAGATCGAGCAGGTTCTGCAGCTCGTCGTCGGTCCACTGCCTCGGCACGATGTCGGCCACGAAGAACACGCCGGGTGACGCCCCGTCCGGCCCCCGGAGCGGATATCCGGCGTAGGCGACGGTCTCGTGCTCCCGGACCGCCGGGTCACGGCTCAGCCGCGGGTCGGCGTCGCAGCGGGCGACGATCAGCGGGTTGCCCTCGCTGACCACGTACCGGTTGCACGGATGCGACTCGTGCGGATCCGTGCCGGGCCGGGACATCCCCGCGACCGGAGCACGCAACTGCCGCGTGGCCATCCGGACCAGCCGGTCCAACGCCGGTGCCGGTTCCACCTCCTGGGCGCGCACCCTCACCTATAGGGGATCGGCGGGATCGCGCTCTTGCTGAGGGCATGCGACGCCATCCGAAACATCGGACGATTCTCCGGGTGAACGAAAGCGGATCGCGGTGGGACAGACAGGAGGACAGCCCTACGAAAAGGAGTGAACGCCGTCATGCGCATCTCGTCATCTCGCCACCGGTTCGGTACGGCCGTGTTGCTCGCACTCACCCTACTGGCGGCCGGTCTCTCGGGCGCCGCACCGGCGGCCGCCGGGCCGCCGTCCACCGCGACCCGCGCCGCCACCTGCCAGGGCGCGGTGGTCCACTCCGTCGACGCCGCACAGCCCGGCACGCTGCCGTCCCTGTGCATCGCGGTCGGCGGGGTCGTACGCGTCGTCAACACCGGACCCGGGTCGCTGCTCGCGGAGCCCGCCACCATGACCGACTGCTTCTACGCGGCGGGCACCTACCAGTGCCGCCTCATCCGCACCGGCACCGTACGCCTCTCGCTGGCCCCGGGCGCCCGGGAGCTGCTCGTCCGGGTGCCCGCGGCGGTACCCGGACAGCCGTCGACGGCCTGCTCGCCGGCGGGCAGCGTGGTCGATCTCGACACCAACGACGAGCTGCGCTGGTGGTCGCCGTGCCTGCGGGCCGGCGCGACGCTGCGGGTGGTCAACCTCGGGCCCGGCCTGCTGTCGGCCACCCCCGCCGGCGCCGTGAACTGCCACTACGAGGCCGGCATCCACGCCTGCCAGTTCCGCCGGCCGGCCAGCGTCGTCCTCACCGCCACCGTGGACGCGACGACACGCTCCGTGACGGCGGTCGCGGTCCGGTAGCCGTATACCGATCGGCGTCTATGGTCGAGCCGTGACGGGTGAGATTGTGCCATCATGACCGGCCTGCGGCAGATCGGCGGCTACCGCATCGAACGGTTGCTCGGCGCCGGGTCGTTCGCCACCGTGTGGCTCGGCCACGACCCGGCGCTGGACGCCCACGTGGCGATCAAGGTGCTGGCCGACAACTGGGCCCATGACCTGCGGGTCCGGGAACGCTTCCAGCAGGAGGCCCGGCTGCTGTGGCGGCTCGCCGACGACCGGGTGGTACGGGTGTACGCCGTCGGCGAACTCCCGGACGGGCGCCCGTACTCGGTCATGGAATTCGCCGAGGGCGGCAGCCTGCGTGACCGGCTCGACCAGGGTGACCTGCCGCCCACCGTGGCCCTGCGGATCCTGCGGGAGATCGCCGCGGGCGTCGCGGTGCTGCACCGGCACCGGATCGTGCACCGCGATCTCACACCCGGCAACATCCTGTTCCAGACCGCGCCACCCGGGCCGGATCGGGTCCTGATCGCCGACCTCGGCCTGGCGAAGGCGCTCGCCGCCGCGTCGGGACTGACCGCGCGCGCCGGCACCCCCGGCTACATGGCGCCGGAACAGGACGACCCCCTGGCCGCGGTCGGCACCAGTGCCGACGTCTACGGGCTGGGACGACTCGGCGCCCGGCTGCTGAGCGCACCGCGGAGCGGCGGGCGGCCACGGCTGCGCCCGGGCGTACCCGCCGGGGTCGCCACGCTCCTGCACCGGGCGACGGCGCGTGACCCGCGGGACCGGCCTCCGGACGCCGCCGCGTTCGCCGCGGCGCTCGACCGGGCCGTCGGCAACGGCTCCGGTGGCGCGTTCACACGGTTCGGGCGCGCGACGGCCGTCATCGGGGCCGTCGTCGTCCTGGCCGGCGTCCCGTCCGACGCCGCCCTCCCCGAGGGCGCACACACGGCCCGTGACGGTACGGGGCGGCTGACGGTCGTGCTGCCCGCCGGATGGCGCGCCGCCGGATCCGGCTGGGCCGGCCGCCCCGACGGGGACGGCCGGCTGGAACCCGCGCTGGTGATCTCCCCGGATCCGGGCCGCTGGCGTACCGACCCGGGCGTGCCCGGCGCGTTCGTCGGGCTGTCCCGCAGCGCCGGGAAACGCACGACGGCGGCCGGTTTCGTCGCGGAGCACCCCCACGCACGCTGCGCCGCGGCGCCGGTCCGGCACACCCGCCGGCCCGGTGCCGAGTGGGTGGTGGCGCGCTTCACGTGCGGCGGCCCCAAGCCGGTGATCATCGAGGCGGCCCGGCCGGACGCCCGCACGGCGGCCCTGCTGTACGTGCAGCTCGCCCCGGTACCGGAAACGAGCGACCAGGAGGTCGACGCGCTGCTCGCCGGCGTCGGCACCGGCTAGCGCACCACCACCGTGATGTCGTAGGTCCGGCCGCCCTGGGGGATCCTCACGACGACGGTGCCCGGACGCACGAAACGCACCTCGACGACGCCGGCCTCGTAATGCTGCGCGACCAGCTCCGGCGCGTCGGTGGTGACCTCGCCCGGCCCGATGTTCTCGATACGCAGCACCGCACCGGCCGCCAGGCACATCGCGGGAACCAGAGCCAGCTCGTCCGCGGCCACGTCGATGGTGCGGACGACCGCGCCGGCACAGGCCGGCGACGCGGGCGGCCGGGTGGACGTCCGGCTCGGGCTCGGGCTCGGCGTGACGACCGGCGGGCGGCGCGACGTCGGCGACGTGGCCGCCGGCGACGGCCGGGACGGCGGCACGCTCGGGGCACTGCTCGCCGGCTCGGCGGCCGCCGATCGTACCGGCGCCGTTGCGGTGGCGGCCTCCGTCGGAAGTGGCGAGACCGGCGACTCGGCTCCGCATCCCGCCACGGCCAGCGACGCGGCGAGCACACCGGCCGTCAGCCGGCCGCGCATCCGGGCTCCCCGGGCGGCGCCAGCCGCACCCGCAGCTGTGCACGCCCATGGTGGATGCGGGATCGCACGGTGCCCTCCGGCACCGCGACCAGCGCGGCGATGTCGGCGTAGCTGAGGTCGAGCAGATCCCGCAGGACGACCGCCTCGGCGAGATCGGGCCGTAGCCGCTCCAGCGCGTCGAGCAGATCCAGGCGGGTCCCCGCCACCACGCTGGTCCGGCGAGGGTCGGGACGCTCGGGCAGCGGCACCCCGCCCGATTCGGCCAGGAAACGGCCACGCAGCCTCTGGTACGTCGACCGGGCCCGGTTGGCGGTCAGACGATAGAGCCAGGTACGGAACGACGAGCGGCCCTCGAAGCCGCCGATCGACCTGGTGAGCGCGAACAGCGCGTCCTGGCAGGCGTCCTCGGCGTCTTCACGGTTCGGCAGGAACCGCGCACATATCCGGAGCATGTCCGGTCGTACCACGCTCAGCAGGGCATGCAGAGCGGTGGCGTCACCGGCGGCGGCCGCCTGTGCCAGCTCTTCGACCTCGGCGACTCGGCTGTCCACCACCTCAGCCTAGACACGCCCCACCACCACGAGATCCACTGCGGACACCGCCGCCGGATGCACGCCGCCGTCCCGCCTCGGTGAACAGGACGTCACCGTCGCACGGTGCAGGAGGCCACGGCGGTCGCGCTCGGGTCGCTCTCCGACCTGGCCTCGACCGCCACCGCCGGCACACCCTTGACGTAGACCTCGACCGAGGCGGACTGACGGCCCGCCACCCCGACGACTGCCCGGGGCAGCACCGCCCCCGGCGCCGAGATGCGGAAGACGTCGGCGTCCCGGCTGGTGTTGCGGATCGGAATCGTGCACCGGGCCCAGCCGGACGGCCCGGGGCGAGCGGTGGCCGAGGAGGCCCGCACCCCGCGGGTGGACGGTCCGGCGCCGTCGAGTGAGCGCACCGCGACCTCGTACGAGAGCACGCCGTGCCGGTCCCGCTGCCGGTCGAGCACGTAGAAGTGCAGCCGGTTGGCCGTGTCCGTGTACTCGAACAGGCTGCCCGAGCCGGTGCCGGCGTGGAACAGCGCGTCGGAGAGCTGCCGGTAGTCGCCGATGGTCATCTTCTGCGGCGTGCCGTCCGGCAGCACGAAGTCGACCTTGTCGATGTCCTGCGGGTTGGCGTCGATGGTCCAGATGAACGGCGCGGCGTCGGCGTTCTTCGTCTTGGCCAGCAGCACGCCGGAGTCCGGGGTGAACGAGTCGAAGCCCATCCGGTCGACCACTTCGAGCGTGTAGTTGTGGTACCCGCCGCCGTCGCAGTACGGATCCGTCGCGGCGTTGCAGGAGGGGCTGCGATCGCCGCCGTCCAGGGTCACGTTGATGCCGGCCAGCCGGCGCCCGCCGGGGTCGACCGCGCGCGCCGTCACCCGCGTCACCACGAGGCCGGACTGGGCGAGCGCGTCGCGGGACAGCTTCAGCACCGCGGCGTCGTCGACGATGCCGAGCTTCATCTTGTTGCGCAGCATGTGCTGTGCGCCCATCGAGGAGCCCGCGGTTCCCGGGATCAGCCACCGGCTGTGCGGTCCGCCGGGGCCGTTGAACGTGCCGCGGCTGAGCATCTCCCACGGCCCGCTGTAATCGCGGCGCGCCGGTACGGAGTAGGGGTTGTTGTAGTTGTCGCCGATGCCGAGGATGTGGCTGAACTCGTGCGCGTACGTCGACATGCCCGAGCTCTCCGCCTGCAGGGAGCTGCCCTGGGTGGCGTTCGGCCAGATGTTCGCGGAGGCCTGCCAGGACGTCCACTCGACGTAGCGGGTCGCGTTCCAGTTCGGCAGTGACTCGTCCGGCGGGCCGAACTCCTCGCTGACGTCCTCCTTGGTGGTGAACTTCATCGGGCCGAACTCCTGCCAGGTGGCCGACTCGTCCTGGCCCGCCGAGAGGAAGAACACGAAATCGTACGAGGCCGCCTCCTGCTCGCCGACCGCGGCGATCCAGGCGGCGCGCGCGTCGGCCCGCAGGTCACGCCCGCACACGTCGTCGCCCGGACAGCCCAGGCCACGCTGCATGGAGTTCTCGATGCCGTACTCGTGACTGGCGTGCGGCATCTGGTAGACCCCGAACGCGCTCAGGTCGATGCCGAAGCGCCCGTTCGAGTCCTCCATCCAGTACTCGTGGATGGTGTGCCCGCGGTTGAGCGCCCCCGGTTTGTTCAGGAAGTCCCGATAGAACGCCGGCACCGCGGAACGGTCCAGATTCTGTACGCCGGACGGGTTCCCGTAGATCGTCGAGTTCGCCGGCTGAGTGACCACGAACGGCTGGTTCGGGTAGTCGAGGAGCACCAGGGCCCCGTTGAAGGTGCGTTCCGAGCCGCGCACCGCCGGATTCGCCCAGTCGGTGCCCGGCACGGCCCGGTAGTCGTCCCAGGTCATCGTGTCCGGCAGCTCGTACCGCTGGGGGTCGATCGGCTGGGGCGCGCCGGCCGGGCCGCCCAGAGTGACCGCCTCGTCGACCTGCCACGGCTGTGTCTGCGGCCAGTGGCGCATGCGCCACGGCGTGTCCGGATCCACGGGCGGGGGCGTGGCCACGGCCGGTGCGGCGTTGACGGCGCCGGCCACCACCAGCGCCGCCACGGACATCGCCGAGAACAACCGTCGCCCCGTCGTCATGGCGTCATCCTGGCAAATTTATAGACACCACTCAATGGGTTGATTCGGCACTCCGACGCGCTAGCGTCAGGACCGGCACAGATGATGTTCGATGTTTGGAGGTCGGATGAGTTTACGCGGACGGGCAATGGCCGCCGCCGGCGCGCTGATCACGGTAGCCACTCTCGCGATAGCCGGCCCGGCGACCGCCGCCGCTGCCTCGCCACCGGGCGTCACCCACCAGGAGAACCCCCGCGTGCCGGAGGGTGCGGTGTGGACCGAAGCCTACTTCCCATCAGCCGACAGCAGCGGCGTCGAGCTCCACGCCGACGTACTGCGCCCGGCGAACCTGCCGCCGCACGCCAGGACACCGGTGATTCTCGCCGTCAGCTCGTACTTCAGTCACGCCGGCCAGACCGGGCCGGAGGGGTGGACCCAGACCGGCCCGTCCAACCGGTTCGCCGACTTCACCAGCGGCACCGGCCTCTTCGCCCGCGGCTACACCTACGTCATGGTCGACCTGCGTGGCTTCGGCGGGAGCACCGGCTGCCTCGACTGGGCCGGCCCGGGTGAGCAGGCCGACGTGAAGGCGGCGATCCGGTGGGCGGCGACTCAACCGTGGTCGACCGGCAAAGTGGGGATGTACGGCAAGTCGTACGACGCCGTCACCGGGCTCATCGGCAACAATCTGCGCCTCCCGGCACTGAAAGCCGTCGTGGCCCAGGAACCGGTGTGGAACATGTACAACTACCTGTTCAGCAACGGGGTTCCCCGGCCCAACGTGACCGGCACCCCGAACGCCTACAACGGCATCGCCACGATGGCGCCGCTCCCCGACGACACCGACCGCTACCGGGCCAACGCTCAGTACGAGCAGAGCCACCCCGAGTGCCTCGCCGACAACCTCACGAACAACAACAATCCCGACCTGGACTCGTCCTACTGGCGCGCCCGCAACCTCGCCGCCCAGGCCAGGGGCACGAACACCCCGCTCTTCGTCACGCAGGGCTTCATCGAGAACAACACCAAGCCCGAGGACATGCAGGAATTCCTCGACAACCACCACGGCGTCGAGCGGGGCTGGGTGGGACAGTGGGAGCACGTCCGCGGCAACGAGACGAACAATCAGGGCCAGCTGCTCATGGGCCGCGCCGGATTCTTCGACGAGGTCATGCGCTTCTACGACCGCTACCTGAAGGGCATCCACCCGGCGGTGAACGACCCGGCCTACGCCGTCGAGGACAACACCGGCGCGTGGCGCGCCCAGCCGACCTGGCCGGCGCCGTCGTCATCGACCACGGCGCCGCTGTCCAACGGAACGTACGTCGACGACGGCATCGCCTCCACACTGGCCGCGCCCGGCGGTCAGGGGTGGGACATGGAGCACTACACGGATCCTGCTCCGCCCGCCGCCAAGGGCCTCGCGCCGGCGGCCGACACACACAGCTATTTCACCTGGTCCACGCCGGTCGAGTCCCGGCTGCGGATCACCGCGACCCCACAGATCACCCTGCATGCGAGCGCTTCGGGAAACGTCATGGTACGGCTGTGGGACGTCGCCCCGGACGGGACCGCGGTGATGTTCGACGAGAACGTGGCGCTGATCGAACGAGCGGGCCGGGTGGCGTTCGACCTGAAGTCCACCGACTGGACTCTCGAGACGGGCCACCAGCTGGGTGTGCAGATCGGGACGATCGGTAGCGGAAACTGGCGCGACACCCCGAGCGGCAACACGATCGAGATCACCCGCGCACGGCTGCATCTCGCGTTGCAGAACCCGCGCTTCGACGTGCCGACCCAGGGCGACCGGTCACCGTTCCTCGACACCTACCTGCGGCAATACACCCGTACGCTCACCGACGTCGGCGAGGGAACCTTCCCGCTCGCCCCGCGCCACCGGTCCTGACGAGCCGCCCCGGGGGGGGGGGGGGCCCCCCCCCCCCCCCCCCCCCCCCCCGGGCCGCCCCCCCCCCCCCCCGGGGGGGGGGCCCGGCCCCCCGGGCCCCCCCACACCAGCCGGCAAAAGCTCCCGACCTGGTAGTCGACCCCTGCTCAGCCTGGTCGACGAAGGGCGACCCGACGGGCATCACCGGCCTGGCCTACCGCGACGCCACCGGCAACCTGATCAGGACCGGCAAGGCGAAGCAGTGCGATCTCAACAACTTCCCGGGCTTCGCCCTCAGGTGGGACAGGTTCAACGCCCTGGAGATCACCCGGGGCTGCATCTATGCGTGTCGGAACAAGCACTGACTACTACCTGGTTGAGGACCAATCTGGCGCTCTCTATCGCAATGGCTCACGACGTTGGTCGAGGTGCGGTCGGGGGTGCCGGAACGGGCGCCCCCGACCATCAGCCTCAGCTCGCGGTGCACGTGACCGTGGCGCCGCCGCCGGTTCCGGTGCCCTGGAAACCGAAGGTGGTGCTCTGGCCGGGTGACAGCCGGCCGTTGTAGCTGGCGTTCGTGACGGTGCCGGTGCCGGTGGCGACGGCGTTCCACAGCGAACTGATCGACGCCCCGCCCGGCAGGCCCAGGGCGACCCGCCAGCCGTTCACCGCGGCGGTCCCGGCGGTCACGGTCACCGAGGCGACGAAGCCGCCGTTCCACTGGTCCTGCACCGAGTACGTCGCGGAGCAGGCCGACGGCGGCGGGGTCGTCGGTGTGCCGCCGTCGAGGGTCAGGTTCTTCTGCCGAACCTGCCATTGTGTGCCGCACAGGCCACAGTTCGAGCCGACGAAACTGCCGCCCGCGGTGGTGTCGCCCTTGAGCCGCCATTTGAGGTAGAGGACCGCCACCCGGGCGAACTCGCCGCCGTTGACCTGGTCGTAGGTCCCGCCGTGGCCGACGTTCAGGTTGCCCATGAAGGCGGGTAACCCGGCCGGGAGTTTGGTCCAATCGTCCATCGCATTCGGGTACGCGATGTCGCCGGGCCCGCCGATGAAGTACGCGATCGGCTTGGTCAGCCTCCGGAGCTGGTAGTCGTCGGCGTCGTTGAGCAGGCCGCTGCTGAAGATGGTGGTCGTGGTGACTCGCGGGTCGCCGGAGACGGCGTACGCCTCCAGCCCGCCGCAGGAGAAGCCGCCGGCGGCGATCCGGGTCGTGTCGAGCCTGTCGTAGTACTTGCCGTCCGGCCGGGAGTTCTCCGCGACGGCCCAGTCGACGGACTGGGTGAGCTGCTGGGCCGTCGTGGAGCCAGAGCCGTTCGGGGCGCCGTTGGCGATTGCCAGGAAGCCGTGCGAGGCGATCTCGCGTAGGAAGTTCTGCTGCGACAGGCCGTTGCCCGAGCAGCCGCCGTTGCCCCAGACGAAGACGGGCAGCCGCTCAGCCGGCAGGTTCTGCGGGCGGTAGATGGTGTGGTTGGGCAGGCCGGCCGAGGTCTCGTAGTCGGCCGGGTACGGGCCCGATCCACCGACGGCGGCCTGGGCCGGGGCACCCCCGAATGCCAGGACGGCGGCGGTGACCGCGACGACGGCCGTGATCAGGGAATTGCGGACGCGGCGAGCCATCAGCGTTGCCTGGTCAGCAGGGCCGGCCGCCAGGGCAGCTGGTCGTAGGGGACGTTCACGCTGGGGTTCTTGCCCTGGTAGAGCAGCTGCAGGTTGCACGGGTCGACGGTCTTGGTCTGGTCCGGATTGCTGCGGACCAGGTCGCCGTGGCTGATGTCGTTGGTCCAAGTGGCGCCGGCGTTGGCCTTGCCCGCGAACGGGTTGCTCTCGGTGGCGGCGTTCGAGGTCCACGTTCCGCCGAGGCTGGTGGCGGTGAACGAGCGGAAGTAGCGTCCCTGGCTGCCGATCGCCTCGACCAGCATCAGGTACTGGTTCTGGCCGGCGACCTTGTAGACCTCGACCCCCTCGAACAGGTTCTCCCGGGTGTCGCTCATGATCTGGGTGTACGAGGAGCCGAAGCTGCCCGGGAAGTTGCCGATCGGCATGCTCTGCCGGTAGATCCTGCCGTTGTCACCGGCGAAGAACAGGTACATGTTCTGGCCGTCACCGATCACCGTCTGATCGATCACGCCGTACGGGGCGTCGGCGATGGAGGCGGTCGAAAGGGTCTGCGGCGCGGACCAGCCGTTGGCGTTGGTGGGGTCGCTCGAGGTCTTGTAGCTGAACGAGGTCGGACCCCACTGGTACGCCAGGATCCAGACGTTCTTCGGCGCGAAGTAGAACAGGGTGGGCGCCACGGTGCCCTGGCTCATCGCGTTTTGCCCGGTCGATGCCATGTCGGACCAGTTCGTGAACGGGCTGAAGTTCATGGAGCCGTACCCGGAACTGGAGACGTTCTAGGCGTAGACCAGGTGCTTGCCGTTGTGGACGACGTTGGTGAAGTCCTTCAGCGACAGCCACCCCGACCTGGGTTCGGCCAGCGGGCCCGTCGACGACCAGCGGTAGGACGAGGGCAGCGTGCACGAGGTCGGCGGCGGGGGTGAGGACGACGGCGGGGTGGACGGTGGTGTCGAGGGCGTGGTGCCGCCGGTGCAGGGGACGCCGTTGAGGGCGAAGCTCGCCGGTGCGGGGTTGCTGCCGTTCCACGATCCGTTGAAGCCGAACGAGACGGTGCCGTTGGTCGCGACGGCGCCGTTGTAGCTCACGTTCTTCGCCGTCACGGCCGATCCGCTCTGCGTCAGGGTGGTGTTCCACGCCTGCGTGACCGTTTGCCCGGCACCGTATAACCAGGTCAGAGTCCAGCTGGACAGCGGATCACCCAGGTTGGTGACGGTCACGTCGGCATTGAACCCGCCCTGCCACTGCGACGACACGGTGTATTCCACCGCGCAGCCGGTCGCCGCGGCATCGGCCGGCATGGCCACGACGACCGCCGACGAGGTCAGCAGGGCGGCACCGGCCGACACCAGGCCGGCCCGGGCTCTTCTCGACATCATCATGGTTCTCTCCTGGCGGGGATGGCGGAGGATGCGTGCACATCGGGCAATGCGTTTTAACGTGAACAGTTGTTTTCGGCAGGTTACGGGAGCGCTCCCACGGCTTCAATGGGTTAGCGTGGAAGAAAAAGGGCGCCGAAAAGTGTTACGCGGCGGACTTCATCGAAGTCGGGAGTCGTCGGTCAGTTTGTCGGCGCTCCGCCGGGAGTGCCCCTGGGTCATGATCCAGAGCGCCGCATCCCTGTTCCGTGACCGGCGATGAACGGCGTAACAGATTCCTGGGATTTGATATCGGCGCTTGATAAATGTTATGCAGGCGGATTCCGTCCAGTCGGCGGCGTTGATTCCTTGAAACTGATGGGAGCGCTCCCGTAACCTGCGGTCAGCGGCTGCTCAATCCCCAAACGATAACCACCTGTTCGAAGCCGTCCAGGTGTACAAGGCGTCCGGCCAGAACCAGTACCTCATGATCGTCGAGGCCATCGGCGCCGACGGCCGCTACCTCCGGTCGTTCACCTCCGACAGCCTCGGCGGCGACGGGACACCGCAGGCCGACACCGAGAGCAACCCGTTCGCGGGCAAGGCCAACAGCGGCGCCACCTGGACCAACGACATCAGCCACGGCGAACTCATCCGCACCAGCGCCGACCAGACCATGACCATTGACCCCTGCAACCTGCAGCTGCCCTACCGTCCCGGCCTGCTCACCCTCCGCCGATAGACCCGGAAAGGTTCCGTCCGCCATGCGCATCCCCAGGAACGGGCGCTTCGCCCTGCTCTCCGGCGCCCTTGCCGCCGTCCTCGTCGCCGCCGGCATCGCCATCACCGGCTCCGCCGAGGCGGCCACCACCCTCGGCGCCTCCGCCGCACAGACCGGCCGCTACTTCGGCGTCGCCACCAGCGCGTTCCGGCTCTCCGACACGAACTACATGACGATCCTCAACCGCGAGTTCAACTCGATCGTCGCCGAGAACGACATGAAGTGGGACGCCACCGAACCGCAGCAGGGCCGCTTCAACTACACCAACGGCGATCGGCTGGTCAGCCACGCCCAGAGCCGGGGCATGACCGTACGCGGCCACACCCTGCTCTGGCACGCCCAGCAGCCCTCCTGGGCGCAGGGGCTGTCCGGCAGCGCCCTGCGCAACGCCGCGATCAACCACGTCACCCAGGTCGCCACCCACTTCCGCGGGAAGATTCACTCCTGGGACGTGGTGAACGAGGCGTTCGCCGACGGTGGCAGCGGCGGCCGCCGTGACTCCAACCTGCAGCGCACCGGCAACGACTGGATCGAGGCCGCCTTCCGCGCCGCACGGACCGCCGACCCGGGCGCCAAGCTCTGTTACAACGACTACAACACCGACGGCATCAACGCGAAGTCCACCGGCATCTACAACATGGTCCGTGACTTCAAGTCCCGCGGTGTGCCGATCGACTGCGTCGGACTGCAGTCCCACCTGGGCACCACGCTGGACTCCACCTACCAGCAGAACATCCAGCGGTTCGCCGACCTCGGCGTCGACGTCCAGATCACCGAACTCGACGTCCAGCAGGGCGGCAACCAGGCCAACATCTACGCCTCGGTCACTCGAGCCTGCATGGCCGTGGCCCGATGCACCGGCATCACCGTCTGGGGCCTGCGCGACCCTGAATCCTGGCGTACCGGCGCGAACCCGTTGCTGTTCGACGGCAACGGCAACAAGAAGGCCGCGTACACCGCCGTCCTCAACGCCCTGAACGCGGGCGGCCCGACGACACCCGGCTCACCCTCGCCCTCCGCCTCCTCGCAGCCGCCGGCTCCCGGTGGTTGCAGCGCCGGCGTGACGCTCAACTCGTGGAACGGCGGCTACACCGCCACCATCCGGGTGACCGCCGGATCCGGGGCGCTCAACGGCTGGACCGTCGGCGTCATCATCCCGTCTGGCGGTGCGGTGACCAGCGCCTGGAACGCCAAGAACACCGGCACCACCGGCCAGGTGACCTTCCGCAACGTCAGCTACAACGGCCAGGTCCCGGCCGGCGGCTACACCGAGTTCGGCTTCCAGGGAACCGGCACCGGGCCCACCGCCACCCCCTCCTGTACCGCCTGAGGAATCGAGACCGGCCGCCGCGCTTGCGGCGGCCGGTACCTCGTCGCCACCCTGATCCTTACCGCTCTGCCGACGAGCGCCTCGACAGCGCGGTTCGCTGTCGTCAATAGCTGGAGCGGCGGCTACGAGGGCCGGCACACCGTCATCAACGACAGCTGAAACGGCACGCTCGCCGCCGGTGCGCTGGCGACCTTCCGCGGTTCGGCTCGGATTCACAAGTCCGATCCGGCTGCGCAGTGGCTCCGCCCCGTTCAGGGCCATGACAAGGGTCTCGGCCTCGGCCAGGTCTTCGGCGGCGAGTTCACCGTTGCGAGCAGCGGTCCAGGAGTCGTCCATCTCGGCGGTGATGTCCGGGGCGAACGTCAGCTCAAGCTCGACCTGCACGGTGTCCGCGAGGTCCAGATCGAGGTCGTCGAGCTCGAGAGCCCGGGCTCGGGGCGGAACGGTTCTTCGGGGCCTGGCAAAATCGCGGCACAGGTGGTCCTGAGCTGGTCCTGGTGCTGCGTTACCGCGAGGTGACGTACGGGCTTTCACGCGCTCCTGGGTGCGCTCGGCCATCATGAGACCGCCGCCCGCTACGAGGTGCGTTTCGGGGAGGACGCCGAGAGCACGGCGAACCACATCCGGGAGGCCGTCGCCACCGGGGCGCGGGTCTACGTCCTGTGGCCGTGCTCCTCCCCGGACGCCGCCGCGGTCGCGGAGGAGTCGAAGCGGATCCGGGCGCTTGCCGACGCTCCGAGCGTCACTCATCTGGCCGGGGGAGTGCACGCCACGGCGGAGCCGGTGCAGACGCTTGACGCGGGCTGGGACATGGCGGCGATCGGCGAGGGCGAGTCGACCCTGCTGAACCTGGTGGGTCCCGGAACGGGATGTCGTGCCGCCCGGTGCTCGATCGGACGACACGAAGCTCGACCTGGTGAGGACCTCGAAACCACCGTTAAGGTCGCGCTTTGCGGTCTGAGCCTGGTCGGCTCACCGATCGACGCGATCGGGTCAGCGTCCCGGGCGTCCGACCGTCTGCCTGGCCGACGGTCAGACAGATGCTCGAGACACGCCGGCCCACGACGTCATCAACGAGTGACCGGGTCGGCCCAGGTCGCCCGTAGGAGGCCGACCAGACCGATGCTCGCGGATCGCTGCGCCGCCGACAGGCGCGACTCGGCGGCCCGCATGTCATCGGCGAGAGCAGCGGCGGTGGCGGCCGTCTGCCGAGCCTCTTCCTCGGCCCGTGCCGCGGCGGCCGCGGCCTGCTCGTAGCGTCGCTGGGACTCGAGCACCCGCGATTCCCACCCGAGCGGCACCGCGGCGGGGGTCTGCGTGGATTCCACCGTGGTGTGAGCGTGCCGCCAGATCAGGTTGAGTTCGCCAACGGACAGCTGTCCACGCTGGTATGCGTTCAGAGCCGCGCGCTGCACGAGCTGACGAGGTCGGCCGGCCGTTTCGGCCTGCCTGAGCACCTGCCGGTGGCGCAGCTCCGCGATGTCGCGTGTCGTGGCTGCCCACAGGGCCCGGTCATGTGCCTGGTCGGCCTCGTCCAGCGCCCGCTGCGCTGCCGCGGTGGCCAACTCGACGTCGGCAGCCACCACGTCCACCTCATCGGTGATGAACACCGACCCGCCGTGTTCCGCCTGGCTGTCGATGAGTTCGCGTTGACGGCGGGCAGCGATCCCCAGCAGTACCACAGCCAGCAGCAAGGCGGCCTGAACCGAGCTGAAGATGAACATGGCAATCGTCGGCACCGCTGTCCCTTTCCGCCGTCTCGCGAATGGTTTCATGCTCCGCTCTACCGCGTTGCTGCCCTCGAACGGCGTATGGCGAAACATGCCCCATGGGACAGCGGGAAACACCTCGGATGGCCGTCTCGATGCGCACCGCGTCCGCCGAGTGTCGCCGCCTGGCTGCTGATCGCCGGCCACTGCACCCGGCGGCGAGGCCGAGTGGCGGTTCGGGGAGAGCGTCGAGGAGACGGCCCGTCACATCCGTGAGGCGGGCGACGTCCGTACCCTCGTGCTCTGGTCGTTCTATTCGCCAGATGCCGCCGCTCTCGCGGAGGAGCTGAGCCAGATCCGGGCGTTGGCGGATGGCCCGAACGTGACGCATCTGGCCGGGGAGTGCACGCCACCGCGGAGCCGGTGCAGACGCTGGACGCGGGCTGGGACATGGCGGTGATCGGCGAGGGCGAGTCGACCCTGGTCAGCCTGGTCGACGCGAAGGGTGACCCGACTGGGATCACCGGTTTGGCCTACCGCGACGCGACCGGCAATGTGAAGAGGACTGGCAAAGCCAAGCAGCGCGACCTCAACGACTTCCCGGGCTTCGCCCTCAAGTGGGACAAGTTCAACGCCCTCGAAATCACGAGCGGCTGCATCTATGCGTGCCGATTTTGCCAAACGCCCTTTATGTTCTCGGCGAAGTTCCGCCACCGGAGCGTGGAGAACGTTCGGTGGCATGTCGACCAGATGCGGGCTCGTGGGCTGCGGGACGTCCGGTTCATCACGCCGACCGCGCTGAGTTACGGCAGTCAGACGGACGAGCCGAATCTCGACGCGGTGGAGGAGTTGCTGGCGTCGTGCCGGGAGGGGATCGGGCCGAACGGGCGGGTCTTCTTCGGGTCGTTCCCGAGTGAGATCCGGCCGGAGCACGTCAGCCGGGAGGCCCTGCGGCTGGTGAAGAAGTACTGCGACAACAACAACATCATCGTGGGCGCCCAGTCCGGGTCCGACCGGGTTCTCGACGCGGCCAAGCGGGGGCACGGCGTCGAGGAGGTGAAGCGGGCCGCCCGGCTCGGGATCGAGGAGGGCTTCCGGATCAACGTCGACATGATCTTCGGGATGCCGGGGGAGAGCCGGGACGACGTCGACGACTCGCTGGCCCTGGCACGCGAGCTGGCCGACCTCGGCGCCCGGATTCACGCGCACACCTTCATGCCGCTGCCCGGCACCCCGTGGCGGGACGCCCCGCCCGGCGACGTCGACCCGGAGACGATCCGTGAGGTGGACCGGCTGTCGCGGCGCGGTGCCCTCTACGGCCACTGGCAGAAGCAGCGCGACCACGCGGCCCGGCTGGCGGCCGCCGCGGAGGCGTATCCCCGTCCGGGCCGCAGCCGCACGATCCTCCCCACCGTGAGCACCGCGCCGGCCCCGGCGAAACCCACCGACGGCTGCGCGACCTGCTGAAACCCGCCGCTCAGAAGAGCGGGATCAGCGGAAGCGAGGAAGAGGGGGCGATAAAGAGGGAGCGAGGAAGAGCGGGCTCAGAGGGAGCGAGCCAGCTCGGCGACGCCGGCCAGGTGGGCGGCCTTCATCGACGCCCACCCGGCGGGGTCGCTTCCGGCCAGGACCGACCCGCCCAGCACGACGAAGTCGGACGACGACGCCCGCGCGCCGATCCGGTCGTCGACCATGGTGGTCCGCATGGCCTGGTGGACGCCGGATTTCTCCAGCTCGGCGACGGTGTGGCCGGCGGTGCAGAGCACGACGGCCCGCCGGGCCACCCGCCCCCACCCGGGCTTGTAGGCCCACCCGACCGTCCACACCCGGTCGAACCAGCCTTTCAGCATGGCCGGGCAGTCCGCCCACCACACCGGGTAGACGAACGCCCACACCTCGGCCGCGTCGAGCAGCTTGTGCTCCGCGGCCACGTCGGAGGGCACGGGAGCGGAGGCCGGCCGCGCGTACTCGGTGGCGCTCAGGACCGGCTGGAAACCGGACCCATAGAGATCCGAGACGGTGTACGACGAAAGCCCGCCGACGAACGCGTCCAGCACCTCCCGGGTGAAGCTTCCCGGGTCGGGATGGGCGTAGACGACATGAACCGGGCTCACGCCGTGGATTCTGACAGGACGGCCGGCTCCGGCCGGGGTTCGGGGGTGCCGCCGTCGGCCCGGCTGGACCAGACGGCCGCGTTGACGGCGGCCCAGGCGACGCCGAGGATCACCGCGGCCACGGTCACGCTGGTGTCGCTCCAGTTCAGGTAGACCCACGAGCCGGCGCAGACCAGGGTGTACCCGGTCGCCAGCGTCCAGACGGCGACCCGCCATTTCCACGGCAGCCCGCGCACGACCAGCCAGGCGAGCAGCCCGGCCGCGGCCGCCACCTGCGCGGTCTGCCCGGCCGGCATGCTGTGGACCGCGATCAGCTGGGCGTCCAGGGGCAGTGATCCGTCGAGTTCGCCGGCCGGCGGGAACGGGATGTCGCCGGTGGTCCGCCGGCCCGGGTCGGCGGTGGCCGCGAGCACGACGGCGAGGACGACGGCCGGCAGGATCGGGCCGAGCACCTCCGGGAAGAAGGCTCGCAGGTCGAATCCGCGCCAGCACCACCGGACCAGGGCGATGACCAGGGCCAGGATCACCAGGATCTCGGGGACCAGGGAGGTGGCGATCTGGAGGGCGGCGAAGTAGCCGTCGGAGGTCCACTGGGTCCGGGCCCAGGCGGCCACCGTCTCGTCGACCGCGGCCAGCCCGCTGAACCGGACCACCGGCGGGATCACCGCGATCAGCAGGAACGCGAGTGCGACGAGCAGGACGAGGCTCACCACCGTGGCGGTGCCGGCCGGCAGTGGTTTCGGACGGAAACGGCGCGCGATCGCGCGTACCGGATCGGGGTGTCGTCCGAACCAGCGGCCCGCCAGCGTCAGACCGAGAACGAGCACCGTCAGGGCGGCCAGCGCGCCCGCGGCGCGCCCGGCGCGCGCCGCGAGCACATCGTAGGAGGCTCCGGCCGCGTAGCTCGCGCCGACCATCCACAGGGCCCAGAGAATCGCCGCCGGCGTGTGCCAGGCCATGAAGACCTTGCGGGGTACGCCGTTGCGCGCGGCCAGGCGCGGCATCAGGGTGCGTGCCCCCACCACCCATTGGCCGAGGAAGACGGCCCGCCCGCCGTGCCGGTGGAAGAGTTTCTCGGCGCGGTCCCAGGCGCGCTGTTTCCCACCCGCCGGTGCGGTTCCGGCCCGCCAGTAGGCGATGTTGCCGCCGATCACCGCGGCCGCGACCGCGGTGGCTAGGGCCGGGACGACCGGTACGACGCCGGCGTTGGCGAGCAGGCCCATCGCGACGAGGGCGGTGGCGGCCGGCAGCACCAGCCCGGCGAGCAGTGCCGTCTCGGCGGTGACCAGTACGCCGACGACGAGACAGACGAGTGCCCACGGCAAGCCGCCGAGCAGGTCGTTGAGCCACCGCATCGATCGAATCCCCCAGGTTTGGCCGGCAATGTGGACGCTATGGCAAAGACCGTAGCGGGGGATCGGTGATGGTCCTTAGGGCTTCACCGATATCTCTTGCGGGGTGGGATGCGGCGAACTAATCCGTTCAGCTGATTCCCACCGATCTATCAAGCGAGAACCGTCGATGTCATGACACAGGTTGTGCCCAAGTGGCGTGCAGTTTTACTCGATTTTCTGGAGCGGGCCGGCTGGTCCGCCGGACAGGTGTTCATCGCGACGTTGCTGGCCGGCGGCATCAGCTCGGTCACCGAGCTGCCATGGAAGTACTCGGTGACCATCGCGATCGGCGCGTTCGTCTCCTCGGTGATCCTCACCGGGGTGCAGTACCTGTCGAAGATGACCAATCTGGCCTTCTGGCCCGACCTGCTGGTCCGGCTCGCGAAGACGTTCCTGTCGTCGCTGGCCGGCTCGATGACGGCGGGCGTCTTCGACGTCACCGCCTTCGACTGGGAGGCCGCGCTGAACGTGGCGTTCCTGGCCACCGTGGCGTCGCTGGCGAAGGGCCTGCTGGCCCGGGAGCCGGCCGCGCCGAACGGGCAGGTCCCGCCCGGCGCCAGCCCGTCCACGCTGCCGACCGGCACCTACCGGGAGGCCGTCGACCACGCTCCGGCGCCGCCGACCATCGCGGCCACCGACCCGCCCGAGGGTGCCGCGTCAGTACCCGATGGGAAGTCCGGCGTAGTTCTCGGCGAGGCCGGTGGCTCCGGCCCGGCTGCCGGCGACCCAGCGTAGCTGCGAGAGCTGCAACTCGGCGTCGAAGGGGTCGCCCGAGGTGTGCAGCATCGTCGTCATCCACCAGGAGAAGTGGGTGCACCGCCAGACCCGGCGCTGCGCGTCGTCCGAGTAGCGGTCGGCAAGCGCCGGGTTCTTCTCCCGCAGCGACGCGATGAGCGCCCGGCTGAGCAGCGCCACGTCGGCGATCGCCAGGTTGAGGCCCTTGGCGCCGGTCGGCGGGACGATGTGCGCGGCGTCGCCGGCCAGGAACAGGTTGCCGTGCCGCATCGGCGTCTGCACGTAGCTGCGCATCGGCAGGACGCCCTTGTCGGTGATCGGGCCGGGGTTGAGCTTCCAGCCGTTCTGCCCGTGCCCGAGCCGGGTGGACAGTTCCGCCCAGATCCGGTCGTCGGACCAGGACCGCGGGTCGGTGCCGTTGGGGACCTGGAGGTAGAGGCGGCTCACCGTGGCCGACCGCATCGAGTGCAGGGCGAAACCGTTCGGGTGCCAGGCGTAGATCAGCTCGTCGGTGGAGGGGGCCACGTCGGCGAGGATGCCGAACCAGGAGTAGGGGTAGACGCGCTCGAAGACCCGGGGTGAGGGGACCGCCTGCCGGCTGGGCCCGAACGAGCCGTCGCAGCCGGCGATGACAGCGCAGTCCAGGCGCTGGGGCGAACCGGACTCATCGGTGAATGTCACGTATGGCCGGTCCGAGGTGACGTCATGCGGCTCCACGGAGGAGACCTCGTAGTGGATCTCCTGGTCATCGGCCCGGCGGGCGGCGATCAGGTCCTTCTGCACCTCGGTCTGCCCGTAGACCCACACGCTGCGGCCGGTCAGGTCGACGAAGTCCAGGTGGTGCCGCTCGCCCGGCCACTGGAGGTAGATGCCCCGGTGCTGGTCGCCCTCGGCCCGCAGCCGGGCCCCGAGCCCCACCGACTCCAGCAGCTCCACGCTGGAGTGCTCCAGGATGCCGGCCCGGATCCGGGCCGCCACGTACTCCTCGGAGCGGGTCTCGAGGACGACCGATTCGACCCCGCCCTGGGCGAGGAGGTGGGAGAGCAGAAGTCCGGCCGGGCCGGCGCCGATGATGGCGACCTGGGTACGCATGCCCCCAGCGTTCAGTCCCGAACCGCCGGGACACAAGACCCTATTTCCACTGGATGGAAGGATCGCCGGTGAGGGTCCGGCCGATGCCGTGCGCCGCCACCTGGAGGGCGGAGACCAGGCGGGGCAGCTGCCGGCGCAGGTCGGGCACCACCATGCCGAGGGCCGCCACCACGGTGTCGCCGCTGCGCACCGGCACCGCCACCGAACAGGCGCCCAGGCTCATCTCCTCGCCGGTGGTGGAGTAGCCCTCGGCACGGACCCGGCGCAGCTGTTCCAGCAGGCGGGCGGGCTGGGTGACGGTGTACGCGGTGATCCGGGTGAGGTTCTGGAGCACCTCCATGCGGACCTCTTCCGGGGCGTAGGCGAGCAGCACCTTCCCGACCCCGGTGGCGTGCATCGGCAGGCGGGAGCCGACCCGGCTCACCACCGGCACCGAGACGTGCCCGGCCAGGCGTTCCACGTACAGGACCTGGAGACCGTCGCGGACGGCCAGGTGCACGGTGGCGAGGGTGGTTCCGTACAGATCATGCAAAAACGGGGACGCGGCCTGGCGCAGGCCGCTCTGCACCGGCGCGAGCAGCCCGAGCTGCCAGATCCGGCGGCCGATCACGTAGTCGCCGTTCGGCTCGCGGGCCAGCGCACCCCACCGCTGCAACTCGCCGACCAGGCGATGCGCGGTGGCCAGCGGTAGCCCGGCACGGCGCGCCAGCTCGGTCAGGGAGAGGCTGCGGTGCTCGCCGTCGAAGGCCCCGAGGATGGCCAGAGCGCGGGACGTGACAGTGGCCCCCACGGATGCTCCTTCCGCTCAGTGGAAGAAGAGTATCGCCGCGGGCCGGGTTTCCGCCTAGCGTCCGGAGCGTGAACATGGAGTCGTCACAAGCTGACATCAACAGGGAGATCGAGGCGGCGGCCCAGCAGCCGGGCGGACCCCAGCCGAAGATCGACTACGCTCCGTACCGGAGCAGCATCCTCCGGCACCCCCGGCAGCCGGCGCACCTGATCGACCCGGAGGCGGTCGAGCTGTGGGCGCCGGTCTTCGGCCACCGCGACGTCGCCGACGACGAGGCCGACCTGACCATCCAGCACGCCGGCACCCCACTGGGCGAGCGGATCGTGGTCACCGGCCGGGTCCTCGACGGCGACGGCCGCCCGGTCGCCGGTCAGCTCGTCGAGGTGTGGCAGGCCAACGCCGCGGGTCGCTACCGGCACCAGCGCGACCAGCACCCGGCGCCGCACGACCCGAACTTCACCGGGGTGGGCCGGATGCTGACCGGGCCGGACGGGACCTACCGGTTCCAGACCATCAAGCCGGGACCGTACCCGTGGCGCAACCACGTCAACGCGTGGCGGCCCGCCCACATCCACTTCTCGATCTTCGGCACCGACTTCACCCAGCGCCTGGTCACCCAGATGTACTTCCCCGGCGACCCGCTGTTCCCGCTCGACCCGATCTACCAGTCGATCACCGACCCCAAGGCGCGGGAGCTGCTGATCGCCCAGTACGACCACGACGTGACCACCCCGGAGTGGAGCACCGGATACCGCTGGGACATCGTGCTCACCGGCACCCACCGCACTCCGCTGGAGTCCGACACCGAGGAAGAAGTCAAATGAGCGCCGTTCCCGGCCAGACCGTCGGCCCCTTCTTCCACCTGGGGCTGGAGTTCGACGGCATGAACGAACTGGTCCCCCCGTCCCATCCGCGGGCGCTGCGGCTGCACGGCCACGTCTACGACGGCGCCGGCGACCTGGTCCCGGACGCGGTCATCGAGATCTGGCAGGCCGACCCGCAGGGCCACATCCCGCGCCAGCCCGGCTCGCTGCGCCGCGACGGCTGGACCTTCACCGGCTGGGGCCGCGCCGCCACCGGGCCGGACGGGCACTACCAGTTCGCCACCCTGGAACCGGGCGCCACCGAGCCCGGCAAGGCGCCGTTCTTCGCCGTCACGGTCTTCGCTCGCGGCCTGCTCGACCGCCTGTTCACCCGGGCCTACCTGCCGGACGACCCGGACGTGCTGGCCAACGACACCCTCCTCGAATCGGTCGCGCCGGACCGCCGCGCCACGCTCATCGCGCGCCGCGACCCGGACGGCGCCGTCTTCGACATCCGCCTGCAGGGCGAGGGCGAGACGGTCTTCCTCACCTACCCGCGCCTTCGCGACGCATGGGCCTGACGCACGGTTCGTGCCGCGCGTTCCGGGCACTCGGTGGCGAGGAGCAAACCTTGAGGGGTACGCGGTGAGCGATCTGTTGTGGCCCGGAGACGAGCGGGCCGGCGACATCTTCACGGACACGGCCGTGTGTGCGGCCATGGTCCGTGTCGAGGCCGCCTGGCTGGCCGCGCTCGTGCTGCACGGCGTCGCCTCCCCGGACGCCCACGACGACCTGGACGGGCTGATCGGCCCGGACGACACGGCGGCGGTGGCGGCCGGCGCCGAGTCCGGCGGCAATCCGCTCATCCCGCTGCTCGAACTGCTCCGCGAACGGCTCGGAGCCCGCAACCCGGCCGCCGCGTCCTGGCTGCACCGGGGCCTCACCAGCCAGGACGTGGTGGACACCGGGCTGGTGCTGTGCCTGCGCGACGCCGCCGACCGGATCGGCGACGACCTGGCCGCCCAGGCCGCGGTCCTGTCCCGGCTGGCCGGCGAGCACCGGGACACCCCGATGGCCGGCCGGACGCTGACGCAGCATGCCGTACCGATCACCTTCGGTCTCAAAGCCGCCGGCTGGCTGACCGGCGTGCTCGACGCCCGGGACCGCCTGACCGCCGCCTCGGACCTGCCGTTGCAGGTCGGTGGCGCGGTCGGCAGCCTGGCCGCGCCGGTCGCCCTGGCCGGTTCCCCGCTGGTGGTCGCCGACCTGATCGAGACCACCGCGGAAACCCTCGGCCTGCCGGTCCGCGACCCCTGGCACACCGCCCGGGCCCCGCTCACCGGCCTCGCCGACGCGCTGGTGACCTGCACCGACGCGTGGGGGCGGATCGCCAACGACGTGCTCGCCGGTGCCCGGCCGGAGATCCACGAACTGTCCGAGGGCACGGTCGCCGGGCGCGGTGGCTCGTCGGCCATGCCGAACAAGCAGAATCCGGTGCTGTCCGTCCTGGTCAAACGGGCCGCGCTGGCCGCGCCGCCGCTGGCCGCGACGGTGCACGCGGGCGCGGCCGCCGCCGTCGACGAGCGGCCGGACGGCGGCTGGCACGTCGAATGGGCCACCCTGCGCACGCTGGCCCGCCGCACCGTGACGGCCGGCTCGCAGACCGCCGAGCTGCTGGCCGGGCTCCAGGTGGAGACCGCCTGGATGACCGCGAACCTGGCCGCCGCCCGGCCCGGCATCGACGCCGAACAGCGGTCGATCAACCCGGGCGCGGCCTCCGGCGAGCCCTACCCGGGCGCCACCGGCCGGATCATCGACGCCGCGGTCGCGCGCGCGTCCGCCGTACCCCTGAACAAGCGCGGAGAGGGACCAGATTGCTGACCGCGACCATTTTCACCGACGCGCCCGGCAGGCCGTTGCTGCTGCTCGGGCCGTCGGTGGGAACCACCGCCGAGACGCTGTGGGCCCGCTGCGCCGGGCGGCTCTACGGCCACTACCACGTGGTCGGCTGGGACCTGCCCGGCCATGGCCGCAGCGCCCCGGCGACCGGGCCCTACACGATCGCCGACCTGGCCCGGGAGGTGCTGGCGCTGGCCGAGCGGATCCGGCCGGGGGAGGCGTTCGGCTACGCCGGCGACTCGATCGGCGGCGCGGTCGGGCTGCAACTGCTGCTCGACGCGCCCGAGCGGGTGACCGCGGCCGCGCTGCTCTGCACCGGCGCCAAGATCGGCGACGCGCCGCTGTGGCACGACCGGGCGAAACTGGTCCGGGCCGAGGGCATCGAGTCGGTGGTCGCCGGCTCGCGGGAGCGCTGGTTCGCGCCCGGGTTCGCCGACGGCGAACCGCTCATCGAGGCGCTGCGGGCCACCCACGCCGACAGTTACGCGCGGGCGTGCGAGGCGCTGGCCGAGTTCGACGTCCGTGACCGGCTCGCCGAGATCGCGGCCCCGGTGCTGGCGGTGGCCGGCGGGCACGACAAGCCGACCCCGGTCGACAGCCTGGCCGCCATCGCCGGCGGCGTCCTGCACGGCCGCCTGGTGGTCCTCGACGACGTCGCCCACCTGGCCCCCGCCGAGGCGCCCGAGGTCGTCGCCACCCTGCTCGACCAGCACTTCGACGAACTGCGCGCCGCCGGCGTCACGGTCCGGCGGGAGGTGCTCGGGCCGGCGCACGTGGACCGGGCCACCGCCGGGACCACCGCGTTCACCCGCGACTTCCAGGACATGATCACCCGGTACGCGTGGGCCGAGATCTGGACCCGCCCCGGCCTGCACCGGCGGGACCGTTCGCTGATCACCCTGACCGCCCTGATCGCTCTCGGACACCATGAGGAGCTGGCCATGCACGTACGGGCGGCCCGCACCAACGGCCTGTCCGACGACGAGATCAAGGAACTGATCCTGCAGACCGCGATCTACTGTGGCGTTCCCGCCGCCAACACCGCCTTCCGGATCGCCCAGCGCGTCCTGACCGAGCTCGACGAGGAGCAGCACCAGTGACCGATTCGTTCGTCTACGCCGCCACCCGTACCCCGTTCGGCCGCTACTCCGGCGCCCTCGCCGACGTGCGCCCCGACGACCTGGCCGCCACCGCCCTGACCGGCCTGCTCGCCAAGGCGCCCGGCCTGGACCCCGGCCGCATCGACGACGTGTACTGGGGCAACGCCAACGGCGCCGGCGAGGACAACCGCAACGTCGGCCGGATGGCGGTGCTGCTGGCCGGCCTGCCCACCAGCGTCCCGGCGTCGACGGTGAACCGGCTCTGCGGCTCCAGCCTGGACGCCGCGATCATCGGCTCCCGGGCGATCGCCTCCGGGGACGCCGAGATCGTGGTGATCGGCGGCGTCGAGTCGATGACCCGGGCCCCGTGGGTGCTGCCGAAGCCGTCCCGCGCCTTCCCGGCCGGCCACCTGGAGGCGGTCTCCACCACGCTCGGCTGGCGCCTGGTCAACCCGAGGATGCCGGCCGAGTGGACGATCTCGCTGGGCGAGTGCAACGAGCAGCTGGGGGAGAAGTACGGCATCTCCCGCGAGCGGCAGGACGCGTTCGCGGCCCGCTCCCACGTCCTGGCGGCCAAGGCCTGGGCGGAGGGCTTCTACCAGGACCTGACGGTGCCGGTCGGCGACCTCGTGAAGGACGAGGGCATCCGGGCCGACAGCAGCCCCGAGAAGCTCGCGAGCCTCAAGCCGTCGTTCCGGACCGACGGGACCATCACCGCCGGGAACGCGTCACCGCTCAACGACGGCGCCGGGGCCGTGCTGCTCGGCACCGCGGCCGCCGCCTTCCACATCGGCTTCGACCCGATCGCCCGGATCGCCGGCCGCGGCGCGTACGCCCTCGACCCGCAGGACTTCGGGTTCGCCCCGGTCCAGGCCGCCGAGAAGGCACTGCGGCAGGCCGGCATCGGCTGGTCCGACGTCGGTGCGGTCGAGCTCAACGAGGCGTTCGCCGTCCAGTCGCTGGCCTGCGTCGACGCTTGGGGTATCGACCCGGAGATCGTCAACACCCGCGGCGGCGCCATCGCCATCGGCCACCCGCTCGGCGCGTCCGGCGCCCGTATCCTCGGCACCCTCGCCCACGTGCTGCGTGAACGCGACCAGCGCTGGGGCGTCGCGGCCATCTGCATCGGCGTGGGCCAGGCCCTCGCCGTCGTCCTGGAGAACTGCAACCGGTGAAGACTCAGGTGACCGACGCGCTCACCGCGGTCCAGGAGATCAACGACTCCGACACGGTCCTCGTCGGCGGGTTCGGCATGGCCGGGATGCCGGTCGAGCTGATCGACGCGCTGATCGAGCACGGCGCCGGCGACCTCACCATCGTCAGCAACAACGCCGGGAACGGCGACACCGGCCTCGCCGCGCTGATCGCCGCGGGACGCGTACGGAAAATGGTCTGCTCCTTCCCGCGGCAAGCGGACTCCTGGCACTTCGACAGCATGTACCGGGCCGGGAAGATCGAGCTGGAGCTGGTTCCGCAGGGCAACCTGGCCGAGCGGATGCGCGCGGCCGGCGCCGGGATCGGCGCCTTCTACTGCCCGACCGGCGTCGGCACCCCGATCGCCGAGGGCCGGGAGACCCGGGTCATCGACGGCCGCGAGTACGTGCTGGAGTACCCGATCCACGGCGACGTCGCCCTGATCCGCGCGCACGTCGCCGACCGGCTCGGCAACCTGGTCTACCGCAAGACGGCCCGCAACTTCGGCCCGGTGATGGCGACCGCCGCGAAACTGACCATCGCCCAGGTGTCGCGGATCGTCGAGATCGGCGAACTCGACCCGGAGCACATCGTGACCCCCTCCATCTACGTGAACCGTCTCGTGGAGGTGGCCCCTTGAAGATCGATGAGCTCGCCCAGGTCATCGCGGCGGACATCCCCGAGGGCGCCTACGTCAACCTCGGCATCGGCCAGCCCACGTCGATCGCCCGCTATTTGAAACCGGACAGCGGCGTCGTCCTGCACACCGAGAACGGCATGCTCGGCATGGGCGAGGTGGTGCCCGCCGAGGAGGCCGACGTGGACCTCACCAACGCGGGCAAGCAGCCGGTCGCCGAACTGCCCGGCGCCGCCTACTTCCACCACGCCGACAGCTTCGCCATGATGCGCGGCGGCCACCTCGACGTCTGCGTGATGGGCGCCTTCCAGGTGTCCGCCGACGGCGACCTGGCCAACTGGCACACCGGCGCGCCGGACGCCATCCCGGCGGTCGGCGGCGCCATGGACCTCGCGGTCGGCGCCAAGGAGGTCTGGGTGATGATGACCCTCTTCACCAGGACCGGAGCGCCGAAACTGGTCCCGGCCTGCACGTATCCGCTCACCGGCAAGGCCTGCGTCACCCGCGTCTACACCGACGTCGCCACCTTCCTGATCACCCCCGGCGGCGTCCGTGTCCGCGAAACCCACGGTCTCACCGTCGAGGAGCTGGCCACCCGCCTCGACGTGCCCCTGCTGGCGCCCTGAGCCCCACCGGCGGGCGGCGGCTCACCGTCGCGCCCCGCCCGCCGGTAGGTCGACGAGGACGCCGGGACCCCGCCGAAGATCCCGCCGGGCTGCTCCGCTCACGCTCTTCAAAATCATGATCTCGTACGACAGAGCCGCGATCCGCTGCCCACTCCCGCCTGTGCCGCGCCCGCCGGGCTGAGATCGGTGGTCACTCACAGCAGCGAGAACATGGTCTCGACACGAGCCTTGAGGAGCGGATCGATCCGGCCCGACACCCGGATGTCGACGACGCTGCCGCCCGGCTCCCGGGACAGCTCCACCTCCAGTGGTGGGCTGCCCGTCAACGGGTACCGCAGCGGGGAGCCGGCGGCCAGCGCCGCCTCGTCGAGGTGGTCGAAGTCGTACCCGATGAGGCGGCTCAGCTCCGCCAGGAACCGCACCAGGTTCTCCTCGGAGACCCAGTCCTCGACCGTGTCGTCCCGGTGCCGCCGCAGCGCGTGCTCGACGGCGGCCTCCGGAGTGCCGGTGTGGTGGATGCCCGGCACGGGTGTGCCGTCCGCCCCGTGGATCCGCCAGCCGCCGAGCGCGATCACCGGCAGGTCGCCGCGGCGCATGCCGAGGGCGATCTCGCTCAGCGTGCCCCACGAGCCGCCGACGCTGATCAGGGCGTCCGCGCTCCGGACGAGGATCGCGTTGCGGGCCTGCCCCATCCCGGTGACCACGGTCGCCGACAGGTCCGGCGAGGCCCCGGCCCGGCTGTCTCCGGACCACACCCCGACGACCAGCCCGCCCCGGGACCGCGCCCCGGCCGCGACGGCGGCCATCACCCCGGCCCCGCCCCCGCAGAGGACCACCGCCCCCGCCTCGGCGAGCAGCTCCCCGACCCGCCGTGCCTGATCCGCCTCGCCGGGCGTGCACTCCGCCGGCCCGCACACCGCCACCTGAGGTGTCATCGCGCCTCCCGAACACTATCGGGCGCGATGGTATCGCTGGGGCCGTACGGGCGGCCGTTCCACCAGCGTGGCCGCGAGATGGTGCTCGGGCCGCTGAGCCCTGGCCGAGGTCGGTGACATGCTCGGCCTCGCGCCCGCCGAGGCGTTCGACGCCGCCCTGGTGACCGGTGGCCTGCCGCTGATCGGTGCCGCGTGACGCCCGGACGCCGATCTCGGGGACTTCCTCGCCGCCGAGCTCCCGGTCTCCACCCGGCCCACGAAGGAGCGGCGTTACCGGGTCACCGACCCGTACCTGCGGTTCTGGCCGACCTTCGTGCGGCCGTACCTGCCGGAGATCGAGCGGCTCCGCGGGGACATCACCCTCGAACGGGTTCGGACCGGCTGGGCGAGCTGGCGAGGGCGGGCGGTCGAGCCGCTGCTGCGGGAGTCGCTGGCCCGGCTGCTGCCGGCCGGACTCCTGCCCTCGGTGCCCGTGGTCGGGGCCTACGGGACCAGGTCGAACAGCGTGGGAATCGACGTCGTCGGCGCCGACCGGGAGCCGCTCGCCCGGGAACCGCACTTCCTCGGGTCGGTCAAGTGGCTGGAACGGTCCGCCTTCGACGAGGACGATCTGCTCGCGTTGCAGCGGCACCGGGCCGCCGTCACCGACGAACCGGTGCCGCTGCTGGCGATCAGCCGCGGTGGGGTGACCGCGGCGGGGTTGCATGCCGCCTTCGGGCCGGAGGAACTGCTGACGGCCTGGCGGCGGTGACGGGAGCGGGTGGGGCGCCCGCGCTTCCCGTCGTGGAGTCACAGCACGTACGTGGACGGAGCCGAACCACGCGGGTGTTGCCTGCCTCCGTTTCTGGGGGACGGGGGGACGGTCAGATCATTGGGAGCGCTCCCATTGACGGCACTGTAACAAAGATGAATGCCGATGCATAGGGTCAGGTGGTGGCCGCGCAGGTGAGCGTCGGCGTGACCGCCGTGCCCGAGCCGAGGAAGCCGAACGTCGTGCTTCCGCCGGCGGCCAGGTTGCCGTTGTACGACGCGTTCGTCGCCACGGCCGTGCTGCCGTTGGTGGTCAGGCTCGCGCTCCAGACCTGCTGGATCGGTGACGTGCCCGGGTAGGTCAGCGTCACGGTCCAGCCCTTCACCGCGGAGCCGCCCGCGGTCACCTTGACCTCACCCTGGTAGCCGCCCGACCACTGCGACGTCACCGTGTGGGTGGCGGCGCACGAGCCGGTCACCGGCGGGTTCGAGGTGCTCGGCGACACCGACGGCGAGACCGACGGGGACACCGAGGCCGACGGCGACGTCGACGGCGAGCTGGACGGCGACGTCGACGGCGAACTGGTGGCGCCGCCGAAGTTCACGTCACTGCAGAAGTAGTACGACTGGTCCGAGTGGCTGGCCTGCCAGATGGTGTAGAGCATGGCCCGCCCGGACCGCCCGGACACGCTGGCCGGGATGTCGATCTGGACGCCGTTGGTCAGCTGGTGCGTCCACTGTGCCGCCGGTGTGTTCGGCACCGTGGTGAGCAGTTGCAGATCGGACCACTTGAGGGCGGTGGTCACCGGATTGAAGCCGGCTCTGGTCACGTAGACCCGGATGTAGTCGGCGCCGTGCCGCGCCCCGTCGAACAGCTTGACCGTGAACGAGTTGCCGATCGACGTGGCCTTCCAGTCGCCGATCGCGTCCATGGCGTTGTACCGGCCGCTCTCGGTGTGCCCGGCGCTGCACAGCTGGCCGTCCGGGATGGCGGTCTCGTGCTGGCCGGCGACACCCTCCCGGTAGAGGCCGTTCCAGTTCCACATGGCGTTCGGGTTGGCCTGCCAGGCCTGCCAGCACATCGGATCCTGGGTGGCCATGGCCGGGTTCTGGAAGTCCGAACCCCATCGCTCGAAACAGCCGTAGTTGCGCGACGCCGGGCCGGTGACGTTGCCGTGCGCGGCGGCGGGGCCGGTCTGCACGGCGAGGGCCGCGAGCGAGGCGGCCAGGGCCGCCACCACGGCACTGATCAAAAACCTTATGCGTACGGATGTAAGCATGTGAACTCAGCACTCCTGAGCTCGGGACTGTCACGCGTCGGCGCGACAGGTCTGCCTGCGGGGGAATCGCGGAAGCTGCCCATGCGTCCGCGCCGCGTGGCTCCGGCGGCGTGCTGTGGCCACAGCCTCGCCCAGTGATCGAGATAAGTCAATGAGAAATTCGGGTGCCGGCGGTTCCGGCCGTGCCTACGGTGAGGGGATGTCCGTACCCGCCGCGCACGCCTCCGGGCTTCTCCTGCTGCTGTCCCACCCGGCCCGGTTGCGGGCCTTCGCCGAACTGGTCCGGCACGGCCGGGACGGCTGCACCATCGCCGAGATGTCCATCCACCTGGATCTGCCGAAACCGGAGGTGGGCGAGCTGCTCGGCCGGCTGGTCGGCGCGGGCGTCGCCACCGGCACCGGCGACGGCATCTACCGCGCCGTGGCCGACGTGTTGCGCGAGGCCGCCCAGGCGCTCGACCGGGCCCAGCCGATCGCCCCGCTCCTGCGGGAGTACCCACAGCTCAAACCGTTCTTCTCGCACGGCCGGCTGACCAGCCTGCCGCCCACCCTGAGCGACCGCTACCAGCAGGCGGCCGAGTTGTTCGCCCGCTTCCTCGCCGTCGACGGCGTCCTGACCGAGTCCGAGGTGAACCACCGCATCGCGGCGGCCGCCGACGACGTTGCCGCGGTCCGCCGCATGCTGGTCGAGTCGGGCTGGCTGGAACGCGACCGGGCCGGCACCTCCTACGGTTCCGGCCGCATCCTCCCCGCCCTCAACAACGCCTGACCCGTCCCCACCACAGTCCCCCCGAAGCAGCTCCCCAAGATCCAGCTGGCTCCCAGTGCTGTCTCAGAGGGTGTTCCGTGAGCTTTTGACTGTTTTGCTGCTGGGGCGGGGTTAGGTGCCCTGATGGGTAGGGCTGGCGGTTGAGACTGGCGCAAGGCTGAAGGTGCCGGGTGGGCCTTCGGTCAGCACG
>NZ_JAGFNS010000018.1 GCF_017592555.1 Actinoplanes flavus | reverse complement strand
ACGCCGCCGGTGACGAGGCAAGTGATTTGCCGACGCCAGCGGGGTTTGCTGGCGGCGGGAAATCACCTGCCTCGTCACCGGTTACAAGGCGTTTTGCCGCGGAGCGAAGCGGAGCAAAGCTAGCTCAGTCACCAGCCGCGCTCGGAGAGGCGGTGGGGGACCGGCTCGTCCTCGACGTTGATGCCGACCATGGCCTCGCCCAGGCCGCGGGAGACCTTGGCGATCACGTCCGGGTCGTCGTGGAAGGTGGTGGCCTTCACGATGGCGGCGGCGCGCTGGGCCGGGTTGCCGGACTTGAAGATGCCGGAGCCGACGAAGACGCCCTCGGCGCCGAGCTGCATCATCATGGCCGCGTCGGCGGGGGTCGCGATGCCGCCCGCGGTGAACAGCACGACCGGGAGCTTGCCCAGCTCGGCGACCTCCTTGACCAGCTCGTACGGCGCCTGGAGCTCCTTGGCGGCGACGTACAGCTCGTCCTCGGGCAGGGTCTGCAGCCGGCGGATCTCGGCACGGATCTTGCGCATGTGGGTGGTGGCGTTGGAGACGTCACCGGTGCCGGCCTCGCCCTTCGACCGGATCATGGCGGCGCCCTCGGTGATCCGGCGCAGCGCCTCGCCCAGGTTGGTGGCCCCGCAGACGAACGGCACGGTGAACTGCCACTTGTCGATGTGGTTGGCGAAGTCGGCCGGGGAGAGCACCTCGGACTCGTCGACGTAGTCGACGCCGAGCGCCTGGAGCACCTGGGCCTCGACGAAGTGGCCGATGCGGGCCTTGGCCATCACCGGGATGGAGACCGCGCCGATGATCCCCTCGATCATGTCGGGGTCGGACATGCGGGAGATGCCACCCTGGGCGCGGATGTCGGCCGGCACCCGCTCCAGCGCCATGACCGCGACGGCGCCCGCGTCCTCGGCGATCTTCGCCTGCTCGGCGTTGACCACGTCCATGATCACACCGCCCTTGAGCATCTCCGCCATGCCGCGCTTGACGCGGGCGGTTCCGACGGCGGGCTGGTTCTCAGACATGGGGATTCGGCTCCTCGTGCGGGTTATCGGATGAACGGGATACTACGAACGCGCAGTACGTGCTCCGATAGCCAATCGGCTCCCCGGTGGCCTGCTTTACGCGAGCAGGCTGGGCACCTTCTCGAAGAGCTGGGTGGTGTAGGTCATCATCTCGTGGAGCATCCAGTTGCCGGCCAGCAGCAGGGCCGCGCCGATCGCCACCGCCTTCGGGACGAAGGAGAGGGTGGCCTCCTGGATCTGGGTGACCGACTGGAACAGCGAGATGGCGAAGCCGACCACGAGCGCGGTCAGGAGCACCGGCGCCGCCATCTTCGCCGCGATCGTCAGGGCCTGCATCGCGAGCTCAACCACCATCGTGTCCGTCATGCCCATCAGTTCGGGCGCCGGCGGGAACCGTGGAGTGCGGGGTGGGGGCCGCTCGGTTGCCGTCCGGTTGACTCCTCAAGTGGACCCGGTTCCGGTCGCGCCTATTGTGGGGCCGTGAACATCGGAGTGCTGGCCCTGCAAGGCGACGTACGCGAACATCTGGCCGCGCTGGCCGAGTCGGACGTCCTGGCCCGGCCGGTCCGCCGGCCGGAGGAGCTCGACGGCGTCGACGGACTGGTGATCCCCGGCGGCGAGTCGACCGCGATCAGCAAGCTGGCGGTCGCCTTCGGGCTGCTCGACCCGATTCGCAAGCGGATCGCCGACGGCATGCCGGTGTACGGCTCCTGCGCCGGCATGATCATGCTGGCCCGGACCGTGCTGGACGGCCGCCCGGACCAGGAGTCCTTCCACGGCATCGACATGACCGTCCGGCGCAACGCGTTCGGTCGGCAGGTCGACTCGTTCGAGGCATCGGTGGAGATCGACGGCATCGAGGGCGGCCCGTTCCACGCGGTCTTCATCCGCGCCCCGTGGGTCGAGGAGACCGGCGGCGACGTGCGGGTGCTGGGGCGCGTGGCCGAAGGGGCCGCCGCCGGTAGGATCGTGGCAGTTCGGCAGGGGAACCTGCTCGCCACGGCTTTCCACCCGGAGCTGACCGGCGACCTTCGTGTCCACCGGTACTTCGTCGAGATGGTCCGCCAGGCCGCACCCGTACGGTAGACACGGAGGTTACGCATGTCCGGCCACTCCAAGTGGGCGACGACCAAGCACAAGAAGGCCGTCATCGACGCCAAGCGCGGCAAGATGTTCGCCAAGCTGATCAAGAACATCGAGGTCGCGGCCCGGACCGGTGGTGGCGACCCGGCCGGTAACCCCACCCTCTACGACGCCATCCAGAAGGCGAAGAAGTCGTCGGTTCCGAACGACAACATCGACCGCGCGGTGAAGCGGGGCTCCGGCCTCGAGGCGGGCGGCGCCGACTGGCAGACGATCATGTACGAGGGGTACGGCGCGAACGGCGTCGCCATCCTGATCGAGTGCCTCACCGACAACCGCAACCGGGCGGCCACCGAGGTGCGCACCCGGCTGACCCGCAACAACGGCTCCTTCGCCGACGCGGGTTCGGTGTCGTACATGTTCAACCGCAAGGGCGTGGTGATCGTCCCGAAGGGTGAGCTGACCGAGGACGACATCATGCTCGCCGTGCTCGAGGCGGGCGCCGAGGAGATCAACGACCTCGGCGAGGAGTTCGAGGTGGTCAGCGAGCCGGGCGACCTGATCGCGGTGCGCACGGCGCTCCAGGCCGCCGGCATCGAGTACGACTCGGCCGAGTCCTCCCTGGTCCCGACCATGACGGTGGAGCTGGACGAGGACGGCGCCCGCAAGGTGCTCAAGCTCGTCGACGCCCTGGAGGACTGCGACGACGTGCAGAACATCTACTCCAACGCCGACATCTCCGACGAGATCATGGCGACCATCGACGCGTGAGCGTGCGCTGCGGGAGGCCGGTCCGGTCGGGCCGGCCTTCCGGCGTCTCTACAGCGGATCGGTGCTCAGCGAGGCCATGAACTGGATCAGGCCGAGCACCAGCAGGAGACTGCCGAACGCGTAACCGAGCGTGCGGCGCAGCCGGCTGCGCAGGCTGGCGTGCACCCAGGCGATCTCGGCGTCGGCCAGCGCGTCCAGGGACGCTCTCGCCGTACCCTCGATGACCGCGGCCTTGCGCAGCGCCAGGCTGCCACCGGACCGGGCCGGCGCGACCACCGGCTCCGGAGGGCGCAACACACGCACCTCGACCTCGTAGACCTGGTCCTCGCGCCACTGCCCGGCCCGTGCCCGCAGGCGCTTGCGCACGTAGCCGCCGGTCCGGCGCAGCCAGCGCAGGCGGCGCCAGTGCCCGGCCAGGTCGGTGAGCACGGCCAGATAGATCTCCTCGAACACCGGCGCGCCACCGACCAGGCGGAACGCCTCGGCGCGCAGGTCGGGGGCGTGCAGCGTGACGAAGGCGACGTACTCCGGCGGTGGCTCGTCGTCCATCGGTGGAATGAGGTGCATAGCGGCCCTCCCGTCCCCATCGTCGAGGCGTGTCGGCGGCGGCCGCAAGTGGCCCGGGTATTAGGGTGTCGAACACACGTACGCGAGGGGGAGGCAGTCTGTGCGCGTGCTCGGCATCGATCCGGGGCTGACGAGATGCGGCGTCGGCGTCGTCGAAGGCGTGCCGGGACGGCTCGGGAAACTGATCGCCTACCAGGTGGTCCGCAGCGAACCGGACGAGGACATCGCCCACCGCCTGCTGCACCTGGACCGAGCGCTGGCCGGCCTGGTCGAGCAGTACCAGCCGGACAGCGTCGCCGTCGAGCGCGTGTTCTCCCAGCACAACGCACGGACCGTGATGGGCACGGCGCAGGCCAGCGGGGTCGCGATCCTGGCCGGGGCGCGGGCCGGGCTGCCGGTGCAGACCTACACCCCGAGCGAGGTGAAGGCGGCCGTCACCGGCTCCGGCACGGCCGACAAGGCCCAGGTCACCGCCATGGTGACCCGATTGCTGAGACTGGCCGCGCCACCGAAGCCGGCCGACGCGGCCGACGCCATCGCCATCGCCATCTGCCACATCTGGCGCGGGGGCACCCGTGCGAAGATCGAGGCCGCAGCAGCCCGCAGGAGCAACCGATGATCGCCAGCGTGCGCGGTGTGGTCACCGCGATCCTCCCCGACAGCGCCGTGGTCGAGGTGGGCGGTGTCGGCATGCGCGTGCTCTGCACGCCGGGCACGCTCGCCGGGCTGCGCACCGGCGCCGAGGCGCGGCTCGCCACCACGCTCATCGTCCGGGAGGACTCGCTCACCCTCTTCGGCTTCGCCGACGAGGACGAGAAACAGCTCTTCGAGCTGCTCCTGACGGCCAACGGCGTCGGTCCGCGGATCGCGCAGGCGGTGCTCGCCGTCCATCAACCCGATGTCGTACGCCGTGCGCTGTCCGGTGGCGACGTGGCGGTCCTGACCGCCGTCCCGGGCATCGGCAAGCGCGGCGCGGAGAAGATGATCGTCGAGCTCAAGGACAAGATCGGCCCGGTCGGTCTGGCCGGCGCCGGCTCGTCCGGCCTGCTCAACGGCGCCTGGCAGGAGCAGGTCCGCCAGGGTGTGCTGGCGCTCGGCTGGACGGCGGGGCAGGCCGATCAGGCGGTGGCCGCGGTCGCCGAGACGATCGACGGCGAGACGCCCCCGGTCCCGGTGCTGCTGCGCCAGGCCATCCGGCTGCTGGGTAAGACCCGATGAGCGAGCTTGCGACCGAATCCATGAGCACGGTTCAAAGGTCGTCGCGACGCCGGAGCGCAGCGGAGGTGGCGCGATGACCTTCCCGGAGGGTGACGGTCTCGTGTCGCCGGACGCCTTCGACGAGGAGCTGGACGCCGAGGCCAGCGTCCGGCCCCGCCGGCTGGCCGACTTCATCGCGCAGCACCGGGTCCGCGACCAGCTGGAGCTGCTGCTGAAGGCGTCGATGGGCCGGGGCACGCCGCCCGACCACATCCTGCTGTCCGGCCCGCCCGGCCTGGGCAAGACCACCCTGGCCAACATCGTGGCCGCCGAGCTGGGCACCGGCATCCGGACCACCAGCGGCCCGGTGATCGAGCGGTCCGGTGACCTGGCCGCCATCCTGACCGGGCTGGGCCCGGGCGACGTGCTCTTCATCGACGAGATCCACCGGATCGCGAAGCCGGCCGAGGAGCTGCTCTACAGCGCCATGGAGGACTTCCGGGTCGACGTGGTGGTCGGCAAGGGCCCGGGCGCCACCGCGATCCCGCTGGACGTGGAGCCGTTCACCCTGGTCGGCGCGACCACCCGGGCCGGTCTGCTGTCCGGGCCGATGCGTGACCGGTTCGGTTTCGTGGCGCATCTCGACTTCTACTCGCACCAGGACCTGGACGCGCTGCTGCACCGCTCGGCCCGGATCCTCGGGGTGCGGATCACGCCGGAGGGGTCGGCGGAGATCGCCCGCCGGTCCCGGGGCACGCCGCGTATCGCGAACCGGCTGCTGCGCCGGGTCCGGGACTTCGCCGAGGTGCGGGCGGACGGCGTGATCACCGAGGAGGTGTCGAAGGCGGCCCTCCAGGTGTACGACGTCGACGCCCTGGGACTGGACCGGCTGGACCGGGCGGTGCTGCGGGCGCTGATCGAGTCGTTCAAGGGCGGCCCGGTCGGCCTGTCGACGCTCGCCGTCGCGGTGGGCGAGCAGAGCGACACGGTCGAGGAGGTGTGCGAGCCGTTCCTGGTCCGGGCGGGTTTGCTCGCCCGGACGCCGAGGGGCCGGGTCGCCACCGAGGCGGGCTGGGCACATCTGGGCAAAACGCCACCCGCCGACGGTCGCCCGGGCGTGTTCCAGGGTGACCTGTTCGCCCGGGAAGCCTGATTCTGCCTCGTGATGCGAACGTGACGTGTGCCGCATTCGTTATCTCAAGGTTGACCGATTAGACTCGCCGCCGTTCCAACCGAACTCTCTGCATATCGCCACCGGCGCCCGCCCACGATGCGCCGGCGGCTGACGGAAGGCTTTCTAGGTGCTCAACGCAGCTGACCCAGCGAGCGGTGGCGGCAATTTCTCGTTTCTGCTGATCCTCGTCCTGCTCTTCGGGTTCATGTATTTCGTCATGATCCGTCCGCAGCAGAAGCGGCGCCGGGAAGCGGCGGACATGCAGAACTCGCTCGCCCCGGGCGACGAGATCGTCACCATCGGCGGCCTGCACGGCACCGTCACCGGGATCGCCGACGACCAGGTCGTGCTCGAGATCGCGCCGGGCGTCGAGGTCCGGTTCGCGCGTCCCGCGATCGCCCGGGTCGTTCAGAAGGCGGGCGAGGCCATCCCCGAGCCCGACGAGGCCCCACCGGTCGCGGACGAGCCGGAGAGCCCCGTCACCGAGACGCGCAAGCAGGACTGACCCGAAGCACGCCCATCGCGCCGGTCCGGGGTGACGCTCCCGGCCCGGCGCGTTCGCCCGCCGTTCGACCGTCGACGGCCGGTCACAGACAAGAGCGCCGCGCCGTCGCGCGGCCGAAACACAGGGAGACCTAACGCCGTGGCACGACCACCACAGGGACAGATGCATCCCGGACGCCAGCTAGGCGTGCTCGGTCTGGTCTTCGTCGTCCTGTATCTGTGCGTCTTCTTCGCCGCCGGCGCGGAGGGCAGCTGGAAGAAGCGGCTCGAGCCGAAACTCGGCCTGGACCTGATCGGTGGCACGCAGGCCACCTACATCGCCTCCCAGCAGGGCGCCCCGCCGAGCCCGGAGGACATGGAGCTGGCCCGCGAGATCATCCAGAGCCGGGTCGACGCCCTCGGTGTCTCCGAGGCCGAGGTGGTCATCCAGGGCAACAACACCATCGTCGTCTCCCTCGCCGGTAAGGCCGACGAGCAGCTCAAGGGCCTGGAGCAGGCCGCGAACATGCGGTTCCGCCTGGTCACCGGCGTGACCGGGGACGTCTCGTCGGTCGCCCTCAACCCGCCGAGCCCGACGCCGAGCGCGTCGGCCAGCGGCAGCGCCGCCCCGTCGCCGTCGGCCAGCGGCAGCAGCGCCCCGGCCCCGAAGGCCGGCGACGCGAAGCCGTCGGCCACCCCGTCGACCGGTGGTCAGGGCGGTGGCGCGGCCGCGCCCAGCCCGAGCGCCACGCCGTCGGCCACGCCGTCCGCGACCCCGTCGGCCTCCGCGTCCGCCGCGGCGCCGGCCCCGGTCAGCACGGACGTCAAGGAGCAGCGCGAGGCCATCAAGAAGAAGGTCGGCGCCGACGCCTGGGCCGCGGCCGAGAAGCTGACCGCGCCGGTGGACCTCAGCACCGACCCCAAGGCCGGCCTGCCGTTCAAGGCGTTCTCCGAGCTGAGCGGCGCCGAGGTGGCCGCGCTCAGCCCGCAGATGCAGTTCAACGTCCCGACGATCAGCTGCCAGCAGCTGAACGCGCGGCCCAACGGCTCGATCGACGCCGTCGACAGCGAGGTCGTCGCCTGCCAGCAGGGCGTCTACAAGGTGATGCTGGACAAGGCCGAGGTCGTCGGCGACGACATCGACACGGCCAGCCCGCAGCTCGACACCCAGCAGAACCAGTGGGTGGTCTCGCTCGACTTCAAGAGCGAGGGCCAGAAGAAGTGGACCGCCCTCACCAAGAAGGCGTACGAGGCGAGCACCAGCGACCCCTGCTACGTCGCGGTCACCTCGATGTACGCCGACGCCGACCACTGCGCGGTGGCCGTGGTCCTGGACAAGGAGATCATCTCCGCGCCGCAGATCCAGGGTGTGCTCACCGGCCAGTCGCAGATCACCGGTGACTTCAACGGGGCCAGCGCCAAGAAGCTCGCCGACCAGCTGAACTTCGGCGCCATCCCGGTGACCTTCGACGCCGGCCCGGCGCAGACCGTCTCGGCGACCGTCGGTGACCAGCAGCTGAAGGCGGGTCTGCTGGCCGCGGCGATCGGCCTCGGCCTGGTCGCGATCTACGCGTTCTTCTACTACCGGATGCTCGGCCTGGTGATCTTCCTGAGCCTGGGCCTCTCCGCCCTGCTCACCTTCGGCGCCCTGGTCTTCCTGGGCCGCTCGATCGGCTTCACCCTGACGCTGGCCGGCATCGTCGGCTTCATCGTCTCGCTGGGTGTCGCGGCGGACTCGTTCGTCATCTACTTCGAACGTCTCAAGGACGAGATCCACGAGGGCCGGAGCCCGCGCAGCGCGGTTCCGCGGGCGTGGCAGCGGGCCAAGCGCACGATCATCTCGGCGAACGCCATCACGATCATGTGTGCCGTGGTTCTCTACATCGTGTCGATCGGTCAGGTGCAGGGTCTCGCCTTCGCGCTCGGCCTCTCGACGGTGCTCGACCTGCTGGTGGTGTTCCTCTTCCGGCACCCGATCATGTCGCTTCTCGCCAGCACCAGTGCGTTCATGTCGCCCAGGGTCAGCGGCCTCGGCCGTGCCCTGCGCCGCAGCAGCCCGACCGAGGAGTCCGGCTCCTCGCGCGTGAAGGAGGCCTGACATGGCCCGATCCGGTTTCGCGACCCGCCTGTACCAGGGCGAGGCGAACCTCAACATCGTGGGCCGCCGCAAGATGTGGTTCACCATCGCGGCGGCGCTCGTGGCGATCGCCATCGGCAGCTTCGCGATCAACCGTTTCCACCTGGGCATCGAGTTCGCCGGTGGCAGCGAGTTCAGCGTCCCGGCGCAGGTGGACGGGAAGACCTTCGAGCAGTCGGAGGTCCAGCAGGCGGTGGAGACCGCGGTTCACGAGGTGGACCCGGAAGCGCAGATCAACGCGGCGCAGCAGGTCGGCGACGGGGCCGACGCCAACTACAAGATCCGCACCTCCGAGCTCTCCGCCACCGAGATGGCCGAGGCCAAGACCGCGCTCGCCGACGACCTCGGCATCGAGGTGACCGACATCAGTGACCAGCAGGTCTCCTCGGCCTGGGGCGGGGCGGTCATCGACAAGGCGATGCTCGGCCTGGTGATCTTCCTGGTGCTGGTCTCGGCGTACCTGGTGGTCCGCTTCGAGTGGCGGATGGCGGTGGCGGCGCTCACCTCGCTGCTGTTCGACCTGATCTTCACGGCCGGCGTCTACTCGCTGGTCCAGTTCGAGCTCACGCCGTACACCGTGATTGGCTTCCTGACGATCCTCGGTTACTCGCTCTACGACGTGGTGGTGGTGTTCGACAAGGTCCAGGAGAACACCCGCGGCATCACGGGGGGCAGCACCCGGACGTACGCCGAGGCCACCAACCTCGCGGTGAACCAGACCCTGATGCGTTCGCTGAACACCGGCCTGGTGGCGCTGCTGCCGGTCGGCGGCGTGCTCTTCATCGGCGCCGGCCTGCTCGGCGCCGGCACGCTCAAGGACCTGGGCCTGGTGCTCTTCGTCGGTATGGGCGTCGGCGTCCTCTCCTCGATCCTGTTCGCCGCTCCGGTGCTGAGCTGGCTCAAGGACCGGGATCCGAAGATCAAGGCGCACAACGCCCGGGTGCTGGCCCGCCGGGCGCAGCGGTCGGACGACGTGGCCCGTGGCGAGCGGTCCCGCTCGGCCGGCGCCGCCGAGGGCGACGAGGTGTCGGTGCTGGCCGGCACCAGCACCCCGCGGCCCGGCGCCCGTACCGCGCAGAAGCGGGGCGGCTCCAACCGTCCGGGGACCAAGCGCCGCTGACGTGGATCGGTGAAGGAACGGCCCGCCACCCTCCGGTGGCGGGCCGTTTCGTCCGCGCCGGTTTCGGCCGGCCGTCCGGTCCGCGGCAGACGCTAAGCTGTCCGCCGTGAGTAGCGAGATCCCACCGGTGACCGGTGACAGCGGACCCGAGTTGGCGGCGCTGGTGGCCGGCGGCGCGGTCGATGTGCGGGACTTCCCCAAGCCGGGGATCGTCTTCAAGGACCTGATGCCGTTCTTCGGCGACGGCCCGAGGTTCCGGCGGGTCGTCGACGGGATCGTGACCCACTACGGGGCCGGCTCGTTCGACGTGGTGGCGGGCGTCGAGGCGCGCGGCTTCGTGGTCGCGGCGGCGATCGCGTACGCGACCGGGGTCGGTGTCGTCCCGGTCCGCAAGGCCGGCAAGCTGCCCCGGCCGGGCTTCTCCGCCTCCTACGCGCTGGAGTACGGCGAGGCCACGCTGGAGGTCAGCGAGGACGCGTTCGTGGCCGGACAGCGCGTCCTGGTGGTCGACGACGTGCTCGCCACCGGCGGCACGGCGGCCGCGACCATGGATCTGGTCGAGCGGGCCGGCGGCGTGCTCACCGGCTTCACCGTGCTGATGGAGCTGGCCTTCCTGAACGGCCGGGATCGGCTCAGCCCGCGTAAGGTACACGCTCTGTTGACCGTTTGATCCTGCTTCGATGTTCTTCGCCCGGTCAGACCTGCTTATTCGTAGGTTCGGCCGGGGTAATGGGTAGGGCGGTGCGGGTAGGATGGGCGTTCCAAGGTGACCAACCCTGGTTTTGATCCCGGCAAACCTTTGGATGCTGGCGAACCTTTGGATCTCGGCGATTTGGTGAGGAGGCCGGTGTCCAGCGACGTCGCCCCTCCGGCGGAGGGCACGGTGCAACCGACCCAGAATTCGGGCGATGCTACGCCCGGCGACAAGATCGCTGGCGGCGATCTGGAGAACACCCAGCCGCTGTCACCCGTGGACGAGCCAGGTAGCGGGTTCGGCCTGGCCAGCGCTCCCACCGGGCGGCGGGTGCGGGCCCGTCTGGCCCGCTTCAACGCCCCCTGGCAGAGCACGCAGGTCAGCGAGGTCCTCGAGCCGCTGATCGCGACCCACCGGGCCAGCCACCCGAAGGCGGACGCCCGGGCGCTGCAGAAGGCGTTCGACGTCGCGGCCCGCTGGCACTCCGGCCAGTACCGCAAGTCCGGCGATCCCTACATCACGCATCCGCTGGCCGTGGCGACGATCCTGGCCAACCTGGGCATGGACACCACGACGCTGGTGGCCGCCCTGCTGCACGACACCATCGAGGACACCGACTACTCGCTGGAGAACATGCGCAACGACTTCGGCGCCGAGGTGGCGCTGCTGGTCGACGGCGTGACGAAACTCGACCGGGTCAAGCTCGGTGACGCGGCCAAGGCCGAGACGATCCGCAAGATGGTCGTGGCGATGGCCAAGGACCCGCGGGTGCTCGTGATCAAGCTGGCCGACCGGCTGCACAACATGCGCACCCTGACCTTCCTGCCCCGCGCCAAGCAGGAGCAGAAGGCCAAGGAGACGCTGGAGATCCTGGCCCCGCTGGCACACCGCCTCGGTATGAACACGATCAAGTGGGAGCTGGAGGACCTGGCCTTCGGCACCCTGTTCCCCAAGCGGTTCGAGGAGATCAACCGCCTGATCGGGGAGCACCAGCCGCAGCGTGAGGCGCTGCTGCGCCAGGTGACCAACCGGGTCCAGCTGGACCTGAAGTCGGCGAAGATCAAGGCCGAGGTGACCGGCCGCCCCAAGCACCTGTACTCGATCTACCAGAAGATGATCGTCCGGGGCCGCGACTTCAACGACATCTACGATCTGGTCGGCGTCCGCATCCTGGTCGACACGGTCCGCGACTGCTATGCCGCGCTGGGCGTCATCCACGCGAACTGGCAGCCCGTGCCGGGCCGGTTCAAGGACTACATCGCGATGCCGAAGTTCAACATGTACCAGTCGTTGCACACGACGGTCATCGGCCCGACCGGCAAGCCGGTCGAGATGCAGATCCGCACCTTCGCCATGCACCGGACGGCGGAGTTCGGTATCGCCGCCCACTGGAAGTACAAAGAGCAGAAGGGCGCGACGATCGTCGGCCCGCCGGCGCACATCGACGAGATGACCTGGCTGCGGCAGCTGCTCGACTGGCAGCGCGAGGCGAGCGACCCGTCCGAGTTCCTGGACGCGCTGCGGTTCGACCTCTCCAGCCAGGAGGTCTACGTCTTCACGCCGAAGGGCGACGTGATCCCGCTGCCGACCGGGTCCACGCCGGTCGACTTCGCCTACGCGGTGCACACCGAGGTCGGGCACAAGTGCATCGGCGCCCGGGTCAACGGCAAGCTGGTGCCGCTGGAGTCCCCGCTGTCGAACGGCGACGTGATCGAGATCTTCACGTCCAAGTCCGCCACGGCCGGCCCCACGCAGGACTGGCTCGGCTTCGTGAAGAGCCCGCGCGCCCGGACCAAGATCCGGCAGTACTTCAACAAGGAGCGGCGCGAGGAGGCGATCGAGGACGGCAAGGAGGCGATCGTCAAGGCGATGCGCAAGCAGGGCCTGCCCCTGCAGCGCATGCTGACCAGCGAGAACCTCATGACCATCGCCCGCGACCTGCACCTGGCCGACGTGGCCTCGCTGTACGCCGCGGTCGGTGAGAGCACCGTCTCCGCCCAGTCGGTCGTCCAGAAGCTGGTCGCCGGCTTCGGCGGCGAGGAGGGCGCGGTCGAGGACATCGCCGAGACCGCCGTCGCCACCCGGCCGCCGCGCAACCGCAGCTCCGCGCAGGATCCGGGCGTCGTGGTGAAGGGCGTCTCGGACGTCTGGGTGAAACTGGCCCGCTGCTGCACCCCGGTGCCCGGCGACGCGGTGTTCGGCTTCGTCACCCGCTCCGGCGGCGTGAGCGTGCACCGGGAGGACTGCGCCAACGCCGAGGACCTGCGCGAGCAGGCCGAGCGGATGGTCGAGGTCAGCTGGAAGCCGACGTCGGCGTCAACCTTCCTGGTGGCCATCCAGGTGGAGGCGCTGGACCGGCACAAGCTGCTGGCCGACGTGACCCGGGTGCTGTCCGAGGAGCGGGTGAACATCCTGTCCGCGACGGTCACCACCACCCGCGACCGGGTGGCGGTGAGCCGCTTCACCTTCGAGATGGCCGACCCCAAGCACCTGGGTCACCTGGTGGCGGCGGTCCGCAAGGTGGACGGCGTGTTCGACGCCTACCGCGTCACGTCGGGCGCGTAGCCCGTACCGAAGCAGCGAAAAGGGCGACCCCCGCCGGGGGTCGCCCTTTTCGCTGAGCTCGGGTCAGGAGACCGTCATCGTCTTGATGAGGACTTCCTTCTTCGGGCGACCACCGCCGGGGTTCGGCTCGAACTTGCCGTCGTCGCCGGCCTTGACCACGTCCTGGACGACGTCGAGGCCCTTGGTGATGGTGCCGAGCAGCGTGTAGTTCGCCGGGAGTTGGGTGTCCTCGGCGACGATGAAGAACTGGCTGCCGGTGCTGTTCGGCATGCCGGTGTTCGCCATCGCGATCGAGCCGGCCGGGTACGGCGTCTGGGCGTCGGTCGGCAGGTTCTCCTCGGCCATGGTGTAGCTCGGGCCGCCCTGACCGTCGGTGTCGCGGTAGCCCTCGCCGGTGGCGAACGGGTCACCGCACTGGAGCACCTTGAAGCCCTCCTTGTTCACCAGGCGGTGGCACTTGGTGTTGTCGAGGAACTTCTGCGCGGCCAGGTGCTTGTAGCTGGCACCGGTGCACGGGGCCTTGGAGAGATCGATGTCGGCCTCGATGAGGCCCACGCCGGTGTCGAAGGTGAGCACACTCTTACCGGTGTTCGGCACGTTGACCGGCGGCAGGCCGACGTCCTTCACCTTGCCGCCGCTGGCCTCGTCGGCCGGGGTCCAGGTGCAGTTCACCGTGCCCGCCGGCGGGCCGCCGGCCTCGGTCTTCTCGTCCTTCTTCAGGGCGCGGAAGACGAAGAACGCCGCGCCGGCGATGAGGATCACCGCGGCTGCCGAGCCGACGATCGCCTGGCGCTGCCGGCGCTTGCGTGCGGCCGCCGAGCGCTCGGCCATCTCCTTCTCGAGCCGGGCCCGCGCCGCCGCGCGCTGCCGGTCCTTGATCGACGACACGGTCTCCTCCATGCTGCTGCTCTCGTCCTTCATAGAAGTCACGACTGCGCGCTCGCCGAGGGGGCCGCGCTGGCGGCTGCCGCTCCGACGGTCAGCGTCTTGATGGTGATCTTGTCCTTGGGCTTGACCTTGTTACCAGCCGCGTCGTCGATCGTGGGGATCTTCGCGATGGCGGCCAGCGTGTCGAGACCGCCGGTCACCTGACCGATGATCGAGTACTGCGGCTCGTCGGTGGGGGTGAAATCCTTGTGGAAGATCAGGAACTGGCTGCCGTTGCTGCCCTTGGGGTTGCCGATCACAGCGACCGTGCCCTTCGGGTAGACCACCGTCGCGGGCGGGGCGGCGCTCGCGCTGGGCGCGGGCTCCGGACGCACCGGAAGGTTCTCGTCGTAGTAGCTGTAGGTCGGCCCGCCCTGACCGGTGCCGCTCGGGTCACCGCAGCGCAGCGCGCCCTCGGTGGTGAGCTCGTGGCACTCGGTGTTGTCGAAGAAGGCCCGCCCGGCCAGGTAGGTGAAGCTGGCCGCGGCGCACGGGGAGCTGGCCACGTCGAGACTCATCACGATCGGCTCACCCTTGTCGGTGGTGACCGTCATCGTCTCGGTGCCCTCCTCGGGGAGGTCCTTGGTGGGCGGGGTGCCGACCTCTTTGAGGTTGGGGTTCGTCTGTGGGTTCTGCGGGGTCCACAGGCAGACGTCCGAGGCGGTGGTGTCGGCCGGCTCCTCGCTGTCGAACGCGCCACCGATCCAGGCGCCGCCGACGGCGATGAGGAGCACCGCCAGAGTGGCGCCGACGCCCGCCGAGATCCGGCGACGGCGGCGCTCGCGCTCAGCCCGGCGGGCCTGCTGCCGCTCGTATTTCGCCCGCGCGAGTTTGCGCTGCCGGTCCTTGCTGGAAGCCACCGAACGCTGTCCCTTCCCGGTACATGTCAAGGGGTGCGGCACGCCACACGACCCGCAAGAGTGTACGGGTACCTCCTGAGAAAGTGGCGTGCGCCCGCCCGGCTACTCTCGTTACGATTCGCACCCACCCCCGCGAGAGGCTGACCTCGTGCTCGTCACCGGCTTTCCGGCCCAGGCCTTCGGCACCAACTGTTATGTGGTCGCCGCCGGTCCGGGGGAGCAGTGCCTGATCATCGATCCGGGGATCGGCGTGCTGGACCAGCTCGAGGAGATCCTCGCCGAGCACCGGCTGTCACCGGCCGCGGTGCTGCTCACCCACGGTCACCTGGACCACACCTTCTCGGTGGCGCCGGTCTGCGGGGCTCGCGGCATCACGGCCTACGTGCACCCCGGCGACCGGGAGATGCTCGCCGATCCGGCCAAGGGGCTGAGCGCCGACCTGACCGCCATGTTCGGCGGCCGCCTGCCGTACAGCGAACCCGACGACGTCGCGGAACTCACCGACGGCGCGACCCTGACCCTCGCGGGCGTCGAGGTGACGGTCGACCACGCACCCGGCCATACCGGCGGGTCGGTGCTGTTCCGCCTGCCGGGCGAGTCGTCGGAGGAGATCTGCTTCTCCGGGGACGTGCTCTTCGCGGGGTCCATCGGGCGCACCGACCTGCCGGGCGGCAGCACCCCGACGATGATGGCCAGCCTGCGGGACAAGATCCTGCCGCTGGCCGACGAGACCGTCGTGCTGCCCGGCCACGGACCGGCCACCACCATCGGCCGTGAGCGCGCGTCGAACCCGTACCTGCGGGATCTGATCGCCGCGCCCGGCCGCTTCCTGTAGGAGATTCTGACGTGCCTATTTCCGGTTTCCCCGAGTGGCTGCCGTCGCAGCGGATCATCGAGCAGCGGGTGCTCGACCGGATCCGGTCCACCTTCGAGCTGTACGGCTTCGCCCCCCTGGAGACCCGCGCCGTCGAGCCGCTGGACATCCTGCTGTCCAAGGGCGAGACGTCGAAGGAGGTCTACCTGCTGCACCGCCTCCAGGAGGAGGAGGGTGCCAAGCGGGAGGACCAGCTCGGCCTGCACTTCGACCTGACCGTCCCGTTCGCACGGTTCGTCACGGAGAACCACGGCAAGCTCCAGTTCCCGTTCCGGCGCTACCAGATCCAGAAGGTGTGGCGCGGCGAGCGCCCGCAGGAGGGCCGCTACCGCGAGTTCCTCCAGGCCGACATCGACGTGGTGAACCGGGACACGCTGCCGTTCCACTTCGACACCGAGATGCCGCTGGTGATCGGGGACGTGTTCCGGTCGCTGCCGATCCCGCGGGCCACCATCCTGGTCAACAACCGCAAGATCTGTGAGGGCTTCTACCGCGGCCTCGGTCTCGAGGACACGGCACAGGTCCTGCGTACGGTCGACAAGCTCGACAAGATCGGCCCGGAGAAGGTGGCGGCCGCCCTGGTGGAGACCGCCGGCGCCACCGACTCCCAGGCCGCGCAGTGCCTGCGGCTCGCGGAGATCTCGGCCACCGACGGTTGGTTCGCCGACCGGGTCCGGGCTCTCGGCGTCACCGACCCGATGCTCGACGAGGGTCTCGCCGAGCTGCTCCAGGTGGTGGAGACGGCCAACGAGCACGCGCCCGGCTTGGTCCGCGCCGAACTCAAGATCGCCCGTGGGCTGGACTACTACACCGGCACGGTCTACGAGACCCTGCTGGAGGGCTACGAGCGGTTCGGTTCGATCACGTCCGGTGGGCGCTACGACAACCTGGCGTCGGTGGGCAACACCCGCTTCCCCGGCGTCGGCATCTCCATCGGGGTGTCCCGCCTGCTCGGCCTGCTCTTCGGCCAGGACGCGCTGACCGTCTCCCGGTCGGTGCCGACCTGCGTGGTGGTGGCCCTGCCCAGCGACGACCGGCGCGCCGAGTGCGACCGGATCGCGGCGGCCCTGCGTAAACGGGGGATCCCGACCGAGGTGGCGCCGACCGCCGCGAAGTTCGGCAAGCAGATCCAGTTCGCCGACCGGCGCGGGATTCCGTACGTGTGGTTCCCCGGCGAGCCGGACACGGTCAAGGACATCCGCTCCGGTGAGCAGGTCGAGGCGGACGCGGAGACCTGGCAGCCGGCGCCCGGCGACCTCCACCCGAACGTGTCCGCGCGCTGACTTAGAGTCATGTCGGGACGGTCCGGCGGCTACCTTGAGGGGATGCCGCTGGACCAGACCGCCCTGCTCCTGGAGTTGGAGCCCGTCGTCGCCGCGAACCTCGACCGGCATCTGGCACTCGCCAAGGAGTGGTTCCCGCACGAGTACGTGCCGTGGAGCGAGGGCCGCACCTTCGACGGTCTCCTCGGCGGCGAGGCGTGGCGTCCGGACGACTCGAAGCTTCCGGACGCCGCCCGTACCGCGCTGATCGTCAACCTGCTCACCGAGGACAACCTGCCCTCGTACCACCACGAGATCGCCACCCTGTTCGGCCGGGACGGCGCCTGGGGCACCTGGGTGCACCGGTGGACCGCCGAGGAGGGCCGGCACGGCATCGCGATCCGTGACTACCTGACCGTCACCCGCGGCGTGGACCCGGTCGAGCTGGAGCGCGCCCGGATGGACCACATGCAGTCCGGCTACGTCAACCGGCACGGCGAGGACGTGCTGCACTCCATCGCGTACGTCGCCTTCCAGGAGCTCGCCACCCGGATCTCGCACCGCAACACCGGCCGGGCCACCGGCGACCCGATCGCCGAGCAGTTGCTGGCCCGGGTCGCCGCCGACGAGAACCTCCACATGGTCTTCTACCGCAACCTGCTCAGCGCGGCCTTCGACCTGGAGCCGGACCGGGCCATGCGGGCGGTCGCCGATGTGGCCGCCGATTTCCGGATGCCGGGGGCGAACATCGCGGGCTTCGGGCGCAAGGCGGTCGCCATCGCGCTGGCCGGCATCTACGACCTGCGCCAGCACCGGGACGAGGTGCTGGCGCCGGTGCTGCGCCAGTGGAACGTCTGGGACCGTACCGATCTGCGTGGTGACGGCGAGCGGGCACGCGAGCAACTCGCGGCACAGATGAGCGAGCTGGAGACGCAGGCGGCGCGCTTCGAGCAGAGGAGAGAGGCCCGCAACCACCGGTACGCCTGAGCGGCCTCGCGGATGAGGCGGATCTGAATTAGGCGGTTGTTTCGGATTTGTTCCGATTAACCTCAACAGTAGCGCGAAGCTCTGCTGAGGAGGAGCGGTGGACGGAGGCGCCGATCCGCACCGCGGCCGGCTGCTGATCATGGGTGGCGCCGCCGGCTCCGAGTTGCTCGGCAGGTTCGTGGAGCTCGCCGGATCGAGGGCCGCGCGGATCGTGGTCATCGCCACCGCCAGCGAGTCCCCGGAGAGCGCCGAGTCCGCCTACCGGGAGAGATTCGCCGCCCTCGGCGCCGGTGACGTCCGCGCCCTGCGGCTCGACGACCGGGCCGCCGCCAACGCGCCGGAGACCGAGTCCGTCCTGCGCGCCGCGACCGGTGTCTTCTTCACCGGCGGGGACCAGGAGCGGATCACCGGCGTGCTGGGCGGCACCGCGACCGACACGCTGCTGCACGGGCTGGTCGGGGAGGGACGGGTGGTGCTCGCCGGGACCAGCGCGGGCGCCGCGATGATGTCCGCCACCATGATCACCGGCGGGGAGCGCCCCGGCGTGGCCGCGGACAGCGTGCGCACCGGCCCGGGGCTCGAATTCCTGCCGTGCGTGCTGATCGACCAGCACTTCGCCGAGCGGGGCCGGCTCAACCGGCTGCTCAGCGCGGTGGCCCGCTACCCGCACGAACTGGGCGTGGGCATCGACGAGGACACCGCCATCCTGACCGGGGGCGACACCTTCGAGGTCCTCGGCAGCGGGGCGGTGACGGTGGTCGACGCCGGCGCCGCCACCGACATCCGGGTTCCGCCGGCCGGGCCGATCACGCTCGCCGGCGCCCGCATCCACGTGCTGCCGGCCGGCTGCACCTTTCACCTCTCGGGCCGCCGACCGGGCACCGGCCCGCCCCCAGAACGGGAACGAGCCGCATGAAGATCGAAAGCCTCCGCCGCCTGCGCGGACCCAACGTCTACCTGTCCCGGCCCGCCGTGGTGGCCCGGGTGGACCTCGGCGAGCTCGCCGGCGTGGAGACCACCGACGTCACCGGGTTCACCGAACGCCTGTTGCGGGCGGTGCCCGGCCTGGCCGAGCACCACTGCGCCGCCGGAGTGCCCGGCGGGTTCGTGAGCCGGCTGCGCAACGGCACCTACTTCGGCCACGTCAGCGAGCACGTCTGCATCGAGTTGTCCCAGCTCATCGGAAGGGACATCAGCTTCGGGCGGACCGTAGCGGCCGACCGGCCCGGGGTCTACGACGTGATCATCGAGTGCCCGGTCGACGAGTCGCCCGAGTCGTCGGTGCCGGGCGAACTGCTGGAGGCCGCGATCGGCCTGGTCCTGGAGGTGCACAGCGGCTCCGGGCCGTCGGCGGGCACCCTGGCCGAGCGGCTCTCCGGGCTGGCCGAGCTGGCCGAACGGGAGGCGACCGGGCCCAGCACCCGGTCGATCATGGCGGCCGCCCGCCGCCGTGGCATCCCGGTGGAACGGTTCGACGACCTCAGCCTGGTGCGGCTGGGCTGGGGCCACCGCCGGCGGCTGGCCTGGGCGGCCATGACCGACCGGACCAGCGCCGTGGGCGTGGACATCGCCGGGGACAAGCACGTCACCCGGCGGCTGCTCGACGAGGCGGGCATCCCGGTCGCTCCCGGCGGCGTGGCCGCCACCGCCGCCGACGCCGTCCGCCTCCTCGGCGAACTGGGCGCCCCCGTGGTGGTCAAACCCCGCCACGGCCGGCAGGGGCATCTCGTGGCGCTGCACCTGGACACCCCGGGCGCCGTCGAGCGGGCCTGGGCCGCGATCGGCGGCGAGGTGGTGGTGGAGCGGCACCTCGGCGGCCGTGACTACCGCGTGCTGGTGGTGTCCGGCGAGGTGGTGGCGGCCGCCGAACGGGTCGCCGCGCACGTCGTCGGCGACGGCCGGGCCACGATCGCCGAACTGGTCGAGCGGGTCAACGCCGACCCGCGCCGGGGCGCCGGCCACTCCCGGGTGCTCACCCGGATCGTCCTCGACGAGGCGGTGGAGGAGGTGCTGCGCCGCACCGGGCACACACCGGAGTCGGTCCCGGGGGAGGGCCGGGTCGTCTGGCTGCGCGATGCCGCGAACCTGTCCACCGGCGGCACCAGCCGGGACGTCACCGATCAGGTGCACCCGGACGTGAACCGGCTCTGCCGGCGGGTGGCCGCCCTGGTCGGCCTGGACATCGCCGGGATCGATCTGCGCCTGCCGGACATCGGGGCGCCGGTGCCGCCCACCGGGGAGCAGGCCGCCGCCGGGGTGATCGAGGTCAACGCCGTACCCGGGTTGCGGATGCACCTGGCGCCGGTGCACGGCCGGGCCCGCGACGTGGGCGACGCCATCGTCCGGGCCATGTTCCCGGGCGGTTCGGACGGGCGGATCCCGGCCGTCGCGATCACCGGCACCAACGGCAAGACGACGGTGACCCGGCTGACCGCCCACCTGCTCGGCGGCAGCGGCATGCGGGTCGGCATGACCAGCACCGACGGGGTCTGCATCGACGGCCGGATCATCCAGGTCGCGGACGCCACCGGGCCACGGTCGGCGCAGATGGTGCTCGGCGACCCGCAGGTCGAGGTGGCGGTCCTGGAGACGGCCCGGGGCGGGCTGCTGCGGCGCGGGCTCGGCTACGACTGGACCGACGTCGGGGTGATCACCAACATCACCGCCGACCACCTGGGCCAGGACGGGCTCGACTCGATCGAGGACCTGGCGCACGTCAAGGCGGTGGTGGCCGAGCGGGTCCGGGACGGCGGGACGCTGGTCCTCAACGTCGACGATCCGTGGGTGCGCTGCCTGGCCGGCCGGCCCCGGGTACGGGCGGACCGCAAGCGCCTGATCTGGTTCGGTCTGGACGTCGAGAATCCGGTGCTCGGGGAGCATCTGGCCCGCGGCGGGGCGGCGTACGTGCTGCACGACGGCTGGCTGGTGCAGGCGACCGGCGCGCGGCGCACTCCGCTGGTGCGGTTGACGGAGGTGCCGGGCGCGTACGGCGGTGCGGCCCTGCACGTGGCCGCCGACGCGCTCGCCGCGATCGCCGCGGCCCGGGCTCTCGGCGCCCGCCCGGAGAACCTGGCCGACCGGCTCGCCGAGTTCGACCCGAGCGTGGAGAACCCCGGGCGGGGCACCCTGTTCCGGGTCGGCGACGTCTCGGTGTTCGTCGACTACGCGCACAACCCGGCCGCGCTGGCCGCCACGCTGCGGACCCTGCACCGGCTGTGGGGCGCCGACCGCTGCGTGGCCGCCGTCACGCTGCCCGGGAACCGTCGTGAGGACCTGCTGGCCGCCTCGGCGCAGGTTCTGGCCGACGGCCTGACCCGGGTGGTGCTCTACGAGGACGAGGACCGGCTGGGCCGCCCGGCCGGTGAGGTCGCGGCGCTCGTCGAGCGGGAGATGCGGGCCCGCCGCCCCCAGCTGACCGCGGTGCGGGCGGACGGTTACCGCGCGGCGGTGGCGGCGGCGCTGCGGCTGGCCGGGCCCGGCGAGGTGGTCCTGGTGATCTACGAGAAGTGGGAGCCGATGCGCGCCCACCTCGCCGAGCTGGGCGCGGTGCCGGGCGGCGGGGCGCCGGTGCTGAGCGGGATCACGGCCCTGTCGCGGGCCGCGGGGGCGGCTCCGCACGTGGCCCGCGAGCTTACCGGACTGCCCGCGCGAGCGTGACGAGGTTGACAGATCATGGACAGACTTGATCTCTCTCCGTAGTGAAGTGTTGACCGATCGTGAACGCCTCCGGAGTGGACTCACCCGGAAGGTTGAGAGTGAAAGTTCCGACGAAGCGGGCATTCGCTCCGCATCGTCGTGGCGCTATGTGGCGGCCTGGTGGCGGAAAGCCCTTTCCCGCACGGTGCGAAAGTCTGTACAAGCGGGCTCACGTAACCGAACGGACGGTAATGATGCCCAGGTAGATCGGCTTGTGACAGGTCGAACTGGTGACCGATAGGGACTAACATCCTCGCCGTCGATGGGGGATGCTCGGAGTCCGATGGTGGGCCCGACTCGCCCGGCGTCGGGCGGCATGGCGGTGCGGTCCGGCGATCTTCTCGAAGCGCGCATGTGGGGGCACATGAGCACGACGGACCTGCCCGGTTCGGGGCTGCTCGCCGGTCGGTACCGACTGGTCGAGCGCCTCGGTGCCGGCGGGATGTCAGTGGTGTGGCGAGGGTTCGACGAAGTGCTCGGGCGGCAGGTCGCCGTGAAGGTCCTGCCGCCGTCGACGAGCGCGGACCCCTCGTTCCGGCGCCGGCTGCGCGCGGAGGCCCAGGCCGCCGCCCGCCTGACGCATCCCAATATCACCAATGTGTACGACTACGGCGAGGCCACCACGGTGGATGGCGAGCCGGTGCCCTATGTCGTGATGGAACTCGTCGACGGTGAGTCCCTGGCCGCCGTCCTGGCCCGGGTGCGGATGCTGAAATGGCCGACCGCCGTGCGGATCTCCGCGGAGGTCGCGGCGGCCCTGGCGGCGGCACACGCCCGGGGCATCGTGCACCGTGACGTCACCCCGGCCAACGTGATGCTCACCCCGAGCGGCGCCAAGGTGGTGGACTTCGGCATCTCGGCGCTGATCGGGGAGAACGACACCGACCCCGACGGCAGCCTGATGGGCACCCCGGCCTACCTGGCGCCGGAGCGCCTGGAGGGCGGCGTGGTCAGCCCGGCCACCGACGTCTACGCGGTCGGCCTGCTGATCTACCGGATGCTGATCGGCCAGCTGCCGTGGGACGTCGGCACCACCACGGCACTGCTGCGCGCCCATCAGTACACCGAGCCCGAGCCGCTGCCGCCGGTCGAGGGCCTGCCGTCCGGCGTGGAGGCGCTGGTCGCCCGCTGCCTGGAGAAGCACCCGGCGGACCGGCCGTCCAGTGCCGAGCTGGCGCACGTGCTGGCCGGCGCCTCGGCGAGCGCCCCGATGGTCACCTCCGGCTTCGAGGCGGGCTGGGAGGACGGCGAGGACACCTTCATCCTGCCGTCGGGGTACCCGTACTCCGGCTTCGGCCCGGCGGCCGCGGCGGCGGCGATGGCGGCCGGTGAGGCGACCGACCCGGACTCGCCCGGCCCGACCGTCCCGGCGGGCCCCACCGAGCCGTCGTCGAAGCCGTTCGAGAGGACGCCCGCCCGGGCCTCCTCGTCGCCGCCGTTGCGGCCCGGCGCGGGCGGTCCACCGCCGGTCCCGTCCGGTGACCGTCCCACCAACCGTAACCACGTCCATCTGCGCCGGGTCGTGGTGGTGGCCGGCACGGTCGCCGTGCTGAGTGGCCTCACCTACGGCTGGACGGCGATCGGCCAGTCCGAGAAGACCCCGGCGGGCGCGTCGACACCGCAGCCCACCGTGGTGCCCCCGGCCGGTCAGTGCGTGGTGAGCTACGCCGTCTGGTCGGACACCGGCGGCCGGTTCAAGGCCCAGGTGACGCTCGCCAACCGGGACGACATCCCGGTCGACGGATGGAGCCTGTGGTTCCTGATGAACGGCGACCAGGTCCTCACCGGAAACGGGCGGATCGCGCTCACGCAGGACGATCGGGCGATCCGGGTCACCTCGAACACGGTGATCGCGCCGCAGCGCACCACCACGATGCAGATCACCGGGAGCTACACGGAGAGCAACCAGGCTCCACTGGTCTTCAAGCTCAACGACCAGACCTGCGAGACGTACGTGTCGTCCGAACCCGGCGAGCCGTCCCGTCCGGTGGAGATCCTCTCCGACGGCCAGGTGCGCCTGGGCGACCCGACCACCTCGCCGGGCATCTCGATCGGGCCCAGTGGCAGCGTGCACATCACCACCACGCCGGCGCCGTCGCGGACCATCTCGAAGAAGCCGACGGTCAAGCCGGACCCGGGGACCAGCACCACGAAGACCACGACTCCGGGCGGCACCGACCCGTCGGACACCATCGAACCGTCGGTGCCGTCGTCCGAGGGCCCGTCGCATCCGGGCGGCGTCGTCGACACGACCGAGCCGACCACGCCGCCGCCGGCCCCGGGCACCTCGCTCGACGAGGATTGCGACTCGGCGGATCCGGATTGCGCCGGAGGAACCGGGGGCGGATGACCGAAAGACGGGCCGTTCGGCCCGTTCGGCCCGGAAAACCACAGGCCGGCGAGCCGGCGACCGCGTTACGGTGAACGGGACCGACAGGCGCTTCTGCTCCACTCCGGCCATCCGGATTGCGGCATTTTGGCGCGGCGTGGCTGCCGGCCCATGTGGCACCCGAGTGGATGATGGGCGAGAGTCCGGCTACCACGTGGTGTCAGCCGATTCTCAGCAGGTCGTCGACATCGGGGAGTTCGACAAATGATCAGCACAGTGAAGGACCTGGCCGCCGAGGCGTTGTTCGTCTCGTATCTGCAGCCGTCCGAGAGCCCCACCCGGGCGTCCTTGGAGCAGGCGATCACCATGATGATCCTGCGCCACGGCAGTGACGGTTGTGCCGCCGGTGTGGCAACCGAGTTCGGCGACCACCCGGAGGCCGCGGTGCGGCGGATGGCGTGGGTGCACGCGGCGCTGGCCGAGGTGCTGGCCCCACCGCGTGTGCCCGTGCTGCACTGACCAGCCCCCTCGTCGTGAACCCGGCCGTGATCGCGGCCGGGTTCCGTGTTTGAACCTCCCTGGTCCGTGATGGTCCCCACCGGCCTGAGGTTTTTCATGAAAAAACTCCACAAATGCAACCGAGTTCGGCCGCCGCTGCACCTTACGGCGGCCACTGTTCTCCTTGTCAGCCGGTTTCATCAGCCGGTTCGTACCAAGCGAGGAGGACTACGTGACCGCCACGACCGAACTCCCCGCCACCATCGGCACCGCCCACGATGCGCCGTCGGCGCACGACATCGAGGACCTGATCCGCGAAAACATGCCGATGGTTGGCCATCTGGTCCGGGAGCTTCTCAACCGGGTGCCCGGCCATGTCCACGCGGACGACCTCTCGTCCGCCGGTTTCGCGGCCCTGCTCGGCGCCGCGCGCTCCTTCGACGTGACCCGCGGCATCCCGTTCCACCGCTTCGCCGCCGTCCGGATCCGGGGCGCCCTGCTCGACGAACTCCGCGGACAGGACTGGGCCAGCCGGTCGGTACGGGCACGGGCCCGGCGTGCCGCCACCGCACGTCAGGAACTCACCGCGGCTCTGGGACGCACCCCCAGCGACGCCGAGGTCGCCGAGATGCTCGGCATCGGCGTCTCCGAACTGGCCAGCGTCGAGGACGACGTCCAGAAGGCCTCCCTGCTCAGCCTCCAGGGCTTCCCCACCGGCGCGGCGGAGGAGATGGTGCCGGAGACCTCCGAGGGACCCGAGGACCTGCTGCTCAAGCGGGAACGCCTCGGCTATCTGCACCAGGCCATCCAGGCGCTGCCCGAACGGCTGCGGCAGGTGGTGGAGGAGTCGTTCCTCCAGGAACAACCGTTGAGCGAGGTGGCCGCCCGGCTCGGTGTCACCGAGTCGCGGATCTCGCAGCTGCGCACCGAGGCGCTGCGGTTGCTGCGGGAGGGCCTCAACTCGTCGCTCGCGCCGGAACTGCTCACCGTGGCCGCGGGAGGCCCCCGGACGCGGAAGGGCTGTCTCCAGCGGCGGCGCAGCGAGTACTTCGCGAAGGTGGCTCAGCAGGGGAGCCTGCACACCCGGCTGGCGCTGACCGACAGTCACGGCGTGCCGATCGCGGTCGCCGCCTGAGGTCACCGACGGGCGCGGATCCGGCTGGGCCGGCGTTCCGCGCCCGTTTCGTATCCCGCCTCCTCCGTGGCCCGCCGCGTCGCGATCGGACAGTGGCTGTGTTGCGGCCGGTCCACCGGCGCCCCGATCCCCGCGCCGGTCCACCGGCGCCCCGATCCCCGCGGCGGTCACGATGGACACCGATCGCCGACCCGGTGGCGCCGCTCACCGGGCTACCGGGCGACGCGGATCGAGCCGGTCGAGGCGCTGTGCCGCCGAGCGATCAGGACCACCCCGACGGCGGCCACCCACAGGCCCCAGGCGGTGCCGCCGATCAGGCCGGCCGGCTCCCACACCGGGACGCCCGGCACCGCGGTGGCCAGGACGTCACCCTGGTTGAGCAGGTAGAGCGCCGACGCGGCCAGCCCCGACCAGCCGATCCAGTGGGGCAGCGCGCCGGACCGCAGCACCACCACGCTCACCGTCGCCGACCACACGATCGCCAGCACCTGCCCGAGATGCTCGCCGAGCAGCGCGCCGCCGAACTGGTGTCGCGCGGTCCAGGCCGCCTCGATCGCCGGCCGGGCCGCCGTGTCGCCCGCCGCCCACGAGCCGGCCAGCGCGGGCACCACGAACACCCAGCGCAGGAAGCCGATCAGGGACAGCAGCGCGGAGGCCGCGCCGATCGCGCCGGCCGTCCGCAACACCGGGTCCGTGCCGCGCCCCAGGGCCGCCGACATCATCGACATGGGTACGCCCACCAGCGCGTACGTCCACGCGACGGCGAACCATGTCCAGACCAGCGACGGGCCCCCGGCGTGGAACGAGGCGAGCACCACCGGGGCCGGTTCGCGCAGGATGTCCGGCCAGTCGAAGGTGGACGACAGCACGCCGGAGGCCACCGTGAATCCCGCCGCCGAGGCCAGCAGAAGGCCGCCGACCCAATTCTGTACGCCGTGCAGAGTCTTCATGCAGCGAATGCTGTACGGTGTGCGGAGATAAGTCAAGGGGGTTGTCCTGTGACCGAGCCCAGACGCCGGCCCGGACCGAAACGCGCGCTCACCGAGGAGGCGGTGCTCGACGCGGCGCTGACCCTGCTGGACACCGACGGGCCCGGCGCGGCTTCGATCCGGCGGATCGCGGCGGCCCTCGGCGTGTCGCCGAACTCGGTCTACACGTATCTCCCGGACAAGTCGGCCATCGAGCAGGCGCTGGTGGAACGCCTGCTCGGCGACCTGAACCGGGCCGCACCGGGCGGCGACGACTGGCGGGCCGACCTGGAGGCGCTCGCCCTCGACCTGCGGCGGCGGCTCACCGCCCATCCGGGAGCCGTTCCGCTGCTGCTCGGCGGCGCGATGAACGGGCCGGAGGCGCTGCTGCTCGGCGAGCGGCTACTCGACCTGCTGGACCGCGCGGGGCTCGCCGCGACGGAGGCGGCGCGCGGCGCGTACCTGATCATGAGCTATGTCCTGGGCGCGATCGCCCTGGAGGTGGCCGACGTGCCGCGGGCCGGCGCGCTGGCCCCGGAGCGGGACCGCATCGCCGCCCGGCGTGCGGCGATGTCCCAGGTGCCGGCCGCGATGTTCCCGCGCACGGCGGCCGCGGTCGACGTCACCGCCACCTGGATCGGCACCGAGCAGTATCTGTGGGGTCTGCGCCGGGTCCTCGACGGTCTGTCCACCCACGCCTGACCCCGTCCACGGCGCCGGGTGCTCCGTGCTCCTCAGAACGCGACGGCCGGGCGGCGGCAGAGCGGATCGAGGGCGGCCCGCACCTCGCGGATGTCGGCGCCGACCGCGGTGGCCAGCACGCCCGGCCCGGCCATCGGCATCACCGCGGCGTTCGGGCCGGCCACGCCCGTATCCGGAAGGCCGGCCACGCCCGTATCCGGAAGGCCGGCCACGCCCGTATCCGGAAGGCCGGCCACGCCCGCTCCCGGAAGGCCTGCCATGCCCGTATTCGGAAGGCCGGCCATGCCCGTATTCGGAAGGCCGGGACCGGCGGCCACCAGCGTGCCCACCGCGCGGCCGCCGCCGAGCACGGCGGCGCCGTCCCAGCCGGGAGCGCCCGGCCCGACCGCGAGTTCGTGCCGGTGGAGGGTGACTCCGGCGTACCGGATCGTGGTGTCCGCCCGGACCGCGCCGGACGGCTCGCCGTGCCGCCCGCAGACCAGGTCGTCACGCCAGAGCAGGGTGCCGCCGGCGGCGACCTCGACCCGGGTCACCGCGACGTGGTCGCACCCGGCCGCCGCGATCAGCGGCTCCGGCAGCCAGCGCAGCGTGGCCCCGGCCGCGACCCTCGCGGTGATCGTCAGCCGGGACGGCGGCCCGGGCCGGCCGGGGAGGGCGAGCGATGCCGCCACGCTGAACATCTCCAGCGTGGCGCCCGGACCCACCTCGATGTCCAGCCGCAGATCGTCGCCGCGCAGCGGCCCGGCCGCGCCGCCGACCAGGTGCACCGTCGCGCCGCCGGCGCTTCGTGGCCCGGTGCGGCGCGGCAGCAGCGGCGACTCACCCCGCAGCACGGCCAGCCGCGTCCCGCCCCGCCCGTCGGTCTCCGCCACGACGGCCGCGCTCGCCCGCATGAAGCGGCCCGCCCCAGCCCGGCCGGCCCCGGGTGGGTGCGGGTGGCGGAGCCCCGGTTCGGCGAGGTCAGGCACCGGCGACGGCGGTTCGGGTCGCCACCAGGGCACGGATCCAGTCGGCCACCGGGGTGGCCCGCCGGTCCTCGGCCAGGGACAGGAAGACCGTCGGCAGGTCGTGACGGCGCGCCCTCGCGTCGCGGTCCATCACCGACAGATCCGCGCCGACCAGCGGCGCCAGGTCGGTCTTGTTGATGACCAGCAGATCGGCGGTGGTGACACCGGGGCCGCCCTTGCGCGGGACCTTGTCGCCGCCGGCCACGTCGACCACGAAGATCTGCCGGTCGATCAGGCCCTTGCTGAACGTCGCGGTCAGGTTGTCGCCACCGCTCTCCACCAGCACCAGGTCCAGCGGCCCGAGCGCCGCCTCCAGGTCCTCGACCGCGTCCAGGTTGGCCGAGATGTCGTCGCGGATGGCGGTGTGCGGGCAGCAGCCGGTCTCCACGGCCCGGATCCGCTCGGCCGGGAGCACGCCGTTGCGGAGCAGGAAGTCGGCGTCCTCGGTGGTGTAGATGTCGTTGGTCACGACGGCCAGCCGCAACTCCTCGCCGAGGGCCCGGCACAGCGCCGCGACCAGGGCGGTCTTGCCCGACCCGACCGGCCCGCCGATGCCGACGCGCAGCGCGCGGGCGCCGGTGTGCAGTGGCTCGTGCGGGTCCACGCCGGGTTCCGGGTGGGTGTGGGGGGCCTCGCCGGGGCCGTGTTCGTGCTGATGAGGCAGTTCAGGATGCAAAGAGACGCACCTCCCAGGTGGCGTGGTGCTCGGCGCCGATGTCGAGCAGGGGAGCGCCCGCGGCCGGCAGGTCGTCGACCGGGTCGCCGTGCCGTCGCGCGGCGAGCGCCGCGATCCGGTCACATTCGGGGGCGAGCCGCGCCAGGAGCGCGTGCACCGCGTACGGATCAAGACCGAGAAGCCGGACCGCCGCGCCGGCCGAGCCGGAGATCGTGCCGTGCGCCGCCGCGACCGCCGCCTCGACGGGCGTCAGCCCGGCAGCCGAGGCCAGCGCGCCGAGCGCGACCGGCTGATGGGGTTCCCGCGACGGCAGCGAGGCCAGCCGCCACATCGCCCGCCCGGCCCGTAGCAGCGCGCGCCCCTGCGCCCGGGAGGCCCTGCGCAGCGCGGGCGAGGGAGTCCGGGCATCGAGCCCGGCGTCCAGTTCGGCGGCCCGCCCCACGTCCCCGCAGGCCGCGGCCGCGAACGCCGCCGACACGAGCCCACCGGTGGCGAGCCTCCCGCGCAGAAACCCGTCGAGTTCCCGGATGTCACGCACCCGCCCGGCGGCGATCTGCGGCTCCAGCCCGCCGGAATGCGCGTGCCCACCGGAGGGCAGCCGCCCATCCGCGAGCAGCACCAACGTGGCCAGACTCATGTCGCGCCCCACCACCGGCCCACCGGGCGTGACTCCGCCATCAGAACAGGAAGTAGCGCTGGGCCATGGGCAGTTCGGCGACGGGGTCCGGCTCGATGACGGCGCCGTCGATGCGTACCTCGAAGGTGTCCGCCGACACCTCGATCCGCGGCATCGCGTCGTTGAGCGGCATGTCCGCCTTGCCCACCGAACGGGTGTCGGCGACCGGCACCAGCGCCCGTTTGACGCCGATCCGGTCGGACAGCAGCGCGTCGATGGCGGCCGGGGCGACGAACGCCAGGGACGTCTGGGCCGGGACCACGCCGTACGCGCCGAACATCGGCCGGGGCAGCATCGGCTGCGGGGTCGGGATGGAGGCGTTCGCGTCGCCCATCTGCGCGTACGCGATCATGCCGCCTTTGAGGACGAGCGCCGGGCGTACCCCGAAGAAGGCCGGATCCCAGAGGACCAGATCGGCCAGCTTGCCCGGCTCGATCGAGCCGATCTGCGCGGCCATGCCGTGCGCCACCGCCGGGCAGATCGTATATTTCGCGATATAGCGTTTCGCGCGGTTGTTGTCCGCGGCCCCGTCGCCCGGCAGGGCTCCGGTGCGCGCCTTCATCACGTGCGCGGTCTGCCAGGTACGCGTGACGACCTCACCCACCCGCCCCATGGCCTGCGAGTCCGACCCGATCATCGAGATCGCCCCGAGATCGTGCAGGTAGTCCTCGGCGGCCATGGTGGACGGCCGGATCCGGCTCTCGGCGAAGGCCAGATCCTCCGGTACGGCCGAGTTGAGGTGGTGGCAGACCATCAGCATGTCGAGGTGCTCGCTGAGGGTGTTGCGGGTGTACGGCCGGGTCGGGTTGGTCGACGACGGCAGCACGTTGGGGTGCGCGGCCACCGTGATGATGTCCGGCGCGTGCCCGCCGCCCGCGCCCTCGGTGTGATAGGCGTGAATGGACCGTCCGGCGATGGCCCGCAGCGTCTCCTCGACGAAGCCGGCCTCGTTCAGCGTGTCGGTGTGGATCGCCACCTGGACGCCGGACGCGTCGGCCACGCCCAGACAGGCGTCGATCGCGGCCGGGGTGGTGCCCCAGTCCTCGTGGAGTTTGAAGCCGCCGGCCCCGCCGCGCAGCTGTTCCCACATCGACTCGGTGGACGTCGTGTTGCCCTTGCCGAGCAGCAGCACGTTGACCGGCCAGGTGTCGAGGGACTCCAGCATCCGGGCCAGGTGCCAGGCGTTCGGGGTGACCGTGGTGGCCTTGGTGCCCTCGGCCGGGCCGGTGCCGCCGCCGATGATCGTGGTGATGCCGGCCGCCAGCGCGGTGTCCAGGATCGTCGGGCTGATCAGGTGCACGTGGCTGTCGATCGCCCCGGCCGTGAGGATCTTGCCGTTCCCGGCGATGATCTCGGTGCCCGCGCCGATGACCAGCCCGGGGTGCACACCGTCCATGGTGTCCGGGTTGCCGGCCTTGCCGACGGCGACGATCCGGCCGTCGCGGATGCCGACGTCGGCCTTGACGATGCCCCAGTGGTCGAGCACCACGACGCCGGTGATGACGGTGTCCGGGGTGCCCTCGGCGCGGGTGGCGCGGGACTGGCCCATCGACTCGCGGATCACCTTGCCGCCGCCGAAGACGACCTCGTCGCCGGGACCGGGCCCGGCGCTGCGGTCCTCCTCGATCTCGATCAGCAGGTTGGTGTCGGCGAGCCGGATCCGGTCGCCGGCGGTGGGTCCGTACAGGGCGGCGTACCGGTCGCGCTCCAGAAAGGTCACCGCGGGCTCCCGTTGTGCTCGCCGTCGCCTTCGTCCTCGTCGAGGGAACCGGCCGGCTCGATGTCGGTGGGGTCGGGCCCGGGGACGGCCGGCGCCCGGTCGAGCGGTCCGCCGGCGAGGCCGCGCAGGCCGGGCACGATGCGCTCGCCGGCCAGCGCCACCAGGGTCACGTCGCGGGGGATGCCGGGCTCGAACCGGACTGAGGTGCCGGCCGGGACGGCCAGCCGGTGCCCCCAGGCGGCGGCGCGGTCGAACTCCAGGGCCGCGTTGGACTCGGCGAAGTGGAAGTGCGAGCCGACCTGGACCGGCCGGTCGCCGGTGTTGCGGACGGTCAGGGTCACCGTGGGACGGCCGGCGTTGATCTCGATGGCGCCCTCGCCGTACAGGACCTCGCCGGGGATCACGAGATCGGCCCGTGCACGGTGACGAGCTTGGTGCCGTCCGGGAAGGTGGCCTCCACCTGCACCTCGGCCAGCATCTCGGGCACCCCGTCGAGGACGTCGTCACGGGTGAGCACGCGGCGCCCGGCGTCCATCAGCTCGGCCACGGTCCGCCCGTCGCGGGCGCCTTCCAGCAGGAACGCGGTGATGATCGCGGTGGCCTCCGGATAGTTGAGCCGCAGGCCCCGCTCGCGGCGCCGCCGGGCGACGTCGGCCGCGACGTGGATGAGCAGGCGTTCCTGCTCGTGCTGGCTGAGGAACAAAGGGAACCTCCTGTTAGCGCTCCGGAATGCTCGCAGGTGGAAGTTTCGGACGTGTGAACCTATGAGGATCAAAACACGGAACGGCCACGCCTTCCGTGCTTCCGCACGGTGGCGTGGCCGTTTCCGTTCGTTTCCCGGACTACTTCGGCAGGCGTGCTCCCAGCAGCGGGGCCAGCATGGCCGAGTACCGGGTGGTGATGTGGTCGTCGTCGCGCCACACCAGGAGGTTGCCGACCACGGTGGGGCAGTCCTCGGCGGTGCAGAACCAGGCGGTCGGGTCGATCACCTGGACGCCGCCGGCCTTCGCGGCCTGGTCGACCAGCTGCTGCCGGGCGGGGATCTGGACCGCGTCGCCGGCCGGGGCGACACACCGGGAGATCTTGCGGGAGTGCTCGGCGAGGCACTCCGGCGCGTTGTGCCCGGGCCACGGCGTGTCCCGGATCTGCACCAGCTTCGTCCTGGGCGCCTTGATCGTACGGAAGGTGGCCGCCCACCCGTCCGCCCAGCGCTGGTCGGCGCCGGACGTCACCCGGTGGCCGTTCTCGTCCAGCAGCGGGTTGCCGTCGTTGCCGCTCGACGAGATCACCACGAGGTACGGCCGGGCCTTGCCGATCTCGGCGAGCACCTTCTCGCGCCAGGCCGGGCATTCGGTGTAGGCACGCTTGAGGGCGGTGCTGAAGGTGTTCACCGAGGCGGCGTGGCAGGCGCTCTTGGTACGGACCATCAGCTTCCAGCCGCGTTCCTTCGCGATCGCGTCGACCGCCGGGAACCAGTGCGCGGCGTGCGAGTCGCCGAGCAGGTAGACGGTCCGCTTGCCGGCCGGGTCGCCGAACACGCAGGGCCCGGGCACCACCGTCTCCAGGTATTCCAGGTGGCAGTTGGTGCTGTAGTACGACGGTTTGTCCTTGCGCGCGTTCTGCACCCGCGGGGTGGTGTTGGCCGGCAGCTTCCCGGTGCCGACCGAGGCCGCGATGATCCGGCTCAGCTCGCTCTCCGGGTCGGCGGCGGCCGACACCACCCGGGTGGTGTCGATCGCCGGGTCGCCCTTGGCCAGCTGCGGCGGCTTCATGGCGCCGACCTGCGCGACCAGTGCGGCCAGCGAGGACAGGGCCAGGCCGACGGCCAGGCCGCGACGGGACCGGGCCTTCACCCATGCCTGGTTGCGGGCCGGGTTCTCCACCAGGTGGTAGGAGCCGATCGCCAGCACCAGGGAACCGGCCGCCAGCCCGAGGTTGAGCGGGATGGTCGGTTCGACGTCCAGCATGTGCGGAACGATCATGAGGACCGGCCAGTGCCACAGGTACCAGCTGTAGGAATACTTGCCGATCTGCTGGAACGGCCAGGTGCCGAGCACGGTCACGGCGCCGCCGCGGGGCGCCGCGCAGCCACCGGCGATGATCGCCGCGGCGCCGAGCACCGGCAGGGCGGCGGCCGAGCCGGGGAACGGGGTCTCCTCGGTGTAGAGGAACGCCGACACCAGCACGGCGGCCAGTCCGGCCCAGGTCAGGGTGGCGGCCAGGGCGCGGGGGAGTCCGGCGAGCCGGGCCGCGCCGACCGCGACCAGCGCGCCCACGGCCAGCTCCCAGGCGCGGGTGTGCGCTCCGAAGTAGGCCCACGGGGCGGAGGACGCGGTCTGCGTGATGCTCACCGTGAGTGAGGCGGCGACCACCAGGACGAGGGTGACGATCACCGGCGTACGCCGTTTGCCCCACACCAGCGCGAAGATCAGCAGGAGCAGCGGCCAGACCAGGTAGAACTGCTCCTCCACGGCCAGCGACCAGAAGTGCTGGAGCGGGGAGGGCTCGGCGTCGGCGTTGAGGTACTGCACGCCCTCGTTCGCGAGCCGCCAGTTGATCCCGTAGAAGGTCGCGTAGATGGCGTCGGCGGCGATCGACTTGAACCGGGTGGCCGGCATCCACAGCCAGCTCGCCGTCACGGTGACCAGCAGCACCACTGTGGAGGCGGGCAGCAGCCGGGTGGCGCGCCGGGCGTAGAAGGTGGCCAGCGAGATCCGGCCGGTCCGGGTGAGTTCCTTGAGCAGCAGCGTGGTGATCAGGAAGCCGGAGATCACGAAGAACACGTCGACGCCGACATAGCCGCCGGCCAGGCCGGAGAGGCCCGCGTGCGACAGGACGACCAGGGTGACCGCGATCGCCCGCATTCCCTCGATGTCCGGTCGGAAACCTAGGTGTGAGCGTGTGGGCGCTCCCGGAGAGGATTCCGGGCGGGCGCTGTGGAGTTGTGTGTCGTACGAAACCGACATGTCCTACCTAAGCCTGCTGAAGGGCGACGGCACCCGCCGGGTAATCGGTCGCCGATCGTACCCGTCACGACATGGGTGATCCACAGCTGGTTCATCACGCTTTCATGGCGAGGAAACCTCACACGCGCGCGGCGACCCCGTCGATCAACAGATCCACGGCCAGGGCGAACCCGGTGTCGTCCGCCTCGCCGACCCCGATGAGCCGGCCCATGGTGCCGTTGACCTCGGTGTGCAGCAGTCCGCCGACGAGCACCGCGAGCACCGCGCCGGTCCGCTCGACCTCACTCTCCAGGAGTCCCGCGGAGCGCAGGACGGCGCAGAGCGAGCGCCACATCGGGCCGTCGCTCTGGATGAAGTCGTCGGAGGCGAAGGCGTGCCGGATCAGGTTGCGGTGGGCCAGGCTGAGCGCCCGGAACTCGTACGCCAGGCGGCGCAGCTGCTCCTGCCAGGTGCCCTCGGCGACCATGATGTGCCGGGCGCCCTCGGTCACCAGCCGGGTCACGCCGTCCAGGAGGGCGGCCTTGTTGTGCACGTGGTGGTAGAGCGACATCGGATTGACGCCCAGGTCGCCCGCCAGGCGGCGCATGCTCAGTGCCCCCACGCCCTCGGCGTCGATGATCCTGAGCGCGCGCAGGAGGATCACGTCCTTCGTTAGACGTGGATCACTCTGCCTTCCGTTTCCAGCCATACGCCGTATGGTAGCGCCATACACCGTATGGCTGAGGAGGACCCCACGTGACCGCCCCGATTCCCACCCCGCGCGGACTGCCGATCGTCGGCAATGGACTGCAGGTCCCGGTGGAGGGCACACATCGGTTCTTCGCCGAGCTGGCCGCACAGCATCCCGGCGGGCTCTTCAAGCTCAACCTGGCCGGCCGCCACGTCGTCTTCGTCTACGACCCCGACCTGGTCGCCGAGGTCTGTGACGAGAGCCGCTTCTACAAGCCGATCGACCCGCCGCTCGCGCACGTCCGCGACTTCGCCGGTGACGGCCTGTTCACCGCCCGTGAGGGCGAGGAGGTGTGGGGCCAGGCGCACCGCATCCTGCTGCCCGCGTTCAGTCAGCGGTCCATGAAGGCGTACTTCCCGCAGATGCTGGAGATCGCCGAGAACCTGACGACCGCGTGGGCCGGCCGCAACGAGGTCGACGTCACCGACGACATGACCCGGCTCGCCCTCGACACCATCACGCTCGCCGGGTTCGGGCAGCGGTTCCGCTCCTTCGAGCAGCCGGAGCTGCACCCGTTCCTCCAGGCCATGGGCAGCGCGCTGACCGAGGCGATGAACCGGACCCGCCAGCTCCCGATGGTCACCGGCCTGAAGAAGAAGGCCGATGCGCTCTACCGGTCGGACATCTCCGTCATGCAGGAGACGGTCGACGAGGTGATCCGCGTCCGCCGGGCCTCCGGCGAGAAGCTGAACGACCTGCTCGGCCTGATGCTCGAGGCGTCCGACCCGGTCACCGGCGGGCGGCTGTCCGACGAGAACATCCGCAACCAGGTGCTCACCTTCCTGATCGCCGGGCACGAGACCACCAGCGGCACCCTCTCCTTCGCGCTGCACCACCTGATGCGCAACCCGCACGTGCTGGCCCAGGCCTACGCCGAGGTCGACCGGATCCTGCCCGGCGACACCGTGCCCACCTACGAGCTGATCATGAAGCTCGACGTGATCCCGCGGATCCTCGACGAGACGCTGCGCCTGCACTCGCCGATCACCGCGATCGGCCTGGCCGCCCGGGAGGCGACCACGCTGGGCGGGCGCTACGCCATCGAGGCGAACCAGAAGATCGCGGTGGTGCTCAAGCCGCTGCACACCCACCCGGCGGCCTGGAGCGACCCGGAGACCTTCGACATCGACCGGTGGCTGCCGGAGCACAAGGCGTCGCACCACCCGCACGCGTACAAGCCGTTCGGCAACGGCGAGCGGGCCTGCATCGGCCGCCAGTTCGCCCTCACCGAGGCCCGGCTCGCGCTCGCCATGATCCTGCAACGGTTCGCGCTCTCCGACCCGCAGGGCCACGAGCTGACCATCAAGCAGACCCTCACCATCAAGCCCGAGGACTTCCGGCTCCGGCTGCGCCGGCGCCACGAGCACGAGCGCATCGCCACCTCCGCGCCGTCGGCCGCCGCCGTCACCGACGAGGTCGAGGTTCAGGCCTCGGGGGTACGGATGCGCGTCGCCTACGGGTCCAACCTGGGCACCTCCGAGGACCTCGCCCAGCAGATCGCCGACCGGGCCCGGCGCTCCGGGTTCGAGGTGACCGTGCAGACCCTCGACGAGCTGGCCGCCGACCTGCCCGGCGAGGGGCTGCTGACCGTCGTCACGTCCAGCTACAACGGCAAGGCGCCGGACAATGCGCAGGCCTTCGACGACCTCGACATCCCGGCCGGGGCGCTCGACGGCGTCCGGTTCGCGGTCCTCGGCAACGGCAACACGCAATGGGCCACCTACCAGGCGTACCCGAAACGGGTTTTCGAGAAGCTCGCGGCGGCCGGCGCGGAACCGGTCGTCGAACGCGGCGAGACCGACGCCTCCGGCGACTTCGACGGCATGGCCACCACCTGGCTGGAAGGGCTGTGGACGGCGCTCGCCGCCGCCTACGGGACCGCGACGGCCGCCAGCACCGGGCCGCGCTACTCGGTCGAGGTCCTCGGCGAGGACCAGATCCGGCCCGCCGTGGTGTCCGGGCAGGCCCACCCCGTCATGATCATGTCGGTGGAGGAGCTGGTCGGCGACCCCACCGGGCTGTGGGACTTCACCCGGGAGGCGCCCCGGCCGGGCGTCAAGGCGATCACCGTCCAGCTGCCCGAAGGGGTCGAGTACACCGCCGGCGACCACCTGGCCGTCTACGCCAAGAACGACCCGGAACTCGTCGACTGGGCGCTGCACACGCTCCGGGTGTCCCGCGACCTGGTGATCCGTCTCGGCCAGGACGGCGAGCGGCCCAGCGGACTGCCGATCGGGATCCCGGTCACCGCCGGCCTGCTGCTCACCGACTTCGTGGAACTCCAGGAACCGGCCACCCGCGGCCAGATCGGGGTCCTCGCCGAGCACACCCCGTGCCCGTGGACCACCCGGCAGCTGGCCCTCTGGACCGCCGACACCCCCGAGGCGCGCCAGGCGTACGCCGACGAGATCCTCGCGAAGCGGGTGTCGGTGCTCTCCCTGCTGGAGCGGTTCCCCGCGGTCGAGCTGCCGTTCGGGGTGTTCCTCGAGCTCGTCGGCACGATCCGGCCGCGGTTCTACTCCATCTCCTCGTCGCCCGCCGTCGACCCGTCACTCGTGACGATCACCGTCGGCCTGGTGGACGGCCCGTCCCGCACCGGCAACGGCCGGTACCGGGGCATGTGCTCCCAATACCTGGCCCGCCTGTCGCCCGGCGACGTGTTCTACGGCCACGTCCGGGTGCCGGCGCCGCCCTTCCGGCTGCCCGCCGACCCGGCCACGCCGATGATCCTGATCGGTCCGGGCACCGGCTTCGCCCCGCTGCGCGGCTTCCTCCAGGAACGGGCGCTGCAGCCCGGCCGCGGTCCCGCCAAGCTGTTCTACGGCTGCCGGCACCCGGAGCACGACTGGCTGTACCGCGAGGAGATGGAGCAGTGGGCCGCCGACGGGGTGGCCGACCTGCACCTGGCCTTCTCAGCGGTGCCGGACCACCCGCACCGGTTCGTCCAGGAGGCCCTCGCCGAACAGGGCGACGCCGTGTGGGAGCTGCTGGAACGCGGCGGCCACATCTACCTGTGCGGCGACGGGGCCCGGATGGCGCCGGCGGTCCGCGACGAGCTCTACGCCATCTTCCGCCGCCACACCGGCGCGACGGCCGAACAGGCGGAGTCGTGGCTCAGCTCCCTGGAAGCGGCGGGCCGCTACCAGCAGGACGTCTTCGCCTAGCCGGATTCCGTGGCGCCGGGCCGGTCCGGGCCGGCGCCACGGATCGTCTTCGGTCGCCGTACCGTCGCCGGGTCTTGACCTTGATCTTCGGTCTCAGCCCGCGTCAGCGGACGGGCCGGCCGGAGGAGGGCTCGCCGGGGCGTCCGGCGACACGCTCGTCGACGGGACGGGCGAGACACTGCCGTCGGCGGACGGGCTGGTGGCCGACGGGCGCGGAGAACGCGTGCGGGTCGCGGGCGGAGGCTTGCGGCCGGTGGAGGCCGACGGCGACGGGGTGACGGACACGCTCGGAAGCCCGTCCGGGCTCGGTGAACCGGCCGGGGTGGGCGAGGGCGTCGCGCGGCCGGCCGGCAACCAGCCGAACCATTGGGCCGCGGCGAGCGCGAACATCGAGACGGCGAGCACCGTCAGCGCGACCGTGAGGACCGGCAGCCAGCGTGCGGGCCCCGCCGGGATCGCCGGGCTCTCGTCGACGGGTGTCCGGACGGACGGCCGGCGCGGGATCGGGGTGGTGACCGGCTCGGTGGCCAGAAGCGCCGCACGGACCGCCGCCTCGCCACCGGCCGCGTTCGTCGCCGCGGCGGCCATCGCGGCGGCGGACGGGGCCCGGGCGCCGGGATCCTTCGCGAGGGCCTGCTCGACCAGCTCGCGGACCGGCGCCGGGATGGCCGGCGGCAGCGGCGGCGGCTCCTCCGAGACGTGACGCAGCGCGATCGTGACGGCGTCGTCGCCGGTGAACGGGGGAGCCCCGGTCAGGCAGTGGTAGGCGACGGCGCCCAGCGCGTACAGGTCGGCGGCCGGGCCGACCACCTGCTTGGACACCTGCTCGGGGGCGATGTAGCAGGCCGTACCCACCACGTTGCGGGCGCCGGTCAGCGTCTGCGACGTCGCCGACCGGGCCACCCCGAAGTCGACCAGCACCACGTTGCCGTCCGGCTCGACGATCAGGTTGCCCGGCGTGACGTCCCGGTGCACGATGCCCGCCCGGTGCGCGGCGTGCAGGGCCCGGCCCGCCTGAGCGACCACCGCCATGGTCTCGGCGGGCGACAGCCGGCCGCGCTCGGTCAGCCGCTGATCCAGGGACTGGCCGTCGATGCGGGCCATCACCAGGAACGCGCCCTCGGCGGTGCTGCCGTAGTCGTACACCGCGGCGACACCCGGATGCCGCAGCGCGGCCATCGCCCGCGCCTCGTGCTCGAAGCGCCGCCGGAAACTCGCCTCCCCGGCCGTACCGGCCAGCAGCATCTTCACCGCGACCGGACGGCCCAGGACGGTGTCGGTGGCCCGCCAGACCTCGCCCATGCCCCCGGCGGCGATCCGGTCCTCCAACCGGTATCGCCCGCCGAGCGAATCTCCCGGTCCGGGCATGGACTCATCTTCTACGATCGATGGCCCGTTCGCCTAGATCGGAAGGCGGGCCTCCAGCAGTGGGGCCAGCATCGCGGCGTACCGGGTGGTGATGTGGCTGCTGTCCCGCCAGGTCAGGATGTTGCCGACCACGGCCGGGCAGACGTCACCGTCACAGAACCACGGCCGGGTCTCGATCACCGTGACCCCGTTGCCACGGGCCGCCTGCGACACCAGCGCCTGCCGCGGCGGGAAGGCGAACGCCTCGGCCGCCGGGCGGGCGCACTTCGACGCCCGGTTCGAGTGGGCGGCCAGGCACTCCGGAGCGTCCTTGCCCGGCCACGGGGTGTCCTCGATCATCACGAGCGCGGTGCCCTTGGCACGGACGGCCTTGAAGGTGGCGGTCCAGCCGGCCGCCCACAGCGCGTCCCGCTCCTCGGCGGCGCCCTCGTCGATCCGGTTGCCGGCCGCGTCCAGCAGGCCGCCGTTGTTGTTGCCGTTCGAGGCGATCACCACCAGCTTCGGGCGGGTCTGCCTGATCTCGGCGAGGACGGTGTCACGCCACTGGCTGCACTCGTCGTACGGGCGCTTGAAGACCTGGGCGTACGTCCGGACCAGCGGCGCCTGGCAGGCGCTCTTGGTGCGGACCATCAGCTTCCAGCCGCGCTTCTTGGCGATCGCGTCCATGGCCGGATACCAGTGCGCGGCGTGCGAGTCGCCGAACAGGTACACCGTCTGCTTGCCGGCCGGGTCACCGAAGACGCACTCGCCGGGGGCGGTCACGTCCGCGTAGTCCAGGTGACACTTGCTCTTGTAGTACGCCGGCAGGTCGTAGTGGGCGCGCTGCACCTTCGGCGTGACGTTCGCCGGCAGCTCACCCAGGCGGGCGGACTCGGCGATGATCCGCCTGAGCTCCGCCTCCGGGTCGGCGGCGGCCGCCACCGCCTTGGCGGTGTTCACGGCCGCGTCGCCCCGGGCCAGCTGCGGCGGGTTCATGGCGCCGACCTGCGCGACCAGCGCGGCGGTCATCGACAGGGCCAGGCCGACCGCGATGCCCCGGCGGGCGCCCTTCTTGACCCACGCGTGGTTCCGGACCGGGTTCTCCACCAGGTGGTACGAGCCGATCGCCAGCACCAGCGCGCCGGCCGACAGACCCAGGTTGAGCGGTACGTTCGGCTCCACGTCCAGCATGGACGGGACGATCATCAGAACCGGCCAGTGCCACAGGTACCAGCTGTACGAATACTTGCCGATCTGCTGGAACGGCCAGGTGCCGAGCAGGGCCACGGCGCCGCCGCGGGGCGCCGCACAACCACCGGCGATGATCGCCGCGGCGCCCAGCACCGGCAGGGCGGCGGCCGAACCGGGGAACGGGGTCGCCTCGTCGTACATCAGCGCCGAGGTCACCACCGCCGCGAGACCCGCCCACGTCAGGCCGGCGGCCAGCGCCCGGGGCAGGGCGGCCAGACGGCTCGCGCCGATCGCCACCAGGGCGCCGATACCGAGCTCCCAGGCACGGGTGTGCGCCCCGAAGTACGCCCACGGCGCCGACGACTCGGTCACCTGGACGCTGGTGATCAGCGACGCCACCACGATCAGGCACAGGGTGACCACCACCGCGGCCCGGCGTTTGCCCCACACCAGCGCGAAGACCAGCAGAAGCAGCGGCCAGACCAGGTAGAACTGCTCCTCCACCGCGAGCGACCAGAAATGCTGGAGCGGCGACGGGGCGGCGTCGGCGTTCATGTACTGGACGCCCTCGTGCGCCAGCCGCCAGTTGATCCCGTAGAAGGTGGCGTAGATCGCGTCCGAGGCGATCGACGAGAACCGGGTCGCCGGCAGCCACAGCCAGCTGCCCACCACGGTGACCAGCAGGACCAGGGTCGACGCCGGCAGCAGCCGGGTGGCGCGCCGGGCGTAGAAGGTGGCCAGCGAGATCCGGCCGGTCCGGGTGAGCTCCTTGAGCAGCAGCGTGGTGATCAGGAAGCCGGAGATCACGAAGAACACGTCGACGCCGACGTAGCCCCCGGCCAGCCCCGCGATCCCGGCATGCGACAGCACCACGAGAGTCACCGCGACGGCTCGCATGCCCTCGATGTCCGGCCGGAACCTGAGATGTGGCTGAGCCGGCTTGACCTCGTTCTCCGGTCGGAGCGCTGCGGTTTGCGTGTCGTGGATAACCGACATGTCCTGCCTAAGGGAACTCAGTGCCGCCGGTCCGCCCGGAGGGTTAGCTGAGAGATCTTACATATCGATCCCAAAGCTTGCACACAGCTCTTTCATCGGCTGTTCACGAGCCGGTCGGCTAGGTCGGAGGCCTGGTTATCACCCTGTTCGGCCTGGTCCTCCCGGTTTCGGCCCGAGTCCCGTCGGTTTCGGCTTGGTTCTCGCCGCTTACGGCTTGTTCTCTCGGTGCCGACCTAGGGCGCCTCGGTCTCGCCTTGGTTCTTGCCGCTTACGGCTTGGTTCTCCCCGGTTTCGACCTAGGGCGCCTTGGTTTCGGCTTGGTTCTTGCCGCTTGCGGCTTGGTTGTCGCCGGTCTCCGCTTGGATCTCGCCGCTTTCAGCCTGGTTCTCCCCGGGTTCAGTCTCGTTCGCGCCGGGTTCGGTCTCGTCTTCACCGGGCTCGCTGGTTTCGTCGCCGTCGGGAGTCTGCTCCGGTGTGGACGTCTCCCCGGCCGTCGGCTCGGTGGTCGGCCCGGCGGTCGGCCCGGCCTGACTCTCCGCGGGCCGGGTCGGCGTCCGGCTCGGTTCGGCGGAGGACTTCTTCGGTTTCGGAGATTTTTCCTGATAGTCGGCCTTGTTGTCCGGTCCGCCCTTGTCGTCCTTCTGCTCCACGGTCCGCGGCGCCGAACTCGCCGGAGCATCAGGCACGACCCGGTCGATCCTCTCCCGGCCACCGAAGAGCCCGAACGGATCCGCCGCGGCGACCACACCGGCCACCCCGAGAACCACGGCCGCCGCCACCGCGAGCACCCGCTGCCGCCGTCGCATCCTTCCCCCGGAGTCTCCACTCCGATCCCCGGCCGTCCCACCTACGCCCGCACCGGCGCCTCCGCCAGCCGCGGCCATACCCGGCGCGGCGGCCCAGCCCTCCGTCCCGGCCATGGCTCGACCAGGGGTTTGGCCCTCTGACGGGGCCGGTCTCGGCGCGGCGGTCTCGCCCACTGCGGCGTTCCCGCCGACCGTGGCGGTCTCACCCGCCGCTGCGGCCCCGCCCACTGCGGCGGTCTCGCCGACCGTGGCGGTCTCGCCGACCGTGGCGGTCTCGCCGACCGTGGCGGCCCCACCCAGCGCTGCGGCCGTTGTAGCACCAGCGGTGTGAGCCTCCGTCGCCGCCGTGGTCGGCACGGTCGGCGTGCCTGCCGTCGCGGGTGAGCGTTGCGCGGGAACGGCGGGACCCCCGCCGGTCGAGTCCGGCTCGATGGCTCCGCTTTCCTCCGAGGACGTCCCGATGGGGACGACTCCGGCGATGCCGAACCAGGGCGCCCCGGTCCTCGTCTTCGCGAGGCCGTCGTCGGGCGCCACCGGGGCAGGGCCGGTCACGATCCCACCTGTGGGGGCTGCGGCGGGCGTTCCCCCAGCCTGGGTTCCGAGCCTCGCGGCGGGCGTTTCCCCGGCCTGACCCGCGAGCCCGGTGGCTGCTGGTTCCGTGGCCTGGCCCGTGAGTTCGGTGGCTGCTGTTTCCCCGGCTTGGCTTGTGAGTTCGGTGGCTGCTGGTTCCCTGGCCGGGCCCGCGAGCCCGGTGGCTGCTGAACTCCCGGCCTGGTCCGGGAGTTTTGTGGCCGCTGATTTGCCGGCCTGGTTCGTTAGTTCGGTGGCCGCTGCCGAGGCGGCTTCGGCCATGGCCTCGGCGGACGGGAAGCGTGCCGCCGGATCCTTCGCCAGCGCGGTACGGACGAGCGCGCTCACCGCGGACGGCACGTCGTCCGGCAGCGGCGGCGGCTCCTGGTCGAGATGCTGGAGGGCGATCGCGATCGGGTTCTTGCCGAGGAACGGCGGGTGCCCGGCGAGGCAGTGGAACGCCAGAGCGCCCAGCGCGTAGACATCCGCGGCGGGACCGGCCTCCTGCTTCGTCACCTGCTCCGGCGCGATGTAGAGGGCAGTCCCGACCACCTCCCGCGCCCCGGTCAGGGTGCCGGAATGGGCGGAGCGCGCCACCCCGAAGTCGACCAGGACCACCGTGCCGTCCGGTTCGACCAGCAGGTTGCCCGGTTTGACGTCCCGATGCACGATCCCGGCGGCGTGTGCTGCCGCCAGGGCCGAGGCCGCCTGCGCCACGAGCGACATGGTCTCGGCCGGGGTGAGGCGACCGCGCTCGGCCAGAATCCGGTTCAGCGGTTGCCCGTCGACCCGGGCCATGACCAGGTAGGCGTCCTCGGTGCCGGTGCTGCCGAAGTCGTACACCGCGACCACACCGGGGTGGCGCAGGGCCGCGAGCGCCCGCGCCTCGTGCCGGAATCGTCGCTGGAAGCCGGCATCGCTGGCCCGGTCGGCGAGCAGGGTCTTGACCGCGACGGCCCGTCCCAGAACGGTGTCGGTCGCCTGCCAGACCTCGCCCATGCCGCCGGAGGCGATGCGGTCGTCCAGCCGGTAACGTCCGCCGAGCAACTCTCCGGGGTGAGGCATGAATGTCCCTCTACCCAGGAGAGTTCGGGGCTATCCGTCCGCGGTCATGGCCCGGTGTAGAGAACAGCGTCGATCTCGATGTCGAAGCCGACCAGTGGCACGGGCAGCGTCGTGCGCACGGGACGGTGTTCCCCCTTGATGTACTCCTGGTAGATCTCGTTCATCTCCGCGAAGTCGCCGAAGTCGCGCAGGTAGACACCCACCCGCACGGCGTCGTCCAGGCTCGACCCGGCGGCCTCGGCCACCGCCGCCAGATTGCGGAACGCCGCGTGAGCCTGCTCGGCGAAGCTGCCGGTCACCCGGGTGCCGTCCGGCAGCGCGGGGATCGCCCCGGCCAGATAGATCGTGTCGCCGGCGACGACGGCGTGCGAGTAGGGGCCGCCGGCGGGTGCCGCCTTGTCGGTCATCACAGCGCGTTTGGGCATCAGGAACTCCTCGGTTTCGGTCTCGGGAACTGATCGGCCAGCCCGTCCACATCCACGAGCGGCGTGGTGAGCAGGGCACGGATGTCGTGATCGCGGCGCGCCAGGGCGGCGTGCTGCGCGTCGGTCAGGGGGATCCACGGCGCCGGTGGCGCGGACAGCTTCGGCGGCAGTGGACGGCCGTCCACATAGGTGGACCGGTTGATCAGGCGGAACGGGGAGATCCGGACCTGGCGGTGCGCGTCGGAAACCGGGAACGGCTCGTCCCGTACCTCGAAGATCGCGAAGTCGGCTGGAGCGCCGACCGTGAGTGAACCGCCGGGAAGGCCCAGCGCCCGCGCCGGATGGGTGGTCGCCGCGGCCACCACCTCGGGCAGCGTCATCCCCGCCGCGAGCAGTTTCGCCATGGTGGTCGGCAGGTCGAAGGCCGGCCCGTGCAGGGACCGGGCGTGCAGGTCGGTGGAGACGGTGAACGGGCGCAGCCCCGCCTCGAGCTGGGCCTCCAGCACGTCGAAGGCGAACCCACCGGAACCGTGGCCGATGTCCAGCAGGACACCGCGGTCGGCGGCCGCCCGGATCGCCGGGCCCAGCGGCGTGGCGATGCCGCTCGCGCAGTGCGTCACGATGTCGCCCGGGCGCAGCAGATCGAGCACCTCCGCCAAGGAGGGCGGGGGCGTGCCGACGTGGACCATGACCGGCACCCCGCAGGCGTCCGCTGCCGCGAGCCCGCGGCGCAGCGGCTCCACGCCGTTGTCGCCCACCGTGTCGGCGTCGATGCGGACCTTCACCCCGACCAGTAGATCGCGGTTCGCCTGGATCGTGTCGATCGCCAGGGCGGTGTCGCAGTTCGCCAGGTCACGGCACTCGCCGGTGCGCCCGGCCAGCCCCACCGCGGAGATGTTGAGCAGCGCGGGGATCCGCACGGCGGCCGACTCGGCGGTGCGCCGCAGCCCGGCCAGCGTGAACGCCCCCGCCGAGCCCGCGTCCACCCAGGTGGTGACCCCGGATCGCCAGGCGACGGCATCCGGATCGATCCCCCAGTAGCCCGGTCCGACATGCGTGTGCAGATCGATCAGGCCCGGGGTGACCAGGCAGCCGGTCACGTCGACAACCCGGCGTGCGTCGCGGGGCAGCCCGGCACCGACCGCCGCGATTCGCCCGTCGCGGATTCCCAGCTCCTGATCGCCGCCGGTCAGCAGCAGGTCGAACCTCATCCGCGAGCACCGCCCACCACATGGCCGGTCCCCTCGGCGCCGTCGGGTGATGACACGGCCGGGGTGCCGGCGTCCCGAGCGGAGAGGAGCGGGTGGCGGAGAGAGCCCGGCTCGGCCTCGGTGAGGAGGCGGTCGTGCTGACTGTTGGCCGGGTGATCGATGTCCGGCGGTGTGGGGGTGCGGCTCGCGGTGGGAGGACGGTCGTGCTGAGCGTTGGCGGGGTGGTCGGTGTCCGGCGGCGCGGCGGTGCGGCTCGCGGTGAGTGCGGCGGTGATCGCCAGGCGGTAGAGGCGTGCGGGGCGGCCCTTGTGATGTGGCTGGGTGCTGCCCTCCGCGACAGCCAAGCCCGCCTCGGTGAGCTTGCGGATGAGCCGCCGGCCGCTCGGGTCGGTGATGCCGAGCGCCTCCGCCACCTCGCCGGGTGAGACCGGCCGGCCTGCGAGGGAACGCTCCAGCGCGGTGAGACGGGACAGTGTGGCCGGGCTCAGGCCGGCCCGGCCGGCCAGCTCTTCCAGGCCGCCGTGCTGACGATACGTATACGTGAGCGGCGATCCGCCCGCACCGCCCATCGGGCCGATCATCACGCCGTCGTCGGTGATCAGATAGGCGGTGGGGGCACCGTCACGCTCCGCCCGGTCGGCCGCCTGCTCGGCGAGGGACACGCTGTGCCGGGCCGACGGGCCGATGCCGAACCCGGCGAACGCGCCCACCGGCCCGCCCTCCCGCTCGGTGGTGTCGTGCCAGGAGACCGGGGCCGTCACCCAGTGCCGGGTGAACCTCTCGAAGACGGCGGCCGGCGCGAACGCCACCACGTCACGTGTGCTGTGCTCCTCCATCCAGGCGTCGCTCAGCTCCGGGACCTCCGCCAGGGCCCGGCGCAGGGCGGCCCGCGCGCCCGTCTCCGGGGAGCGGAAGACGGCGGCCGCGAACCGCTGCTCGTCGGCCCGCCGCCGGCGGATCCGCAGAGCCAGCTCGTGCAGGTCGGCGCGGATCGTGCCCGGGGTGGCCAGCGCGTGCAGGACGGCGGCGCGGCCGTCGAGGGCGGCGGCGACACCGGTCCGCACGGTGATCACATAGCTCGCGCCGGTGCTCTCCAGATGGGCGCGGTGGAACCGCACCACCTCGGCGAGCGACTGCTCCGGATCGAACGGCAGCGTGGCGACGGCGGACCGGTCGAGATCGAGCGCCGCGGCGACCTCGTCGACCGTCTCGGTGGCGAACGTGTCGATGCTGACCGGGGTGGCCGGCCAGCCGTTGCCGCGAGCCCGGGCCCAGGCCAGGGCCAGGTCGAGAGCGGCCGACCGGGTGACCGCGACGGGCAGGCCGGCCGGGATCAGGTCACGGGCCCGCGACCAGGGGACCAGGCCGAGCAGCAGTCCGTCGAGCCCGCCGGTGGCCAGCAGCTCGCCGACCCGATCACGGATCTGCTCCTCGCTCTCGTAGACGGCCCAGGAGAAGGAGACTCCGGTGAGCGTGCGCGCGGCCTCGGCGAAACGCTCCCGGTGGCCGGCGTGCACCACCAAACCGATGATCATCGCCGCTCCTCTTGTGGTTCGTATGTGGTGCGTATTAGCGTCCTCCATGACGACAGCGTGGTCAAGGAGGTTCCGTGAACGAACCAGTTACGAGCCTGATCCCGCTCCCGCGGGCGGTGACCTCCTCGGCCGGGGCCTTCCGGCTCGAGACCGCCACCAGCCTGTCAGCCGATCCGGGGACGGAGGCGGTCTCCGGATGGTTGCGGGCGGCGCTCGGCCCGGCGACCGGGTGCTTGCTGTCACCCGGCGAGGGCGGCATCCGGATGCGTCTCGATCCGGACCTCCCGGCCGAGGGTTACCTGCTCGACGTGGCCCCGGCCGGCGTGCACATCGCGGGCGGTTCCGCCGCGGGCGTCTTCTACGGGGCGCAGACGTTGCGTCAGCTCCTGCCCCCGGCGGCGTTGCGCGGGGCGGCGATCTCGGCCGGTCCCTGGGAGATCCCCGCTCACCGGATCGCGGACGAGCCGAGGTTCGCCTGGCGTGGCGTGCTCCTCGACGTGGCCCGCCACTTCATGCCCGTCTCCGACGTGCTCCGCTTCATCGACCTGGCCGCCTTCCACAAGCTCAACGTGCTGCATCTGCACCTCACCGACGACCAGGGGTGGCGGATCGAGGTGCCCGGCCTGCCCCGGCTCACCGAGGTCGCCTCGTGGCGGTCCACCAGCATGCTCGGCTCGCGTGGCCACGAGCGCTATGACGGGCGGCCGCACGGGGGCTACTACACGACCGACGACCTGCGCGAGATCGTGGCGTTCGCGGCCGCGCGCCACATCACCGTCGTCCCCGAGGTCGACATGCCGGGTCACATGCAGGCGGCCATCGCGGCCTACCCCGAGCTGGGCAACGGGTTCGCGGGCCCGGTGCGCACCGCCTGGGGGATATCCGAGCACGTCCTGAATGTCGGCCCGGCGGCGCTCGACTTCTGCCGGGCCGTGCTCGACCACGTCTGCGACGTCTTTCCCGGCGAGCTGATCGGCATCGGCGGCGACGAGTGCCCGACCACGGAGTGGCGGGACAGCCCGTCCGCCCGGGAGCGGATCAGCGCCGAGGGGCTGGCCGGCCCGCACGAGTTGCAGCCCTGGTTCACCGCACGGCTGGCCGAGCATCTCGCCAGCCGGGGCCGCCGGTTGTTCGGGTGGGACGAGATCCTGGCCGGAGGGGCGCCGCCCGGCGCGGTCGTCGCCGCCTGGCGGGGGCGCGAGCCCACCACCCACGCGGTTCGCGCCGGGCATCAGGTGGTGGCCTGTCCCGACATCGCGGTCTACCTCGACTACCGGCAGTCCGACGACCCCGGGGAGCCGACACCGGTCGGCACCCGGCTGACCCTCGCCGACGTGTTCGCGTTCGACCCCGTCCCGGCCGGGCTCAGCGTGTCCGAGGCCGCCCTGGTTCTCGGCGGGCAGGCCAACGTCTGGACCGAGCATCTGGAGTCCGCCCGCCGGGTCGACTACCAGGCCTTCCCCCGGCTCTGCGCGTTCGCCGAGACGGTCTGGGGGCCGCCCGAGCGGGACTTCGCCGGATTCTCCGCGCGGCTGCCCGCCCATCTGGCCCGTCTCGACGCACTCGGCGTCGGCTATCGGCCGCTCACCGGCCCCCGGCCGTGGGACGCCCGGCCCGACGCCCCGGGCCATCCCCGTGACCTGGCCGGCCGGCTGGCCGAGCTGCACGAGATGACCGCCGGCCTGCGGCGGGTGGCGACATGACGGCGCCCGTCTCAGGACAGCATCGGCAACAGCCGCCGGGCCAGTCGCAGCGGCCGGCCGGTCATGACCCCGTCTCCTTCGAAGGTCCACACCTCGGAGAGCACCGCCTGCACGAAGCCCCAGGCCACCACCCGGTCCATCGGCATGCCGAGGCCGTCGGCGAGCTGTTCCATCCGAGCCGGAACCAGATCGAGGACGGTGTCGTCCGGGTCGAGCGGATCGGGGTTGTAGAGCATGGCGCCGATCTCGTAACCGGGATCGCCGACCACGCCGTGCGGGTCGATGGCCAGCCACGGTTCCCGTTCCGCGGCCAGCACGTTGTCGTGGTGCAGGTCGCCGTGCAGCACCACCCGCTCGGTGGCGCTGGAGCAGAGCTCGGTGAAAAGGCCTCCGGCCCGCTTCACGAGGTGCCGGGGCAGCGGCTCGTCACCGGGGAAGCGGCGCAGGTGCCTGGCGAAGGAGGCGCTGCGATCGGCGAGCTCGGGCAGCGGCGCATCCGGTGGTGCCGGGCGATGCAGCCGCTTGGCGACCTCGATCAGGGCGGCCGTCGCCGCTTCGTCCCGCGCCGGCACGAGCGCGCTCACCGGAGTGCCGGGCCGGGCCTCCTCCAGCAGCAGAGCGCCCCGGACCTCGTCGCGGGCCAGCACGGTGATCGCCCCGCGACCGGCGAAACACTCCAGCGCCGCCGCCTCGTCCCGGAGGTGGTCGCTGTCCGGGACGCCCAATTTGAGGACCGCGGTCGTTCCGTCCGCGCGGCGGACCCGGGTCACCCAGTTCATGCTCAGCGGGAGGCGGCCGGCCGGCCGCAGCTCCCAGTCGCGCATCACCCGGTCGGCGATGCCGGGCAATCCGGCCAGCCACTGGGTACCGGCTTCGCCCCAGCATTCCTCGACATTGCGGACGAACGAATCGGGGAGCGCGATACCGACCATGAGGTGCAGTCTGGCAGCCGGCGGCGAAGGGGAGCGAAATGACGATCGACTGGCGGAGCAAGGGTTTCTGGGCTCCGGACGAGGCGTGGGATCCCGCCCGTCTCGCGGCCGAACGACCCGGCATCTTCGACGGTGGCTTCAGCTGGCCGTTGCTGGTGGTCCGGCGGGACGCGGTGGAGGCGAACATCGCCACGATGGCGGCCTACTGCCGGCGGCACGGACTGGAGTTCGCCCCGCATGCCAAGACGACGATGGCCCCGGGTCTGCTCGACGCCCAACTACGGGCCGGGGCGTGGGGGATGACCGTGGCCACGCCCCATCAGGCGCTGGTGATGCGGCGGCTCGCGGTGGAACGGGTGCTGATCGCCAACGAGATCCTCGACCCGACGGCGCTGCGCTGGCTGGCCACCGAGAGCGCCGCCGGATGGGAGGTCTACTTCCAGGTCGACTCGGTCGCCGGTGTGGACGCGGCGGCCGCGACGGGTGGGCCGTTGCGAGTCCTCGTCGAGCTGGGGCACGCCGGCGGGCGGACCGGGGTGCGGACCCTCGACGAGATGGAGACGGTGGCCCGTGCCGTCGCCGCTGCTCCCGGCCTCGAGCTCGCCGGGGTCACCGGGTATGAGGGCCAGCTGCCCGACCAGGACAGTGTGGACACGTTCCTGGACCGGCTCGTCGCCGGTGTGGCCCGGCTGAGCGGGGCCGGTCTGCTGCCGGAGCGCCCGATCGTCTCGGCCGGAGGCAGCGCCTGGTTCGACCGGGTCGCCGACAGATTGGCCGGCCTCGACGTGGCAGCCAGGCTCGTTCTGCGCAGTGGCGCCTCGGTCACCCATGACGACGGCTTCTACCGGGAGCGGACCCCGTTCGTCCGGGTGCCCGACGAGGGCCCGCTCGCCGCGGCCCTGGAGATCTGGGCCCAGGTGCTCTCGGCGCCCGAGCCGGGGCTCGCGCTCGCCGGCATGGGCAAGCGGGACGCCCCGTTCGACGAAGGACTACCGGTTCCCCTGGAGATTCGGCGACCAGACGGGGTGATCGAGTCAGCGGAGGGTCTGCGGGTCACGAAACTGAACGATCACCACACCTATCTCCAGGTCGACGGGGTCGTTCTCGGGCCGGGCGATCTCGTCCGGTTCGGGATCTCGCATCCGTGCACCGCCTTCGACAAGTGGCGGGACATCCCGGTCGTCGACGAGCAGCGGCGGGTGGTCGACGTGCTGCACACCTACTTCTGAGGAGGTTCGACCAGCAGGCGAGCGCCATTCTCCATCGACCGGCGGTAGAGCGGCAGATGGCGGGCCGGGGCGCCGACCCCGATCGAGACGGCCTCCCGTTCCCGGTCGACATCGGTGAGGGCGGGCGGGAGGTAAACGGGAAGCGTGTGGGAGATCGCCGTGCCAGACTGCCGCCTGTGACGACCCTGACCCTGTGGCGGCCGACCGGTCCGCGGGAGCTGGACCTGGTCCGTTCCTCGGGATGGCGGCGCTGGCCGGCACGCCTGCCGGACCAGCCGATCTTCTATCCGGTGCTGAACGAGGATTACGCGATCATGATCGCTAGGGACTGGAACGTCCCGGCGTCCGGAACCGGGTATGTGACCCGGTTCGAGGTCGACGCCGGGTTCGCTTCCCGGTACCCGGTCCGGCAGGCCGGTGGCGACAGCATCCTCGAGTTGTGGGTTCCGGCCGAGGAGCTCGAGGAGTTCAACGATCACATCGTCGGCCTCATCGAGGTGGTGCACGAGTTCCGATGAGGGAGGTGTTCGGGCAGGGCGCTTATCGAGTGCGGTTCGACTGGGGTCCGGCCGGTGCGGACCGGATCGCCGACGGCGCCGCCTGTGTGGTTGTCGTGGACGTGTTGTCCTTCACCACGGCTCTCACCGTGGCGGCGGAGCACGGCATCTCGGTGTTGCCCTACCCCTGGCGGGACGCGTCGGCGGTCTCCGCGGCCGCCCGGCACCGGGCCGAACTCGCGGTCGGCCGCATGGCGGCGAGATCGGCGGCGGGATCAGAGACGGGATCGGCGGTGGGATCGGCGGTGGGATCGGCGGCGGGATCAGAGACGGGATCGGCGGTGGGATCGGCGGTGGGATCGGCGGCGGGATCAGAGACGGGATCGGCGGCGGGATCGGCGGCGGGGTCGGAGGCGGGGTCGGCGGCGAGCGTCAGCCTCTCGCCGCCGACCATCGCCCGGGCGGCGGCGCACCGGCGTATCGAGCGGCTGGTTCTGCCCTCGCCCAACGGTTCGGCGATCTCCGCCCGCATGGCGGCGACCGGCGCCACAGTGGTCGGTGTGAGCCTGCGCAACGCCGCGGCCGCGGCCGCCTGGGTTCGGCGCCGGGCGGCGGGGCGGCCGGTCGCCGTGGTCGCGGCGGGTGAACGCTGGCCGGACGATGCGCTGCGCCCGGCCGCCGAGGATCTCTGGGGCGCCGGCGCGTTCCTCGACGCTTTCGTCGCCGGTCCACCGGAGCCGGACGGTGTGTCCTTCGAGGCCGGTGCGGCGATCGCGGCCTACCGGGCGGTCGCCGTCGACCTGCCCGCCGCGCTGGCCGCGTCCGTCTCCGGGCGCGAGCTGACCGCGAAGGGTTTCGAAGCCGACGTCGCGACCGCCGCCGATGCGGGTGCGAGCACTGTGGTCCCGGTCCTGACTGATGGTTGGTTCCGCCCGCACACCCTTGACCCCGCAGACGGATAGCGCAGGCACCACCAGTCGGTGCGGTGGTGGCGCTCCCGCGTTGCGCGGGGGAAGCCGGCCGACATGCGGAGAGTCACGGGCCGCGCAACCGGTGAGAGTGTGACCGTAATCAGTCGCCTCACCGGGGGATGGCCGCTGAGATCGACGATGTTTATGGTGATTAAGCAACTGATAGACCGGTTTCTTCACCTGCGTCGCCGGAGTCATATATGACCGCTTTCCGCGCAGCCGCCAGCGACCCCGCCGCCCACCAGCCATCACCGCCGGACCGCGCGGCCCCGGACCCCGGGGCCGCTCCCCGGCCGGCCGCCGGACCCTCCTCCGGTACGACCTACCCGAGTGGCGCGCACCCCACCGCCGGCCACTCCGGTCACACCTACGGCAGCGCCTCCGCGCATCCCGGAGCGCCGAGGTACGCCGGTGGGGCGCCCCAGCGTGGACCGGCCGGCGGGAGCGCACCGGCCTATCCACGCGGCTCGCAGTACAGCGGCGAGCCGCGGATCCCGAGGCAACACGGTGCGCCGGGCCAGAACGGGAGAGCCGCCTGGGCGGCGCCGGATCCGGCCGCCTCGGAAGGGCCCACCCAGCCACTGGGAACGCCCGAACCGCCCGCCCCGGGTTCCGCGGCGGCGAACGAACAGACGGCGCGCCCCGAAGCGGCGCCCGAGGACGCCAAGCCGGTCAAGGAGCCGAAGGTCCCCGCGAAGGAGCCGAGGACGAAGGTGCGGAAGGCGCCACGACGGACGACGGTCGCCCTCGCCGTACTCCTGAGTCTGCTGGCCCTGGCCGGCTCGGTGGCGGCGGTGGTTCTCGCTTGGCGTACGAAAGAATCGGAAGAGGCACGGCGTACCGAAGAATCCACAGCGGTGGAAACGCCCAGCCCGGCCCCCGCCCGTCCCGATGAATATCGGGTCTCGTACGCCAAGGAGCCGTTGCGGATCCAGCCGGCCTGCGCCGCGGTCGTCCACCTGGACCTCGACGAACCTCGCGCCGCGGTCGCGGAGAACCTGGCCGATCTGCGGTACGAGAACCGCTGCGGCGGCCGTCAGCCGCAGCTGAGTCTCGGCGCCGGCGCGGCCCGGGGAAGCCGGTACGCCGGTGCCGACACCGACGCCGAGGGTTGCGACCGGGCGATCCGGACCAGCCCGCTCGGGCAGGGTCTGCGCGTCGAGGTCACGAAGGGTACGGCGCTCTGTGTGCTGACCACGGCGACGCCGGCCGCGCTGGTGCTCGTGGAGATCGTGGAGGTCGGCGGCTCCGGCGGCGCCGGCCTGCGGGCCACATCGTGGCAGATGCCGGGAGGGCGGTGACCGGCCCGTGCCACGCGGCGCGGGCGCTCCTGACAGAATGTCGGGTGCGCCCCGCGAACTCTGTTAGGAGACGTTTCCGTGATCCGTACCCATGACGCCGGCACTCTGCGCGCGAGCGACGCCGGCACGACGGTGACGCTCGCCGGGTGGGTCGCGCGTCGGCGCGACCACGGCGGCGTCATCTTCGTCGACCTCCGCGACGCCTCCGGCGTGGTGCAGGTGGTGTTCCGCGAGGAGGACGCGCACGCGCTGCGCAACGAGTTCTGTGTGAAGGTCGTCGGCGAGGTCAGCGCCCGCCCGGCCGGCAACGAGAACCCGGACCTGGCCACCGGCGCGATCGAGGTGGTCGCCAGCGAGCTGACCGTGCTCTCCGAGGCGGCCCCGCTGCCGCTGCCGGTCGACGACACGGTCACCGCCTCCGACGACCTCCGCCTCAAGTACCGCTACCTGGACCTGCGCCGTTCCGGCCCGGCGAAGGCGCTGCGCCTGCGCAGCCGCGCCAACCAGATCGCCCGCGAGGTGCTGCACGCCCGCGACTTCAACGAGATCGAGACGCCGACGCTGACGCGTTCGACGCCGGAGGGCGCCCGCGACTTCCTGGTCCCGGTCCGCCTCCAACCCGGGACGTGGTACGCGCTGCCCCAGTCCCCCCAGCTGTTCAAGCAGCTGCTGATGGTGGCCGGCATGGAGCGGTATTACCAGATCGCCCGCTGCTACCGCGACGAGGACTTCCGCGCCGACCGGCAGCCGGAGTTCACCCAGCTCGACATCGAGATGTCGTTCGTGACGCAGGACGACGTCATCGCGCTCGGCGAGGAGATCGTCTCCCGTCTGTGGAGCGAGCTCGCCGACTACCAGGTGCAGCTGCCGATCCCGCGGATCACCTGGACCGACGCGATGAACCGCTACGGATCCGACAAACCCGATCTCCGGTACGGCGTCGAGCTGGTCGAACTCACCGAGTACCTGCGCGGCACCGCGTTCCGGGTGTTCGCCGGCGCGATCGACGCGGGCGGCTACGTCGGCGCGGTCGTCATGCCGGGCGGCGCCGCGCAGACCCGCAAGGAGCTGGACGGCTGGCAGGACTGGGCGAAGGCGCGCGGCGCCCGTGGCCTGGCCTACGTGGTGCTGGACGCCGAGACGGGCGAGCCGAAGGGCCCGGTTGCGAAGAACCTGTCGCCGGAGCACCTGGCGGGTCTCGCCGACCAGGTCGGGGCGAAGCCGGGCGACGCCGTCTTCTTCGCCGCCGCGACCGAACGGCGGGAGGCGCAGGAGCTGCTCGGCGCGGCCCGGATCGAGATCGCCAAGCGGGCGAACCTGATCGACGAGTCGGCCTGGGCGTTCTGCTGGGTGGTGGACGCGCCGATGTTCGAGAAGACCGACGACGGCGGCTGGACCGCGGTGCACCACCCGTTTACCTCGCCGAACGAGGAGTGGGAGGCGCGCTTCGAGGAGGCGCCGGACCAGGCCCTCGCGTACGCGTACGACATCGTCGTCAACGGCAACGAGATCGGCGGCGGATCCGTCCGTATCCACCGCGCCGACGTGCAGAGCCGGGTCTTCGACCTGCTCGGCATCACGCCGGAGGAGGCCGCGGACAAGTTCGGCTTCCTGCTGGAGGCGTTCAAGTACGGCCCGCCTCCGCACGCCGGCATCGCGCTCGGCTGGGACCGGACCTGCATGCTGCTCAGCGGCAACGACTCGATCCGTGAGGTCATCGCGTTCCCGAAGACCCGCGGCGGCTTCGACCCGCTGACCACCGCGCCCACGCCGATCACCGCCCAGCAGCGCCTGGAGGCCGGCATCGACGCCAAGCCGAAGGCCACCGCCGGCACCCCGGGCACCGACGGCCAGGCGGCTCCGGTCCTGCACTCCAACTGAGTCGGTCGTGAGGGCCGGTCGCGGGGGATGAACCCGGCGGCCGGCCCTCACGTTTCAGGAACCCCACCGGTCGGGTATCAGCGGGTCACAGGCTCTCTGACACCCCCCGGAGGAACCATCATGCTCGCCATCGCAGGCGCCGTCGTCTTCGGCATCTACCTTCTCGCCGACCTGCTCGACACCAACTTCGGTGCTCCCGACCTGTTCAACTTCCCGACCATGGCGTCGCTCGGCCTGCTGCTCGTCTCGCTGTACCTGGCGGGCATCGGCAGCGGCCCGCGTGCCGGTGCGGGCACCGGCTCCGGCCGCCGCTTCTACGGCCGTCGCCCCGGCCGCGGCTGATCCCCGCGGCCGCTCGGCCGCGACCTCCGGCCCCTGGAGGCCCGCCTTCCCCCGGCGGGCCTCCAGCCGTGTCTGCACACGCTGCGTGAGGCCGTCGTGGCTGCTCGGGAGCGTTTCCACAGGGCGGTGGTCCGCATTGCGGATCGGGCCGCCGGGGCCGGTACTGTCGTTTGTGATGGAAACGGACGGGCTCTTCTCCCTCGCCTCACCGGAGGCGCCGACCGCTGGTCCGGCCGCCGCCGGGACCGCCGGATTCGGCTCGCCCTCCGGTGACGCGCCGCTCCCGGTGCGGATGCGGCCGGTCTCCCTCGACGAGCTGGTCGGGCAGAAGCACCTGCTGGCCCCCGGCGCCCCGCTGCGCCAGTTGGTGACCGGCGCGAGTCCGATGTCGGTGATCCTCTGGGGTCCGCCCGGCACCGGCAAGACCACCATCGCGCACCTGGTGGCCAACGCCACGGATCGCAAGTTCGTCGCCATGTCGGCGCTGACCGCCGGTGTCAAGGACGTGCGCGCGGTGATCGACACGGCCCGCCGCGAGCGACGTTATGGCGGCCCGCCGACCGTCCTGTTCATCGACGAGGTGCACCGCTTCAGCAAGACCCAGCAGGACTCGCTGCTCGCCGCCGTCGAGGACCGCACGGTCACCCTCTTGGCCGCGACCACGGAGAACCCGTATTTCTCGGTCATCTCGCCCCTGCTCTCCCGCTGCGTGCTGCTCACCCTCCACGCCCTCGACGAGCAGGACGTGCGCGATCTCATCCGGCGCGCGATCACCGACGAGCGCGGCCTGGGCGGCGCCGTCACCCTTTCCGCCGAGGCAGAGGACCATTTGGTACGACTGGCGAGCGGCGACGTACGCAAGGCCCTCACGGCGCTGGAGGCCGCGGCCGGAAGCGCCCTGGCCCAGAACGTCGGGGAGATCGATCTCGCCACCGCGGAGAAGGCGGTCGACGTCGCCGCGGTCCGTTACGACCGGGACGGCGACGCCCATTACGACGTGATCAGCGCGTTCATCAAGAGCATGCGCGGCAGCGATCCGGACGCGGCCCTGCACTACCTGGCCCGCATGCTGGTCGCCGGGGAGGACCCGCGGTTCATCGCCCGGCGGATCGTGATCTTCGCCAGCGAGGACGTCGGCATGGCCGATCCGCAGGCCCTGCTCGTGGCGTCGGCGGCGGCTCAGGCCGTCCAGAACGTGGGTCTGCCCGAGGCCGGGCTCAACCTGGCCCAGGCCGTGGTGCACCTGGCCACCGCCCCGAAGTCGAACAGCGTCACCACCGCCCTCGGCGAGGCGATGGCGGACGTCCGGGCCGGGCGGGGCGGCCCCGTTCCGCCGCATCTGCGCGACGCCCACTACCCGGGTTCGCGGGGGCTGGGCCACGGCCGTGGCTACCGTTACCCGCACGACGACCCGCGCGGTGTGGTCCGCCAGCAGTACGCTCCCGGCGACCTGACCGGCGTCGACTACTACCGCCCGACCGACCACGGCGCCGAACGGCTGGTGGCCGAGCGGGTCCCCCGCCTCCGGCGTATCGTTCGCGGTCTCGGCGCGGCGCCGCGCACTGATGGTGACGAATCCTCCTCGGCGCGGGTAGGCAGGACTGTTACCGCTTCGGTGGGTACCCCGGACCGCGCGGCGGGTGGTGCTCGGGCCGCCGATGAGTCACAGTCGTCGGCGGACTCGGAACCGGTCGAGGCCGCGGTGGCGGGGGAGAGCCCGGCCACCGACGGGGCGGACGCCTCCGGTGAGGCCGTGGCCTCCGGTGAGGCTGACACCTCCGGTGGGGTGGGAGATCCCCCGGAAACCGGGGCTTCCGCGGAGACCGAGGCCGAGAGTGACTACGACAGCGGCGTCAGCGCCGGAGAGGAAACGCGGTGACAGGGCGGGGTGCCGATCGGCCCGACGACGACGCGGGGTCGCGCGAGGAGCAGGGCGGGAAGAACCGCCGGCGCTTCGGGCGTGGCGGCCGTGCCGATCAGCCGGCCGTTCCCCAGGAGGTCCCGCGCGAGGAGACCGGCTGGCTCGACGACCTACGGGTGGCCAAAGAGGAACGCAACGCGATCGGCCCCGGCACCCTGCCGGGGGAGGGCCGGACCAGCAAGTCCGGCCGGGTCGCGCCGGGGCCGGACGACATGCCCGACGACGACTTCGCGTTTCCCGGCGGCCCCGGCGAGGGCCTCCCGGCGGCGGGCGACCGGATGGACGCCGAGCCGGGCCAGCGGCCGGGGCAACGACCCGGCCCCCCGGGCCCGGCGTCTCCTCCGGGTGGGCAGCGTGCCGCGGCCGTTCCACCCGGCGGTCGTCCGCAGGGCGGGCCCGTTCCGCCCCCTCCGATGCCGCCGGGTGCGATGCCGCCCGCCCAGATGCCCGCTGGACCGGCCTCGCCCGGCCCGATGCCGCCGGGCGGTGCTCCGGGCGGGCGGCGTCAGCGCGGCCAGATGCCGCCGGGCGCCGCGCCTGCCGCCCCGGGCATGCCGGGGCAGATGCCACCGGGAACTCCTCCCCGCCAGACCGGACCGGGCGGTCAGATGCCCCCGGGAGCGCCTCCCCGTCAGATGGGACCGGGCGCCGCGCCCGGAGCCCCGGGCCGGACGCCGCCGGGCGCCGTACCGGGACCGCCCGGGTCCGCAGCGCGTATGCCGGGGCAGATGCCGCCGGGGTCCGGGCCGGGCATGCCCGCTCAGATGCCACCGGGAGCTCCCGCCGGCCCGCCCGGCGCGGTGCCGGGACAGGCACCGCCGGGCGCCCGCCGGACCGGACCTCCGCAGGGCGGCCGCGCGGCGGTGACCCCCGAGGCGGGTCACGCCCGCCGTCAGATGGACGTCGATCCGTCCGGCCAGATGTTCCCCGGCCAGGCGCCGGTGCCGCTCTCCGGCAACGCGCCCGAGGTTCCCGGGGTGCCGCCGACCACGTCCAGCGTGCGCCCGGTCTCGCCGGGCCCCCGGTCCGCGGGCCCGGGCATCCGTCCGCTGTCCCCGGCCGCCCCGGCGCGAGACCGCTTCCGCCCCGCCGACCCGGTCTCGCCCGGACGGTCCGGCCCTCCGCCCGGCGGATACGACCCCGCGTCTCAGCCGGGCGCGCACGACCCGGTGCACCGCTCCGGCCCGATTCCGGGCGTGCACGACTCGGGCCCGATTCCGGGTGGCGCCGCACACCGCTCCGGCCCGGTCCCCGGCGGCTTCGACCCGGTTCAGGATTCCGGTCCGGTGCCGGGTGGGCGGCGGCCTGGTTCGGGGCAGGGTGGTTTCGATCCGGTTCAGGATTCCGGTCCGGTGCCGGGTGGGCGGCGGCCTGGTTCGGGGCAGGGTGGTTTCGATCCGGTCCATGACTCCGGTCCCGTTCCCGGCGGGCAGGATGCCGTGCATCGCTCCGGGGCCCTTCCGAACGGGTACGAGCAGGGCGCCGGCCGTGCCGCGCCGGGCGCCTACGGTGTTCCGGGCGCGCCCGACGACCGGCCGGGGCGGGGCCGCCGGTCCCGCGCCGACGAGCCGGGCGCCTTCGAGGAGCCGACCGGCCGGCACGGCGGTGGCACCCGGTCCGGGCGGGCCGCCCCGGAGGGCGACCCGCGGCACCGGCCCGGCCATGCCGCGCCGCCCGGTGACGAGCGACCCGGTAGGCGTGGCCCTTCGGAGGGTGACTTCGGCACCGGCTCGCACTCGCTGGTCCGCGCGGACGGTTTCCCCGATCCCGGGAACGACACCGGCACGGTCGGGTTCGTCCGCCGCCCCGGTGACGGTGGGTCCGGTCCCGGGGCACAGCCCGGCAAGGACGGCCGAGGCGGCGCCGGCGGACGGTCCGGCGGCGAGCCGCGCCGGCGCCGTGCCGCACGCCGTTCCGCCGACCCGGACGAGCCGGAGATCGGTGGCTTCACCGGCACCCCGGACGTGCCCGGCCCGCGCCGCATCGGCCCGGGTGACGGCCGCCCGGTCCGGGCCGCCGCCGTCGTCCCGCCGGTCGTCCCCGGACGTCAGGGTGCCCGCACCCCGGCCGTTCCGGGTCGTGCCGGCGCGATGGCGGACAGCACCTCCGGTGTGATCCAGCGTCCCGGCCGTGGCCAGCAGGGTCCCGGCGGCCCGGCGCGGCCCGGCGAGGACCAGGGCGTCACCGGTGGCGTGGCGGTACCCGAACAGCCCGGCCCCGGCCGCCGCGCGGCCCGCGCCGATGTGCCTGCCGCCGGACCGTTCGCGCCGGAGGAGGAGCACACCGGCCGGCACGGCGGTGCCCGTCCGGACGGCCCGGGCGGTGCCCGGACCGGTGCGGCCGTGCCCGGTCGCGCCGCGCCCGTTCCGGGTGGCGGCCCCGGTCGTGCCGCGCCCGTCTCCGGTGGCGGCCTGGGCCAGGGTTCCGGCCGTGTGGCGCCGGTCTCGGGTGGCGGGCCCGCACAGGCGATGGGCGCCGCTGCTCCCGGCCGTGCCGTGGTCGGCCCGCCCGGATCGGATGGCGTACCCGGCCCCGGCTCGGGTGGCGCGGTCGGAAAGCACGGTGGTGGTTCCGGCCCGGGTGCCATGACCGGTCCCGGCACGCCCGGTCCGGGTGGCGCGGTGGGAAAGCACAGCGGTGGTCCCGGCCCGGGGACGGCCGGCCCCGGTGCCGGTGGCCCCGGTCGGATGCCGGGTGGCGCGGGCGGCCCAGGTGGTGCGGCCGGCATGGCTGGACCCGGCGGTGTGCCCGGTCCCAACGGTGGCCCGGCACGAGGCGGCGCCCAGGTTCCGGGGCGGGCTCCGGGCCGTGGCCCCGCACGTGGCGGCGCTGCCGTGCCCGGCCGTGGACCCGCAGACCTGGAAGGCGGACCTTCGGGGCTGCCCGGCCGCGGTGCCGAAGGCGGTCCCGGACATGGCCCGTCGGGTCCGGATGGTGGTCCGGGGCGCGGTATGGCGGGTCCGGATGGTGGCCCGGGGCGCGGCATGGCGGGTCCGGACGGTGGCCCGGGACGCGGCATGGCGGGTCCGGACGGTGGCCCGGGACGTGGCATGCCCGGTTCGGAGGGCGACCCGTCCCGAGGCCCGGGCGGCTCGGGCAGAGGCCCGGGCGGCCTGGACAGGAGCCAGGGCGGCCCGGACAGAGGTCCGGGTGGCCCGGACAGGGCCCAGGGCGGCCCGGACGGTCCTTCTCGGGCGATGGGTGGCGCGCCCGTTCCCGGCGCCGCGGGTGCTCCGCGTGCGAGGGCAGGCGTCGCCGTTCCCGGTAAACCTTCCCGCCCGATGGGCGGGGCCGCAGTCCCAGGACTCGACGGTCCGGCACGTGGCGGTGCCGCGCCGGGCGTCGACGGCCCGGCACGCGGCGGTGCGATTCCCGGTGGGGACGGTCCGGCCCGTGGTGGCGCCGGGGTCCCCGGGATGGACGGTCCGGCACGTGGTGGGGCCGCGGTTCCCGGCGGGGACGGTCCGGCACGTGGTGGCGCAGCGGTTCCCGGCATGGACGGTCCGGCCAGGGGCGGCGCCGCTGTTCCCGGCGCGCCGTCGCGGGCGCTGGGCGCCGCCGCGAGCGTGGACGGCCCGGCCAGGGGTGGCGCTGCGGTTCCCGGCATGGATGGTCAGGCCAGGGGTGGTGCCGCGGTTCCCGGCATTGACGGCCCGGCCAGGGGTGGTGCCGCGGTCCCCGGGGTGGACGGTCCGGCGAGGGGTGGTGCCGCCGTTCCGGGGTCGGGACGTGGTGGCGCCTCCGTTCCCGGTCGCGGCCCCGACGGTCAGCCCGGCCCGGACGACCCGGGCACGAACGCGACCGGCTCGGTACGCCCGATGGGGCCCGGCGATGCGTCCGGGGGGAACGCGAACGGCGTACCCCTGAAGGATGAAACGGCCGAGGGTGGCCTCGCCGAGCTGCGCCACAAGCTGCGCACGCAGCGGAGGCTGCGGCTCGTCACGCTGTTCTCGCTGGCGGCGCTGGTGTTGCTGGCTCTGCCGGCGTTCGTCGGTTTGCGTGCGGCGAGCAGCGATCCGGTGCTGGCCTCGCTGGCGGCGCTGAAGGTTCCGTCCTGGGCCGCGAAGGATGTGGAGAATCAGGAGACCGGCAGCACGCTGTGCATCATGGAGTGTTCGTTCCGGGAGCGGAAGGCCGAATCGGACCGGCCGTTCAAGGAGACCGCCGACGTCTACGCGGCGGCGCTGACCAAGGCGGGCTGGAAGCAGCGGAAGGTCGAGGGCTGCCCGGAGACGCCGGTCGCTCCGGAGGAGGGCACCTACAGCTGCTGGAGCCGGGACGAGCTGACCCTGGACCTGGCGGTGGGCCTGCCGGGCTGCGCGGTGGATCAGATCTCGGCGGAGCAGAACCCGACGGCGGGCGCCGCGGAGGCGCTGCCGGAGCCGGGGGCGTGCCAGGGCTCCACGGTCCGGATCAAGGTGTGGAACAAGATCGAGGACCGGCGGGGTGAGAAGGAGACCACGCCGGGGCTGGTCGGGGTGACTCCGGACACGGTGTTGTCCACCGATGATCCGCTCTTCTCGCCGACACCCCAGGCGTCGTGACGTGGGCGGTGGTCACGGACGGTAGGGTCTGCTAGTTGTCCCGCCGAATCCGTGACCACCCGAATAGGAGACGCGCCAGATGGATGCCGGAGAAATCGCAGGCCTGATCGCGGCGGGCGCCTTCCTCATGCTCGTTCTCGTGCTGTCCGTGCCCATCCTGAAGTTGGGCCGCACCGTGGACGCCACGACGAACGCGATCAACGACCTGGTCGACCGGACGGGACCGTTGCTCTCCAACGTGAACGTCACGGTGGAGAACGTGAACACCGCGCTCGGTCAGGTTCAGGTCTCTTTGGACGGCGTCAACGTCCAGCTCGCCAAGGTCGACACGATGACCGGGCACGCTCAGAACATCACGGCCAATGTCGCGAACCTGGTCACCGTCGTGTCGGCCGCCGCGGCCAACCCGCTGGTCAAGGTCGCGTCTTTCGGGTACGGCCTGCGCAAGGCCACCGCCGCCCGACGGCACGCCGAGGAGGAGCGCGAGGTCCGCGCCACCCTCAAGCAGCGCCGCAAGGCCGCCCGCTGATCTTCGATCGAGAGGTAATGCCGTCATGAAGCGCCTGCTGTGGCTCGGCGTCGGCTTGGCCGTCGGCGCCCTCGTCGTTCGCAAGCTGAACCAGAAGGCCAGCGAGTTCACCCCGACCGGGATCGCGACCTCGCTGTCGGAATCCGCTGGCGGGCTCGTCGAGTCGCTGCGTAGCTTCGTGGAAGACGTCCGCGAGGGGATGGCCGAGCGGGAGCACCAGATCCACGAGGCGTTCGCCGCGGGCGAGCTGTATGAGGACAAGTTCGCCGAGTTGCGTGACGACGCGTGGCCCGGCTCGCAGGAGGGAAATCGATGAGAACGGCGGAAGTCAAGCGGCGCTTTCTGGCGCATTTCGAGGCGAACGGGCACACGGTGGTCCCGAGTGCCCCGCTGCCGGCTATCGACGACCCGAACCTGCTGTTCATCAACGCCGGCATGGTGCAGTTCGTCCCGTTCTTCCTGGGGCAGCGGACCCCGCCGTACCAGCGGGCCGCGAGCGTGCAGAAGTGCATCCGGACGCCGGACATCGACGAGGTCGGCAAGACCAGCCGGCACGGCACGTTCTTCCAGATGAACGGCAACTTCTCGTTCGGCGACTACTTCAAGGCGGGCGCGATCCCGCTGGCGTGGGAGCTGTCCACCAAGCCGGTCGAGCAGGGCGGTTTCGGTCTGGACCCGGAGAAGATCTGGGCGACCGTCTACCTGGACGACGACGAGGCCATCGAGATCTGGAAGCAGACCGGCCTGCCGGCGGAGCGGATCGTGCGCCGCGGCAAGAAGGACAACTTCTGGTCGATGGGCATCCCCGGCCCGGCGGGCCCGTGCTCGGAGCTGTACTACGACCGTGGCCCGGCGTACGGCAAGGAGGGCGGCCCGGAGGTCGACGAGGACCGGTACCTGGAGTTCTGGAACCTGGTCTTCATGCAGCACGAGATCACCGACGTGAAGTCGAAGGAGGACTTCACGATCGTCGGTGACCTGCCGAAGCAGAACATCGACACCGGCATGGGCCTGGAGCGCATCGCGTCGATCCTCCAGGGCGTCGACAACCTGTACGAGATCGACGAGGTCCGCCCGATCCTCGCCAAGGCCGCCGAGCTGACCGGCAAGGAGTACGGCAAGCGCTCCGGCCACGCGGCGTCCGAGAGCCACCCGGACGACGTGCGCCTGCGGGTGATCGCGGACCACGTCCGTACCGCGCTGATGCTGATCGGCGACGGCGTCACCCCGTCCAACGAGGGCCGCGGCTACGTGCTGCGCCGCATCATGCGCCGGGCGATCCGGTCGATCCGCCTGCTCGGCTGGCAGGAGAAGGCGCTGCCGATCCTGCTGCCGATCGCGCGGGACTGCATGTCCCCGTCGTACCCGGAGCTGGCGACCGACTTCGAGCGGATCTCCACGTACGCGTACGCGGAGGAGGACCAGTTCCTCTCCACGCTCAAGGCGGGCACCACGATCCTGGACACCGCGATCACCGAGACGCGCGCCTCCAACCAGACGCAGCTGTCCGGTGACAAGGCGTTCCAGCTGCACGACACGTACGGTTTCCCGATCGACCTGACCCTGGAGATCGCGCAGGAGCAGGGCCTCCAGGTCGACCAGGAGGGCTTCCGCCGGCTGATGGCCGACCAGCGGAACCGGGCGAAGGCGGACGCGGCGGCCCGCAAGACCGGCCACGCGGACCTGTCGGCGTACCGGTCGGCGCTGGACGCGGGCGGCCCGGTCGAGTTCACCGGCTACCAGGAGATCTCCCGCGAGTCCCGGGTCCGGGCGCTGATCGGCGAGAAGGGCCGGATCGAGGTGGCCGGCGAGGGCGACTTCGTCGAGCTGGTGCTGGACACCACCCCGTTCTACGCGGAGGGCGGCGGCCAGCAGGCGGACACCGGTGTGATCAACGTCGGTGGCGGCCGGCTGGAGATCGTCGACGTGCAGCAGCCGCTGCCGGGCCTGATCGTGCACAAGGCGCGGGTGGTCCGGGGTGAGGTGCGCGCGGGCGAGACGGCGCTGTCCGAGATCGACGTGACCCGCCGGAAGGCGATCTCCCGGTCGCACACCGCGACGCACCTGGTGCATCAGACGATGCGCAACTTCCTCGGCGAGTCGGCGACCCAGGCGGGTTCGCTGAACGCTCCGGGCCGGCTGCGGTTCGACTTCCACACTCCCGGCGCGGTGAACCCGTCGGTGCTCTTCGACGTCGAGCAGCAGATCAACGAGGTGCTGCTGCGCGACCTCGAGGTGAACGCGTTCATCACCTCGCAGGAGGAGGCGCGCCGGCTCGGCGCGATGGCGCTGTTCGGCGAGAAGTACGGCGACGAGGTCCGGGTCGTCGAGGTCGGCGACTACGCCCGTGAGCTGTGCGGCGGTACCCACGTCGCCCGTTCCGGCCAGCTCGGCCTCGTGAAGATCCTCAACGAGTCGTCGATCGGCTCCGGGGTGCGCCGGGTGGAGGCCCTGGTGGGTCTGGACGCGTTCAGTTTCCTGGCCAAGGAGCACCTGCTGGTGTCCCGTCTGGCCGACCTGTTCCGGGTGCCGGGCGAGCAGGTCGCCGACCGGGTCGAGCAGACCGTCACGGCGCTGCGCGACGCGGAGAAGGAGCTGGACAAGCTGCGGGCGCAGATGGTGCTGGGCGGGGCGGCGGCGCTCGCGTCCGGGGCGAAGGACGTGCGCGGGGTGGCGTATGTCGGCACCGAGGCGCCGGAGGGCGCGGCCGGCAACGACGTGCGGACGCTGGCGCAGGAGATCCGCGGCAAGATCGACGCGGCGCGGCCCGCGGTGGTCGCGGTGACCGCCCGGGCGAACGGCAAGGCGTCCCTGATCGTCGCGATCAACGGCGCCGCGAAGACCCGCGGGCTGTCCGCGCAGGACCTGGTCAGGGCGGCGCTGTCCGGCCGGGGCGGCGGCAACGCCGACCTGGCGCAGGGCGGCGGCGTGCCGGCTGGGGAGGCCCCGCGTCTGCTGGCCGCGATCGAGCAGGCGGTCGCCGACAAGGCCTGACAGCGCTTCTCGACGGAACGCCCCGGACGGTTGTCCGGGGCGTTTCGCGATGCGCGATGATTGCTCTGGGTAGTCGTTTGCTGATGGTGGGTACTCCATTTCTTAGCGGATCTTTAGGCCTTGCAAAGGGTGGCGGCGCATCGGCCAGCGGTGCGGTTAAGCTTCGGGGCGCGATCGGAGCGATGGCATCGAAGCGGGCGAAAGCCCCGGCCGTTACTCTTCGCAGCGAAATCTTGATCGGGGACGGGAGACGCGTGTTGCTGCTGTGCAGGGTGGGAGCGTGACTCAGCGCTTCACTCGGGGCGTCCGCCTGGGTGTGGACGTGGGTCAGGTGCGTGTCGGGGTGGCCAGGTGCGACCCGGACGGGATCCTGGCCAGCCCGGTGGTGACCGTGCCGCGGGACCGGGAGACCGGTGACGACGGCACGCCGAAGGACATGACGGAGTTGGCGCGGCTGACCGCCGAGCACGAGGCGATCGAGGTCGTCGTCGGGCTTCCGGTGGCGCTCAACGGGCGTGAGGGTGTGGCGGCCGGCCACGTCCGGGCGTACGCGGAGCGGCTCGGCACGGTGCTGGCGCCGGTCCCGGTCGTGTTGACCGATGAGCGCATGTCCACGGTCGTCGCCAGCCGCCGGCTCTCCGAGCGGGGTGTCAAGGGCAAGCGCCAGCGTGCGGTCGTGGATCAGGCGGCCGCCGTGGAGATCCTGCAGGGCTGGCTCAACGCGCAGCGGAGGCAGACTTAATTGATCGGCGAGATAGAAGACCTGAGGTACGAGGACAACCCCGATCCCGGGCGATGGAGACATCGCAAGAGGGAGAAGGGTGGCCGCTCGGTCATCACGTTCGTCCTGGTCCTGGTGCTGTTCGGCGTTCTCGGTGGCGGAGCCTGGTACGGCTACGACAAGGTGTCCGGCTTCTTCACCGCGGCCGACTACGACGGCCCCGGCAGTGGTGAGGTGATCGTCGAGGTCAAGAAGGGCGAGTACGCCTCCGCCATCGCCGAGACCCTGTTCAAGGCGGGTGTGGTCAAGAGTGCCGCGGCGTTCGTCGAGGCCGCCAAGGACAATCCCGACAGTACCGGCATTCAGGTTGGATCCTACAAGCTGCGCAAGCAGATGAAGGCCAGCGACGCGGTTTTGTGGCTGCTGGACCGGAAGAATCTCGCCGTCAACGGGGTGGTCATCCCCGAGGGCTGGACCAAGATGCAGGTCTTCGCGGCGTTCTCCAAGTACACCGGCATCCCGGTGGCGGAGTTCGAGAAGGCCGCCAAGGACATCTCGAAGCTCGGCGTCACGGCCGAATGGCTGAAGCGGACCGACGGCAAGAAGGTCGACAAGTCCAACATCGAGGGCTTCCTGTACCCGGCGACCTACGAGATCCCGAAGAAGACCACCGCGACCGACGTCCTCAAGCTCGTCATCAAGAACTTCAACGCCGAGATGGACAAGCTGGACTTCGCGGCCACGGCGAAGTCCAAGCTCAAGATCTCACCGTACGAGGCCCTGGTCGCGGCGTCGATCACCCAGGTGGAGGCGCTGCTCCCGGAGGACATGGGCCCGGTGTCGCGGGTCCTCTACAACCGGGCGTACTCGGGCGACTTCCCGTGCGGCTGCCTCCAGCTGGACAGCACGGTCAACTACTGGCTGCGGCTGAACGGCAAACAGGGCAAATCCTCCGAGAAGCTGACGATCGACGAGATGCACAGCGAGGACAACCCGTACCGGTACAACGCGCCGGGCATGTCGATCGGCCCGATCAGCAATCCCGGTGAGATCGCCCTGAAGGGCGCCATCGACGCGCCGAAGAGCCAGAATTTCTTCTTCGTGACCATCGACGAGAAGGGCACGATGGCGTACGGCAAGACGTTCGACGAGCACAACGCCAACATCAAGGTCGCGTGCAAGAACGGCATCCCGATCTGCTGAACCGCTAGTGTGACGTGGCCGGGTGGAGTTTCCTCGCCCCGCCACGCGCGTTAGGAAGGACGCCGCGTCACCGCCCGGTCGACGGAAAGTCGCCGGGGTGGGCGGCGGACCATCGATGTAGGTATGGTGCGCCCAGTGCTCGCGGAGTCGGCCGGACGGGCAGCGGAGGCAGACGACATGATCGACGAACTGGACGTGGCGTTCGAAGAGGACGCCGAGGGAGAGGGTTCCCGGCGTGATCACCGGGCCCGGAAAGGACGTGGCCGCTCCGCGGTCGCCCTGGTTCTGACGCTCCTGCTGTTCTCCGTGCTCGGCGGCGGCATCTACCTCGGCTACACCAAGGTCGCCGGCTTCTTCGTGGCGGCCGACTACGAGGGCTCCGGCAGCGCCCCGGTCGAGGTCACGATCATCAAGAACTCGTCGCTCACCGAGATCGGCAACGTGCTCGTCAAAGCCGATGTGGTGAAGAGCACCAAGGCCTTCCTGGAGGCCGCCGACGCCGAGCCGCGCAGCGAGAACATCCAGGCCGGCACCTACGTGCTGCGCCGCCAGATGGCCGCCGATCAGGCGGTCGCCCAGCTGCTCGACCCGAACACCCGGCTCAGCAAGGGCGTGACCATCCCCGAGGGCAAGACCGCCAAGCAGACGTTCGAGCTGCTCGCGAAGGCCACCGGCATCCCGGTCAAGGACTTCGAGGAGGCGGCGAAGGATCCGGAGGCGCTCGGCGTACCGGACTGGTGGTTCAAGCGCACCGACGGCAAGCCGGTGTCCAAGACGGCCGAGGGCTTCCTCTTCCCGGACACGTACGAGTTCGATCCGAAGGCCACCGCCTCGCAGGTCCTCAAGACGATGGTCGAGCACTTCCTCACCGTCACCGGCGAGATCGGGTTCGCCGACGGGGTGCAGAAGAATCTGGCCGTCTCGCCGTACGAGGCGCTCATCGTGGCGTCGCTGGCGCAGGCCGAGGCCGGTAACGCCGACGATCTGCCCAAGGTCGCCCGGGTCGCCTACAACCGGGCGTACAAGAAGAAGATGCCGTTGCAGTTCGACGTCACCACGAACTACTGGCTGGAGCTCAACGGCAAGAAGGCGAAGCACTCGGGCCAGCTCACCGAGGCCGAGATGAACGACCCGAAGAACCCGTACAACTCGGAGACCGTGGTCGGGCTGCCGATCGGGCCGATCAACAGCCCCGGCAAGGCCGCCCTGACCGGCGCCCAGAAGCCGCCGGTGGCGCCCTGGTTGTTCTTCGTCGCGATCGACAAGGCGGGGCACTCCGCGTTCGCCGCCACCGACGCCGAGCACGAGAAGAACAAGAAGAAGGCCTGCGACAACGGGATCAAGTTGTCCGACTGCTGAGCCCCGCGTGTGGGTGAGGGCGTGCCGCGGGTGTCCACCCGTAGAGTGAGCCCCGTGCAGAAGCCCGAGGAGACCCCGGCCGCGCGGAAAGCCGCGGTGTGCGGCAAGCCGATCGCGCATTCGCTCTCGCCCTTCATCCACACCGCCGGTTTCGCCGCGACCGGCCTGCTCGACTGGACCTATTCGGCGATCGAGTGCGCCGAGTCCGAACTGCCCGACCTGGTGGCCGGCCTCGGCCCGGAATGGGCCGGCCTGTCGCTGACCATGCCGCTCAAGGAGACCGCGCTGCGGCTGGCGTCCTCCGCCTCGCCGCTGGCGATCGCGGTCGGCTGCGCCAACACCCTGGTCCGCCAGGCGGACGGCACCTGGCACGCGGACAACACCGACGTCATCGGCATGGTCCAGGTGCTGCGGGAGGCCGGGCTCGGCGCGGGCACCGGCCGGCACGCCGCCAAGGTGGACCCACCCCGGATCACCGTGCTCGGTGGCGGCGGCACCGCGCGGGCCGCCCTCGGCGCGGCCGCCCAGCTCGGCGCCGAGACGGTGACCGTGGTCACCCGCCGTCCGGAGGCCCGCGAGGAGCTCGGCCCGGTCGCCGTCGCGCTGGGCATCACCCTCGACGGCGTGTCCTGGGACGACGCGGCCGGCGCGTTCGACGCCGACGCGATCATCGCCACCGTCCCGAAGGGTGCCGCCGACCCGCTCGCCGAACGGGTGACCTGGCGTCCCGGCAGCGTCTTCTTCGACGCCCTCTACGACCCGTGGCCGACGCCGCTGGCCGCCGCCGCGACCGCGCACGAGGTGCCGGTCTTCTCCGGCCTCGATCTGCTGCTGGCCCAGGCGCTCAGCCAGTTCGAGCAGTTCACCGGCCTGCCCGAGGCTCCCGAGGAGGCCATGCGCAAGGCTCTCGGCGAGGCGGTCGCGAACCGCGCCTGAGCGGCTTCCCAGCCCGAAGATCAAGAGCGACGAGCCGGGGTACGCGGTACGCGCGGCCGCCCCGGAAGGTGTCCGTAAAGCGGGACACGGGCGGCCTGTCGCGGCCCGTGTCCGGCGCCGTGCCAGACTGTTGCCGTGTTGCGCTGGCTTACTGCAGGTGAATCGCACGGACCGGCGCTCGTCGCGCTGCTCGAGGGTGTCCCCGCCGGGATCGAGGTGACGAGCGCGGACATCATGCGTGATCTGGTGCGCCGCCGCCTCGGGTACGGCCGCGGCGCCCGGATGAAGTTCGAGCAGGACGAGCTCGAACTCATCGGTGGCATCCGGCACGGGGTGACCCAGGGCTCGCCGGTCGCGATCCGGGTGGGCAACAGCGAGTGGCCCAAGTGGGAGACCGTCATGGCGGCCGACCCGGTGGACCCGGGGCTGCTCGCCGCGCAGGCCCGCAACGCGCCGCTGACCCGCCCGCGTCCCGGGCACGCCGACCTGGCCGGCATGCAGAAGTACGGGCACACCGACGCCCGCCCGATCCTGGAGCGCGCCAGCGCCCGGGAGACCGCGGCCCGCGTCGCCGTCGGCGTGGTCGCCAAGAAGCTGATCAAGCAGGCGCTCGGCATCGACATCGTGTCGCACGTCATCGAGCTCGGCGCGGTGGCCGCCAAGCCCGGCGTCATCCCCACCCCCGACGACTTCGACCGGATCGACGAGGACCCGCTGCGCTGCCTCGACCCGGAGGCCAGCGCCCGCATGGTGGCCGAGGTCGACGCCGCCAAGCAGGACGCGGACACCCTCGGCGGCATCGTCGAGGTGCTGGCCTACAACGTGCCGCCGGGTCTCGGCTCGCACGTGCAGTGGGACCGCAAGCTCGACGCCCGGCTGGCCACCGCTCTCATGTCGATCCAGTCGGTGAAGGGCGTGGAGATCGGCGACGGCTTCACCCAGGCCCGTTCGCGCGGCTCGGTGGCGCACGACGAGATCGTCCCGACCCCGGACGGGGTGAAGCGGGTCACCGACCGGGCCGGTGGCCTGGAGGGCGGCATCACCAACGGCGAGCCGCTGCGGGTCCGCGCCGCGCTCAAGCCGATCTCGTCGCTCAACCGGGCGCTGCAGACCGTCGACATCACCACCGGCGAGCCGGCCACCGCCATCAACCAGCGCTCCGACGTCTGCGCGGTCCCGGCCGGCGCGATCGTGGCCGAGGCGATGGTGGCGCTGGTCCTGGCCGAGGCCGCGACCGAGAAGTTCGGCGGCGACTCGGTCGCCGAGATCCGGCGCAACCTCCGGTCGTACCTCGACAACCTGATCATCCACTGATGGCCCCGGTCGCGGTCTTCGTCGGCGTCATGGGCGCCGGTAAGAGCACCATCGGCGCGGCGGTCGCCGCCGAGCTGGGTGTCCCCTTCGCCGACACCGACGCGATCATCGAGGACCGGGCCGGCAAGCCGATCCCGGACATCTTCGTGGAGGACGGCGAGCCCGCCTTCCGCGACCTGGAACGGCGGACCGTCGCCGACGCGCTGGCGACCTTCGACGGCGTCCTGGCGCTGGGCGGCGGCGCGATCCTGGACGAGGGCACCCGGAAGCTGCTGACCGGGCACACCGTCGTCTACCTCTCGGTCGAGCTGGCCGACGCGATCAAGCGCGTCGGCCTGGGCGCCGGCCGTCCGCTGCTCGCGATCAACCCGCGGGCCACCCTGCGGCACCTGCTGGACCAGCGCCGCCCGCTCTACCTCGAGGTGGCCACCCACACGGTCGCCACCGACGGCCGCGAGGAGTCCGAGACCACCGCCGAGGTCCTCGCCCTTCTCAGGCGGTAGTGAGCGGCGGCGGGCTCGGACGGGTCTGCAGCGCGGCCAGCTCGGAGACCGTGGCGAATTGGAAGCCGCGGGCCTTGAGGCCGCTGAACATGGCGCTCAGGCCGCGCAGCGAGACCAGCCGGTGCGGTTTGCCGACGTCGTGGGCCAGGATGATGGAGCCGGGGCGGACGTTGTCGACGATGTCGCGGACCTGGCCGTCCGGGTCGTCCTGGAAGTACTTCTCCCGCATCAGGTGCGACCACAGCACGATCTCGTAGCCGAAGTGGTCGGCGGCCAGCACCGTGGACCCGCCGAGGTGCCCGTACGGCGGGCGCAGCAGGGTCGTCTCCCGGCCGAAGACCTTCTTGATCATGTCGTGGGTGCGGGACAGCTCGGTCTCCACGCCCGCGCGGTCCAGGGTCGCCAGGTCGTCGTGCGACCAGGAGTGGTTGCCGATCTCGTGCCGGCCCATCCGGTCGCGGACCAGGTCGGCGTGCTTCTCCAGGTTCTGGCCCACCATGAAGAACGTGGCCGGGATGTTCGCCTGGTCCAGCGCGTCCAGCACCATCGGCGTCCACTGCGGGCCGGGGCCGTCGTCGAAGGTGAACGCCACCACCGGCTCGGTGGTCTCCACGAAGTACCGGATGGTCAGGTTGGCGGTGCGCAGGGCCTCGGGCGCGTCGGCGGCGGCCGCGTAGCCGCCGCTGACCGGTGGCCGGTCCCAGCCGAACGCCTGTGACAGCGCGTCCATGCCCACCACGCCGCCGACCGCCCCACCGGCGGTGAGCAGCGCGGCACGCAGCGCGGCACGTCGACTCAGTCTCATATTGATGATCTCCCCCGTTGCGGCCGTGAACGGTAGCGGGTGGCCGCAAATGGGGACGCGGTGACCCCCTTGCCGGGCTATCGGCACGGGATCGCCGGCACATGACCCCATCCGAGGAGTGGAATAGGTGCGGCGAGGTCGCGGTCCGGATCCCCGGCGGGGATAGGGTGGCGGCCGTGGTGACACGGATTCCGGTGACGGGTGACCGTCCATATGACGTGGTCGTGGGCCGAGGGCTGGCGGACGAGCTGCCCGCGATGATCGAGGGCGCGGCCCGGGTGGCGGTGCTGCACCCGCCGACGCTGCGCGAGCGGGCCGAGGCCGTGGCCAAGGCGGCCGGTGTCGAGACGGTCGTGCCGATCGAGGTGCCGGACGCCGAGCGCGGCAAGTCGATCGAGGTCGCCGCCCGGTGCTGGGACGAGCTCGGGGCCGCGGGCTTCACCCGTACGGATGTGGTGGTCGGTGTCGGTGGGGGAGCGACCACCGACCTGGCCGGGTATGTCGCCGCGGCCTGGTTGCGCGGGGTTCGCTGGGTGCCGGTGTCGACGTCGGTGGCCGGCATGGTCGATGCCGCCGTCGGCGGCAAGACGGCGGTGAACATCGCGGCCGGCAAGAACCTGGTCGGCGCCTTCCACCCGCCCGCCGGCGTGCTCTGCGACCTGGACGCGCTGGACACGCTGCCGGCCGAGGACATCGCGGCGGGCCTGGCCGAGGTGGTCAAGGGTGGTTTCATCGCCGACCCGCGGATCCTCGAGCTGATCGAGGCGGACCCAGCCGCCGCCCTGGACCCGCGCGGCGACGTGCTCCGTGAGCTGGTCGAGCGCAAGATCAGGGTGAAGGCGCACGTGGTCGGCGTGGACCTCCAGGAGTCCGGGCTGCGGGAGATCCTCAACTACGGCCACACGCTGGGGCACGCCATCGAGCGCCGCGAGAGGTACACCTGGAAGCACGGGCACGCGATCGCGGTGGGCCTGGTCTTCGCGGCCGAGCTGGGGCGGCTCACCGGGCGGCTGGACGACGCCACGGCGGATCGGCACCGGGCGGTGCTGGAGAGTCTGGGCCTGCCCACGGCGTACCCCGGGGAGGCCTGGCCCGAGCTGTTGCCCGCGATGCGCGTCGACAAGAAGGCGCGGGCCGCGACCTTGCGTTTCGTGGTTCTGGACGGCCTGGCGAAGCCGGGCATCCTGGCCGGGCCGGACGAGGGCCTGCTGGAGCGCGCCTACGCGGCGGTGGCCCGATGATCTACGTGCTGAACGGGCCGAACCTGGGCCGGCTGGGCCTGCGGGAGCCGGGGGTCTACGGCTCGGCCACCTACAAGGACCTGGTCGAGATGTGCCAGACCGTCGCCGAGGACCTGGGCCTGGAGGTCGAGGTGCGGCAGACCAACGCCGAGCACGAGATGCTGGAGTGGCTCTACCAGGCCGCCGACGAGGGCGCCGACGTGGTGCTCAACCCCGGCGCCTGGACGCACTACAACTACGCGGTCCGGGACGCCTGCGCGATGCTCCGCGGCAAGCTGGTCGAGGTGCACATCTCCAACATCCACAAGCGTGAGGAGTTCCGGCACCATTCGGTGATCTCGGCCGTGGCGACGGGGGTCATAGCGGGGCTCGGGTTCGACGGATATCGGCTTGCTCTGGAGCACATCGCCCGGTAGGCCCGATTCGCTCCGAGCCGCGCCGCGCCGGTAGAGTGGTTCGGTCACCGATACGTATCAAGATCAAGGCAGGACATGGCTTCCACCAACGACCTGAAGAACGGTTTGGTTCTCAACCTCGACGGGGAGCTGTGGTCCGTCGTTGAGTTCCAGCACGTCAAGCCGGGCAAGGGCCCCGCCTTCGTGCGCACCACGCTCAAGCACGTGCTGTCCGGCAAGGTCGTCGACAAGACGTTCAACGCCGGCACCAAGGTCGAGACCGCGACCGTGGACAAGCGCACCATGCAGTACCTGTACCAGGACGGCGAGGACTTCGTCTTCATGGACCTGGACACCTACGACCAGATCCACGTGTCCGGCGGCACGGTCGGTGAGAACTCGAACTACCTGCTCCCGGAGGCCGAGGCCACGGTGGCCCTGCACGAGGGCGTGCCGCTCTACATCGAGCTGCCGACCAGCGTGTTCCTCGAGGTCACCTACACCGAGCCGGGCCTGCAGGGCGACCGCTCGACCGGCGGCACCAAGCCGGCCACCGTCGAGACCGGCGCGACCGTCCAGGTTCCGCTCTTCATCACCACCGGTGAGAAGATCAAGGTCGACACCCGCGACGGCCGCTACCTCGGCCGCAGCTGATGGCCGAAGGTCCCAAGAAGGAACGGCTCGCGCGTCGCAAGGCCCGCAAGCGAGCGCTGGACGTCCTTTTCGAGGCCGACCTGCGTGACCTGCCGCCGAGCCAGGTGCTGCTCACCTACCTGGACCGGATCGCCAAGCCGCACCCCGAGCACCTGGAGTACTCGAAAACGCTCATCGACGGCGTGGCGAAGCATCTCGACCGGATCGACGAGCTGATCGCGAGTTACGCCGAGGGGTGGACGATCGACCGGATGCCGGTGGTCGACCGCAACCTCGCCCGGATCGCGGTCTACGAGCTGCTCTACGAGGCCGACGTCGACGACCCGGTGGCGATCACCGAGGCGGTCGAGCTGGCCAAGGAGATGTCCACCGACGACAGCCCCCGCTTCCTCAACGGGCTGCTGGACCGGATCGCGGCTTTCGCGACCCGCTGAACCATGGGAACGGCCCGGATCGTCTGGTCCGGGCCGTTTCTTCATGCCCAGGGGTACGAGAACCGCGCTCCCCGAGTTCAAAAGACGCAAAAGCCCGCGTCGGGGGACGCGGGCCTCACGGGGGGCGCTACTGGGTGTTGCTGATTTTGTTCAGTGTCAGCTGATTTTGTTCAGCGTCAGCTGGCGAAGAACGCGCGCGGGTCGGCCACCAGGACACCCTGCTCGGTCAGGCGCTCGATGAGGCCGGACGGCGAGATGTCGTAGACGATGGCGAGCGCGCGCAGGTCGTCGGCGCGGATGGAGAGCACGCGGCCGTTGTAGTCGCCGCGCTGCTGCTGGATCGCCCGGGCGTAACGCGCCACGTAGGCGAGGTCCTCGCCCGTGGTGTCGTACAGCTTCTCGAGGTCCAGGACGATCTTGTTGGTCGCCTCGAGACGGATGCCACTGCCGTCGGGCAGCAGCTCGGAGACGGGAACACGGTAGAAGTCGGCGAGTTCGGCAAGGCGCGACACGGTCACGGCGCGGTCGCCACGCTCGTACGAGCCCACCACGACCGCCTTCCAGCGGCCGTTGGACTTCTCTTCGACACCCTGCAGGGACAGGCCCTGCTGCTGGCGGATGGAGCGCAGACGAGCGCCCAGCGACTTCGCGTACTCAGACGGCATTAGGACACTCCCGGTACTGTGCTGGCCCGGAGGGTTCTTTCCTCACGGATCGCTACGCTGCGTGACGGTACGGAGTTTGCGACCGCCGGTCAAGTGTTGGTTACCGATGAGTCGCGCGGGCCGCACCAAAGTAACCGGCTGTATCCCTAGACGACGGGATTTGTCCGATCTGCTCCAGTCAGGCACGTCACCATAATGCATGCCACGTCCACTGGTAACGTAGCGTCAGCCATCGGGTTCCGGTCCTCCGGGTCCCGTACCGACGTCCTTTAACGACCCGTCCCGTGAGGCGGGGAAGGAGGTCCGCCGTGGCGCAGCCACGCGCAGACGCGCCCAGCAAGATCATTTTGGCGGGGTCCGACCTGCACCGGGTCGTCGACCGCATCGCCCATCAGATCCTCGAGAAGACCTCGGGCGCCACCGGCACCGTCCTGCTCGGCATCCCGACCCGCGGCGTCCCCCTGGCGCACCGGCTCGCCGCCCGGATTCACGCCTTCGAGGGCGTCGAGATCCCGGTGGGCTCCCTCGACATCACGCTCTACCGCGACGACCTGCGCCTCAACGCCACCCGCGCGCTCGGCAAGACCGAGCTGCCGGCCGGCGGCATCGACGGCCTGCGGGTCATCCTGGTCGACGACGTGCTCTTCTCCGGCCGATCGGTGCGGGCCGCCCTGGACGCCCTCAAGGACCTCGGCCGGCCCAGCTCGGTGCAGCTCGCGGTCCTGGTCGACCGCGGCCACCGCCAGCTGCCGATCCGCGCCGACTACGTGGGCAAGAACATCCCGACCGCGCTGAGCGAGAGCGTCAAGGTGACCCTCACCGAGATCGACGGCGCCGACGAGGTCAAGCTGATCGGAGGCCTCAAGTGATCAAGCACCTGCGCTCGGCCGCCGACCTGGACGCGGCCACCGCGACCCTGATCCTGGACACCGCCGCCGAGATGGCCGCCCTGTCCGGCCGCGAGGTCAAGAAGCTGCCCGCGCTGCGCGGCCGGACCGTGGTCAACCTCTTCTACGAGGACTCCACCCGCACCCGGATCTCCTTCGAGGCGGCCGCCAAGCGGCTCTCCGCGGACGTCATCAACTTCTCCGCCAAGGGCTCCAGCGTCTCCAAGGGCGAGAGCCTCAAGGACACCGCGCTCACCCTCCAGGCGATGGGCGCGGACGCGGTGGTGATCCGGCACTCGGCCAGCGGCGCCCCGCACCGCCTGTCGAACTGGGTGGACGGCTCGGTGGTCAACGCCGGCGACGGCACCCACGAGCACCCCACCCAGGCGCTGCTGGACGCCTACACGATGCGGTCCCGCCTGGGCCGCCTGGACGGCCTCAAGGTCGCCGTCGTGGGCGACGTGCTGCACAGCCGGGTGGCGCGCTCCAACGTCCTGCTGCTCAGCACCCTGGGCGCCGAGGTCACCCTGGTCGGCCCGCCCACCCTGATCCCGGTCGACATCGTCGCGGCGCTGTCGAAGACCGCCCGGGTGTCGTACGACCTCGACAGCGTCCTTCCCGACTCGGACGTCGTGATGATGCTGCGGGTGCAGACCGAGCGGATGCAGGATTCGTACTTCCCCTCCGCCCGGGAGTACAGCCGCCGCTACGGCCTCGATGTCACCCGGATGAGGAAGCTGCCGGAGCACGCGATCGTCATGCACCCCGGTCCGATGAACCGGGGCATGGAGATCGCGCCCGAGGTGGCCGACTCGCCCCGCTCCACCATCGTCGAACAGGTCGCCAACGGCGTCAGCGTCCGGATGGCCGTCCTCTACCTGCTGCTGGGAGGCAAGTGATGGCGTACCTGCTCAAGGGCGTCTCGATCCTCGGTGCTTCACCGAGCGACCTGTACATCGCCGACGGCGTCGTGTCGGAGAAACCGGTCGAGGGCGCCGAGGTGATCGACGCGACCGGCCTGGTCGCGCTGCCCGGCCTGGTGGACGTGCACACCCACCTGCGCGAGCCCGGCCGGGAGGACGCGGAGACCGTCGAGACCGGCTCCCGCGCCGCGGCCCTGGGCGGCTACACCGCGGTCTGCGCGATGGCGAACACGTCGCCGGTCGCCGACACCGCCGGCGTGGTCGAGCAGGTGTGGCGCCTGGGCCGGGAGGCCGGCCTGGTCGACGTGCAGCCGATCGGCGCCGTCACGGTCGGGCTGGCCGGTAAGCAGATGGCCGAGCTCGGCGCGATGGCCACCTCCGCGGCCAACGTGCGGATCTTCTCCGACGACGGGTTCTGCGTCGCCGACCCCAAGCTGATGCGCCGCGCCCTGGAGTACGTGAAGGCGTTCGACGGCGTCATCGCCCAGCACGCCGAGGAGCCCCGGCTCACCGAGGGCGCGCAGATGCACGAGGGCGAGGTCAGCACCCGGCTCGGCCTCACCGGCTGGCCGGCCGTCGCCGAGGAGGCGATCATCGCCCGCGACGTGCTGCTCGCCGAGCACGTCGGCAGCCGCCTGCACGTCTGCCACGTCTCCACGGCCGGTTCGGTCGAGGTGCTGCGCCAGGCCAAGGCCCGCGGCGTCCGGGTGACGGCCGAGGTCACCCCGCACCACCTGCTGCTCACCGACGAGCTCGCGGCGGGTTACGACCCGGTCTTCAAGGTCAACCCCCCCTTGCGTACGCGCAGCGACGTCGAAGCCCTGCGCCAGGCGCTGCTGGACGGGGTGATCGACGTGGTGGCCACCGACCACGCCCCGCACGCCGTGCAGGACAAGGAGTGCGAGTGGGCGCACGCCCGGCCCGGCATGCTGGGCCTGGAGACGGCTCTGCCGATCGTGCTGAGCGTCTTCGGCCCCCAGTGGGACCTGATCGCCGACCGGATGTCGATCGCGCCGGCCCGGATCGCGGGCCTGGACGGGCACGGCGGTGACCTGACGCGGGCCGGCACCCCGGCCAACCTGACGCTGGTGGACCCGGCGGCCCAGCGGACCGTCGACCCGGCCGAGCTGGCCAGCCGCAGCCGCAACACGCCGTACGCCGGTATGACCCTGCCCGGTCGCATCGTCGCGACCTTCCTGCGGGGCGAGGCCACGGTTCTCGATGGGAAGGCAGTCAAGTGAGCAAGGCGATCCTTGTCCTGGAGGACGGTAGGACGTTCCACGGCACCGCGTACGGCGCCGTGGGGGAGACGTTCGGCGAGGCGGTGTTCACCACCGGCATGACCGGTTACCAGGAGACGCTGACCGACCCGTCGTTCCACAAGCAGGTCGTGGTGCAGACCGCGCCGCAGATCGGCAACACCGGCGTCAACGACGAGGACGACGAGTCCGACCGCATCTGGGTCTCCGGCTACGTGGTCCGCGACCCGGCCCGCCGCCCGTCCAACTGGCGCTCCACCGGCGACCTGGGCGAGCGCCTGGCCGCCGAGGGCGTCGTCGGGATCAGCGGCGTGGACACCCGCGCCCTCACCCGCCACCTGCGCGAGCGCGGCGCCATGCGGGTCGGCATCTCCTCGGTCGACCTGGACCCCCGCGCGCTGCGGGAGCGGGTCCTGGCCCAGCCGCAGATGCTCGGCGCCGACCTCTCCGCCCAGGTGACCACCGGCGAGCGCTACACGGTCGCGGCCGAGGGCGAGCACCGCTACACGGTCGCCGCGCTCGACCTGGGCATCAAGCGCAACGTCTCGCGCCGCCTGGCCGAGCGGGGCGTCACCACCCACATCTTCCCGGCCTCGTCCTCGATCGAGGACCTGCTGGCGGTCGGCCCCGACGCGGTGTTCTTCTCGCCCGGCCCGGGCGACCCGGCCACCGCCGACGGCCCGGTCGCGCTGGCCCGTGAGGTGATGCGCCGGCGGGTGCCGCTGTTCGGCATCTGCTTCGGCAGCCAGATCCTCGGCCGGGCGCTCGGCTTCGGCACCTACAAGCTGGGGTACGGGCACCGCGGCATCAACCAGCCGGTGCTCGACAAGACCACCGGCAAGGTCGAGGTGACCAGCCACAACCACGGGTTCGCCGTGGACGCCCCGATCGGCGAGCGCATCGACACCGAGTTCGGCGGCGTCGAGGTGTCGCACGTCTGCCTGAACGACAACGTGGTCGAGGGCCTGCGGGGCCTGGAGGTTCCCGCCTTCACCGTCCAGTACCACCCCGAGGCCGCCGCCGGCCCGCACGACGCCGACTACCTGTTCGACAGGTTCGTCGAGCTCGTCGAGAAGAAGGGCTGAGCAAGTGCCGAAGCGTGAAGATCTCAAGCATGTGATGGTCATCGGGTCCGGCCCGATCGTCATCGGCCAGGCCTGCGAGTTCGACTACTCCGGCACCCAGGCCTGCCAGGTGCTCCGGTCCGAGGGCATCCGCGTCTCGCTGGTCAACTCCAACCCGGCCACGATCATGACCGACCCGGAGTTCGCCGACGCCACCTACGTCGAGCCGATCACCCCCGAGTTCGTCGAGCTGGTCATCGCCAAGGAACGCCCGGACGCGATCCTGCCGACCCTCGGCGGCCAGACCGCGCTCAACACCGCGATCGCCCTGCACGAGAGCGGCGTGCTGGAGAAGTACGGCGTGGAGCTGATCGGCGCCAACGTCGACGCCATCCGCAAGGGCGAGGACCGGCAGCTCTTCAAGGACATCGTGGCCAAGGCCGGTGGCGAGACCCCGCGCTCGCGGGTCTGCCACTCGATGGACGAGGTCCGCGAGACGGTCGCCGAGATCGGCCTGCCGGTCGTCATCCGCCCGTCGTTCACCATGGGCGGCCTGGGTTCGGGCATGGCCCACACGGCCGAGGACCTGGAGCGTATCGCCGGCGCCGGCCTGGCCGCCTCCCCGGTGCACGAGGTGCTCATCGAGGAGAGCGTGCTCGGCTGGAAGGAGTACGAGCTCGAGCTGATGCGCGACAAGCACGACAACGTCGTGGTCGTCTGCTCGATCGAGAACGTCGACCCGATGGGCGTGCACACCGGCGACAGCGTCACCGTGGCCCCGGCCATGACCCTCACCGACCGGGAGTACCAGCGCCTGCGCGACCTGGGCATCGCGGTGCTGCGCGAGGTCGGCGTGGACACCGGCGGCTGCAACATCCAGTTCGCGATCAACCCGGACAACGGCCGCCTCATCGTCATCGAGATGAACCCGCGGGTGTCCCGGTCGTCGGCGCTGGCGTCGAAGGCCACCGGCTTCCCGATCGCCAAGATCGCGGCGAAGCTGGCCATCGGCTACACCCTCGACGAGATCCCGAACGACATCACGCTCAAGACCCCGGCCGCCTTCGAGCCGGCCCTGGACTACGTGGTCGTCAAGATCCCGCGGTTCGCGTTCGAGAAGTTCCCGGGCGCGGACAAGGAGCTCACCACCACGATGAAGTCGGTCGGCGAGGCGATGAGCCTGGGCCGCAACTTCGCCGAGGCGCTCAACAAGGCGATGCGCTCGATGGAGACCAAGGCCGCCGGTTTCTGGACCGCCCCCGACCCGGAGAGCACCCTCGAGGAGACCCTGGCCGAGCTGCGGATCCCGCACGACGGCCGGCTCTACACCGTGGAGCGCGCCTTCCGGCTCGGCGCCACCGTCGAGCAGGTGCACGAGGCGTCCGGCCGGATCGACCCGTGGTTCCTCGACGAGATCAAGGCCCTGGTCGACCTGCGGGCCGAGATCCTGGCCGCCCCGGTCCTCGACGAGGACCTGCTGCGCCGGGCCAAGCGGGCCGGGCTCTCCGACCGGCAGCTCTCCGGCCTGCGCCCGGAACTGGCCGGCGAGGACGGCGTCCGGGCCCTGCGGCACCGGCTCGGCCTGCGCCCGGTCTACAAGACCGTCGACACCTGCGCCGCCGAGTTCCAGGCGAACACCCCGTACCACTACTCGTCGTACGACGAGGAGACCGAGGTGGAGCCGAGCGACCGTCCCAAGGTGATCATCCTGGGCTCCGGGCCGAACCGGATCGGGCAGGGCATCGAGTTCGACTACTCCTGCGTGCACGCGGTTCAGGCGCTGCGCGGTGTGGACTTCGAGACCGTCATGGTCAACTGCAACCCGGAGACCGTGTCGACCGACTACGACACCGCCGACCGGCTCTACTTCGAGCCGCTCACCTTCGAGGACGTCCTCGAGGTGTTCCACGCCGAGGACAGCTCCGGCAAGGCGGCCGGCGGCCCCGGCGTGATCGGCGTGATCGTGCAGCTCGGCGGGCAGACCCCGCTCGGCCTGGCCAACCGGCTCAAGGCCGCGGGCGTCCCGATCGTCGGCACCAGCCCCGAGTCGATCGACCTGGCCGAGGACCGCGGCCTGTTCGGCGCACTGCTCGACGAGAACGGGCTGCGCTCGCCCGACCACGGCACCGCCACCAGCTTCGGCGAGGCCAAGGCGATCGCCGACGCGATCGGTTACCCGGTCCTGGTTCGCCCGTCGTACGTGCTGGGCGGCCGGGGCATGGAGATCGTCTACGACGAGCCCACCCTGAGGGGCTACATCGAGCGGGCCACCGAGATCTCGCCCGACCACCCGGTGCTGGTCGACCGGTTCCTCGACGACGCCATCGAGATCGACGTGGACGCGCTCTGCGACTCGACCGGCGAGGTCTACCTGGGCGGCGTCATGGAGCACATCGAGGAGGCCGGCATCCACTCCGGCGACTCGGCCTGCTCGCTGCCGCCGATCACCCTGGCCGCCTCGCACATCGCCGAGGTCCGCCGCTACACCGAGGCGCTGGCCCGGGGCATCGGCGTGCGCGGCCTGATGAACGTGCAGTACGCGCTCAAGGACGAGACCCTCTACGTCCTGGAGGCCAACCCGCGGGCCTCGCGGACCGTGCCGTTCGTCTCCAAGGCGACCGCGGTGCCGCTGGCCAAGGCGGCCGCCCGGATCATGCTGGGCGCCACCATCGCCGAGCTGCGCGCCGAGGGCATGCTGCTGCCCGAGGGCGACGGCGGGACCGTGCCGGCGAACGCGCCGATCGCGATCAAGGAGGCGGTGCTGCCGTTCAAGCGGTTCCGCACCCTGGCCGGCAACAACGTGGACAGCCTGCTCAGCCCGGAGATGAAGTCGACCGGCGAGGTGATGGGCATCGACGCCGGCTTCGGCCAGGCGTTCGCCAAATCGCAGGCCGCGGCGTACGGTTCGCTGCCGACCAGCGGCAAGGTCTTCGTCTCGGTGGCGAACCGGGACAAGCGGTCGATGATCTTCCCGGTCAAGCGGCTCGCCGACCTGGGCTTCACCATCGTCACCACGGCCGGCACCGGCGAGGTGCTGCGGCGCTACGGCATCGACTGCGAGGTCGTCCCGAAGCACTACGAGGACCCGGGCCGGCGCAACGCCGTCGACCTGATCCTGGCCGGCGAGATCGCGCTGATCATCAACACCCCGCAGGGCTCCGGCGCCGGCGCCCGCCTCGACGGGTACGAGATCCGCAGCGCCGCGGTCACCGCGGACGTGCCCAGCATCACCACGGTGCCCGGCGCGGCCGCCGCGGTGATGGGCATCGAGGCGCTGCGGGCCGGTGACATGAAGGTCCGGCCGCTCCAGGAGCTGCACAAGGTCCTTCGGGGTGGCGAGTGAGCGAGCTCGCGAGCGGACCATCGGGCTCGGTTCTGACCTCGTTGCGACGCCGGAGCGCCGCGGAGGTGGCGCGATGAGCCTGTTCACCAGCGTCGCCCGGCCGGCTCTGTTCCGGCTGGGCGGCGGCGACGCCGAGCACGCCCACGAGTGGACGCTGAACCGGCTCGCCGCGCTGCCGGCCCCGGCCCGCAACGCGATGCGCCGCTGGTACGGGTTCTCGAACCCGGTCGAGGTGTTCGGCGTCCGCTTCCCGAACCGGGTCGGCCTGGCCGCCGGCATGGACAAGAACGGCATCGCCCTGCCGGCGTGGCCGGCGCTCGGCTTCGGGTTCGTCGAGGTCGGCACGGTCACCGCGAAACCGCAGCCGGGCAACGACAGGCCGCGGCTGTTCCGGGCCAAGGAGTCCGGGGGCATCGTCAACCGGATGGGCTTCAACAACGCCGGCGCGGCGGCCCTGGCCGACCGCCTGGCCGCGCTGGGCCCGCTCGACGTGCCGCTGGGCGTCTCGCTCGGCAAGTCGAAGGTGACCCCGCTGGAAGAGGCGGTCGAGGACTACCTGACCTCGTACCGGCTGCTGCACCCGTACGCCGACTACATCGCGGTCAACGTCTCCTCGCCGAACACGCCCGGTCTGCGGAACCTCCAGGACTCCGAGGCGATCGCGGCGCTGCTCAAGGCGCTGGCCGGGCCGGTGCCGGTGCTCGTCAAGATCGCGCCGGACCTGACCGAGACGGCCATCGCCGAGCTGCTGGAGGTCTGCCTCGAGCACGGCGCGGCCGGGATCATCGCGACCAACACCACCCTGTCCCGGGACGGGCTGGCCGCCTCCGACCGGCACCTGGCGAGCGAGGCGGGCGGGCTCTCCGGCGCCCCGCTGACCGCCCGGGCCCGCGAGGTGGTCCGGTTCGTGCACACCGAGAGCGGCGGGCGCCTGCCGATCATCGGGGTGGGCGGGATCATGTCGGCCGACGACGCGTCCCGCATGTTCGACGCCGGCGCCGCGCTGGTGCAGCTCTACTCCGGGTTCATCTACCAGGGCCCGGACCTGGTCCTGGCGGTCGCCCGCGGCGCCCGCCCGTCGCGGACCGCCGTCGCGCGATGAGCCCGGCCGAGCGCGACCTGCTTGCGCTCGGCCCGTCGTCCGGGCCGCCCGGCGCGGACGGCGGCGCCGCGGCGGAGTTGCTCGCGCTCGACCGGGCGCACGTCTGGCATCCCTACGGGCCGATGCCGGGCCGCAACGAGCCCTATCTGGTGGAGAGCGCGGAGGGGGTCCGCCTGCGGCTGGCCGGTGGCCGTGAGCTGATCGACGGGATGTCGTCCTGGTGGGCGGCCATCCACGGCTACCGGCACCCGGCCCTGGACGCGGCGCTGGCCGACCAGGCCGGGCGGATGAGCCACGTGATGTTCGGCGGGCTCACCCACGAGCCCGCCGTCCGGCTCGCCACCGATCTGGCCGGTCTCGCCCCGGCGGGGCTGGAGCACGTGTTCCTCTGCGACTCCGGCTCGATCTCCGTCGAGGTCGCGATCAAGATGGCGCTGCAGGCCCAGCGGGCGCTCGGAAGGCCGCAGCGGCAGCGCCTGGCGACCTGGCGTGGCGGGTATCACGGCGACACCTTCCACCCGATGAGCGTCTGCGACCCGGTCGGCGGCATGCACTCGCTCTGGACGGGGGTGCTGCCCCGGCAGGTCTTCGCGGGCCCGCCGCCGGCCGCATGGGACGAGAGCTATGCCACCGCGCTGACGGACATGATCGAGCGGCACGCCCACGAGATCGCCGCGGTGATCGTCGAGCCGGTCGTCCAGGGCGCCGGCGGGATGCGGTTCCACCATCCGGAGTACCTGCGGGTGCTGCGGGAGGCGACGGCCGCGCACGGCGTCTTCCTGATCTTCGACGAGATCGCCACCGGGTTCGGGCGGACCGGGCGGTTCTTCGGGGCCGACCACGCCGGGGTGAGCCCGGACATCATGTGCCTCGGCAAGGCGCTCACCGGCGGCTATCTGACGCTGGCCGCGACGCTGTGCACGAGCGCGGTGGCGGAGGCGATCTCGGCGGGGGAGGGCGGCGGTCTGGCGCACGGGCCGACCTTCATGGGCAACCCGCTGGCCTGTGCCGTCGCCAGGGCCTCTCTGAGCCTTTTACGCGACGGGGGGTGGGCTCAGCGCGTACCGATGATCGAAAAGGGTCTCCGGGACGGCCTGGAGCCGCTTCGCGGGGCGCGCGGGGTCGCGGACGTGCGTGTCCTGGGCGCGATCGGCGTCGTCCAGCTCGACCACGACGTGGACGTGGCGAAGGCGACCGCGGCGGCGGTCGCCGAGGGCGTCTGGTTGCGCCCGTTCCGGGACCTGATCTACACCATGCCGCCGTTCGTGACCGGCGACGCCGACGTGGCCCGCATCGCCGCGGGGATCGCCTCCGCGGCGGCGGCCGGCTGACACAGAAGAGGGAAAAGACATGGAGACCTTCGGCGAACGACTGCACCGGGCGATCGCGGAGCGTGGTCCGCTCTGCGTCGGCATCGATCCGCATGCCTCTCTGCTGGGCCGCTGGGGCCTCTCGGACGACATCGCCGGCCTGGAACACTTCGCCCGTACGGTGGTCGACGCGCTGGCCGATCGGGTGGCTGTTCTGAAGCCACAGTCCGCGTTTTTTGAGAGATTTGGGTCACGTGGCGTCGCTGTTCTTGAGTCAACTATCCGACAGTCCCGAGAGGCCGGGGCTCTTGTCCTTCTCGACGTGAAGCGGGGCGACATCGGCTCGACGATGGCCGCGTACGCCGACGCGTACCTGAATCCGGCGAGTACTCTCTGTTCCGACGCGATTACTGTGAGTCCCTATCTCGGGGTGGGCTCTTTGCAGCCGGCGTTCGACCTGGCGGCCGCTCACGGCGGTGGCGTCTTCGTTCTGGCGCTGACCTCGAACCCCGAGGGCCCGGCCGTCCAGCACGCCGTCGCGGCCGGCGGAAAAACCGTCGCGCAAACGGTGATCGACGAGATTTCCCAGGTCAACGCGGGTGTGAAGCCGCTCGGCAGTCTCGGCCTCGTGGTCGGCGCGACGATCGGCGAGACCGGCCACGACCTCTCGAAGGTCAACGGTCCGCTGCTCGCGCCGGGCCTCGGAGCGCAGGGCGGAACGCCCGATGACCTGCGCGCGGTCTTCGGCGAAAGCCTGCACAACGTGTTGCCGTCGTACTCACGCGAGGTTCTCGCCGCGGGGCCGGAGATCGCCGATCTGCGGGCCGCGACGGACCGCGTTCTGGCCGGCGTGCGCGCCGCGCTCGGGTGAAACGGCCTGCTTACCAGGCTCCGGAAGAGCTCGGCCCGGGGTACCCCCACGTTGCCGAAACCGTGTTTGACCGCTAGTTTTCCCGGCGCCGGGAACCAATGCCCCTTTGGTTCCATGGCACACCACGTTTCACAGAAGCGCCGGTATTGAACTACCGCCGCGTAAGGGACCTGAGGAGAACTGGTGCCGCTCCCGTCACTGAGCCCCGAGCAGCGCGCTGCCGCGCTGGAGAAGGCCGCGGAAGTTCGCAAGGCTCGGGCCGAGCTGAAGGAACAGCTCAAGTCCGGCAAGACCACCCTCGCCGCCGTGCTCGACCGCGCGGAGGCCGATGAGGTCGTCGGCAAGCTGAAGGTCTCGGCCGTGCTTCAGGCGCTGCCGGGCATCGGCAAGATCCGCGCGACCCAGATCATGGAGAAGCTGAAGATCGCCGAGAGCCGCCGGCTCCGGGGTCTCGGCGACCAGCAGCGCAAGGCCCTCCTGGGGGAGTTCGCTGCGAACTGACTCACCGGCTCGTGTAGGAATGAGCCGTGAGCATGGATGACGACGCGCAGCCGGCAGCCCGCCTCACTGTCCTTTCCGGCCCCTCCGGGGTCGGGAAGGACAGTGTGATCGAGCTGATCCGGCTGCGCTCGCCGTGGATCAAACTCTCGGTGTCGGTGACAACACGCAAGAAACGCGACTACGAGACCGACGGCGAGCACTATCACTTCGCGACCAGGGCCGAGTTCCAGCGACTGATCGACGGCGATCAGCTCCTGGAGTGGGCGGAATTCGCGGGCAACCTGTACGGAACCCCCCGCGCGCAGGTCGAGGGCTGGCTCCAGCAGGGCCGGCCCGTTTTGTTGAAGATCGACCTCCAGGGCGCCCGTCAGGTGCGAGCCGCGATGCCGGAGGCCCGCCTGGTCTTCCTCGCCCCACCGAGCGTCGAGGAGCTCCAGCGCCGCCTGATCGGCCGGGGCACCGACGACGAGGAGACGATCAAGCGCCGTCTCGCGCACGCCGACGAGGAGCTGGCCGCCGAGGCCGAGTTCGACGTCACCGTGGTCAACGACTTCGTCGAGCGGGCCGCGGACGAGCTGGTAGGATTGCTCGGTTCGTCATACTTAACGCCAGCACAGGCTCACGAGCATTAAGGATTCACCACGTGGGAACCATCGCGAACCCCGAAGGCATCACCAATCCTCCCATCGACGAGCTGCTCGACAAGACCTCGTCGAAGTACTCGCTGGTGATCTTCGCGGCGAAGCGCGCCCGCCAGGTCAACGCCTACTACAGCCAGCTCGGTGAGGGTCTGCTCGAGTACGTCGGCCCCCTCGTCGAGACCACCCCGCAGGAGAAGCCGCTCTCCATCGCGATGCGGGAGATCAACGCGGGGCTGCTGACGGCCGAGCCGACCGACCAGCCCTGATCGTCTAGTTCGTCTGGTCCCGCGTCCGGAGTCTCCGGGTGCGGGACCGTTTGCTGTCCGAGGGGGCACGGTGACCGAGATCGTCCTGGGGGTCGGCGGGGGCATCGCCGCCTACAAGGCCTGTGAGCTGCTCCGGCTGTTCACCGAGTCCGGTCACGGCGTGCGGGTCGTGCCCACCGATGCGGCGCTCAAGTTCGTCGGCGAGCCGACCTGGTCGGCGCTCTCCGGGCGGCCGGTCGCCACCGGGGTGTGGGACGACGTCCACGAGGTGCCGCACGTGCGCATCGGCCGGGCCGCCGAGCTGGTCGTGGTCGCTCCGGCCACCGCCGACCTGCTGGCCAAGGCGGCGCACGGCATCGCCGACGACCTGCTCACCAACACCCTGCTCACGGCCACCTGCCCGATCGTCTACGCGCCGGCCATGCATACCGAGATGTGGGAGAACCCGGCCACCCGCGCCAATGTGGCCACCCTGCGGGAGCGCGGCGCCGTGGTGATCGAGCCCGCGGTCGGCCGGCTCACCGGCAAGGACACCGGCAAGGGGCGGCTGCCGGAGCCGTCCTCGATCTTCGAGACCGCTCTACGCGTACTCCGCCGGGGTGTTGATCTTGATTTCGCCGGACGTCACGTGGTGGTCACCGCCGGAGGGACCCGCGAACCGCTCGACCCGGTCCGGTTCCTCGGCAACCGGTCGTCGGGCAAGCAGGGGTACGCGCTGGCCCGCGCCGCGGTGGCGCGTGGCGCGAGGGTGACGCTCATCTCAGCCAACGTGGCGTTACCTGAGCCCGCCGGTGCCGATCTCATCCGTGTGGGGACCACTGAGGAGTTGCGTAAAGCCACGGTCGAGGCCGCCGGCTCCGCCGACGTGGTGGTCATGGCCGCGGCTCCGGCCGACTTCCGCCCGGCGTCGGTCGCCGAGCAGAAGATCAAGAAGACCGACGCCGGTACGCCGGATGCCATCCATCTCGTGACGAATCCGGACATCGCCGCTGAACTGGGCGCCAACAAGCTGCCCGGCCAGGTGCTCGTCGTCTTCGCCGCGGAGACCCAGGACGCTCTGGAGAACGCCCGCGGCAAGCTCGCCCGCAAACGCGCCGACCTGATCGTCGTCAATGAGGTCGGGGTCGACCGGGTCTTCGGGCAGGACCGCAACACCGTCACTCTGCTGGGCGCCGACGGTTTCACCGCCACTCACGGGGAACTACCCAAAGACGATGTGGCCGATATGATTTTCGATCAAGTCGCCACCCGTTGGAAGCCCAGGTCCGCCGAGGCTCGGCGACCCTGACTACACTTCCGCGTTACGTTGTATTCGACAAATCTGAGGAGCACCGTGGCACGCCGCCTGTTCACCTCCGAGTCGGTCACGGAAGGCCACCCGGACAAGATCGCTGACCAGATCAGCGACGGGATTCTCGACGCCCTGCTCGCACAGGATCCGCGTAGCCGTGTCGCGGTGGAGACCCTGATCACCACCGGCCAGGTGCACGTGGCGGGTGAGGTCACCACCCAGGCCTACGCCGACATCCCCAAGATCGTGCGCGACACCATTCTCAACATCGGCTACGACTCGTCGAAGAAGGGCTTCGACGGCGCCTCCTGCGGCGTGAGCGTGTCGATCGGCTCGCAGTCGCCGGACATCGCGCAGGGCGTGGACAGCGCCATCGAGCTGCGTGAGGGCGACTCCGACCACATCCTCGACTCGCAGGGCGCCGGCGACCAGGGCATGATGTTCGGCTTCGCCTGCTCGGAGACGCCCGAGCTGATGCCGCTGCCGATCGCGCTCGCGCACCGGCTGGCCCGCCGGCTGTCCGCCGCCCGCAAGGACGGCACCATCCCCTACCTGCGCCCGGACGGCAAGACCCAGGTCACCATCGAGTACGACGGCCTGCGCCCCGTCCGTCTCGACACGGTCGTCGTCTCGTCCCAGCACGCCGCCGACATCTCGCTCGAGTCGCTGCTCACCCCGGACGTCCGGGAGCACGTGATCGCGCCCGAGCTGGAGGGCCTGGGCCTGGACGTCGACGGCTACCGGCTGCTGGTCAACCCGACCGGCCGTTTCGAGATCGGTGGCCCGATGGGTGACGCCGGCCTGACCGGCCGGAAGATCATTGTGGACACCTACGGTGGCTACGCCCGGCACGGCGGCGGCGCGTTCTCCGGCAAGGACCCGTCCAAGGTGGACCGCTCGGCGGCGTACGCCACCCGCTGGGTCGCCAAGAACGTGGTGGCCGCCGGCCTGGCCGAGCGCTGCGAGATCCAGGTCGCCTACGCGATCGGCAAGGCCCACCCGGTCTCGCTGTTCGTGGAGACCTTCGGCACCGAGAACGTGCCGGTCGAGCGGATCGAGAAGGCCGTCAAGGAGGTCTTCGATCTGCGCCCGGCCGCGATCATCCGCGACCTCGACCTGCTGCGCCCGATCTACCAGCAGACCGCCGCGTACGGCCACTTCGGCCGCGAACTCCCGGACCTCAAGTGGGAGAGCACCGACCGCGCCCAGGACCTGAAGAACGCCGCGTCCTGACCCGGTTCACGCAGCGGCGCCCTTCCCGTTTCGGGGAGGGCGCCGTTTCGCTTGATCCGCCAGGGCCTGTTTTGCGTGTTCGTTCGCATGACAGTCATGGGTGGTTCTGGCGGCTACTCTTCCGTGATGACGGCCGTCCAGGGTGAGCGCGTGATCGTCGTCCGGCACGCGATGCCGGCGGTCGATCCGAACGTGCCTGCGGAGCAGTGGCAGCTCGCACAGGAGAGCCGGGTGGCGGCCCGCCTGATGCGGCTGCACGTGTGCCATCCGGCGTACTACGTGGCCAGCCCCGAGCCGAAAGCCGCGCAGACCATGCAGGAGATCGCCGGGGCGCAGCGGGTGGCGACCGACCCCGGCCTGGCCGAGGTGCACCGGCCGCACGTCTGGTTCACCGACGAGGGCTACCACTCGGCGGCGCTGGCCTACGCCCGCGGCGAGTGCCCGGACGGCTGGGAGCCGCGCGATCAGGTGATCGAGCGCTTCGACGCGGCCGTGGTCCGGCATGCGGCCGCCGCCGCCGACCAGAACCGGACGCTCGTCATCGGCACCCACGGCCTCGCCCCGACCGTGTGGATGGCCAGCCGCTACCAGCTGGCGACCGACCCGGCCCGCTTCTGGGCGGACCTGCGCTTCCCCGACATCGTCGAGATCGACCTGCGGCATCAGACCGTCAGCTGCCTCACCCATTGACCCCTCATCCGGTACGCCGGAAGCCGGCCCCCCGCGGCAACCGGCTGATCCCGCCGCGCCGTCCCGGCCGTCCCCCGCCGCCGGGCTCGAGCGGTCCCTCACGGCCGGGTCCGGGCGGTCCCGGTCGTTCCCGGGTTCGTGCCTGGGCGCCGTGCCGTCCCGGTGCCGCCGGGCTCGAGCGGTCCCTCACGCCGGGAGCGGCGACGGCCGGAAGTGTCAGGGGGTCCGGGCAGAATGGTCGGCGATGGGGACCAGGGGAGTGCGTGCCGATCGGGAGCCGGCTGAGCGGCTGCCGATCGCACGGGTGTGCGTCGACATGCCGCTGGCGCATCTCGACCGCCCGTTCGACTACCTGGTCTCCGCGGCCGACGACGAGGCGGCCCAGCCCGGTGTGCGGGTCAAGGTCCGTTTCGCCGGGCAGCTGGTGAGCGGTTTCCTGCTGGGCCGCGCCGAGTCCTCGGAGCACGGCGGCAAGCTGGCCTACCTGGAGAAGGTGGTGTCCCCCGAGCGGGTGCTCGACCCGGAGATCGCCCGGCTGGCCCGCGCGGTGGCCGATCGTTATGCGGGCAATCTGGCCGATGTCCTCCGGCTCGCGGTGCCGCCCCGCCACGCCCGGGTGGAGAGCCAGGCGGTGCCCTCCCGGGCCCCGGCGACCTCACCCGCGCCCGCCGCGCCTCCGCCCGCCTCTCCATCGTCGGCCTCGCCCGCGTCGCCAGGTGTCGTGCCGGGTTCGCCCGCGGCGGGTGGGGCTGTGGCCGGTTCGCCCGCGGCGGGTGGGGCTGTGGCCGGTCCGCCCGCGGCGGGTGAGGCCGTGCCGAGTCCGTCGTCGGGGTCCGCGGTTGTGGCGGGTCCATCCGTGGCGTCTGAGGTTGCGACGAATCCGCCCGCGGCGGCTGTGGCCGGCTCGTCCGCGTCGGTTGGTGGCGTGCCCGGTTCGTCGGGTGAGGCTGGGGCTCTGGCCGGTTCGCCTGCGGTGGCTGAGGACGGGCCGGGTGATGACGTGCCGTCCGGGCAAGGGTTGCCGGGGGCCGACGAGAGCGCGCCGGAGCAGGACGCGGGAGTCGCGGCGCGAGAGTGGGCCGGGATTCGGGAGCCCGTGCCGGGCGGGTGGGACGCATATCCGGCCGGGCCGGCCTATCTGCGGGCGCTGACGGACCGGCGGCCCGCGCGGGCGGTCTGGTCGGCGCTGCCGGGGGAGGACTGGGCGCTTCGCATCGCGGAGGCGGCCGCAGCGACGGTCCGTGGCGGCCGCGGCGTGGTGATCGTCGTCGCCGACGCGCGTGACCTGGAGCGGGCCGACCGGGCGCTGCTCGCGGTGCTGGGCGAGGGACGGCATGTCGCGCTGAACGCGGCACTCGGGCCCGCCGAACGGTACCGGCGGTTCCTCGCCGCCGGCCGCCATCAGGTGCCGGTGGTGGTGGGCACCCGCGCCGCGATGTGGGCGCCGGTGCCCGATCTGGGGCTCGTGGTCATCTGGGACGACGGGGACGATCTGCACGCCGAGCCGCGGGCGCCCTACCCGCACGCGCGGGACGTGCTGCTCACCCGGGCGCGGCTGGCGGACTGCGCGGTGCTGGTGGCGGGCTTCGCGCGTACCGGTGAAGGGCAGTTGTTGCTGGAGACCGGCTGGGCCCGGGAGATCGCCGCCGAGCGGATGACGCTGCGGCGCCGCTCGCCGATCATCTCGCCGACCGGCGACGACCCGCAGCTGGCCCGCGACCCGGGTGCGGTCAGCGCCCGGCTGCCGAGTCTGGCCTGGCAGGCGGCCCGGCAGGCGTTGCAGGCGGGCGCTCCGGTGCTGGTGCAGGTGCCCCGCCGTGGCTATCTTCCGTCGGTGGCGTGCGCCGAGTGCCGCACCCCGGCACGCTGCCCGATGTGTTCCGGGCCGCTGGGCCTGCAGGGGGCGCGGGACGTCCCGGTCTGTCACTGGTGCGGGCGGGCGTCCGCGGCGTTCCGCTGCCCGGCCTGTGGCGAGCAGCGGCTGCGGGCCTCGGTGATCGGCGCCCGGCGGACCGCCGAGGAGCTGGGGCGGGCGTTCGCCGGGGTCCCGGTGCGCACCTCCGGGCGGGACGAGGTGCTGGACACGGTTCCCGCCGCGCCGGCCCTGGTGGTGGCCACCCCGGGCGCCGAGCCGGTGGCCGAGGGCGGTTTCGGCGCGGTGCTGCTGCTGGACACCTGGGCCCTGCTCAGCCGGGCCGACCTGCGCGCCGCCGAGGAGACCATGCGCCGCTGGCTGAACGCGGCGGCGCTGGCCCGGTCGGCCCCGGACGGCGGCCGGGTCGTGGTGGTGGCGGACGGGGCGCTCGCCCCGGTGCAGGCGCTGCTGCGCTGGGATCCCGGCTGGTTCGCGGCCCGTGAGCTCGCCGAGCGCCGTGACCTGGGCTTTCCGCCGGCCGCCCGGATGGCGAGCGTGACCGGGCAGGCGGCCGCGGTGGCCGAGCTGCTGTCGCTGGCCCGGCTGCCGGAGGAGACCGAGATCCTGGGGCCGGTCCCGGCGCCCGAGGAGCAGGAACGGATGCTGCTGCGGGTGTCCCGTTCGCGGGCCGCCGACCTGGCGCACGCCCTGCACGAGGCGGCCGGGGTGCGCAGCGCCCGCAAGGCCGCCCTCCCGGTCCGCATCCAGGTGGACCCGGCCGACCTCTTCTGACCCCGGCGAGCCGACGCCGGTCCCCGGGTACCCGAACGCGGGCCGCTGTCACACGCGGCGTTGCGCGCGTCACTCCGTAGACTGGGCAGGTGCTGCCCACCAGAGTCAGGAGTCTCCGCGCGTGACCGTTCAGCCCATCCGTCTTTTCGGTGATCCGGTGCTGCGCACCCCGGCCGATGCCGTCGTCGACTTCGACAAGGAACTCCGCAATCTGGTGAAGGACCTGATCGAGACCATGCAGGACGAGGGCGGCGCCGGTCTGGCCGCCCCGCAGCTCGGTGTCGGTCTGCGCGTGTTCAGCTTCGACGTGGACGACGTGGTCGGGCACATCGTCAACCCGGTGCTCTCCTTCCCCGACGAGGAGGAGCAGGACGGCCCGGAGGGCTGCCTGTCCATCCCCGGGATCTACATCGACACCAAACGCCGGCAGAACGTGGTGGCCAGCGGCTTCAACGAGTTCGGCGACCCGGTCCAGCTGGTCGGCACCGGCCTGATGTCCCGCTGTGTGCAGCACGAGACCGACCACCTGGACGGGGTGCTCTTCCTGGACCGGCTGGACGCCGCGGCCCGCAAGGAGGCGATGAGGCAGATCCGCTCCGCGGAGTGGTATGACGCCGCCAAGCCCCCCACGGTCAAGGACAGCCCGCACGGCCGGGGCGTCTTCGGCTCCGGCCTGTTCAGCCCGGGCCGGTGAGCCGATGCGCCTGATCTTCGCGGGGACCCCGGCCGTGGCGGTGCCCAGCCTGGACGCGATCGCCGCCTCCGGGCACGAGCTGCTCGCCGTGGTGACCCGCCCGGACGCGCCGGCCGGCCGGGGCCGCCGCCTGGTCCGTTCACCCGCCGGGGCGTGGGCCGACGAGCGCGGCATCGAGGTGCTCACCCCGGAGCGGCCGCGGGATCCCGAGTTCCAGGAGCGGCTGCGCGGGCTGGCGCCGGATTGTGTGCCCGTGGTGGCGTACGGCGCCCTGGTCCCGCCCACCGCACTGGAGATCCCGAAACACGGCTGGGTGAATCTGCACTTCTCGCTGCTGCCCGCCTGGCGTGGCGCGGCCCCCGTGCAGCATGCCGTCCTGCACGGCGACGAGGTGACCGGGGCCAGCGTCTTCGAGCTGGAGGCCGGGCTGGACACCGGCCCGGTCTACGGCACGCTGACCGAGCAGATCCGGTTCAACGACACCTCCGGCGCGCTGCTGGAGCGGCTGGCCGTGGAGGGCGCCGGGCTGCTGGTCGCGGTGCTCGACGCCATCGAGGCGGGCACCGCCCGGGCGCACCCGCAGCCGCACGACGGGGTGTCGCTGGCCCCGAAGCTGACCGTCGAGGACGCCCGGGTCCGCTGGACCGATCCGGCGTTCGCGGTGGACCGCCGGATCCGGGCGTGCACCCCGGCCCCGGGCGCCTGGACCACGCTGCGCGACGAGCGGCTCAAGCTGGGCCCGGTGCGCCCGGTGGCGAACGCGCCGGCGCTGCCGCCGGGCGAGCTGCTGGTGGAGCGCAAGCAGGTGCTCGCCGGTACGGCGACCACGCCCGTGCAACTCGGTGAGGTGCGGGCGGCGGGGAAGAAGGCGATGTCGGCGACCGACTGGGCGCGCGGCATGCGGATCGAAGCAGGGGAACGACTGGCGTGATCGACTGCACCGCAGCGAAGCACGGGCCAGATGAGCACGCCGAAGGAGACACAGCGTGACGGAGCACAGGGCGTCCCGCCCGCACGGCGGACGACCGAGCCGGCCTAGCGGCCCCGGCCACCCGCGGGACGGCCGCAGCGGCCGGGCTCCGCGCGCCGGTCGCCCACCGGCGGATCCGGCCCGGCAGGCGGCGTACGAGGCGGTCGCCGCCGTGCACCGCGACGACGCGTACGCGAACCTGGTCCTCGCCGACATCCTGAACGGTATGGGCCTGCACGGGCGGGACGCGGCCTTCGCGACCGAGCTGACCTACGGCACCCTGCGTGCCCTCGGCACCCTCGACCTGATCATCGCGGCGGCCGCCGAGCGGGAGGTGGCCCGGATCGACCCGCCCGCGCGGGACGCGCTGCGCCTGGGCGTCTACCAGGTGCTCTACACCCGGGTGCCGCCGCACGCCGCGGTCAACCAGACCGTGGACCTGGTCCGCTCGGTGGCGCCGGGCGCGACCGGGTTCGCCAACGCGGTGATGCGCACGGTCACCGAGACCCCGCTGGAGGGCTGGCTGGAGCGGGTCGCCCCGTCGTACGAGGACGATCCGATCGGCAACCTGTCGGTCATCCACCACCACCCACAGTGGATCATCCGGTCGTTCGCCGAGGCGCTCGGCGGCGATCTGGAGGAGACCGCCCGCCTGCTCATCGAGGACAACCAGCCGCCGGCCGTGCACCTGTGCGCCCGCCCCGGGCGGGCCGACGCGGTGGACCTCGCCGACGAGGTGGACGGGGTGCCGGGCGCCTTCTCGCCGTACGCCGTCTATCTGAGCGGCGGCGCGCCGCGCGACCTGGCCGCCATCCGCGATGGTCGCGCCCACGTCCAGGACGAGGGTTCGCAGCTGGTGGCCGCCGCGCTGCTGGCCGCGCCGATCGAGGGGCGGGACACCCGCTGGCTCGACCTGTGCGCCGGGCCGGGCGGCAAGACCGGCCTGATCGGGGCGATCGCGGCGGGCCGCGGCGCCGAGGTGACCGCGGTCGAGGTGGCCGAGCACCGGGCCCGGCTGGTGGACATCGCCACCGAGGGCATGCCGGTGACGGTGCTGCCGATGGACGGCCGGTCCGTCGGCCGTGATCCGGATCTGCCGGAGGAGTCGTTCGACCGGGTGCTGGTGGACGCGCCGTGCACCGGGCTGGGTTCGCTGCGGCGGCGGCCGGAGTCGCGCTGGCGGCGGCAGCCGGCTGACCTGCCGACGCTCACCCGGCTCCAGCGGGAGCTGCTGGTGGCGGCGCTGCGCGCGGTCCGCCCGGGTGGCGTGGTGGCGTACGTGACGTGTTCCCCGCACATGGTGGAGACCCAGGTGACGGTGAGCGAGGGGGCCCGGCGCAGCGGCGTCGAGGTCGACTTCGTGGACGCCCGTCCGCTGCTGCCGCCGGGCATGCCGGGGCTCGGCGCGGGCCCGACCGTGCAGCTGTGGCCGCACCGGCACGGCACGGACGCCATGTTCCTGGCGGTGCTCCGCCGGACCAGCTGACGGATGGGGTCCCGCCGGTGCGGGCGGGACCGGGGCCGGGCCGGTGATCGGCCCGGCCCGCACCCGTCGGCGGGCGCAGGTCATAGACTTCGTGCCGTGGAACGATCGCCCATCATCGCGCCGAGCATCCTCGCCTCCGACTTCTCCCGCCTCGCGCAGGAGGTGCACGCCATCGAGGGAGCGGCCGACTGGGTGCACGTCGATGTCATGGACAACCACTTCGTGCCGAACCTCACGATCGGCCTGCCGGTGGTGCAGAGCCTGCGCAAGGCGACGAGCATCCCGTTCGACGTGCACCTGATGATCACCGACCCGCAGCGCTGGGCGCCGGGGTATGCGGAGGCGGGCGCCTACAACGTGACCTTCCACGCCGAGGCGTGCGACGACCCGGTGGCGCTGGCGCGGACGCTGCGGGCGGCCGGTGCCAAGGCCGGGCTGGCCATCGACCGGGACACTCCCGTGGAGCCGTACCTGGAGTTGCTGCCGTACCTCGACACCATCCTGATCATGACGATCAAGGCGGGTTTCGGCGGCCAGGCGTTCATGCCGGAGATGCTGGACAAGGTCCGGGACGTGCGCCGCCGGGCCGAGGTCAACGACCTGGAGATCCGCATCGAGGTGGACGGCGGCATCGCGGCCGACACCATCGAGCAGGCCGCCGAGGCGGGCGCGGACGCCTTCGTGGCGGGCACCGCGGTCTACGGCGCCGCCGACCCGGCCGAGGCGATCCGGAAGTTGCGGGGTCTGGCCGCGGGCCGGATGGGGCTGGCGTGATCGGCCCGTTGTGGCCAGAATCTAGCTTTACCTCCGGCATCGCAGGAAGGGTTCCATGAGCACGGCTGAGTCGCGACTCCCCGAGAGCCCCGACCCGGAGCTCGACCCGGACGAAGGTCCCGACCTGATCCTGGTCGTCGACGACGACCAGGACATCGCCAGCTTCGTCGAGTTCAACCTCAAGGTGCACGGTTTCGAGGTGATCCGGGCGCGGGACGGGCAGGAGGCGCTCGAGCTGCTGGAGACGCACCGGCCGTCGCTGGCCGTGGTGGACTGGATGATGCCGCGGATGGACGGCGTCGAGCTGATCCGGCACATGCGCGCCGAGCCGCTCACCTCGGCCCTTCCGGTGATCATGTTGACCGCCAAGAGCATGACCGTGGACAAGGTCTTCGGGCTCACCACGGGCGCCGACGACTACCTGGTGAAACCGTTCGACACGGCGGAGCTGCTGGCCCGGGTGACCACCACGTTGCGGCGCAACAAGGACGCCCGGGAGGTGTCGCCGCTGACCGGCCTGCCCGGCAACGCGCGGGTGCGCCGGGAGATCGGCGACCGGATGCGTGGCGGCGGCGACTACTCGGTCGGTTACATCGACGTCGACCGGTTCAAGAGCGTCAACGACGTGTACGGGTTCGACCGTGGCGACGAGTTCATCATCGCGCTGGCGCGCAGCCTGCAACGGGCCAGCGCGCAGACCGGCAAGCCGTCGATCTTCCTGGGGCACATCGGCGGTGACGACTTCGTCTTCATCTGTCATCCGGATCAGGTGCTGCCGCTGACCCAGCGGACGGTGACCGACTTCGAGGCCGCCGCCGACCGGCTGTACGAGCCGGAGGACGCCCGGCGCGGCTACATCGAGGTGCCCGACCGGCGCGGCAACAAGCAGAAGGCCGCGCTGGTCACGCTCTCCATCGGGGTGGCTCAGGCGACTAGCGACGGGCGCCGGTTCACCGACCCGCGGGTGGTGATCGGGGTCGCCTCGGAGATGAAGAAGGTGGCGAAGTCCCAGCCGGGGTCGTACGTGGCGATCGACCGCCGGCGCAGCGAGACCGAGTGACGGGTCAGCGGGCGTAGGCGGGCACGTACTCCTGGCCGGTCAGCTCCTGGATGCGGCGGATCACCTCGTCGGTGTGGGCCCGGATGTCGCGGGGACCGGTGTCCGGCCCGGCCACCGGCAGCGCGGGGCCGAACGTGATCGTGATCGGGACGGGCCGGGGGAACCGGGAGCCGGCCGGCCGGATGCGGTCGGTGCCGGTGATGCCGACCGGGATGATCGGCACGCCCGCCTGGACGGCGAGCCGGACCGCGCCGGTGCGGCCGCGGTAGAGCCGGCCGTCCGGTGAGCGGGTGCCCTCGGGGAAGACGGTGACCAGGCCGCCGGAGCGCAGCACCGGTACGGCGGAGGCGAAGGCGTCCAGCACCGCGCGCCCGCCGGCCCGCTCGACCGGGATGGCGCCCATGCCGGTCACCACCCGCCGGTTCAGTTCCCCGCGGAGGCCGGGGGTACGGAAATACTCCGCCTTGGCCCAGAACGTGATGTGCCGCGGTGTGCCGATGCCCAGGAAGATCTGGTCGGCGATGGCCAGGTGGTTGGGGCAGAGGATGGCGCCGGTGTCCCGGGGCAGGTGCTCCAGCCCGGTGACGGTGGGCCGCCACACGGTCCGGGCCAGGGCGCCGAGGGTGCCTTTGGTCAGCGCGTACAGCGGCGGGGTTCGCGTCATGCCGGGTGATCTCCCGAGTCGGGGCCCAGGTGGGCGGTGATGATGGCGTCGAGGAACGGGGCCGGGTCGGAGGCGCCGGTGGCCAACTGGAGGCTGCCCCAGTTGCGCAGCTCGGCCATGCCGTGCAGGGCCGCCCAGAGCACCCCGGCGGTGACCTCGGGCGGTTGGCCGGCGCCCGGCCGGGCCTCCGCGACCAGACCGGTGAGCAGCCGGAACAGCGGCAGGCCGGCCTCGCGCAGCCCGAGGTAGCCGCTCTGCAGCAGGTCGTGCCGGAACATCAGCTCGAACATGCCGCGCCGGGTCGCGGCGAAGCCGGTGTACGCCCGGGACAGCGCGACGATGCGGGCGCGTGGCTCGGGTGGGGCCGTGGAGAGGGCGGTGTCGATCTCGGTGGCCAGGGCGGTGAAGCCGGCCCGGGCGATCGCGGACAGCAGCGAGAGATGGGTCGGGAAGTAGCGCCGGGGGGCGCCGTGTGACACGCCGGCCCGCCGGGCGATCTCCCGCAGCGACAGCGCGGTGTGCCCCTCGGCCTGCAACAGCTCGACGCCGACCTCCACGAGGCGGGCGCGGAGTCCCTGGTCCAGGTCCATAGACACTGTCTACCAAGGCGGCGTAGACAGTGTCTACCCCGCCGCCGGGCGAGCGCCGCGATGTGAGGTAGGTCGCGGGGGAGGTGGCAAAATCTCGTCATCGTGCAAGACTCGGGGTTGACCCACCACGCGCTGGCGGGACTCGGTGAAATTCCGAACCGGCGGTGATCCGGCACGTTCGTGCCGGTAAGCCCGCGACCCGGCTGCCCGCACCACGGCAGCCGGTGGACCTGGTGTGACTCCAGGGCCGACGGTTGATCGGCGACAGCTGATCAGACAGTCCGGATGGGAGACAGCGCGCGGAATCGGACGGTCGTGCCCTCGTCGGCGCGATACGGCCGGGGTGCGCGAAGCGTACCCTCGCTGTCCGATTCTTGTCGTTTTCTCCCACTCTTCTCGGCGCGTGACCGTTCCGCGTGAGAGGACCCGGAGATGGTGACCGAGGACGAGGCGATGTGCCGCGCTGTCGCGCTGGCCGCCCGGGGCCTCGGAACCACCAGCCCGAACCCGGTGGTCGGCTGCCTCCTGCTCGGCCCGGACGGCGACGTGGTGGGCGAGGGCTTCCACGCGTACGCCGGCGGCCCGCACGCGGAGATCGTGGCGCTGGCCCAGGCCGGGGAGCGGGCCCGGGGCGGCACCTGCGTGGTGACGCTCGAGCCGTGCAACCACACCGGGCGGACCGGGCCCTGCTCGGAGGCGCTGATCAGCGCCGGGGTGCGCCGGGTGGTCATCGCGGTGGACGATCCGACGCCGGTGGCGGCGGGCGGCGCGGCGACCCTGCGGGCGGCCGGCATCGAGGTGGTCACCGGGGTGCGGCGGGCCGAGGCGGAGACCGGGAACATCGCCTGGCTGACCGCGGTGCGCCGGAGCCGGCCCTACGTGACCTGGAAGTACGCGGCGACCCTGGACGGGCGGTCGGCCGCGGCGGACGGCACCAGCCAGTGGATCTCCTCGGCCGAGTCCCGGGCCGACGTGCACGTGCTGCGCGGCACGGTGGACGCGATCGTCGCCGGCGTCGGGACGGTGCTGGCCGACGACCCCCAGCTGACCGTCCGTGACCTGCGGGACGGCACCCTGGCCATCAAGCAGCCGCTGCGTGTGGTCGTCGACTCCGCCGGGCGTACCCCGGAGAACGCCCGCGTGCGTGACGCGGCCGCACCCACCTGGATCGTCACGACGGCCGCGGTGGGCGCCGGGCCGGACGGCCGCGTCGATCTGTCCGCGCTGCTCGCCGGGCTGTACGCGAAGGGCGTCCGCAACGTGCTGCTGGAGGGCGGGCCCACACTCGCCGGAGCTTTCCTCGCCGCCGGACTGGTCGATCGGGTCATCGGTTACGTCGCGCCGAAGCTGCTCGGCGCGGGCCGGACCGCCCTGGTCGACGCCGGCGTCGGCACCATCGCCGACGCCGTCGAGCTGGACATCACCGACATCACGCGGATCGGTGGCGATCTGCGTTTCATAGCGACCCCGCGTCCCAAGGAGTCCTGAATGTTCACCGGAATCGTAGAAGAACTCGGCGAGGTCGTACGCCTCACCGAGGGCAGCGAGGACTCGGCGGTCATCGCCGTCCGGGGCCCGCTGGTCACCTCGGACGCACGGCACGGCGACTCGATCTCGGTGAACGGCTGTTGTCTGACCGTGATCGACAACGTCGACGGGGTGTTCACCGCGGACGTGATGGGCGAGACGCTGCGGCGGACCTCGCTGGGCGCGCTCCGGGCGGGCAGCAACGTGAACCTGGAGCGGGCCGCCGCCCTGGGCAGCCGCCTCGGCGGCCACCTGGTGCAGGGGCACGTGGACGGGGTGGCGCGGATCATCGCCCGCGAGCCCGCCGACCAGTGGGAGGTGGTGCGTTTCTCGCTGCCGCCCGAGCTGGCGAAGTACGTGGTGGAGAAGGGGTCGATCACCGTGGACGGGGTTTCGCTCACCGTCATGGCGGTCGACGGGGACAGCTTCGCGATCGGGATGATCCCGGCCACGTCGAAGCTGACCGTGCTGGGCAGCAAGGCCATCGGCGATCCGGTCAACCTCGAGGTCGACGTGATCGCCAAGTACGTCGAGAAGATGCTGGGGAGCCGCAATGTTTGAGAGCATCGAGCGCGCCATCGCCGACATAGCGGCCGGTAAGGCGGTCATCGTGGTGGACGACGAGGACCGGGAGAACGAGGGCGACCTGATCTTCGCGGCCGAGCACGCGACGCCGGAGCTGGTCGCCTTCATGGTCCGCTACACGTCCGGTTACATCTGCGTGCCCCTCCCCGAGGAGGAGGCCGACCGGCTCGACCTGCCGCCGATGTTCCACACGAACCAGGACAAGCGCGGTACCGCGTACGCCGTCACGGTGGACGCCAAGCACGGCGTGAGCACCGGCATCTCGGCCGCCGACCGGGCACGGACCATCCAGCTGCTCGCCTCGGCCGAGACCGAGCCGGGCGACCTGTCCCGTCCCGGCCACATCGTGCCGCTGCGGGCGAAGCCGGGCGGTGTGCTGCGCCGCCCCGGCCACACCGAGGCCGCCATCGACCTGGCGGTGCTCGCCGGCTGCCGGCCCGCCGGGGTGCTCTGCGAGATGGTCAACGACGACGGCACCATGCAGCGCCGCCCGGACCTGGAGAAGTTCGCGGCCGAGCACGACCTGGCGCTGATCTCGATCGAGGAGCTGGTCGCCTACCTGCGGCACCGTCAGGGCAGCCAGGTGGAGCGGGTGGTGGAGACGGTCCTGCCGACCGAGCACGGGGTCTTCACGGCGGTCGGCTACCGCACCGAGGCCGACCAGGGCGAGCACGTGGCGCTGGTCTACGGCGACCTGTCCGACGGCGAGGACGTGCTGGTCCGGGTGCACTCCGAGTGCCTCACCGGGGACGTCTTCGGCTCCCGGCGCTGCGACTGCGGCCCGCAGCTGGACGCCGCGCTGGAGCGGGTGGCCGCGGCCGGGCGCGGGGTGGTGCTCTACATGCGCGGTCACGAGGGCCGTGGCATCGGCCTGCTGCACAAGCTCCAGGCGTACCAGCTCCAGGATCGCGGTCTCGACACGGTCGACGCCAACCTGGAGCTGGGGCTGCCGGCCGACGCCCGCGACTACGGCACCGGCGCGCAGATCCTCGCGGATCTCGGCATCCGCTCGATGCGCCTGCTCACCAACAATCCGGCCAAGAGAGCGGGCCTCGAGGGGTACGGTCTGCGCGTCACCGGCCGGGAGGAGCTGCCCGTCCGGCTGCACCCGGAGAACGTCCGGTACCTGCGTACCAAGCGGGACCGGATGGGCCACCTCTTCGAAGCACTAGGCTGAGACCCGTCCCGATTCGGGTGATGATGCAATGAAAAAGGGGGACATACATGGCCGGCTTCGGTGATCCGCACCTGCACACTGTCGACGCGGCCGGGCTGCGGCTCGGCATCGTCGGTTCCCGGTGGCACGACGACCTGGTCGGTCACATGATCCGCCGGGCGCAGGCCGCCGCCGAGGCGTGTGGCGTCACGGAGGTGATCACTACCCGGGTGGCCGGGTCGGTGGAGCTGCCGGTGGTGGCGCAGGCGCTGGCCCGCCGGGTCGACGCGGTGGTCGCCCTGGGCGTGGTGATCAAGGGCGAGACCCAGCACTTCGAGTACGTGTGCGAGGCGGTGACCACCGGCCTGACCCGGGTGGCGCTGGACGAGGGCACGCCGGTGGCGCACGGCGTGCTGACCGTGCACAGCCTGGGCCAGGCCCGCGACCGGGCCGGCCTGGAGGACTCGATCGAGGACAAGGGCTGGCAGAGCACGGTGGCGGTGCTCGATGCCGCACTCACGCTGCGTGAGGTCTCCAAGCACTAGAGCGTCTTCACCTTCAGGACACCCGCCGTTCTCGGAATAGGTGCCCGGCGCCGGGATGCTTCCCCGGTCAGCGGCCCTATTCCGAGACTGGTGTCCCCACGGTGTTCCCACGGCTCAGCATCGTCGTGCCGTTCTACGGCGTCGAGCGTTACCTGGCCGCGTGCCTCGACTCGCTGGCCCGGCAGACCTTCCGGGACTTCGAGGTCGTCCTGGTCGACGACGGCTCACCGGACGGCAGCGCCGAGATCGCCCGGGCGTTCTGCGCCGCGGACCCGCGGTTCCGGCTGGTCACCAGCGAGAACCAGGGCCTCGGTCCGGCCCGCAACCTGGGTGTCGAGCACGCCCAGGGCGAGTACCTGACGTTCGTCGACAGCGACGACCTGGTGCCGCGGCACGCCTACGAGATGCTGATCCGGTCGCTGGACCGCACCTCCTCGTCGCTGGCCGGTGGCAACGCCCGGCGGTTCAACAACACCGCCGGGGTCCGCCAGTCGTACGTCCACCGGTTCGCCTTCGCCGCCGACCGGCCCGCCACCCACGTGCTCGAGTTCCCCGAGCTGGCCATCGACCGGATGGTGTGGAACAAGGTCTACCGGCGGCGCTTCTGGGACCAGTTCGGGTACCGGTTCCCGGCGATCCGCTACGAGGACTACCCGGTCACGCTCGAGGCCCACCTCGACGCGGTCACCGTCGACTGCCTGGCCGCGCCCACCTACTACTGGCGTGAGCGCGAATCCGGCGAGTCCATCACCCAGCAGAGATTCGTGTTCGGCAACCTCGAGGACCGGGTCGTCTCGGCCGAGATGGTGCTGGACATGGTGGACCGCCGCGCGCCCGAACTGCGCCCCACGGTGCACCACCACCTGGCCCAGATCGACCTCACCACGGTGGTCCAGGCGTTCGCCGCGGCCGCCGGGCCCGAGGTGCCGGCGCTGCTCGGGCTGGGCCGGCGGCTCACCGGACGGCTCGACGAACAGGTGCTGGAGCGGATCCCGGCGTTCCAGCGGCTGGAGTACCACGCGCTGCGGTCCGGCGACGTCGAGCTGCTCCAGCGCCTGGCCCGGTTCCGTGCCGACGGCGGCCTGGCGGCCGGGGTCCGCGCCGACCGGCACCCGATCCTGCCCTGGCGCTACCGCAGCGCGTACCCCGGCTCCCGGGACGCGGCCGGGGTGCCCGCCGGCGTCTACCGGCTGGCCCCGAAGGAGCTGGCGCTGCGGGCCTCGGCCACCCACCTGGAGTGGGCGGACGACGCGCTCGTGCTGCGCGGCACCGCGGAGATCCTGCACATGCCGGCGTCCGCGGACGCGTCGCTGCGGCTCACGCTGGTCACCGGCCTGCGTGCCACGCCGCTGCCGGTGCGGCGGATCCCGGCGCCGGACGGCGAACAGCGGGTCACCGGCTTCGAGGCGCGGGTGCCGCGCGACATGCTCGCCGCCATCCCCCGGCAGCGCGGGTCGGCCCGGCTGATGGCCTCGATGCGCAGCGGGACGGTCCGCCGTCGCGGCCTGCTCGGACTCCAGACGCTCTACCCGGTGGGAGCCCGGATCGGCGACGCCTGGTTCCAGCCGGCCCGCGCCCCGGACGGCCGGATGCAGCTGCGCCGGCTCAGCGGCGACGCCGAGCTGACCGGCGCCGCGGCCGACGGCGACACGCTGGTGCTGACCGGCCGGGCGCCCACCGGGCCGGCCGCCCCGGAACTGCTGCTGTCCCGGGCCGCCCGGGACGTGCGGGTGCCGCTGGAGACCGGCCCGGACGGCACGTTCACCGCCCGCATCCCGGTGCGTGAGGTGGTCGACGCGACCAGCCCGGACGACCCGTTCCTCGGCCGCACCCTGCTGATCCCCCAGATCGGCGACTCGCTGTTGCTGGTCACCGGCCTGTCCGCGGCGGTGGCCGTGCCCTGGGGCGACCGGGTGCTCAGCATCGCCCGTTCACCCGGGCAGTACCTGAACCTCGTCGAGGGCCCCGCCCGGGTGACCGCCTCCGGAATCACCGTGGACGGTGACGTGATCACCGTCTCCGGGCCGCGCTGGGACGGTGTCGACTACCGGGGCATCGTGTGGCGGCGGTTCCGGCCGAACTCCGACGACGCCGTGGACGCCGCCTGCGCCGTGACGGTCGACGGCGACCGCTGGACGGCACGCCTGGACAGCACGGCCCTGGAACCGGCCGGCGAGGCCGACTGGACGCTGTTCGCGGACGGGTACGCCGTACAGGCCGAGACGTTCGCCCTCACCGGCCTGCCCCGGCGCCTGGCCCGGCACCGCCTCCACACCCGGGCCGGCACCCTGCACCTGGAGACGAGCTGATCGGCATGCATCACCACAACCACTACTACGGGCAGACCCACATCCTGGCGCGGTACTGCGGCCTGGACGACGAGCACCCGCCACGGATCCGGGGCTACCTCCAGCACGGATGGAACGTCGGCTGCGGCTGGAACCCGGTGCACGAGTTCTTCGCCGGAGCCTGGCGCTACACCTGGGCGGACGCCAACCGGCGGCGGGGGCACGCGCTCGGGCGGCGCAACCATCACGTGGTCGGCGCGCCCTTCCTCTACCTGATGGAGCTGGAGCCGGACCTCGGCGTGGTGCCGGAGCAGGAGCGCCGCGGCACGCTGTGGTTCCTCTTCCACGGCTGGGAGGGCGGCGGCAAGGGCGGGAAGATCGACGGCGACCACGCCCGGCTGATCGCCGAGATCAAGGAGACCGAGACCGAACCGGTCACGATCAGCCTCTACTACACCGAGTTCGAACGGGCCGAGGTGCGCCGGGCGTACGAAAGAGCGGGTTTCGACGTCATCTGTTTCGGTCGGCGCGGCTGGAACTACGAGGGCACCGACCGGCGGTTCCTCTACCGGCAGCTGGAGACGTTCCGGCGGTTCAAGCGGGTCGCCGCCAACCGGCTCAGCACGGCGGTCTTCTTCGGTGTCGCGGCCGGCTGCGAGCCCGCGGTGTACGGCGACGCCATGGAGTTGGAGGGCGACGACCCGGTCTTCGGCGGCCAGGCCCGGATCGCCCGGCTCTGGCCGGAGATGCTCGGCAAGGAGATCGACCTGGCCGCCGCCCGCGCCACCACCGACGTCGAACTGGGCCGGGCCCACCTCATGCCGCCCGCCGAGATGCGCATGCTCTTCGATTGGAATCCCCGTGACTGAGACCCGACTGCCGCCGATCGTCCGTGGTGAACTCCAGCCGTGGACCGATGCGAACCCGGCCGGCGGGCCGGCGCTCACCGCCCTGCTGGCCGACCTGTTGCCGGTCCGGATCGGCCGGACGCTGGTCGCCGGGCCGCACGACGCGGGCGTGCTGGACCTCGTGGCCCGGCGCAGCGCCGACCTGACCGTGCTGGTCCGGTCGGTCAGCGACGCCGCCGCGCTGCGGGACCGGGGCGCCGTCGTCAACGGCGCGCTCGACGGCCTGGCCGCCGAGAACCCCGCCCGGTACGACGTGATCATCGCGGCCGACGGACTGGACCGGCTGCTCGGACCGGACTCGCCGGCGCTGGACTGGACGCAACGGGCGGATCTGCTGCGCGGGCTGGCCACGCCGGGAGCGCTGGTCGTCATCGCGGTGGAGAACGAGTTCTCGATCACCGGGCTGCTCGACCGGCGGCCGGCCAACGAGCGGCACGGGGACGGCGAGTGGCGGCCGCTGCACGACGACCCGCGGCGGCCCACCTCGCCGGCACAGATCGAGGCGGTGTTCGGCCCGGTGACTCACCGGTACGCCCGGTTCGCGGCGCACACCCTGCTGGATTCGGGTGCTCTGCGGCGTACCAGACCTGGTTTTCCTGGAGCGCGTCTCGCTCTCGCCGGGCTCGCGGCAGAGGCCTCGGGGACGCCGTTGCTCGCGCCGGTGACCGGCGCCGCCGAGGCCGCGGCACGGGCCGGCATGCTCGACGCGGTCGCGCCCGGCTGGATCGTGGCCGTCGGCGGGGCGGGGGAGACGCGGACCGCCTACGCCGGATCGCTCACCGCCGACCTGGGCGCGGACGGCTGGCGGGTCGGCGACCGGGTCGTGCTGGACGTGGAGAACGCGGAGACCGTGCTGTTCCGGCTGGCCGCGGCCGAGGACGTGCCGGGCTTCCGCGCCTACGCCGCACGCCTCGCCGAGGCCGGCTCGATCGCGTTCTTCGACGAGATCCACGACTTCACGCCGGCGCCGTTCGGTGCTCCGACCGCCGGCGCGACAGCGGAGGAACGGCTGGCCGCGGCCTGGATCCGCTTCGGTGACCGGCTGATCGGCGGGCATCGCCGCCATCCGTGGCCGCCGTGGATGGCCGACGGCGACGACCTGGTCACCACCTGGCTCGCGATGTCCGGCGTCGAGGCCACGCCGGAGCTGCGGGCACGCGGCCGGGTGATCGCCGGCGAGCCGGCGGAGCACACCGACCCGCTCAGCCTCCTGGCCGACGCGGACGCCGCCCAGCGGAAGATCGACGAACAGGCCGGGCACATCGCCGGCCTGGAGCGGACCCTGCGCTTCCGCGACCAGCAGCTGCGCACCCGGGAGCAGCAACTGCGCGCCCTGCGCGACGAGCTGCGCCGGCTCAGGAGCGGGCGGGCGGTCCGGGCCGCGTCGTTCGTCGGGCGGGTGGCCCGGCTGCGCGACCCGAAACGCCTCGCCGGCGCGGTCAAGCGGCGGGCTAAAGCCTTCCTGCTTCGATGATCCGGGCCAGGAACCGACGGGTCCGCGGTTCGACGGGGTCGCCCAGCACCTGCTCGGGCGGCCCCTGTTCGAGGACGCGGCCGCCGTCCAGGAACGCCACCCGGTCGGCCACCTGCTTGGCGAAACCCATCTCGTGGGTGGCCAGCACCATGGTCATGCCGTCGCTCTTCAACTCGCGGATCATGGTGAGCACCTCGCCCACCAGCTCCGGGTCGAGCGCCGAGGTGACCTCGTCGAGCAGCAGCAGGCGCGGGCTGTTCACCAGGGCGCGGACGATGGCGGCCCGCTGCTGCTGGCCGCCGGAGAGCCGGTCCGGGTAGGCGCCCGCCTTCTCCGCCAACCCGACCCGGTCCAGCCACTGCATCGCTTGCGCTCGCGCCTGCTCCGAAGACCTCCGGTGTACGCGTACCGGCGCGAGCATGATGTTCTCCAGCACCGTCATGTGCGGGAACAGGTTGTAGGACTGGAAGACCAGCCCGATCCGCCGCCGGACCAGGTCCGGGTCGGCACGTGGGTCGGTGATCTCCTCGCCGTCCAGGTGGATCGTGCCGTCGTCGACCTCGGTGAGCAGGTTGACGCAGCGCAGCAGGGTGGACTTGCCCGAGCCGGAGGCGCCGATCAGGGCCACCACCTCGTGCTCGGCCACGTCCAGGCTGAGGTCGTCGAGGATGACGTGGTCGCCGAAGACCTTCCGGACCTTGTCGATGGCCAGCAGCATCAGGACCCCGCGTTCTGACGGCGGGCCGCCCGCAGCGTCACCCAGTCGGTGACCGCGATCAGCGGCAGGGCGAGCAGGACGAACAGGACACCGGCCACCACGTACGGGGTGAAGTCGGCGGACTGCGCCACCCCGATCTGGGCGGCCCGGATGGCGTCGATCGGGCCGGCCAGCGAGATCAGGCCGACATCCTTCTGGAGCGCCACGGTGTCGTTGAGCAGCGGCGGCGCCACCCGGCGGACCGCCTGTGGCAGCACCACGTGCCGCATCGCCTGGCGGTAGCTCAGCCCCAGCGAACGGGCCGCCGCGATCTGGCTCGGGTGCACCGACTCGATGCCGGCCCGGAACACCTCGGCCAGGTAGGCGCCGTACGTCACGATGATCGCCGCGGCGCCCAGCCACAGCACGTCCGGCGTGCCCTGCAACCGCAACCCGGGGATGCCGAACGCGAACAGGTAGATCACGATGATCAGGGGCAGGCCGCGGAACGAGTACGTGTAGGTGGTGGCCAGCGCGCGTACGGGGAAGGCGACCGGGCCGCGCAGGGTGCGCAGCACCGCGATGAGCAGGCCCAGCGCCATGGCCAGGATGGCGCAGACCACCAGCAGCTTCACGTTGAGCCAGAGTCCGGCAAGGATCTCCGGCAGGTACTCGACGGCGGTCTCCGGGTCGAAGAAGGACTCCTTGACCCGTTCCCACCCGGGCGCGCCGGTGATGCCCACCGTGAGCGCCGTGCCGACGGCGGCCGTCGAGGCGGCGGCCAGCAGAACGGAACGGACCGCCCGTCCGCGACGGTAGGCGATCCGTTCCTGTTGCCGGGTGCTCGGCGTGTGGCTCACTGGAGTTCGGGGGCCCCGGCGGTGTCGGCGAGCCAGGTCTTCTCCAGCACGGCGAGGGTGCCGTCCTGGCGGAGCTGGTCGACCGCACGGCTGACGCAGCCGGTCAGCGGGGAGCCCCTGTCCAGCACGATGCCGAACTGCTCGGGCACGCCGACCTGGGGCAGCTGGCCGACGATCACGCCGTCCTCCAGCTCCGCGGCGGTCATGTAGAACGCGGTCGGCAGGTCCACCACGATGCCGTCGACGGTGCCGTTCTCCAGCGCCTTCTTGGCGTCGTCGTTGTTGTTGAACACGGCCGGCTCGGTGGTCGGCTTGATCAGGTCGGTGATCGCCTGGTAGCTGGTCGTCCCGACCTGGGCGCCGAGCTTGGCGCTCTTCAGGTCGGCCAGCGATTCGGCACCGGCGATCTTGGACTTCCCGGTGGTGATCACGGTCTGCCGCACCAGGTAGTACGGCGACGAGAAGTCCACCGCGGCCCTGCGCTCGTCGGTGATCGAGAACTGGTTGACGTCGATGTCGAACGCCTTGGGGCCGGGCGCGATCGCGTTGTTGAACGTCACCTGGGTCCAGACGACGTCGGACTTCTGGTAACCGAGCCGCTCGGCCACCTGGTAGGCGACGGCCGACTCGTAGCCCTTGCCGTTGTCCGGCTTGTTCTCGCTGAACCAGGGCTCGTACGCCGGGTTGTCGGTGCCGATGGTCAGCTTGCCGGCGGTCTTGGTGGCGAGGGTGGCGGGGGTGCAGGTCGCGGCGGCGGAGGGGGAGGTGGCGGTGGTGGAGTCGTTCTCCTCGACGGGGGAGCAGGCCGTCACGGCGGCGAGCAGCAACGCTGCGCCACCCAAGGCCACGGGGGTGTGTCGCCTGAGCATGACGGGAGCTTAGAAGACGTCCCACGGGCTGGGGCCGTTCGTCGTCAAGACGTGATGAGCTGCCACAATCGCTACTCGTGAAGACGTTCGAAGAACTGTTTGCCGAGTTGCAACGCAAGGCGGCGGACAAGACACCCGGTTCGGGCACCGTCGAGGCGCTCGAACGCGGAGTCCACTTCATCGGCAAGAAGGTCGTCGAGGAGGCGGCCGAGTCGTGGATGGCCGCCGAGCACGAGGGGCCGGAACGCGCTGCCGAGGAGATCTCCCAGCTGCTCTACCAGGCCCAGGTCCTGATGATCGCCTCCGGACTGGAACTCGAGGACGTCTACCGACATCTGTGACACGCGTCCGAAGACCCGTTCACTGATCGAAGGAGCACGTCCATGCTGCGCATCGCCATTCCGAACAAGGGCACCCTCTCCGCGCCGGCGTCACAGATGTTGCGGGACGCCGGGTACCGCCAGCGCACCGACCCCAAAGACCTGATCTGCCGTGACGAAGCCAACAACGTCGAGTTCTTCTATCTGCGGCCGAAGGACATCGCGACGTACGTCGGCTCGGGTGATCTGGATCTCGGCATCACCGGCCGGGACCTTCTGGTCGACTCCGGGGTGCCGGCGGCCGAGTTGCTCGACCTGAACTTCGGCCGGGCCACGTTCCGCTGGGCCGCCCCGGCCGGGACGCTCACCAGCGTCGGCGAGATCGGTGGCCGCCGCATCGCCACCGCCTACCCGGGGGTGGTCGGCCGCTACCTGGACGAGCACGAGCTCAAGGCGGACGTGGTGCGGCTCGACGGCGCGGTGGAGAACGCGGTCCGGCTCGGCGTCGCCGACCTGATCGCCGACGTCGTGGAGACCGGCGCCACGCTGCGCCAGGCCGGCCTCGTCACGATCGGCGAGCCGATCATGCGGTCCTCGGCCATCCTCATCGGCCGCGAGGAGCAGGCGCCCAACGGCGCCGCCCAGCTGCTGCGGCGCCTTCAAGGTGTGCTGGTCGCGCGCAACTTCGTCATGCTGGCGTACGACGTCCGCGCCGACCTGCTCGACCAGGCCACCAGCCTGACCCCGGGGATCGAGTCCCCGACCGTGTCGCCGCTGCACCGGGAGGGCTGGGTCGCGGTCGAGGCCATGGTGCAGCGCAGTGACGTGCACCGGGTCATGGACGAGCTGTACGACCTGGGCGCCCGGGCGATCCTCGTCACCGACATCGCGAATTGCAGGCTCTGATGCCGTCCGTATCCGATTCCGGCGTCCGCTACCGCCCCAAGAAGATCCGCTGGGTGGCCGTACCGCTGGCCGTGGGGTTGATGGTCTTCTTCACGGTGATCAGCTTCGGGTTGACCGGTTCGGCCGGGTTCCAGAACTCGAACGCCAGCTTCCAGCGCGGCGACCAGCTCGCCATGATCGGGTTGGGTGTGCTGCTCGGCCTCGGTGTCCTGGCGTTCTGCCGGCCGCGGGTGACCGCCGACGACGAGGGCGTGCACGTGCGCAACGTGATCGGCGGCTACGACCTGCCGTGGGCCGTGGTGCGTGCCGTCCGGTTCGACCGGAACTCGGCGTGGGCCCACCTGGAGCTGGAGAACGACGACCAGGTGCCGGTCCACGCGTTGCAGGCCGTCGACAAGGACTACGCGGTCGACGGGGTGCGCACCCTGCGGGCTCTTCATTCCGCCTCTCACGAGGCCTGATAGGATTGCGGGCAGTCGACCACGCCCTTGCTCGTGCAGGGGCGCGAAAGAGGAGCCCGCTGGTTCCCACCCGAGTCACAGCAGTGGCCGGGTCCGGTCTCCCTGGCAGGGGTTGATCCCTGCTGGGTGCGCGTCCTCCTTTGGGCGCCGATGACCGGTCGAGCGGGCCCCGGCCTGCGCTCTTTCGAGATCGCAGGCGGGGCCTTCTGCTTTCCCGGCGTCCCGCGGCCAGCGGGACACTCGGGGCCGACCGACATTGGCAGCGCCCGGCCCACCCGGCCGGGCGAGGTATCAACTGAGGAGGCCCCATCAGCGTCGAACCACGCGTGAACGAACAGATCCGGGCCCGTGAGGTCCGCCTGGTCGGTCCGGAGGGTGAGCAGGTCGGCATCGTGCCGCTCGAGCGTGCTCTCCAGCTGGCCGCGGATGTCGATCTGGATCTGGTCGAGGTTGCTCCGATGGCGCGGCCGCCGGTGTGCAAGCTCATGGACTTCGGCAAGTTCAAGTACGAGAGCGCACTCAAGGCCCGCGAAGCGCGGCGCAACCAGCAGCAGACCGTCATCAAGGAGATGAAGCTCCGGCCGAAGATCGACCCGCACGACTACGAGACCAAGAAGGGTCACGTGGTGCGGTTCCTCAAGGCGGGCGACAAGGTCAAGGTGACGATCATGTTCCGTGGTCGTGAGCAGAGCCGCCCCGAGCTGGGTTTCCGGCTTCTCCGCCGGCTCAGCGAGGAGATCTCGGAGCTGGGCTTCGTGGAGGCCAGCCCGAAGCAGGACGGCCGGAACATGATCATGGTGTTGGCCCCGCATCGGGCCACCAAGGCCGCCGCCGTTGCTGCCACCGCGGCGGGCGCCAAGCCCGGCCGTGAGCCGCGCGAGGGTGAAGGCGATGCGCCGGCCGCTCCTGCTGCCGAGACCACTGCAGAGTAGACAAGCTTTTTCCCGACAGCCCCCCGGTTGCGGGGAAAGATCAGAAAGAGGCGTCAAGTGCCGAAGATGAAGAGCCACACCGGCATGGGTAAGCGGGTGAAGGTCACCGGCAAGGGCAAGATCGTGCGCGAGCAGGCCGGTAAGCGTCACCTGCTGGAGCACAAGAGCTCCCACGTCACCCGCCGGATGACCGGCACGGTCGTTGTGGCCAAGGCCGACACCGCGCGAGTGAAGAAGCTTCTGGGCCGCTGACGCGCGCCTGACCCGTACCCCTGTAAGGAGTAACTGAGAATGGCACGCGTCAAGCGGGCGGTAAACGCCCAGAAGAAGCGCCGCACCCTGCTCGAGACCGCGAGCGGCTACCGCGGTCAGCGCTCCCGCCTGTACCGCAAGGCCAAGGAGCAGGTGCTGCACTCGATGCAGTACTCGTACCGTGACCGGCGTGACCGCAAGGGCGACTTCCGTCAGCTGTGGATCACCCGTATCAACGCGGCGGCCCGGTCGAACGGCATGACCTACAACCGCCTGATCCAGGGCCTCAAGCTGGCCGAGGTCGAGGTCGACCGCAAGATCCTGGCCGACCTCGCGGTGAACGACGCGGCTGCCTTCGCGGCCATCGTCGAGATCGCTCGCGCGGCCGTCGCGGCCGAGGGCACCGGCGGCGCCGCCACGCAGGCTGCCTGATGAAGGTTGTTCGCGACCTACCTTGAGTTTCGCTCAGGGCGAGTCGGCGACGGTGGTCTCCGCCGTCGCGAACAATCTTCACTATCGCGTAGCACGTTTCGGGACGCCCCCCTCATTTGACGGGGGGCGTCTCCATTTCTGTAGGTCGGAGCGGATGTTCACACCTCGTACCCCCCGAATCGTCGCGGCCCGGCGTCTGCAACGCCGTAAGGATCGCGACCAGAGCGGCCGCTTCCTGGCCGAAGGTCCGCAGGCCGTGCGTGAGGCGCTGGCCGCGGGGGCGGTGATCGAACTGTTCGGGACCCCGGCCGCGCTGGACCGGTACGCCGACCTCGCCGCGCAGGCCCCGGAGCTGTCGCCGGTCACCGACGACGCCCTGGCGGCGCTCGCCGAGACCGTGCACCCGCAGGGCCTGGTCGCCGTCTGCGAGCAGCCGGACGTGCCGATCGGCGAGGCCCTCGCCAAGAACCCCCGGCTGGTCGCGGTGGTCGCCGAGATCCGGGACCCCGGCAACGCCGGGACCGTGCTGCGCACGGCGGATGCCGCGGGCGCCGGGGCGGTCGTCTTCGCCGGCGACGCCGTCGACCCCTACAACGGCAAATGTGTACGGTCGTCGGCCGGCTCGCTGTTCCACGTCGACGTCGTCCGGTCCCCGCTGAGCGTCGTGGACCTGCTCCAGGACAGCGGCCTCCAGGTGCTCGCCACCAGCGGCACCGGCGAGGACGACGTGGACTCCCTGCTCGACGGCGGTCAGCTCGCCCTTCCGACGGCCTGGCTGTTCGGCTCCGAGGCGCACGGGCTGCCCGCCTCCGTGCTGAGCGCGGCGGACCGGCGGGTACGCGTACCCATCTATGGCGGCGCCGAGAGCCTCAACCTGGCCGCGGCCGCCGCCGTCTGCCTATATGCCTCGGCTCGCGCGCAGCGCTGAGAGTATGCTGGGCGGCATGTCAGGTCCCCGGCTTTCGTTTATCCGGCCCGCTGGTCGCGGGCGCCGGATCTGACACTTCTGCGCGCACTCCCTGACCGGCGGGCCGCGGCCCAGCCGTGCCTCCGTAAACTGCCCGATGGCAAATCCGGTTTCTAGGGAGCTCGCCCGATCATGTCCTACCGCAACGATCCGTACGATCCGAAGCAGGCCGCCCTGCTCGATCCCGCGTCGCTCGAAGCCGCGGTGGCGGAGGCCGAGAAGGCGTTCGCCGCCGCCACCGACCTCGACGCGCTGCACGCTCTGAAGCCGGCGCACCTGGGTGACCGCTCGCCCGTGTCGCTGGCGCGCCGGGAGATCGGCTCGCTGCCGCCGGCCGCGAAGTCGGACGCCGGCAAGCGCGTCAACATCGCCCGGCAGGCCGTGCAGGCCGCCTACGACGCGCGCCAGGCCGAGTTGGAGGCCGACCGCGCGGCCCGCGTGCTGGTCGAGGAACGCGTCGACGTCACCCTGCCGTGGAGCCGCCGTCCGCGCGGCGCCCGGCACCCGCTGACCACGCTCATGGAGCACATGGGCGACATCTTCGTCGGCATGGGCTACGACATCGTCGACGGTCCCCAGCTCGAGCTGGAGTGGGCCAACTTCGACGCCCTCAACATCGGCCCGGACAACCCGGTCCGCGGCGCCTCCGACACCTTCTTCGTCGACCTGCCCGGCCTGGTCATGCGGACCCACACGTCGCCCGGCCAGGTGCGCACCATGCTGGACCGGCAGCCGCCGATCTACGTGGTCAGCCCCGGCCGCGTCTACCGGACCGACGAGCTGGACGCCACGCACAGCCCGGTGTTCCACCAGATCGAGGGCCTGGTCATCGACGAGGGCATCACCATGGCCCACCTGCGGGGCACGCTCGACCACTTCGCCAAGGCGATGTTCGGCCCGGACGCGAAGACCCGCTGGCGGCCGCACTACTTCCCGTTCACCGAGCCGTCCGCCGAGTTCGACGTCTGGTTCGCCGAGCACCGGGACGGGCCCCGCTGGGTCGAGTGGGGTGGCTGCGGCATGGTCAACCCGCGGGTCCTCACCGCCTGCGGCATCGACCCGGCGGTCTACTCGGGCTTCGCCTTCGGCATGGGTGTCGAGCGGACCCTGATGTTCCGCAACGGCGTCTCCGACATGCGCGACATGGTCGAGGGCGACGTGCGGTTCACCACGAACTTCGGAATGGAGTCCTGAAGCGATGAAGACGTCACTGTCGTGGCTGCGCGAGTACGTCGAGCTGCCCGCGGGGATCACCGCTTCGGAGCTGGACGCGGCGCTGACCAACCTCGGCATGGAGGTCGAGTCCATCGTCGACCAGGCCGGCACGATCCTCGGTGACCTGGTGGTCGGCCGGGTGCTGACCATCGAGGAGCTGACCGGTTTCAAGAAGCCGATCCGGTTCTGCACGGTCGACGTCGGCCGGGACGCGCCGCAGGAGATCGTCTGCGGCGCGCGGAACTTCGCCGAGGGCGACCTCGTCGTGGTCATCCTCCCCGGTGGCGAGCTGCCGGGCGGGTTCACGATCGGGGCGCGGAAGACGTACGGGCGCAACTCGCACGGCATGATCTGCTCCGCCGCCGAGCTGGGCCTGTCCGGTGACCACTCGGGCATCATCGTGCTGCCCGCCTCGGAGGCCACGGTCCCCGGCGCCGACGCCCGGTCGATCGTCGGCCTGGACGACGTGCTGATCGAGGTGGAGATCACCCCGGACCGGGGCTACGAGATGAGCGTCCGCGGCATCGCCCGGGAGCTGTCCACGCACTTCGGCGTGCCGTTCAGCGACCCCGGCACGCAGGCCGCCCCCGGCGCGACCGCCGAGGCGCCCTACCCGCTGACCGTCGAGGACACCGTCGGCTGTGACCGGTTCGCGGCCCGCGTGGTCCGCGGCATCGACCCGGCCGCGCAGTCGCCGGAGTGGATGCAGCGGCGGCTCATCGCGGCCGGCATCCGGGCCATCTCACTGCCCGTCGACATCACCAACTACCTGATGCTCGAACTCGGCCAGCCGATGCACGTCTTCGACCTGAACCGGCTCAACGGCGGCCTCGTCGTGCGCCGCGCCCGGGCCGGAGAGAAGCTGACCACCCTGGACGGTGTCGCGCGCTCGCTCGACGCCGAGGACATGGTGATCTGCGACGAGACCGGGCCGATCTCGCTCGCCGCCGTCATGGGCGGCGAGACCAGCGAGTGGCAGGAGGGCACGGTCGACGTGCTCCTCGAGGCCGCGCACTGGGACCCGATCATGGTCGGCCGGACCGCCCGGCGGCACCGGCTCTTCAGCGAGGCCGCCAAGCGGTGGGAGCGGGGCGTCGACCCGGCCCTGCCGCTGGTCGCCCTGGAGCGGGCCGTCCAGATCCTCACCGAGCACGCCGGCGGAACCGTCGACGAGCGGATCCTCGACATCGACCACGTGGTCGCGCCGGTTCCGCTGACCCTGCCCGCCGACGCGCCGGGCCGGATCGTCGGGCTGCCGTACTCCGCGGAGCAGGTCGCCGACCTGCTGCGCAAGGTCGGCTGCGAGGTCACCGGTGACGAGGTGCTCAGCGCCGTGCCGCCGACGTGGCGGCCCGACCTGGTCGCCCCGATCGACCTGATCGAGGAGGTGGCGCGGCTCGGCGGCTACAACGGGATCCCCAGCGTGCTGCCGCCGGCCGGCAGCAGCAACGGGCTCACCCCGGCGCAGAAGCGGCGCCGGTCGGTGGGCCGGGCGCTCGCCGAGAACGGTTACGTCGAGGTGCTGTCGTACCCGTTCGTCGGCCCCGGGCTGGCCGACACCCTCGGACTGCCGGCGGCCGACCCGCGGCGCAGCGCGGTGCGGCTCACCAACCCGCTGTCCGAGGAGGAGCCGCTGCTGCGGACCACCCTGCTCGGGCCGCTGCTCGGCACGCTCAAGCGCAACCTGGGCCGCGGCCGCCGCGACGTCGCGCTCTACGAGGCCGGCACGGTCTTCCTGCCGCACCTCACCTCGACCGCGCCGCCCACGCTGGGCGTGGACCGTCGCCCCACCAACGCGGAGTGGGCGGCCGCCAACGCGATCGTCCCCGAGCAGCCGTGGCACCTGGCCGTGGTCCTCGCCGGTGACATCGAGCCGGCCGGCTGGTGGGGCCAGGGCCGGGCCGCGACCTGGGCGGACGCCATCGAGGCGGCGCGTGTCGCGCTCTCCGCGGCGGGGGTTCCGGACGACCTGGTCACGGTCCGGGCGGGGGAGCAGGCGCCCTGGCACCCCGGCCGCTGCGCCGAGATCCTGGTCGACGGCACGGTCGTCGGTCACGCCGGCGAACTGCACCCGGCCGTCCTCGCGGCCCTCGACCTGCCCAAGCGCACGTCGGCCGCGGAGATCGACCTGGACGCCCTGCCGGACGCCCCGGTCGTCGAGGCGGTGAAGATCTCCACCTTCCCGCCGGCGCTGATCGACGTGGCCCTGGTCCTGGACCGCGCCGTCCCGGCCGCCGAGGTCCAGGCCGCTCTCGTCGAGGGCGCCGGGCCGCTGCTGGAGTCGGTCGCCCTGTTCGACGTCTACGAGTCGTCGCAGCTGGGCGAGGACAAGCGGTCGCTGGCCTACAAGCTCACCTTCCGCGCCACCGACCGCACGCTCACCTCGGAGGAGACCATCACGGCCCGCGACGCCGCGGTGGCCGTGACCGCCTCCCGCTTCGGAGCCACCCTCCGCGGCGCCTGACCCGTCCGCGTCGAGCCGGGCCGGTGGGGACCTCCCCGCCGGCCCGGACCGCTCCGCCGGTCAATCCCACCAGAACGACCAGAGCGGGGCGCCGACCAGCGACGCCGCGTAATCCGTCAGCGAGCCGCAACCCTGCAGGACGTTGTCGGGGCAGAAGGCGTGATGCTCGGCGGCGATCTCCAGCGCGTGATCCTCGTCGAGCGGCGGGGCGGCGACACTCACGAACAGACTGGCGAAACCGGCCGCCAGGACACGCACGCCGAAACGGTCCTCCCAGTTCCGCAGCACGCACGAGATCTTGGCGGTGTCGTTCTCGTGGTTGGTCGGGCCGGTCCACGCCGCGTCGGTGAGGGCGTCGGCGCCGCGGGCGGAGCGGATCAGGCCGAGCCGTGGCACGCTGAGCCGGCCCTCGGCCGAGACCAGGTCGGCGATCTCGGACGCACGCTCGCCGGGATCCGCCTGGAGCCGGCCGCGGCGGGCCAGGCCGGGCCAGCCGGCGCGGAACGGGCCGGCGCTCGCCGTCAGCTCCTCCTCGCCGTCCTCCTCCTCGGGCTCGACCGATGACCACCAGCCACCCAGGAGCGCCCCCGCCGCCGGTGGGGTCCGTCTCGAGCCGGGGAGCTGACATGCGCCCGAGGCTAGACCCCGGGTACGACAAGAACCCTCACCCCGGGCCGCCACGCCGCTTTCAGGGCAGGCGCAGCACGTCGGCGATCACGGCGCCGTCGCTGGTGAGCCGGTGCCGGGCGGGGCTGTCGTAGACGACCAGCACCCGGTCGGCCCCGAGCAGGCTCAGGCCCTCGGCGTGGTCGTCGCCCTCGCCGTAGGTGAGCTCCAGCTCGCGGGTGATCTGGTCGTGCCGCACGATGGTGGGGATCTCGGCCCGGCAGGCGTCGTGCCACCGGTAGATGCGCACCGGCCCGTCCAGGTCCATCGTGGGGCCGGCCAGAATCAGCAGGTCGTCGCCGGCCGGGCACAGGTCGCGCACGCCGAGACCCTCCAGGTCGAGCACGTGCTTGCGGTAGAGCCGCCCGTCGTCGAACCGGTGCAGCCGCAGCCGGCCCGGGTCGTCGGGGGTGACGTAGGGCCGCAGCTCCAGCACGAACGCCCAGCCGCGCAGCACCGGCCCGCGCAGGCCCAGGTAGACCCGGTCGTCGCGGACCGCGATGCCCTCGATGTCCAGCCCGTTGTCCTTGCCCGGGATGGGCAGGAACGGGCCGATGTGCTCGTCGTCGTGCAACAGCCGGCGCAGGTCGTCGCGGCCGGACAGCGCGGCCGCCCGGTGCCGCTGCCCGCCGGGCTCGATCTCCCGGACCGGCGTGGGCAGCCCGTCCACGTCGGCGATCGGCAGCCGGACCAGGATCTGGCGGTTGGCCTGGCCCTCCACCCGGCCGAGCCGGCGCAGCGCCTTGGCGCCCTCGTGCCGGTCCTTGATCTGCCGGCGGCGCAGGCTGTGCGAACCGACCGCCCAGAGGAACCGGCCGCTGCGGGCCAGCCCTTCGATGTCGGCCTCCTCGTCGGCGTCCGCGCCGGGCAGGGTGACGAAGTCGGCGAGGCGGAACCGGGTCTCGTCACCGAACTCGGTGGGTTTGGCCGGATCGTCGGCGATCAGCCGCTCGATCGTGGCGGTCTCGTCCCCGGCGATCCAGAGCGCGCGCCCGTCGAGACGGACCGCGGAGAGGTTGGTGTGCGTGGCCGCGTTCTGCGATTCGTCGGAGAACCGCAGCCGTACCCGGTAGTCGACCGTCATGGTCCACATCGTCCCACCGCCACGCACTCCCGGTGGAGATCTTGGCGTCAGCCTTACGCTTCCTTTTTCCGGTACGCCCACCCGATCTCGAAGTGGGCGGATCGCGGGTTCGGCCGGTCAGGGCACGAGGCGGGCCACGGCGGTGGGGGCCTCGGTGGCCGGGCCGCGCCACGCCACGTAGCCGTCCGGACGGATCAGGGTCGCCTCGCCGGTGGTGGACCCGGGGGCCGCCACGAGCACGCGGTCCTCGTACCCCTCCAGGTTTTGATCGGTGAGGAGCACGTGCCGGCCGTCGCGCAGTGCCTCGTAGAGCCGCTGGCCGTCGCGCAGGGTGACGTCGGCGGCCCGCGGCGCGCCGGGGTAGGAGATGCCGACGCCGGAGATGATCCCGGCGGCGCGGCGGGTCACCGGCGGCAGGCCGAGCAGGATCCGGCCGAGGGTGTCGCGGACCCGGCGGCCCACCGCGGAGCGGATCATGGCGGCCCGGATCAGGGTGCCGCTGCTGCGCAGGACCAGCCGGCCGACCGGGTGCCGTTCGCTCTGGTAGGTGTCGAGCAGCCCCTCGGGAGCCCGGCCCCGGACGGCGGCGGCGAGTTTCCAGGAGAGGTTCGCGGCGTCCTGGAGGCCGGTGTTCATGCCCTGGCCGCCGGCCGGCGAGTGCACGTGGGCGGCGTCGCCGGCCAGGAACACCCGGCCCACCCGGTAGCGCGGAGCCTGGCGCTCGTCGCTGTGGAAGCGGGACATCCAGCGGGTCTCGGTGATGCCGAAGTCGGTGCCGTGGACGCGGCGGGTGACCGCGCGGATCTCGTCGAGCGTCACCGGGGTGCGGTCGCCGACCTGGTTGTCCCGGTTCCAGGCGAAGATCCGGTACCACCCGTCGCCGAACGGGGCGACCATGGCGAAGGCGTCGCCGACCGCGTCGACCGCCAGCACGTCCTCGGGCGGGGTGGCCAGCCGGACGTCGGCCAGCATGATCGAGGTGAGCACGGCCTTGCCGGGGAAGGGCAGGCCGAGGCTCTGCCGGACGGTGCTGTGCAGGCCGTCGGCGCCGACCACGTAGTCGGCGGTGACCGTGCCGCCGTCCTCGAACTCCAGGGTGACCAGGTCGGCGTCCTGCCGCAGGCCGGTGAGGCGGGCGCCCTCGCGGAACTCGGCGCCGGCTTTGCGGGCACGCTCGGCCAGCGCCTGCTCCACCCGGTACTGCGGGGTGATCAGCAGGTAGGGGAACCGGGACGGCAGCCGGGACAGGTCCAGCTCGATCCCGTCGAACAGCCGCAGCCGCCGCACCCGGGCACCCTCGGCGACCAGGTCGTCGGCGAGGCCGCGGGCGTCGAGCAGCTCCAGGGTGCGGGCGTGCACGCCGAAGGCCCGGGTCAGGTTGGACGTCTCGGACCGGCGCTCGAAGACGGTGACCGGGACGCCGGCCGTGGCCAGGTCTCCGGCGAGCAGGAGCCCGGTGGGGCCGGCGCCGATGATCGCGACGGTGGTGTGCATGGTGTCCTCCGCTCGCTTGCCAACAGGTGTTGGCAAAACCATAGGCGTCACTCGGCGGTGTAGTCAACAGTTGTTGGCAAACGACCGTTGGCATAGAATGCGACGCATGACGACCCGCCGTTCCGACGCCACCCGCGCCGCGATCCTGGCCGCCGCCCGGGAGCGCTTCGCCGCCGACGGGTTCGAGCGTGCCACCATCCGCGCGATCGCCGCCGACGCGCGCATCGACCCATCGATGGTCATGCGTTACTACGGCAACAAGGAAGGGCTGTTCGCCGCGGCCGCCGAGTTCGATCTGCGGCTGCCGGACCTGACCGGCGCCGAGCCCGCCGCGGTCGGAGAAATGCTGGTCAGGCACTTCCTGGAGCGCTGGGAGGGGGATGACACGTTGCTAGCGCTGCTCCGTGCCGCGGTCACCCAGGAGGGGCCCGCCGAGCGGATGCGGGCGATCTTCGCCGGGCAGCTCGGTCCGCTGGCCGCCCGGCTGTCCCCGGAGGCGGATCAGGCCCCCCTCCGGGCCGGTCTGGTCGCCTCCCAGATGCTCGGATTCGCGCTCTGCCGCTATGTGTTGCGGCTGCCCCCGATGGCCGCCCTGGAGCGGGAGGAGGCGGTCGCCTGGCTCGGCCCGACCGTCCAGCGGTATCTCACCCGGCCCGATTCGCTCTAGCGCAGCGACCAGTGTCATGGAGCTAGGGTGGGAGGCATGGAGTCGTCGACGTTCCGCCTGATGGGCGTGCACGAGATCCGCGTCCGCATCGGAGACATCAGCCGCCAGCAGGCCTACCTGCTCGTCAACCGCCCGGACTTCCCCGACCCGGTGGCGGTGCTGGCCCAGGGCAAGGTCTGGCTCGTGGAGGAGGTGGAGGCCTGGATCGCCGCACAGCGGTCCTCCGAGGAGGGTGGCTTGCGCCCACCGTGAGTTCGTGAAAGTGTTTGCGCGTGATCGCGCCGAGGGTGTGCGATCCCGATTCCCTGAAAGAGTGAAGCCAATGATCACGGCCTGGCCCTCCGGCCGCCGCTGAGCATTCTCCGCCTGCGGCGGCCCTGCATGTCCCCGTTTTCTGCAGGTTTTCCTTCACTCTGAAAAGGCTTTCCCCATCATGGATCTGCGCATCCAGCGCTCTGTCGTGTCCCACCTCCGGAACCGTCCGCAGGTTGTCGAGATCGGCCCCTTCGTGGCCGGTCTCGACCCGGACACGACCAGTCCCTACCTCAACTACGCGTCACCGGTGCCGGGCGCGCCGATCACCGAGGCCGACGTCACGGCCCTGATCGGCGCGTTCCGGTCCGCCGGGCGCAAACCCCGATTCGAGTACGTGTGCAGCAGCGCCCCCGAGCTGGAGGAGCTGCTGCTCGCGGCCGGGTTCACCATCGAGGCCCGGCATCAGTACCTGATCTGCACTCCAGCATCGTTGACGGCGTGTCCCGTACCGGAAGGTCTGCGTCTCGTGGAACCCGGCACGGACCCGGACCGGGCCGCCATGGCCGCGGCCGTCGGCGAGGCCTTCGGCGAGGACTGGGCCACCGACGCCGACGTCGCCCGGATCCGCCGCGGCCAGGACCGCGGTGGGATCGCGCTGGCGGCGTTCACCGACGGCGGGGAGTGCGCGGGCGGTGGGCAGGCCGGCCCGCCGCAGGATCGGCTCAGCGAAGTGGGCGGCATCGGTGTCCGGGAGCCCTTCCGCAAACGTGGGCTGGCCGCGGCGATCACCGCCGAGGTGGTCCACCGGATGTTCGCCCGCGGCCTGGAGATCGCCTGGCTGGAAGCGGGCGGGGACGACTCGTGGCGGGTCTACGAGCGGGTCGGCTTCGTCCCGGCCGGTCATCGGCTCTACATCTCGCTCGGCTGATCCGGCGCTCGCAACCCTCCGTTGAGGAGCACCGGCGCGGGCCGGCCGCCTGCGCGGCCCGCGCCGGTCCTGCCTGACACTCTGGTGCACCGTGGTCGAGAAGTCCATGGTGGTCGATGCCGGGGCCGCCCGCCCCGGTTTTTGTCGGTGGGAGTCGCTAGGGTGCAGCCGTTCGATGGAGCCGAACCCTGGGGAGTGGCCGGTGAGCGAGATGCCGAGCGTGGAGACGTTCGTCGTTCCGGTGGGGTGGAAGCGGTTCGTGCTGCCCCGCCGGGCGTCGGCGCCCGCCTCGCCGAGCGTGAGAGCGACCGATGTCACAACCGCCGAGGCGCTGCTGGCCACGTTCGAGGGCGAGGCACGGGCGTCGGTGGCCAACCGGCTCACGCCGGAAGACATCGCCGCGGCCGGGCGTGCCTACCTGTCCGGTGATCCGTCCGCCCCACCGCTCGGCGCCGCGGCCGTCACCCGGGTGATCGCGAGCGTCCTCCAGTGGGACCGGCACGACGAGATGCTGGCGCTGCCGGGCCACTGGCGCTCCCGGCGGGGGCTGCCGTTCGCCGCGGCGGCCGTCGCCGAGCTGGCCGCGCTCTACCCCGGGGAGTCCACCACCGGCGCGGCGATCACCCGCGGCGTCCCCGACCGGGACGCCGTCGGCTACACCTCGTTCCTCGCCCAGCGGATGGCGTTCCGGTTGCGCCGGGCCGTCGTGGCCGCCCGCCCGGAGGAGTATGACCGGGTGATCGGCGCGCTCGCCGCGGTGCGCGGGCCGTCGCTCGCCCAGCGCGCGGTGATCTCGGTGATGGCGCCCGACGAGGCCGGCTGGGCGGCGGAGATCTGCGCCGAGGTGATGGCGCGGCCCCACCTCGAGATGATCAAGCAGATGCTGTTGACCGTCGTCGACCGGGAGGAGATCGCCACCCCGCTGGCCGGGCAGGTGAACCCCGGGGCGGCGCTGCGGCAGAGCGAGGTGATCCACACCTTCGTGGGCACGCTCGGCCCGGATGCCGCGCCCGCCCTGGCGCGGTGGTGCGACACGCCGCACCGGACCGATGCCCAGGGCCGGCAGAAACTGTTCGGCATGCTGGCCGTGATCGGCGGCGACCGGGCGTTCCAGGCCCTGCTCGACCGGCGCGACCAGCCGTACGCGCCGGCCGCCCTGGCCGACGCCGGCGCCCGCTATCCGGCCCGCGCCATGCGCCTGATGGCCGCCACCCCGGACGACGGCCGGCTGCTCGCCAACCATCTGGCCGGCAACCGGGGCCTCGCCGCCGAGGTCCGGCCGCTGCTCGCCGCCGAGGCCGCCGTCCGCCTGGACCGGGCGGAGGCCGCGCTGACCTTCGCCGAGACGGCGAAAGCCGCTCCCGGGGACGTCCCGGCGATCCTGCTCGACCCGCCCTGGCGATCGCCGGTGAAGCGCCACCCGATCGTCGTCGACGGGCTGACCGGCACCGCGGAGTCCCGGGTGGTCTGGGCCGCCGGCGAGCGGGAGAGCTGGGCCGACGGCTCCTGGGCGGCCCGCCACGGCGGCTCCTACGACTGGGACGCCGTCGCCGAGCGGATCGACGGCGGTGACCCGCCCGCCTGGGACACGGTCTTCTTCTTCCTCCAGGCCCCCGACGAGCTGGCCCGTCCCCGGGTGACCGCCTGGCGGCCGCGGTATTCGTACGATCTGGAGGACTGGGGCCCCGAGCTGCTGGCCCGGTTCGAGGCGGCGGCCGTCCCGGCGCTCGCCGACGCCGCCCGGCGGTTCCCGTTGGCCGGCGCCCCGGCGCTGGTCCCGGCCGCCGATCCCCAGGTGGCGCTGCTGATGGCGGGCTGGCACGCGCGGTCCCGGCCGATCCGGCGGGTGGCCGCCGCCTGGTTCGCCCGGCACGGCGCCTTCGCGGCCCGGGCCCTCGTCCCGGTCGCGGCCGGCCGGCCCGGCACGGCCCGCGGCGACGCCGAGGCCGCGCTGCGCCTGCTGCCGCGCGACGAGGTGCTCGCCGCCGCCGGGCGGCACGGCCCCGAGGCGGTCGCCGCGGTGGAGGAGATCCTCGCCGTCGACCCGCTGACCGTCCTGCCGAAGACCATGCCGGTGCTGCCGGACTGGGCGAACCCGGCGACGCTGCCGCCGATTCGGCTCACCGGCGACCGCGGTGAGCTGCCCCTCGACGCCGTCCGCAACCTGATCACCATGCTCGCCCTCTCCCGGCTCGACGGTGTCTACCCCGGCGTCGGCGTGGTGGTGGCCGAGTGCGAGCCGGCCGACCTGGCCGGGTTCGGGTGGGCGCTGTTCGAGGCCTGGCGGGCGGCCGGGCACCCGGCGAAACAGAACTGGGCCCTCGACGCGCTCGGGCCGCTCGGCGACGACGAGACCGTCCGGCGGCTGGCCCCGGTCATCCGGGCCTGGCCCGGCGAGGGCGGGCACGCCCGCGCCGTCACCGGCCTCGACGTGCTCGCCGCCATCGGCACCGACGTGGCCCTCATGTACCTCGACGGCATCGCGCGGAAGGTCCCGTTCCGCGGGCTCAAGGAGCGGGCCGGGGAGAAGATCGCCGAACTGGCGGCGGAACGCGGTCTCACCCCCGACGAGCTGGCCGACCGGCTCGTGCCCGACCTCGGGCTGGACGCCGACGGCGGCATGGTCCTCGACTACGGGCGCCGCACCTTCACCGTGGGGTTCGACGAGCAGCTGAGACCGTTCGTGACCGACGCGACCGGCCGCCGCCTCAAGGCCCTGCCCAAGCCGGGCGCCCAGGACGACGCGGCGCCGGCCGCGGAGGCGTATGAACGGTTCGCCGCCCTGAAAAAGGACGTCCGGGCGATCGCCGCCGACCAGGTCCGCCGGCTGGAGGAGGCGATGACCGCCCAGCGCCGGTGGACCGGCGCCGGATTCCGGCAGTTCTTCGCCGGCCACCCGCTGCTCCGCCACCTGGTCCGCCGCCTGGTCTGGGTGCGGTTCGACGCCGTCGGCGCCCCGGCCGGCGGCGTGCGCCTGGCCGAGGACCGCAGCCTCGCCGACGTCACCGACGACACGGTGACCCTCGGCGACGACGAGGCGATCGGCATCGCCCACCCCGTCCACCTCGGCGCCGGCCTGGCCGCCTGGGCCGGGGTGTTCGCCGACTACGAGATCCTCCAGCCGTTCCCCCAGCTGGCCCGGGGGACCGAGCCGCTCACCTCGGCGCGGGCCGCGGCCCTCACCGGCGTGACCGTGCCCAGCACCCGGCTGCTCGGGCTGGAACGCCGTGGCTGGCGGCGCGGCGCCCCACAGGACGCCGGGGTGCAGGGCTGGTTCCAGCGTGACGTGCCCGGCGGCCGGCACCTGGTGCTGGAGATCTCCCCCGGCATCGCGGTCGGTGCCGTCGACGTCCTCGGCGACCAGACCGTCACCGCCGTCTTCCTGGCCCCGGCGTCCGGCTACCACCGGCACCGCGACGACCAGGACGACCGGCTCTCCGAACTCGACCCCATCACCGCGGCCGAGGCGCTGCGCGACCTGACCGAGGTGCTCTCATGACCCTGTCCGTCACCATCCCCACCGACGCCATGCAGCGCCCGCCCGCCGAGGTCCGGTATGCGGACGAGCTGGCCCGCCTGCGCGCCGCCGACGACGCGCCCACCCCGCCCGGCTGGGCGCTCAGCCTGCGCGCCGCCCGCGCGTTCGTCGTCGGTGACGACGCGCTGGGCGTCACCCGCAAGTTCGTCGGCGACCCGTCGCTGATCGACCGGGCGCTGGTCAGCCTCGCCACCAACCGGGGGCTGCTGCTGGTCGGCGAGCCGGGCACCGCGAAATCGCTGCTGTCCGAGCTGCTGGCGGCCGCGGTGAGCGGAGACTCGACGCTCACCATCCAGGGCGGCGCGGCCACCACCGAAGACCAGATCAAGTACTCGTGGAACTACGCGCTGCTCGTCTCCGAGGGGCCGAGCGAGCGGTCGCTGGTGCCGGCGCCGCTGCTACGGGGGATGGCCGAGGGCCGGACCGTCCGGTTCGAGGAGATCACCCGGTGCCCGCTCGAAGTGCAGGACTGCCTGCTCTCGCCGCTGTCCGACCGGGTCCTCGCGGTGCCCGAGCTGCCCGGCGGCGCCGGCATGGTGTTCGCCAAGGAAGGCTTCAACATCATCGCCACGGCCAACACCCGGGACCGTGGAGTCAACGACATGAGCTCGGCGCTGAAGCGGCGGTTCAACTTCGAGACGGTCTTCCCGATCGCCGACTTCGACACCGAGCTGGCGCTCGTCGAAGCCGAGGCGGGCGTGCTGCTGCGGCGCTCCGGGGTGACCGTCGCGCCCCGCCGGGACGTGCTGGAGGTCCTGGTCACGGCGTTCCGCGAGTTGCGTACCGGGCGGACCGCGCGGGGCGACGAGATGGACCGGCTGTCCGGCGTGATGAGCACCGCCGAGGCGGTCGCGGTGGCACACGCCGTCGGGCTGCGCGGCTGGTTCCTGCGCGGCGCCGCCGGCACCGGCGCCGACCTGGCCTCCTGCCTCGCCGGCACGGCCGCCAAGGACAACCCGGAAGACCTCGCCAAGCTGCGCCGCTACCTGGAACAGCACACCGGCTGGCGGACCGGCGCTCAGTGGCGGGAGCTGCGCGACGCCCGGCGGGAACTCCCCGGCGGATGAGCCTCACCGTCATCGGGGTCCGGCACCACAGCCCCGCCTGCGCCCGCCTGGTCGGCGCCACCATCGCCGCACTGCGACCGGCCCACGTGCTGATCGAGGGGCCGGCCGACATGAACCAGCGGATCGGTGAGCTGCTGCTCGGCCACGAGCTACCGATCGCGATCTTCACCAGCTACGCCGACGAGCGCCGCCGGCACGGGTCGTGGGCGCCGTTCTGCGAGTACTCGCCGGAGTGGGAGGCGCTGCGGGCCGCCCGCGCGTGCGGGGCCGAGACCCGGTTCATCGACCTGCCGGCCTGGCACGAGGCGTTCGCCGACCGGGACAACCGGTACGCCGACGCCGAACTGCGGTACGCCGAGGCGGTCGGGCGGCTGTGCGAGTCCTTCGGCGTGGACAACAGCGACGCGCTGTGGGACCACGTGGTCGAGATGGGGCCCGGCGAGGGCCTCACCGAACGGCTGACCGCCTACTTCGACGTGATCCGGGGCGATGCCGAGGCGGGGCCCTCGGACACCGCCCGGGAGGCGTACATGGCCCGCTGGATCCGGGCGGCGCTCGCCGACGCCGGGGACCGGCCGGTCGTCGCGGTGGTCGGCGGCTTCCACCGGCCCGCGCTGCTGCGCCTCGCCTCCGCCTCCGCCTCTGCCGATGCTGGCTGGCCGGAGATCCCGCAACCGCCGGACGGGGCCACCGCGCGCAGCTACCTGGTGCCCTACTCGTTCCGGCGGCTCGACGCGTTCGGCGGCTACCAGTCCGGCATGCCCTCGCCGGAGTACTACCAGCGGCTCTGGGAGGGCGGCCCGGAACAGGCCGCCCGCCACCTGGTGACCGCCGTCGCCGAGCGGCTCCGCAAACGCGGCCAGGCGGTCTCCACGGCTGACCTGATCGCCGCGCGGGCCGGGGCCGAGGCGCTCGCCCGGCTGCGCGGCCACTCCTGCCCGGCCCGGGTGGACGTGCTCGACGGCCTCGCCGCCGCCCTGGTCAGCGAAGCCCTCGACGTGCCGCTGCCGTGGGCCGTGCGGGGCACGGTCACGGCCGGGCAGCACCCGGCCGTGATCGAGATGACCGCCGCCCTCAGCGGCGACCGGCACGGCCGCCTGCACCCGGACACACCCTTGCCGCCGCTCGTGCACGCCGCCACCGCCGAACTGGAGCGGCACGGCCTCGACCGGGCCGGCGAGCACGACATCGACCTGTTCGACCCGCGCGGGCTCGAGATCAGCCGGGTGCTGCACCGGATCCGGGTGCTCGCGGTGCCCGGCTTCCGGCGGGTCACCGGCCCGGCCACCGGCATCGACCCGGTCCTCGCCGAACGCTGGTCGGTGCGCGACCACGAGCAGCGGCTGACCGCCCTCATCGAGGCCGGCGGGTACGGCCCCACCCTGGAGACCGCGGCCGCCGCCCGGATCGCGGAGAGCATCGACCAGGCCACCGGTGATCTCGGCGCGCTCGCCGACACCCTCTTCGACGCGGCCCTCTGCGGTGTCACCGACCTCGGCGAGGACGTGCCCGAGCGGCTGCGCCAGGGCGTCGCGGCCGGCAGCGACCTGCCCGTCCTGGGCCGGGTGCTCGCCGTGACGCTGGCGCTGTGGCGGCACGACCGGCTCCTCGGCACCGCCGGCAGCGAGGCGCTCGCCGTGGTGGTGGCGGCCGCGGCCCGCCGCATCCTGTGGCTGGCCGAGGGCTGGCACGCCGCCGGCGCCCCGGCCGACCGCGGGCGGATCGCGGCGGTCGCGGCGGTCCGGGACGCGGTGCTGCACGCCGCGGCGGTGGGCGTGGACCGGGTCGCCGCCGTGGAGGTCGCCGCACGGGTGGCCGCCGACCGGGCCGCGCCACCCGACCTGCGCGGCGCCTTCTACGGGCTCGGGCACGTCCTCGCCGAGTCCTTCCTGGAGGATCCGGCGCAGGCGGTCCGCGGCGCGTTCGCGGCCGGGACCGCCGGCGACTGGCTGGCCGGGCTGTTCGGCGTGGCCCGCGAGCCGGTGCTCGCCCCCGGCGGCATCCTCGGCCTGCTCGACGAGCTCGTCACCGGGTTCGGCGCGGAGGACTTCCTGGTGGCGCTCCCGGCGCTGCGGCAGGCCTTCGAATACTTCCCGCCCCGCGAACGGGAGACCATCGGCGAACGGCTGATGACCCACCGCGGCGTCGACGGCTACGCCCGGGACCTGCTGCGCACCACCGTGCCGGCCGAGATCGTGGCGGCCGGCCTCGCCCTGGACGAGACCGTCGAGCGGCGCCTGGCCCAGGCCGGGCTGATCAGTACGGGGGAGACCCGATGACCGACATCGGCCTGGAACGCTGGCGGCTCATCCTCGGCGAGCCGGCCGGAAGCTGCCTGGGCGGCCTCTCCGGCGACGCGGCCGCCCAGGACGCGGCACTCGACTGGCTGTACGGCCGCGACGAACAGCTCGACCAGCGCGACATCCGCCGTCAGGGCGGCACCGGACCGTCACAGCTCACCACCGTCGACTGGCTGGACGACATCACCCGGCTCTTCCCGAAGGAGACGGTCGAGCGGTTGCAGCGCGACGCCGTCGAACGGTACGAGATCGACGACATCGTCACCGACCCCGCCGTGCTCCAGCGCATCGAACCCAACCCCTCCCTGCTGCGAGCCGTCCTGCGGACCAAGCACCTGATGAACCCGGAGGTGCTGCGGCTGGCCCGGCGCATCGTCGAAGCCGTCGTCCGGGACCTGATGGAACGGCTCGCCACCGAGGTGCGGCAGAGCTTCTCCGGCGCCCGGTCCCGGCGGTCCAGCCGGTTCAAGCAGGCCCGGGACTTCGACGCCCGGCGCACCATCCGTGCCAACCTCGGCAACTACCGGCCGGAGGAGCAGCGGGTGTATGTGGAGACGCCGTACTTCATGTCGCGCACCCGGCGGCAGCTCTCCCAGTGGCAGGTGATCCTGCTGGTCGACCAGTCCGGGTCGATGCTGTCCTCGGTGATCCACTCGGCGGTCACGGCGGCCTGCCTGTGGGGGCTGCCCGGCGTGCGTACCCATCTGATCGCCTTCGACACCGCGGTGGTGGACCTGACGTCGGACGTCAGCGACCCGGTCGAGCTGCTGATGAAGTCGCAGCTCGGCGGCGGCACCGACATCGCCCGCGCGGTCCGGTACGCGGCCCAGCTGGTCGAACAGCCGCGCCGGACGATCGTCGCGGTGATCAGTGACTTCTTCGAGGGCGGATCGGAGGCCGACCTGGTGCGCGGCGTACGGGGACTGGTCGAACAGGGAAGCATCGTGCTCGGTCTGGCGGCCCTGGACGAGCAGGCGGATCCGGCGTACGACCGGGTGTGCGCGCAGAAGCTCGCCAACGTCGGCGCCTGGGTGGGCGCCATGACACCGGGCGAACTGGCCGCCTTCATCGCCGAGCGGGTGGGCCGATGAGCGAGCTCATGGGCGGATCGGTGAGCCTGCCGGTGCGGGCCGACCTGCGGGCGCTCGACGCCGACGCGCTGGCCGCCCTCGCCAACCGCGGCCTGGTGAAACGGGCCGCCCGCGAAGCCGACCGGGAACCACCCGCGCTGTCGTCCGGGGACGGCGCCACCGTCGTCGCCGAGTTCGCCGACGGGGTCCGCGCCGAACTCCCGGAGGGCGGCCTGGAACAGGGCCGCTGCACGTGCGGGGCGACCGGGGCCTGCCGGCACCTGCTCGGGCTGATCTTCGCCTACCAGGCCGCGCTGCCGGAGACCCCGCCGTCGGAGGACGAGCCGCCCGCCGAGGCGCCGGCCTGGTCACCGGGTGGGTTCACCGACGAGGACCTGGCCACCCGGATCGGGAGCCGGCTGGTCGAGACCGCCCGCCGCACCCACCGCAGCGGATACACCGCCCGGATCCGGCGCGGCGCCGCCCCGGTGGCCGAGCTGCCCGCCGCGACCGTGCGGTTCCTGGTGCCCGGCGACCTGGGCTATGTGCACACCGACGCCCGCGCCGGCGTCCGCGACGACGTCATCGCCCTCGCCGTCTGGGCCTTCCGGGCGGCCGACGAGCAGCACCCCGGCGCCGACGAGTGCTCCGTCGACGTCGGCGGGGCGCCGGGCGCCGCCGTCACCGGCTCCGGGCTCGAGACGGTGATCGAGTTCGCCGCCGAGGTGCTGCGGTCCGGGGCCGTGCACGCCGGTCCCGGCCTCGTCGCGGCCGCCGCCGGGCATCTGGCCGCCCTCGACCGGGCCGGGCTGCGGTGGCCCCTCGACGCCACCGCGGAACTCGCCGACCAGCTCACCGCGTACCGGGACCGCAGCGCCCGGTACGCCCCCGAACGGCTCGCCGACCTGATCGCGGAACTCTTCGCCCGGCATCGCGCGGTCACCGCCGACGGCGGCGCCGGGCACCGGGCCCGGGTGCTCGGCTCCGAGGAGGCGGCCGAGACACCACTGCGCCGGGTCCGGCTCGACGGTCTCGGCGCCCGGGTCACCGCGGTCGACGGCCAGCGGCGGGTGGAGATCTTCCACGGGCAGGCGGCCAGCGGTGTCGTCCTGGTGTCACATCGGCAGTGGGAGACCGACGAGGACGGTCCCGCCCTCGGCCGCCGGCGGATCGCCGGAGCCACCGTCGACGCCATCGCCTCCGGGGTGCTGGTCACCGAGTCCGCGATCCGGAGCGCCAGCCGTACGGTGCGGCTCAGCGCCGGCCGGATCGCCAAGTCCACGGTCACCGTGTCCCACGGCGCCTGGGAAGGGCTGCCACCGGGGCTGCTCGCGTACGACTACGCGAAACTCGCCGCCGAACTGGACGCCATGCCACCACGCCCGGTCCGCGCCCGGGTCCGCGCCGAACTGGTCCGGGTGCTGGCGATCGCCGAGGTGGGCGAAAGCTGGTATGCGCCCGGCGCCCAGCGGCTCAGCGTCGAGATCCGGGACGGCTCCGGCGTCACGGCCACGGTCGAGGCCACCCACGCGGCGGTCGCTCCCGGCCGTCTCGACGCGGTCGCGGCGGCACTCGACGGGTGCCGCGGGCGACCACGATTCGTGGCCGGAAGTGTGCACCGCAGCGGCGGGCGGGTGGTGATCGATCCGTACGCGATCGCCGCCGACGGCCCGCCGGTCGTCCCCGACCTGGCCATGCCACCCACCGGCCAGGGGCTCGGCAACGCCGACGGAACCGCCGACGTGGGCGATCCGCTGGCCGAGGCGGTGACGGCGGCCCGCGACGTGCTCGCCGAAGCGGCGCACAGCGGACTCGCCCACCTGCCGGGCGCACACACCGACCGTCTGCGGTCGGCGCGGGCGGCGCTCGCCCGGGTCGGCCTGCACCGGGTGGCGTCGTCACTCGACGAGGTGGTGGCCCGTCTCGGCCCCGACCCAGGCGCCGAGGCCACCCGGGCGTGGGTCGACGCCTACCTACGCGTCAGCCTGGCCGCCGACCTCCGCTGACCGGCCGCGCCGGCGGTGCGGCCGGCTCGCGCCCCGCGCGTCAGCTTGGTGGCCGGTTTCGTTGGTCGTCGCGCTGCTGGTGTGCTGCGCGTGCCGGGCCCACCAAACCGCGCGATCTTGAACGCGTTGCCACCGGATGTGGTGGTGATTCGTTCACGGTCGCCGTGTGGGTATGCGGGGGTGGTGTGCTGCGCGTTCCGGGCCCACTGAACCGTGCGATCTTGGACGCGTTGCCACCGGGTGCGGTGGTGATTCGTTCAAGGTCGCCGTGTGGGTATGCGGGGGTTGGTGTGCTGGGTGTCCCGGGCCCACTGAACCGTGCGATCTTGGGCGCGTTGCCACCGGGTGCGGTGGTGATTCGTCCAAGGTCGCCGTGAGTGGGTGGTGTGGCGTGCTGGTTGTCTCGCGCTTGCCGGGCGGGCGGGATCTTGGACGGGTTGCCACCGGATGCGGTGGTGAATCGTCCAAGGTCGCCGGATGGCGAGCGCTCGTGGTGCCACCGCCGCGATCCTGATCGCGAAGCGGTCGGGTCGAGCTCTGCTGACCGTCGCGCTGGCGGTGCCGCCAGCCCACTGACGGTCGGACTTGATGCCGCCGACTCCGCTGAAGGCCGCCCTGAGGTGCCGCCGACCACCGTTGAGGGGCTCGCTCGGCCTTCGCGGCGAGCGCCGTCACGGTGCGGCCGGGTGGTGGGAGCGTGACGGTGTGGTCGGGCGGTGGCGGGCGTGATGGTGCGGCCCGGCCGGGGTGGTGGCGTGACGGTGCGGCCCGGCCGGGGTGGCGGTGTGACGGTGCGGCCCGGCGGGGGTGGCGGTGTGACGGTGCGGCCCGGCGGGGGTGGTGTGCGTGACGGTGCGGCCCGGCGGTGGGTGGAGGTGTCGACGGGCGGTCAGCCGTTGCGGACGGCGGTTTCCACGCCGGTCTCGTGTGGGCCCAGGAAGACCGGGTCGCGGGCGGTGAGGACGTCGGCGGCAGCCTTGACGGCGGCGCCGTATTCGCGGACCTCGCCCCGCAGCCACAGGTCCTTGTAGGCGCGGGCCGTGTCGTCGCCCACCCCGGTGGCGTCGATGCCCTGCTCGCGGCAGAGGGCGACGGCCCGGGGAAGATGGAAGTTCTGGGTGACGACGATCGCCTGCTCGACGCCGAAGATCTTGCGAGCCCGGACGCACGAGTCGTAGGTGTCGAAGCCCGCGTGGTCGAGCACCACCCGGTCGGCGGGGACACCGCGGGCGACCAGCCACGCCTGCATGGCGCCCGGTTCGTCGTAGGTCCACTCGCCGTGGTCGCCGGAGACCAGGATCGCCTTGATCTTGCCGGCTTCCAGGAGCTGCCGGGCGATCTCCAGGCGGGCGGCCAGGAACGCCGACGGCTGGCCGTTCGGGTCGACCTGGGCGCCGAGGACCAGCGCGACGGGTGCGGCGGGAACCGACGCGGCGTCGTAGATGTGGCCGTCGGCCGCGGAGCGTACCCATGTGGTGCATCCGAAGGCGACGGTGACCGCGAGAATCGCGCTCAGCGTGCCCGCCACCAGCAGGCGGCGCAGCCGTCGGCCCTGAAGAAGAGCGCGGAGCGACGGGAGACGCCGCTCGCCGTCGGACGGAAACCAGCTGCGGAACAGGGAACGCTTCGGCACGGGACCGAGGATGGCAAATCCGGTCAACCCATACCCATCGCGGGGTGAGAGCCGGGAGAGACGACCGACTGAGGGTCGCGGGGAGGAGCGCAGTTGAGGGCGGCGGGGGAGAGAGCGAGTGACGGCGGCGGTGGAGGAGAGCGGGTGGGGGCGGCGGTGGAGGAGAGCGGGTGGGGGCGGCGGGGGAGGAGAGCAGGTGGGGGCGGCGGGGGAGCAGAGCGGGTGGGAGCGGCACGACGTGGAGGCAGTGGGTGAGAGCAGCGGGAAAGGAGCGCGGGTGGGAGCAGCGGGGAAGGAGCGCGGGTGAGGGTGGCCGGAGAGGAGAGGGCGTGAGGGTGGCGGGGAGCGGGATGTCGTCGATGGCAGCATGGGGGTCATGATCGATATCGCCGTTGAGGGGGATCCGCTGGTCCGGTGGGCGCTGCACGCGCCCGGGGCCCGTGTCTGGCGGCGGCCGGGTGCGGTCGTGGTGGCGTGTCCCGATCTGTCGCACTGGGACCGGCTGGTGATGAACGGCGCGCCGGGCGCGGTGGCGGCCCTGCTGCCCGAGGTGCTGGCGGAGACCGGGGAGACGTTCCGGCCGTTCGGCACGGAGGAGCTGGTCACCGAGGTGGTGACGCGGGTGCCGGGGCTGGCGGTGAGCGCCACGTTCGCCTGGATGGAGACCACCGCGCCGGTGGGCCGGGCGACCGGTGCGGCCGCCTGGCTCGGTGACGAGGACCGGGCCGAGGTGGCCGCACTGATCGACGAGGCCTACCCGGAGTCGTACGCCCGTCCGGGTGGTTCCGGCGTCCGGCGGTGGGCGGGCATCCGCGACACCGACGGAACGCTGCTCACGGTCGCCGCCGAGGCGTGGTCGACGGCGGAGATCGGGTTCATGTCCGGGGTGGCGACCCGTCCGTCGGCCCGGGGCCGCGGGCTCGGGGCGGCGATCTGCGCGTTCGTCGCCGACGAGTTGCTGCCCGGCCGGGAGCGGGTCGCGCTCCTGGTCGATTACTGGAACACCGCGGCGCTGGCCACCTACCTGGGGCTCGGCTTCACGACCCGCCGGGTGGCCGCGGCACGGCGAACTCAGGCCGTACGGGTGGCGGTGTAGAGCAGATACTCCCAGTCCAGCGCGCCGCCGCCCTGGTCGAAGCGGGCGCACAGGGCGGCCAGGTCGGCGTCCAGGGCGGCGACGCGGTCCGGGTCGCCGGCGATGGTGCGGTAGACGGCGATGGTGGGGCCGTAGACGCTCTTGAAGTAGTCGCGGAACTCCTCCGGCGTGCCGAAGTGGGTGACCCGCAGGTTGCGGCGTTCCACGGTCACCCCGGAGACGCCGTCGCCGAACAGGGCTTCCAGGTGGGCCGGGTCGCCCCAGCGGGGTGGGGGCTGGGCGCCGGGCGGCGGCGGGGCGGCGTACGGCTTCATGGTGGCGAACATCTGCCCGATGAAGCCCTCCGGCGTCCAGTTGATCAGGCCGATGGTGCCGCCGGGACGGCAGACGCGGAGCAGTTCGGCGGCGGCGGTCTCGTGGAACGGGGCGAACATGACGCCGATGCACGAGATGACCGTGTCGAACGAGGCGGTGTCGAAGGGCAGGGCCTCGGCGTCGGCCTCGATCCAGTTGAGTTTGGTGTCGAGGGCGGCGGCGTGGCGTTCGCCGGCCGCCAGCAGCTCCGGGGTGAGATCGCTGGCGGTGACGGTGGCCCCGGTGCGGGCGGCCGGGATCGCGGCGTTGCCGGTGCCCGCGCCGACGTCGAGGACGGTCTGTCCGGAACCGATGCCCGCGGCGGCCACGAGGACCGGCCCGAGTGGGGAGACGATGTCGGCGGCCAGCGCCGGGTAGTCGCCGGAGGCCCACATGGCGCGATGCTTCTGTTTCACGGTTGGATTCGTCATGTCACTGACGGTAGGCGTCCCGGAAGCGGCCGGCCGGGTACACGATGCGTACCCGACTGTCCGCTTCCGGACGGATGGACGGACGTCCCGCGGCTCAGGAGATGCGGAACTTGGCGGACTGCAACGCCGAGGGCCGCGAGTTCGGTCCCACCAGCAGTTCGAAGTCGCCGGCCTCGACGATCCGCCGGCCGTCCGCGGAGACGAGCGTGCAGTCCGCGGCGGGCACCTCCAGGGCGACCGTGACGCTCTCCCCGGGCTCGACGGTCACCTGCCGGTACGCCTTCAGCTCCCGGCTGGCCCAGGTGACGCTGGTGACGAGGTCGCTGACGTACACCTGGACGGTCTCCAGCGCCGGCCGGGTCCCGGTGTTGGTGAGCCGCACGGTGGCCCGGACCACCCCGTCGGCGGCGACGTCCGGCTCCTCGACGCTGAGCCCGTCGTAGACCACGGTGGTGTAGCTGAGCCCCTCCCCGAAGGCGAACAGCGGGTCCTGGGTGAGGTCGGCGTACCGGGTGCCGTGCTGGCCGCGCAGCTGGTTGTAGTAGATCGGCTGCTGGCCGGCGTGCCGGGCCGCCGAGATCGGCATCCGCCCGCTCGGCTCGATCAGCCCGAGCAGCAGCTCGGCGATGGCCTGGCCGCCCCGCATGCCGGGGTTGAAGGCCTGTACGACGGCGGCCGCCTCGAGCGCCGACGGCGGCAGCGCGAGCGGCTTGCCGTCGATCAGCACGACGATCATCGGGGTGCCGGTGGCCGCGACCGCGTCGAGCAGCGCGATCTGCCCGCCCTGGAGTTCCAGGGTGGCGGTGGACTTGTGCTCGCCGTTGAGGTTGACGGTGTCACCGACGACGACGATCGCGTAGTCGGCGGCGGCCGCGACCCGCTGGGCACGTTCGAGGTCCTCGATGTGGGCGGGCACGGCCTCCGAGATCGGCGGCCGGGGCTGCCCGTCGGGGAACGTCTCGCCTTCGGGATCGGGCACGAGGCGCTCGATCTTCACGGCCGGGTCGAAGTCCAGTTCCCAACCGCCGGGCAGCAGTGAGCGGAGCCCGTCGAGGACCGTCGTGGTCAGTGCGCGGGGGTGGCCGCCGGGCATCCAGTCGACCTGTCCGGAGTCGCCGGCCCAGTCGCCGAGCTGCGCGGACACGTCGTCGGCGTTGGGCCCGAGCAGCGCGATGCGCTTCGATGGAGCGGACGGCAGGGGGAGTACGCCGTCGTTGCGCAGCAGCACCAGCGACCGGCGGGCCACCTCGAGGTTGAGCGTGGTGTGCGCGGAGCAGCCGATCACCTCCCGCTGCCGGGCGGCGTCCGGGGTACGCGGGTTCTCGAACAGGCCCAGTTCGAACTTCAGGCGCAGGATCCGCCGTACCGCCGCATCGATGTCGTCCTCGTGCAGAAGGCCGCGCCGGATCGCCTCCTGGGCGCCTTCGAAGAAGGCCGGGGTGGTCATGATGACGTCGTTGCCGGCTTTGACGGCGGACGCCGCCGCCTCGGCGTAGTCGGCGCAGACCTTCTGCTCCCAGACCATCCGGCCGACGTTGTCCCAGTCGGTGACGAGCGTGCCGGTGAAGCCCCACTCGCCTTTGAGCACGTCGTTGAGCAGCCACTTGTTGGCGGTGATCGGCACGCCGTCCATCGACTGGTAGCCGAGCATGAAGACCCGGCAGCCCTCGGCCGCGGCCCGCTCGAACGGCGGCAGGAACCAGGAGCGCAGTTTGCGCCGGCTGATGTCGGCCTCGCTGGCGTCCCGGCCGCCCTGGGTCTCGGAGTAGCCGGCGAAGTGCTTGGCGGTGGCCAGGATGGCGGTCGGGTCGGTGAGGCCCTCGCCCTGGTAGCCGCGGATCATGGCGGCGCCCAGCTCGCCGATCAGGTACGGGTCCTCGCCGAACGTCTCGTCGACCCGGCCCCAGCGCAGGTCGCGGGCGATGCAGAGGACCGGCGAGAAGGTCCAGTGCACGCCGGTGGCGGAGGCCTCCACGGCGGTGGCCCGGCCGACCTTCTCGACGAGATCCGGGTCCCAGGTGGCGGCCATCCCGAGCTGGGTGGGGAAGACCGTGGCGCCGGGCCAGAAGCCGTGGCCGTGGATGCAGTCCTCGGCGGTGATCAGCGGGATCCGCAGGCGGGTACGCGCGACCAGTTCGGCCGCCTCGACCAGCTTGGCCGGGGAGGTGTGCAGGATCGACCCGGCGAGCTTCTCCAGAACGATCTCGGACAGGTTCTGCCGGGCGTCGAGTTGCAGCATCTGGCCGATCTTCTCGGGCAGCGTCATCCGGCCCAGCAGATCCTCCACGCGCTCCGCAACTCCGAGCGTGGAGTCCTGATATGGCATGGGCATGGCGTCGCTCCCAAGGGGTGTACCGAACACGAACGGTTCGGAGTCTTCCAGTCCGGAACCGGTTCCGGCACCCCGCCACGGTTCCGGAACTTCATCGTTCCGCCGATCCGAGGGGGAGGCGAATTCGCCGCGATGCCGGTATGGTCCATACCGCACCGCACTCAGTGGAGTCTATTGATCACGCAAGGTGATCCAAGGGGGATCATGGGTTCGGCTGACCGGGTCCTGCGGCGGACCGCCGAGGCGATCGAGCACATCACCGGAATCTGCTTCAAGACCGGCCCGCCCCGGCAGGTCGGCGCCGAGTTGGAGTGGACCACACACCGCGCCGCCGACCCGTCCGCGTACCTGCGGGCCGGCGACCTGGTCGGGGCACTGGGCGAGCACGCGCCCGTCACCCTCGGCAACCCGAACCCCGTGCCGCTGCCCTGCGGTGGCGCCGTCACCGTCGAACCGGGCGGCCAGGTCGAGATCTCCTCGGCCCCGGCCGGATCCCTGGCCGAGTTGCACGCCGCGGTCACCGCCGACCGCGAGGTCCTCACCGCCCTGCTGGCCGACGCCGGGATCGTGCTGGGGGAGCGGGGCCTCGACCCGTACGGGCGGCGCCGCCGGCTCCTCGACGCCCCGCGGTACGCCGCCATGGAGAGGGCCTTCGACGGCTCCGGCCGCACCATGATGACCGCCACCGCCGGCCTCCAGATCTGCCTCGACGCCGGCGAGGAGCACCGGATCCGGCCCCGGTGGGCGGCCCTGCACGAGATGGGCCCGGCCCTGCTGGCCCTGTTCGCCAACTCCCCGGGCGACGGCTGGGTGTCCCGGCGGATGGCCTCCTGGTACGGGATCGACCCCCGCCGTTCCGGCCCGGTCCCGGCCTCCGCGGACCCGGCGCGAGCCTGGGCGGAGTACGCGGTCCACGCCCCGCTGCTGTGCGTGCCCCGGCCGTACGGGGACTGGGACGTCCCACCCGGGGTGACCTTCGCCGACTGGATCGAGGCGGGCGGCGACGCCGGCCGGATCGGCCGTGCACCCACGCCGGCCGACCTCGAGTACCACCTCGGCACCCTGTTCCCGCCGGTCCGGCCCCGTGGCTACCTCGAGGTCCGCTACCTGGACACCCAGCCCGGCGAGGAGTGGATCGTCCCGGCCGCGGTGCTGGTCACCCTGCTCGGCTCCGACACGCTCACCGACCGGGCCCGCGAACTGGCCGCCGCCGGGGCCGGCCGCTGGCATGCCGCCGCGCGGCTCGGCCTGGCCGACGGCCCGGTCCGCCGGTCCGCCGCCGACCTGGCCGCCCTGGCCTGCGGCCACCTGGACCGGAGCGGGCTGCCGGCCGCCGTCCGGGACCGGGTCGCCGAGGCCGTCCAGCGCCGGTTGCACCGCCACCGAGAGGGGATCACCGCATGACCGACCGCACCGAGCGGCACCCGGCCGCGGCAGACGACGGACCTGGCCGGCGAGGGCCGGGAGGGCATGCGAAGGAGGGCGCCGCATGAGCCGGGACCTGCGGCTGGCCATCGCCGCCGAACTGGAGCGCACCCGGGCACGGACCACGCTGCTCACCGACGCGGTCGACGAGGACGACCTGATCCGCCAGCACTCGCCGCTGATGTCCCCGCTGGTGTGGGATCTCGCGCACGTCGGCAACCAGGAGGAACTCTGGCTGGTCCGGGACGTGGGCGGCCGGGACCCGGTGCGCCACGACATCGACGAGCTCTACGACGCCTTCAAGCACGCCCGCCGGGACCGGCCGGATCTGCCGCTGCTGAAGCCGGCGGAGGCGCGGGCGTACACGGCGACGGTCCGCGACAAGGTCCTGGACGTGCTCGACCGGGTGCGGTTCGACCCGGCGCGGCGGCTGGTCGACGGCGGGTTCGCGTTCGGCATGATCGTCCAGCACGAGCAGCAGCACGACGAGACCATGCTGGCCACCCATCAACTGCGGGCCGGAGCGCCGGTGCTGTCCGCCCCACCGCCGCCGTCCGGCCACGAAATGAACGGAGAAATCCTGATAACGGGCGGAAAGTTCGTCATGGGTACGGACACCGAACCTTGGGCCCTGGACAACGAACGCCCGGCCCACACCGTCGACGTCCCGGCGTTCCGGATCGACGCCGCCCCCACGACCAACGAGCAGTACGCCGCCTTCATCGACGCCGGTGGCTACGACGATCCGCGCTGGTGGAGCGAACGCGGCTGGGCCCACCGGATCAAGGCCGGACTGGAACACCCGCTGCACTGGCTGCGCGACCCGGGCGGCTGGCACTACCGGCGGTTCGGGCGCGTCGAGCCGGTGCACCCCCGGGAGCCGGTCGTCCACGTCTGCTGGTTCGAGGCCGAGGCCTACGCCGCGTGGGCCGGTAAACGCCTGCCCACCGAGGCCGAGTGGGAGAAGGCGGCCCGCTGGGACCCGGCGACCGGCCGCTCCCGCCGCTACCCGTGGGGCGACGACCCGCCCGAGGCCCGGCACGCCAACCTGGGGCAGCGGCACCTCGCCCCGGCCCCGGTCGGCGCCTACCCGGACGGCGCCTCCCCGGCCGGCGTGCACCAGCTGATCGGTGACGTCTGGGAGTGGGTGTCCAGCGGTTTCGAGCCCTACCCGGGGTTCACCGCCTTCCCGTACCGGGAGTATTCGGAGGTCTTCTTCGGCGGTGACTACAAGGTGCTGCGCGGCGGTTCGTTCGGCACCGACGCGGCCGCCTGCCGGGGCACCTTCCGTAACTGGGACCACCCGATCCGGCGGCAGATCTTCTCCGGCTTCCGCTGTGCCCGAGCCGCCTGATGTGCCGTCACCTGGGATACCTCGGCCCACCCGTACCGTTGTCGAGTTTCCTGCTGGACCCGCCGCACGCGCTGGTGACGCAGGCGTGGGCGCCGCGCGACATGCGCGGCGGCGGCACCATCAACGCCGACGGTTTCGGGGTCGGCTGGTGGCCGCCGGGCGCCGCCGAGCCGGTGCGGTACCGCAGCGCCATGCCGATCTGGACCGACGCCGCCCTGCCGTCGCTGGCGGCCGCCACCCGGTCCGGGGCGATCCTCGCGGCGGTCCGCTCGGCCACCGTGGGCCTGCCGGTCGTGGAGACCGCGGCGGCGCCGTTCACCGACGGGCGCTGGCTGTTCAGTCACAACGGCGTGGTCCGGGGCTGGCCGTCCACGCTCGCCGGACCGGCCGGTGAGCTGCCGGTCGAGGACCTGCTCACGATGGACGCGCCGACCGACTCGGCCACCCTCTGGGCGCTGCTGCGGGCCCGGCTGCGCGCCGGTGAGCCCGCGCCCAAGGCGGTCGCCGCGCTGGTCGCCGAGGTGGTCGCGGCGGCCCCCGGTTCCCGGCTGAACCTGCTGCTCACCGACGGCGCCCGGCTGATCGCGACGGCACACGGCCACGCCCTGTCGGTGCATCCCGGCCGCGGCTCGATGCTGATCGGCTCGGAACCCCTGGACGCCTCCCCGGCCTGGCAGCCCGTCCCGGACGGCCACCTGGTGGTCGCCACCGCCACCGCGCTGGAGATGACACCGATTTTCTGAGGAGAACCATGCTCACGCTGATCGACGACCGGGATCTGGCCCGAACACTCCGCGCCGACGTGCTCACCGGCCTGACCGGGACCCCGAAGTGGCTGCCGCCCCGATGGTTCTACGACGCCCGCGGCAGTGAGCTCTTCGAGGAGATCACCCGGCTGCCGGAGTACTACCCGACCCGCGCCGAACGGGCCATCCTGGCCGGGCACGCCCCCGCGATCGCCCGGATCACCGAGGCCAAATGCCTGGTGGAGCTGGGTTCCGGCTCGTCCGAGAAGACCCGTCTGCTGCTCGACGCGATGCTGCGGCGCGGCACGCTCAACTCGTTCGTGCCGCTGGACGTGTCGGCGAGCGCGCTCACCGCGGCCGTCGACACGCTGGCCGGCGCCTACCCGGGGCTGACCGTGACCGGGGTGGTCGGCGACTTCGCCCGGCATCTGGCGTACCTCCCGGACGGCGACAACCGGGTGGTCGCCTTCCTCGGCGGCACCATCGGCAACCTGACGCCGCCGGAGCGGGCCGCCTTCCTGACCGCGCTGCGCGGCGCGCTGCACCAGGGCGAGTGGCTGCTGCTCGGGGCCGACCTGGTCAAGGATCCGGCCGTCCTGGTGCCCGCCTACGACGACGCGGCCGGGGTGACCGCCGCGTTCAACCGCAACGTGTTGCGGGTGATCAACCGGGAGCTGGGGGCCGACTTCGACCCGGCGGCGTTCGAGCACGTCGCCCTCTGGGACGCCGCCCACGAGTGGATCGAGATGCGGCTCCGGTCGGCGCGCGACCAGGTGGTGCGCATCCCGGAACTGGATCTCACCGTGCCGTTCGCGGCCGGGGAGGAGATGCGCACCGAGATCTCCGCCAAGTTCCGCCGGGACGGCCTCGCCGCGGAGCTGGCCGCCGCCGGTTTCACGCTGCGGCACTGGTGGACCGATCCGGACGGCCGGTTCGGCGTGACGCTGGCCCAAGCGGGGTAGTTGACGCTTCGTGCTTTCCTGGCACCGAGGAGGTGCCACATGACGTCCGAACCGCACCTTCTGCTGGTGGAGGCGGTGCTGCGGACATCCCGGGAGCACGCCGACTGGTGGGCCGAGGGCGGACCGCGCCCACAGCTGCCGCGCGCCTGGCAGCAGCTGTGGCGCGACGCCGTGGTCCGTCAGATGGATTTCACCGGCGAACCCGAGGTGTCCGCCCGCCGGGCCGTCCAGGAGATGCTCGACCAGCTCACCCGCCTCGACCGGGAGGCCGGGTGGTTCCGCGCCGATCCGGCACTGCGACGGCGCGCGATCAGCGAGACCCTGCTCTTCGGCACGCGCCTCGGCCCGGACGTCCCGAGCCGTCCCGCGCAGGTCGCCTGGCTGCGCCGCCGCGGCCTGCGCCCGGTCGACTACGCCCGGGTCTCCGCGATCGCCGCCGCCCAGGACGATTGGCTAGCCGCCTGGAACACCTGGGCGAAAGCACTTCAGAACCCCTGATCCGGTACGGGCATCGCCGCCCCGACCGCGACGTCCCCGTCCCGCCGAGCCCCGCGATCGCCTGCCCGGTCCGGCCTGTGCCGCGCCCACCGGGCTGAGCTCGGTGGGCGCGGCGGGCCCGGCTACGGCCAGGACGCCTCGATGGTGTCGAGGGTGTTCTTCGTGCTCGCACCCTTGATCCAGTTCGTCATGCCCACCCAGAAGGTGCCCGCGCCGACACTGCCGGGCATCATGTCCGAGCCGTCGAAGCGCGCCACCGTCTTCTCGTCCTGCAGGATCTCCGCCGACAGGTGGTCCACCGGGTTGCTGTAGACCTTCATGTCGACGTTCTTGTTCGCCGACACCCATCCACCCAGCGAGGCCCGGCTGGTGGCGAATGCGCCGCTGGACATGAACGCCTGCACGGCCTGCACTTCCGGCCGGTCCGTGAACGCGGCCAGGAACTCGCCCGCCACCAGCGCCGGTTTGCCCTTCGCCGGGTCGATCGCCGGGAAGTAGAAGGCGTACACGTCGCCGTCCTCGGCCACCTGGGTGCCCCGCGGCCACTGCCCGGCGTAGAACGACGCCTGGCGGTGCATGGCGCACCTACCCGACAGCACGGGCAGGCCGGCGGCCTGGAACGACGTGGTGGCGATGCTCTTGACCCCACCGATTCCGGCGTTGACGTACCGCGGGTTCTTCAAGATCGATCCGACCTTGTCGGTGACCGCGACGATCTGCGGGTCGTTGAACGGGATCTCGTGGTCGACCCAGCTGTCGTAGGTCTCGGGTCCGGCCACCCGCAGGGCGACGTCCTCCATCCAGTCCGTCGCGGGCCAGCCGGTGGCGTCGCCGGACTCGATGCCGGCACACCACGGCTTCTCCCCGTCCGCGGCGATCCGGTCGCTGAGCGCGATCAGCTCGTCCCAGCTCTGCGGCACCTGATAGCCCTTCTTGGCGAAGGTCTTCGGCGAGTACCACACCAGCGACTTGACGCTGGCACTCAACGGCGCGGCGTAGAACGTGCCGTCCACCGAGCCGTAGCTCAGCCAGTCCTTGTTCCAGCCCTTCTCGCCGTTGGCCTCGACCTCGGCCGAGGCGGGCTTGACCGCGCCCTGGGCGATCAGATCCCGCAGAAGGCCCGGCTGGGCGAAGACGGCGAGGTCGGGAGTCTCGCCGTCCGCCACGTTCTTGCGGATGGTGTTCTCGAAGGCGGCATCACCCTTGTACCGCACTTCGATGCCGGTGCAGTCACCGAAATGACGCAACGCCTGCTGGAGCAGGTTGGCCTCGAGGTCACGACCCGAGCCGGTCATCGTCACCGTGGTGCCCTCGTGCCCCTGATATCGCCGGTAAGGGGCGCACTCCTCCGCCTCGGCCAGGTTGTCGTAACCCAGCATGGCGGCGTTGCCGCACGCGGTCGTGCCCAGGCCCAACAGGATCGCGACGCCGGCCGCGACCCCCCGGCGCCGGTACGAGTTCGTCATCTTCATCCCTTACATGTGGTGGTGTGTCGGAAGGTGGGTGACTCAGATCCGGAACCGGTGTACGGCGTCGCGCAGCTGCTGCGCCGTCTGCGCCAGGTTCCCGGCCGCCGACTTCGTGTTGACCGCGTCGTTGGCGGCGGTGTCCACCGACGCCGACAGCGCCTCGATGGTGGTGGCGATCTCCTGCGAGCCGTTCGCGGCCTCGAACACGTTGCGGTTCATCTCGTTGGTCGTGGCCGTCTGCTCCTCGACCGCCGAGGCGATGGTGAGCTGGAAGTCGTTGATCTGCGCGATGATCTCGCTGATCTTCGCGATCGCGTCGACCGCTCCGCCCGTGTCGACCTGGATGGCCTGGACCCGCCGGGTGATGTCGTCGGTGGCCCGGGCGGTCTCCTGGGCCAGCTCCTTGACCTCTCCGGCCACCACCGCGAAGCCCTTGCCGCTCTCACCCGCGCGTGCCGCCTCGATGGTGGCGTTGAGGGCGAGCAGGTTGGTCTGTTCGGCGATCGCGGTGATCACCTTGACGACGTCGCTGATCTCCGAGGACGACCGGCCGAGCTTGGTGACGATCTCCGTGGTGCCGGCGGCGACGTCGACCGCGGAGGACGCGACCCGGGCGGCCTCGTTGGCGCTGTGCGAGATCGATTCGATCGACGAGCCCATCTCCACGCCGGCGGCGGACAGCAGCTGCACGTTGCCGGACACCATTCCGGCCGCCTCGGTGACCGAGCGGGCCTGCCGCGCGGTGTCGGTGGTCGACTCGTCCAGCCGGGTGCCGGAATCGTGCACCTGGCCGGACGCCTCGCTCACCGTCTCGGCGGTGAGGCGCAGTGCCTCGAAGGTCTCCCGCATAGTCTGCCGGGCCCGTTCGTACCCGGCCGCCATCCGGCCGATCTCGTCGTTCGAGTCGACCTCCGCGGGGCTGGTCAGGTCACCTTCGGCCATGGCCGTGAGAGCCTGCTCGACCCGGCGGACCGGCCGCAGGATGGCGTTGGCCAGGTACACCGCGGCGGCCCCGGCGAGGACGAGCCCGCCGATCAGCAAGCCGAAGATCATCTGGAGGCCCTGCGACTTCGCGTTCTGGATGGCGCGACCGCCCTCCGCCACCGCGTTGGTCTGGTATTCCGCCAGCTCGTCCAGGTTCTGCTTCGCCGCGACCAGGGCGCCGCCCTGGGTGAAGCGGCTGGTCTGGAACGTCGCGGTGTCGTGTTCGCGGCTGGCCGGCAGCATCGTGTCGTCGCGCAGGTGGCGGTAGGTCGCGATCAGCCCCTCGGTGGCCGAGAGCGTGCCGGTGTGGGCGGTGTCGCCCTGCCGGTAGGCCGCCCACGCCTTGTCGTACGCCGCGTCGCTGGCCTTGATCTCGTCCTCGGCCCGCTTGCGGGACACCTCGTCGGTGAGCGCCACGTGCTCCAGCAGCGTCGCGTCCTCCTGCAACAACTGCGTCCGGGCCTCGTTGATGCGCAACGCCTGCTGCATGCGCTCGTCGGTGATGGTCCGCGCGGTGGCCGCCACCGAGTTCAGCTGGATCACCGCGCCCACGCCCACGGCCGTCGTCGCGATCCCGGCTAGCGCGGTCACCAGCAACAACTTCGTTCGAATGCCTCGGTTCCGCCACCAACGACGCATGCTCGGCTCCTCCCTCACCCGGTTCGTTCAGCCCTTCAGTTCGAGTGGCACACGCAGTGCTTGAGCAGGCCGACGGTTGCGGTCGCCGAGGTACGGGTGCAAACCGAGTGCGGCCGCCCGGCGCCCGGGGAACGGTGGTCGTGAGCGCTGTCTCCATGCGGTCGCGACGGCGCTGAAGGCCGGCTGGACCACCGATCTGAGCCCGGAGGGGCGCGGCACGGGCCGGACCGGGCAGGAGCTCGCGTGAACCGGACGGGACGGGGAATTGCGGTGGGTGCGGCGTGGCCCGTACCGAATATGGGGTTTTCTGATGAATGTGCCGCGCCTGGCTCAGCATGCGGGAAGAGGCGGCATGTTGTTGCCGTGGGGTATGCGAGTTGATACGGTACTTTGCATATTCATGCGGAGTGCGGAGGGCAGCATGGGAATCCGGGTCGCGGTGGCGGGCGCCAGTGGCTACGCGGGCGGTGAGTTGCTGCGCCTGATCGCCGGGCATCCCGAGTTCGACCTCGTCGCGGCGACCGCGCACAGCCAGGCGGGCTCGCCGGTCAGCGCGGTGCATCCGCAGCTCGCCGGGCTCGACCTGACCCTCGGCGCCACCGACGCCGAGACGCTCAGCGGAGCCGACCTGGTCTTCCTCGCCCTGCCGCACGGTCAGTCGGCGGCCGTGGCGGCGCGGCTCGCCGAGGGGGTCAGGGTCGTCGACCTGGGCGCCGACTTCCGGCTGGAGAGCGCCGAGCAGTGGACCCGCTACTACGGCGGCGGCCACGCGGGCACGTGGACCTACGGCCTTCCCGAGCTGCCGGGCGCCCGCGCCGCGATCGCCGGAGCCGACCGGGTGGCCAACACCGGCTGCTACGCCGCGACGATCATCCTGGCGCTCGCCCCGCTGATCGCCGCCGGTGTCGCCGACCCGGAGGACGTGGTGGTCGTGGCCAGTTCCGGCACCTCGGGCGCCGGGCGCAACGCCAAGGTCAACCTGCTGGCCAGCGAGATCATGGGTGACCTGTCGCCCTACAAGGTCGGCGCCCACCAGCACGTCGCCGAGATCAAGCAGGCCACCGGCGCCGGCTCGCTGTCGATGACGCCGATCCTGGCGCCGATGCCGCGCGGCATCCTGGCGACCGTCACGGCCCGCCGCCGCAACGGCGGCGACCCGCGCGAGGCGCTCCAGGCGGCCTATGCGGACGCGCCGTTCGTGCACGTGCTGCCGGAGGGCTCGTGGCCGCACACGGCGGCCACCGCCGGTTCGAATTCGTGCCACCTCCAGGCCACGGTCGACATCGACTCGGGCCGCATCATCGTGGTGAGCGCGCTCGACAACCTGGGCAAGGGCGCCGCCGGCCAGGCGGTGCAGAACGCCAACATCATGTTCGGTCTGCCCGAGACCACGGGCCTGAGCGTCTTCGGAGTAGCACCGTGACCGTGACCCATCCCAAGGGCTTCCGGGCCGCGGGTGTCGCCGCCGGGCTCAAGGCCAGCGGCAACGCCGACGTCGCCCTGATCGTCAACGACGGCCCCGACTACACCGCGGCCGGCGTCTTCACCGCCAACCGGGTGAAGGCCGCGCCCGTGCTGTGGAGCCAGCAGGTGCTCAAGGGCGGCATCGTCCGGGCGGTCGTGCTCAACTCGGGCGGCGCCAACGCGTGCACCGGCTCGCAGGGCTTCCGCGACACCCACGCCACGGCCGAGCACACCGCGACCGTGCTGCGCGGCGGCGCCAACCGCATGATGATCGGCGCGGGGGACGTGGCGGTCTGCTCGACCGGCCTGATCGGCGAGCTGCTGCCGATGGACCGGCTGCTCCCGGGTGTGAACGCGGCGGCCAAGGCGCTCACCGCCGACGGCGGCCCGGCGGCGGCCGAGGCGATCATGACCACCGACACGGTGGCGAAGAACGCGGTGGCCCAGCGCGAGGGCTGGTCGGTCGGCGGCATCGCCAAGGGCGCCGGCATGCTGGCCCCGGCCCTGGCCACCATGCTCGTGGTGATCACCACGGACGCGTCCGCCGACAACGAGGTGCTCGACGCCGCGTTGCGCGCCGCCACCCGCGTCACCTTCGACCGGATCGACGCCGACGGCTGCATGTCCACCAACGACACGGTGCTGCTGCTGGCCAACGGCTCGTCGGACAGGGAGCCGACGCTCGCCGAGCTGACCGCCGCGGTCACCGAGGTCTGCCACGACCTGGCCCAGCAGCTGATCGCCGACGCCGAGGGCGCCACCAAGCACATCGCGATCGAGGTGCAGGGCGCCGCCTCCGAGGCCGACGCCGTGCAGGTGGGCCGGGTGGTGGCGGGGAACAACCTGGTGAAGACGGCGTTCTTCGGCAACGACCCGAACTGGGGACGCATCCTGGCCGCGGTCGGCACCACGAGCGCCGCCTTCGAGCCGGACCGGATCGACGTGGCGATCAACGGCGTCTGGATCTGCAGGGGCGGTGCCGCGGCCGAGGACCGCAACAAGGTGGACCTGTCCGGGCGGGACGTGACCGTCACGATCAACCTGCGCGAGGGAGAGATGAGCGCGACGATCTGGACCACCGACCTGTCCCACGCGTACGTGCACGAGAACTCGGCGTACTCGTCGTGAAGGCGCAGCAGAAGGCCGAGATCCTGATCGAGGCGCTGCCCTGGCTGGAGCGCTTCCACGGGACCACCGTCGTGATCAAGTACGGCGGCAACGCGATGATCGACCCGTCGTTGCAGGAGGCGTTCGCGGCCGACATGGTGTTCCTGCGGCTGGTCGGCATCAAGCCGGTCGTGGTGCACGGCGGCGGCCCGCAGATCAGCCGGATGCTCACCAGACTCGGCATCGAGAGCGAGTTCCGGGGCGGCCTGCGGGTCACCACCCCGGAGGCCATGGACGTCGTCCGGATGGTGCTGGTCGGGCAGGTCGGCCGGGAGCTGGTCGGCCTGATCAACCAGCACGGACCGTACGCGGTGGGCCTCTCCGGCGAGGACGCCGGCCTGTTCACCGCGGTCCGCCGGCAGGCGGTCGTCGACGGCGAGCCGGTGGACATCGGCCAGGTCGGCGACGTCGACGAGGTGAACACGTCGGCCGTCGACGACCTGATCGCGGCCGGCCGGATCCCGGTCATCGCCACGGTCGCGCCGGACGCCGACGGGGTGCTGCACAACGTGAACGCGGACACCGCCGCCTCCGCGCTGGCCGTCGCGCTCGGCGCCCGCAAGCTGGTCGTCCTCACCGACGTCCCCGGCCTCTACACGAACTGGCCGGACACCTCCTCGCTGACGTCGGAGATCGACGCCGACGCGCTGGAGAAGCTGCTGCCGTCCCTGGAGTCCGGGATGGCGCCCAAGATGGAGGCCTGCCTGCGCGCGGTCCGCGGCGGGGTGCCCGCCGCACATGTCGTCGACGGCCGGGTCGCCCACTCGACTCTGCTCGAAGTCTTCACGGAAGAAGGATTCGGAACGATGGTGGTCCCCTCATGAGCTTGGTCGAGCGTTGGCAGCAGTCGATGATGAACAACTACGGCACCCCGGCGATCGGCCTGGTCAAGGGCGAGGGCGCGGTGCTGACGGCGGAGGACGGCAAGGAGTACCTCGACTTCCTCGGCGGCATCGCCGTCAACGCCCTCGGCCACGCCCACCCGGCCGTGGTCGCCGCGGTGACCAGTCAGATCCAGCAGCTCGGGCACGTCTCCAACCTGTACATCTCGGAGCCGCCGGTGGCGCTGGCCGACCTGCTGCTGGCGCTGGCCGGCCGGTCCGGGCGGGTGCTGTTCTGCAACTCCGGCGCCGAGGCCAACGAGGCCGCCTTCAAGATCTCCCGGCTGACCGGCCGCACCCACATCGTGGCGACCGAGGGCGCGTTCCACGGCCGGACCATGGGCGCGCTCGCGCTGACCGGTCAGCCGTCGAAGCAGGATCCCTTCCGGCCCCTGCCCGGGGACGTCACGCACGTGGCCTACGGTGACGCCGAGGCGCTGGCCGCCGCCGTCACCACGGAGACCGCGATGGTCATCCTGGAGCCGATCCAGGGGGAGAACGGCGTCGTGGTCCCGCCACCCGGTTATCTCGCGGCAGCACGCGAGATAACCGAGAAGTCGGGCACGCTGCTGGTCCTGGATGAGGTGCAGACCGGCATCGGCCGCACCGGCCACTGGTTCCACCACCAGAACGAGGGCGTCGAGCCGGACATCATCACCCTGGCCAAGGGCCTCGGGGGCGGGCTGCCGCTGGGCGCCTGCATCGCCTTCGGCCGGACCGCCGACCTGCTCACCCCGGGCTCGCACGGCACGACGTTCGGCGGCAACCCGGTCGCCTGCGCGGCCGGCCTCGCGGTGATCCGCACGATCGCGAACGAGGGCCTGCTCGACCACGTGAAGCGGGTCGGGGAGCAGATCCGGCGGGGCGTCGAGGGCCACCCGCTGGTGAAGGAGGTGCGCGGCGCCGGCCTGCTGCTCGGCATCGTGTTCCACCAGCCGGTCTCCGCCGACGTGGCCGCCCGCCTGCGGGACGCGGGTTTCCTGGTGAACCCGGCCAAGCCGGACGTGATCCGCCTCGCCCCGCCCCTGATCATCTCCTCCGATCAGGCGGACGCCCTGATCGCGGCCCTGGACGGTATCCGGTGACCACCCGCCACTTCCTCCGTGACGACGATCTGACGCCCGAGGAACAGTCCGAGATCCTGGACCTGGCCGCGGCCATGAAGGAGGACCGGTTCGGGCACACGCCGCTGGCCGGCCCGCGCTCGATCGCCGTCTTCTTCGACAAGGCCAGCCTCCGGACCCGGCTGTCGTTCGAGGCCGGCATCGCCGAGTTGGGCGGGCAGCCGATCATCGTGGACACGCAGAACACCCACTTCGGCCGGGGCGAGACACTCGCCGACGCCGGCCGGGTGGTGGCGCGGTATGTCGCGGCGATGGTCTACCGCACGCACGGCGACGAGCGGCTGGCCGAGCTGGCGTCCGGCGTGACCGTCCCGGTGATCAACGCGCTCAGCGACGGCTACCACCCCTGCCAGCTGCTGGCCGACCTGCTGACCATCCGGGAGCGGTTCGGCGCGACGACCGGCCGGACCTTGGCGTACGTGGGGGACGCGGCCAACAACATGGCCCACTCGTACCTGATCGCCGGCGCCATGGCCGGGATGAACGTGCGGGTCGCCGGCCCGTCCGGCTTCGACCCGGCGCCGGCCGTGGTGAGCCGGGCCGGGGAGATCGCGGCGTGGACCGGCGGTTCGGTGGAGGTGCTGCGCGATCCGCGGGAGGCGGCCGACGGCGCGCACGTGGTCGCCACCGACACGTGGACGTCGATGGGCCAGGAGGGCGACGGCCGGGACCGGCTCACCCCGTTCTGGCCGTACCAGGTGAACAAGGAGCTGCTGGCGGTGGCCGCCCCGGAGGCGATCGTGCTGCACTGCCTCCCGGCGCACCGCAACGAGGAGATCACCGACGAGGTGATCGACGGTCCGCAGAGCGCCGTCTTCGACCAGGCGGAGAACCGTCTGCACGCGCAGAAGGCCCTGCTGACATGGTTGCTGGCGGCGAACCGGTGAATGGCACCCCGGCCACCCGCGCGGGGCGGCACGCCCGGCTCGTCGAGCTGATCCGCACCCGGCGGGTCAAGTCGCAGACCGAGCTGGCCGACATCCTCGCGCACGAGGGCGTTCAGGTCACCCAGGCGACGCTGTCCCGGGACCTGGAGGAACTGAACGCGGTGAAGGTCTCCGGGATCTACTACATCCCGGAGGACGGGCACAAGCCGCTGCGGGAGAGCACCAGCCACGGCCCGGCCCGGCTCATCCGGCTGCTGCGCGAGCTGCTGACCGGCGCCGACTCGAGCGGCAACATCGCGGTTCTGCGTACCCCGCCGGGGGCCGCGCAGTTCCTGGCCAGCGCCCTGGACCGGTCCGGTCTGGCGGACGTGGTCGGCACCATCGCCGGCGACGACACGATCTTCGTGGTGGCCCGGGACTCCGGCCCCACCTCGGGTGCGGCCCTGGCCGAGAAACTCAGCAACTGGAGCAGGTCGGATCACGAGGAGGCTCGCTGATGATTTTCCCGCCCGCGGTGGAGGCGCGCTTCCCCGACTTCGCCGACCACACCGACAGCCTGGTCGGGCACGGTGTGGAGTTCTTCCTGGCCTCGAACGAGACGCTGCGGCCGCATCTCAACGAGACGCCGTACGGCCACAAGCTCACCTGGCTGGACTTCACCGACACCGCCGAGAAGGACTGGTCGATCCGGGACTTCCTGAACTTCTTCAACGTGATCAACGGCATCGCGTTCGGTGACCGCGGCATCCCGATGCCGCAGTGGGTGATGGTCGACCTGATCCTGATGCCGGCCGCCGCGCTGATCGCCGGCCTGCCACAGGAGGAGTTCGCGGCCATGGTCGAGCGGTCCACCTTCCGGTTCGACACCGACGTGAAGCAGCTGCTGCGCAAGGTGCAGCAGGACATGCGGGACTCCGGCTACCGCGGCCCGGTCCCGGTGGGCGGCTACTGTGCCGCTCCCTCCGCCGAGCCGGGCCGCTGGGTGGGCTGGTCGCTGTGGTCGCTGATGCCGGCGGTGGGTCTCGGCAAGGCGGCGAAGGCGCTGGCCCTGTCCGCCTACCGGGCGCAGAAGCTGGACGGCGTCACCCAGTACGACAACAGCGCGCTCAAGGTGCACACCGAGTTCGGCGCGCTGAAGATCCTGGTGGCGACGGTTCCGTTCCACACGTCGCCGGGCTCGTTCGTCTACCAGAGCGACCTGACCCTGCCGGCCGGGGGAGAGCTGCCGGAGCCGACCTTCCTGCTCGATCCGTTCGACTACAGCCGCCAGCGGGCGATGCAGAAGGACATCGAAGCGGGCCGCTGTGAGTTCTATGTCCTGCCGCCGGGGCACGTCCGCCGGGACGGCAAGACATATGTACCGATTCTCGAGAAGGAACTGCCCCGATGACCAAGCGCAAGATCGTCCTCGCCTTCTCCGGTGGTCTGGACACCTCGTACGCCCTCGTGGACTTCCGCGAGAAGGGCTGGGACGTGGTGACCGCCAACATCGACACCGGCGGCCTGCACAGCGGTGAGGCCGAGGTCGTCAAGGCGCGCGCCGAGGAGCTGGGCGCCGTCGAGCACCACGTGGTCGACGCCCGCGCCGAGCTGTACGACCGGGTGGTCACCTACGCGATCAAGGCGAACTACCTGCGCAACGGCGCCTACCCGTCGTGTGTCGGCGCGGAGCGGCTGATCCAGGCGGAGAAGGTCGTCCAGGTGGCCCTGGAGGTCGGCGCGGACGCGGTGGCGCACGGCTCGACCGGCGCCGGGGCGGACCACGTCCGCTACGACGCGGTGATCCGGGCGCTGGCCCCGCACCTGGAGATCGTCACCCCGATCCGGGACGAGCGGCTCACCCGTGAGGGGGAGACCGAGTTCCTGCGCAGCCGGGGATACCAGGTCAGCGAGAAGGTCAAGCTCTACTCGATCAACGAGGGCCTGATCGGCACCTCGATCGGCGGCGAGGAGACCTACAGCTCCTGGGAGTACCTTCCGGAGTCCGCCTGGACCTACACGAAGTCGATCGACGAGGCCCCGGAGAAGGGCGTCGAGCTGCTGATCAGCTTCGAGAAGGGTGAGGTCGTCTCGGCGGTCACCGCGGACGGCGAGCCGCTGCCGAACGAGAACAACTACGACATCCTGTCCGCGCTCAACGTGCTGGGCGGCGAGCACGGGGTCGGCCGGGGCATCCACATGGGCTCCACCATGGTCGGCAACCTGGCCCGGGTCGGGTTCGAGGCGCCCGGCATGCTGATCCTCATCGCGGCGCACCGGGAGCTGGAGAAGCTGGTGCTGTCCAACCGGCAGCAGGCCACCAAGGCGACGCTCGGCAACACCTACGGCGACCTGCTGCACGAGGCCGTCTACTTCGACCCGATCATGGACGATTTCCGAGCCTTCCTGGACTCCAGCCAGACCCGGGTGACCGGCACCGTGCGGGTGCTGCTGCACAAGGGCAACATCGTGCTGCTGGGCTCGAAGAGCCCGTACAGCCTGCTGGACGCCGCGACCCGCTCGGGTGTGGTCTACGGTCACGGCTCGTCGCTGTGGACCGGCGAGCAGGCCCGCGCGTTCGCCCACATGTACTCGGTGCCGGGCGCGATCGCCCGCGCGGCGGCCGACCCCGCGGAATGACCTGGATCTCGGACGTCCTGTCACCGACGGCGGTGGCGAGACGTCCGAGAACGCGGAAGCCGAGGTCAGCTGAGCCAGGTGGTGAGCACGTGCAGGGCCTGCCGGATCTCCGGCACCAGCACGTGCTCGCCGTCGGTGTGCGCCTGCAACGGGTCGCCGGGGCCGAAGTTGACCGCCGGAATGCCCAGCCCGGCGAACCGGGACACGTCGGTCCAGCCCAGTTTGGCCTGCGGGGTCCGGCCGACGAGCTCGACGAACTCCTTGGCGGCCGGCCGGTCGAGCCCGGGACGAGCGCCGGGCGCCGCGTCGGTCACCTCCAGCTCGAAGCCGGCGAAGACCTCGCGCAGGTGCGCCTCGGCCCCGGCCACATCGCGGTCCGGAGCGAACCGGTGGTTGACGTGGACGGTGCACAGGTCGGGGATCACGTTGCCGGCGATGCCGCCCTCGATCTTCACGGCGTTGAGCCCCTCGTGATACCGCAGCCCGTCGACGACCGGCTGCCGCGGCACGTAGGCGCGCAGCACGTCGAGCACCGCGCCGGCGCTGTGGATGGCGTTGCTGCCCTTCCACGAGCGGGCCGAGTGCGCCGCCACCCCCGGCACGGTGATCTTCACCCGCATGGTGCCCTGGCAGCCGCCCTCGACGGTGCCGTCGGACGGTTCGCCGAGGATCGCGAAGTCGCCGGTCAGCCACTCGGGGTGGTTGCGGACCAGCCGTCCGAGACCGTTGAGCTTGGCCGCGACCTCCTCGTGGTCGTAGAACACGTAGGTCACGTCGTAGCGCGGCGCCGTCAGCGTCGCGGCCAGGTGCAGGGCCATCGCGACGCCGGCCTTCATGTCGACGGTGCCACGGCCGCGCAGCACGTCGCCGTCGACGACGACCGGCAGGTTGCCGGCGATCGGCACGGTGTCGAGGTGGCCGGCGATCACCACCCGGGCCGGGCGGCCCAGCGACGTCCGGGCGACCACGGCGTCACCGTCGCGCAGCACCTCGAGGTGCGGGAATGCGCGGAGGGCGGCCTCGACGGCGTCGGCCAGGGCCTGCTCATCGCCGCTGACGGACGGAATGTCACAGATGGTCCGAGTGAGGTCGACGACATCACCGGTCAGATCGAGGCTGGTCATGTTGCAAACTTATCAGATCAAAGGCATTTTTATACGTACGCCTTCGTGAGCCGCCGCCCGGCGGCCCGCGAGGCGCCGCACCCGTCCCACCCACCGCGACGATGCCGGGCCGCCATCCACGGCACGGTGTGCAGCGATAGGGTCCAGGAAGGTAACGAAACGTGAGCGAACGAGGAGATGGTGTGCCGGAGAGCGACGAGCCGACGAGGCTGTGGGGTGGCCGTTTCGCCGGTGGCCCGGCGGAGGCGCTGGCCCGGCTGAGCGTCAGCGTCCAGTTCGACTGGCGGCTCGCGCCGTACGATCTGCTCGCCTCCCGCGCGCACGCCCGGGTCCTGGCGAACGCGGGTCTGCTCGACGCCGAGGAGCTGGGCCGGATCCTGGCCGCCCTCGACGATCTGGCGTCCGCCTGCGCGGCGGGCGAGTTCCGGCCCACGATCGAGGACGAGGACGTCCACACCGCCCTGGAGCGGGGCCTGCTGGAGCGTCTCGGCGCGCTCGGCGGCAAGCTGCGGGCCGGCCGTTCCCGCAACGACCAGGTCGCCACCGACCTGCGGCTCTATCTGCGCGACCACGCCCGCGGGGTGGCCGTGGCGCTGATCGAGCTGGCCGACGCGCTGACCGAGCAGGCCGCCCGCAACGTCGACACCCCGGCGCCCGGCCTCACCCACGTGCAGCACGCGCAGCCGGTCAGTTTCGGTCACTGGCTGCTGGCGCACGTGCAGCCGCTGCTGCGTGACCTGGAGCGGCTGCGGGACTGGGACACGCGGACCGCGATCAGCCCGCTCGGCTCCGGCGCGCTGGCCGGCTCGTCGCTGCCGCTGGACCCGGCGGCGGTCGCCAAGGAGCTGGGTTTCACCGCCCCGGCGGCGAACTCGATGGACGCCGTGGCGGACCGGGACTTCGTGGCCGAGTTCCTCTTCGTGACCGCGCTGATCGGCGTGCACCTGTCCCGGCTCGGCGAGGAGGTGGTGCTCTGGACCTCCACCGAGTTCGGCTGGGTGGAGCTGGACGACGCCTTCGCCACCGGCTCGTCGATCATGCCGCAGAAGAAGAACGCGGACATCGCCGAGCTGGCCCGTGGCAAGAGCGGCCGGCTGGTGGGCGGCCTGGTCGCGGTGCTGACCATGCTCAAGGGCCTGCCGTTGACGTACGACCGGGACATGCAGGAGGACAAGGAGCCGGCCTTCGACGCGGTCGACACCCTGGAGCTGCTGCTGCCCGCGCTGGCCGGGATGGTCTCGACGATGACGGTCCGGGTGGACCGGCTGGCCGCGGCCGCCCCGGTGGGCTTCTCGCTGGCCACCGAGGTCGCCGACTGGCTGGTGCGCAAGGGCGTGCCGTTCCGCGACGCGCACGAGATCACCGGCAAGCTGGTGGCGCTCTGCTCGGCCCGCGAGTGCGAGCTGGAGGACCTCACCGACGACGACCTGAAGACGGTCAGCGAGCATCTCGACCCGTCGGTGCGGCAGGTGCTGTCGGTGTCGTCGGCGCTCGAGGCGCGCACCACGCCCGGTTCGACCGGCCCCGGCCCGGTGGCCGAGCAGCTCGCCGTCGTGCAGCACAAGCTGGACACGTGGCGCCTGTGGGCGGTGGAGACGGTCGTCCCCCGCTGACCTCGCGGATGTGACGGGGAACGCCGGGTGGCCCTGCCGCCCGGCGTTCCTGTCACCGGTGGCCGGTACGGTGCCGTTCATGTCGTTCGATCCCCCCGAACCCCGGTCGTCCACTCCGCACCCGCAGTGTCCGGCGGGTGCGGACGGCGTGGTTCCGGCCCCGCCGGAGGCCCTGCCGCCGCTGCTCGCCGACCCGCCGTGGCGCCGTCGGCGCGGCAACCCACCGGTCGTCCTCGACCTCGCGCCGCCGGAGCCGCCGACCACCATGGAGTGGGCGCCCGGCGAGCGCGAGGAGTGGCTGTCGGCCCCGTTCGAGCCGGCCGGCCCGGTCGACTGGGCCGCGACCGCCGCCCGGCTGCGCGGTGGCGACCGGGTCGGCTGGCGCGAGGCGGCCGAGTTCTTCGTCGCCGCGCCGGAGGAGACGGCCCGGCCGCTGCTCGCCGAGTGGAAGCCGGAGCCCGCCCCGGAGTGCGCGGCCTGGATGCGGCGGGTCATCGCCCGGTTCGAGGCGGACGCGCTGCTGCCGCTGCGGCATCTGGCCTTCCACGACTCGGCACTGGCGGGCCCGATGATGCTGCCGTTCGCGTCCACCCAGGTCGTGTGGCGGATGCAGGTGCGCCCCGGTTATGGCGACGGGTTCATCGCGATGGCGCGGGTCTGGCTGGAGCGGCATGCCGGCTTCGCCACGCGGGTGCTGGTGCCGCGCGCGCTCGGCCGCGACGGGCCGGCCCGGTGGTCGGCGCAGCACACCCTGATGTTCCTGGCCGGTGACGGGCACGCCGAGACGGTCCGGTCAGTCGCCGCGTCCTTCGGCGCCGAGGCGGCGGCCGCCGTCGAGGCGCTGATCGGCGCCGAGCCGGCGTCGATCCTGCCGGTGAAGCTTCCCGCCATTCCGAAGTGGTTCGATCCCGCCACCGGCCCCCCGGTCCGCCTCCGTGGGTCGTCGGCCGTCCTGCCGGCCACGGCGCTGCGGGATCTGGCGATGGTGTTCGCACTGGACAGCGCCTTGGAGCGGTATTCCGGGGTGGATGTGGTGCGGGCGGCGTGCGAGCCCGCTGACCTGGCCCGCTTCGCCTGGGCGGTGTTCGAGGCCTGGCTGGCCGCCGGCGCCAACGGCCGGCAGGGCTGGGCGCTGGACGCGCTCGGCCGGGTCGGCGACGACGAGGTGGTGCGGCGGCTCACCCCGCTGATCATGGAGTGGCCGGGGCAGAGCGGGCACGCCCGGGCGGTCACCGGCGCCGGGGTGCTCGCGGCGATCGGCACCGACGTCGCGCTGCTGCATCTGCACCGCGTCGCCGAGCGCTGCCGGTTCGGCGGTCTCCGTGCGGCGGCCGCGCGGCAGCTCGGCCACGTCGCCGAGAAGCGGGGTCTCACCGCCGAGCAGCTCGCCGACCGGCTGGTCCCGGACCTGGGCCTGGACGGTGACGGCGGCCTGACCCTCGACTTCGGCCCCCGGCGGTTCGTCGTCGGCTTCGACGAGGAGTTGCGGCCGTTCGTCACGGACGCCGCCGGCAAGCGCCTGAAAAGCCTGCCCAAGCCGGGCGCCCGCGACGACGCCGAGCGGGCCACCGCGGCGTCGCGGCGGTTCACCGCGCTGAAGAAGGACGTCCGGGCGCTCGCCGCCGATCAGGTCCGCCGGCTGGAGCAAGCCATGGTGACCGGCCGCCGCTGGACGGAGGAGGAGTTCCGCCGCTTCTTCGCCGAGCACCCGCTGATGCGCCACCCGGCCCGGCGGCTGGTCTGGGGCCGCTACGACGCGGCCGGCGTGCTGATCGGCGGCTTCCGGGTGGCCGAGGACGGCACGTTCGCCGACGTGCACGACGAGGTGGTCAAGCTCGGCGGCGACGAGGCGATCGGCGTGGCGCATCCGATCCACCTGGGCGAGGCGGTGGCCCCGTGGTCGGAGATCTTCGTCGACTACCGGATCGCGCAGCCGTTCCCGCAGCTCGGCCGGGAGACCGCCGCGCTGACCACGGCCGAGGCGGCCACCGGCCGGATCACCCGGTTCCGGGGCCGCCGGGTGCCGACCGGCGCGGTGCTGGGGCTGGAGCGTCGCGGCTGGCGGCGGGAGCGCCCGCTGGACGGTGGTGTGCAGGTTCAGATCAGCGTGTCGCCGGCCGCCGGGCCGGGGTTCGTTCTGGATCTCGACCCGGGCATCGCGGTCGGGGCCGTGGATCTCTTCCCGGAGCAGACTCTCGGCGAGGTGGGCCACTTCGGCGGGACGGCGGGCCTGCGCGATCTGGATCCGGTGCTGATCTCCGAGGTGCTCCGCGATCTGGAGTCGCTGACCTGACCCTCGGCGGTCGGTCAGGGCGGTGACGGGCAGTATGCCCGTCACCGCCTTTTTACCTGCCTGACGTCTTTCGTACGGAGCGGACGTCCGGCACGCTGTTTCCCAGCATGGGCTTTCAGGGCATTGTGCAAGAAGTTGCATCGAGGGCATCCCCCTCTAGAGCCTCTTGAGGCGTACTGATGGTGGATCCCTGTAACCGGCTTCCATGACCATCATGTTCCGCAAGCCGTTCCGGTAGGTAACAGAACAGCAGCTAGAACCGCCTTTGATGCCCGCGATGTCGGGATCGTGCAGTTTCTTGCGGTGGTCGTGTTGCAAGTTCGTTCGCAAGGGGTTTCTAAGCCCGAAACTTCTTGCTACCGTCCGGTCGAACCCCAGCAGGTAGTCAAGGAGCGCAACATGCGTCGCATAAACAAGGGACTCGCCGCTCTCACCTCCGTCGCCCTCGCCTTCACGATCGCCGCCTGCGGCGAGGAGAAGTCGGGCTCCACGGAGACCAAGGCGGCCGACCCGGCTTCCCTGTCCGCCGAGCTCACGTGGTGGGACACCTCGGACGCGAAGAACGAGGGCCCGGCCTTCCAGGAGCTGATCGCCAACTTCAACAAGACGTACCCGAACGTCAAGATCAACTACCAGTCGGTGCCGTTCGCCGAGGCGCAGAACAAGTTCAAGACCGCCGCCGCCGCGAAGACCGGCGCGCCGGACATCCTCCGCGCCGAGGTCGCCTGGGTTCCCGAGTTCGCCTCCCTGGGCTACCTGTACTCGCTGGACGGCTCCGACCTGCTCGCCGACGAGTCGGACTACCTGGCCGCCCCGATGGCGTCCAACAAGTTCGACGGCAAGACCTACGGCGTCCCGCAGGTCACCGACAGCCTCGCCCTGCTCTACAACAAGGAGCTGGTGGAGAAGGCCGGCGTCCAGGTCCCGAAGACCTGGGCCGAGCTGAAGACCGCGGCCCAGGCCGTCAAGCAGAAGACCGGCGTCGACGGCCTGTACGTCAACGCGGCCGGCTACTTCGCCCTGCCGTTCATGTACGGCGAGGGTGGTGACCTGGTCGACACCACGGGCAAGAAGATCGTGGTCAACTCCGAGCAGAACGTCGCCGGCCTGAACGTCGCGAAGGACCTGATCGCCAGCGGCGCCTCGGTCAAGCCGTCGGCCACCGACTCCTACGGCACGATGATGACCCTCTTCAAGGAGAAGAAGGTCGCCTTCATCGTCAACGGCCCGTGGGAGGTCAACAACATCAAGACCGCCCCGGCCTTCGGTGGCGTCGAGAACCTCGGCATCGCCCCGGTCCCGGCCGGTTCGGCGAAGGCCGGCGCCCCGATCGGCGGCCACAACTACGTGATCTGGTCCGGCGTTCCGCAGGAGAAGGCCGCCGCCGCCGTCGCGTTCGTCAAGTTCCTGAACTCCGCCGAGTCGCAGGCGTTCCTCGCCGGCAAGCTGGGCCTGCTGCCCACCCGCAAGTCGGCCTACGACGTCGCGTCGGTGAAGAGCAACGCGGTCGTCTCGGCCTTCAAGCCGGTCGCCGAGGCCGCCGTCAGCCGCCCGTGGATCCCGGAGGGTGGCCAGTTCTTCGGCCCGCTCGACCAGATGGCCACCGAGGTTCTGATCCAGAACAAGGACGCCAAGGGCTCGCTGGACGCCGTGGCGAAGAAGTACAAGGCCGAGGTCGTCCCCTCGTACGCCACCAACTGACCGATTGAAGCAGGCGCCGGCCCTCTGCGGGCCGGCGCCCGCCGTCGTTCCCCTGGAGCACAGCTGATGAGCACTGTGACCGCCGACCCGGCGCCGGGCCGCGTCGGACTGCCGACCAAGTTGCGGCAGAGCTGGGACAAGAACTGGTCGGCGTGGGCGATGGTCCTGCCCGTCGTCCTCGTCCTGGCGATCCTGATCTTCTACCCCCTGATCAACGGCTTCTGGATCTCGTTCACCAACCAGACCGAGGCCAACCAGCTCGCCGAGATCTGCACCAAGTCCATCACCGGCGGTGAGGTCTGCAAGGAGAACCCGAACGCCTGGTCGTTCGTAGGCCTGGACAACTACGCCAACGTCCTCACCGGCAAGGTCGGCGAGTTCTGGATGTGGACCGCGAACACCCTGGTGTGGACGGTGGTCGGGGTGGCCTTCCACTACGGTCTCGGCCTCGGCCTGGCCGTCATGATCAACCGCAAGATGCGGTTCCGCGGTCTCTACCGGGTGCTGCTCGTGCTGCCCTGGGCGGTCCCCGCGTTCGTCAGCGCCTTCGCCTGGAAGTTCCTCTTCAACGAGCGCTTCGGCGTGATCAACTCGATGCTCGGGTGGGTCGGCGTCGATCCGGTCGCCTGGTTCGACAGCCGCTGGACCTCGATGTTCACGGCCGTCGTCACCAACGTCTGGCTTGGTGTCCCGTTCATGATGGTGGCCCTGCTCGGTGGCATGCAGAGCATCTCCGACGAGCTCTACGAGGCCGCCGAGATCGACGGGGCGACGCCGTGGCAGCGGTTCCGCAACATCACCCTGCCCGGCCTGCGCCCGGTCAGCATGACGGTGATCCTGCTCGGCACCATCTGGACCTTCAACATGTTCCCGATCATCTTCCTGGTGACCGAGGGACAGCCCGCCGGGCAGACCGAGATCCTGGTGACCGGCGCCTTCCGGGCGGCCTTCGAAGGCATCCGGAACTACTCGCTCGCCTCGACCTACGGCGTGCTGATCCTCTCGATCCTGCTCATCTTCTCGGTGTTCTACCGGCGGGTGCTGCGCAAGCAAGGCGAGGTCTGGTGACATGGCTCAGATGACGACCACTCCGCCGATCACGGCGTTTCCGGCGCCGACACCGAGCGAGGCGCCCGTCAACAAGCCGCGGCGCGGCCGGCGCAGCGTCGCCGCCTCGATCGGTCTGCACGCCACCATGATCGTGGCCTCGCTCATCGCGATCGGCCCGATCGCCTGGGTGCTGCTCTCCTCGTTCAAGCCCGGGTACGCCGTGCAGAGCAGCGAGCTCACCCTGGTCAAGGACCCGACCCTGGCCAACTACGAGTACGTGCTGTTCGACACCAACTTCCCGATCTGGTTCCTCAACTCGGTGCTGGTGGCGGCGCTCACGATGCTCTTCGGGATCTTCTTCTCGGCCACCACGGGGTACGCCCTGTCCCGGTTCAACTTCCCGGGCCGCCGGTCGCTGATGATGGTCTTCCTGGTCACCCAGATGTTCCCGGTGGCCATCCTGATCGTGCCGATCTACACGATCATGGCCAACCTGGGTCTGATCAACACGCTGCCGTCGCTGGTCATCGCGTACCTGACCATCGCCGTGCCGTTCTGTGCCTGGATGCTCAAGGGCTACTTCGACTCGATCCCGAACTCGCTCGACGAGGCGGCGTCGCTGGACGGCTGCGGCCCGTTCCGTACGTTCTGGACGGTGATCCTGCCGCTGGCCCGCCCGGCGATCGCGGTGACCGGCTTCTACACCTTCCTCACCGCCTGGGGCGAGGTGGCCTACGCGTCGGCCTTCATCCAGGACGACAAGAAGTTCACCCTGGCCTACGGCATGCGCCAGTTCGTGCCCCAGTTCAATCCGCAGTGGGAATACCTGACCGCCGCGGCCATTCTGGTCACGATCCCGGCCGGAATCGTATTCCTCTTCGCCCAGAAGCATCTCGTGTCCGGCCTTACCGCCGGCGGCACGAAGGGCTGATTCGCCAAACGAATTGCGTCCAGGCGTCTACCGATTCCAGTAGGCGCCTGGACGTCTTTCGCTGATCCGGGAGAACGCTCTCTCGTCGTGCGGACGGCGGCTCGGCCGCCATCCGCACGATTTCGGTCAGGCGACGGTGACCGGAACCTCGGAGCGCATCGGAGCGATCGCCGTCGAGTTACGGACCACCAGTTCGGGGTGGAAAAGATACTCCGAGTGCGGCGCGCCGTGCCCGTTGATCTCGTCGACCAGCGAACGGACCGCGGCCACCGCCATGGCGGCGACCGGCTGGCGCAGCGTGGTCAGCGGCGGGTCGGTGAACGGAATCAGCGCCGAGTCGTCGAAGCCGATGACCGACACCTCCTCCGGAACCCGCAGGCCACGCCGCCGGGCGGCCCGGATCGCGCCCAGCGCCATCATGTCCGAGGCGCAGATGATGCCGGTGACGCCCTTGGCCAGCAGCCGGTCGGCGGCCACCTCGCCGCCCTCCACGCCGAACAGGGTCAGCGAGATCAGCTCGTCCACCTCGGCGTCGTTGAGACCCACCTCGCGCTTCATGGCGGTGCGGTAGCCCTGGAGCTTGCGCTGGGTGTTGATGAACCGGTTGGGGCCGGAGATCATGCCGATCCGGCGGTGCCCGAGTGCCACCAGGTGGGTGACCGCCAGCTCGCCGGCGACCCGGTCGTCGCACGAGACGAACGGCGCCTCCAGCTCCTTCGCATAGCCGTTGACCAGCACGATCGGCAGCGGCCGGTCGAGCAGGCGCTGGTAGCGGGAGCGGTCCGAGGTGGTGTCGGCGGCGAGGGAGGAGATGAAGACGATGCCGGAGACCTGGCGGTCGAGGAGCATCTCCACATACTCGTCCTCGGTGACGCCGCCCGGCGACTGGGTGCACAGCACCGGCGTGTAGCCGTGCTGCGCCAGCGTCGACTCGATCACCTGGGCGAAGGCCGGGAAGATCGGGTTGTCGAGTTCGGGGACGACCAGGCCGACGAGGCCTGCGCTGCGCTTGCGCAATCTTTCCGGTCGTTCATACCCCAGCACGTCGAGTGCGGTCAGAACCGCCTGTCGGGTTTCAGCTGAGACGCCGGGGCGGTCGTTAATGACACGCGACACCGTCGCCTCACTGACCTGAGCCTGTTTGGCGATATCGGCCATTCGCGCACGCATGGTCTCACTCTAGTGGTCTGTTGTCCGCCCGGCATGGTCCTGAAAGGTCTTCCATTCGATGCAAGACCTTGCTAACGTCCCGGCAACAAGAGCGATACAAGTTCATCGTTCGACGAAACGTGCCCCGGATCGGTGGGCCGCTCCATGATCACACTACGGAGTCGGTCGGGCGGCGTCCACGCCGGGGCGGTGCCTGGAATATATAACAGTCGATCCGATACCACCGAATCGGAAGGGTGCGCAGTGGCACCGAGAAAACCCTTACACCGCCGTCTGAGGCTGGGCGCCGCTCTGCTCAGCCTCTTCCTCCCACTCGTCGCCGTGCCGGCCTCCGCCGCCGTCGCGGCCCCGTCCGTTCCCAGCGACGCGGTGATCGCGAACTGGGGCTCGGACAACCCGTCCTCCGGTGAGCAGTTCTACTTCGTGCTCCCGGACCGGTTCGCCAACGGCGACACTCGCAACGACCGGGGCGGGCTCTCCGGCGACCGGCTGTCGACCGGCTACGACCCCACCGACAAGGGCTTCTACCACGGTGGCGACCTCAAAGGCGTGATGGACCGGCTGGACTACATCCAGGGCCTCGGGACCACCGCCATCTGGCTCGCCCCGGTCTTCAAGAACCGTCCCGTGCAGGGCGCCGGCACCGGCGTGTCGGCCGGCTACCACGGCTACTGGATCACCGACTTCACCCAGGTCGACCCGCACTTCGGCACCAACGCCGACCTGAAGAAGCTGGTCAAGCTCGCGCACCAGCGGGGCATGAAGATCTACCTGGACATCATCGTCAACCACACCGCGGACGTCATCAAGTACGCGGAGAACACGAACACGTACGTCGACAAGGCCGACTCCCCGTACACCGACACCGACGGGCAGCCGTTCGAGGACCGCAACTACGCGACCTCGTCGACGTTCCCGGAGACCGACGCGACGTCGTACCCGTACACCCCGGTCTTCGGCAGCACCGCGGACAAGACCGTCAAGAAGCCGTCCTGGCTGAACGACGTGAACATGTACCACAACCGCGGCGACTCCACCTTCGCCGGTGAGAACAGCGAGTACGGCGACTTCGTCGGCCTCGACGACCTCTTCACCGAGCGTCCCGAGGTGGTCGAGGGCATGACCGAGATCTACTCGGACTGGATCGCCGACACCGGCATCGACGGCTACCGCCTGGACACCGTCAAGCACTCCAACATGGAGTTCTGGCAGCAGTGGGCGCCCGGCGTCGAGCGGGCCGCCAAGAAGGCCGGCAAGGACGACTTCTTCATGTTCGGCGAGGTCTACACCGCCGACCAGGAGATCCAGTCGACCTACGTGCGCGAGGGCAAGCTCCCGGCCACGCTGGACTTCTCCTTCCAGGAGGCGGCCCGCGGCTTCGTCACCGGCAACAGCGGCGCCGACGCGCTGTCCGCCCTGTACGCCAAGGACGATCTCTACACCGCCCGCAACACCGGCGCGGACCGGCTGCCGACCTTCCTCGGCAACCACGACATGGGCCGGATCGGCTCCTTCATCGCCGCCGCGGCGACCGCCGACACCCAGCTCAAGCGCGACCAGCTCGCCCACGAGCTGATGTTCCTCACCCGCGGCCAGCCGGTCGTCTACTCCGGTGACGAGCAGGGCTTCACCGGGCCGGGCGGCGACAAGGACGCCCGCCAGGACCTGTACGCCAGCAAGAGCGCGGACTACCTGGACGACGACCTGATCGGCACCGACAGCACCCACGCGGTGGACAACTACAACACGTCGCACCCGGTCTACCGGACCATCGCGGCGCTCGCGAAGCTCCGCAAGGCGAACCCGGCGCTGGTCACCGGCGTCCAGCTGACCCGGTACGCGGCCGAGGGCCAGGGCGTCTTCGCGGTCTCCCGCATCGACAAGGCCAAGCAGGCCGAGTACGTCGTCGCGTCCAACAACGCCACCACCGCGCAGACCGTCAGCTTCGCCACGTCCACGCCGAACGCCACGTTCACCGGGATCTACGGCGGCGCCACGGGGGTGGCCTCGGACGCCGGCGGCCGGATCACCGTCACGGTTCCGGCGCTGTCCTCGGTCGTCTTCAAGGCCGGGACCGCGGTGGCCGTACCCTCTGCCGCTCCGACCGTGAGCATCAGCGGCCCGAAGCCGAACGCCTCGGTCGCCACCCGCACCGAGATCGTCGCCGACGTCGCCGGTGACCCGCTGTCGACCGTGACCTTCGCGGCCCAGGCCGGAAACGGCGCGTGGAAGCTGCTCGGCACCGCCGACCGGGCGCCCTACCGGGTCTACCACGACCTGACCGGGCTGGCCGGCGACACCCCGGTGCGGTACAAGGCGGTGGTGCGCGACAGCAGGGGACGCCTCGCGTCCTCGACCGTGAACATCACCGTCGGAACCCCGGAGGCCACCTCCACCGCCGGCTACGCGGTCGTGCACTACCAGCGGCCGGACGGCGAGTACGACGACCAGAACCTGTACGTGTGGGGCGACATCGACCCGTCCATGTCCACCAGCTGGCCCAACGGTCAGCAGTTCACCGGCGCCGACTCGTACGGCCGCTTCGCCTACGTGAAGCTGAAGCCGGGCGCGAAGAGCGTCGGGTTCATCGTGGTCGACGACGACGGGAACAAGGACGTCGACGCGGACCGGAGCATCAACGTCGGCGAGAACCCGGAGATCTGGGTCAAGCAGGGCGACGCCAAGGTCTACACCTCGCGGCAGGCCGCCACCGGCGAGCCCGGCCCGGCACCGGACACCACCAAGGCGGTCATCCACTGGAACCGGGCCGACGGCGCCTACGACGGCTGGGGCATGCACGTCTGGTCCGGCGCCGCGAACCCGACCGACTGGTCGAGCCCGCTGCCGCCGGCCCGGATCGACAGCTACGGCGCGGTCTTCGAGGTGCCGCTCGCGGCCGGGGCGACCTCGCTGAGCTACATCATCCACCGCGGCGACGAGAAGGACCTGCCCGCCGACCAGTCCCTCGACTTCGCCAAGGCGGGCCACGAGGTCTGGCTGCTGGCCGGTCAGGAGACCCGCCTGCTGCCGCTGGTCAAGACCGCCGGTGGCGGCGGCGTGGCCGACGTGACCAAGTCCGCCGCGGTCTGGCTGGACCGGGGCACGATCGCCTGGAAGACCGGCACCGGCACCACCCTGGAGCCGGTCGGTGCGGGCACCGACGGCAAGGTCTACGACCTGGTCTGGTCGCCCACCGGCGGGATCGGCGTCAAGGACGGCGAGCTCACCGGGACTTTCGAGAGCGTGTCTCTCACCGCGCGGCGCGACGGCCTCACCGAGGCGCAGCGTGAGGCGTTCCCGCACCTGTGGCAGTACGGCGCGTTCCGTACCGATAAAAAAGATCTTTCCGATGTTCTGCGGAGCCAGGTCGTGGTCACCGAGCGCGACGCCGCCGGCAAGCTGCTCTCGGCCACCGGCGTCCAGCTCTCCGGCGTCCTCGACGACGTCTACGGCTCCGCGACCGGCGCCACCCTCGGCCCGGTCGTCAGCGGCCGGAAGGCGAGCGTCGCGGTGTGGGCGCCGACCGCCCGCACCGTCGAGCTCGAGGTCTACGACACCGCCGGCCAGGTCTCCCCGGCTCTCGTGGAGCTGACCCGCGACGACCGCACCGGCGTCTGGTCCGGCCGCGGCGACTGGGCCGGCAAGTTCTACAGGTTCCGGGTCACCGCGTGGCAGCCGGCCGCGCAGAAGGTGGTCACGGCGTCGGTCACCGACCCGTACGCGGTGGCGCTCACCCCCGACTCCACCCGCAGCCGCTTCGTCAGCCTCTCCGACCCGGCGCTCGCGCCGGCCGGCTGGGCGGGCCTCCGGAAGCCGGCGGCCGTCGCACCCGCCAAGATCCAGATCTCGGAGCTGTCAGTCCGGGACTTCTCCATCGCCGACGCGTCCGTGCCGGCCGGCAGGCGGGGCACCTTCAGCGCCTTCACCGACCGGAACACCGAGGGCATGAAGCACCTGGCCGAGCTGGGCCGGGCCGGGGTCACCCACCTGCACCTGCTCCCGGCGTTCGACTTCGCCACCATCCCGGAGAAGCGCGCCGACCAGCAGCAGCCCGCCTGCGACCTGGCGTCGATGCCGGCCGACTCGGACCAGCAGCAGGCCTGCATCGAGAAGGTGGCCGCCACCGACGGGTACAACTGGGGTTACGACCCGCTGCACTACACCGTTCCGGAGGGTGGCTACGCGGTCGACCCGGACCAGCGGACCAAGGAGTTCCGCGCGATGGTCGCGGGCGTCAACCAGGCCGGCCTGCGGGTCGTCATGGACGTCGTCTACAACCACACCTCGGCGGCCGGGACCGACGCCAAGTCGGTGCTCGACCAGATCGTGCCCGGCTACTACCACCGGCTGCTCGAGGACGGCACCGTCGCCAACTCCACCTGCTGTGCCAACACCGCGCCGGAGAACGCGATGATGGGCAAGCTCGTGGTCGACTCGATCGTCACGTGGGCCAAGCAGTACAAGGTCGACGGGTTCCGCTTCGACCTGATGGGCCACCACCCGAAGGCGAACATCCTGGCGGTGCGCAAGGCCCTCGACAAGCTGACCCTGGCGCGCGACGGCGTCGACGGCAAGAACATCTATGTGTACGGCGAGGGCTGGAACTTCGGTGAGGTGGCGAACGACGCCCGCTTCATCCAGGCCACCCAGCTGAACATGGGCGGAACCGGGATCGGCGTGTTCAACGACCGGCTCCGGGACGCGGTCCGTGGCGGCGGCCCGTTCGACGGCAACCCGCGCATCCAGGGCTTCGCGTCCGGTCTGGCCGGCGCGCCCAACGGCGACCCGGTCAACGGCACCGCCGCGGAGCAGAAGGCGCGCCTGCTGCACTACCAGGACCTGATCAAGGTCGGTCTGACCGGCAACCTGGCGGACTACACGTTCACCGACTCGTCCGGCGCGACCGTCAAGGGTTCGCAGGTGGACTACAACGGGGCGCCGGCCGGCTACACGGTCGACCCCGGTGAGTCGATCACCTACGTCGACGCGCACGACAACGAGATCCTGTACGACGCGCTGGCGTACAAGCTGCCCCAGGCCACCACGGCCGCGGACCGGGCACGGGCGCAGTCGGTGGCGCTGGCCACCACGGTGCTCGGGCAGGGTGTGGGCTTCGTGACCGCGGGCAGCGAGATCCTGCGCTCCAAGTCGCTGGACCGGAACTCGTTCAACTCGGGTGACTGGTTCAACCAGATCATCTGGGACTGCACGCAGGGCAACGGTTTCGGCCGGGGTCTGCCGCCCAAGGCGGACAACGAGTCGAAGTACGCCTACGCCAAGCCGCTGCTGGCCGACCCGGCCCTGGTGCCGGACTGCGCCTCGATGAACCTGTCCAACAACCTCTACCAGGAGCTGCTCCGGATCCGGAAGTCCAGCCCGGCGTTCGGTCTGGCCACCGGTGCGCAGGTGCGGCAGCGGGTGTCGTTCCCGCTGTCCGGCCGGAACGAGACCCCTGGCGTGATCACCATGACGATCGACGCCCGCGGCGTGGACCGTCAGTGGAAGTCGATCACGGTGGTCTTCAACGCCGGCACCACGGCGGCCACCCAGACGGTGCCCGCGCTGGCCGGCAAGAAGGTCGCCCTCCACCCGGTGCAGCGGGCCTCGGCCGACCCGGTCACCCGTTCCGCGTCCTTCGCGGCGGCGACCGGCACGCTCACCGTCCCGGCACGGACCGTCTCGGTCTTCGTGCAGAGCTGATCCTCGGCTCAGCCGGCCACCGGGTCGGCGCCGGTCCCCCTTCCACCCCGGCGCCGACCCGGCTCAGCCCCTGATCACGGCCACCGCTCACCCGCCTGCCCGGGTGGGCGGTGGCCGATTCCATGCCGGCTAGCTGTTGAGGGCCGGGGTGGTGAGCCGTTCGTAGAGCCGGTCGGCCGGTTCCGGCCGGCCCAGGTGGTAGCCCTGCACGAACTTGCAGCCCATCACCGTGAGCAGGTTCAGCTCGTCGGCGTCCTCGACGCCCTCGGCCACCACCCGCAGGCCGAGGGTGTGCCCGAGCTGCACGATGGCGCTGACCAGTTCCTGCTGGCGGCCGTTGCCGACCAGCCCGGTGATGAACGAGCGGTCGAGCTTCAGCACGTCGACCGGGATGTCGCGCAGGTAGCCGAGCGACGAGTAGCCGGTGCCGAAGTCGTCGATCGCGATCCGTACGCCGAGGTCGCGCAACTCCTGGAGACGGGCCGAGGTGACCGCCACGTCCCGCATCATCACCGTCTCGGTGAGCTCCAGGACCAGGCACTGCGGCGAGAGCCCGGTGGTGGCCAGGGCGTACGCCACGTGGTCGGTGAGGTCGGGCAGGTCCAGGTGGGCGGCCGACAGGTTGACGCTGACCCAGGCGGGCGCGGTCCACGGGCTCTCCTGCTGCCAGTGGCGCAGCGTCCGGCAGGACTCGAGCAGGATCCACCGGTCGATCTCGATGATCATGCCGGTCTCCTCGGCGAGCGGGATGAACGAGCCCGGCTGCTGGAGCCCGCGCTGCGGGTCCTCCCAGCGGACCAGCGCCTCGGCGCCGGCCACCTGACCCTCCTGCACCGCGAACACCGGTTGCAGGTGCAGCCGCAGCTCGCCGCGGTGCACCGCCTCGCGCAGCCGGTTCTCCTGGTCGAGCCGGGTGAGCAGCTGCTCGTGCATCCGGTTCTCGAACACCATGAACCGGTTCTTGCCCAGGTCCTTGGCGGCGTACATGGCGACGTCGGCGTTGCGGACCACCTCGTCGGCGTCGGTGTAGCGGGCCGCGTCCGGGACCACGCCGACGCTGACCGTCACGACCGCCTCCCGCCCGTGCACCACGAAGGGCCGGGCGATGGCGTCCAGGCAGGCGCGGGCCAGCTTCTCCACCACCGGCGGGGTGGCGCCCTCGAGCAGGACGGCGAACTCGTCGCCGCCGAGCCGGGCCACCGTGTCGTGCGGTCGTACGGTGGCGCCCAGCCGCTCCGCCGCGGTCCGCAGCAGCAGGTCGCCGGCGTTGTGCCCGAGGCTGTCGTTGATCCGTTTGAAGCCGTCCAGGTCGAGGTAGAGCAGGGCGATGTGCTCGCCGGAGGCCCGGGACCGGTTGAGCGCGTGGTCCAGCCGGTCGAGCACCAGCTTGCGGTTGGGCAGCCCGGTGAGCCCGTCGTGCAGGGCCTGGTGGCGCAGGTCGTGTTCGAGGTCGCGCTGCCGGGTGACGTCGCGCAGCACGACGACCGCGCCGATCGGCCGGCCCGCCTTCTCCAGGGAGCTGACGTTGTACTCGACCCGGACCGTGGTGCCGTCCGGGCGCAGCAGGCGGCCCTCCCGGATGCCGCTGGTCAGCCCGTCGGCCGCCGCCGGGAAGAGCACGGTGGCCGACCGCTGGAGCAGCCCGCCGACGCCGAGGCCGGTGATCCGCCCGGCCGCCTCGTTGGCGAAGGTGATGTTCCCGGCCGGGTCGATGCCGCAGATGCCCTCACCGGCGTTGGCCAGGATGCTGTCGGTGTACTCCTTGGCCAGGATCTCCCGGGCCGAGAGCTCGAGCTGTTCGGCCATCGAGTTGAAGGCGCGGGCCAGCCGCCCGATCTCGTCGCGGCCGTTCGGCGGCACCCGCAGCGAGTAGTCCCCGGTACGGATGGTGCGAACCGCCGCGGTGAGCGAGGTGATCCGCCGGATCAGCGAGCCGGACAGCCCGATGCCGAGGGCGAGCACCAGCAGGATCACCACGGCGGAGCTGATCATGGTGATTATCTGGGCCGGCCGGGTGGACGCCATCATCTGCTCGTAGATCGGGGTGTACTCGAGGATGACCGCGCCGATCCGCTTGCCGGCCTTGGTGTTCATCGGCACCACGACCTGTTTGATGCCGCCGGGGTAGTCGGCGCTGGTCTCGACGAAGGCGCGGGACTCGCCGTCGTCGATCGTCCGGCCGACCTCGTCGCCGAGATCGTGGTCGAAGAGCGCCGCGACGTTCTCCCGGACGACGTCACCGAGGATGTACTTGCCGGAGTCCACCACCACGGCGTCACGGTGCTGGATCTCGTGCATCCGCTGGAGGTAGTTGTCGAGTGCCCCGGGGCTGTAGTAGAGCGGCGCGATCACCTCGCCCTCGGTGTCCTCCGAGAGGCCCAGCGCGACGTCCATGGCGACGCCCCGGGCCAGCCGGGCCGCCTCCAGCGCGGCGGCCCGCTCGGCCGACACCGTGGTGGTCCGCCACGCGATCAGCGCGGTGGCGGCCACCATGAGGGCCACCAGAAGATAACCCCCGAGCAGCTTCTGCCGTACGTTCATCCGTACCCCCGAGATTCGACGCCGCCTCACATCGGCAGCCGATCGGGGTGGTATTAGCCGATGCCGGCTTCTGCCGGCTCCCTCTCCCGGGTGGTCCGGCCTTGCAGGCCGATGCCGACGGCGACCAGGATCGCCACGCCGGCGACCACCCCGACCACCAGGGTGGGCAGGTCGAACAGCTTGAGGGCGCTGGCCAGCAGCACGATCACCAGCGCGGACCGGACCAGCCCGCCGGGCGCCCGCGACGAGATCCGGGAGCCGAGCAGCACGCCCGGGATGGACCCGAGGACCACCGCGCCGGCGATGTCGAGCTGGAGGTCGCCGAAGAAGGCGTGGCCCAGTGCCGCGGCGGTGACCAGCGGCACCGCCTGGATCAGGTCGGTGCCGACCAGGTCGTTGGCGCGCAGCGTCGGGTAGAGCGCCAGCAGCGCCACGATGATCAGCGAGCCGGAGCCGACCGAGGTGAGGCCGACCACCAGGCCGCCCATGATCCCGATCAGCACGGTCGGGACGGGCTTGACGGTGATCGGGGCCACCGGGCGGTCCGCGTTGCGGCGCCCGGTCCAGGCCTTGAGCAGCATGCCGCCGGCGGCCAGCAGCAGCGCCACGCCGAGGGCGATCTTGACGGCGTGCTGGACGCTCTCGTCGCTGCCGAACATGTCCAGCAGCAGGACGCCGAGGAAGGCGGACGGGATGCTACCGGCGCACAGCCAGGCCACCAGCCGCCAGTTGACCGTGCCGCGGCGGGCGTGCACCCAGCCGCCGAACGGTTTCATGATCGCGCTGGCGGCGAGGTCGCTGGAGATCGCGGCGACCGGGTGCACGCCGAAGAGCAGGACGAGGATGGGCGTCATCAGGGCGCCACCGCCCATGCCGGTGAGCCCGACGATGATGCCGACTCCGAGGCCGGCGAGCACCATGATCGGATCCATGCGGCGCAGCCTGCCCGACGAACACCCTCCTTGTCTACTAAATCAGTTGAGTTTGTCGAGTTTCTCGCACGGCCGGGGGAGGGTAGTCCGCTCCGGAACCGGGTAAGGCCCCGGCATGCACCGATTGGACTGGCTCGCGGTCGTCCGGCACGGCCTCAGCACCGGAAACGTCACCGCTCAGGACGCCGAGGCCGGCGGCGCCGAGCTGATCGACATCCCGGAACGCGACGCGGACGTGCCGCTCGCCCCGACCGGACGGGACCAGGCCGAGGCGGTCGGCCGCTGGCTGAGCGGGCAGCAACCGGGGCTCGCCGTGGTGTCGCCCTATCTGCGTGCCCGGCAGACCGCGGAGATCGCGCTCGGCTCGATCCCCGCCGAGATCGTCGTCGACGAGCGGCTGCGCGACCGGGAGCTCGGTGTGCTCGACCTGCTCACGGCACGCGGCGTCCAGGCCCGGCTGCCCGCCGAGGCGCGCCGCCGGGAACGGCTCGGCAAGTTCTACTACCGGCCACCCGGTGGCGAGTCCTGGGCCGACGTGCTGCTGCGACTGCGCGCCCTGCTGCGCGAGATCGGCGAGGACCACCCCGGCGGCCGGGTCGTGCTCTTCGCCCACGAGGCCACCGTGCTCATGGTGCGCTACCTGGCCGAGCGGCTCAGCGAGGCGGAACTCATGGCGATCGCCCACGGCACCACCATCGCCAACTGCTCGGTCAGCACCTGGGCCCGCGCCGGCGACCGCCTGGAACCCGGCCTGTTCAACTCGGTCGAGCACCTGCACCGGCACGACGCGCCGCCGACCCGGCAGGAGGACGTCAATGCCGAACCGGTCTGAGGAACGGGTCGTCACCCCCGCGCTGCTGCGCGACTGGCCCCTGCCGGACCCGCAGGGTGGCAAGGAGTCCCGCGGCACCGTGCTGGTCGTCGGCGGCGCCCGCTGCACCCCGGGCGCGGTGCTGCTGGCCGGGGTCGCGGCGCTGCGGGCGGGCGCCGGGCGGTTGCAGCTCGCGGTGGCCGCGGAGTCCGCCGTACCGTTGAGCATCGCGGTCCCGGAGGCCAAAGTGGTGGGTCTCGCTCCGGACGGCGCGCCCACCGACGAGATCCTCGAGCTGGCCGGCGGCGCCGACGTGATCGCGCTCGGGCCCGGCCTCGACGACGTCGACCACACCGTCCGCCTGATGCGCGCCGTGCTGGCCCGGGCGCCCGAGGAGACCGCCCTGGTCCTCGACGCGTACGCCCTCGGCGCCCTCAGCAAGGACCCCGGCCTGCTCGACCGCCGCCGTGCCGTGCTCACCCCGAACCTGGTGGAGGCCGCCCATCTGCTCGGCCGCGAACCCGGCGACGATCTGGCCGCGGCCGCCCGCGAACTGGCCGAACGCCATCAGGCCGTGGTCTCGCTCTACGGCCACATCGCCGCACCGGACGGCCCGGCCTGGCGTGAGGAGAGCGGTCACGCCGGCCTCGGCACCTCGGGCAGCGGCGACGTCCGCGCCGGCATCGTGGCCGGACTGCTCGGCCGCGGCGCCGACCCGGCACAGGCCGCCTGCTGGGGCGCCTACGCGCACGCGGTCAGCGGTCTGCGGCTGGCCCCGCGGTACGGCCGGATCGGCTTCCTGGCCCGCGAACTCGTCGACGAAATCGCATCGACGATTGCCTCGGTGTGAAGCGGGTACGCGGTCGCCGACGTGGCCCGGGCGCTGCCGGACCGTCCGGTCGGCGACCTGATCGACGCGATCAGCGAGTGACTCAGTCCTCCAGCGAGGCCCAGTCCAGGCCCAGTTTGCGCAGCCGGCGCAGGGCCTCACGGTGGCGGACGCCGACGTAGACCTCCAGCCAGTCGGCGTCGTCCTCGCCGACCAGCGCCACCATCTCCGGCCCCGCGTACAGCCGGGAACGCGCGCACGGCCAGCGCATCGGCCGCAGCGGCACCCGGCGTAGCGGGGCCACGATCCGCCGGGCCTGCGCCCGGTCGACGAACGCCATGCCACCGCCCCGGTCCATCGCCGCGCGGGTCAGGCTCGACATCAGCAGGTACGCGGAAAGCCGCTCCCGCTCGCGCAACGGCTGATCGCTGAGGCCGTGGTAGTAGACCGGCGGATCCTCCAGGCCGGGTTCCATCAGCAGATCGAAGGTGCCGTCCGAGGCCGTGCCGAACACCAGTGTCCGGCCCGGCCCGGTGTCCGGCGGCCCCGGCAGGACGCGCAGCGCGCCGCCGGACACCTCCGGGCGCCCGGCGGCCGCCTCGTGGAACGCGCGCAACGGCCCGGGCAGCCCGTCGGCCGGGTCGGGTGTGGCGGGCGGGACGTCCGAGTACCAGTCGGCGAGGAACCCCCGCAGCGCCCCGATCGGGTCGCCGGGCAGCAGGTCCAGCCAGTCGGTCCCGGCCGGTGGACCGTCCGGGCGGGCCAGATCCAGCAGGTGCGGTGGCAGCGGGGTGTAGAGCCGCAGACCGGCCCGCTGGAGCACGCCGCGGCGGCGGGCCAGTTCGGTCACCCGCGCGGTGCCCAGCGTCAGGCAGCCGTCCGGCAGGCGGGCGAACACATACACCGGCAGGGCGTCGCCGCCGGTCAGCCGCCCCTCGACCAGGCGCGCGAACGGCCCGGTGACGGTCAGATCCTCGGCGGTGCGCACGCCGCTGGTGATCACCACGGTCCCCGCGGGGCCGACCGCGAACAGATCGCCCGCCTCGCCGCGCACCTTCGCCCGCGGCCCGGCCGTGGCGATCGCCCCGGTCTCGCCGACGACGGACCAGAGGCGGATCCGCTGCCCCTCGTCGCTCGTCACGGCGGCCAACGATCACTTCCGATCAGGTCTTCGGTCAGCGTCTTCGCGGGTGATGACAGGCGGGTGGCCTCCCCCTCGGCGGCCACCCGCGGACCTCGACCGTACCCGCCGTCCGCGAGGGCGTAACCGATCCGGGCCCGGTTCGTGCCGCACCTTTACCGGATCCAGACCTTCCCATGCCTGATCGCCTTCCTCCGGTCTCAGCCGGCGGCCGTGGCGCGGTGGAAGGCGGTGAGGGTTCGTTCGATGTCGTCCGCGCTGGTCCGCCAGTTGCACACGGACAGACGGATGGCGCGCCGGCCGCCGGCCATGGTGCCGCTCAGCCACGCCTCGCCGCTGTCGACCACGTGCCGCAGCACCCGGTCGGTGGTCGCGTCGTCGCCGAAGCGGAAGAGGACCTGGTTGATCACGACCTCGCCGAGCACCTCGCAACCCGGGACGCCCGCCAGCCCGGCCGCGAAGTCCCGCGCGTGCCCGCAGCAGCGCTCCACCAGGTCGGCGACGCCACGCCGGCCCAGCGACCGCAGCGCCGCGTAGACCGGGAAGGCGCGGGCCCGCCGGGAGAATCCGGGCGTCCAGTCGATCTGGTCCCGTGGCCCGTCCGGACCGCTCTGCACCAGGTAGTCGGCCGTGGTGCTGATCGCGGCCCGGTGCGGTTCCGGGTGCGCGCAGAAGGCGATCCCGCTGTCGTAGGGCACGTTCAGCCACTTGTGCGCGTCGGTCGCCCACGAGTCGGCCCGTTCCGCCCCGGCCGCGAGGTGCCGCAACCGGGGGCTGGCCAGCACCCACAGCCCGAACGCCCCGTCCACGTGCAGCCACGCCCCGGCCGCCGAGGTCGCGTCGGCGATCGCCGACAGGTCGTCGAAGGCGCCGGTGTTCACCTCGCCGGCCTGCGCGCAGACGATCGCCGGCCCGCCGGTGTGCAGCGCGTCCCGCAGCGCCGCCACGTCCATCCGGCCGGCGGCGTCGGCGGGCACCACGGTCAGCGACGCCGTGCCGAATCCGAGCAGCCGCAGCGCCCGGTCGACGGTGGTGTGCCGCCGCGCGCTCACCACGATCCGTACCGCGGGCGCCCCGGCCACCCCGTGCGTCTCGACGTTCCAGCCGGCGCGGCGCAGCACGTGGTGCCGGGCCGCCGCCAGGCAGGTCAGGTGTGCGCTCTGACAGCCGGGCACGAAGGCGTACGAGCTGCCGGCCGGCAACCGGAACAACTCCCGCAGCCACTCACCGGCCACCTCCTCGGCCACCGACGCCGCGGGCGAGCAGGCGTAGAGCCCCGCGTTCTGGTCCCAGACCGTGGTGAGCCAGTCGGCGGCCACCGCGGCCGGCAGCCCACCGCCGATGACGAAGCCGAAGTACCGTCCACCGGGGCTGGCGACGAGTCCCGGGTCGGCGGCCGTGGCCAGTTCCTCGACGACGGTCAGCGGATCCACCGGGCCGTCCGGCAGCGGCCCGCCGAGCCGCTCGCGCAGCTCGGCCAGCCCGGCCGTCTCGCCGACCGGCCGCCGGTCCAGGGATTCCAGCCAGTCCGCTGCGATCCGTGCGGCCCTGGCGAGCACGTCGTCGTCCACCACCTCACGGTACGACGGGTCAGACCTCCTCGTGAGCGGTGGCGCGGGCCGCGCACAGGAACGTCCCGCCGACCGCGAACGCCCCGAGCACCGCCAGCGAGATCTGTGTCTCGTGGTCGAGTTGCCGCTCGTACACCGACCGGCTCACCTCGACGACCTGATCGTGGTCCTCCAGCACGTACTTGCCGTCCTGCCGGCCGGGTGTGCCGTCCAGGGCCACGAACGCGCCCACCAGCGCCACCCAGAATCCGAAGAAGGTGACCGCGGCGGCGACGGCCGCCCAGACCGGTACGTGCGGCGGCACCCACGACGCCAGACTCCAGAACCGTCGCGGCTGGCGGGTCTGGAAGCCGCGCCGGTTCGCCAGGATCCCGGCCGCGAACGCCGGTACGGTCAGGATCGCCGCGAACCCGACCGCGATCGGGATGACCACCGGCCGGGTGCCGAACGCGAGTGCCCCGATCAGCCCGGCCGCCCACAGCACGCCGGCACCGCACATCAGGCTCAGCAGCAACAGACCGCGACGCGAGATCATCACCGCTGACGCTAGTGTCCGCCCGCGTGCCCCGGGGCGGTTTCCGGTCAGCCGGTCGTGATCGGGGCCAGCGTGACGGTCTCGCCGCGGGTGAGCGGCCGGACGCCCGGGATCGACCGGTTCCGGCACTCGGTCAGGTAGTCGCTGAGCGGCGATTTCATCACCCGGTAGTCGTCGACGTGGATCGGCAGCGTGAGCCGTGGCCGGATCAGCCCGGTGAGGTCGGCGCCCTGCCGCCCGTCCATGGTGAGCAGCAGCCCGAGCAGCCGGGTGCCGCCCAGATGGATCAGCATGGCGTCGATGTCGCCGCAGCGGTCCCGGATCTCGCCGAGGAACGGCCGGTACAGCGTGTCGCCGGTGACGTAGAGCCGCAGCATCGGCTGCCCGTCCACGGCCCACTCGACCAGCGAGCCCATCACGTCCGGCAGCAGCCGGTCCACCGGTCCCGGCCCGTGCCGGCCCGGCAGCGCGGTGATCCGCAGCGTCTGCCCGTCGCGCGACCATTCCTGGGCGTCCCAGGTGGGCAGTCCGCGCGCCGCCGGGAAGCGGCGCCGCAACCGGCGCCGCGCCTGCGGGGTGGTGACGATCGGCAGGTCGGCCGGAACGGCCTTGCGCGCCACCCGGTCGAAGTGGTCACCGTGCAGGTGCGACAGCAGCATGACGTCGGGCCGGGGCATTTCGGGGTACGGGAGTGCCGGCCCCCGCAGCCGTCGCGTCCATGCCCCCCACCCCAGGTACACCCGGCTGCCGGCGGCCCCGAACGCCGGATCGGTGAGCAGCGTGAACGCCCCGAGCCGCAGCAGTGTGGTGGCGTTCCCGACGAAGGTGACGGTGGCTTCCGGTCCCATCCGCCGCGCCTACCCGCCGCGCCGGTTCCCAAACCGTCCCCGCGCCGGGCCGTCCGGGAGTGACGAATTGCCGATCTGCCCGATCTTTTTGCCCTAATCTGGGATGATGTTCGCCGGTCGTGTGCTAACTCTGCTTTTGATGGCCGCCTCGTTGCTGGCCGCGCCGGTCACCCCGGTCGTCGCCGCTCCCGGCCCGCCGCCGTTGCACCAGGGTCTGCTCGTCTCCGGCCAGAGCCCGAATCTGTGCCTGACCGGCGGCGTGGTCGGCAAGGTCCTCTTCACCGCGGTCTGCGACCGGTCGAACCGGTTCCAGAACCTGTTCCTGAGCAGCGTCGGCGCGCTCCAGGTGGGGCTGAACTGCGTCCAGCCGGACAGCACCGCCGAGGGCGCCCGGATCCGGGTCGCGGCCTGCAACGCGCAGGGTGGCCGCCAGAACTGGTGGTTCACCTCGGCTCTGCAGTCCGGCGACCGCAGAGGCCGCTGCGTCACTCAGAACGCCGTGAGCGCGGACGGCAGCCACGGAACCGTCCGCTTGAAGAACTGCACCGGCAAACCGAACCAGAAGTGGCGCTCCCAGGCCCTGTGGTGAGCCTCGGCCGACCGCGCGGGGCACCGTGATCTATCGAGGATCGTTTATGGTTCCGGGGTGGCGGAGGACTGGTGCGGCTGGTGCGGTGAGCGGCGGGAGGAGACCGAGTTCGGTCTGCGGGTCTGGTCGGGCCGGGTCTCCGACACCTATTTCGCCCGGCGTGCGCATGTCCGCGGCCACGCGATCGTGGTGTGGCGCGGCCGGCACGTGGCCGAGCCGATCGATCTGAGCCCGGTGGAGTCCGACCTCTACCACCGTGAGGTGCTGACGGTCGCCCGGACGATCCGTGACTGTTTCCGCCCGGCGGCGCTCAACTACCTGACCCTGGGGAAGCCCGGTGAGCACCTGCACACCCATGTGATCGCCCGCTATCCGGACGACGCGGGCGCCGACGGCCCGTTGCCGGTCTCGCCCCCGCCGCTGCTGGAGGCGTCGCACTGGCGTGCGGACGCGGCAGCGCTGAAGGCGCTGCTGAACTGAGGCGAGAGGGAGTACTCTGATACGTCTCTGCGTGGAAAAGTCACACGAAGCAGAGAGTTCCAGTATCAGAATAGGGCCTGGAGGCACGGGTGTCAAGTCTGTCAAGCGTTTCCGCCACGGAATTCGCCGAGGAGCAGCAGCACGTCACGATGATCTACACCCGGCTCGACGAGATGCGGGACCGGGAACGCGCCCGCCTCGCCGAGACGTGGCGCCGGACCGGCGGCACCCCGGAGGCCCGCGCCCAGCGGGACAGCGCCGCCCGCGGTCACGCCGAGCGCCTGGCCCGGTACGACGCGGTCGAGTCCGGCCTCTGCTTCGGCCGCCTCGACCCGCACGACGGCACGCCGTTGCGGATCGGGCGGATCGGCATCCACGACACCGAGGACCCGCTGCTCGTCGACTGGCGGGCCCCGGCCGCCCGTCCGTTCTACGTGGCCACCGCCGTCACCCCGTACGGCGTCGCCCGCCGCCGCCACATCCGCACGCGTGGCCGTACCGTCGTGGGCCTGGACGACGAGGTCCTCGATCCGGACGTCGCGGCAGCGGCCGCGAGTGGCACCCTGGTCGGCGAGGCCGCGCTGATGGCGGCGCTGGACGCGCACCGGACCGGCCGGATGCGCGACATCGTCGAGACGATCCAGGCCGAACAGGACCGGGTGATCCGGTCGGCGGCCGGCGGCGTGCTGGTGGTGCAGGGCGGCCCGGGCACCGGCAAGACCGCGGTGGCGCTGCACCGGGCGGCGTTCCTGCTCTACACGCACCGGGAGCAGTTCAGCGCCCGCGGTGTGCTGATCGTCGGCCCGAACCCGACGTTCCTGCGCTACATCTCGCAGGTGCTGCCGTCGCTCGCGGAGACCGGGGTGGTGCTGGCCACGCCCGGCGACCTGTTCCCGGGGGTGGACGCGCGCCGGGCCGAACCGGAGGCGGCGGCCGAGGCGAAGGGCCGTGCCGCGATGGTGGAGCTGCTGGCCGAGGCGGTCCGGGACCGGCAGCGGGTGCCGGCCGCGCCGATCGAGATCGTGGTGGACCGGCACGTCCTGCGGTTGGACGCCGCCTCGTGCGAGCCGGCCCGGCGGCGGGCGCGGGCCTCCGGCCGGCTGCACAACCTGGCCCGGCCGATCTTCGCCGACGGGATCCTGGACGTGCTGGCCGCCCAGGTCGCCGAGCGGATCGGTGACGACCCGTTCTGGGACGACCCGCTGGGCGAGGACGACGCGCCCGGCGAGCGGAACCTGCTGAACGCCGCGGACCTGGCCGACATCCGCGACGACCTGGCCGCCGACCCGGGCGTACGGGCGGTGCTCGACGAGCTGTGGCCGGAGCTCACCCCGCAGCGGTTCCTCGACGACCTGTACGCCACCACGGACCACCCGGATCTGCGCCGGGCGCCGGGCGGCGGCTGGACCCCGGCGGACGTGCCACTGCTCGACGAGGCCGCCGAACTGCTCGGCGCGGACGACAGCGCGGCCCGGGCGGCGGCCGCCCGGGAACTGCGCGGCCGGCTGGACTACGCGCAGGGGGTCCTGGACATCACGGCCGGCTCCAAGTCGTACGAGGCGGAATCCGACGACGAGGCCGAGATCCCGAACATCGCCGACGTGATGGAGGCCGACATGCTCGCCGAGCGGCTGGCCGACCGGCAGTGGCGATCGGCGGCCGAGCGGGCGGTGACGGACCGGTCCTGGGCGTACGGTCACGTGATCGTCGACGAGGCGCAGGAGCTCAGCCCGATGGCGTGGCGGATGCTGATGCGCCGCTGCCCGAGCCGGTCCATGACGGTGGTCGGCGACCTGGCCCAGACCGGCGCGGGGGCCGGCGCCGAGTCGTGGTCGCAGGTGCTGTCGCCGTACGTGGCGGACCGCTGGCGGCTGGCCGAGCTGACCGTCAGCTACCGCACCCCGGCCGAGATCATGGCGTACGCCGGCCGGATGATCCCCCAGGTCGAGCTGCCGCGCCCGGTCCGCTCGTCCGGTGTGGAGCCGCGGGAACTGACCGGCGACCTGTCCGGCCTGGCCGCGATCGTGGCCGCGGAGGCCGGCGACGGCAGTCTCGCCGTGATCGTCGCGGTGGCGCGGCTCGCCGAGGTCGCCGCGGTGTTGCCGGACCTGGGCCAGGACGTGGAGGAACCGGCCGTCCTGCTGACCGTGACGCAGGCCAAGGGCCTGGAGTTCGACCACGTGGTGCTGGTCGACCCGGAGGAGATCCGGGCCGGGTCGCGGCGCGGCGTCAACGACCTCTACGTGGCCCTGACCCGCGCCACCCAGCGGCTCACGGTCTACCGGACCGGGCCCGTGGAGTGTGCCGGCGGTAGCCGCTGACCGTCGGGTCGCCGGTGATCCAGAAGCGCCACGGCACGTCGTGCGCGGAGGTCACCCCGACCCGCGGCCCGGCCGAGACCGGCCCCACCGGCGCGTCCGGTGGGGCCAGCGCGGCCGGGCCTCCGCCGAACAGCGGCGTGTCGTTGGCCGTCCGGGTCAGCGCCAGCACCTGCATCAGCTTGGCCGGTCCGGCGGCCAGGTCGGTGTCGCGCCGGGCGGCCGGGCGCCGGGCCCGGGCCACCTCGATCCCGTCGACCACCTCACCGGCCCGCAGCAGCACGGCCGCCGCCTTCCCGGCCTCGCCGCAGACCACGTTGGCGCAGAAGTGCATGCCGTAGATCTGGTAGACGTAGAGCCGTCCGGCCGGGCCGAACATCACCGCGTTCCGGCCGGTCCGGCCGCGATGGGCGTGGCTGGCCGGGTCCTCGCCGAGCCCGCTGTAGGCCTCCACCTCGGTGAGCCGCGCGGTCACTCCGTTCGCGGTGATCCGCCAGCCGAGCAGCCGCCGCGCGGCCTCGTCGACGGCCGACGCCGGAAGATCCATCCAGTCGGTGCTCACGGCAGTGCCTCACCAGCGGCTTTCGATCTCGATTCGGGGGTACGGGCGACGCGCGCCGCCACCGGATCGGTGGATCCGGCACCGGCCGGGCCGACCGCGGTCCAGGCTAACGCCCGGTTCCCGGTGGCCGCCGGGGGACAATCCGGGCCGGGGCGGTGCGCATCCCGGCCTCCCATCGATATAGTTCGTCGTCCTGGGAGCGGGCGGGGAGCGAACGATGCACCATGCAGGGGAAACGCCGGAGTCGACGGTGGCGGGGGAGGGTTCGGGGCTGGGCGCGCGGCTGGCCGCAGCCGGCGTCGGGCGAGCCGAGGCGCTCCCGGCCGGTCCGGAGGCGCCCTCCGGCGCCCGGGCGGGCGGCACGCGTACCGGTGATGGGGTGGCGAAGGCGGGAGCGGCCTGGTGGCGCGGCAGCTGGGTGATCCCGTCGGCGGTCGCGGTGGTCGTGGTGGGCTGCCTGGGCGCGGCGGTTCTGCGGTTCGTGGACTTCTCCGGCCCGGCGCGGAGCGCGCAGCCGGCGCCGCGGGCCACTCCACCGGCGAGCGTCCCCGCGCCGGCCGCGACCGGGCCGCGGGCCAGTGACCAGCCGGTGCGTGCCGACGACGACCTGGACCAGGTCTGCGGCGGCACCTTCTACCCGGCGGCGCCGAAGCACCGCGGCGACAGCCCGCACCCGATGATGATCAGCGTGCGCGAGTCGCTGACCGCGGAGAACCGGTTCACCCGGACGCTGAACCGCATCGCCTACAGCGGCTCCGCCGCGCAGCGCCGGGCGTGGGCGCCGGAGCCGCCGCGGGCGCAGCTGGTGGCCTGCCTCGATCTGACCGGTCCGGGCAAGCCGATCCGCTCCTGTAAGGCCGGTGCCGAGAAGATGTCGCTGGTGGAGGGGAAGTACCGGCTGACCGTCTACGAGGTGGCCACCCGTCGCAAGGTGGCCGAGGCGGCGCTGACCGGCGGCGACCGGGCCTGCCCCTTCGTGATCCTGACCAGCGCCGGGCCGACGCTCTACAGCGCGGTCAAGGACCAGCAACTGTACGACCTGCTGCACACGCGGGTGGAGGGCTGAGCGCCCGGCGCGTCTTAGGAGTCGGTGAGCCGAGCCTTAAGGAATCCTTTGCCGGGCCGCTCGGGGCGGGTGGCCGCCGCATAGTGAGGGAGCGTCCGTCCGGCCCCCGCTCACCGAGGTGAATCCACCGTGCCCCTCTCCGCCGCCGCCCGATTCCGGTACACCCTGGCAGCGGGATTGACAGCGGTGGTGATCGGAGCCGGCTTCCTGGTGGCCGGGCTCGCGCACGGCGGCACCGGTCCGGCCCCCGAGCCCAGGGCGGCGAACACCCCGCTCGCGGCCGCCGGATCCCCCGATCCCTCGACCGCCCCGTCGGCGAGCGCCGTTCCCGGCGCCTCCGCCACCCCGTCCGCCTCCGCTTCCCGGAAAGCGAGTCCCAAGGTGACGGTCAAGAAGACGAGCACCGAGAAGACCGGTGCGACGGCGAGCACGGCGAAGAAGACCCGCGCGCCGGCGACCTCCGGGACGGTGGCCGAGCAGGTGCTCGCCCACCTCAACCGGGCCCGGGTCGCCGAGGGGCTCGAGGCGCTCACCCTGGACACCAAGCTGTCCAGGGCCGCCGCCCTGCACACCCAGCTGATGATCGACGGCTGCGGGCTGTCGCACCAGTGCTCCGGCGAGGCCGGGCTGGGCGAGCGGTTCAGCGCGCAGAAGGTCGCCTGGAGCACGGCCGGGGAGAACATCGGCTACGGATCCAGTGGCAGCAGCGACGCGGCGATGGTCCGGGCGGCCAACGGGCTCACCGACGCCATGCTGGCCGAGGTGCCGCCGAACGACGGGCACCGCAAGAACCTGCTCAACAAGTCCTTCACCCGGATCGGGCTGAGCATCGTGCGCGACGCCGAAGGCACCACCTGGATGACACAGGATTTCGTAGGATAGTGGGATCATGGCCCTGTCCGGCCGAGGTCCTCCGGCCGTAAGGTGTCGCGATGCTCGAATTGCTCAAAGCCTGGCTCCGGCAGATCGCGGGCGCACCGGAGCGGCAGCCGGTGGAGACCGCTCCGCCCGTCGCGATCCCGGCAGCCCGCCCCACGAGACCGTCGCGCCCCGTCCCGGTCCCCCAAGCGGGGCGCCACCTGGCCTATGCGCCCGATCTGGACGGCGACGCCGACCCGGGCGAGATCGTCTGGACCTGGGTTCCCTATGAGGACGACCCGACCCAGGGCAAGGACCGTCCCGTTCTGGTGGTGGGGCGCGACGCGCGTACCCTGCTCGGTCTGATGCTCTCCAGCCAGAGCGACCGTGACGGCCAGCGGCACTGGATGGCCCTCGGCGCCGGCGACTGGGACAGCACCGCCCGTCCGAGCTGGATCCGGCTGGACCGGGTGCTGGAGGTGCAGGAGGACGGGATCCGCCGGGAGGGCGCGATCCTGGACCGGCACCGCTTCGACCGGGTCGCCGCGATCCTGCGCCGCAACTACGGGTGGCCCTGACGCCGGAGTTGCCGCGCCCGGGCCTGAAGCTAGCGTTACTGCCATGGATCTCGATGTCATGGCCGGGTTCGGGGGCAAACAGGCGTGGCTGGCGGTGGCCGGCGCCGACCCGGGCGCGGTCCTGGCCGCTCTCGGGCTGCGCGACCTCGGCCCGGTTCCCTGGCGGTCCGGCCTGGACCTGGCCCACCTGACCGACGACCGGGTGGCGGTCACCCCGCCGCTGCCGGGCGCGCGGGACACCCGCTGGGTGCTCGCCGTCGGCCGCCTGCTGATGCGCTCCGATCCGGACGTGGTCGCCCTCTCCGCCGAGCTGGGCGCCGAGGTGCAGTTCTTCGCCACCCACCGGGTCACCGAGCTGCACCGCTGGCGGCGGGCGGTGAAGGGTGATCTGCTGCGCGCCTTCGGATTCGTGGGACAGACCGGCGAGGTGACGTCGTGGTTCGGCGTGCCCGATCCGGCGGAACGCGACGCCGGCCTGCCCGGGGAGCTGGACCCGGAGGCGTCCCTGCTGATCGCCGAACGCGACGTGTTCAAGGTGGCCGGCGCCTGGAGCATCGATCCGACCACGTTGTCCGGGCGCGCGCCCGGCCCGCTGCGCGTCGGCGCGGCGGACCTCACCGGCTGAGCTTCGAGAGAGGGCACATGCGCAAGTACGTGATCATGGGCGTGCAGGGCAGCGGCAAGGGCACCCAGGCGAAGATGCTGCGCGAGGATCTGGACCTGGTGCACATCAGCGTCGGTGACATCTTCCGCTGGCACGTGCGGCAGCACACCAAGATGGGCGCCCAGGTCAAGCGCGCCATGGCGGCCGGCGAGCTGGTCGGCGACGACCTGGTCGAGGAGGTGGTGCGCCGCCGGCTGGGCATCCACGACTGGAACTACGGCTTCATCATCGACGGGTTCCCGCGCAACGGCCGGCAGGCCGAGTTCTTCATGGAGAGCTACGACATCGACGCGGTGATCCACCTCGAACTGCCGGACGACGAGGTGCGCCGCCGGGTGCTCAGCCGCCGTCTGTGCCCGAACTGCGGCATGGACTACAACCTGATCGCCGACCGTCCCGAGGTGGAGGGCCGCTGCGACATCTGCGGCCACGAGCTGATCACCCGGGCGGACGACACGCCGGAGGCCCTGGAGGCCCGGCTGACCGACTACCACGAGAAGACCCGCCCGGTGCTGGAGCTGTTCCGGCGCAAGGAGGTCGTGCACGACGTGGACGGCCGCCCGCCCGTTGACGAGGTGCAGAACGCCATCCGCAAGACCCTCGGCCTGCCGGGGTATCGCGCGGAGGACTGATCCCTCTAACAGGGCAATCCGATCAAGTCGGGCAGCGGCCTACCGTGGGCCGGTGGAATTCGGACCGTCGTTCTCCGCGCCCGTGATGGCGGCCGGCGCGGTCCTGTGGCGTGGCGCGGGGGAGGCGCGGGAGGTCGCCGTGATGCGCGCGGCGACCGGTGAATGGTGTTTTCCGAAAGGGCGGATCCGGCCCGGGGAACACATGACCGCGGCCGCCGTGCGGGCGGTTTCCGAGTCCACCGGGCAGGTGGTCCGGCTCGGGCCGTGGCTCGGTTCCACCAGCTATTCGCGGGAGGGCTGGCCGGAACGCGCCGACTATTTCGCGGCCGAGGCGGACTCCGGCGCCGCCGACCGTGACGACCTGCTCTGGCTCGCCCCCTGCCGGGCCGCCGACGCGCTGAGCCGCCCCGATGACGTGCGGATTCTGTACGGGCTGGAACGCCGTGCCGCGACCGGGGCCGGCTGTTTCCTGCTGGTCCGTGACGGGTCCTACTCGACCCGGTCGATTCTCTCCGCCTATGGGATCGCCGAGGAGCGGGGCGCGGACCGGGAACGGGGTCTGCGGATCGCCGGGGAATCGTTCGAGACGGGCCGGCCGGCGGCGATCCGTGCCGAACTCGAGATCGTGCAGGAACTGTTCGGGGAATTGTGCCGGCGGCGCCTCGGGCCGGCCCCGGTGGAGGCGACCGTCCCGGACGGCGGTCTGCTCGTCCTGCACGGTACGCACGACCGCATCGTCGCGGTGGAGCGGCACCTCGCCTGATCCGCCAACCCCACACAAACGGGCATTCGTTGGCGACCGATTTATCGGTATTGAGGCGATTATTGAGAAGTCGGGTCGAGTCCATCGACCCGAAACGGGACCGAAATCTCGTCGACATATTGCGCTCGGGCGCAACCGGGCGTAAACAAAGACAAAGCCAAAACGAACCGGGCGGGTGGGCAGAGATGTACGCGGAGGAGCGCCAGCAGGAGATAGTGCGACGTGCCCGTGCCGAGGGCCGGGTCGACGTCGTCGCGCTGGCCGAGGCCTTCGGGGTGACCGCGGAGACCATCCGCCGCGACCTGACGGTGCTGGAGCGGTCCGGTGTGCTGCGCCGGGTCCACGGTGGAGCGATCCCGGTGGAGCGGCTCGGCTTCGAGCCGCCCCTGGCCACCCGGGACGCCGTGCTGATCAGCGAGAAGGAGCGGATCGCCAAGGCGGCGCTCGCCGAGGTGCCGGAGGACGGGGCGATCATCCTGGACGCCGGGACCACCACGGCCCGCCTCTCCCAGCTGCTGCCCGCCGACCGTGAGCTCACCGTGGTGGTGAACTCGCCGGTGCTGGCCGCCACCCTCGGCCTCAAGCCGAACCTGACCGTGCTGCTGCTCGGCGGCCGGGTGCGCGGCCGGACACTGGCCACCGTGGACGACTGGGCGCTGCGCCCGCTCGCCGACATGTATGTCGACGTCGCCTTCATGGGCACGAACGGGTGCACCGTGGAGCGCGGCATGACCACTCCCGACCCGGCCGAGGCGGCCGTCAAACGGGCGATGATCGCCGCGGCCCGCCGAGTGGTGCTGCTCGCCGACCACACCAAGATCGGCAACGACTATCTGGCCAAGTTCGGCGCCCTGACCGACCTCGACCTGCTGATCACCGACAACGGCCTGGACCACGACCTGGCCGCCGAGGTGGAGGGCGCCGGTGTGCGGATGGTGCGGGTGTGAGCTCCCTCCGGTCGCTCGCGTCTTCGCCCGTCAGCGCTCTCGACCGTCGCGAGGGGGACGAGCCGTGATCCTCACCGTCACCCTCAACCCCAGCGTCGACCGGGCCCTCGAGGTCGACGTGCTGACCCGCGGCGAGGTGCTGCGGGCCGGCGGCTCGCACATCGACCCGGGCGGCAAAGGCGTCAACGTCTCCCGGGCGCTGCTCGCCAACGGTGTGCGATCCACCGCCGTCGTGCCGGCCGGTGGCGCCGAGGGCGAACAACTGGTCGACCTGCTCAAGGCCGAGGGGGTCGACATGCTGGCCGTGCCGATCGCCGGCCGGACCCGCTCCAACATCACCCTGGTCGAGCCGGACGGCACGGTCACCAAAATCAACGAGACCGGCCCGGTCCTCTCCGACGACGAGTTCGCCGAGGTCAGCGACGCGGTGCTGACCGCCGCGCCGGCGGCCGACTGGGTGGTCGTCTGCGGCAGCCTGCCGCCCGGCCCCAGCCTCGCCGCGTTCGGCGACCTCTGCGCCCGGCTGGTCGGCTCCGGCGCCCGGCTCGCGGTGGACAGCAGCGGGCCGGCGCTGCTGGCCGGTGTCGCGGCCGGCGCGGCCCTGGTCAAACCCAACCGGGAGGAGCTCGCCGAGGCGGTCGGCCGGATGCCCGCGACCCTCGGCGACGTGGTCGAGGGGTGCCGCCGGCTGCGGGCCGCCGGCGCCGGAGCGGTCCTGGCCAGTCTCGGCGCCGACGGCGCGGTGCTGGTCGACGGCGACGGCGTGCTGGCCGGCGTCTCCCCGGTCAGCGTCCCGCGCAGCACGGTCGGGGCCGGCGACGCGCTGCTCGCCGGATTCCTCTCGACCGGCGCGTGCGACACGGCCGCGCTGGTGGAGGGCCTGGCGTGGGGCGCGGCCGCGGTCAACCTCCCGGGCAGCCGGATGCCCGGCCCCACCGATCTCGACCGTACGAGCGTCCGTGTCACCCCCGACCCCGATCCGGCCCGCCGGCTCACCTGACCGGCGCCCCGGCAAGCTCCCGCCCCGGCCCGAAACCCACCGATCCACCCCGCGACAGCCGGAGGCGGCCACCACACCACACCCTCTCTCCGTCACCGAAATGGAGATCCCCTCATGGCCTCTTCGTACACCCCCGAGGTCGCCGGAGCCGGCTTCCGGGCCCGGGTCCAGAGACTCGGCGGACACCTCGCCGGCATGGTCATGCCGAACATCGGAGCGCTCATCGCCTGGGGTCTGATCACGGCCCTGTTCATCCCGGTCGGCTGGGTGCCGAACGAGAATCTGGCCGAGCTCGTCGACCCGATGATCAAGTACCTGCTGCCCATCCTGATCGGCTACACCGGTGGCCGGATGGTGCACGGCCAACGTGGCGCGGTGGTCGGCGCGGTCGCCACCGCCGGTGTGGTGGTCGGCGCGGACGTCCCGATGTTCCTCGGCGCGATGATCATGGGTCCGCTCGCGGCGTACGTCCTGAGGCTCTTCGACGGCCTGATCGAGGGCCGGATCCGCCCCGGCTTCGAGATGCTGGTGGACAACTTCTCGGCCGGCATCATCGGCGGCGCCTTCGCGATCCTCGGCAAGGTCGGTGTCGGCCCGGTCGTCGACACGCTCAGCCGGGCGGCCGGCGACGCGGTCGACTTCCTGCTCGACCACAGCCTCATGCCGCTGGCCTCGGTGCTGGTCGAACCGGCCAAGGTGCTGTTCCTGAACAACGCCATCAACCACGGCGTGCTCAGCCCGCTCGGCGTGCAGCAGGTCGCGGAGCAGGGGAAATCGATCCTGTTCATGATCGAGTCGAACCCCGGCCCCGGTCTCGGCCTGCTCGCCGCCTACCTCTTCTTCGGGCCACGGTCGCTGCGCCCGAGCACCCCGGCCGCCATGATCATCCACTTTTTCGGCGGCATCCACGAGATCTACTTCCCGTACGTCCTGATGAAGCCCCGCCTGATCCTCGCGATGATCGCCGGCGGCATGGCCGGTGTCGCCACCTTCATGGTCACCGGCGCCGGCACGGTCGCCTCGCCCGCTCCGGGCAGCATCTTCGCCTTCTTCGCGGTGACCGCCAAGGGCAGCCACGCCGGAATGATCCTCGGCGTCACGATCGCGGCCGCGGTGACCTTCGGTGTCGCGTCGCTGCTGCTCGGGTTCGGCCGGCTCAAGTCCGACCAGGAGCCGGGGGAGGAGACCGAGACCGCCGGCGAGACCGCCGGCGAGACCGTCGGCCGGCTCGAGTCCGGCCAGGAGCCGGAGGAGGCGCCCCAGACCGCCGGCGAGACCAGCCGAGAGAACGTCTGACCACCAGGAGGACCGCCATGGCAACCATCAACGGTAGGGACATCCACAAGCTCGTCGTCGCCTGCGACGCGGGTATGGGCAGCAGCGTGATGCTGGCCAGCACGCTGCGCAGGCAACTCGGCAAGACCGGGGTCACCGTGGAGCACACCCCGGTGAACTCCATCCCGGCCGACGCCGACGTGGTGGTCTGCCACAGCGGGCTGGCCGCTCGCGCCCGCACGGTGGCCCCGGACAAGCCGATCGTGCCGTTCCAGGTCTTCCTGGGCGACCCGGCCGTGACCCGCGTGGTCAAGGCCATCCAGCAGGGCACCGATCTGCATGTCTGAGCTGCTGGACCCCCGGGCCGTCCGGCTCGCCGAGACCGCCGCCGGCCGCGACGACGCGATCCGCCGGTGCGGCGCGGTCCTGGTGGAGATCGGCGCCGTCCACCCGGGCTACGTCGACACGATGCTCGACCGGGAGCGGTCGATCTCCACCTACGTCGGCGAGGGTGTCGCCATCCCGCACGGCACCCTCGCCGGCAAGGACCTGGTCGAGCGCGACGCCCTCGCGGTGCTGCGCTTCCCCGGCGGCGTGGACTGGGGCGGCGAACCGGTCACCGTGTGCGTGGCCATCGCGGCCCGGGGGGACGGGCACGTCGAGCTGCTCGCCGCCCTCGCCGAGATCCTGCTCGACGAGGACCGGGCTCGCGAACTGCGCGAGGCCACCGAACCCGGCGCCGTGATCCGGCTGCTCGGACCGATCCAGGAGGAGACGAAGCGATGAAGGTGGTCCGATTCCACGCTCCCGGCGACGTCCGGTTCGAGGACGCGCCGGAGCCCGGGGCCGGTCCCGGTGAGGTGCTGATCCGGGTACGGAACTGCTCCACCTGCGGCACCGACGTGAAGATCTCCCGGTTCGGCCACCACCACATCCACCCGCCCCGGGTGATGGGCCACGAGATCGCGGGCGAGATCGTCGAGGTCGGCGGCGGCGTCGACGGCTGGTCGGAGGGCGACCGCGTCCAGGTGATCGCCGCCATCCCGTGTGGCGAGTGCGCCGACTGCGAGCGCGGCCGGATGACCGTCTGCCCCCACCAGGTCTCGATGGGCTACCACTTCGAGGGCGGCTTCGCCCAGTACATGGTGGTGCCCCGCGAGGTTCTCAAGGTGGACGGCCTGAACCGCGTCCCGGACGGTGTCTCGTTCGCCGAGGCCTCCGTCGCCGAGCCGCTGGCCTGCGCCCTCAACGCCCAGAACCTGGCCCGGGTCGGCGCCGGCGACGACGTGGTCGTGATCGGTTCCGGCCCGATCGGCTGTCTGCACGTCCGGCTGGCCCGCGCCCGCGGCGCCGCCCGGGTGTTCCTGGTCGAACTCAGCCGGCGACGGCTGGACATGGCCGCCGACCTGGTCAAGCCGGACGCCGCGATCTGCGCCGCCGAGACCGGCCCGGTCGAGGAGATCCGGAAACTGACCGACGGCCGCGGCGCCGACGTCATCATCACGGCCGCCGCCTCCGGCCGGGCGCAGGAACAGGCCATCCAGATGGCCGCCCGGCAGGGCCGGATCAGCTTCTTCGGCGGCCTGCCCAAGGACCAGCCGACCATCACCTGCGACTCCAACCTGGTCCACTACCGGGAGCTGACGATCGTCGGCGCCAACGGGTCCAGCCCCGCCCACAACGCCGAGGCGCTCGGCCTGATCGCCTCCGGCGCGGTGCCGGTCGCCGACCTGATCACCCACCGCCTGCCGCTGGAGAGCGCCATCGACGCCTTCGGCATCGTCGCGCGCGGCGAGGCCATCAAGGTCACCATCGAGCCCTAGAGGGGAGACGCCATGCCCACCCGTACCGTGACGGTCGGGTCCGCGAGCGGCCTGCACGCCCGGCCCGCCAAGATCTTCGTGGAGGCCGCCGCGAAGGCGCCGGTCAAGGTCACCATCCGGTCCGGCGACCGCAGACCGGTCCCGGCCCGGAGCATGCTGTCGGTGCTGGCCCTCGGCGCCAAGCAGGGCACCGAGGTGATCCTCGAGGCCGAGGGCGACGGCGCCGACGAGACCCTGGACAGCCTGGCCGCACTGCTCGCGAAGGACCTGGACGCCGACCATGCCTGACACCGTCCTCACCGGGATCGGAGTGTGTCCCGGAGTCGTCGCCGGTCCGCTGCTGCGGATCGCGGCGGCCCCGGCGCTCCCGGCCCCGACCACGGTCACCGACGTCGTCGCGGAGGCGGCCCGGGCCGCGGCGGCGCTGGCCGAGGTCGTCGCCGAACTCGAACGGCGCGCCGACCGGGCCGGTGACGACACGGTGGCCGAGGTGCTGCGGGCCGAGGCGCTGATGGCCGGCGACGAGGAACTGCGCGACGGCGTACGGGAGCTCATCGAGGCCGGCCACGACGCGCCGCACGCGATCGACGGCGCGTTCGCGACGTTCCGGGAGGCCTTCGAGGCCGCCGGCGGCTATCTCGCCGAGCGCGCCGCCGACCTCGACGATCTGCGGGACCGGGCGGTCGCGGTGCTGCTCGGCCGGCCGATGCCGGGCGTGCCGTCGCCCGGCCACCGCTACGTCCTGGCGGCTCGCGACCTGGCCCCCGCCGACACCGCCGACCTCGACCCGAATCAGGTGATCGCGCTGGTCACCGAGACCGGCGGCCCGACCAGTCACACCGCGATCCTGGCCCGTGCGCTGGGCCTGCCCGCGGTGGTCGCCTGTCCCGGGGTGCTGGCCGTCCCGGACGGCACCACGGTGCTGGTCGACGGCGCCACCGGGCGGGTGGCGACCGGCGTCGGCGACGCGGAGGCCGAAGCCGCGATCGAGGCGTCGGCCCGGCTCACCGCGGCGGCCTCCGCGCTCACCGGTCCGGGCCGGACCTCCGACGGGTACGCCGTCAAGCTCCTCGCCAACGTGGGCTCCGCCAAGGACGTGGCCGCCGCGGACGAGGCGCACGCCGAGGGCATCGGGCTGTTCCGCACCGAGTTGCTCTTCCTCGACCGGGCGCGGGAACCCGGGCACGGCGAGCAGGTCGCGGCCTACCGGGACGTGTTCCGCGCGATGGCCGGGCGGCGGGTCGTCATCCGTACCCTCGATGCCGGCGCCGACAAACCGCTGCCGTTCCTGAACCAGGAGGGTGAGCCCAATCCGGCCCTGGGGGTGCGCGGTCTGCGCGTGGCGCGGCAGCGCCCGGAGGTGCTCACCACCCAGCTCGCGGCGATCGCCGAAGCCCGCGCCGAGACCGGCGCCGACGTCTGGGTGATGGCCCCGATGGTGTCCACGGTGGCCGAGGCGAGCGCCTTCGTGGCCGCGGCGCGCGAGGCCGGCCTGCCGAGGGCGGGCGTGATGATCGAGGTGCCGGCCGCCGCGCTGCGGGCCGCCGACCTGCTGCGGGTCGTCGACTTCCTGAGCATCGGTACGAACGACCTGAGCCAGTACACGTTCGCCGCGGACCGGATGTGCGGCGCCCTGGCCGATCTGCTGGATCCGTGGCAGCCGGCGCTGTTGCAGCTCGTCGGCCTCTGCGGCGAGGCCGGCCGGGCGGCCGGCAAACCGGTCGGGGTGTGCGGCGAGGCGGCGGCCGATCCACGGCTCGCGCCGGTGCTGGCCGGCCTCGGGGTGACCAGTCTGTCGATGTCGCCGCGGGCGCTCCCGGCGGTACGGGCGGCGCTGTCCAGCCGTACCGCGGAGGACTGCCGGCGGCTGGCGGCGCTGGCGGTGGCCGCCGCGGGCCCGGCGGAGGCCCGCGGGTCGGCCGGATGAGTAGAGCGGGCCTCCGTGGAGGCCCGCTGGGTCAGAATTCCCGGTCGCCGAAGGGGAAGCCCTTGGCGAACGGGTTCCCGCCGCTGAACGGGAAGCCCGCCGGGAACTTCGGTGGCGGCATGTGTTCGAGCAGGCGGATCATGTCGGTCAGCACCCGGGGCGCCGGCGTGTTCGTGTAGGTGACGACCTTCTTCTCCCGGCCGTTGCGGTAGCCGACCTCCAGCTCGTACCGGGCCTTCCCGGACTTGCTGGCCGGCACGTAGGCCGGGCGCAGCGCCAGGAACTCCGGGCTGGAGGCGAGGCGGTAGATCTTCCCGAGGTGGCCGCTGCCGCTGCCCTGGATGGAGATCGAGAGCTGGCCGCGCCCGCCGCCGTTGCGGATCAGGCTCACCGAGTTGGCCCGGTACCCGGGCTTGGTGTCGGTCGCGGTCCACGTCGTCGGTGCCGTCGTGACCGGCGCCGTCGTCGTCGGCGACGTCGAGGTCGGTGTCGTCATGGTCTGGGCCGCGGCCGGTTCGGCCTGCACACCCGGTGCGTCCTCGGCCGGCGTGGCGCCGGCCGGCCCGGCGGTGCTCACCGTGATCCCGGCGAGACTCACGAGCAGGCCGGTCGCGCGGAGCAGGCGGGACTGAGCGTTCCTGCGTCTGGTCATGATCCCGACCATAACGGACATTACCGGCCAATATTACCAAAACGCCGAATCACGTTCCAGGGTTCCCCGGCTCGTCCGCGGCACCCAGGTCGAAGCCCCGCTTCGCCAGCTTCGTCTCCAGCACCCGGCACACGTGCTCGACCACCGCGAACCGCGCGTAGTGCTTGTCGTCCCCCGGAATGACCTGCCAGCGCGCCCTCGGCCGGTCGGTACGGTCGATCATCTCCTCGACCGCCGCGGCGTACTCCGCCCGCTTCTCCCGGTTCCGCCAGTCCTCGTCGGTCAGCTTCCACGACCGCAGCGGATCGTCCCGCCGGCTCTCGAAACGGCGCAACTGCTCGTCGTCCGACACGTTCATCCAGAACTTGATCAGGATCATGCCCTCGGCGGCCAGCGTCCGCTCGAACTCCACGATCTCGTGGTACGCCCGCCGCCACTGCTCACGCGTCGCGAACCCCTCGACCCGCTCCACCAGCACCCGCCCGTACCAGGAGCGGTCCAGCACGGTCATCCCGCCCCGGCCCGGCAGCACCTTCCAGAACCGCTGCATGTAGTGGTGCCGCTTCTCGTCGTACGTGGGGGCCGCGAACTGCGTCACCCGTACGTGCCTCGGGTCCAGCGGCGCCACCAGCCGCTTGATCGCCCCGCCCTTGCCCGACGCGTCCCACCCCTCGAACAGCACACACAACGGCGGACCGATCTTCTTCGCCCCGATCTGCCCGCCCGAGATCAGCCGCAACCGCAGCAGCCGCTCCTGCGCCGCCGCCAGCCGGGCCTCGGCCTTCTTCTTGGAGATGTCGATCGGAGGATGCGCGCTACCCAGGTGACCCATCCACCCAGCATCGCCTGTCCAGCGGCGATGCGGGACAATCCGTCCTGTGACTCTCGTAGACGACCTGTTGTGGCGCGGACTCATCCAGGACTCGACCGACCCCGACGAGCTGCGCAAGAAGCTCGACGGCGGATCGCTCACGTTCTATGTGGGCTTCGACCCCACCGCCGCCTCGCTGCACGTCGGTCACCTCATGCAGGTCTGCACCGCCCGCCGCCTCCAGCTCGCCGGCCACCGGCCGCTGCTGCTCGTCGGCGGCGCCACCGGCCAGATCGGCGACCCCCGGGAGTCCAGCGAGCGCAGCCTCAACCCGCCCGAGGTGGTCGAGAGCTGGGTGCAGCGCATCCGTACCCAGCTGTCGCCGTTCGTCACCTACCACGGTGACAACGCCGCCACCCTGGTCAACAACCTGGACTGGACCGGCCCCACCTCGGTGATCGACTTCCTGCGCGACGTCGGCAAGCACTTCCCGGTCAACAAGATGCTGGCCCGCGACGTCGTGCGGAACCGCCTGGAGAGCGGCATCAGCTTCACCGAGTTCAGCTACCAGCTGCTCCAGTCCAACGACTTCTACCAGCTGCACGTCCAGCACGGCTGCCAGCTCCAATTCGGCGGCTCCGACCAGTGGGGCAACATCACCGCCGGCGTCGACTTCGTCCGCCGTCGCGGCGCCGGCCCGGTGCACGCCTTCGTCACCCCGCTGGTCCTCAAGGCCGACGGCACCAAGTTCGGCAAGACCGAGGGCGGCGCCGTCTGGCTCGACCCGACCATGACGTCGCCGTACTCCTTCTACCAGTTCTGGATCAACAGCGACGACCGCGACGTCAATCAGTACCTGCGTTACTTCAGCTTCAAGTCGCGCGAGGAGCTGGAGGAACTGGAGAAGGCGACCGCCGAGCGGCCGCAGGCCCGGCTCGCGCAGCGAGCCCTCGCCGAGGAGCTCACCGCGCTGGTGCACGGCGCCGAGGAGGCACGCCAGGCGATCGCGGCCAGCCAGGCCCTCTTCGGGCGAGGCTCGTTGGACGAACTCTCCGCGGACACGTTGCGCGCCGCGCTGGCCGAGGCCGGTCTGCATGCGGTACGGGGTGAGCTCCCGCCCGTCGGGGTCCTGCTCAAGGAGGCCGGTCTGGTGGCCAGCGCCAACGAGGCCCGCCGGACCATCACCGAGGGCGGCGCCTACCTCAACAACGAGCGCATCACCGACGGCGAGGCGGTGATCCCGGCGTCCGCCCTGCTGCACGGCCGGTTCCTGGTCCTGCGCCGGGGCAAGCGCACCTTCGCCGGCGTCGAGTTGCTGCCCTGACCTGCGCTTCTTTCGGTCCCGGCCCCCGGTCACGAGGGCCGGGACCGTCGTCTTCCGGGGTGTGACCGCCGTCGCGGGACCCCGATTTGGCGTTGCGGGGGGCGGCGAGTAATGTTGTCCGAGCCGCCAGGGAGACGGGCGAGCGAGCGGGACCCGATCTAGGGGCCCGGCGCGGCCGTCCTGGAGGATCCCAAACTTCGATCAGACGATCTACTTGATCGTGTGATTCGGTGTGTTTCCGTTTGTCGAATTCGGTTGCGAAACGCGGATTTGACACGGCGGAAACGGCGGGTAAAGTAGAGCGAGTGCCCCGGAGAACGGGCCGCGGAATGCGGAACGGTTTGATGGTGTGCGGTTGTTCTTTGAGAACTCAACAGGGTGCTTGATAAGCCAGTGCCAATTATGGCAATACCCCGGCTCATCGTTTAGGCGATGGGTGGGAGATTCCTTTGGCAACATTTATGTTGCCGGGACG
>NZ_JAGFNS010000017.1:44528-215471 GCF_017592555.1 Actinoplanes flavus | reverse complement strand
GATAGGCCGGAGATGTAAGCACGGTAACGTGTTGAGTTGACCGGTACTAATAGGCCGAGGGCTTAACCACCCTAAACATTTTACTTGCGTCCACTGTGTGATTCACAGCAAACGAACAACCACCCCGTTGTTCCGGTTTCGGCCGGCGCGGGTTGCTGGTTCTTCGCTGTGCTGAAAGGTGTTTCGGTGGTCATAGCGGAGGGGAAACGCCCGGTTACATTCCGAACCCGGTAGCTAAGCCCTCCAGCGCCGATGGTACTGCACTCGGGAGGGTGTGGGAGAGTAGGACGCCGCCGGACTCAACGTGATAGAAAGGCCCACCCCGTACGGGGTGGGCCTTTCTTTTTGTCTTCTGGTCGTGGAAGGGGACGCCACGATGGTTGTTCATCGGTCGGTGCCGAAGACTCTCGGGTTGGTTCTGGGCGCGGTGGCGCTGCTCGGGGCGGCCGGGTACATGCTCGTCGACGGCCTGCCAGGGCTGCCGGCGGTCGGCGCCCTCATCCAGGTGGGTCTCGGCGCTGTCGGAGTGCTGTTCTTCGGCTTCGGGGTGGTCCGGACCGGGCAGCAGCTGTCGCACCGCGGACCTGTCGTGGAGATCGGGCCGGACGGGGTTCGGGACGTGCGGTTGTCGACACAGATGATCCCCTGGACGTCGGTGCTGCGGGTGCGTGAAGTGAAGGTGCAACGGCAGCGGTTCGTGACCCTGGACCTCGATGAGGCGTTCGAGCGGGAGTACCTGTCCGGGGGGACCGCCATGCTGCACCGAATCAACCAGGGGGCCGGATTGTCCGGGGTGCACATCAGCGCCACGGGACTGCGGTGCAACGCCGACGACCTGTACGCGGCGGTGCTTCGGTACTGGAACTGACGGCCCGGACCTTCGTGACTTTCCGTCGTTCAAGATTGCGAACTGGCCTGACCGGAATGGCCGGTCGCGGCGAAGCCGGGAACGGTTTTCGTGCTTTGTGGGCGGCGTAGCCCGTACCGAAAAATGGTTTCAGGCCGGGCCTTCCGCTTTCATCGGCGGAAGGCCCGGTTTTTCTCGGTCAGGACGGGAGGTTCAGGGCGCGCCAGTCGACGAACTTGAAGTTGGTGCTGGCGCGGTCGTCGTCGGGGGTGTTCTCGCCGTCGTGAAGGATCAGGAGACCCTTGGGGTAGCCGGGTAGGGAGACGGCCGTGACGGCGGCTCCATCGGAGTGCTGGACGCCGTCGCTGCGCTTTCCGTCGACGACCGAGAAGATCGTGACCGGCCTGTTGGTGCGGCGGTCGTACACGAAGAAGCGGCTGTCGCCCTGACTGGAAACGATCAGGTAGCCGTCTCGCTTGCCGGTCGGGTAGATGGTCGCGCCCTCGACGTCGGCGGTGATGCGGCCGCCGAAGCCGGTCCGGTAGTCGACGGTGCACTCCTCCGACTCGGGGTCGTAGGTGGCCGGCTCGCCGAACTCGCGGACCCGCTCGACCATCCGCGGGATGCTGCTGAACGTGCCGCCGGCCAGGTTGATGCGCCACAGGGCGACGTCCTCCTGGGCGGCGTAGAGCACGCCCGCCGCGGCATCCACGACCATGCCCTCGACCTGCGGGTTCTCACCCGGCTCGAGGCAAGGGGTCCAGCTGGTGCCGTCGGGCAGGCGGAACTCGCGCGGGAGATCGATGGTGTCGGTGGTGCGGTAGGTGACCTTGCCGTTGCGCTCCTCGAGCCGGAAGATGCCGAGGCGGGTGCTGTGGCGGCGGCTCACCACGGCGTACCGGTCGTAGACGGCGACGCCGTAGCCGGTGGCCTGCTCCGCCACCTCGGCCTGGTCCTTGGAGAACAGCAGCGGGGCGTCGGCCGACGTGATGTCGGTCAGGCCGCTCGCCTCGATCCGGTAGATGCGCAGTTTGTCGAGACCGCGGTCGGTGACGACGGCGACGTCGACCTTCTTCCTGCCGAGGGTGAAGCCGGTCAGGATGTCCACATTGTTGAAACGCCCGCCCTCGGGCGTGGCGATCGACTGGACCTCGCGGCCCTTCAGGTCGTAGACGCGCAGGCCACCGTTCTTGGCGGTGCCGATGACCAGGCTGCGCGAACGGTCGGCCGTGTTGATCCAGATCGCGGGGTCGTCCGCGTCCGCGATGCCGCCCGCCTCGTCGTCGAAGAGCGCCGGCGTCTCGACGGCGGCGGTGATCTCCCGGAGCGGGCGATCGGCCGCGGCCGCGGGGGCGCCCGCGGCGAGGGTCGTGAGGGCGACGAGAGCGGCGAGGCCCGTGGTCCGTTGCATGGATCATGACGATCCCTGATCGACCTGACCGTGGGGTGGCTAGTTGCTGAACACCCGCGACTCCGTTATCCATCCGTGATGTTGGATCCCGAACCGGGCCACTGGAAGCCGCATCGCACCATGTGACCGACCGATATCGCAGAAAAGGCAGACGACGATGCGACGCACGATTTTGGCTCTCGCCATGACGACCCTTGTCACCGGATGTGCCAACGCCCCACAGACGGTGGCCGGCGAGGCCAAGCCGGCCGGAGTTGCATCCCCGTCGCCCTCCCCGTCACCCTCGGCGTCCTCCGCCAAGCCGGCCTCCTCTCCCTCCCCTTCGTCCTCCTCCTCGCCCTCCTCGACGAAGAGTGCCGCCCTCGTCTTCGGCCCGACCGGCGTCGGCAAGTTGAAGATCGGGATGAGCGTCGAGGACGCGGTGGCGACCGGTGAGCTCAAGTCGCCGGACCTGGTGGCGGAGGGCTGCGGTGCCTCCGAGATCAGGGCGGCGAAATCCAGCGAGGTCAAGACCACCCACTCGACCGACCGCGGGCTCATCGCCATCCCGGCGTGGGGCCGGATCGCGACCCCGGAGGGTATTCACATCGGCAGCACCTTGGCTCAGGTGAAGGCGGCTTACCCCGATTTCGAGTGGCGCAACATCGAGGAGCTCCCTGTAGAGGTGCTCGAGGCCACCCCCGGTGGAGACGCGTACGCCGGGTGGGACGACGAGTACAAGAACGTCCACTACCGGTTCCGGTTCGACAACAAGAACAAGCTCACCGAGTTGGGCCTCGAGCACGACAAGCAGAACTGCTACGAGTGAGGGAAGCGCAGCGTGCGGAGCACCTCATCGGTACGGTCCGGGTCTCCGCCACTCTGCCGGATCTGCAAGTACAGCCCGGGTTCACCGCCGGCCCGGGTGAGGAGCACCTCGTCGTACGAGATCGCACCCGGACAGTCGATCCAGCGCTGGATCCGCCCGGTGAAGCCGACCACCTCGATCGTGCGGTCGCTCGCCCGATCGCACCCCGGATGCAGCGGGACCTTAGCCACGCTCCCCGGCACCAGCCATCTGCTCCGGCCGGCGAACAACCCCGGTGACGTGTCCGAACTCAGGTCGGCGCCGACCTGGAGACCCTCCTCGGGCCCGGCCGGCATCCCCACGGCCGCCGTGTTCCAGCCGGAATCCCGCAGCTGACGTCCCCACTCGGCGGGCACCGCGATCGACAGCGTGTTGGAATCGTCGGCGACCCGGACCCAACCGAACGGCGTGCTGTTCGGGACGGTGGCGCCACCGAGATAGGCCAGCAGCGCCAGCGCCACCATCACGCCCACACTGTGCCGCAGCAACCGCAGCACCCGGCTCGGGGCGGCCGCCGCCGAAGCGTCCAGAGCCGTCGCGAACGCGGCCGTCGACGGCCAGCGGCGATCCCGGTCCGCGTCCAGCGCCCGCATCACCACCCGGTCCACCTCGCGGGAGATGCCGGTACGCAACTTCGACGGGGCGGCCCTACCCGGCTGCGGGGGCCGGCCGGTCAACATCTGATAGGTCATCGCGCCGATGGCGTGCACGTCGGCGCGCACATCCAGACCACCGCCGGGCAGATGCTGCTCCGGCGCCATGTAGCCCGGAGTGCCCGCCACCACCGTGAACCCGGAGGCGTGCGCGATCTCCTTGGCCAGACCCAGGTCGGCCACGAGCACCCGCTCGGTGCCGCGGACCGTGTCGAAGAGGACGTTCGACGGCTTCAAGTCGCGGTGCAGGACCCCGGAGTCGTGCAGGACGCTCACCGCGTGGGCGATGTCGCTGGCGGTCCGCAGGGCCTTCCGGACCGGCATCGGACCCTGCTCCAGACGGTCCTGGAGGGTGCCGCCGGCCGCGTACGTCATCACCTGGTACGGGCGCCCGTCCGGCAGCTCGCCGAAGTCGTGGACCCGGACCAGCCGCTCCGAATCGGCCCGGCGCAGCACCTGCGCCTCCTGCTCGAACCGGGCCCGTACATCCGGGTGATGCGCCCAGTTCTCCGCGAGGATCTTGATCGCCACCTGGGACTCCAGGACATCGTCCTCGGCGAGCCATACGGTGGCGAACGCACCGGAACCGAGGCGCTCGGTGATCCGGTACCGGCCGATCATGGTAGGTGCTTGCACGCTCGTATTATCAACGTTGTTAAATCAGCGGACGGGGACGGCGTGCGGGACGAACAACAGGAAGAACTGGCCCGGCGGGCGGCCGCCGGCGACCGGAACGCGCTCGAGATGCTGCTGGCCGCGATCCAGCCCGGCGTGCTGCGCCGGTGCTCCCGGTTCCTGCCCTGCTACCAGGACGCCGAAGAGGCCTGCCAGGACGTGCTCATGCAGGTGGCGCGGAACATCGGCGGATTCGAGGGCCGGTCGAAATTCAGCACCTGGCTGCACGTGATCATCGCCAACGGGTCGCGGCAGACGTACCGGACCCTCAAACGGCGGGCCGCCGAACAGGGGTACGGCGAGATGCCCGTCGACGTGGCCGACGCCCGGACTACCAGTGTGATCGCCGGGTCCCGGCTCGACCTGCTCGACGCCCTCGAACGACTGGAGTCGACCCGGACCGAACTCGTGGCGCCGATGGTGCTGCGGGACATCTGCCAGCTCGACTACAAGGAGATCGCCACCCACCTGGGCATTCCGGAAGGCACCGTGAAGTCGCGGATCCACCAGGCCCGGGGACAGGTGCGGGAGTATCTGCTCGCCGGACTCTGAGGCCCGGCAGTCCGTCGGAGGACTGCCGGGACCGGTGTCGCCGTGTTTGATCAGTGCAGCGCCAGCTCGTCCAGCCGGCCGATGGCCGCCGACACCTGACCGGTCAGCGCGGTCAGCGTGCTGGCCTGCTCGGCCGTCATGTCCCGCGCGCGGGCCGTGGTCAGGTCGATGTCGGAGATCGCCGCGCTCATCGCCGACATGATCTCGGCGACCGCGGCGACGTGCCCGTTCAGTTCGTCCAGGGTCGAGCTGATCGTCTGCGTCGATTCCGCGGTCGTCAGAGCCAGGGTCTTCACCTCGTCGGCGACCACCCCGAAGCCCTGGCCGGCCGCGCCGGCCCGGGCCGCCTCGATGGTGGCGTTCAACGCGAGCAGGTTCGTCTGCTTGGCGATGCCGCCGATGAAGCGGGCCACCTCGTCGACCCGGCGCAGGCTGGTGTGCAGGGTTTCGATCGCCGCGGTGGCCGCGGCGTTGCCGGTGAGCAGACGACCGGCGACGCTACGCACGTCGGCGACCTGCCCCTCGATCCGGGCCGCGGCGGCGCTGACCGTGCCGGCCCGCTCCGAGACGTCGGTCAGCTGCCCGTTGACCACCGCCGACGTGTTCGTGACCAATTCCCGGGCCGCCTGCTGGGCGGCCTGCTGGGCGGCGGACTGTTCCTCGTGCGCCAGCTGCAACTCGCGCTGCCGCTGCTCCTGCTCGGTACGCAACAGATCCTCGTTGGCACTGATCCTGTCGAGGATGCTGTCGATGGCCTTGCCGAGCCCGGCGAGGTCGTCCGTGCCGTCCGCGTCAATGCGCAGCGTGTGGTCGCCCGACGCGATGATCTGCTCGGTGGTCTCGCGCAGCGGGCGCACTCGCGTCCGCAGCGTCCGCCGGGTGGACCAGCGCATCAGGACGACCAGCAGCACGGTGGCGGCCGCGATCAGGGCGAACAGTCGCCACGCCGTCCGGGTGGCCGCCTGAGAGATCGGCCGCGGCTGGACCGCCTCCAGGGTCAGGCTGCCGTCGTCAACCGTGCCGATGGCCGCGTCCACCGCCATCCGATCCGCCCCGAGAATCGCGGTGTGCACCCCGACATCACCGATCGTGCTGCTCAGCGTGGGCTGCGCGACGGCGTCCGGGCGGACACCGTCCACCAGGCCGATGCTGAGACCGAGATCCTTGCCGAGCGCGCCGAGCCGATCGGTGTTCAGCGCCTTGAGCAGCACCAGGCCACCGGACGGGCGACCTTCGCCGCTGCTGGGGAACGTGCCGAGCCCACAGAACAGGTATCCACCGCCGGCCGACAGCACACCACAGACGGGCGTGCCGGCCGCGGCGTCCGGATCGTACAGCCGCTGGAGCACGGCCGGATCCGCGAGCGCGGCGGGCAGCGCGCCGAACTCGTCGGCGTCGGCGGTGAGCCCGCCGGTGCGCAGCGTGCCGTCGAGACCGACGCCGAGGACGCCGTCCAGGTCGTTGGCGTCGTGCTGGTCCGCCGGAGGGAACGCGGTCAGGAACGCATCATCGTCATCCTTGCCGACCGCGAAGTAGACGTCGTCCCAGATGCTGTTCGTGACGCCGAACGCGGTTAGCAGCCGGGCCTGGCCGTCGAGTCCGATGCGGATCCGGTCGGCGTCCTGCGCCACCTGACTGGCTTCGAGGCCGCCGAAAGCACTGGTGGCGACCTGCCGCACCAGCAGGAAGCTCAGGACGCACGCGATTAGGGCACCAAGGATCGGCCACAGCCGTCGTACCTCCAGTTTCATGTCCGGCTCTTCGGCCCGGCGGCCAAAAGTCTGAATATTGGATGCGGCGTCCCGGACGTGGCGCTGCTCACCGGTTGCTCTGACCGTGCTCCCGCGGTGCCCGCACAGGAATGAACTCGCTCACGCGCGAGACCTGTTCGCCTTAACGACGTGACGGAACCGTAGCGTTGCGACTACGATCCTCGATGTCTTGTGTCGATCTTCGGTTCGGGGGCCGTCGTGCGCATCGTCACTACCGGCCTCCTGGCCGCTTTGCTGACCGGCGCCACTCCTGGTCGCCCGCCGACAGCCGAGTTCGCGGGCTCCCTCACCAGCACGATCAGCGGCCGACCGGCTCGGCAACGTCACGCCTAGTCTTATGAGGGGATTCCGAGTGTCACGTTCCGTATGGCTGACCCGCGCCGGGCTGGCGTTGGTCGTCGTGGGCGCCGTCGGCGTCGTGGCGACGCCCGCGCAGGCCGCCAGTGCCGGGGTCGTCTCCGTCTATGACGGCACCAAGGTCCGATACAAGGCCGGCGGCGGCCACCAGAACCGGGTGCTCCTCAGCCGGTCCGGCAACACGATCACCGTCGACGACCGGGTCGCAGTAAAGGCCGGCGCGGGATGCAAGGCGGTCAAGGGCGACAAGACCAAGGTGCGTTGTACGACGAAGACCGCGCCGACTCGGGTGCGGGTCAGCACATACGACCGCAACGACACGATCGTCAACAACACGGGCCTGTCCATGACGGCCTTCGGGGGCATCGGCAGCGACAAGATCACCGGCGGTCCGCGCGGCGACATCCTGTACGCCGACCTCGGCGGAGATCAGATCTGGGGCCTCGGCGGCAACGATCGCATCTACGGATCGTCGCAGAACGACAAGCTGTACGGCGGTGACGGCGCCGACACCATCGACGACGGGCACGGCCGGGACCTTGTCCGCGGCGGGAACGGCGACGACACCCTCGACGGACACGGCGGCAACGACGTGTACTACGGAGACGCCGGCAACGACCGGATCTCGATGCTCGAGTACACGGACGTTGCAGACACCGACCGGATCTTCGGCGGGGCAGGCTCCGACACCGTGCTGTACCTCAGCTACAGCGTCGCGGTCAACATGGACGCCGACGCGGTCGCGGACGACGGACGCAAGGGCGAGGGCGACAACATCGCCACTGACGTCGAGAACCTCGTCGGCGGCGACGGCAACGACCGGATCGTCGGCAACGCCGGGGCGAACATGCTGGAAGGCCTCAGCGGCAACGACGTCATCTACGGTCTCGGCGGCGACGACGTGTTCTACGGCGGCCCGGGCGCCGACAAGATGTACGGCGGCGCCGGTGACGACTGGCTGACCGGCGATGACTGGACCAACAACCGGACCGCGGACCTGCTCGACGGTGGCGCCAATGGCAGTAGCGGTGACTTCTGCCTGCGGTGGACCAACGACCGGACGGTGGGCTGCGAGTACGTGACCGCCGGCAGTTGAACGACTGATGGGCGGGCCGGTGACCGGCCCGCCCACGCAGGTCCGGCCTTCGCTTGGTCCGAAAAGCGCCTATTTGTACGCTTTGCCCCGCGGTGCCACAACGGCGCCGTTCCGTCAGGCCGACATCTGACCGGCCTCCCGGATCCTTTTGGCACGGTACTCACCACCCCAGATAGCTGCGGGTCAACGCGGAGATGTGCTCGACGACCTTGATGCCCTCTTGCTGGGTCTTGTGCCCATGCGACAACACGGACAGCGCGACATCAGTCTTCTCACCACTGATCCGGCCGGTGCTGTTGACGATCCACCGCCCTTCCTCGGCGGCTCGCGACACCCAGCCGTTCTTCTGCGCCGTCTGCTCACCCTCGAAGGAGGCGGCACTGACGCCCCAGGTCTGGTCGGCATTGACCGACGACATGAGCTGCAGGATCAGCGCCTTGGAGTCCTCGTTCAACGGGCTGCCGGCTGCCGTGAGCGCGGACACCATCCGGGTCTGATCCTTCGCCGTGGTGGTGGTCAACCCGAATTGCGGGTCCGGGTCGGTGTCGTGGAGGCCGAGCCGTTCCAGTTTCTGGCGTAGGCCGTCAACGCCACCGATTTTGGCGTACACCTTGACCGCTGCGTCATTGTCACTGGCCACGATCATCTTGCGGACGCTCTTCTGCTCCGCGGTGGTGAGTCCGCGGCCCTCGTCCTGCGCCTGCAGCAGTAACGCGGCCAGAAGCTCCACCTTCACCACACTGGCGGTCTCGAACTCACGGTCGCCTTGATAGTCGTACCGATGTCCGGTCTTGCGGTCGACGAAGGAAACGGAGAAATCGGTGCCGGACGAAGCATACTTTTGGAGAACGTCGGTCAGTCGCGACACCCGCTCGGACCAGGTGCCGAAGGCCAGTGACCTGTCGACCTGGTCGCCCTTCTGCGGCCCCCGGATGATTTGGCCGGGAGCCATGCTGACATCGCCCTCGAGCGTCTCCAGGTCGCCCATGTCCTGGCGCCCCACGTGCGACGCCGGCGGAAGATCCCCCGCCGGACGACCGGCGAACGCACCGGTCAGGAATTTCTGGAAGATCTCGTATGGCATGCCGTCGCCGTTGATGGCCTTACCGTCCTTCGTACGGATCGGCCCGGGCTTGTCACGGCCCACCCAGATGACCGCAGCGAGGCCGGAGGCCCACCCGGCGGTCCAGGCGTCGGAGGAGTCGTTCGTGTCGCCGTACTGCTGGGAACCGGTTTTCGCGGCGGCTGCGACGCCGGGCACCCGGCCCTCCTCGTCGACGACCTGCGACAGTACAGCGCCCATGTCCGCCGCCACTCCCGCGTCGAGCACCCGGACCGGCTTCACCTGGTACCGGTGAAGGACGCCGCTCTCAGCGGCGGTGACCGACACGACGAAGTGCCGGTTCGTGCGGGTGCCGCCGCCCGCGAGCGTGGCGTAGACACTCGCCAGGTCGGCCGGAGCGACCGCATATCTACCGAGGGCGATGTCGGCACGTGTCCGGCCAGGAGACAGCTCTCCCTTGAGGTCGACCATGGTGACCTGGTCGCCGTACCTCTCCGGCACGCCCAGCCGCAGAGCGAGATCACGGACTCGGTTCGGGCCGATCTTCTCCGCCAGGGCGTAGAACGGAGTGTTCAACGAGTGCACCATCGCGGTGTCCAGCGGGCACACCGGGCACTGCAGGTTGTCCTGGTTATAGAGCGGCACGCCGCCCCGATCGGAGAACACCCGCGGAGAGGTGCCGTTGTAGTACGACTGGTAAGCGATGCCGCGTTCCTCAGCGGCGGCCAGGACCAGCGGTTTGAAGGTGGAGGCGGGCGGCCGGGCCGCCAGGGCGTCGTCGTAGAAGCCGCGGCCGCGATCGCCACCGTAGTAGGCGCGCACCCCGCCGTCGCGCGGATCGATGGCCACCAGCGCGGTCCGCAGCACCTCCGGCTGACCGTTGAGGGCCTTGGCGATACTCCCGGTGGCAGCCTGTTGTGCGGTGGCGTCGAGCGTGGTCGTGATACTCAAGCCACCCGTGCGGATCTGCTGCCGGGTGATGCCCGCGGCCACCAGTTCCTCCTCGACCCGATCCGTGATCAGCCCAATCGGGCCGCCGATGGTTGCCGCGGTGACCGACTCCTTCGCGACGGCCGGATACGGCGTCTGATCGGCCGCCCCGTCCGGCAACCAGCCGGCCTCACTCATCGCACGCAGAATCCACTTCCACCGGTCCAAGGTCCACGTGGGGTCTACGGCTGGATCACCCCGCGTCGGATCCTTGACCATCGCGGCAAGCACGGCCCCCTGGAACGCGGTCAGCTGGGCGACAGACGTACCGAAGAAGGCATGTGCCGCGGCTTCGATGCCATAGGCGCCCCGGCCGAAATAGATGGTGTTGAGATAACGCTCAAGGATCTCGTCCTTGGTGAACCGGTGCTCGACTTTCAGCGCGAGCGCCGCCTCCTTGGCTTTCCGGCTGACCGTCCGCTCCTGCGTCAGGTACGCGTTACGCACATATTGCTGGGTGATCGTGGAGGCACCCTGCCCGCTGTCGCTCACCACGTTCGACCACAGCGCCCGGGACAGACCCCGCACCGAGACGCCGTAATGCTCGTAGAATCCCCGGTCCTCAGCGGCGATGAACGCCTGCCGGACGCCCACGGGAACCTTGTCCAAGGTGACGTCGGTGCGGTCGGTCAGGCCGATTCTCGCCAGAACCGTGTGTCCGTCACGGTAGTACAGCACCGAGGCCTGCGGGGGCACGGGATCCGGCGGCACGTCCACACTCACGACGTAGCCGCAAGCGGCCACTCCCAGGGCCAACTGGACCACGATCACCGCGGCCAGCATCCGACGGCACCATCGTGGCCAACGCCGGAACCACGCCACCGGCCGGTGCGACCCGCGCCGAAGCGCCGAGAACACTGGCCGCGACGCCACCACGCCGAGCCGAGCCGTACCCGGACGGATCCACTGCGGCCAGCGTTCCGGCTCCTCTCGTCGGTGCTGCGCCGATCGGCTGGTCGGAGTCCCTGGCATTGCGCTTCTCCCCTCCACGACTCGACACGGCATGGACACACGTGTCCGATATATAGACGCTGCAGGGAGGGTGGATCGGTGCATTGCGAACAGCAAATATGGCGGTCGTCTCTATACCGGCTTGAATACAACCTCTTCGGCGACTTTTACGTACCGCGGAGCCAGTTCAGGCTTTTCGATTACATCCGGTACGACATACCAAACCCGGGGTAATGGCGGCGAATCGATTCGACTTTACGAATCCCCAAAACGTGCCGAGTTGCGACTTTCAGCGTGAGGCGACCGGTGACCGTGTTCGTCGAGGAATTGGCGGATACCCTCCTTGACCGTCAGGTCGCGGGTCACCCGGTGAACGAAGCGGCGGTTCTCGCGGGCCATGTGACGCATGCCGGGAACGGCCCGGATCATCGCGTCGCCGACGGCACGGTCGACGGCGAAGTTGTCCTTGCCACCCAACCAGTAGTCGTAGGCACGGGCGCAGTGCGGCACTCCGGCGTCGAATCCAGTCCGTCTGGGGAAGACATTGGTGTCGTTGGTCATGACCCTGCCGCTCCTGGGCAACCGTCGACGCGCGTTGGCAAACCGACGACCGGCCAGTCGCGGTGGTGTCGTGTCGCAATGGCGGTGAGCCGGTGACGCGTGGGCAGGTCACCGTCGGTGGGGTCGGTGGCGGCTACGACCGCCGGCAGCAACCGGGTCCGTTCGGTGGTCTCGCGATGACGCGCTGGGGTGACGGCGTTCATCGTGGTAGGCCTGTCGCTGTCCAGGTCTGCTCGGCCGTGTTGACCGCCGTCGGGTCGGGTGTCCCGTCTTCGTCCAGCTGTCGGGCGCAGACCGGGCGGTGTTCGGCGATGACGCGAGCGGCGGCCGGTGAGCCGGGGACGGCGATCGCTTCCAGTGCCGGCTCCAGCGACGGCGCCGTCCTCTGGGCCTGGTCGAGTAGATCATCGGCCTCCCGGCGGAGTTGGCAGCCGACGAGAACGTGGGCGGAGGCGACGGCGATCCGTGGGGCATCTTCGTTCGATGTCTGGAGGTTGGCTGTCGCCGTGGCCCCGGACATCGTTTCAACGGTTCTTTCCGCACCACGTGATCACCGTCGGATCGCGTGTCCGCAGGTTCCAGCATCACCGCGTCGGTAGGTGAATCTCGGCAGTTTGGACGGCGCCGGCTGATCTGCTGGTGGAACCGCTCAGGGGTCGGCGCGCCCGCACCACGACGAGAATCTGCCCCAAGCCGGCCCAACCCCGTGCGGCCGTTCCGACCTCAATCTTGCAGGTACCGAGATGTCGTCCCGGACCTCGGCCGGGAGAAGGTAGCGCTGCACCGTTCGAGCGGTCCAATGATGTTCACCTGCGGCCACGACTGATGGGGCGGGGCCGGCCGTCGAGGAAGGTTCCCTGTGGTGCGGTTGCTCCGACGTCGCTCGGTGGCCGCTTCTACCGCAGCCCCCGTGTGCCGCACAACGGCTCGGTCATGGCCTACGTGCCCGTCCAAGGTGCCCAACACTTGGGCCCTGATCCGCATAAACGCGCCTGCGGGGGTATCCCGGTGGGCTCCAAGGTCATGCCCCGGTACTCTGTCTGCTACGGGCTGCTAGCTCAATGGCAGAGCTGTGGACTTTTAATCCATAGGTTCAGGGTTCGAGTCCCTGGCGGCCCACTGTTACGGCTGGTCAGCCCGGGGTTCCCGGTGCTGGCCAGTGCCGTTTCCGGGGGCGTACAGCAGCAAAGTACAGCAGCGCACGTTCGGGAGGTGCGGTGACCGAGTCCGTGACCGCTGATCGGCTTCTGCTGGCCAGCCGGGTCGACTGCTGCCTGCAACTGCGCGAGCCGACCTTCATCGCCGCCGGGCAGACCTACTGGGTCGATCATGAGAACGGCGAACTCTGCGTGGACCGGGGCGCCGGCCGAGTGACACGGCATCCCGGCAGCAGGCGGCACGTCAGTGATCAAGGGACTCGCCCAACTTCTTGAGAGCCGCGCGGGTCGTCGCCGAGGACACAACCGTGTAGATCTCCATCGTGATCGAGAACTGCGCGTGTCGGAGGATCTGCATCGCTACCCGAGGGTGCACGTCGAGGTCCGCCAGCAGTGAAGCGCAGGTGCGCCGGGCGTCTCGGATCGTGATGCGGCGGACACCGGCCAGGTCGCAGCGGCGGTCCCAGTAGCGGTTGAAGTTCCGCGGCCCGCTGGTCCGGGTCCATCGCGGCGAGCTGGAGGGCGGCCCGCTCGAACTCCAGGTGCGCCCGTGCGGTGATCAGGTCGCGTTGCCGGGGCGTGGCCGGCGCCGGGGCGGGTAGGGGTTCGTCGGCCCGGTGCCAGCCTTCCCGGATCTGGACCTGCCGCAGCCGTCGTGCCCGTTTGGCGCAGGGCGGGCACTTGGCTTCCAGGGTGGCGCCGCAAGGTAGGTCGACAAGTTCCGTCTTCCCGGTGGCCAGGTCGGTCCGTCGCAGCGCGATCAAGCGGATGCAGACCCCGTGGTCGATGGCGAGGTCTTTGAGCGCGTCAACGGCGCGTGGCTGTGCGAGACGTGCAGCCCGGGAACCAGGCCGGGGTTGTTGGCTGTCTGTTTCAGTGTTGAAGAGGACTGGAATGGTCAACGGGTCATCTCCCCGGCTGGTGTAGCGTGGCGCGATCCGTACGGGTTTGGGGGAAATTCGTGATCGTCAGCCGGCCAGCCAGCGGTGGCCCATATACGTGTCCGTGCTGCGGTTACGTGACCCTCAGCACTCGTGGGCACTTCGAGATTTGCGCGGTCTGTTTCTGGGAGGACGACGGCCAGGACGACCACGATGCCGATGAGGTGTATGGCGGGCCCAACGGGGCGTTGAGCCTCACGGAAGCCCGACGAAATTTCGCCGAGTTGGGCGCTTGTGATGAGCGTTGCCAGCAGTTCGTGCGGGAACCGAGCGACAGTGAACGACCGACTCAGTAGGACGGTGCGGGGGACCACCGAGTCACCTGCCCGATGACTGGCACCCCGTTGGGCCGGGCGATAGGCCGAACCGGGATCGCCTCGACGATCGGAGCAGGTTCTTGCTCTGCCGTCGCAGGTGCGGTGGCCGTTGTCGGTGGTCCGGCGAAGATGAGTTTGACCAGGGCCATGAATGCCAGAGCCGGCACGGCGGACAGCAGCCATCCGGCTGGGCTGGGTTGGGCGACGGCGAGCTGGGCGCACAGTGACAGCGTGCCGGCGGCGATGAGTAGAAACAGCGGGTAGCCGATCGGCGCACCATCGCGGCGGCGCCGCTTGATGATGAGCAGGGCGGCGACAGGGACGAGTTCGGAGATGACGGCGTTGACCCAGCCGAAGGCGTCCGGGGTGCCGGTCGGGGCGTGGCGCATGGTCCAGTCGTGTACGTGGGTGAAGGAGGCCCACCCGGCCGCCACCGCCACGACGGTGAGGATGACGACCAGAGCCAGGCTTTCGATCCGATCTTTCACGCGACGACTCCGTATTCGTCGGCCATGTCGCGGACGGTGTCGTCGTCGCAGTAGGTGAGCCGGACCCGCATCGGTGTCGGGTCGCCCTCCAGGACGACGTAGCCGATGCCGGGTTGGGTCTGCGGGATCCGGTCACAGAGCGCTCCGCGCGGGCGCCTCAAAGACGACCATCTCACTGACCTACGCCCCGGTACCGGCGTTGCGTCGATTAGTGAGCGCCGAGATGCGCTTCGGGTGCTAGCTGAACTAGCCCAAGATCATGTTCCGGGCCTTTGTCATGGCGACGCATCTAGCGGAAACGTCATTTCTAGCGGCATGCATGGATGGATGTATATAGACCCGCGAGGGATGAGTGGCGAGTATGCCTATGACGCGGCCGTTATGGCCATCCGAATAGCTGCGGTCCCGTCATCAATAGACATTGCCAATTTTGTTGCGGAAGCCGTTCAGGTGCCCGAAAGTCGACTTCGGGATTGGATGGCTGTTGCGCACGCCGCCCGTGTCTAGCGGCGGTTCAAACTGCGCCGCTCGGTCCAGGAGTCTTGAAGGGCCAACTTACATTGCTTACATCAAGAGAGAAGGCGTTCTCGATGTAGGCCAAGGAAATTCCTGAATCAGGAACGGCTTGGAAATAGGTCGCGATCCCCAGTTCGGCCGGAGCTCCCAAAGCGATCTCGGCAAGCCATTCCGTTATATTCTCTAGTGTTTCAGGGGAAGCTTCCTTGGTGTTCAGAACAGCCACAAGTTCGAAGGGGTTAGTTGAATCTTTCTCATCCGTAAAATGGATGAGAACATCGCGAACCAGATCCGCAAAAGTGCGGCCTCTTTTCGCCTTGACCTTTTCTGATATTGATCTTGCCAGCTTAACGTATCGTTGCGGAACCGCTGGCCGGTCGTAGCGGAGACCGAGCCAAGTCTTAAGCCTAAGTACGGACTCGTCGTCCAGGCAGCTTAGATGCTGGCCTGCTGCAACAACGCTCGGTGTTACCTGAAGCCTGGGAAGATTGTTGTCGATACAGTTTCCCTTGGTATCGAGGAGATACTTCGAGTTGCGAATGCCCCAATCCTTGACTTCGGCGTCAACAATTGCCGGTCTTAACTCCAGCAGGAAGTCTGATGAGCCGATCAATGCCTTCCAGGCAAGATCACAGTCTTGTGAGGCGATGACCCACTCGTCATACACCTCGGTCTGCTCGTGGGGGCGGCCATCCTGCAGTACCATGTGCCGTAGCGGCATTGGGAGCCGGAACCGACACCCCTGCTTCCAGCCAGCGGCGCGAAGCGACCGGGGATCGCAATCCGGCTCCTCGGCGGGTTCAGCAGTTGGAGTGCTCAGGGAAGCTCCATGGTGGCATTTCGGATGGCCCTGTTGCCAGCGGGAGCCAGCATACCGGTTCTGGTGCCTCGAAGGGCGCGTGCGGCAGCAACGTACGCCGATGGGTAGTCACCAGAGGTGATTAGATCAACTACACGTTTACCTTTTAGGTGACTTTGTGCGTTCAAGGCCGTCGCGAGGCGCCCGGAGTCGTGATGGGCAACGACGATTAGCCGGCGGATGAGGTCATGTGTTGGCGCTACACGTGTGGCGGCATCTCGTGATCTTGCAGTAACGCGACCCTCGCTCTCCAGTTTTCGCACCGTGGTGTGAGATGTCCCGAGAATGGACGCAAGGTCTCTCTGGGACCAACCGGTCCATTCTCGAATCTGCCGGACTAGTCGGGGCAAGCTCGACTTAGTTCGAGGTGCTGCGGATGGAAGGAAAACCCATTGCATCGCATCCTCAAAGATGCCGCCCGAAGCGGCGTAACTCACTGGCAAGAAAACCCAAGGTGAGCTGGAGTCGTCAGAATTTCCCGTATCTGTGTTCCAGGGCTTCACCGCCTCCATTAGGCGGCGATTATTGGTCTGGCCAGTGTTCCGAGGAAAGGCGGCGGCGGTCATCCTTACTCCCCGTCTCTTATCTCGTATCCGAAATGTTCTTTCCCGTCTTCTGTTAGCACCCAGTGAAAGATCCGTTCGATCTCAGTGTGTAGATCTAGGTATTGCTCGGTCAATGCTTTGGGATCGAAGGTCTGCGCTGATGCCATGAACATGTCCATGTCCAGGACGAAGGAAGGTTCTTCAATCGGGCGTGGCGGTACGCCAGCGAGCACGGCGCCGCCCGGGACAAGGCCGTGGCGGACGATGCCCTGCACCGGCACATTGGAAGCCCAGGCGAAGACGCCAGAGGCTGGCCGTTGTAGCCGTGTCTCGGTAAGTGAAGCGGTGAGTTGATCCCGTGGAGCGATGCTTGGATGAGCTAAACCGACCACCTCCGGTCGGAGCCAACTCGCCCACTCGTCCGATCCTGAGGTACGGATTACGTCGAGGTAGCGGACTCCGATTCTGTCGCAGCGGCGGACGCGCGCGGCATCTCGAAGCGCCTCACAGGCGGCAGAGAAGCGCCGGGCAAAGTCCTGCACACCTGCGTAGTCCGAGCCAACAGCGAGGACTGCCGAGGTTGCGGTTACGGACAGTGTCCAACCGTCATCGTCGGAGAACTCGTTCACCCATGACTCGGCAGTCTCAGGCGCTGCGGGTCCGGCTGGTCCGATTAGAAGGGATACCTGCTGAATCCTGTTGCGGTTCATGTACGGGAATAGATCAGCCAAGGCATCCTGAAGGGGCGCCACCCCGGCAAGAGTCTCAAGGCGAGGCAGAACTGGAAAATTTACCTGCACCAGGGCTTGGGCTAACGGCACGCTCTTCATGCCGAAGCGTGGCGGGTCGGGAAGAGACAGCACCATGCCTCCAAGTTTCCATGAAAGTTCCAGGTACAGTATCGGCCGAACCTGTGTATGTCTGTAAGGAAGTACTCAGAATTTCCTTGGCGCTCGGGGTGCAGCCATACGGGCTACGGCAGCTTGGCCTGCGTGAACACCCTTGATACTCCCTCGGCGGGGGCGGCAAGTCGCATCGGTGGGGGTTCCTGAGAAGTGCCTGGGAACTGACGGGCATCGATGACGCACGGTTCAGGCTTAGGCGGGCATCCAGAAATCCCCTGCCTCGTTTGCCCTGCCTCGTTGCACTGCCGAGTTGTTCTTTTCTGGATCAAGGCGCCGTGCAAGCGCGGCGCGGGCCGGACGCGCTCGGCCTGCTGGCGGGCTCCGCCCGGCATCGGCCGGCGCACCGGCCAGTCCTTCGCGGCGGTGCTTGAGGCGAGGGGTGTCTTCGGCGGAATGCTGGTGTTCCGGAGGATGCCGATGTTGTCCCGCCCGTCGTCAACCGGGACAAGGCCAAACAGGTACGGCGGTGCCGGTTCTCGGTGGAACGGGCGGCCGGGTTGCTGGTTCGGCTTCGCGCTGGGTGGCTCGGCTGTTATAAAGCCCTGTCGACCTACCAGGCCACTTGGGGGAAGTGTGACCTCTATCGAGAGCATCGATCTGGATCCCGGATCGACCTACGCCGTTACGTTGTCGGTCGGGCAGTGGCTGTACGTGCTCGGAACCCTCGACAACGAGACGAGTACAGAGGTTGTCGAAGGCGACCCGCGAGGGGTTGTTGAGCCCGCACAGGCGGTCATGCAGGACATCTGGCGCCATGCCTACGGCGCTGATGGACTGCCGTTGCCACACGAACGCATGGTCACGATCGACGTGCCGGGTCGGAGCTGTCGGATCGTCGCGGAAGCGCTTGACGATTGGGCAGCCGTGGCGGCCCGGGAGACGGCACCGGAGCCGGGCTTCGAGAACGAGGCCGCGGAGATGAGGGACGTGCTACAAGCTTGGTTGGCCCAACTCGGCCGAAAGTGAACTTAAGGTTGCGGTGGGTCGCGCTCAAGTTGCTGCCGCGCCGCTTCGCGGCTTGCCACCGAATACGGTGGTCCGGCTGGGTGCGGGGCTGGCCAGGGTGTGGGCGCGGCTGGTGGATGCCGGCGGCCGGTGCGAGTAGAGCAGGTCGGAGGCCGCGCTGCTGTACAGCAGTGAAGTACAGCAGCGCCAGCAGTCGGACCGGGTTGAACCGGACCTGATCAAGCCGTCTGACCTCGTACGACTCTTGATCCACCCGTATCGCGGGTAATCCATAGGTTCAGGGTTCGAGTCCCTGGCGGCCCACTGTTACGGCTGGTCAGCCCGGGGTTCCCGGTGCTGGCCAGTGCCGTTTCCGGGGGCGTACAGCAGCAAAGTACAGCAGCCCAGCTGTCGGGAGGCGTCGTGGGCGAGCCTGTGATCGCGGATCGGCTTCTGTTGGTCGACACGGTTGACCGGTGGTTTCACCTGCAAGAGCCGACTTTTGTGGACGCCGGGCAGGCGTACTGGATCGATCGCGAGACCAGCGAGCTGTGCGTGGATCGCGGTGACGGCCGGGTGACCCGGCACGCTGGCGCGATGTGCCGGTAGTCCCCACTGGAGAGGTGGGGTGCCGGGCTTCCCGAGCGATTCCTTTGGCCGAGCTGGGTGAAGTACAGCAACGCCGGCAGCCGGCGGCACGTCAGGGGTCAGGGGACGCGCCCGGCTAGGTGAGGGGAAGGCGGGAGCAGGCGTAGTCCCCGGCTACGCGTGCCAGCTCGTGGCCGCGTCCCCTCATGTACCTCTGCTGTGTCCAGGACGTGAAGGTGGCGAGCGCGGCCGGCGATGAGCTCGGTGACCAGGCCTCTTCTTTGGTGACGTCGAAGTAGGTGAGCAGTTTGAGGTCGGGGTACGCGCCGGAGCGTAGCTTCGCGTCCATGTCCTGGAGCCATGCGGCCTTGTCACCGCCGTCCTCGGTGGAGGCGAACTCGCCGATCATCACCGGCCGGTTCGGTGCGACGGTGCGGGCCTTGGCGTACGCGGTGGCGAAGGTCGCGTCGAAGCTCGTCCAGTGGTCGCCGGCCGGGTCCCACGACGGGCCGAAGCCCCAGTTGTATCCGTCGATGCCGACCCAGTCCACGTACCTGTCGCCGGGGTATGCGCGGGCCGGGTCGTTGTAGGGGGCGTCCGGCGAGGATCCGTTGTTGTACGCCCACACCCACTGCACGTTCCGTGCCCCGGCGCCCGTGACCAGGTCGTGGACATGCTGGTACGCCCGCACGTACAGCGAGGGGTCGGCGTTGTTGTTCGCTATGCCCCACGGGTACCAGTTGCCGTTGAACTCGTGCGCCCAGCGCACCAGGATCGGCTGCCGCACGGCGGCGAACTCTTCGGCGCGTGCCCTGATGTAGCCGTCCCAGGCGCCGCCGATGATGTCGGCCAGGTGGATCTGCCCGGGGTCGGTCGGGCCGAGCGCGGTATTCCACGGTTCCCAGGTGTAGTGCGGCATGATGCCGCGCCGCCAGAGCGTCCTGGCCTCGTTCACGGGGAAGGCTCGTCCGCTCGCCCAGCTGTCGAACCACATCACGCTGGCGGGGACGGCGCCGTAGAGGTTCTTGACGCTCGTCGCGATCGCCGTGGGGTCCTCTTGCCGGAACATGCCCAGGTAACGGGTCGGGGGCCGGCCCGGTGCGGCTTGCGCGCCGGCGGCGTCGGACATCGCCAGTGCCGCCGCGGCCGCCGCCGTGCCGAGCAGTGCTCGCCTTCGCATGGTGCCTCCCAGGGGTGGTGAAGCGCGGACTGGAAGCGCTTCCGGTCAGAAGATAGTGACTCGCGCTCGTCGATGTAAAGAGCGGGTTTCCTGCGTGAAGCCGTGGCGGAGGTCGCAACCCGTATCGCCGCAGCCAGACAGCCGACGCTTGACAGGAGATTGCCGCGAGGTTACAAAAATTTCATAGACGGCGCTGGATCATCCGATCTTGGAAGCGCTTCCAATTTTTCCTCCACCAGGCGGAACCCGTAGAACTGGAGACGTCGATGACCATCACTCGAGCGAGCGCCCCGAAAATGTTGGCCGCCGCGATTCTCGGCGTGGTCGGCGCCCTCACGGCGGGCGGTGCCGCGCCGGCCGAGGCCGCCATCGGCCCCAGCTTCGTCGACAACTTCAACGGATTCGACACCGGCCGCTGGTACAAGGCCGACGGCTACAGCAACGGCGGCGTCTTCAACGCCGGCTGGCGCGCCGACCACGTCTGGTTCAGCGGCGGCGTGATGGGTCTCAACCTGGACACCCAGTCCTGTCCGGGCGGCTGCTCCGGCAAGCCGTATGCGGCCGGCGAATATCGCACCACCGACCTGTACACGTACGGCCGGTTCGAGACGCGCATGAAGGCCGTCAAGAACCCCGGCACCGTGACCTCGTTCTTCACCTACACCGGGCCCAGTGACGGCCAGCCCTGGGACGAGATCGACATAGAGATCCTCGGCAAGAACACGACCCAGATGCAGGTCAACTACTTCACCAACGGCGTCGGCGGGCACGAGACCGTCATCAACCTGGGCTTCGACGCCGCGAGCGGCTACCACGACTACGCCTTCGAGTGGTGGAACGGCGGCACCATCAACTGGTTCGTCGACGGACGGCTCGTCCACCAGGAGAACGGCTCCCGGGGACCGCTTCCCACGCACCCGCAACGCATCATGATGAACCTCTGGCCCGGCGTCGGGGTCGACAGCTGGCTGGGGCCCTTCACCTACCCCGGCACCAAACTGACCGCCACATACGACTGGGCCAGGTACACCAAGTACTGATCGTCGCGGGGCGGCCCGCTAGCCTGATGGTGGTTCGAGCGGAGGGGGCCGTCCATGTCGTCGCCGGTCCCGTCGCGTCCACCGACCCTCGACGAAGTCGCCGAGCGGGCGCGGGTGTCGCGTACGGTGGCGTCCCGGGTGATCAACAACGGGCCGAACGTGAGCCGCGCGAAGCGCGACGCGGTGGAAAAGGCGATTCGAGACCTCGGGTTCACGCCGAATCGGGCCGCGCGCGCCCTGGCGACCCGCCAGACCGGTCTGGTGGTGCTCGCGGTCTCCGGCGACGGGCCGGGAGTGTTCGCGGATCCGTTCTTCGGGCAGATCATGATGGGTGCGTCCACCGCGCTGGAGAAGACGGACCTGCACCTGGTGCTCAGCCTGGCCACCACCGGTCACGGCCAGCGGCGGCTGGAGAACTTCCTGCAGACCCGGGGAGCCGACGGGGTGATGCTGGTGGCGCTGCGCGGTGACGATCCGCTGATCGACATCGCGGCCCGATCCGGGGTGCCCACCGTCTTCGTCGGGCTGCCGATGCACGGAACGCCACCGTTCTACGTCGAGGTCGACAACGCGGGCGGGGCGCGGGCGGCCACCGAGTACCTGTTGCGCGCCGGGCGCCGTCGCATCGCCATGATCGCTGGGCCGGACGACACCGCGGTCGGCCGGGAGCGCCGGCGCGGCTACACCGAGGCGCTGATGCTGGCGGGACTCCGGCCGTACGCCACCGAGCCGGGGGACTTCATGGAGGCCAGCGGCGTCGCGGCGATGCGGACGCTGCTGAGCGAGCACCCGGATCTCGACGCCGTGCTCGCGGCGAACGACAACATGGCGGCGGGGGCGCTGCGGGTGTTGCGTGACGCCGGTCGTACGGTGCCCGACGACGTCGCCGTGGTCGGTTTCGACGATCTGCCGATCGCGTTGCACACCGACCCGACTTTGACCACGATTCATCAGCCGGTGCAGGCGCTGGGCCGGGAGGCCGCCCGCATGCTGATCGAACTGCTCGACGGCGCGCAGCCGGAACCGTTCATCCTGCCCACGAAGGTGGTCGTACGAGAGTCGGCCTGACCGCGTCGGGCAACGGGCCGGTGGCCGGGTCGGGTCGTACGGAGAGGTGGTAGCCGTCTTGACGTTCCTCGACTTGCCATGGGGGTTCTGGGTTCTTCCGGCGCTGCTCGTCGTGGCCTGGGTGCGCCTGTGGTGGGCGAGCCGCCGGGCGCGGCTGTGGTTTGCCGGGCTCACCCCGCCGGGAGCCTTCGCCGTCATCCTGCTGGGAGTGGTCGAGCTGTCGGCGCCGACGTCGCAGCCCTCGGGCGGATCGGAGGATCTGTCCGTGCGGATCGCCGCTCTCGACAGCTCGACCGGCATGATGATCATGACGGCCGGGTGGATCGCCCTGATCGTCGCGATCGCGCTGACGATCATCACGTTCGTGGTGGAGACGACCCTGATGGTCCGTCGTAGCGAGAAGGCCGAGCGGGAGGCGGCTGCGGCCGCTCAGGCGCCGAACTGAGAGTCGCGGCGGTTTCCCCCGAGCCGCTCGTGGCCCGCCGTTACCGCTGGTCAGGCCGGGGCGGGGCGGCAGCGTACCGGATGTTTTGTCGTTCTTTATCTGGTTGTGACCCGGTCGGGTTAACCGGGAACGTCGGAAATTTCGGACCCACCGTGGGGGTGTATTCGCTGTGCGTGAGTGGCCCGGCATGCCAGGGTTTGTCGGGGGCCACGCCGGGTGGCCGTCCGGATCGGAGATTGATTTGTCGGAGTACGACCCTGGACAGCTTCTCGCGGGCTACCGGTCGATGACGATGCTGACCGGCTTCGTCGAGCGGGGCGGGCGGCCGGCGGCGGTGACGCCCACGATTCCCCTGATGGCCGGGGAGAAGCAGTATGGATGGTTCCCCGTGGACGTGACCGGGGTGGGCCGGCGGCTCACGGTCGTCACCAACCGGCGACTGATTCTGGGCACCGAGGAGTACCAACTACGGTCGGTGACCCGGCTGCGGCCGCGGCCGGACGACTGGTCGCTCGCGCTGGAGACGCGCGGGCGCGGCACGGTCGAGATCAGCGGGCCGTGGGTGCCGTGGCTGAGCGTGGTGCTCTGCGCGGAGATGTACGGGGCCGCCTGGCCGCCCGGTTACGCGCCGGTGATTCCCGGCCCGCGGCGCCGGCTGCGCCGTTACGAGACGGTTCAGTAGACCCAGACCCTGGTCTTCAGCGGGATCGCGTCGTTCTTCCACATCCAGTTCATCGCGTCGATCGAGACGCGCGCGCAGCCGTGCGAGGCCGGGTAGGGCGGCACGCTCGGGGCGCCGTGGACGGCGATGCCGCCGTTGAAGTACTTCGGCCGCCAGAGCAGCCCGAGCGGGGCGTGGCGCCAGCCGTCGATCTGGCGGCCCACCGTGAACCTTCCGCGCGGAGTGTCGGCCAGGTAGGTCTGGCCCTTCTGCTCGTAGTACTCCATCGAGCCGGTCGACGTGTTGAAGGTCTGCGTGACCTGACCGTCGTCGACCAGCAGCAACAGCTGCCGTTTGAGATCGATCTCGACGAGGTCCCCGCTGGTGGAGCGGGCCTTCGGGCGGACCCCTCGATCCAATGCCCGCCAGGTCTTCGGGCCGACGCTGCCGTCCCGGCCGATGCCGGCGGCCTTCTGTATCGCGTAGACCGCCTGCTGGGTGGTGCCGCCGAACTTCCCGTCAGCCTTCCCGATCCAGTAGCCGAGTTCGGTGAGGCGCTGCTGCAACGCCAGGACCTCGGCGCCTTCGGCACCTCGTTTCAACTTCTTCCGCGGTACGGCGGTGCTGGGCGAGGGTGTCACCGGAGTGGCGGCGCTGGGCGCGACCGACGGCGTGACGGACGAGGTGACCGGCACGGGCGCCGTGGAGGGGGCGGCGGTCGGTGAATCCGTGTCGCAGCCGGCCGCGAACGTCAGGGCCGCGGTGGCGGCGAGCGTCATCGACAGGGCTCTGCGCACGGGACCAGTTTAGAGACACATTTACGTACGTCCACCGGTCAACGGCTGCCGTCCACCCGCCCGGGTGGCGGCACGGGTGAGGTGAGAAAAGAGCCGAGTACCCTTTGTCTATGTCATGGAAGGCCAGCGCACGGCACGGTGTCCGCGAAGCGCCCGGCGGGTTCGCGCTCGTCCAGGAGCTGCTGAACACGCGGGCCGCGATGTCCTACGCCCAGGATCTGCTGGCCGCCACCGAGGACGCCCAGTGGTGGGTGACCGACACCCTCACGATCTGGTCGCACGCCTCCGGCCTGTCGGCGCCGACGCTGCTGCTCTCCTCGGCCGACCTGCGGTCGTTGCGCCGCCTGCGGACCGCCTTCGAGCATGTGGTGCTGGCCGGGGCGAGCCCGGAGCCGGACAGCGCGCTGCCACCCGCCGACGTCCAGGTCAGCCTGGTGCCGGACGGGACCGGCTGGGTGCGGGTGGTGCCGACCGGCCGGGGCGTCCGCTGGCTGGCGTCGGCGCTGTGGGCGGAGGCCCTGCTGGCCCAGCAGGCCGGGATGTGGCCGCGGCTCAAGCTCTGCAACAACGCGGCGTGCCGGGCCGCCTTCTTCGACACCTCGCGCAACAACAGCGGTGTCTGGCACGACGTCAGCACCTGCGGCAACACGGCCAACCTGCGGGCCTTCCGGGAGCGGCGGCGCCTACTCGGCCAGGAACATCACTGATCCCACGGGAACTTCGCAGCGAATCGGGGCGACTATCAGGTCATGGCATGTGAGCGGTGGCGCGAGATGCTCTCCGCGCAGCTGGACGGTGAGGACGACCCGGCGCTGCGCCCGTTGGTCGACGAGCACCTGGCCGGGTGCGACGGCTGCCGGGACTGGCTGGACCGGGCCGCGGTGGTCAACCGGCTGACCCGGACCGCCCCGGTGCCCCCGGTGCCCGACCTCAGCGCCGCGATCCTGGCCGCGCTGCCGCAGCCGGCCGCCCCGTCACGGCGCCGGCGGCTGCCGGTGGCGGCGCTGCTCCATCTCGCCCTGGCGCTGGTCGGCACGGTGCAACTGATCCTGGGGCTGACCCAGGTCGGCGGCGGCGCGAGCGCGGCGCACGCGCACACCGGCCTGAGCGCGACGCCCGGCCATCTCTGGCACGAGTCGGCGGCGTGGAACGTCGCGGTGGGCGCCGGTTACCTCTTCATCGCCCTGCGGCGGACCCGGCCGACCGGTCTGGTGCCGATGCTGACCGCCTTCGTCGCGATGCTGCTGCTGCTCTCGGTCAACGACCTCACCGGCGGGCGGGTGGACATCGCCCGGCTCGTCGGCCACGGTTTCGTGATCGCCGGATATCTGCTGGTGGTGGCGTTGTCGCGAGGTGTGGGCGGCGCTGGTCAGCCGCCCGGGGCGCGAGTCGGCTCGGGCTGGCGGGCGCGCTTCGACAGCGTGGGCGAGGAGGACGCGCCCCGGCCGGGGCTGCGGTTGCTGCCGTCGCCGCGGGGACCGCTCACCGCACACCACCGGGACGACCATCGGGCGGCCTGATCAGCGGGCCGACGGGCGGACCGACAGCTCACGCCACTCGTCGGGGCCGGTCAGCAGAGCGCGGACCATGTCGAGGGCCGCGTCCTCACTGTCGTACTCGAAGAAGTGCGAGGTGCCCTCGGAACCGCCGGCGCGCTGTTCGACATACCACTGATCGCCGTTGGTCCGTAAGTAGACGTCCTTGCGGGCTATCCGGCCCCACTTGCCGTTCCACCAGTGCTTACGCTGCTCCATCCCGGCACTGTATCGAACATTTGTTCGAACAGTGCCGGGAGGGCGGATCTTTTTCCCCGGGGGGTCAGCGCGGCGGTTCCGGGCGGCGGCTCAGCACCTCGTCCAGGGCGCTGTTGGCCACCTGGTGGCCCTGGCCGCGCAGCAGCGCGTCGCGGATCTCGGTGAGCAGCTTGACCTCCTCGCTGGGGGCCTTCGGCGGGGGCTCCTCGCCCCGGCGGCGGCGCTCGGCCAGCCTGTTCAGCGGCATGACCACGAGGAAGTAGAGAACTGCGGCGGTCAGCAGGAAGGTGATGAGGGTGTTCAGGAACTCCGCGTAGGTGAACTCGACGCCGTCGGCGGGGGAGACCGACCCCGCCAGCTCGCCCTTGCCGCCGGAGACCCACTTGATGAGCGGCTCCAGGAACGACTTGGTGAAGCTGCTGACCACAGCGGTGAAGGCGGCGCCGATGACGACGCCGACCGCCAGGTCGACGACGTTGCCGCGCATGATGAAGTCTTTGAAACCTTGGAACAATTTCACGGGCACTCCTGGGGGGCCGGTTTCCATCCGGCGACGGGGTGCCCGTCACCGGTCGGCGACAAACTACGCCGACCGGTGAATCAGTCGAGCGCTGGCTCCTCGGCGGCGACCGCCTGGTCCACCGTCGGATAGGTGTGCAGCACCTCGACCAGCCCGCTCACCTCGAGGATGCGCAGCACCCCGCGCTGCGGCGCGGCCAGCCGGACCGTCCCGCCGGCGTCGTCGGTGCTGTTCTTGGCACGGACGAAGACCGACAGCCCGGTGGAGTCGCAGAAGGACACCTCGGCGAGGTCGAAGACCAGGCGGGTCCGGCCCTTCTCCAGCAGATCACTGATCTGATCCTGCAGCTGGGGGGCGGTCGCCATGTCGAGCTCACCAGCGACCGACACGACCACCATGTCGCCGCGCTGTTCTGTTTGTACCGTCAAGGACATTCGCCGACCTCCAGTTATTGCTGAACGGTACTCCAGGTGCCCCGAGGCGCGCAGAACAGGACGGCCCTTTCGACCCCGGTCCGTTACTTGGCTTACAGCAACTAACGGACACGCTGATGGTAAAGTCCGGCCGTTGCGCTCAGATCGTGTGGTAGGGAGACAGCGATGCCGCTGAGTCCGGACGAGGCGAGCCGCTTCGCCGTACTGCTGGAAAGTAATGCGGAGTCGCTCGCCGCCCGCTGGAGTGAGCTGGCCGGCGCCGGCCTGCGCGGCCGGCTGAGCGGCGCCGAGCTGCTGCGGCAGACCCGCGACCTGCGGACCGCCTTCCAGCAGGCGCTCGCCGCCGGCGCCGCCGACGTGAACGACGAGGCCGCCGCCGAGTTGCGTGCCCAGCTCAGCGAGCTGTCCAGCAACCGGGCCCGGCAGGGCTTCAGCGCCACCGAGACGGCGATCAGCGTCTTCGCGCTCAAGGAGGCGACGCTCCAGGTCCTCGGCGACGCCGACGACGCGGCCACCCTGCGGGACTACGTGGCGTTCTCCGCCTTCGTGGACCGGGCGGCGCTGTTCACCTTCGACAGCTACGTACGGGTCCGCGAGGCGCTCATCTCCGACCAGGCTGAACAGCTGCTGGAGCTGTCCACCCCGGTGGTGAAGCTGTGGGAGGGCGTGGTGGCCGTCCCGCTGGTCGGCACCCTCGACTCGGCCCGCGCCCAGGTGGTGATGGAGCGGCTGCTGCAGACGCTGGTGGACACCGGCTCGCCGTACGCGATCATCGACATCACCGGAGTGCCGGCCGTCGACACCCAGGTCGCCCAGCACATCCTCAAGACCGTGGTGGCCGCCCGCCTGATGGGCGCCGACTGCATCATCTCCGGCATCCGGCCGCAGATCGCGCAGACCATCGTGGCGCTCGGCATCGAGTTCGGCGACATCGCGACCAAGGCCTCGCTGGCCGACGCGCTGCGCTACGTCCTCGGCAAGACCGGGAAACGGCCGGTGCGCTGACATGGAGCGCGTGCCGGTTCTGAAGATCGGTGAGATCCTCCTGGTCTCCATCCAGATCGACATGGAGGACCAGGTCGCCCTGCAACTCCAGGAGGACCTGGCCGAGCGGATCGTGGCGACCGGCGTCCGCGGCGTGATCATCGACATCAGCGCGCTCGACATCGTGGACTCGTTCGTCGGGCGCACGCTGGCCACCATCGCCTCCGTCTCCCGGGTGCTGGACGCCGAGACCGTCGTGGTCGGGATGCGCCCGGCGGTGGCGATCACCCTCGTCGAGCTGGGGCTGTCCCTGCCCGGCATCCGGACCGCCCTCAACGTCGATCTGGGCATCGCCATGCTGGCCCGCCAGGACGAGGACATCGACCTGCTCGGCTACGAGGACGACACGGATCAGGTTGCGGAAACCACACCGTGAACGACGACGTCCAGCGCCTACCGGTCGTCACCGACCAGGACGTGGTCCGGGTACGGCAGCTGGTGCGTACCGTCGCGGTGGCGGTGAAGCTGTCGCTGGTGGACCAGACCAAGCTGGTCACGGCCGCGAGTGAGCTGGCCCGCAACACCCTGGTCTACGGTGGTGGTGGTGAGGCCGAGGTGAGCCGGGTGCACAACGACCGGCGAGCCGGGATCAGGATCGTCTTCGCCGACCAGGGGCCCGGCATCGCCGACCTGGATCTGGCGCTCACCGACGGGTACACGACCGGTGGCGGCCTCGGTCTGGGGCTCAGCGGCGCCCGCCGGCTGGTCGACGAGTTCGAGATCGAGACCGAGCCGGGCAAGGGAACGACCATCACGGTCGTCAAGTGGTGCCGATGAGCGGAGGCACGGTGGCGTCCGTACCCGAAGGGCTCCTGGACGAGGGGGTCTGGTTCCGGGTGGAGGAATCCGGGACCGCCTCGGCCGTACGCCGGGCCGCGGAGCGTCTCGCCGCCAGCCTGGACATGCCGGAGAACCGTGTCGCGGACCTCGCCATCGTCGCCGCCGAGGCGGCCGGCAACCTGGTCAAGCACGCCGACCAGGGCGCCGTCCTGGTGCGTACGGTGCGGACCGCGGAACATGCCGGCGTCGAGCTGATCGTGATCGACAGCGGCCCCGGCATGAGCGACGTGCGGCGGGCGATCGGCGACGGGCACTCCACGGCCGGGACCCTGGGGATCGGGCTCGGTGCGATCTCACGCCAGGCCAGCCGGTGGGACCTGCACTCGGTGCCCGGCCGGGGGACGGTGCTGGCCGTCCAGGTGTGGCCGGACGGGCTCCCGGAGCCGAACTGGGCGGCGGGACTGACCCGGCCGCTCACCGGCGAGACGGTCAGCGGGGACGGGTACGCGATCCGCGAGATCGACGGCCGCCGGCAACTGCTGCTCTGTGACGGGCTCGGCCACGGCGGCCTGGCCGCGGCCGCCACGCACGAGGCGATCCGGGCCTTCCGGAAGGCGCCGGCCGTGCCGCCCGCCCAGGTGGTGGAGGCGCTGCACCGTACCCTCGGGCACACCCGCGGCGCCGCGCTCGCCGTCGCCGAGCCGGACCTGTCGGCCGGGGTGGTCCGCTACGCGGGCCTCGGCAACATCTCCGGCACCGTGCTGGCGCCGGACGGCGGCCGGCGCGGCATGGTCTCGATGCCGGGCATCGCCGGGCATCAGCGCCGCCAGGTGCGGGAGTACGACTACCCGTTCGCCCCCGGCGCGGTCGTGCTGATGCACACCGACGGCGTGGTCGACCGCTGGAACGCGGCCGACTACCCGGGCCTGCTGACCCACGCCCCCGAGGTGATCGCGGCGACCGTGTTGCGGGACGCCGGGATCAGGCGGGACGATGCCGGTGTACTGGTGGCGCGACTCTCATGACCGCCGAACCGCTGATGCGCATGCGCCTGCGGGTCGAGCAGGACATCTTCGTGGTACGGCAACTGGGCCGGGAGGTGGCCCGGATGGTGGGGCTGGAATCCCAGGACCAGACCCGGATGGCCACCGCGCTCAGTGAGGTCGCCCGGGTTCTGCTCGCCGCGGGCCTGAACGCCGAGGTGGCGTTCACCGTTCCGGCGATCGGGGTACCTTCGCTGCTGGTGACGATGGCACATCCGGACGCCGGTGCGGCGGCCCGGATCACCGGACAGTTGCGGCAGGTCGGCCGGCTGGTCGACACGATGGAGGTGGACGAGGGTGAGAGCAGGACGGTCATCCGGATGTCCCGGCGGCTGCCGCCGGGCGCTCCCCTGCTGACGCCCGAGCGTATGAGCGAGATACGCGCCGGGCTGTCCGAGCACGTTCCCGGCACTCCCCTGGATGAGCTGGCCGTCCAGAATCAGCAGCTCATCGCCGCCCTTGACGAGGTGCGTGCGCAACGGGACGACCTGGCCCGGCTCAACGCCGAGCTGGAGGAGACCAACCGCGGCGTGATGGCCCTCTACAACCAGCTCTCCCAGGAGCTGGAGGAGACCAACCGCGGGGTCGTCGCCCTCTACGCCGAACTCGACGAGAAGTCGGCGCAACTGCGGGCCGCCAGCGAGGCCAAGAGCCGCTTCCTGGCCAACGTGAGCCACGAACTGCGCGCCCCGGTCACCGCGATCATCGGGCTGGGCCGGCTGCTCACCGACTCCGGCTCGGACGAGCTCACCGTGGAACAGCACCGCCAGGTGGACCTGATCCGTACCTCGGCCAGCGATCTGCTGACCCTGGTCAACGGCCTGCTCGACCTGGCGAAGGCGGAGGCCGGCCGGATCGAGCCGCACTGGTCCGAGGTGGATCTCCGGGCGATGTTCGGACAGCTGCGCGGCACGTTGCGGCCACTCGCCACCCGGCCCGAGGTGGACTTCGTGATCGAGGAGCCGGCCGTGCCGGCGCTGCGCTCGGACGAGGTGCTGCTCGCCCAGGTGCTGCGCAACCTGCTCACCAACGCGCTCAAGTTCACCGCGTCCGGATCGGTGCGGCTCAGCGCCGCCCCGGCCGGCTCGGACATCGAGTTCATCGTCGCCGACACCGGCGCCGGCATCCCGCCTGAGCTGCACGAACGCATCTTCGAGGAGTTCTACCAGGTGCCCGGCAGCAAACCGGTGAGCGGCAAGGGCACCGGCCTCGGCCTGCCCTACGCGCGGCGGCTGGCCGGCATCCTCGGCGGCGGCCTGCGGGTCGACTCCACCCCCGGTACGGGCAGCGTGTTCACCCTCCGGTTGCCGGTCACGTCATGATCGCCGCCACGGTTCTCGTCGTCGACGACAGTGCGACCAAGCGCTACCTGCTGGTCAGCTGGCTCACCCGGGCCGGTTTCACGGTGCTCGAGGCGGAGACCGGTGGCGAGGCCCTGACCCGCCTGCTCGAGGTCGAGGTCAACCTGGTCGTCCTGGACGTGAAACTGCCGGACATGAGCGGCTTCGACGTCTGCGAGCAAATCAAGACCGATCAACGGTACGGCGTACTGCCGGTGATCCACGTGTCCGCGCACGCCGTCGACGTCAACGACCGGACCCAGGGACTGAACCGGGGCGCGGACGCCTACCTGGTCGAGCCGATCGAGCCGGACGAGCTGATCGCCACCGCGCACGCCGTGCTCCGCTACTACAGCGCCCGGCAGCGTGCCGAACTGCTCGCCGAACGGTCGCTCCGCCTCGCCGAGACCACCCTGGCGATCAACTCGGCGCCCACCCTGCCCGCCCTGCTGGCCGCCGCCGCCGAGGGCGCCTGCGACATCTTCGGCGGTCCGGTCGTGGTGGTGGCGGAGACCTCCGAGGGCGAGAGCCTGGCCGCGGTCGGCAAACCTGCATCGGTACGCCGATGGGCCGTCCCCGGCCACCGCGTCGCCGTCGGATCGCTGCTGCGCACCGACAGCCCGGCCGACTGGAACGTGGCCGAGTGGCCGCCCGGTGAGACGGTCACGGTGGCCGCCGCCCGGCTGCGCATCGACCGGCCGCCGGTCTACGTCGCCGCGCCGGGAAGCTCGCAGACCGCCGGCTCACCGGTCCTCCGCCAGCTCTCCCAGGCGGTCGCGGCCGCCGTCGAGGCGCAGCGCTCCTTCGACGAGGAGCACCGGATCGCGGTCACCCTCCAGCGCAGCCTCCTGCAGGCGCGCCTGCCCGAGGTGCCCGGCCTGGACCTGGGCGTCCTCTACGAGCCGGCCGGCGCGCAGACCGAGGTGGGCGGCGACTTCTACGAACTGACCGTGCTGAACGACCGGCTGCTGGTGGCGATCGGTGACGTGGCCGGGCACTCGCTGCACGCCGCCACGGTGATGGCCGAGATCCGGCACGCCGTCCGGGCGTACGCCGTCGAAGGGCACTCCCCCGGGGCGGTGCTGGAGCTGGTCAACCAGTTCATGCGCACCGTGCTGCCGGCCGACTCGGCCACCCTCTGCCTGCTCACCCTGGAACCGGAGACCGGCCGGATCCGGATGGCCGGCGCCGGGCACCTGCCGCCGCTGCTGCACGTCGACGGCCGGGTCGAGTTCCTCCAGCCGCGCGGGCCGCTGCTCGGCATCCAGGCGCCCCGCCGCGACGAGCTGGAACTGACCCTGCCCCCGGGCGGCACGCTGGTGCTCTACACCGACGGCCTGATCGAACGTCGGGACGCCGACATCGACGAGGGCCTGCGGGCGCTGGCCGCCTCCGCCGCCGAGGTCGAACCGGACCTCGACGTCTTCTGCCGCCGCCTGCTCACCCAGCTCACCGGAGCCAGGGAGCAGGCGGACGACATCGCCGTCGTCGCGGTCCGCCGGCGTTAGGCCGCGCCGGTGACGTCGAGGATCCAGGCCAGGTTGAAGGCCTCCTCCTTCCAGGAGTCGTAGCGGCCGCTCGGGCCGGCGTGACCGGCGCCCATCTCGGTCTTGAGCAGGTAGGTGCCCTCGGGGGCGACCGAGCGCAGCCGGGCGATCCACTTGGCCGGCTCGTGGTACAGCACGCGGGTGTCGTTGAGGCTGGTCACCGCCAGGATCCGGGGGTACGCCTGCTTCGCGACGTTCTCGTACGGGCTGTAGGACTTCATGTACGCATACACCTCAGCCGATTCGAGTGGGTTGCCCCACTCCTCCCACTCGGTGACGGTGAGCGGCAGCGACGGGTCGAGGATCGTGGTGAGCGGGTCCACGAACGGCACCTCGGCCAGGATGCCGGCGAACGCCTCCGGGGCCAGGTTGGCGACCGCGCCCATCAGCAGGCCGCCGGCCGAGCCGCCGCGGGCCACCAGCCGGGCCGCTGTCGTCCACCGGCTGCGGACCAGGGCCTCGGCGGCCGCCACGAAGTCGGTGAAGGTGTTCTTCTTGGCGAGCATCTTGCCCTGCTCATACCACTGCCGGCCCATCTCGCCGCCACCGCGCACGTGGGCGATCGCGAAGACCACCCCGCGGTCCAGCAGGGACAGGCGGGGAATGGAGAAGTACGGGTCGATCGAGTGCTCGTACGACCCGTAGCCGTAGAGCAGCGTGGGCGCCGAACCGTCCCGCTCGGTGCCCTTGCGGGCCACGATCGAGATAGGTACGCGGGTGCCGTCGGCGGCCGTCGCCCACTCCCGGAACTGCTCGTAGTCGGCCGGGTCGTAACCGCCCAGCACCGGCTTGCGCTTCCGCAGCGTCATCGCCCGGGTGACCAGGTCGACGTCGTACACCGACTCCGGGGTGACCAGCGAGGTGTACGTGATCCGCACCGAGGACGTGTCGTACTCCGGGTTGCTGGACAGGCCCACGCTGTACAGCGGCTCGGGGAATTCCATGTCGTGCGCCGCGGTGCTGCCGTCCGCGATCACCCGCAGACCGGTCAGCCCGTCGCGGCGCAGCGAGACGACGATGTGCCGGACGAACGCGTCCACCGACTCCAGCCGGGTGCCGGGCTGGTGCGGGATCAGCTCCACCCACTCACCCGGGTTGTCCACCGAGGTGCAGGCCAGTGCGAAGTCCTCGGCCTCGAGGTTGTGCAGGATCAGGAACCGGTGGCCGTGGTGCTCGATCGAGTACTCCACGCCCTGCCGCCGCTCGGCGATCACGACCGGTTCGGCGGTCGGGCGGTCGGCCGGGATCACCCGTACCTCTGAAGTGATTTTGCTCTGGGTGTCGATGACGATGAAGTGCTCGCTGCGGGTCAGCTCGACACCGACCCAGAACCGCTCGTCCGGCTCCTCGTAGACCAGCGTGTCCTCGGTCGTGCCGATGGTGTGCCGCCACACCCGGTACGGTCGCCAGGCCTCGTCGACGGTGATGTAGAACAGCTCGCCGCCGTCCGCCGACCAGGCGCTGCCGTAGAACGCGTCGGTGATCTCGTCGGCCAGCACCTCGCCGGTCGTCAGATTCTTCACCCGCAGCGTGAACCGCTCGTCGCCGGCGAAGTCGGTGGAGTAGGCCAGCCACGTCCCGTCCGGGCTGACGTCGAACGTGCCGAGCGCGAAGAAGTCCTTCCCCTCGGCCAGCTCGTTGCCGTCCAGCAGGACCTGCTCGCCGGGACGGTCCGCACCGGCCGGTGGACCGGTCTCGCCGGGGCGCACCGGCATCCGGCAGTGGATGCCGTACTGCTTGCCCTCGAGGGTGCGCGTGTAATACCAGAAACCGCCCTTGCGGGTCGGCACGGAGAGGTCGGTCTCCTGGGTGCGCGAGCGGATCTCCTGGAAGACGGTGCCGCGCAGGTCCTCCAGGTGCGCTGTCGCCTGGTCGGTCCAGGCATTCTCCGCCTCCAGGAGAGCCAGGGTCTCCGGGGCGTCCTTGACCGTCAGCCAGGCGAACTCGTCGGTGACCGTGTCGCCGTGGAAGGTGCGCTCGGACGGGACCTGGCGAGCGATGGGTGGACCTTCAATCGTCACCGGAAACACGTTACCGGCCGACTTTCGTACACACACGGACCTCGTCCATTCGAACATGTGTACGATGTGCCAGAGTGGACGATCTTCGTTGTGGGGAGGCATCGGAGTGAGCGGTTCCCTTCTGGCCGAGCTCGAGTCGATCTGCGGGCCCGGCGCCGCCCGCGTCGGCCGGCCGGACGACTCCGGCGCCGGCTTCGTCGCCTCCCCGGCCACCCCACGCTCGGTCGCCGAGCTTCTCCACATCGCCGTCGAGCGCGGGCTCAGCGTCCGGCCGCGCGGTTCCGGGAGCAAATTCCATTGGGGTACGGGTGGGGAGCACCCCGACCTCGTCATCGACACCGGCCGTCTCAACGGGATGTGGGATCACGACGGCGACACCGCGATCGTGGCCGCCGGCACCCCGGTCAAGGCGGTGCAGGCCGTGCTCCGGTCGCACGGCCGCCGGCTCACCCTCGACCCGCCGTCACCCGGCGCCACCATCGGCGGCGTGCTGGCCATGAACGAGTCGGGTCCGCTGCGGCACCGGTTCGGCGCGCCGGCCGGGCAGGCGGAGAGCGTGAGCCTGGTGGATCCGGCCGGGCGGGTCACCGAGACGGCCGAGTGGGAGAGACCGTCCGGCGAGGTGCTCACCGCGGCGCTGCTGCCGCTGGAGGATCTGCCCGAGGCCCGTCGCTGGGTGATCCGTCCGGTGTCGACGCCGACCGAGGCCGGTGACCTGGTCGCGCAGGTGGTGACGCAGGATCTGGCGCTGAGCGGCGTCGAGGTGGACCTGCCGGCCGCCGGCGCGGGCACACTCGCGCTGCTGGTGGAGGGTTCGGCCGCCGGGGTCGCCACCGGCGCGGGGCGGCTGGCCCGGCAGCTCGGCCCACGGGCGGTGATCGGGGCCGAGCCACCGCAGTGGTGGGGCCGGTACCCGTTCGGCGTCTCCGATGTGGTGCTGCGGATCCGGGTGCGGTCCCGCGACCTGCACGCGGTGGGCTACACGCTGCGTGACGTGGTCGGCCTGCCCGTCCCGGTTCGCGGCTCAGCGGGCGCCGGCGTCGTCCACGCGGTCCTGCCCCACGGGCTGAGCGCGGCCCGGATCGGTGATGTGGTGGTCGCCCTCAAACAGGTGCTGTTGGGCCGGGGCGGCCGTGTCGTGGTCCTCACCGCCCCACCCGAGCTGGCCGCCCAGATGGAGATGGCCCGCCCGGAAGACCTGCTCTAGCCCCGCCCGGCGGTCTCGAAACGCGTCGAGAGAGGCTCGGTCAGCTGAGCACGGGGATCCGGGTGACCACCTCGGAGGCCAGGTGGCGGCCCAGCCGGGCGACGTCGCCGACCGCATAGGTGAGGTAGGCGAACTGGCCGACCTCGCGCACGTTGGTGAGGACCAGATCGTCGACGAGCAGGCGGTGACGCAGCATCGGGACGCCACTGCCGAGGATGGCCGGCACGATCCCGAGGATGATCTCGTCGAGCAGGCCCTCGGCCACGAACTGCCCCACCAGGTTGCCGCCGCCGGCCAGCCAGACGTTCCTGCCCTGGGCGGCGACCAGCATGGCCTCGTGCACACGGCGGACGTCGCCACTGATCATGAAGATGTTGGCGTCCGGCACCAACGGCAGGTCACGGTGGGTGAAGACCCAACACGGGACGTCGCCGTACATGTCGTGCCAGTTCTCCGGCTCCTCCAGCAGGTTGTCGTTCTCCAGGACCCACTCGTAGGTGGTCGCGCCCATGGCGAACGCACCGACACCCTCGAAGAACTCACCGAACGGGTTCTCGGTGCCCTCGTCGACCTCGAAGAGCCACTCCAGCGAGTTGTTCTCGTCGGCGATGTAGCCGTCAATGCTGGTGGCGGTGTAGTACTGCGTCTTCGCCATGACCATCACCATGCCACGCCACCGGCGACGACAAGGGCGGATCCGCCAGGACGCCATGGGCTGTGCGGAAGGTGCCGGAGCGCGTGGGGCGGGGTGCCGGTGGCGGGTCGGGCGTTGCCGCACCCAGCCCGCCACCGTCACCGGCCCGGCGCCACGGCCTGCGGGAAAGCACGCCGCGGGGTCCCACACCGTACTCCAACGCGGGACCGGGCGGGACCGACTCTCACATCTCGGATCCCAGCGGATTCTCCTGGTCGGCGATGTAACCGTCGATCGTGGTGGCGGTGTAGTACCGCGTCTTCATGCCCCGGCCCTGCCACCGGGGTACGACGGAGATCAGGCGTCGTTGCGCAGCACCAGGATGGCGATGTCGTCGCGCGGCTCCTCGACCGAGAAGTTGATCGTCGTGGAGCGCAGGCGGGCCGCCATCACGTCGGCCGGATAGCCGGCCAGCGGGGCGGCCGACTCGCGCAGCCGGCTCGAGCCGAAGAGCTCCCGGCCGCGGCGCCGCTCGGTGACCCCGTCGGTGTAGAAGATCAGCGAGTCGCCGGAGTTCAGCGAGATCGTCACGTCCGGTGAGGTGATCGTCTCCAGTAGGCCCAGGGCGGTCCCGCCCTCGCCGACGAAGGCGGTCCGGCCGTCCGAGCGGACCAGTACGGCCCGGTCGTGCCCGGCCAGGTGCAGGCAGACGGTGAGGCTGCCGCCCGGTTGCCGGGTGACCGAGGCCATGGCGAGCGTGCAGTACCGTCCGCCGCCACGCTGCACCAGCGTGCGGTTGACCCGGTGCAGGATCTCGGTGAGCGCCTTGCCGTCGTCGACCAGGATCCGGATCACGTCCCGGACCAGGCCGGTCACGGTGGCCGCCTGGACGCCCTTGCCGGAGACGTCACCGACCACCACGAGCCACTGGTCCACACCGAACGGGACCACGTCGTAGAAGTCGCCGCCCACCTCGGAGCCGGTCGGAACGTACTCCGCGGCGAAGCCGATGCCCTCCACCCGGGGCAGCGCGGGCGGCAGCAGCGAAGCCTGGAGGGTGCGGGCGACCGTACGCCGTTCGTCGTGGATCCGGGCGTTGTCTATGGCCAGGGCGGCCCGCCGGGCCACGTCTTCCAGGACGGCCACCTCGTCGGCGTCGTGCCGGTGTTTCGGGTGCCGCCCGACCGCCAGGGTGCCGAGCCGGGCGCCCCGGGCCACCAGCGGCAGCGCGTAACCCTCCAGCGGCGAGCCGAACATCACCTGGGTGCCCAGCCGGGACGCCTCCTCCAGCCGGGCCAGCAGCGACTCCGGGCCGCTCTCGGCCAGCGTGGTGTGCAGCTCGGCCAGCACCGACTCGTCGGCGTGGGTGGCGGCGGCCAGTTGCAGCCGGCCCCAGGCGTCGGTGGTGTGCACCGCGCACCACTGGCCCAGCCGGGGCACCACCAGCTGCGGGATGAGGGCCATCGTCAAATTCACGTCGAGGGACTGGGCGAGCAGCTCACTGGCCTCGGCCAGGAAGGTGATCCAGGTCTGCCGGCGGACGTCGGCGCGGCGCAGGCGGTCGTTCTCCAGGTGCAGGGAGAACCGCTCGGCGACCATGGCGGCCAGTGCCAGCGCGTACCCCTCGGGGGCGGCGTCCAGCTCCAGCTCTCCCGAGTACGGTCGCTGCACGGTCAGCGGCACCCGGATGGTGTCGGCGTTGTCCCGGGGCGCCCGGCCGTAGCGGGCCAGCAGCTGGCGGCCCATCCCGTCGCCCCGGTCCAGGCGCACCACCCCGCCGGCCGCGCCGGTCAGCCGGGCCAGCCGGGACAGCAGGTCGGCCGCGAGATCGGCGAGCCCCTCCTCGGAGTGCCGGTCGGAGCCGCTGCGCAGCAGGCCGGTGAGCGCGCCCAGGCTGGGTGTCTCGGCGACGCTGGGCAGGCGGACCGGGACGCCGGCGTCGTCGCGCTGGTCGAGCCGGAACCAGACGCCCTTGCCGTCGCCCTCATGCACGGTGCCCCAGCGGCTGGCGAAATGGTCGACCAGCAGCAGGCCCCGGCCCCGCTCGGCGACCTCGCCGATCTCCGCCGACTCGTTACGCGGGCCGACGGCGAGCTGCTCGACCGGGCCGGGGGCGAAGTCGGTGACGGTCACGGTGAGCCCGCCCGGGTCGGCGGTCACCTCGATCTCCAGCTCGGTGTTGGCGTGCACCACGGCGTTGGTGGACAGCTCGGTGGTCAGCAGCAGAGCCTCGTTGAGCAGGCCGACCAGACCGGTCTCCTCGAGCACCGAACGGACGAGTGCGCGCGCCGCCGCCGGGGTACGACGGTCGTTGGGCAACCTGGTCCGGCGCACCAGAGCCTCGGACGGGGCACCGGTAGGGATGCTCGTCCTGGTTCCGACCTCGGCTGGCACCCATGCATCCTCTCCCGTGGACGGGTGTATGCACAAAGTCGTCTCTCGCATTGACCCGGTAGGGCGAGAGAGGATAGGGAGCCCCGGCGGTAGACAGCGAGTGAGGACAGCATGACTGCGGCGAAAGAGGCCAGCGTCGGCGTGCCCGACGAGACCGTTCTACTCGGTGAGCTCGCCGATGCGCTGCGCCGTGTGCGACGTGGCGATCTCAAGGTGCGGCTGCCCCGGCGTGGTGGCATGGCCGGGGCGGTGGCGGAGGCCTTCAACGAGGTGGTCTCCCTCCAGGAGCGGCAGAACCTGGATCTGCGCCGGATCAGCCGGATCGTCGGGCGCGACGGCCGGCTCACCGAGCGTCTCGACGAGGAGGGCCTGGACGGCGCCTGGGCGGACAGCGTCCGCTCGGTGAACTCGCTGATCGACGACCTGGCCCGGCCGACCACCGAGATCTCCCGGGTCATCGTGGCGGTGGCCGAGGGCGATCTGTCCCAGCACATGGCCCTGGAGATGGACGGGCGGCCGCTGCGGGGCGAGTTCCTGCGGATCGGCCGGACGGTCAACACGATGGTCGACCAGCTGTCGTCGTTCGCCGACGAGGTGACCCGGGTGGCCCGCGAGGTGGGCACCGAGGGCGAGCTGGGCGGTCAGGCCGACGTCCGGGGCGTGGCCGGCACCTGGAAGGACCTCACCGACTCGGTGAACACCATGGCGTCCAACCTGACCCACCAGGTCCGGTCGATCTCCCAGGTGGCGACCGCGGTGGCCCGCGGCGACCTGTCCCAGAAGATCACCGTGTCGGCCCGGGGCGAGGTGGCCGAGCTGGCCGACACCATGAACGGGCTGACCGACACGCTGCGGCTCTTCGCCGAGCAGGTGACGAGGGTGGCCCGCGAGGTGGGCACCGAGGGCAAGCTGGGCGGTCAGGCCGACGTGCCGAACGTGGCGGGCACCTGGAAGGACCTCACCGACTCGGTGAACTCGATGGCGTCCAACCTGACCAGCCAGGTCCGCAACATCGCCCAGGTCTCGACGGCGGTGGCCAAGGGCGACCTGTCGCAGAAGATCACGGTGGCCGCGCAGGGCGAGATCCTGGAGCTCAAGGACACCGTGAACACGATGGTGGACCAGCTGTCGTCGTTCGCCGACGAGGTGACCCGGGTGGCCCGCGAGGTGGGCACCGAGGGCCGGCTCGGCGGTCAGGCCCAGGTCCGCGGCGTCTCCGGCACCTGGCGCGACCTCACCGAGAACGTGAACCAGCTGGCCGCCAACCTGACCGCCCAGGTCCGCAACATCTCCCAGGTCTCCACGGCCGTCGCGAAGGGCGACCTGTCGCAGAAGATCACCGTCGACGCGCGCGGCGAGATCCTGGAACTCAAGAACACCGTGAACACCATGGTCGACCAGCTCTCCTCGTTCGCCGACGAGGTCACGCGTGTCGCCCGCGAGGTCGGCTCGGAGGGCAAGCTCGGCGGACAGGCCCAGGTCAAAGGCATTTCCGGTACGTGGCGCGACCTCACCGACAACGTCAACTACATGGCGTCGAACCTGACGAGCCAGGTGCGGAACATCGCGTCGGTCACCACGGCCGTCGCGAAGGGCGACCTGTCGCAGAAGATCACGGTCGACGCGCGCGGCGAGATCCTGGAGCTCAAGTCCACCGTGAACACCATGGTGGACCAGTTGTCGTCGTTCGCCGACGAGGTGACCCGGGTGGCCCGTGAGGTGGGTTCGGAGGGCAAGCTCGGCGGTCAGGCGCAGGTGCGTGGCGTGGCCGGCACGTGGCGGGACCTGACCGACAACGTCAACTCGATGGCGTCGAACCTGACGAGCCAGGTGCGGAACATCGCGTCGGTCACCACGGCCGTCGCGAAGGGCGACCTGTCGCAGAAGATCACCGTCGACGCGCAGGGCGAGATCCTCGAGCTGAAGAACACCGTGAACACGATGGTCGACCAGTTGTCGTCGTTCGCCGACGAGGTCACGCGGGTGGCCCGTGAGGTGGGTTCGGAGGGCAAGCTCGGCGGTCAGGCGCAGGTGCGTGGCGTGGCCGGCACGTGGCGCGACCTCACCGACAACGTCAACTACATGGCGTCCAACCTGACCAGCCAGGTCCGCAACATCGCCCAGGTCTCCACCGCGGTCGCCAACGGTGACCTGGGCCAGAAGATCACGGTCGACGCGCGCGGCGAGATCCTCGAGCTGAAGAACACCGTGAACACGATGGTGGACCAGTTGTCGTCGTTCGCCGACGAGGTGACCCGGGTGGCCCGTGAGGTGGGTTCGGAGGGCAAGCTCGGCGGACAGGCCCAGGTCAAGGGCGTCTCCGGTACGTGGCGGGACCTCACCGACAACGTGAACCAGCTCGCCTCCACGCTCACCATCCAGCTGCGCGCCATCGCCGAGGTGTCCACCGCCGTGACCCGCGGCGACCTGACCCAGAGCGTCGCGGTCGAGGCGCAGGGCGAGGTGGCCGAGCTCAAAGACAACATCAACATGATGATCGTGACGCTCCGCGACACCACGAAGACGAACGCGGAGCAGGGCTGGCTCGACTCGAACCTGGCCCGGATCGGTGGCCTGCTCCAGGGCCAGCGGGACGTCGGCGAGGTCTGCCGCATGATCATGACCGAGGTGACGCCGCTGGTCGACGCGCAGCTCGGCGCGTTCTTCCTGGTCGACAACGAGGAGGCGACGACCCGGCTGCGGCTGGCCGCGGCGTACGGCTACGTCGCCCGCGACCACGAGGTGATCTTCGGCCCGGGCGAGGGCCTGGTCGGCCAGGCCGCGGTGTCGCGCCGCACGATCCGGGTGCGGGCCACCCACGACGGCATACTCACCATGCGCTCCGGCCTGCTCGCCATGCCACCGAACGACCTGGTGGTGCTGCCGGTCCTGTTCGAGGGCGAGATGCTCGGCGTGATCGAGTTCGCGTCGGTGGCGGCCTTCTCCGGGTTGCATCTGACGTTCCTGGAGCGGCTGGTCGCCACGATCGGGGTCGCTCTCAACACCATTCAGGCCAACCGGCGTACGGAGGAGCTGCTCGCCCAGTCGCAGCGGCTGGCCCGGGAGATGCAGGACCAGTCGGCCGAGCTCCAGCGCACCAACGCCGAGCTGGAGGACAAGGCGAAGCTGCTCAGTGAGCAGAAGGCGAACATCGAGCTGAAGAACCGGGAGATCGAGCTGGCCCGCCTCGGCCTGGAGGAGAAGGCGCAGCAGCTGTCCCGGGCGAACACGTACAAGTCCGAGTTCCTGGCCAACATGAGCCACGAGCTGCGGACCCCGTTGAACTCGCTGCTGCTGCTGGCCCGGCTGCTGGCCGACAACACCGAGCAGAACCTGACCGGCAAGCAGATCGAGTTCGCCAAGACCATCCACAGCGCCGGCTCCGACCTGCTGTCGCTGATCGACGACATCCTGGACCTGTCGAAGATCGAGGCCGGCCGGATGGACGTGGAACCGGACGTGGTCGACTTCGACGGCATCCGCAGCTACGTCGAGCAGGCGTTCTCCCCGCAGGCGGAGGACAAGGGCCTGGAGTTCCGGGTGGCGGTGGCCCCCGAGCTGCCCGAGTCGATCGTCACCGACCCGCAGCGGCTCCAGCAGATCCTGCGCAACCTGCTGTCGAACGCGGTGAAGTTCACCGACAACGGCTCGGTCACGCTGAGCATCTTCTCGGCCGAACTGGACTCCGACATCGAGGCGCCGGCGTCGCTGCACGCGGCCCGGCAGGTGGTCGCGTTCGCGGTGACCGACACCGGCATCGGCATCTCGGACGAGAAACTGGCGATCATCTTCGAGCCGTTCCAGCAGGCCGACGGCACCACCACCCGCAAGTACGGCGGCACCGGCCTGGGTCTGTCGATCAGCCGGGAGTTCGCGGCGCTGCTGGGCGGCACCATCACGGTGTCCTCGGAGCCGGGTGCGGGGTCGACGTTCACCCTCTACATGCCCGAGGCGCTGGTGCCGGACGTGATCCCGATGCCGGCGCTGCCGTCGGTGCCGGCCAAGGCGATCTCGGTGCGCCCGGCCGCGTCGCTGGACATGCCGCTGATGGAGATGCCGCCGCGGGTCGAGGAGACGCCCGTGGTGACCCAGGCCGGGCGGAAGCTGGAGGGCGCCACCGTCCTCATCATCGACGACGACGTGCGCAACGTCTTCGCCCTGACCAGCGCTCTGGAGATGCAGGGCCTGCATGTCCTCTATTCGGACAACGGGGTGGACGGCGTGCGGATCCTGGCCGAACATCCTGAGGTGGACATCGTGCTGATGGACGCCATGATGCCCGACCAGGACGGTTACGAGACGACCCGGGGAATCCGGCGCAATCAGCGTTTCCGGGACCTACCGGTAGTCTTCCTGACAGCGAAGGCGATGCCCGGGGACCGGGAGTCGGCCATCGCCGCCGGTGCGAGTGACTACATCACCAAACCGGTGGACCTGGACGAGCTCATCGAGCTGATGGCCCGCTGGGTGAACCACGGCACGACCGAGCCGGACCACGGCTGAGACGGCACGGGTGAGGTAGGTGAGAAAGCGTGGGTGAGCGCGCCAAGGCGCTGCTGGTCGATGACCGGCGGGACAACCTGCTGGCTCTGGAGGCGATCCTTCAGGGCCTGCCTGTCACGGCGGTGGCCGTGGAGAGCGGGGAGGCCGCGCTCAAACAGCTGCTCACCGACGATTTCGCGGTGATCCTGCTGGACGCGCACATGCCGAACATGGACGGGTTCGAGACGGCCAGCCACATCAAGCGCCGTGAGCGGACCCGGCATGTGCCGATCCTGTTCCTCACCGCGGCCGACCGGGACGCCCAACTCGCCCTCCGGGGCTACGCCGTGGGCGCCGTCGACTACCTCACCAAGCCGTTCGACCCGTGGGTGCTTCGCGCCAAGGTCTCCATATTCGTCGAGCTGTGGGTGAAGAACCAGCAGCTCAAGGCGCAGGCCGAGGCGTCGAAGGAGCGGGAGGCGCAGTGGCACCGCCTGACCGGGACGGTCGACGAGGCCGCCCGCGTGCTGCGTGCCGGTGGCGAGACGGCCGCCGCCGAAGCGCTCGACCTGCTGGAAAAGGCCCGCTGGGGGGACTGAAACCCGGCTCGATGTGACCTGGGTCACTACGGACAACCTTGCTGGGCAGCCGCGCCACTACCGGGGCGTGATCGCTTTGATCATGCGCGACGTCCACCGTCCCTGACGGTGGCCTCATCCCCGTGAGTAGGAGCAACATGCGGCACGCAATGCCCAGCGCGTCCCCGAGCCGGCGCCGCCGTCGTCTGGTCGTGGGTTTCGGCGCGGCCGGTGCGGCCGGTGCCGTCACCGCGCTGGTCGCCGTCCTCGTCCCGTCCGCCTCGGCCGGCACCCTGTTCAGCGACGACTTCGAGAGCGGCGCGGGCAACTGGTCCAAGTCCGGCGGCACCTGGTCGGTGGTCTCCGACGGCTCCAAGGTCTACCGGCAGGCCAAGGCCGACAGCGAGCTCGCCCGGGTCTTCGCCGGTGAGACCTCCTGGGCCGACTACTCGGTCGAGGCCAGGGTCAAGGGGCTCGACCTGAGCCGGGGCCTGGCCGGTGTCGCGGCCCGGGCCGGCGGCTCCTCCACCATGTACCGGCTCGTTCTGACCTCGGCCGGCAGCGCCGAGCTCCAGTCGGTCAAGGGCAGCACCGTCACCAGCCTCGGCTCGGCCACCGTGAACGACCCGGCCGCCTGGCACACCCTCAAGGTCGACGTCGCCGGCACCACCGTCACCGGCTACCTGGACGGCGCGAAGGTCGCCTCCGGCACCGGCTCGCTCGCCGGCGCCGGCCGGATCGGTCTCGTCACCAGCTACGCGTCGGCCGAGTTCGACGACGTCTCGGTGGCCGCCCTCGGGGCCGGCGCGACCTCCTCGGCGACCGCGTCACCCACCGCTACGGCGACCGCGTCACCCACCGCTACGGCGACCGCGTCACCGACCGCTACGGCGACCGCGTCACCGACCGCCACCAGGACCGCCACGGCGACCCCCACCGCCACCAGGACGGCCACCGCGACGCCGACCGCCACCAGCGCCAGCACGGCGTGGCCGTCCGCGACCGGTGAGAAGGCGGTCACCGCCACCATCGCCGTCTCCGGCACCCTGGACGGCGGCAACGTCCGCTACTTCGGCAGCGGCGACCTGGGCAGCGACTCCCAAGACGAGTCGCAGGACCCGATCTTCAAGCTGGCCGACGGCGCGGTGCTGAAGAACGTCGTCCTCGGTGCTCCGGCCGCCGACGGCATCCACTGCTCCGGCTCCTGCACGCTGATCAACGTGTGGTGGGAGAACGTCGGTGAGGACGCGGCCACCTTCAAGGGCGGCACCTCGGCCACCTACACCGTGGACGGTGGCGGCGCCAAGGGCGCGGACGACAAGGTCTTCCAGCACAACGGCGGCGGCACGCTGACCATCAGGAACTTCCAGGTCGAGGACTTCGGCAAGCTGTACCGGTCGTGCGGCAACTGCTCGGCGCAGCACAAGCGCGCCGTCGTGGTGCAGAACGTGGTCGCCACCGCCCCGGCCGGCAGCCTGGTCGGCATCAACGCCAACTACGGCGACACCGCCACGATCTCCAAGGTCACCGTGGTCGGCAAGAAGAGCCTGGACATCTGCGTCACGTTCACCGGCAACAGCTCCGGCAAGGAGCCGACCAAGATCGGCACCGGCGCGGACGGCGTCAACTGCGTCTACGACGAGTCCGACATCACCTTCAAGTGATCGTCGTGGGCGCCGGGCGCCGCGGCCCCGCGGCCCCCGCCCCGGGGCCCAGCGGGGGGCGCTGTCGGCCCCCCCCCCCCCCCCCCCCCCCCCCCCCTTGCCGGCGCGCGGCGCGGCGGGCGCCCCCCCCCCCCCCCCCCCCACGGCCGGAGGAACCTGAGGGTGCCGATGTCGCCCTGGCCCGAATCGACGGTGGGGAGGCGGCGCGATGACGCTCATCGAACCCGAGCTGCGCGCGGCACTGCGCGCCGAGGCGGCGGCGCACCGGCCGGACCGTGCGGCGATGCTCGACCGGATCACCCGGACCGCCATGCGCAACCAGGTCGCGAAGCATCCCCGGGTGAAGATCGCCGGAGCGGCCGTGGCGGTCGCCGCGGTGCTCGGCGGCGGCGGGTTCGCGCAGTGGGCGGTCGCCGGTGACGGTGACCCGGTTCCCGGGCCCACCCCCTCGGTGACGGTCACGGTCGAGCCCACCCCGAGCGGTCCGGCCTCCTCCAGCGCGATCGGCCCGACCGGCACCCCGAGTTCCGCGCCCGCCAGGACCCCGAAGTCCCGGCCGCCCAGCCGGTCGCCGAGTCCGTCGGCCACCGCCGGCAGCGTGGCGCCGGCGAAGAGCGCGCTGCGGGCGGACGGCACGGTCGTCCCGGACGGCGACTCCCAAGCCGGCAGCGTCGTCACGGTGACGGCCGGCGAGCGGCTCACCGCCCTCGAGGTGACGATCCGGATCGTGCGGACCGACGGGTTCACCGCCCGCGGCGGCAGCCAGCAGGTGCCCGGCGCGAGCGTGACCAGCACCGTCACCGAGGAGTCCGGGACGGCGGTCTACCGCTTCGTGCTGTCCTCGGGTGACACCCTGGAGCCGGGCACCTACACGTTCTCCGCGCGGTACACCCATGCCACCGGCGGGCGGGACGCGAACGGGGACTCCTACGCCGCGACCGCGACCACCGGGGCGAACGTGACCGCGACCGTCAGCGGCGACTTCCGCTGAGGTTGTCCACAGCGTTATCCACAGGCTCCGACCGGCTGTCAGGTGTTGCTGCTGATCATCAGGGCGGATCGGAGCCCGGTGATGTCGAGCACACGCATCAGGAAGTCGCCGACATTCACCAGCGCCAGCACCACCTGCGCGTGCTGCGCCTTGCGGCTGAGCACCACCAGCGTGCCGAGACCCTGGGAGTCACAGAACGTCACACCGGCCATGTCCAGCACGATCCGGTTCGGCGGCTCGGCCAGGATCTCGTTGACGACGGCGGCCAACTCGGTGACCGTGAGCACGTCGATTTCCCCGGCGAGCTGGATGACGACCTCGTCCGGGGTGCGCTGAACCGTGATGGACAGCTCGGGACGCTCCACGCGGCTCAGCCTATCCTCTTCGGGGTATATCGGCCCGTCTGGCGCGATCAGACCGTGCGCTCGAAGGACATCATCCGGTGATGTGAACAACCCTCTCGCAATACTCGTTCCATGCCGCTGACAGAATGGGGACCGCTGTGACCACGACATATCCCACCGCGGATCTTCCGTACCCGGAGGATGCCCCGGTCTCCCAGGCCCTGTTCGACCGCGCCCAGGCCATCGTGCCCGGTGGGGTGAATTCACCTGTGCGTGCGTTCCGCGCGGTCGGCGGGACGCCCCGGTTCATGGCCTCGGGCAGCGGCCCGTGGCTCACCGACGTCGACGGGCGCCGCTACGTCGACCTGGTCTGCTCCTGGGGTCCGCTCATCCACGGGCACGCACACCCCGAGATCATCGAGGCGGTGCAGCGCGCCGCGGCGCTGGGCACCAGTTTCGGTACGCCCACCGCCGGTGAGGTGGATCTGGCCGAGGAGATCGTCCGCCGGACCCCGATCGACGAGGTGCGGCTGGTCAACTCGGGCACCGAGGCGACCATGACCGCGATCCGGCTGGCCCGTGGATACACCGGCCGGTCGAAGATCGTGAAGTTCGCCGGCTGCTACCACGGCCACGTGGACGCGCTGCTCGCCGCGGCCGGGTCCGGCGTGGCCACCCTCGGCCTGCCCGACTCGCTCGGGGTCACCGGTGCGGCGGCGAGCGAGACGATCGTGCTGCCGTACAACGACGTGGCCGCCGTCGAGGCGGCGTTCGCGTCCGAGGGCGCCGAAATCGCCGCGATCATCACCGAGGCGGCTCCGGGAAACATGGGTGTGGTCACCCCGCGCGACGACTTCAACGGCAAGCTGGCCGAGATCGCCCACCGGCACGGCGCGCTGCTCATCATCGACGAGGTGATGACCGGCTTCCGGGTCTCCGCCGGCGGCTGGGCCGGACTGCACCCGGTCGACGCCGACCTGTTCACCTTCGGCAAGGTGATGGGCGGTGGCCTGCCCGCCGCGGCGTTCGGCGGCCGCCGGGAGATCATGTCCCGGCTCGCCCCGGCCGGCCCGGTCTACCAGGCGGGCACCCTCTCCGGTAACCCGCTGGCCTGCGCCGCCGGCCTGACCTCGCTGCGGCTCGCCGACGCGGCCGCCTACAAGCGCCTGGACGAGCTGGCCGGCACCATCGGCTCGCTCTGCTCGGAGGCGCTCGGCGCCGCGGGTGTCGCGCACCGGCTCTCGTACGCCGGAAACATGTTCTCGATCTTCTTCACCGACGCCGAGGTCGTCGACTACGACTCCGCGAAGACCCAGGACGCGGCCGCGTTCAAGGCGTTCTTCCACACCATGCTGGCCCGTGGCGTCTACCTGCCGCCGAGCGCCTTCGAGTCGTGGTTCGTGTCGACGGCGATCGACGACCTGGCACTGGAAACGATCGCCGCGGCGGCACCGCACGCGGCCCGAGCGGCAGCGGGAGCCTGACCTTGACCGAGCCGACGAAGACCACGGTCCACGTGCTGCGGCACGGCGAGGTCTACAACCCCACCAAGATCCTGTACGGGCGCCTGCCCGACTTCCACCTCTCCGAGCTGGGCCACCAGATGGCGAAGGCGGCCGCCGAGGTGCTGTCCGGCCGGGACATCACGCACGTGGTGGCCAGCCCGCTGGAGCGTGCGCAGGAGACCGCGGCCCCGTTCGCCGCCGAGTTCAAACTGGACATCGCCGCCGACGTGCGGCTGATCGAGAGCGCGAACTACTTCGAGGGCAAGAAGGTCTCGGTCGGCGACGGCGCGTTCAGCAACCCGCGGCACTGGTGGGTGCTGCGTGACCCGATCACGCCGTCCTGGGGTGAGGCGTACCTGGTGATCGCACAGCGGATGTTCGCGGCGGTCCAGGCGGCCCGGGTCGCGGCCGAGGGCCACGAGGCGGTCTGCGTCTCGCACCAGCTGCCCATCTGGACGCTCCGGCGGTACGTGGAGGGCAAGCGCCTCTGGCACGATCCGAGGCGCCGCGAGTGTGGTCTGGCCAGCCTGACCTCGTTCCGGTTCGAGGGTTCCAAGGTGGTCGGCATCGACTACTCGGAGCCCGCCGCACACCTGGTCGCCATGTCCGCGACGGCCAAGACAGCCAAGGGGGCCTGACCGTGCGCCGCCTCGCCGTCGCCGCCCTCACCGCGGTCACCGCCGCCGGAGCCCTGAGCGGCTGCGGCGGCGAGGAGAACTGGGCGACGAAATGCGGCACCACGAACATGGTGGTGGAGTGCGCCGCGGCGGAGCGGCCGCTGGTCTCCGGCGTGACCGGGGAACTGCTGGACGGCGCCGCCTACGACCTGGAGGCGGACCGCGGCAAGGTGGTCGTGGTCAACTTCTGGGGCTCCTGGTGCGCGCCGTGCCGGGCCGAGGCGGACGACCTGGAGAAGACCTACCAGGCGACCAAGGACTCCAACGTCACCTTCCTCGGCGTCAACACCCGCGACGACCGGGACTCGGCGAAGGCGTTCGAGCGCGGCTACCACGTCACCTACGGCAGTGTGTACGACTTCGAGGGCCGGGTCGGGCTCAAGTTCGACGTGACCCAGAGCGCGGTGCCGAGCACCCTGATCCTGGACCGGCAGGGCCGGATCGCGGCCGCCATCCGGCGCTCGACCACCAACGGTGAGTTGCAGCCGCTGGTGGAGAGGATCGCGGCGGAGGCGGTCGGCTGATGGGTGAGGTGTTCCGGGGCACGGTCATGGACGGGCCGCTGCTGCTCGCGGTCGGCGCGGCGCTCATCGCCGGTCTGGTGAGCATCCTCTCGCCGTGCGTGTTGCCGCTGCTCCCAGGCTACCTCTCGTACGTCACCGGGCTGGCCGGTTCCGATCTGGAGGCGACGACCGGCCGGGTGAAGGGCCGGATCCTCGCCGGGACCGGGCTCTTCGTGCTCGGCTTCTCGACCGTCTTCACGCTCGGCACGCTCGCCACCACCGCCAGCTTCACGATGATCACCCATCGGGACACGCTCAACCTCGTCCTCGGGATTCTCGTCATCGTGCTGGGCCTGGGCTATCTCGGCGTGATCCCGGGCTTCCAGCGGGAGGCCCGGATCAGCCGGCTGCCGGCCGCCGGGCTGCTGGGCGCCCCGGTCTTCGGCGCGATCTTCGCGCTGTCCTGGATCCCGTGCGTCGGCCCGACCCTGGGCGGCGTGATGGCGCTGGCCACCACGACCGGGCAGGCCGACCGGGCGGTGCTCCTGGCGATCACCTTCAGCCTCGGGCTGGGCGTCCCGTTCATCCTGTTCGGGCTCTTCTTCCGCCGGCTGCTCGGCGTGTTCAAGGCGATCCGCCGCAACAGCCGATGGGTCACCCGGGTGGGCGGGGTGCTGCTCATCCTGGTCGGGGTGGCGCTCGTCTCCGGCCGGTACGAGTACTTCCTCACCTGGTTGATGACCAGCGTCGACGTCGGTGAGTGGGTGCTGCTGTGACAGTCGTCGAGGACCGTCCCGCCACCGCCGGGGCGCCGCCGCCGGGCCGGGGCAACCCGCTGTGGGCGCTGCTGCGCAACTCCTGGCGCCAGCTCACCAGCATGCGTACGGCGTTGATCCTGCTCTTCCTGCTGGCCGTGGCCGCGGTGCCGGGCTCGATCTTCCCGCAGCGCTCGGTGAACCGGGAGAACGTCGCCGAGTACTTCGCCGCCCATCCGAAACTGGCTCCGGCGATCGACCGCCTCTTCGCCTTCGACGTCTACGCGTCACCCTGGTTCGCGGCGATCTACCTGCTGCTGTTCACGTCGCTCGTCGGGTGCGTGCTGCCACGGTTGCGTGACCACGTCCGGGCGCTCCGGACCGTACCCCCGGATGCTCCGAAGCGGTTGGACCGCCTGCCGCAGCATGCCCCCGCGGCGGAACGCCCGGAGGAGCCCGCGGCCGTGGCCGCGGAGATCGCGAAGACGCTGCGCCGGCGGCGCTGGCGGACCCGGTTGCGGGAGACGCCCGACGGCTGGACCGTCGCGGCCGAGAAGGGCTACCTCAAGGAGACCGGCAACCTGCTCTTCCACTTCGCCATGCTGGCGGTGCTGGTCGGCGTCGGTTTCGGGCACTGGTACGGCTGGCACGCGAACCGCCTCCTGGTGGAGGGTGCCGACCAGGGTTTCTGCAGCGCTGTCACGCAGTTCGACGAGTCGGTTCTCGGCCCCCGGGTGGATGCCTCCGACCTGCCCGACTTCTGCGTGCGGATGACCGATTTCGAATCCACCTTCCAGTCCTCCGGGATCCCGAAGTCGTTCGAGGCCACGGTCGAGGTGAGCGAGAACGGCGGCGACTACCGCCCGGATCGGTTCACCGTCAACGACCCGCTGCGGCTCGACGGCGCCAACATCAACCTGATCGGTCAGGGGTACGCTCCGGTGCTGCGCTACACCGACCGGTACGGCGTCTCGCAGACCAAGGTCGTCCCGTTCCTGCCCGGCGACCTCAACATGACCAGCGAGGGGGTCGTCCAGTTCCCGGACGTCAACCTCGATCCGGCCACCGGCGCGCGGGACCCGAAGCTCCAGATGGGCTTCGAGGGTGTCTTCCTGCCCACCGGCGGCACCGACGGCAGCGCCACCTCGCAGTTCCCGGCCGCCGACAACCCGGTGCTCTACATCGCGGCCTACCGCGGCGACCTGGGGCTGGACGTCGGCAAGCCGAGCTCGGTCTACGCGCTGAACCGTGAGCAGATCGCCGACGGCGACCTCAAGAAGATCAGCGGCGAGCGGCCGTACGTGCTGCGGCCCGGCGAGAAGTGGACCCTCGACGACGGCAGCACGCTCGAGTTCGCCGGAATCCGCCGGTTCGCCACGATCTCGATCCGGCACGACCCGACCCAGTTCCTCATGCTGATCGGGGCGGTGCTGGGGCTGGCCGGGTTGATGCTGTCGCTGTTCACGCACCGCCGTAGGGTCTGGTTCCGGGTGGCTTCCGCCGAGGGCGGTAGCGTGACCGAAGCAGGTGGCCTGCCCCGTACCGACTACCCAGGTTTCGGCGACGAGTTCGCGGCGCTCACCCGGCACATCAAGGAAGGGACGCCCTGATGGCGGAGTTGTCCAATCAGCTCATGGCGCTGACCGTGCTGGCCTACCTGGCCGCCATGGTCTGCTACGCCGGGGAGTACGCGTTCGGCCGGCGCAGCCACATCGGCCGGGCCGCTCTCGTGGGGGCCGGCGCTCCGGTCCCCGATCTGAAGGGGGCGCCGGAACGCGACCGGGGCGAGCTGGTCGGCCGGATCGGGGTGGCGCTCAACCTGATCGCCCTGGCCCTGCACCTGGCCACCACGGTCACCCGGGGCATCGCCGCCGAGCGGATGCCCTGGGGAAACATGTACGAGTACATCCTCTCCACCACGCTGATCGGCTCCGCGGTGTGGGCCGGTGTGCTGCTGCGCCGTCCGGCCGTCCGGCATCTGGGCCTGTTCGCCAGCCTGACCCTGGTGGTGCTGCTGGGCGCGGCCGCGCTGGTCGCCTACACCCCGGTCGGGCCGCTGGTCCCGGCGCTGAACTCGTACTGGTACGTCATCCACGTCTCGACGATCATCATCTCGTCCGGCATCCTGCTGGTCGGCGTGGTCCCGGCCGCCATGTTCCTGATCAAGAACGGGTGGGACACCGGCAAGCGCGGCTTCCCCTACACGCTGGGCAAGCGGGTCGGTGACGCGGGCACGCTGGAGCGGCTCACCTTCCGCCTGCACGCCTTCGCCTTCCCGCTGTTCACGTTCGGCGCGCTGATCGCCGGGCCGCTGTGGGCCGAGGCGTCCTGGGGCCGCTACTGGGGCTGGGACCCCAAGGAGGTGTGGGCCTTCATCTCCTGGATCGTCTACGCCGCCTACCTGCACGCCCGGGCCACCCCGAGCGTCAGGCGGACCACCGCCACCTGGATCGCCGTCGTCGGCTTCGTGACGATGCTGATGAACCTGTTCGGCGTGAACCTGTTCTTCGAGGGCCTGCACTCGTACGCCTAGGCGTCAGCAGTCCCCGGCGGTCCACGTGTCGTAGCGGGTCACCCAGTCCAGGCAGAACCCGCCGCGGGCGGCCGCCCCGGTCACGGTCGCGACGTCGTCACGCCAGTACCGGGCGGGCCCGCCGCCGACCGGGCGCAGCTGCACGTTGTCGACCGTCACCTTCGGCACGTCGATCTTGGTCTGGCGGGACGCGTCGACGTGCACCTCGACGTACTGCTCGATGTAGGCGGCCGGGCCGACCGGCAGTTGCTGCTCGGTGAGCAGGTTCCACCGGTCGTCCCACCACAGCCAGGCCCGCCACCGGCCGTTCTGGTCACTGTTCAGGTCCAGCCAGATCTGGTCGCCGGCCCGGACCGGGTACTGGTCGTAGAACTGCCACCGGTTGGTGTTCGTGTTGAAGGTGTAGATCTGCTGGCGGCCGGGGGAGGCCCAGCCGGTCTCCGCCCAGCCCGCCTCCAGCCAGGAGATCCGGCCCCCACCGAGGTCCCGCTTCGCCATGAACCGGCCCACCACGAAGTCGTACGTGCGGGGCCGTACCGAACCGTCCACCACGGAGAAGCGCCCGGACACCCCGCCCCACTCGCCGCCGGTGCCCGCGCCGAGATGGTGGTAGCCGCTCGGGGTGAACGCGGCCGGCGGGACCTTGTCCGACTCGGTCAGCGGCGCCCCGGCCCGGCACGCCCGCGGGCTGGCCACGTCCGCCGGACCGGTCGGCGGACGGGTGGGCGCCCGGCCCGGCGCGCACACGGGCAGGCGTCTGTCGGCCGACGAGATCGCCGGGGCGGCGACCGCGAGAGCCGCGGCCACACCGGTCAGCGCACACCATCGGGTCACGGTCCGGAGCCTCACGAAAGTCTCCAACGGCAGTCCCGGATCTCCAGTGACGGAGCCGGGTGCCAGACTGGGGGTCATGGCGCCGCGTGGATTCCCCTATGCCGATCTGCAGAGCTTCATCGCCGCCCTCGAGGAGGCCGGTGAGCTGCGGCGGGTCACCGTGCCGGTGGACCCGACCCTGGAGATCAGCGAGATCGTGACCCGGACGGTGCGGGCCGGCGGTCCGGCGCTGCTCTTCGAGCGGCCCACCCGGGGCGACATGCCGGTGGTGATCAACCTGTTCGGCACCGAGAAGCGGATGGCCATGGCCCTCGGCGTCGACCGGCTGGACGAGGTCGGCGAGCGGATCAGCGCGATCGCCAAGCCGGAGCTGCCGGTCGGCTGGTCCGGCATCCGCGAGGGCATCGGCAAGGTGCTCCAGCTCAAGTCGATGCCGCCGAAGAAGGTGAAGACCGCTCCCTGCCAGGAGGTGGTGCTCCGGGGCGACGAGGTCGACCTGAACCGGCTGCCCGGCCTCCAGGTGTGGCCCGGTGACGGCGGCATCTTCCACAACTTCGGGCTGACCCATACCAAGCACCCGGAGACCGGCAAGCGCAATCTCGGCCTCTACCGGCTCCAGCAGCATTCGAAGAACACGCTCGGCATGCACTGGCAGATCCACAAGGACTCGACCGCGCATCACGCGGTGGCCGAGCGGCTCGGCCAGCGACTTCCGGTCGCGGTCGCGATCGGTTGCGACCCCGTGGTGACGTACGCGGCGAGCGCCCCCCTGCCGGCCGACATCGACGAATACCTGTTCGCCGGCTTCCTGCAGGGCGAGCGGATCGAGATGGTCGACTGCGTGTCCGTCCCGTTGCAGGTGCCGGCCGAGGCGCAGATCGTGCTGGAGGGCTACCTGGAGCCCGGCGAGCGTCTCCCGGAGGGCCCGTTCGGCGACCACACCGGCTACTACACCCCGGTCGAGCCGTTCCCGGTGCTGCACATCGAGACGATGACCATGCGGAAGAAGCCGATCTACCACTCGATCATCACGTCCAAGCCGCCGCAGGAGGACCACGGCCTGGGCAAGGCCACCGAGCGGATCTTCCTGCCGCTCGCCAAGATCCTGATCCCGGACATCGTCGACTACGACATGCCGGCCTCCGGCGTCTTCCACAACTGCCTGATCGTCTCCATCCGCAAGCGCTATCCGAAGCACGCGCAGAAGGTGATGAGCGCGATCTGGGGCGCCCACCTGCTGTCGCTGGTCAAGCTGATCGTGGTGGTCGACGAGGACGTCGACGTGCACGACTACAACGAGGTCGCCTTCCGCGCCTTCGGCAACGTCGACTACGCCCGCGACCTGCTGCTCACCGAGGGCCCGGTGGACCACCTGGACCACTCCTCCTACCAGCAGTTCTGGGGCGGCAAGGCAGGTGTCGACGCCACCCGTAAGCTGCCGACCGAGGGCTACACCCGGGGCTGGCCGGAGGAGATGACGATGGCGCCCGAGGTGGTCTCGCTGGTCGACAAGCGGTGGAAGGAATACGGGCTGTGACGTCGCTCGAGGAGAAGCCCGGCAAGATCAAGGCCTTCCTGCGGCTGGTCATGATCGAGCACTCGATCTTCGCGCTGCCGTTCGCCTACCTGTCGTCGCTGGTCGCCATCGAGTCCCTGACGGACACGGTCGGCGAGCACTGGCTCGACCTGGTGCTGGTCACGATCGCGATGGTGTCCGGGCGGACCTTCGCCATGGCGGCCAACCGCATCCTGGACCGCCGGATCGACGCCCTCAACCCGCGTACGCGGAATCGCGAACTGGTCACCGGCGCCGTGAGCCTGCGGACGGCCTGGACCGGCGCCCTGATCTCGCTGGCCGTCCTGATCGTCGCGGCCGGCCTGCTGAACCCGCTCTGCCTGGTGCTCTCCCCGCTCGCCGTCGTCCCGTTGGTGATCTACCCGTACGCCAAGCGGTTCACGAACTTCCCGCACTACGTGCTGGCGCTGGCTCAGGCGGTCGCTCCGGTCGGCGCCTGGCTGGCGATCACCGGCACGTTCAGCGGCTCGTGGCCGGCCTGGGTGCTCGGTGTCGCGGTCGGCCTCTGGATCGGTGGCTTCGACATCATCTACGCCTGCCAGGACGTCGAGGTGGACCGGCGGATCGGCGTGCACTCGACCCCGGCCCGGTTCGGTGTGCGGACCGCCCTGCACATCTCCACGGTCACCCACGTGCTGTGCTTCGCGCTGTTCGTCTGGTTCGGTCAGCTGGCCGGTTTCAGCTGGGCCTGGTGGGCCGGTCTGCTGGTCACCGGCGCGGGCCTGGTCTACCAGCACGTCGTGGTGACCGAGAACGATCTCTCCAAGGTCAACCGGGCGTTCTTCACGGCGAACGGGTTCATCGCCATCGCCCTGTTCCTATTCGCGCTCATCGATCTGTACGTGCTGTAACCCGTAGCCCGGTGCTCTCCGTCTCATCCGCGTGAGCGATAGAGAGGCCGACTTCCGCGAGTTCGTCGGCGCGCGGATGGAGTCGTTACGGGGGCTCGCGTACCTCACCTGCGGTGACTGGCAGGTGGCCGAGGACGCGGTGCTGTCCGCCCTGGCGAAGCTGTACGCGAAATGGAACCGGGTGGAGAACCCGGACGCGTACGCGCGAACCGCCGTGGTGCGGGCCGCCATCGACGAGACCCGCCGCCCGTGGTGGCGACGCGAACAGTCCCGCAGCCACGCCATGCCGGACGCCCCCGTCCCCGACGACGCCACCCGGGCCGTCGACGAGCGCCTCCGGATGCGTGAGGCCCTCGACGGCCTGCCCGCCCGGCAGCGGGCCGTGCTGGTGCTGCGGTTCCTGGAGGGCCTCAGCGTGCAGCAGACCGCCGAGGCGCTGAGGTGCCCGGAGGGCACCGTCAAGGTCTACACCGCGCGTGGCCTCGACGCGCTCCGCCGCATTCTCGGCACTGAATGGGAGGCCGTTCATGAGACCGCTGTCTGAGCTGTTACACGAGGCGAAGGTGGATGGGCCACCACCGCGCTACGACGTCGACCACGTGGTCGCGGCCGGCCGGCGCCGGGTGCGGCGCCGGAACTCCGAGTGGGCGTTCGCGGCCGTGGTGGCGGTGGCCGCCGCGATCGGGGTGCCGCAGGTCGTCACCCGGGGTCCGGCGCCGGCCCCGCCGCAGCCGGCCGCGTCGGTCGCCCCGGCGCCGGCGCCGGAGTATCTGATCCCGTCCGTCGCCCGGTTCCGCGGCTATCAGACGGCGTCGTTCCGGGTCGGTGACCCGGGGAGCTTCGGCCCCGGCTACACCAGCGTCGGGGTCGTTCCGAAAAAGGGCATGTCGCCGACGATGTCGCTGCTGGTCTACGAACCCGGTGTCGACCCGCTGACCCGTCTGGGCCTGAAGCGGGTCGCCGACGTGGACCCGATCAAGGGCCGGCCGGCGTTCACGGTCTCCGGGGCCGGGTTCCCCAGCGAGACCCTTGTCTGGGAGTACGCCGACAACGCCTACGCGGTGCTCACGCCGGAACCCCCGGTCGCGACAAACGCGCAGGTGAGAGAGGTGGCCGACGGCTTCGGCATCGCCCCGGAGCAGCCGGTCAGGATTCCCTTCAAGCTCGGCCATGTGCCCGACGGGTTCCGGTTGCGGGCGGTCAGTCAGGACTCGCCCAACGAGTTCGCCACGGTTACCTTCCTTCCGATCGCGTCGATGCGTGATCCGGCGATCCGCCGCTACGAGGCCATCGACGGGACCAAGGGCAACATCCAGATCGTGCTACAGGGGCGGGACCCGGCCGGTGAGCCGAACTGTGGCTGCATCGGATACCGGACGGTCGGCGACGGCCACGAGATAGTCATCACCGGCTCGATCTCGAAGGCCGAGGCGCGGAAGATCCTCGACTCCCTGGAGGTGTCCACCCCGGGCGACTTCTCGACCTGGGTCCCGGTCGCCGAGGCGATCCCGGAGGAGTACCTGTACAAGGGCGAGTAGCACACTGGTGGCATGCGTGAACCCTGGATCGTCGGCGTCTCCGGAGCCTCCGGCACCCCGTACGCCAAGGCGGTGCTCACCGCCCTGCTGGACGCCGGCGAATCGGTCGACCTGGTGGTCTCCCGGGCCGCCCGGCTGACCCTGCTGGACGAGACCGGCGCGACGATCCGGGACGCGCACTGGAAGGACGACGTGGCCGCCTGGCTGGGCCGGGACCTCGGCGATCTGGCCTACTGGCCGGCCGGGGACCTGGCCGCCGGCCCGAGCAGCGGCTCCTACCCGGCCCGTGGGATGGCCGTGGTGCCGGCGAGCACCGCGGCCTGCGCGGGCATCGCCATCGGGCTCTCCAAGGACCTGCTCCAGCGAGCGGCCGAGGTGAATCTGAAAGAACGGCGCCGTACGGTGATCGTGCCCCGGGAGACTCCGGTCACCCGCAGTCATCTGGAGCATCTGATCGCCCTGCACGACGCCGGGGCGGTGGTGCTGCCGGCCAGCCCCGGCTTCTACGGCTCCGGGGCCGGCGCGACGGCACAGCAACTGATCGATTTCGTGGCCGGTAAAGTGCTCGACGCGCTGGGCGTACCCCACACGCTCTTCCGCAGATGGACCGGCGATCTGGGTGAGGGACGCGCCTAGCGCAGGCCGTTGGGCGGGCCGTAGCCGGGCCCGGGATGGCTCGGGCCGTTGTTGCGGGGCTTGTTGGCGGCGTCGTCCTCGCGCATCTCCTCGATCACACCATCGCCTTCGAGGAGCGCACGCACTTCGGATTCACGGAATCGGCGGTGTCCACCCGGAGTACGGATACTGCCGATCCGTCCGGCGGCGGCCCAGCGCGTGACCGTTTTGGGGTCGACGCGGAACAACGCGGCCACCTCGCCCGGTGTCAGCAGACGATCTCCAGTGTCCACAACCCCCTCCTCGGTTTTCGGTTATCTGGAGCGGCCGGTGGTCACGGTGAGTGTCGGCGTGCTCGATCGGGACGTAAAGTCATTAGAGCACCGCCCCTGAACCAAGTCCGTGAAATGCGGAAAAAGCCCCGATTGCGACAGTGGTCATTATCCTGCCGCCCATTCGCCGCTACCGGGCGTGAAGGCCGGAGCGCCACCCGATTAGGGTTTCTCCCATGGACTCCATCGACCTCCGGCTGATCGACCTGCTACGAGAGAACGCCCGCTCGTCGTACGCCGAGCTCGCCCGCAAGGTCGGCCTCTCCGCCCCCGCCGTGCACGAGCGAGTCGGTAAGCTCGAGACCGCCGGGACCATCCGCGGTTACCGGGCCGACATCGACCACGAGGCGATCGGGCTCGGCGTGACCGCGCTGATCGGCATCATCGAGGACTCCGGCGCCGACACCGACGACGTCCTCGCCGCCGTCCGCGCCATGCCCGAGGTGGAGAGCTGCTATTTCATGGCCGGCGTGGAGTCCTACCAGCTCATCGTGCGGGTCGGCACGATCGCCGAGCTGGAGCAGCTGATCGTGCGCATCAACCGGACCCCGGGTGTCGCATCGACCCGGACCGCGATCGCCCTCTCCACCAAGTGGGAGAACCGTCCGCAGCCGGGCCTCGGGTAATGGAGATCACCGACTTCGGGCGCTGCGAGCGGGTCAACCGTGACTGGGCCCGCGAGGCCATCGGCCAGGTCGAGGCCGACGCCAACCGGTCCGCCGACACCCACCTGCTGCCCTTCCCGCTTCCCGCCGCCTGGGGCATCGACCTCTACCTCAAGGACGAGTCGTCGCACCCCACCGGTTCACTGAAGCATCGCCTGGCACGATCGCTTTTCCTGTATGCGCTCTGCAATGGCTGGATCGGGCCGAGCACGACCATCGTGGAAGCGTCGTCCGGATCGACCGCGGTGAGCGAGGCGTATTTCGCCCGAATGCTCGGCCTGCCGTTCATCGCCGTGATGCCGGCCGCCACCTCGCCGGAGAAGATCTCGCTGATCGAGTTCCAGGGCGGCCGATGTCACCTGGTGGCCGACCCGACGCAGGTGGTCGCCGAGGCGCGCCGGCTCGCGGCCGAGCTGGGCGGGCACTTCATGGACCAGTTCACGTACGCCGAGCGGGCCACCGACTGGCGCGGCAACAACAACATCGCCGAGTCGATCTACCACCAGCTGGAGCGCGAACGGCACCCGGTCCCGGCCTGGATCGTGGTCGGCGCCGGCACCGGCGGCACCAGCGCCACCATCGGCCGGTACGCCCGCTACCGCCGCCTCGACACCAAGGTCTGCGTTGTCGACCCCGAGGGGTCGGCGTTCTGGCAGGCTTATCTCGCCGGTGACTGGAACGTCGTGACCGGCCGCGGCTCCCGCATCGAGGGGATCGGCCGCCCCCGGGTGGAGGCGTCCTTCCTGCCCTCGGTGGTGGACCGGATGATCCACGTCCCGGACGCCGCGTCCCTGGCCGCCATGCGGGCCGGCTCGGCCGTCCTGGGCCGGCGGGTCGGCGGCTCGACCGGCACCAACCTGTGGGGCGCGTTCCGGCTCATCGCCGAGATGCTCGCGTCCGGGCGTACCGGATCGGTGGTGACGCTCATCTGCGACGGCGGCGAACGCTACGCCGACACCTACTACTCCGACGCCTGGGTGAGCGCCCAGGAACTGGACCTTTCGTCGTACTCCGGGGTGATCCGCCGATTCCTTGACGATGGTGGATGGCCCGGGTGACGTGCCCTGACGAGGCGTGATTAGATCCTCGTCCATGGGGGATGGAAAAAGCTCACGTCTCGGGGCCGTACTGCTCGTGGCCCTGGTGGCGGTGGCGTCGGCCGGCATCGTGCTGTGGCCGACCGGCGACGACACCACAGCCGTCGCGGCCCGCCGCGTGACGATCGAGCCGAAAGCCCCGCCCACCCCGCTCGAGCAGGTCGAGGCGCTGCTCGAAGGCCAGGTCGACGCGCTGATGAAGGGCGACGAGAAGGGCTGGCTGGCCCCGGTCGACGCCAAGTTGCAGACGCGCTACCGGGCCATCTTCCGCAACCTGCGGGCGCTCGAGATCTCCTACACCAAGCTCACCATCGAGCAGCTGCCGCAGACCGCCGGCTCGATGAACGTCGGCTTCCAGCTCGACTACTGTTTCAGCACCCAGCTCTGCCGGGACGGCGGTGGCAACCCGAACGTCGGCTACAAGCTCACCTGGAAACCCCGCGGCAGCTCCTACGTGATCACCGGGATGGCCGGCTCCGGCAAGGAGAACTACCTCCAGCCGGCGCCGTGGGAGAACACCCAGCTCGTCTTCGCCACCGGCCGGCGGGTCATCGTGGCCGCGCCGCCGGCCCAGCGCAAACACCTGAACCGGGTTCTCCAGGTCGCCGAGAAGGCCGCCGCCGTCGCCGACCGCTACGCCGGCTACACCGGCAACCCGCAGGCCCGCTACCGGGTCTACCTGGCCGACAACAAATCGTGGAACAGCTGGTACGGCGGAAAGTACCCGACCTGGTCGGTGGCCTACCAACTGCCGCTCGGCCGGGTCGGCGGCGACGTGGTCGTCCGGATCAGCGAGATGCCGTCCTCGAACAAGGAACTCACCACGATCATCCAGCACGAGCTGGCCCACGTGGTGACCCGCGCCTCGTCCACCAACTACGACGAGGAGGAGGACCTCTGGCTGATCGAGGGCATCGCCGAGTACATCGGCTTCCTGCCCGACAAGCCCGGGGCCACCTACAACAAGGACGTGCTGAGCTACTCGTTCGGCCGGCGCGGCGACCTGAAGACGGTCGTCGTGAAGCCGCTCAGCGCCAAATCCGACGACCTCACCGTCGCCACCCTCTACGCCACCGGGCACTTCGCGGCCGGCTGCATGGCCGCCAAGTACGGCGACAAGAAGCTGCTCGACTTCGTCGACCGGGTGGTCCAGCTCGGCGAAGAACTCGACCCGGCCTCCCGGGCCGCCTTCGGCACGCCCTTCAAGACCGTCGACAAGGCCTGCGTCAGCTGGATCAAGCAGCGGACCTGACCCGCCGCGCCAGGCCCGGATAGTCCTCGACGAAACCGTCGGCGTCACACGTCAGGTCGGCGCTGAACGTCTCACTGGCGAACCGGATCCGCCCGTCGCCCAGCGATGTGTAGATCTGGTCCGCCTGCACCACCTCCAGGCTGGGCACCAGCACCCAGGCCACGCTGAGCCGATGCGACACGCCCGCCTCCGCCCGCAGCAGACCGAGCCGGCGGATCGGCAGCGTGTTGAACAGCGGGGAGCCGCCCAGATCGGCGTCGAACGCGCCGTACAGCAGATCCGGGTCCTCACATCCGGGCTGCCCCGCGCGGGCATGTCCGTTCGCGATCAGCGCCGCGTCGAGATCACCCTGCTCGGAGGCGGTCACCCGCCAGCGTCCCGCCGCCAGCTCCAGGCGCACGGTCCGCGCCCAGCCGGCGCCCTCCGCGCGCGCGTCCAGCCGGCTCGTCGCCCCGTCCGGCCCGGTCTGCACCTCATACCGGCAGGAATAGGGCACCGGCGCGGCGGCCAGGATCGTGCCCTGCGCATACCGGTCCACATCCAGCAGGGCGTGCTCGGCGCCCGGCACGTCCTTGCGCTCCCAGAACAGGGCGACAGGCAACGGCATGCCGGTAACCTACCCTTTCCGCCCTGCCGCGGCGTGCTTTCCCTTCCTGTACGGGCTGCGCCGCCCCGCCGAATCCCGGCCGTCCCGTGGCACCCCGCGACCACCTGCCGGGTCACGCCCGTGCCGCGCCCGCCGGGCGTAGATCGGTGGGCGAGCCTGGCCGGGCGGCTGGCGCCGCACGGCCCGACCCGGGCGGCTGGCGCCGCACGGGTCCCCGGGTCCGGCTGGTCGTGAGGGCTGTTTCAACCGCATTGAGACAGCTCTGGTGGCCAGCCGGACCACGTGGACCGTGCGGTGCCGGTCGCCCGGTTCGGGCTCGCGTGGAGTGGCGGGACGGGGAGGATTCGGCGAGGGCGGCGCAGCCCGTACCGGAAGGAAGAGGCGGGAGAGGGAATCGGAGGCCGCGGCAGACGTCAGAAAGGGCGAAGCCCCGGCGCCGAGGCGGCCGGGGCTTCGTGGTGTGTCAGTTGATCAGTGGCTGCGAGCCGGGCGGGAGGGGCCGAAACGGTTCGGGCCCTCGCGGCGGTCGGTGCGCTGACCGTCGCGGCGCTGACCCGACGGGCGGTCGCCGAAGCGGTCGCCGGCCGGGCGGTCACCGAAGGAACGCTGCGGGCGGTCGCCGTAGGAACGGTCGCCCTGGGGGCGGTCGCCGTAGGAGCGCTGCGGGCGGTCGCCGTACGAGCGGTCGCCCTGGGGGCGGTCGCCGTAGGAGCGCTGGGGGCGGTCGCCGTACGAGCGGTCACCCTGAGGCCGGTCGCCGTAGGAACGGTCGCCCTGGGGACGGTCACCGTAGGAACGCTGCGGGCGGTCGCCGTAGGAGCGGTCGCCCTGGGGACGGTCGCCGAACGAACGCTGCGGGCGGTCGCCGAAGTTGCGCTCGTTGCGGTCGCGGTCGCCGTAGGAGCGCTGCGGCCGGTCACCGTAGGAACGCTGCGGGCGGTCGCCACGGGGACGGTCGCCGAAGCGGCCACGCGAACCGCCGGAACGCTCGCGACGGGGCTCCGGCTCCTCCACCACCGGGACGCCGCTCGGCTCGCGGGCGCCGGTGATCTCGGCCAGCTTCTCGTCACCCAGACGGACGCGGACCTCGCCCGGCGCGACACCGGCCTTGGACATCATCGCCTGGGTGCTGCGGCGCTGCTTCGGCAGAACCAGCGTCACGACCGCGCCCGACTCGCCGGCACGGGCGGTACGGCCGGCCCGGTGCAGGTAGTCCTTCGGGTCCTTCGGCGGGTCCACGTGCACGACCAGCGAGATGCCGTCGACGTGGATGCCACGGGCCGCCACGTCCGTCGCGACCAGGACGTTCGTCCGGCCTTCCTTGAACTCGGCGAGCGTCCGGGTGCGGACGCGCTGGGTCTTGCCACCGTGCAGGGCGCCGGCCCGGACACCGACCGCGGCCAGCTGCTCGACCAGCCGGTCCACGCCCATCTGGGTGCGGGCGAAGACGATGGTCTTGCCGTCCCGGTTCGCGATCCACGAGGTGATCGGGAACTTGTCGGCCGGCGGGATCAGCAGCAGGTGGTGGTCCATCGTGGAGACACTGGCCTCGGCCGGGGCGGTCGAGTGCGTCACCGGGTCGTGCATGAACCGCTTGACCAGGGTGTCGACGTCACCGTCCAGAGTGGCCGAGAACAGCAGGCGCTGCGCATTCTCCGGGGTCTTCGCCAGCAGCTCGGTCACCTCGGGCAGGAAGCCCATGTCGGCCATCTGGTCGGCCTCGTCGAGCACGGTGACCTCGACGTCGTCGAGCTTGCAGGCGCCCCGCTCGATCAGGTCGGCGAGACGGCCCGGAGTGGCGACGATCACCTCGACGCCGCGGCGCAGGGCGTCCATCTGACGGTCGTACGGAACGCCGCCGACCGCGGTCTTCAGGAAGACACCCACCGCCCGGCCGACCGGCATGAGCGAGTCGGCGACCTGCATGGCCAGCTCGCGGGTCGGCACCAGGATCAGGGCCTTCGGGTGGTGCGGGCGGGCGCGGCCGCCCTTCGCCGTCCGAGCGAGGACCGGCAGGCCGAACGCCAGCGTCTTGCCGGAACCGGTCTGGCCACGGCCGAGCACGTCACGGCCGGCCAGCGCGTCCGGAACGGTCGCGGCCTGAATCTCGAACGGGGTGGTGATGCCCTCACGGTTGAGGACTCGAACGATTTCGGACGGGAGCCCCAGGTCGGCAAAGCTACGCACGTCACTTTCGGTGACCGGCTGCTCGACGGGCTCGCTGTCGGGGGTCGTGCTCTCGAAGACGGACGGGAACGTGCTGGGGTCAGCGAAAGTGGTCAAGAGAACCTCTCTACGGGGGCGCATGCTCGCGAATGGCCCGCCGCGGCCCCTGATGGAACCGCCCGCTGAAATGCCCGCAAGAACGCCCGTGGCGTGCACCGGGTGGGCACGCCGCGTCAACAACTAACAGTCAGTGTACGGGTGAACGTCGAAACATCCGACCGCATTCCGGCCGGGTAGTGGGCCGGCTCACCCCGAAGCGCAAACCTCGCCAGCTTAGGCGCCCGGGGCCCCGAGCAGCAAAACGCCGGGGCCTCGGGCTTCTGTCGGACTCGCGTCAGTTGCTCAGGCGGTGACGTGACGTCGGCTACTTACCCGTCAGATTGCCGACGAAGTCGGTGAAGGCGTCACCGGCGGTGAAGACGAACACCAGACTCACGGTCACCAGCAGGCCGAGGACGGCGAGCATGGCGATGACCACCTTGAGGTTGCTGCGGCGCTGGTCGACCGGGGCGTCGTACCAGCCCTGGGCCAGGATGTGCCCGGTCAGCGAACCGGAGTTCTCCACCGGATCGGAGACCGGCATGGTCATGTCGATGGCCGGGTAGCCGCCGGTGCTGTAAACCGTGCCGGCCTGCCCGCGCTGCGGCATGTCGCCGCCCGAGGTCGGGTTGACCGGAGTGGTCGGCGGATTGCCGTAGGTGGTCGGGTGCGGCGTTCCGCTGTGGACCGGCTGGGTCATCTCGATGTTCTCCGGCGAGGACGGGAAGCCCCGGTACGACGTTCCGCGCGGGGTGCCGTACGAGGTCGGTGGCAGGCCTGCCGGAGCGTCACTGGGCGGCAGGGTGTAGCTGGGCAGACCGTTTCCGATCACCGGAGGCGACGGCACCGGGCCCGGAATCGGGCCGGGGCCCGGACCCGGGGGCACCGGGTTGGGGCCGGGTCCCGGGGGCACCGGGCTGGGTCCGGGACCCGGCGGCACCGGGCTGGGGCCTGGGCCGGGTGGCGTCGGGCTCGGTGGCACCGGGGTGGGTGGGATCGGACCGGGCGGGGTCGGGCTCGGCGGCCCCGGGATCGGCGGGACCGGGCCGGGCGCGGGCGCGGGAGTCGGCGCCGGGAACGGCGTCGGAGGCTTCTCCGGCTCGATCGGGGCCGGTTCGGACGGCTTCGACGGCGCGGGGCGGGGCACCGGCCTCGGCTGCGACGGCTCGGGCTCGTCCGGGTCGGCGGGCTTCTCCGGTTCCGGCTTCTTCTCCGGCTCGGTCGGCTCGGGCTTCTCCGGGTCGGCGGGCTCAGGCTTCTGCGGGTCGGCGGGCTCAGGCTCGGCCGGTTTCGGGTCGGCGGGCTCCTCGAGCGAGGCGATCGAGCCGTAGACCTTCGGTTGTGCCGTGGCGCGTGCGGCGGCGGGCACCTCGTCGGCGGCCGGCTTGACGGAGCCGGGCACGGCGGCGCGCGCGGCCCCGCTGGCGGGTGCGGCCGAGACCGGCTCGGCGGAGCCGACTGCGGGCGCGGCCGAGACGGGTTTGGCGGAGCCGACGGCGGGTGCGGCCGAGACGGGTTTGGCGGAGCCGACGGCGGGTGCGGCCGAGACGGGTTTGGCGGAGCCGACGGCGGGTGCGGCCGAGACGGGCTTGGCGGACCCGACTGCGAGGGCTGCGGGCGCGGGTGCGGCCGAGACCGGTTTGGCGGACCCGGCTGCGGGGGCTGCGGAGGCGGGTGCGGCCGAGACCGGCTCGGCGGACCCGGCTGCGGGTGCGGCCGAGACGGGTTTGGCGGAGCCGACTGCGGGGGCTGCGGAGGCGGGTGCGGCCGAGACGGGCTTCGCGGAGCCGACAGCGGGGGCGGCCGGGGCCGGCTTGGCCGTATCGGCGGCGGGGGCTGCGGAGACCGGGACCGGAGCGGACGCCTTGACGGCCGGGGCGTCGGAGGCGGACTCCGCGCTGTCCGAGGGGGCGGCCCACAGGGCGCCCGGCGCCGGTGGGGGTGGTGGAGCAAACCCCTCGGCGTCGTTAGCGGGCGGCGGCGAAGCGGGCGGCGTCCCGACTTCGCCGTCCTTGGTCGCCTGCTGCTCGTCCATGGAAATCCTCCCGAACCGACCACCGCTGCCGACGGTTTCGGACGTCGGGCGCTGACCTTAACCGTGCCACATCAGCCGGTGTGAACACACCCGGCATCAACGGCACCCGCTCCGGGACGGTTATCCGACCGGCGGATGGGCCGTTTTCCGGGCGTACTACTCGTTTTGGGCCGACGCGGCCGGCTCAGTCGCCGGACGAAGCGGACGTGGAGGCGGATTTCGAAGCGGACTCGGAGGCGGTCTTCGAAGCGGACTCGGAGGTGGTCTTCGAAGCGGACGTGGACGTGGTCTTCGACGCTGACGTCACGGACGCGGAGCCGGTCGACGTCGTCGCGGCGGCCGAGGCCGACGAACTGGTCTCGGCCGGAGCCGGTGTGGTCGTCGGGGTCGTCGGTGACGGGCTGGTCGACGGCGACGTCGACGGTGAGGTGGACGGGGACGCCGACGGTGACGGTGAGGTGGACGGCGACGTCGACGGCGAGGCCGACGGGGACGTCGAACCGGAGGTGCCCGGTTTCGGCGTCTTGCTGCTCGACGGGCTGCTCGACGGACTGGTCGGCGGCTTGCTGGTGGTCGAACCCGGGCTCGGCGACGTGGTGGCCGGCTCGTCCGGGTCGGGGGCGCCGAGGTCCGGCGTCTCGGTGTCACCCTCGATCGACCCGTACACCCGTGTCGCCGCGAACAGGCGGCTCCACCGGACCGGGGTGAGACGGACGTTCAGGCCGGTCCGCGGGGCCTCGACCATCATGCCCTCGCCCGCATACATGGCGACGTGGTGAATGCCCGTCCAGCTGCTGGAGGAGCTGAAGAAGAGCAGGTCGCCGGGGAGCAGCGAGTAGCGGGAGACCACCCGGTCACGGGTCTGGTAGTACTGATCGCGGGAGACCCGGACGAGTGGGTAGCCGGTGGAGCGGTAGGCCGCGTACATCAGGCCGGAGCAGTCGTACCGATCCGGGCCCTCCTCGGACCACACATACGGGTCGCCACGCTGGGCCAGCGCGTATTCGAGCGCCTTGACCGCGCGGGGGTCGGCGTCGCGGCCCTCCTGGGAGCCGGCCAGGTATTCGGCGCCGAGCTGCTGGTCCGCCGCGTTCGCCGTGCTCTCGGCGGCGCTGATCTCGTCGCGGTGCGCGTCTTCGTACTTCTTCTGGGCCGCCTGTTTCTGGCCGAGTTGCGTGTTCAGCGCGGTCCACTGTGCGGCGAGGCTGCTGTGCCGGTTGGTCGCGAGCAGGTGCTCGTCGGTGGCGGTCTTCACCGCGGCCTCGGCGGCGGCCAGGCGTGAGGCGGCCGCCTCGTACGACGTGGCGTCACCACGCTGCATGCGGGCCAGCGCGTCGAGGTCGAGCAGACCGGAGTCGAGGGTGCCGGGCGGCAGGGCGGCGGCCTGTTGCATGGTCGCGGCGGCGGCCTCGGCGGCGACCGTCTTCGCCTGGGCGGCGGCCTGCTGGGTGTCGGTGACCCGCTGCGCGGCGGCGGTGAGGTGGGTCTGGGCGAGGTCGCGATCCTGGCCCAGCCGGATCAGCTGGTCGCCGAGGGCGGCGATCTCGGCGCGGCCCTTCTCGACCTTCTGAATGACCGGGCTGGCGACGACGCCGGGCGTGATGAGCGACGGGGTGGTCGGGGTGGGGCTGGTGGTCGGCGCGCCGGGCAGGACGAGCGAGGTGAGCTGCGGGGGGCGGGCTCCAGCGTCCGGAACCGAGGTGGAGGCGGTCACCGAGACGGGATCGGCCATCGCCGGGATCGGCTGGAAGAGCGCTGCGATCGCCGCCGCGACCGCGGCCGAGCACACGACAGGTCGAAAGCGGGACCGCACGAAGCGCATGCGATTCGGCGATCCGTGCCGCAATGCCTTGGACATCAGCTCCCCGTCCGCGCCGGTGAGTGGCCGTCGCTTGTCGTTCCTATTGGTTCATACCGCAAGCCGCGCACCCATGTCGATCCAATGAAGGTGAAAGGACGCTGAGAATTCTTCGTCTCACCGGTGCCGCGGGCCGCCCGGGCGACGGCACGTACCCTCGACCGCATGGATGCGGGGTTGAAGCGTGAGCTGGAAGCGAAGGTCTACGCCGGTGAGCGGCTGAGCCGCGAGGACGGCGTCGCGCTCTACGACTGCGATGATCTCGCCTGGCTCGGCCGTCTGGCGCACCACAGGCGCACCGAGCTGAACGGTGACCGGGTGATGTTCAACGTCAACCGGCACCTCAATCTCACCAACGTCTGCTCGGCCAGCTGTGCCTACTGTTCCTTCCAACGCAAGCCGGGTGAGAAGGACGCGTACACGATGCGCATCGACGAGGCCGTCCGCAAGGCCAAGGAGATGGAGGACGAGCAGCTCACCGAGCTGCACATCGTCAACGGCCTGCACCCCACCCTCCCCTGGCGGTACTACCCGAAGGTACTGCGTGAGCTGAAGGCCGCGCTGCCGAACGTGAAGCTCAAGTGTTTCACCGCGACCGAGGTGCAGTGGTTCGAGAAGATCAGCGGGCTGTCGGCGAGCGAGATCCTGGACGAGCTGATGGACGCCGGCCTGGAGTCGCTGACCGGTGGCGGCGCCGAGATCTTCGACTGGGAGGTCCGGCAGCACATCGTGGACCACGAGTGCCACTGGGAGGACTGGTCGCGGATCCACCGGCTGGCCCACGAGAAGGGCATGACGACGCCCGCCACCATGCTGTACGGGCACATCGAGGAACCGCGGCACCGGGTCGACCACGTGATGCGGCTGCGCGAGCTCCAGGACGAGACCGGTGGGTTCGCGGTCTTCATCCCGCTGCGCTACCAGCACGACTTCCACGACTCGGCGGACGGCAAGGTCCGTAACCGGATCCAGGAGCGCACCACGATGGCGGCGCCGGCCGAGTCGCTCAAGACGTTCGCGGTGTCCCGGCTGATGTTCGACAACGTGCCGCACGTGAAGTGCTTCTGGGTCATGCACGGTCTGTCGGTGGCCCAGTTGTCGCTCAACTTCGGCGCCGACGACCTGGACGGCTCGGTGGTGGAGTACAAGATCACGCACGACGCCGACTCGTACGGCACCCCGCACACCATGCACCGCGAGGACCTGCTCGACCTGATCTGGGACGCCGGATTCCAGCCGGTCGAGCGGGACACTCGTTATCAGGTGGTACGCGAGTACGAGAAGGCGCCGTCGCTGGCCGAGCGCCGCAGCGAGCCCCAGAAGATCTGGGCCTGACCCCACACGGACGGTGACGTTGATGACCCAGCTGAAGAAGGACGCGACGGGCCGCCTGGCGACGATCGGTGACCTGCTGGGTTCCGCCTTCGCCGGGCTGGCCGTCGGCGCCGCCGTACTGTTGGTGTTCGAGGCGGTGATGGCGCTGACCGGCCTCGGTGAGTTCGGTGAGTCGAACGGCTGGCTCGCGCTGATCCTGCCCGTCTGGCTGTTCGTCGAGGAGTTCCGGGCCGAGGGCTTCGGCGCTCACCGGATCATGGTGAGCGGTCTGGCCGCCGGCTTCGGTGTCGCGGCCGGGATGACCGTGGCCGGTCTGGTGTCCGAGGTCGCTCCGTCCTTGGTCAGCGGCGGCTCCGGCGCCCTGACCGGTACGGTCGTGTACTGCCTGGTCTGGTTCTACGGCCTCCGGTGGCTCAGTCACCGGTCCGGCTGAGGGAGATAACGCATGAAGCCCGCCGTCAAGTACACACTCGGCCGCCTGGGACTGTTCCTGGCCGCCTTCGCCGTGCTGTTTCTCCTGACGCCGTTGAACGTCCTGGTCTGCGTCATGGTGGCGTTCGTCGCCTCGGCCGGTCTCTCGTTCATCCTGCTGCGCGGGTGGCGTGACGAGATGGCCGAGCAGCTCGGCGAGATCTCGGCCCGCCGCAGCGCGGAGAAGGACCGGCTGCGTTCGGCGCTCGCCGGCGACGAGGAGGCGGCCGCCGCGGGGGACCGGGTCGCCGCCGCCGACATCGTGGAGCACCGCAAGAAGTCCTGACCCGGCATCCGATCGATGCCGGGCCCTTGACTTCGGGTAACTCGAGTTATGTAGAGTTTCCGTATGCCGAGGACACCGCATGCCTCGCCGCAGACCCTGCGGCTCTTCGAGGCGCTGATGAAGGACCCGACCACCTGGCGTTACGGCTACGACCTGAGCCGGGAGACCGGCCTGGCGTCCGGGACGCTCTACCCGATCCTGATGCGCCTCACCGAGCAGTCGCTGCTGGAGGCCGGCTGGGAGCCCTCCGATCAGCCGGGCCGCCCGCCCCGGCACACCTACCGCCTGACCGGCGACGGGGTGGCGCTGGCCCGTGTCCGCCTGGCCGATGCCGCGGCCAAGGCCGCCGCGCGCCGGGGCACGAGCCTGGCGATCGTGAGGCCGGCATGAGGCGGGTGCTGTACCGGATCTTGAAGATCGCGGTCGGGGGCAGGCCGTGGGGTGAGGCGGTGCTGGCCGAGTTCGATCAGACGTCCGGGAGCGGGGAGGCGCTGCGCTGGACGGCCGGCGGACTGTGGGTGGCGGCGCGGGAGCGGCCGGTCGCCTACGGGGTCGCTCTGGCCGCCGTGCTCCTGGCCGTGACCACGTCGTTCTCCTTCTCGGTCTGGTATGTGCCGAGCAACGCCATGACCCCGACCCTCGCCGTCACCAGCCACCACCTGGTCGACCGGATCGGCTACCGGGTGACCGGTGTCGATCACGGCGACATCGTGGCTCTGCCGATACCGGACGCGCCCGCGCACGAGACCCTGCTCCGGGTCATCGGCCTGCCCGGCGACCACATCGAGTGCCGGGACGGGAAGGTGCTGCGCGGCGGTACGGCGCTCGACGAGCCGTACCTGTCGTTCGAGTCACAGGTGGTCGGCACGGAATGTGCTCCGGTCACCGTCCCGGACGGCGCCGTCTATGTGCTCGGTGACAGCCGCCCGGTGGCCCAGGACTCCCGCCATTGGGGCCTGATCAGCGCGGACGATGTGACCGGACGGCTCGTCGTGTGATGCCGTTGCGGTTGCGGGACGGCCGTGGGTTAGCGTTTCAGGGACCGCGCCGCAGCGAAGCCGGTGTGAAACCGGAGCTGTCCCGCAACTGTGATCCCTCTTCGGAGGTCTAGCCAGGTCGCCTGGGCGTCGGTCGCGATTCAGCGCTCCCGGGGAGGGGCGCCTCGCGGGCGGCGGCCAGCGTGGCCCCTGTCGGCGAAGCACCACCTGACCGGCCGACAGGAGGACCGATGAAACGCCTGCTCACCGCTGCCATAGCGGCCACCGCACTGTTCCTCGCCGGATGTGCGGGCGACGAAACCGCGCCCACCACCACCGCGTCCGGTTCCGCCCCCGGGGCGTACCCGGTCACGGTCGGGGCCGTGACCCTGACCGCCCCGCCCGCGAAGATCGTTTCGCTGAGCCCGACGGCCACCGAGATGCTCTACGCGATCGGCGCCGGGCCGCAGGTCACCGCGGTCGACGACCAGTCCACCTACCCGGCCGAGGCGCCGAAGACCGACCTGTCCGGTTTCAAGCCGAACGCCGAGGCGATCGCGGCCAAGGACCCGGACCTCGTGGTGCTGTCCAACGACTCCGACGGCATCGTGGCCCAGCTCGGCAAACTGTCGATCCCGGCGTTCGTGTCGCCGGCCGCCGCCACCCTCGACGACACCTACCGGGAGATCACCGAACTCGGCGCGCTCACCGGTCACCCGGCCGAGGCGAAGGCGCTGAACGAGCGGATGGCCGCGGACATCGACGCGATCGTCGAGTCGGTGCCGGCCCGGAGCAAGCCGCTCAGCTACTACTACGAGCTGGGCCCGGACCTGTACTCGGCCACCTCGAAGACCTTCATCGGCTCGGTCTTCAACCTCTTCGGGATGACCAACGTGGCCGACGCCGCCGACCCGGACGGCAAGCTCGGCGGCTACCCGCAGCTCGCCCAGGAGTCGCTGGTCAAGGCGAACCCGGACACCATCTTCCTGGCCGACACCAAGTGCTGCCAGCAGTCTCCGGAGACGGTGAAGGCGCGGCCCGGCTGGTCGTCGATCGCCGCGGTCGGCTCGGGGCAGATCTACGCCCTCGACGACGACATCGCCTCGCGCTGGGGTCCCCGTACCGTCGATCTGGTCAAGGCCGTCGGGGACGCGGTGAGCAAGGTACCCCAGTGAGCTTTCGCCGGCCCGCCGGGCTGCGCCCGGCGTGGCTGGCGGCCGGAGTCCTCACGCTGCTGGGCGCGATGGTCCTGGCGCTGGCCTTCGGGTCGGTCCGGCTGCCGCCCGGCGGCGTCGCGGTGGAGCTCCTCAATCTCCTTCCCGGGGTACGCCTGGACAGCGGCCTGACCGACCGTGAGGTCGCGATCCTCACCCAGCTGCGGCTGCCCCGTGTGGTGCTGGGCGCGCTGGTCGGCGCGATGCTGGCCCTGGCCGGCGCCGCCTACCAGGGCGCCTTCCGCAACCCGCTGGCCGATCCGCACCTGCTCGGGGTGGCGGCCGGCGCCGGTCTCGGGGTGACCGCGGTGATCGTCCTGCGGGCCACCGGTGACGTGGCCGAACTGCCGATCGGGGCGCCGATGGCGGCGTTCGTGGGAGCGGTCGGCGCGGTGGCCCTCACCTGGCTGCTCGGCGCGGCCGGGGGCCGGGACCGTTCGCCCGCCACCCTGATCCTGGCCGGGGTCGCGGTGTCGGCGTTCCTGTCCGCGGCGCAGACCTACCTGCTGCAACGGAACGTCGAGTCGGTCCGTGAGGTGTTCTCCTGGACGCTCGGCCGGCTGTCCACCGCGGGCTGGCACGAGGTTCGGGTGATCCTGCCCTACGTGGTGGTGACCGCCGCGATCGTGCTGGCCCAGCGCCGCGAGCTGGACGTGCTGACCGTCGGTGACGCCGAGGCGACCAGCCTGGGCCTGCACCCGCAGCGGTCCCGCTACCTGCTGATCATCGCGGCCTCGCTGGGCACGGCCGCCGCGGTCAGCGCCTCCGGGCTGATCGGCTTCGTCGGGATCATCGTGCCGCACACGCTGCGCCTGATGGCCGGGCCCAGCTACCGGGCGCTGCTGCCGTTGTCCCTGCTGTTCGGGGCGGCCTTCCTGGTCCTCGCCGACCTGGTCGCCCGGACCGCGGGCGGCGACGCGGAGATCCCGATCGGCGTGGTCACGGCGTTTCTCGGCGCGCCCTTCTTCGTGCTGGTGCTGCGGACCAACCGGGCGGTGCCGTCATGAGCGCTATCGAGGTGGAGGGACTCACGGTCCGGCTGGACGGCACCCTCATCGTCGACGGTGTGGACCTGGACGTGGCCGAGGGCGAATGGGTCACCGTCATCGGGCCGAACGGGGCCGGCAAGTCCACCGCGCTGCGGGCCATCGGCGGGCTGCTGCCGTTCGGCGGGACGGTCCGGTGGCACGGCGTCCCGGCCGACCGCCTGTCCCGGCGTGAGCGGGCCAAGGCGGTGGCCACCGTGCTCCAGTCGCCGGTGGTGCCGCCGGCGATGCGGGTGTTCGACTACGTGCTGCTCGGGCGTACCCCGTTCATCCCGCCGCTGGGCCGGGAGTCGGCGACGGACCTGGCCGCGGTGGAGGAGGTCCTGGCCGCGCTGGACCTGGAGTCCTTCGCCGGGCGGCGCCTGGAGACGCTCTCCGGAGGGGAGCGGCAGCGGGTCTTCCTGGCCCGGGCGCTCGCCCAGGGTGCCGGGATCCTGCTGCTGGACGAGCCGACCAGCGCCCTGGACATCGGTCACCAGCAGGAGGTGCTGGAGCTGGTGGACCACCTGCGTGCCGAGCGGGGCCTGACCGTGCTCGCCACCATGCACGACCTGACCACCGCCGGTGAGTACGCCGACCGGATGTTCCTGCTGGCCGCCGGCCGGGTGGTCGCGTCCGGAACGCCCGCCGAGGTGCTGACCGAACCGCACCTGGCCGAGCACTACCGGGTCAAGGTCCGGATCATCGAGGGCGACCGGGGACCGCTCGTGGTGGCCGTCCGCGGCTGATCTTGAGCAACGCGACGGCAACCGGGACGCGCCCGGTCTGCCCTCCGGCGTTTCCTCAAGTCTCCGAACTGATGGGCATGACGGACACGATGGTGGTTGAGCTCGCGATGCAGGCCCTGACGATCGCGGCGAAGATGGCGGCGCCGGTGCTCCTGACCGCGCTCGTGGTCGGCTTCGCCATCTCGCTGTTCCAGTCGGTCACCCAGATCCAGGAGGCCACCCTCTCCTTCGTCCCGAAGGCGGTGGCGATCGGCGCGGCCCTGCTGCTGGCCGGCAACTGGATGCTCCACGAGATGATGACCTACACCACCCAGCTCTTCGAGAAGGTGCCCAGCCTGCTCGCCTGAGAAGGACCGCCCGAACCGGGCGGCCCTTCGGTCCAGGGGAGGATCAGGAACCGACGTAGAGCAGCCGGTTCGGCGATCCGGTGCCGCGGCTGGTGACCACTCCGGTGGTGGCGTTGTTCACGATCGCCGAGTTGACCGTGCTGACCGAGGCGCCCGGGTTGGCGGCCAGGTAGAGAGCGACCGCGCCGGCCACGTGCGGGGCCGCGAACGAGGTGCCACTACCGGTGTAGGTGGCGGTGTCGCCGGTCCGCCACGCCGAGGTGATCGAGACGCCGGGTGCGAAGAGGTCCAGCACCGAACCGTAGTTCGACCAGGAGGCCTTGGCGTCCGTGTTGCTCGTGGCGCCGACGGTGAGCGCCTCGGTGACCCGGGCCGGCGAGGTGTTGCTCGCGTTGACTCCCGAGTTGCCGGCCGCGATCGTGTACGGAATCCCCGCCGTGATCGACCGCCGCACCGCCGCGTCCAGGGTGCTGCTCGCCCCGCCCCCGAGACTCAGGTTGGCCACCGAACGGCCGGGGGTCGCGTTGGCGGTCACCCAGTCGATGCCGGCGATGACCCCGGCGGTGGTGCCGGAGCCGTTGTCGTCGAGCACCCGGACACCGACCACGTTGGCGCTCTTGGCGACGCCGTGGGTGCTGCCGACCGCGACCCCGGCCACGAAGGTGCCGTGCCCGTTGCCGTCCTGCGCGACGTTGTCACCCTCGACCGCGTCGTAGCCGTACGACGCCCGGCCCCCGAAGTCCCGGTGGGTGATCGTGATGCCGGTGTCCACCACGTAGACGGTGACGCCGCTGCTCGCCCCGTACGTGTAGGTGCCGCTGAGTGGGAGCGCCCGCTGGTCGATGCGGTCCAGGCCCCACGGCGCCGAGGTCTGCGTGGCGGCGATCCTCACGACCTGGTCGGCCTCGACCGACGCGACGGCGGGATCGGCGGCGAGGCGGGCGGCCTGGGCGGCGCTCAACTTCGCCGAGTAGCCCTCGACGGCGCTGCCGAAGACTCGGGTGACACTTCCGCCGTAACGCTTGGTGAGCCGGTCGGCGCGGGTCCGGTCGGCGTCGCCGTTCTTGAAGACGACGACGTACGAGCCGTCGATCGCGGCGGCGCTGTCCGCGTACCGGACCGTGCCGGTCGCCGGCGTGGCGAACGCGGGGGTGCCGAGGGAGAGGGCGAGAGCGGAGCCGGCGAGGATCGCGGCACCTCGGATGGCGGGTCGCATGGGTTCCTCCATGGTCGTGGCCGGTGTCCTGGTTGGACGCCTGGCGAAGACGCTAGAGAGAAACCTTTGATTGAAGATCAACGATTCGTTAGGACCCGGACAACGACTTTTATCGATGATTGTTGAGGATGGCGAACGTGCCGCCCTGCGGATCGGACAGCACCGCGTACCGCCCGACCGCGATCGGCGTGGGCGGATGCACGATCCGGCCGCCCAGGGCGACGGCGTGCTCGGCGGCGCGATCGCAGTCGCCCACCGCGAAATAGACGAGCCAGTGCGCCGGGAGATCGTCCGGCCAGCCGCTGCCGACCATCAACTGGAGGCCGGCGACCGGGATGCGGTCGAGTTCGCAGATCACGTACGGCAGGCCGGTGACGTGCGCCTGCCGGAACGTCCAGCCGAACACCGCGCCGTAGAAGGCCATCGCGCCCTCCAGATCCCGGGTGTTCAGCTCGTTCCAGGTCAGGGCGCCGGGCAGTCCGAACACCTCGGCGCCGCGCATCATCCCGGCCTCCCAGGTGCTGAACGGCGCCCCGGCCGGATCCAGGAACGCCGCCATCCGCCCCTGGTCCATCACGTCGAACGGCGGCACCAGCACCTTGCCCTGCGCGCTCTCCACCCGGCCGGCGACCGCGTCCGCGTCACCGGCCGCGAAATACGTGCTCCAGGCGGTCTGCTGACCCTCGCCGAAGAGCGGCCCGGCGCCGGCCACGGGCAGCCCGTTCAGCTGGAAGGTGGTGTAACCCCCGAAGTCGTCGCCGGAGATCTCCGCCGTCCAGCCGAACAACGCGCTGTAGAAGCGGATCGCGTCATCGAGGTCGGCGGTGGCCAGATCCACCCAGTTGGGCGCGCCGGGCGATGGAACGGTCATGTCAGGCATCGTGGCATTTCCATGCCAGCATTCGTATGAAAGTGTCAACCTTCAGGCTGACCGGGCGGCCGCGCCGCACCGGCCGCGGTGGTCGGTTTCAGCCGAAACGGCGGCCCTCGTCCCGGCGGTAGGACCAGATGGCCAGGGCGGCGAAGAGGGCGGTCCAGGCGGCCAGGGCCAGTATCGAAGCGGTATCGAACGGGAAATCGCCCACCGCGGCCCACATCAGGCGGACCGCGCCGCCGGTCGGCAGGTAGGGCGCCAGGTCCTCGACGAAGCCGGGCGCGGCGCCCGGCGGGGTCAGCAGCCCGCCGCCGAAGGCCAGTGGCAGAAACAGCACCTGTGCCACCACGAGCGCCGCCTTCTGCGGCAGCGCGTAGCCGATCGAGAGGCCCATCAGGATGAACGGGATCGAGACGGCGACGCAGGTCAGCACGGCGGCCAGGAAGCCGAGCGGGGTCACGGCCGCCTCGGTGAACAGCGCGGCGATCAGCACGACCGGGGCCAGTGAGATCGCCATCATCAGCAATCCGGCCAGGATCCGGCCGGCGAACCGCGGCGCCGTCCCGGCCGGCAGGGTCCGGACATAGGGATCCCACGCCTGGGCGCGGTCCTCGGCGACGCCGACGCCGTACTGGAAGAGGTTGGTGTTCATCACCGCGAACGTGATCATCGAGGCGGTCGCGTAGGTGGCGTACGCCGGCTCGTGGCGCACGAACGGCACCACGAACGCCAGCATCGACGCGGCCGGCCAGAACGCGCTGCCGAACACCGCGATCGGGATCCGGAACAGCTCGGTGATCTGGAACCGGGCATGGGTGAGGGCGAGAACGGTCATGATGACTCCTTCCCCGTGAGCGCCAGGAACGCCTCTTCGAGAGAGGTCGGGCGCACCTCCAGGTCGCGGAACGGCACATCGTGCGAGACCAGGGTGCGAACCATCCGGTCCGCGTCCGGCGTGAGCAGATGCACGCGGTCACCCGCACGCTCCACGGACACCAGACCATCAAAATCAAAATCAGTCAGGGGTACGGCCGACGTAAGGCTGATCCGCCGTATCCCGACCAGCCCGCGCACCGCCGCCACACTGTCGTCGGCCAGCACCCGGCCCTGCGCGAGCACCACGACCCGGCTCGCCAGCGCCTCGATCTCCTCCAGGTAGTGACTGGTCAGCACCACCGTGCCGCCGCCCGCGTGGAAATCCCGGATGCTCTCCCAGAGGGCGCGACGGGCCTCCACGTCCAGTCCGGTGGTCGGCTCGTCCAGGAAGACGATCTCCGGGCGGCCGGCGAACGCGAGGGCCACCGCCAGGCGCCGCCGCTGCCCGCCGGACAGTCCACCGGTCTGCCGGCGGACCAGATCGGACAGTCCGAACCGGTCCAGCAGTTCGTCGCGGGGGAGCGGATCGGGGAAGTGCGCCCGTACGAAATCGACGACCTCGCCGACGCGCAGCGAGGCGGGCAGACCGGTCTCCTGCGGGGTGACGCCCAGCGTGCGCCGGCTCGCCGGATCGCGCGGATCGCCGCCGCACAGCTCGACCCGCCCGGACGTCGGCCGCCGGCCGCCGGTGAGCAGGCCGACCAGGGTGCTCTTGCCGGCGCCGTTGGGGCCCAGCAGGCCGACCATCTCGCCGCGGCGGACCTCGAGGTCGACGTGGTCCAGGGCGATCGTGGCGCCGAACCGGCGGGTGACACCCTCGGCGCGGGCGTGGATCATGACGGCTCCTCTCCGGGATCGATCAGGGTGCGCAGGGCGGCCACGTACTCCTCGAAGGCGAACCGGCCCCGGCGGGTGAGCTGGACGAGCGTGGCCGGGGTGCGCCCGCGGTGGGTCTTGGTGACCTCGACGTAGCCGGCCTCCTCGAGCTTGCGCAGGTGCACCGAGAGGTTGCCGGGGGTCATCCGCAGAATCTCCTGCAAGCGCGGAAAGGCGATGCGGTCATCCCTGTTGAGCTGTGACAACGCGGCCACCACGCGGAGCCGGGCCTGTGCGTGGATGACCGGGTCGAGGTCGGGGAGGGTGGGTTCGTCGACGGTCATCGCAGCCGCATCCAGCCGATCAGCCCGGCCACCAGCATGCCGCCGCCACCCGCGAGCGAGACGACCAGCGCGTGCCAGCCCGGACCGAGGAGGACGCCGACCACGTTGACCGCGCTGATCCAGGCGCCGAGCGAGAACATGGTCCGCTCGTTCCAGATCGCGCCGCCGGCCATGTAGAGCGCGCCGACCAGGGCCACCATGCCGCCACCCCAGAGCAGGCCCAGCAGGTGCTCCGGAAGCGCCTCGCTGATCTGACCGAAGACGACCGCCAGACCGCTGAAGCCCGCGGACCAGGCGATCCCGTACCAGATGCCCTGCCGGGTCGTCGGGCCGGAGACCGACCGGCCGGATCGCGCGCCGGCCAGGCCGGTGAAGAGGCCGGCCGCGATCATCAACGCGGTCAGGCCGAAGAGCGGCACCCACTCGGGGAGGGCGACCAGGGTCCGGCCGCCGGGGCCATAACGCAAGAACGACAGTCCGAAACCGATCAGCCAGGTGAGGCCCCACGGCCAATACATCAACCGGGGGTCGGGGGTCAGTGCGCGGCCGGTGTTGGCCCGCTCCTGCCGGATCAGATCCAGCGCCTCAGAGGGATCCATCGATGCCATGCCTCTACTTTACGACGCAAAGTCAAAGAACTTTGTGCCATAAAGTTGACTAGGCTGAATACATGATCTTGCGTGCGGCCACGACCTCGGAACTCCCGGCGGTGCTCACCTTCTGGCAGGAGGCGGCGGAGAACGACAACCGGCCGGTGGACACTGTGGAGGCCGTCACGGCACTCCACCGGCGGGATCCGGCGGCGCTCATCCTCGCCCTCGACGGCGACGAGATCGTCGGCACGGTCATCGCCGGCTGGGACGGCTGGCGGTGCCACCTCTACCGGCTCGCGGTCGCGCCGGCCAGGCGACGGGCCGGCATCGGAGGGCGGCTCATCGCCGCCGCCGAGGAGCGCTTCAGATCCTTCGGGGGTACGCGCGCCGACGCCATGGTCCTGGACGCCAACGAGACCGCCCACCGGATCTGGAAACGACACGGCTACGCCCCGCAGGCCGAGTGGTCCCGCTGGGTCAAGCCCCTCTGAGACGGGCGCGCACGTTATCCACAGCCTGCCGGGCCAGGCTGTGGATAACCCGGTCTCAGTGGCCCAGGGCCTTGAGGGCGGCCAGCGACTGGCCCAGGTGGTCGTCGCCGAACGGGCGCAGGATCACCGTGTCCACCCCCGCCTCGGCCAGGGCGTGCACCTTCGCCGGGATGTCCTCGGCCGGACCCAGCAGGCCGAACACCTCCTCCGGCGCGATGCCCAGGAAGCCGGCCTGACCGGTGAGCTCCGCCGCGGCGGTCCGGGCGGCGCGCTCCGCGTCCTCGTCCACGTGCAGGAAGGTGAACCCGATGACCTCGTGCTCCGGGCCCGCCCCGCCGCGCCGCAGATGGCCGATCGCCTCGACGAGACGCTCCGGGCTCAGGCCCTCGACCAGGATGGTGCCGTCCGCCGACCGGCCGGACAGCTCCAGCGACTTCTCCCGGATCACCCCGGTGACCACCGGCGGAACCACCTCGGGCGGGTGCACGAGACGGACCCCGTCCAGGTGCACCTCCCGGCCGTCCAGCGTCACGGTCTCGCCGCGCAGCAGGCCACGGACCGCCGTGACGCTCTCCTCCAGCAGGGCCAGCGGCGACGTCGGGGCCACGCCGACCTGCCGCATCCAGTCCCGGACGCCGTGCCCGAGACCGGCCACCACCCGGCCGGGATGCACCCGGGCCAGGTTGGCGATCTCCATGGCGTACAGCATGGGACTGCGCAGCGGGGCCGGCGCGATGCCGATGCCGACCCGCAGCCGGGAGGTGGCGGCCAGGGCCAGCGCGGCGGCGCTCACGCCACCGGTCCAGCCCAGATCCTCCACCACCCACAGGTCGTCGGCGCCGGCCGCCTCCAGGGCGGTGGCGAAACCGGTCAGCTCTTCGGGGGCACGGTCACGGTCGAACATCACACCGATACGAGGCATCACGCGAGGGTAAGCGCTTCCGGCAGCGGTTTGGCATGCAACACCGAGAGCCGGGTCACGGCCCGGGTGAGGACCACGTACAGCCGGTTTAGGCCCTTCGGCTCGGCGGCCACGATGTCGGCCGGCTCGTGGACGATGACATGGTCGTACTCCAGGCCCTTGACCAGCGTGGCGGGCACCACCGTGACGCGCGCCCCGGCATCGACGTCGTCGGGGGTCGCGTGCTCGATGCCGGCGGCGTCCAGATGCGCGCGCAGCCGCTCCACCGCGGCGTCCGCCGCGATCACCGCGACCGACCCCTCATGCCCCAGCGCCGCGGTCAGCTCGGCCATCGTCACCGTGTCCAGATCCGCCGGATCGGCGACCGGCACGACGGCGAGATCGCCGTCGGGCCGCAGCGAGACCGCGGCGGGCACATTCACGCCGAGCGCCGGCAGCAGGCGGTTGGCCAGCCTCACCACCACTTCCGGTACGCGGAAGCCGACCGTCAGGGGCACCACGGCCGCGTCCGGCTTGCCCAGATGACCCAGAATGTCCCGCCAGTCGGTGGTGGCCCACGGCGCCGTGCCCTGCGCCAGGTCACCGAGCAGCGTGATCGAGCCGTGCTCGCTGCGCCGGGCGATCACGCGGGCCTGCATGGGCGACAGATCCTGGGCCTCGTCGACGACCACGTGACCGAAACTGGTCTCCCGCTCCAGGAGCCCGGCAGCCTCGTCGATCAGCAGCAGATCGGCCGCGCTGAACTTCGCCGACTTCACCGTCTTGGGCGGCTTCACCCAGCGGATCGCCTCCCGCTCCTCCTCGGTGAGCAGGCCGGTGGGCGGCTCGGTCAGCACGCCGGCCACCAGGGACTCCGGGGTGACGGCCGGCCAGACCGCATCGAGGAACGCGGTGACCGGCGCGATCCGGCTCATCCGGCGCAGCCAGGACTCGCTCGGTGAGTTGCCGGTCCGGTACTCCGACTGGCGCTGCAACAGGCCCACCACCCGGGCCCGGACCCGCTCCCGGCCGACCGCGTACGGCAGGCCCTCGCGGCGGGCCTCGTCGACGATCCGGCGCAGCGGTTCGATGTCGATCCGCCACCGGTACGAGCCGTCCGACACCATGATCGGCTCGGTCGGCCCGCTGATCCGGCTCCACAGCGCCCGGCTCAGCACTTCGGCCATCCGTACGTCATGTTTGATGGTTTTCGCGGCATCCGTGTCGGTCGCCCGGACCGGAACCCGGCTCACCAGCTCGTCCAGGGTGGACTGGAGCACCTCCACCTCGCCCAGCGTGGGCAGGACCGCCGAGATGTACGACAGGAACGCCGTGTTCGGCCCGACGATCAGCACCTTCGACTTCCGCAACCGCTCCCGGTGCAGATAGAGCAGGTAGGCCGCCCGGTGCAGGCCGACCGCCGTCTTGCCGGTGCCGGGAGCGCCCTGCACGCAGATCGAGTCGGCCAGGTCCGCCCGGACCAGCTCGTCCTGCTCCGGCTGGATGGTCGCGACGATGTCCCGCATCGGCCCGACACGGGGCCGCTCGATCTCGGCGGTCAGGATCCGGCTGCTGGTGCCCAACTCCTCGCCGCGGTCCAGGTGCTCGTCCTCGAAGCTGGTCAGCTCACCTTTGACGAAACCGAACCGGCGGCGGACCGCCACCCCCTGCGGGTCGCGCACACTGGCCCGGTAGAACGACCGGGACAGCGGCGCCCGCCAGTCCAGCACCATCGGCTCGCCGGCGTCGTCGGTGACATGCCGCCGGCCGACGTGATAGGGGCTGTCGTCGATGTCCAGCCGTCCGAAGAACAACGGGGTGTCCGGGTCGTCGGCCAGCTCCTTGACCCGACGGGCCATGTGCCGGCCCAGCTGCTCGGCGGTGTACGAGTCGCCGGCGACCTTGTCACCGGTGGCGAAGAGCGACTCGGCGCGGTCGCGCATCCGCCGCAGCGCGGCCCGCGACTCGGTGAGATGGGTGCGTTCGGCGGCGAGTTCGGTGTCCAGATCGGTAGTGGGCACAGGTCGTCCTCAGAAGGCGGATCGAGTCTGCTCGCGTATCCGGGAGGGCGGGTCGGCCGCCCCTCGGCGCGGGGACGCCCGCTGCGGTGCATGTTCACCACGGCCGTCAAGCGGCCCTCCACGCTACGCGATCCCACGCTCCTGTCCACCGAATTTCGAGTCAGGGGGCCAGCCGGTACCGCCGTAGAGGGGAACGGGCGGGAGCGGTGGGTCGTACCGTGCCCGCGATCTCGAGGTCTTTCAGGGCGCGCAGTACCTTCATGTAGCTGAGCCCGGTTCGCTGCTCGAGATCGCGGCGGCTCAACTCCCGCCCATCCCTGAGTGCCTCCTTGATGAGCTCGGTGTCACTGAGATTCGTGGCGGCGTACAGGGCCAGTTGTTCGGCTCGCGGAGCAATCAGATAGCGGGCATGACGGCGTTCTCCGACGCGGACCACAATCCCTCGGCTGACCAGATCGGCGAGTTCGCTCGTCGCTCGGTGCGCCTCAAGACCGAGGTTGCGCATGGTGGAGTTGGTGACCGCCCGCCCCAGCCGCATCTCGGCCAAGGCCAATTGCTGTGTGGTCGTCAGGCCCTGCTGTCCCAGGCCGCCGATCCATGTGGTCGTCTCGTCGTCCAGCAGGGTATGGCGCGGGAGAAGCAGCTTGAAGCGCGTGATGCGGTTGTGGAACTCGGGTAGCGGGGAGCCGGTGCGCCGCAGCTCACGGAGCATGGTGGGAATCCCGCTGGCCCGGTTCTCGCACACCATCCGGCCGGTCTCGGGTAGACGAGCGTCCTGGAGCAGACGTGCGAGGACCGGATTACGAGTGGAGGTCACTCCTTCGCGGCCGAGATCGTCCTCGGTCACGGCGCCGAACAGCCCGCCCGGGTTGGCGATGACAAGCCGATCGGAGTAGAGGGTGATCTGGACCGGTGTGCCTCGTGAGTAGGACGAGTAATCCCGATGCAGGAGCGCGTTCGCCACTCCCTCGCGGATCACCTCCGCCGGATAGTCGTACCGGTCGATCCGGCCGCTGCCGTCGATGAACGACCGGACCGACGTGTTCCGCAGCACCGCCGTGACCGCCTCGTCGACGATCACCGGGATCGGGCCGTCGAACGTGCGGTTCTCCAGGAAACGGGGTCCATTGACCGGGATGTCCTGAGCCGATGTGCCGGGGTAGACCACCAGAGTGGCGTTCAGTTGCGGAAAGAACTGCTGTGGGTAGATCCCCAGTGTGAGGAGTCCGCCGAGGCTGGGGCGGAGGACCCCGGCGGAGTCCTCGGTGAGGATGTTGAGCCGGCGTAGCACCTGCTGCCGGTCGAGATCCGCGAAGGCCCGTGGCTGCCGTTGCCGCACCCGCGCCAGCAAGAACTGGATCTCCGTGTCGTCGAGGTCGGCCTCAGTCGCTCCGGGAACCGGTTCCCGATCGTCGTCGGGCTGGCCACGGTTGGTGTGCAGCAGGTGGATCTCGAAGTCGGTCAGGCGCCGGTCGCCGTCGCCACCACGCGTGAACGAGCCGTTGTACTCGCCACGTGCCGCCACGTAGCACGGTTTGAAACGGGGATCGAGTTCGCCGATCTCGGCGACGACCACCAGGGCGCCCTCGAACGGGACCATCTCGATCTCACCGCGTACCGGTGGATGGAGGTCGTCATTGCACGCGGAGGCGAGAGCGTCGCGGATGCGGCCGGCGTCGAAGCCGGCAGCGGGCTGGAACCCGGCCTTCTCCTCCAGCCCGAGAATGACCGTGCCGCCCCGGTCGTTGCTGAACGCGCTGAGCGTGTCGCGTATCGACTTGGGCAGGCCGCCCCCGGCTGCCTTGACCTCCACATCGCGAAGGTCGGTTCCGGTCTGGCGCAGAAGGGCGACCAGTCGGGCGATCTCTTCGGACGTCATGGCCACCCTTGCTAAAGACTTTTGCAAAAGACTTTAGCGGGGATTCTGCGATTTGGGCCACGCCAGTCAGCCGTCCGAGGGCATCGGGGATAACGTCGCAGCATGAGCGACAGCGTCCGTCGGCCCCGGGTCGGGCACATCCAGTTCCTCAACTGCCTGCCCATCTACTGGGGGCTGATGCGTTCGGGCGCTCTCCTCGACGTCGACCTGCGCAAGGACACCCCGGAGCGGCTCAGCGCCGACCTGGTCGCCGGTGACCTCGACATCGGGCCGATCACCCTGGTGGAGTACCTACGCCATGCCGACGAGCTGCTCCTGCTGCCCGATCTGGCGGTCGGCAGCGACGGGCCGGTGCTCTCGGTCAACCTGGTGTCCACCCGTCCGCCGGCCGAGCTGGACGGGCGGCCGGTCGCGCTCGGCTCCACCTCCCGGACCGGCGTGATGCTCGCCCAGATGCTGCTCTCCGAGCGGTTCGGCGCCGAGCCGGAGTATTTCCGCTGCCCGCCCGACCTGTCGCAGATGCTCATGGAGGCGGACGCCGGCGTGCTGATCGGCGACCCGGCGCTCCGGGCGATGTACGAGGCGCCCGCCAAGGGCCTCCAGGTGATCGACCTGGCCGAGGCGTGGAAGGAGTGGACCGGCCTGCCGATGGTCTTCGCCGTCTGGGCGGTCCGGCGGGACTTCGCGGTCGCGCACCCCGGCCTCGTCAAGGACGTGCACGAGGCCTTCCAGCGGTCCCGTGACCTGTGCCTCGGCGAACTGGACGAGGTGGCCGAGTCGGCCGCCCGCTGGGAGCCGTTCGACGCCGCGACGCTCGCCAACTATTTCCGGGCGCTCGACTTCTCCCTCGGTGACCGGCAGATCGCCGGCGTTCGCGAGTTCGCCCGGCGTGCGGCGGACCGGGGCGAAGTGCCCAGCCTGCCGGAGAACGGACCGATTTTCGCCGACGTTTGATCTTCACGGTTCGGGCGCTTTAAGATCCTCGAACTTTTTCCGCGGCCGATTCTCTGATCGGCCGCATCAGTTCGAAATCGGTGATCATGCGACTGCGCGCCCTGTTCAGCCGTCTTGCCCTGACCACTACGGCAGCGGGGCTGGCTGTCACCGGCCTGGCCCTGCCGGCTCAGGCCGCGGACGAGGTCGAGGTGCCCTATATCGGCATCTTCAGCCCGGAAACGGTGACCGTGATCAACGGTCAGTCGAAGACGGTCAAATTCGATCTTTACAACCTCAGTGGCGTTTCCGCCAAGGACGTGGTTCTCACGTTCGGCAGCGCCGCCAAGCCGATCAGCCCGGATCTGGGATTCACCGCGCCCGCCGGTTGCGACGCCACCAGCTGCGCGATCGGTGACCTGGCGCCGAATCAGCGGCGCAGCGTCAAGTTCACGATCAAGCCGGCCGCCGGGGCGGGCGCCGCCGACCCGGCCAAGACCATCGCGCTCAGCACGACGGTCGGCGCGCAGCCCAGCGACGAGACGTCGATCACCGTGGTCCGCACCGACAAAGGTGGCGTCGACCTGGAGGTCGAGGACGTCGCCGACCTGAAACTGGCCCACGGCAAGAGCGCCGACGTGCCGGTCCTGGTCCGTAACACCGGCAACAAGGACGTCGCGGCCCTCGGTCTGCTGGTGATGGCCCCGTACGGCGTGACGCCGGTGCTGGACTACCGCAACTGCGAGCGGGACGCCGACGTCGGCGGGTTCCTCTGCGTCTTCAACGAGCCGCTGGCCGGCGGGGGCGCCTTCACCCTGCCGAAGAACACGCCGCTGCGGGTCAAGGTGCCGTCCGACGCGGCCGGGCCGTTCGACTACCCGGTCTACATCGCCGCGGTCGGCCTCACCGAGAAGTACGTCTTCGACTTCGCAAAGCGCACCGCCGGCGCCGCCGGCAAGGAGCTGTCGCTGGAGGCCGTCTCGTCGACCTCCGCCGCCGAGGAGCCGGAGGCCGCCGACGACCTCAACGAGGACGACAACTACACGATCTTCTCGGTGACCGTGCCCAAGTCGACGGCGGAGACCGCGGCCGTCGGTGGCTCCTTCACCGGCGAGATCGGCGAGGAGCGCACCGCCGAGGTGGGCCTGCGCAACCTGGGCCCGTCCGGGACCATCCCGCCGAGCATCACCTCGCTCCAGTACGCGCACATCAAGCTGCCGACCGGCATCGAACTCATGAAGCTCGACGAGCGTTGCCTGCCGGGCACCTCGCTCACCGAGATCGACGAATCGGTCACCGATCTGGCCGAGGTCACCGACCTGGTATGCCTGGTCGTGGACAGCGTCCCGAACAAGGGCCGCTACCTGTTCAGCCTCTCCGCCGAGATCCTCGACGTGGCCGAGCACAAGGCCGGCTCGGTCAGCATCAACGGCGGCGTGCAGGACAAGAAGAAGGACAACAACAAGGCCGCCCTCACCGTCAAGCTGACCCCCTCGGGCGGAACCGGCGGTGGCCTGCCGATCACCGGCGCCCCGGCCGGTCTGATCGCCGGCGGCGGCGCGGCCCTGCTGGCCGCGGGCTTCATCGCCTTCCGGGCGGCTCGGCGCCGCCGCATCGTCACGGTCGCCGAGTAGTCACGCTCTCCGGGCCGGGCACGCTTTCCGCGTGCCCGGCCTTCACCGTTTCCGGGTACGCCCGACGCGCTACGAGTCGAGGAGAGCGTCGAGGGCGGCCACGTCGGCGGCGGTGAGGTCCCATGTGCCGGCGGCGGCGTTGGCCTGGACCTGTTCCGGGGTGGTGGCGCCGGCGATCACGCTGGCCACCGCCGGCCGGGCGAGCAGGCCGGCGATCGCCACCTCGAGCAGGGTGCGACCGCGCTCGGCCCCGAAGGCGGTCAGCGCCTCGATGGTGTCCCAGTCCGCGTCGGCCAGCCAGGAGCGGTAGCGCTCCTGCGACATCCTGGTCCCGGCGGGAGCCTGCTCACCGCGCCGGTACTTGCCGGACAGCAGGCCGGACTCGATCGGGAAGAAGGGCAGCAGCCCGAGCCCGAACTGCTCGCACGCCGGCACCACCTCGGCCTCGACGCCGCGGTTCAGCAGGCTGTACCGGTTCTGCGCGCTGACGAACCGGGTCAGGTTCCCGGTCCGCGCGGTCCAGTCGGCGTCGGCGATCTGCCAGCCGGAGAAGTTCGAGTTGCCCAGGTAGCGGACCTTGCCGGCCCGGACCAGGTCGTCGAGGGCGGCCAGGGTCTCGTCGATCGGGGTGGCCGGATCCGGCTCGTGCATCTGGTAGAGGTCGATGTGATCGGTCTCCAGCCGCCGGAGTGAGGCCTCGACGGCGCGGACGACGTACCGTCGCGAGCCCCGCGCCCCGAAGTCCCTCCCGTTGAGCCCTTCCATGGTCATGCCGAACTTGGTGGCCAGTACGACCTCGTCCCGCCGGCCCTTGAGCGCGGCACCGAGGAACGCCTCCGACATGCCGTGCGGGGTGCCGTAGATGTCCGCGGTGTCGAAGAGAGTGATCCCCGCGTCGATCGCGGCGTCGACCACCTCCCGGGTGCCGTCGGCGTCCAGCTTGCGGCCGAAGTTGTTGCAGCCGATGCCGATCGCGGACACGACCAGGCCCGAGTCACCCAGCCGGCGATAGGTCATCTCACTCATGATGCGGTGCTCCGATATCGGTAGTCGTCCATTGACACGCGTGGTGACGGCGGTCTGGCTTCAGGTCACGCTCCGGGGAGGCGAAACCGGGCGAAGCCCGGTAGCGTGACAAGCCACCGCGTCCATCGTGGACTCGCCCACGATCGGTTCACGATGGGCGCGGCCCGATGAGCGGGTTCGCTCATTCCTCCCCCTCCGCCGCGCCCAGGTCGCGATAGACCGGCCGGAGGACGTCGACCAGCGGCACATGCCGGACCCGGATCGGTGGCGGGTCGAGCGCCCGCAGCAGCAGCTCCGGTGGCAGGCCGCCCCGTGGTGGCCGCTCCCGCAGGCGGCCCAGGCTGATGGCGGGGGAGTAGAAGTCGGCCAGCCGGGCGTCCAGCGGCTCCTCCTCGACCGCCAGCGGGTCGACGGCCTCCTCCGGCTCGGGGGTACCGCGCAGCGCGCCGAGCAGTTCGTCGCGGCCGCGGCCCCGCCAGCCCAGCACCAGGAAGGGGTCGTCGTCGAACGCCTCGGCCAGCACGTACAGCACCGCCGAACCGTGTTTGCAGGGGACGCCCCAGTCCGGGCAGGAGCAGTCGATGTCCAGCCGGTCCGGGAACAGCGGCAGACCCAGCTCGGTGAAGAGGTCGACGATCTCGTGCGGCATCTCGCCGGCCAGCAGCGCGGCACGGTACAGCGCGCGGGCCGCGAGCGCGTCGATCACGTCGGCCCAGCGTGCGTCGTCGAACGCGGTGATCCGGATCGTCACCTCGTACGGCCGGGGCCGCGACCCCTGCACCCGGGCCAGCACCCGCCCCGGCTCGAGGGCGAAGTCCATCACCTGGCCCTTGCGTGCGTAGGCCCGGCCGCGTGCCAGCCGCCCCGCGTCGCAGACACCCTCCAGCACGTCCACGAACTTGCGCGACCACCACTGTTCGCCGATCTTGCCCCGCTTCGACCGCACGCTCAGGCCGCCGTCCACCTCGATCGGGCGGGCCGCCTCGTAGAACTGACCGGACCTGTCGAAAGGCATGTCAGCGCACCGCCGCCGGGTCGAGCGAGAACAGCTCCCGCAGCTGATCGGTGCTGAGGTCGGTGATCCACTCCTCGCCGGTGCCGACGACCGAGGAGGCCAGCGCCTTCTTCCGCTCGATCATCGCGTCGATCTTCTCCTCCAGGGTGCCGGTGCAGATGAACTTACGGACCTGGACGTCGCGTGACTGCCCGATCCGGAAAGCCCGGTCGGTGGCCTGGTCCTCGACCGCCGGATTCCACCACCGGTCGAAGTGGACGACATGGTTGGCGGCGGTCAGGTTGAGACCGGTGCCGGCGGCCTTGAGCGAGAGCAGGAACAGCATCGGCTCGCCGGAGGTCTGGAACCGCTCGACCAGCTCGTCGCGCCGCGCCTTGCTCAGGCCGCCGTGCAGCCACAGCACCGGCCGGTCGGTGTGTGCCGCCAGGTACGGCTGGAGCAGCGTGCCCCACTCCGCGTACTGGGTGAAGATCAGGGCCTTGTCGCCGTCCTCGATGATCTCGTCGGCCAGCTCCTCGAGACGGGCCAGCTTGCCGGAGCGGCCGGGTAGCCGGGAGCCGTCCTTGAGCAGGTGGGCGGGATGGTTGCAGACCTGCTTGAGCTTCATCATGGCGGCCAGCACGTTGCCCCGCCGCTGGATGCCCTCGCTGCTCTCGATCTCGGCCATCATGTCCTCGACGACCGCCTGGTAGAGGGTGGCTTGCTCGGGGGTGAGCGAGCACCACACCTTCATCTCGTTCTTCTCCGGCAGGTCCGAGATGATGGTCTTGTCGGTTTTGAGGCGCCGGAGCACGAACGGACCGGTGGCCCGTTTCAGAGCGGCGGTCGCGTCCTCGTCCTGCCGGCTCTCGATCGGCTCCTGGAACCGGCGGCGGAACCGTTTCGCCGGGCCGAGCAGCCCCGGATTGCAGAAATCCATGATCGACCACAGCTCCGCCAGGTGGTTCTCCACCGGGGTGCCGGTGAGCGCCAGCCGGGTGCGGGCCGGGATCGCGCGGACCGCCTGCGATTGCCTGGTCCCGCTGTTCTTGATCGCCTGCGCCTCGTCGCAGACCACCCGGCTCCACGTCACACCGCGCAGCGTCTCCAGGTCCCGAAGCGCCGTGCCGTACGTCGTGATGACCAGATCGGCGCCGGCGACCGCCTCGTCGAACTCGGGCCCGCGCATCCGGGTGGCGCCGTGATGCACGTAGACCCGCAGGCCCGGCGCGAACCGGCCGGCCTCCTTGTGCCAGTTGCTGACCAGCGACATCGGGCAGATCAGCAGGCTGCGCGAGCCCTCGTCGGTGAGCAGCAGCGACAGGGTCTGGGCGGTCTTGCCCAGACCCATGTCGTCGGCCAGGATGCCGCCGAGGCCGAGCCGGCTGAGGAAGTGCAGCCAGGACAGGCCCCGTTCCTGGTAGGGCCGGAGCGCCCCCTGGAACCCGGCCGGCGTCGGCAGCGGGCTGAGCCGCTCGGCCGCCTGACCGGAGAGCAGGTCACCGAGGTCGCCGTCGGCGTCGACCTCGACCAGGGGCAGGTCCTCGTCGCCGCCGTCGACCACCCGCTGCAACAGCTCACCCGCGGTGAGCTGCCCCTCCCGCCGCTCGCCGACGGCCTTGAGCGCGGCCTTGAGCTGGCGGGCGTCCAGCTCCACCCACTGGCCGCGGACCCGGACCAGCGGCACCTTGAGCCGGGCCAGCTCGGCCAGCTCCTCGGCGGTCACCGTGCCGTCGCCGATGACCAGGTCGAGCCGGAAGTCGACCAGTTCGGAGAGGCCGAAACCGGAATCCGCCACGGCCCGCGACGACGCCCCGGACTTGGACCGGGTGCGCGTGGTGAGTTTCAGCCCGACCGCCTTCCGGCCGGCCCACGACGGGAGCTGCACACCGAACCCGGCCGCCTGCAACAGCGGCGCGGCCTGGCGCAGGAAGTCATAGGCCTCGCTGGTGGTCAGCGGCATGGCGGACGGTCGCTGCTCGAGCAGTGCCACGTGCAGCAGGGGGAAGAGCCGGACCGCCCGGCCCAGCCCGGCGAGCAGGGTCTCGTCGGGCCGCCGCGGCAGACCGGGGAACCGGGCGCCCTCCCAGAGATCCTCGGCGGGCAGGTAGAGGCCCGGGTCCTCGGCCGACTGCAACGCGAACTCCAGGAACCATCCGTCCGCACCGGGCGGCGCCTCCGGCGACGGCTCGAAGAGGCGGAAGCTGACCCGGATCGGTCCGTGGGCCTCGTCGGCCGCGCGCATCCAGTCGTCCAGCGCGCGGCGCAGGTCGCGCACGTCGGCGTCGGCGGCCCCGGGCAGCGCCGGATCGGCGCCGGTGAGGGCGGCCAGCCAGCGGTCCGGAAGGGGTGATCTCGAGCCCGGCCGCTGACCGACCATGAGCCGTTCCGGCAGAGTGGCGCGGGCCGCCCCGTCCAGCAGCGACTCCAGGGCGTCCCGCACCGTCCGCCCGACGGCCTGGCCGTCCCCCGCGGCCCGCACCACCGGCGGCATGCCGGCCGCGAAGTCACGGAAGGTGGCCGTGTCGGATCCGGTCAGCACCGGCCGCCAGCGTGCCGTGGGCGTCCCGGCCTCGACCGCCAGCTGCGGCAGCATCCGCCCGCGCCCGGCCAGGTCACAGGCGTAACCGGCGAGCAGGGTGAGATAGCGCAGCGACGGCCCGGCGAGCCAGGGACCGTCCGGATCGGGGTCGGCCAGCTCCCCGAGGACCGCCATGGCCTCGTCACCGGGCACCGACAGCGCCGGAACCGTCCACGTGCCCAGTCTGATCCCGCGGGTGGCAGCCTCCAACCCGGTCTCGGGCGAGGGCAGGGGGCCACGCCCGCTCCCGGGCAGGGTGAGCGCCAGCGGCCCGCCCTCCGCGCCGGGCACCACCCGCTGGAGCGCCTCGACGGAAGCCGCGAACGGGTGTGGACGTGACCGCGCCCGGGACGTCGACGATGCGGGAAGAGCCGGGTCCTCGGCCCAGATGATCAACCGGCCCGGGCGCCCGGCCCCGGCCACCCAGCCGCCGTGAACGACGAGCACTGCCACCGTTACCTTTCAGTGCGCTTTAGTGAGCACACGGTTGGTAGTCCTGCCTTGCGGGACGGTCCCGGTCTGACCCACGGGTGTGGTGCCGGGTTCACGCTTCACGGCCACCTGCCCGCGAACGCGGGTCTTCTGGTCGGCTCCACGTGCTGCCACCGGGCCACTCCGGTTGTTTACCCCCTGAACGATCCGTGAGAACAGAACCTATCGGTCCGGCCACTCCACCAACTCGTAGACGACACCGTTGGGGTCGGTCACCAGAAGGAGGCGCTCACCCCACGGCTCCTCACGGATGGGCAGCGTGGGCTCGACCCCCTCGGCCCGCAACCGGGCCTGCTCGGCCTCCAGGTCGTCGACCACGAAGGCGACGATCGTGCCGGCGGTGTGCACCTGGCGCAGCTCGGGTGGCAGCACCTCGATGCCGCGGCGCAGGAAGATCAGGTCGACGCCACCGTCGTCGCGGCCGAGCGAGGCGAAACCGTCTGCCGCCATCCGCACGGCATAACCGAAGTGGTCCGCGAGAAACTTGCTGGAAGCCGGGGCATCGTCGACGGTGAGCGAGATGGCGGACGAGGTGATCTGCATGGCGCCTCCCCGAAGCTGTTACTTGTACGTTGTACACAATACGCCGTACAGGAAAGGAGTGCCACCCGTGGCCGAAGTGCGCCGCACCATCGATCTGCTCTGGTTCCCGGACGGCGAGCCGGAGGGGAAGCGCCGTGGCCGCCGCCCCGGCCTGACCGTCGCGCGGGTGGTCGAGGCCGGGATCGCGCTGGCCGACGCCGAGGGCCTGGAGGCGGTGTCGATGCGCCGGGTCGCGCAGGAGCTGGGCGTGGTGCCGATGACCCTCTACACGTACGTTCCGGACAAGAGCGCTCTTCTCGACCTGATGCTGGACCGCCTCTACCTGGAGATGCCCCGTGCCGAGCACCCGGACCGTCCGTGGCGGGAGCGCCTGGCCGCGGTCGCCGGGGAGAACCGCCGGCTCTACACCACCCATCCGTGGGCGGCGACCCTCCCGGCCAGCCGCCCGCCGCTGGGCCCCGGCCTGATGGCGAAGTACGAGCACGAGCTGCGCGCCTTCGACGACTGCGGGCTGGACGACGTGACCCGGGACGCGGCGCTCACCTTCCTGATCGGATTCGTGCAGGCCGCGGCCCGGTCGGAGGCGGACGTGCGGGCCGCGGAGGCGCGGACCGGCAGCACCGACTTCGAGTGGTGGCAGGAGCGTGGACCGGTCTTCGAGCTGGTCTTCGACCAGCACCGGTACCCGACCGCCACCCGGGTCGGGGCGGCTGCCGGGTCCGCGATGGGCGCGGCCTACGAGCCCGGCCACGCGTACGAGTTCGGGCTCGCCCGGGTGCTGGACGGCCTGGCCGCGCTGATCGGGACGGCCGGCTCCCGGTGACCCTCGCCGCTGACGGCCGGCACCCGGTGGACGTACGCTTCCTGACGTGACCGCGAATCCGGAGATCGACAGCATCCTGCAGCGCGGAGCCGACGGTGGGCGCATCACGCCCGAGGAGGCCTTGCTGCTCTACACGGAGGCCCCGTTCCACGCGCTGGGCGAGGCGGCCGACGCGGTCCGGCGCCGCCGGTATCCGGACGGCATCGTCACGTACCTGATCGACCGGAACATCAACTACACCAACGTGTGCGTCACGGCGTGCAAGTTCTGCGCGTTCTTCCGGGCCCCGAAGCACAAGGAGGGTTGGGCGCACCCGATCGAGGAGATCCTGCACCGGGCCGGCGAGGCGGTCGAGCTGGGCGCCACGCAGGTGATGCTCCAGGGTGGGCACCACCCGGAGTTCGGGGTGGCCTACTACGAGAATCTCTTCTCCTCGGTCAAGCAGGCGTTCCCGCAGCTCGCCATCCACTCGATCGGCCCGAGCGAGATCCTGCACATGGCCAAGGTCGACGGCGTCTCCATCGAGGAGGCGGTGATCCGGATCAAGGCGGCCGGGCTCGACTCGATCGCCGGCGCGGGCGCCGAGATGCTGCCCGAGCGGCCGCGCAAGGCCATCGCGCCGCTCAAGGAGAGCGGCGCGCGATGGCTCGAGGTGATGGCCATCGCGCACCGGCACGGCCTCTCGTCCACCGCCACCATGATGATGGGTACGGGTGAGACGAACGTCGAGCGCATCGAGCACATCCGGATGATCCGTGAGGTGCAGGACCTGGCCGTGGCGAACGGCTACCGGGACGTCCCGGTCGAGCAGTCGCACGAGGTCGGCGGTTTCCGCGCGTTCATCCCGTGGACGTACCAGCCGGAGAACAACCACCTCAAGGGCCGCACCCAGGCCACCACCATGGAGTATCTGCGGTTCATCGCGGTCTCCCGGCTGTTCTTCGACAACGTGGCCCACCTCCAGGCGTCCTGGCTGACCACCGGCAAGGACATCGGCCAGCTCTCGCTGCACATGGGCGTCGACGACCTCGGCTCGATCATGCTGGAGGAGAACGTGATCTCCTCGGCCGGCGCCAAGCACCGGTCGAACCTCCAGGAGCTGATCTCGATGATCCGCACCGCGGACCGCGTCCCGGCGTGGCGGGACACCTGGTACAGGCATCTCGCCGTGCACCGGACGGCCGCCGACGACCCCACCGACGACCGGGTGGTCTCGCACTTCTCCTCGATCGCGCTGCCCGGTGGCGGTGTCCGTAAGCAGCTTCCGCTGGTCGAGGCGAGCTGAAACTGGCCCCTTCAGGGGGTGGCAGTCGTCCGTTCGGCCAGGTTCGGATCGTCGGACCGGCGAGGCTGGGTTGCTCCTTCGTAACGAGCCCGCCGGTTGCCTGTACCGGGTCGTTGCCGCTGGTTACGTTGCCCTTGTAAGGCAACGGAACACTCATACGTCGCCAGTCGCGATCGCGTCGGTGACGAGCATTCGGACCCGACCGACGACGGTCGTATATATAACGCACAAGGCGCGGGCGGGATGGTCATCCATCCCGCCCGCGCTGTTTCGCGGGCGGGTGGCAGAGTTGACCTCGTGACACGCGCAGATCTGGACAAGCAGCCGCACGAGGTCGCCGAGATGTTCGACGGCGTGGCCAAGCGCTACGACCTCACCAACACCGTGCTGGCCTTCGGGCAGGACCGGGGGTGGCGCCGGGCCACCCGGACCGCGCTGGGGCTGCGGCCCGGCGAGCGGGTCCTGGACGTGGGCGCCGGCACCGGGATCTCCACCGAGGAACTGGGCCGGTCCGGGGCGTTCGCGGTCGGCGCCGACCTCTCGGTGGGCATGCTCCAGGCCGGCCGCCGGGTTCGGGCCGAGGTGCCGCTGCTGGCCGGGGACGCGCTGCGGCTGCCGTTCGGGGACGGTGTCTTCGACGCGGTGACGATCTCCTTCGCGCTGCGGAACGTGGTGGACACCGGCGCCGCGCTGCGTGAGTTCGCCCGGGTGACGCGACCGGGTGGCCGGCTCGTGGTGTGTGAGTTCAGCCACCCGACGAACGCCGCCTTCCGGACCGTCTACATGCAATACCTGATGCGCTCGCTGCCGGTCGTGGCGCGGGGTGTGTCGAGCAATCCGGAGGCGTACGTCTATCTGGCCGAATCGATCCGCGCCTGGCCGGACCAGCAGGGTGTGGCGGACCGGATCGCCGCGGCCGGACCGTGGGACCGGGTCGGCTGGCGCAACCTGAGCGGCGGGATCGTGGCCCTGCACCGCGCCACCCGGGTGTAAATACGGCATTTCGCCCACAAGGCGGTGAAGGTGCTGCTTAGTTCGAGTCATGACTGATCTCGGGCATCTCGACGACACCGACATCGACCTCGCGATCGACGAGGGTGAGGCGGACGCGCGCCGCGCGACCGAGCTGGCCGCCCGGCTCCGCCGGGTCGCGGCACAGGATCCCGATCTTGCGCAGGACCTCGTGGAGGGGCTCATCGTGGCGCTCGACCGAGCGATGGGCGGCACCATCCGCGACCACCTGGACGGCCCGGCGCTCGGCGTGGCGGACCGGGTCCTCCAGGCCCCTGAGCAGGGATGATAGTCCTTCGGAAACAATTAGGGGAACCTAAGCGCAAAGATCTTCGATAGTCGGCCTACACTCCGATCGAGGCATGCTTGTGAACTAATTCACGAGCGTCCGGGCGAGACGGAGGTTGGACCGTGAACGACCACCCGAGTGGGCCCGTCGTAGACGAGGCGGACGTGATCGTGGTCGGAGCGGGCCCCGGTGGCTCCGCGGCGGCATACCACCTGGCTCGTCACGGCGTACGCGTTCTGCTGCTGGAGAAAACCGAGTTCCCGCGCGAGAAGGTGTGCGGTGACGGCCTCACCCCGCGTGCGGTCCGCCAGCTCATCCGGATGGGTGTCGACACCTCGGAGAAGGCCGGCTGGCTGCAGAACCGGGGCCTGCGGGTGATCGGCGGCGGAGTCCGGCTGGAACTGGACTGGCCCGATCTCGCCAGCTTCCCCAACTACGGCCTCGTCCGTACCCGGATGGACTTCGACGACATGCTGGCCCGGCGTGCCGTGGAGGCCGGCGCCCTCCTGCGCACCGGGGTGAACGTCACCGGAGCGGTGACCGACGACGACGGCTACGTGATCGGCGTCGAGGCGAAGTCCGGTCCGGAGCGTGAGCCGGTCACCTTCCGCGCGCCCCTGGTGATCGCCGCGGACGGGGTGTCCGGCAAGTTCCCCCTGTCACTCGGGCTGGCCAAGCGGGACGATCGGCCTCTCGGCGTCGCGGTCCGGCGCTATTACCGTTCGGCCGTGAAGGCGGACGACGACTACCTGGAGTCCTGGCTGGAGCTGCGCAGCGCGCAGAACCCGGGCCGGCTCCTGCCCGGCTACGGCTGGATCTTCGGGCTGGGTGACGGCCGGGTGAACGTCGGTCTCGGCATCCTGAACTCCTCGGACGCCTTCGGTAAGACGAACTACCGAAACCTGCTCACCGACTGGCTGGGCAGCACTCCGGAGGAGTGGGGGCTGCGCGAGGAGGCCAATGCGGACGGCCCGACGCTGGGCGCCGCGCTGCCGATGGGTTTCAACCGGGTGCCGCACTACACCCGTGGGGTGATGCTGGTCGGTGACTCCGGCGGCATGGTCAACCCGATGAACGGCGAGGGCATCGCGTACGCGATGGAGTCCGGTGAGATGGCGGCCGAGGTGGCGGTGCAAGCCCTGGCCCGGCCGGCCGGACCGGAACGCGAGCGCGCGCTCCAGGCGTACCCCGCCGAATTGAGTCTCCGGTTCGGTGGCTATTACCGGATCGGTGGGATCTTCGTGAAGCTGATCGGCAACCCGCAGATCATGCGGCTGGCCACCAAGTACGGCATGCCGCAGCCGCTGCTCATGAAGTTCGTCCTCAAGCTCCTGGCCAACCTCACCGACCCCCGGGGTGGCGACGCCATGGATCGCATCATCAACGGACTGACCAAGGTGGCGCCCTCCGTCTGACCACGGTCAGTACGAATTAGGGCACCCCCGACCAAAGGACAGCACAACCTCAGTAACTAGTGTGAAGCGGCTAACAGTCGTACGGGAGTAGACATGACGATCAACCCTTATGTCCCGATCGTCGGGTTGCTGATCCTCGGCGCCCTCTTCGCGTTGTTCTCGGTGTCCATCGCGCCGATCGTCGGGCCGAAGCGCTTCAACCGGGCGAAGCTCGACGCCTACGAGTGTGGGATCGAGCCTGCGCCACAACCGATCGGTGGCGGGCGGTTTCCGGTGAAGTTCTACCTGACCGCGATGCTCTTCATCATCTTCGACATCGAGACCATCTTCCTGTACCCGTGGGCCGTGTCCTTCGACGCGCTCGGCCTGTTCGGGTTCGTGGAGATGGTCCTGTTCATCCTCACCGTCTTCATCGCCTACGCGTACGTGTGGCGACGTGGCGGACTCAACTGGGACTGATGCGTTATGGGAATCGAAGAGAAGCTCCCGTCGGGCATCCTGCTGACGAGCGTGGAGAAACTGTCCAACTGGGCCCGTAAGTCGTCGTTCTGGGGCGCCACCTTCGGCCTCGCCTGTTGCGCCATCGAGATGATGGCCTCCGGCGGTCCCCACTACGACCTGGGGCGCTGGGGGATGGAGGTGTTCCGCGCCTCGCCGCGGCAGGCCGACCTGATGATCGTGGCCGGCCGGGTGAGCCAGAAGATGGCCCCGGTCGTCCGGCAGATCTACGACCAGATGCCGGAGCCGCGGTCGGTCATCTCGATGGGCGTGTGCGCCTCGTCCGGCGGCATGTTCAACAACTACGCCATCGTCCAGGGCGTGGACCACATCGTCCCGGTCGACATCTACCTGCCCGGGTGTCCGCCCAGGCCGGAGATGCTGATCGACGCGATTCTCAAGATGCGCGAGAAGGTCATGGCCCAGCCTCTCGGCCCGAACGGCCGCAAGATGCTCGAAGCCCGGCAGGCCGAGGGCCGGGTTCCGATCGTCGCGCCCGGCGCCATGCCCTCTTCCTACCGTGTGGACAAGGCCCGCCGTGCGGAATGGACCCAGGCCGTGAAAGAAGGGCGCGAGGAGCAATTGCGGATCGAGAACTGGATGAAGCTCCAGCCGCATTTGCGGGAGGTTCACAAATGAGTATTCAATCCGGAACCGAGGGTAGTGCTCCGGTGGGTGCGGAATTGGGTGCTCCCGCACAGACGCCGCCCAGCCCGGATAAGGGCATGTTCGGCGTCAAAGGCACCGGAGACGTCTCCGGCTTTGGTCGCCTGACCCGCCCGCGACCTGCTGTTTTCAGCAGCCCACGACCCTACGGCGAGTATTTCGACGACGTCTATGACGCGTTGGAGGAAGCTTATCCGGCCCTCTCCGAAGCCATCGAGAAGGTGGTCGTGGATAGGGCGGAGCTCACACTTCACGTACGCGCCGAACACATCGTCGAGGTGTGTCAGGTAATGCGCGACGACGCCGCACTCCGCTTCGAACTGTGTTCGTCCGTTGACGCGGTGGATTATCTCGGATCCGATGAGCGCCGATTCCACATCGCTTATCAATTGACTTCGATGACCTATCGCCGCCGGGTGCGGCTGGAGGTCGCGGTGGCCGACGGCGTGACCGTCCCGAGCGTGACCCGGGTCTACCCGACCGCCGACTGGCAGGAGCGGGAGATCTACGACATGTTCGGCGTCGTCTTCGCCGGCCACCCGAACCTGACGCGAATCCTCATGCCGGACGACTGGGAGGGCCACCCCCAGCGCAAGGACTACCCGCTCGGCGGCGTGCCCGTCGAGTACAAGGGCGCCGAGATTCCGCCTCCCGACCAGCGGAGGGTCTACCAGTGACCACATCTGAGTACGCGAGCGAGCGCGAGACCACCGAGGGCCGGGTCTTCACGGTCACCGGCGGCGACTGGGACTCCCTCACCGCCAGCGTCGACCCGCTCAGCAACGAGAAGATCGTCGTCAACATGGGCCCGCAGCACCCGTCCACCCACGGTGTGCTCCGGCTGGTGCTCGAACTCGAGGGCGAGACGGTGACCGAGTGCCGCCCGGTCGTCGGCTACCTGCACACCGGGATCGAGAAGAACCTGGAGTACCGCAACTGGACCCAGGGCGTCACCTTCGTGACCCGGATGGACTACCTCTCCAACATGTCGAACGAGGTGGCCTACTGCCTCGCCGTGGAGAAGCTGCTCGGCGTCACCGACCAGATCACCGAGCGCACCAACACGATCCGGGTCATGTTCATGGAGCTCCAGCGGATCGCCTCGCACCTGGTCTGGCTGGCCACCACCGGCATGGAGCTGGGCGCGATCTCGATGATGCTGTACGGCTTCCGCGAGCGGGAGTACATCCTCGACATCTTCGAGGAGACCTCCGGCCTGCGGATGAACAACGGCTACATCCGCCCGGGCGGTCTCGCGCAGGACCTGCCGGAGTCCGCGGTCAAGAAGATCCGCGACTTCCTCAAGTACCTGCCGAAGAAGCTCAAGGAGTACGAGGCCATGCTCTCCGGGCAGGTCATCTGGCAGCAGCGCACCCAGGGTGTCGCGGTGCTGGACGTGACCGGCTGCCTGGCCCTGGGCATCACCGGGCCGGTGCTGCGCTCGGCCGGCCTGCCCTGGGACCTGCGCAAGACGATGCCCTACTGCGGTTACGAGAACTACGAGTTCGACGTGCCCACCGCGACGACCGGCGACGTCTGGGGCCGCTACCTGGTCCGGGTGGCGGAGATCCGGGAGTCGCTGAAGATCGTCGAGCAGGCGCTGGACCGCCTCCGTCCCGGGCCGATCTGGATCGAGGACAAGAAGATCGCCTGGCCGTCGCAGCTCGCGCTCGGCCTCGACGGGCTCGGGAACTCGCTCGAGCACGTCGCCAAGATCATGGGTCAGTCGATGGAGTCGCTGATCCACCACTTCAAGCTGGTGACCGAGGGCTTCCGGGTTCCGCCCGGCCAGGTCTACGTCGCCATCGAGCACCCGCGTGGCGAACTCGGCGTACACGCGGTCTCCGACGGGGGCACCCATCCGTACCGGGTGCACTACCGCGAGCCGAGCTTCGTGAACCTCCAGGCCATCCCCGCGATGGCCGAGGGCGCCCTGCTGGCCGACGTGATCGCCGGCGGCGCTTCGCTGGATCCCGTGATGGGTGGGTGTGACCGATGACAACGGTGGAATTCTCGCCGGCCGCCGAACCACTGGCGGCGAAGCTTCTCGAGCCAGCGCTCGAGATCCTCGCCCGCTACCCGGCCGGCCGGGAACGCTCCGCGCTGCTGCCGCTGCTGCACCTGGTGCAGACCGAGGAGGGCTTCGTCAGCCCGAACGGGGTGGCCTTCTGCGCCGAACTGCTCGGCATCAACAAGGCCCAGGTCGGCGCGGTCGCGACCTTCTACACCATGTACAAGCGGCGCCCCACCGGTGAGTACCTGGTCAGCGTCTGCACCAACACCCTGTGCAACGTGATGGGCGGCCAGGAGGTCTACGACCAGCTGTCCGAGCACCTCGGGGTCGGCCACGACGAGACCACGGCCGACGGCCGGATCACGCTGGAGCACGCCGAGTGCCTGGCCGCCTGCGACTACGCGCCGGTGGTGACGGTCAACTACGACTTCACCGTCGACCAGGCGACCCCGGAGAGCGCTGTCGAGCTGGTGGAGAACCTGCGCAAGGGGGAGCGGCCGACGCCCGCCCGGGGCGCCCGGATCTGCTCGCTGCGGGAGATGCAGTACCAGCTGGCCGGCTTCGCCGACCCGCGCGACGGCGCGGTGGCCGACGGGGTGGCGGGCGCGCCCACGCTGCGCGGTGTGCGGCTGGCGCAGGAACACGGTGTCACGGTGGCCGGCTTCGACCCGGACACCCCGATCACCAAGACCAAGCCGCGCGTCACCGAGGAGAAGAAGTGACCCAGCCACGGCCGGAGGTCCTCCAGAAGCTCACCCCCGTGCTGACCAAGCGCTGGCTCTCGCCGGACGCCTGGCGGATCGGGGTCTACGAACGACTCGACGGCTACCTGGCGCTGCGCAAGGCGCTGGACGTGCACCCGGACGACCTGATCCAGCTGGTCAAGGACTCCGGCCTGCGCGGCCGTGGCGGCGCGGGCTTCCCCACCGGGCTCAAGTGGGGATTCATCCCGCAGGGCGACGGCAAGCCGCACTACCTCGTGATCAACGCGGACGAGGGCGAGCCGGGCACCTGCAAGGACCTGCCGCTCATGACGTACGACCCGCACTCGCTGGTGGAGGGCGCGATCATCGCCTCCTACGCGATCCGGGCCAACCGGGCGTACATCTACATCCGTGGCGAGGCGGTGCACGCCGCCCGGCGGCTGCGCAACGCGGTCCAGGAGGCGTACGCCAAGGGCTACCTCGGGAAGAACATTCTCGGCTCGGGATTCGACCTGGACCTGGTCGTGCACAGCGGCGCCGGCGCGTACATCTGTGGTGAGGAGACCGCGCTGCTCGACTCGCTGGAGGGCTTCCGCGGTCAGCCGCGGCTGCGGCCGCCGTTCCCGGCGATCGCCGGCCTCTACGCGAGCCCGACCGTGGTCAACAACGTCGGGACCATCGCCAGCGTGCCCTACATCGTGCTGGGCGGCGCCGACTGGTGGAAGAGCATGGGCACCGAGAAGTCGGCCGGCCCGATGATCTACTCGCTGTCCGGCCGGATCACCAACCCGGGCCAGTACGAGTGCGGCCTCGGCATCACCCTGCGCGAGCTGATCGAGCTGGCCGGGGGCATGAAGCCGGGCCACAACCTGAAGTTCTGGACGCCGGGCGGCTCGTCGACGCCGATCCTGACCGCCGAGCACATCGACACCCCGATGGACTTCGAGGGGGTGTCGGCGGCCGGGTCGATCCTCGGCACCACGGCCATGCAGATCTTCTCGGACCAGGACTGCCCGGTCTACAACACGTGGCGGTGGCTGGAGTTCTACCACCACGAGTCCTGCGGCAAGTGCACCCCGTGCCGGGAGGGCAACTACTGGATGGTGCGCACCTACCGGCGGATCCTCGCCGGTCAGGGCACCTACAAGGACCTGGACACCCTGCAGGACACCGCGGACAACATCTTCGGCCGGTCCTTCTGCGGCCTCGGCGACGGCGCGGCCACGCCCGTCGTGTCGACGCTCAAGTGGTTCCGGCAGGACTACCTGGACTACATCGAGGGCCGGACCGCCCCGCGGCTGTCCGAGAAGTCCCTAGTTGGAGCGCACTGATGACCGACGTATCCAAGAGGGTCGACACCGTCAAGCTCGTCATCGACGGGGTCGAGGTCACCGCCGAGAAGGGCGAGCTGGTCATCCGGGTCGCCGAGCGGATGGGCATCGCCATCCCGCGGTTCTGTGACCACCCGCTGCTCGCCCCGGCCGGCGCCTGCCGGCAGTGCCTCGTCGAGGTGGAGGGCCAGCGCAAGCCGGTGGCCTCCTGCACCCAGACGGTGGCCGAGGGCATGGTGGTGAAGACCCAGCTCAGCTCGCCGGTCGCCGCCAAGGCGCAGGCCGGCGTCATGGAACTGCTGCTGATCAACCACCCGCTCGACTGCCCCACCTGCGACAAGGGCGGCGAGTGCCCGCTGCAGAACCAGGCGATGAGCACCGGCCGGGCGGACTCCCGGTTCGTGGAGGAGAAGCGGGAGTACCAGAAGCCGATCCACATCTCCAGCCAGGTGCTGCTGGACCGGGAACGCTGCGTGCTCTGCCAGCGCTGCACCCGGTTCTCCGAGGAGATCGCCGGAGACAAGTTCATCGACCTGATGGACCGCTCCTCCGGCGAGCAGATCAACGTCTACCGGGACGACTTCTTCGGCGGCGACGGCACCGGTGACGGTGAGGTCGGCGACGGTGCCGGCGATGTCCCGTTCAACTCCTACTTCTCCGGCAACACCATCCAGATCTGCCCGGTCGGCGCGCTCACCGGCGAGCAGTACCGGTTCCGCGCCCGCCCGTTCGACCTGGTCTCCACGCCCAGCGCCTGCGAGCACTGCGCCTCCGGCTGCTCGCAGCGCACCGACCACCGGCGCGGGAAGGTGCTGCGCCGCCTGGCCGGCGACGACCCGGCGGTCAACGAGGAGTGGAACTGCGACAAGGGCCGCTGGGGCTTCCGCTACGCCACCGCCACCGACCGCATCATGACCCCGCTGGTCCGCGACGCGGCCACCGGTGAGCTGCGCGAGGCGGCCTGGAGCGAGGCGCTGCTCATCGCGGCCGAGGGACTGAAGGCCGCACGCGAGCGCGGCGTCGGGGTCCTTCCGGGCGGCCGGCTCACGGTGGAGGACGCGTACGCGTACGCGAAGTTCACCCGGACCGTCCTCGGCAGCAACGACATCGACTTCCGGGCCCGGCCGGTCCGTGCCACCGGATCGTCGACCGCGATCACCGAGGAGGCCGACTTCCTGGCCGCGAACGTCGCCGGGGGCACCGGAGTGACGTACGAGGACGTGGAGAACGCCCCGTCGGTTCTGATCGTGGGCCTGGAGCCGGAGGAGGAGGCGCCGATCCTCTTCCTGCGGCTGCGCAAGGGCCACCGCAGGGGCAACCTCAAGATCACCGCCGTCTCCTCGTACCTCTCCCGGGGTCTGGAGAAGCTCGGCGCCGCGCTCGTCGCGGCCGTCCCGGGCGACGAGGCCCACCTGCTCGGCACCGACCCGGCGGTGGCCGCCGCGCTCAGCGCGCCCGGCTCGCTGCTGATCGTGGGTGAGCGGCTGGCCACCGTGCCGGGTGGGCTCAGCGCGGCGGCGGCCCTGGCCGACCGCAGCGGCGCCCGCCTCGCGTGGGTGCCCCGCCGGGCCGGAGACCGTGGCGCGATCGACGCCGGCTGTCTGCCCAACCTGCTGCCCGGGGGCCGTCCGGTCACCGACCCGGCGGCCCGCGCCGAGCTGTCGCTGGCCTGGAAGGTCGAGCCGGGCGTGCTGCCCGGGACGGCCGGCCGGGACGTCGACCGGATCATCGCGGCCGCCGCGGACGGCACTCTCGGCGCCCTGCTGGTCGGCGGCGTCGACCCGGCCGACCTGACCGACCCGCGGCTGGCCGAGGAGGCGCTCGACGCGGTGCCCTTCCTGGTCAGCCTCGAGATGCGGCAGAGCGCCGTGACCCGGCGGGCGGACGTGGTCCTGCCGATCGCGCCGGCCGTCGAGAAGGCCGGCACCTACATGGACTGGGAGAGCCGGCTGCGGTCGTTCGGCGCGGTGCTGAAGAGCACGGCGATGACCGACGGCCGGGTGCTGGAGGCGATCGCCGCGCTGCTCGACGTCACCCTGAACACCGGGGACGTGATGGCGATCCGCCGTGAGCTGGGCGCCCTGCCCGGCAGCACGGCGCCGAACCCGGCGCAGCCCGCCGCCGAGGCGGCCCGGCCCGCACAGCCGGCCGGCGACGAGGCGGTCCTCGCCACCTGGCACCAGTTGATCGACCTGGGCTCGCTGCTCGACGGCGACCAGGTGCTGGCCGGCACCGCCCGGCCGCCGGTGGCCCGGATCGGCAAGGACCTCGCCGAGTCGCTGGGCGTCGGCGACGGCGACCTGGTCACGGTGAGCACCGTCCGTGGCACGGTCACGCTGCCGGCCGCGATCACCGACCTGCCGCCGCGGGTGGTGTGGCTGCCGACGAACTCACCGGGCTCGACGGTCCGGCGCAGTCTCGGCGTCACCGCCGGCGCGGTGGTCAAGCTGAGCGCCGGGGTTCCCGGCCCGATCCTCGCCGAGGGAGCGGTCCAGTGAGCGGATCTTTCGTGGTCGCGGCGCACGCCGTCGATCCCACCCTGGAGACGTTCGAGAACGACGTCTGGTGGATCGTTCTGATCAAGCTGGTCGGCGTCTTCGTCCTGCTCCTGCTGCTGACGCTGTTCACGATCAACTATGAGCGCAAGGTCGTGGCCCGGATGGCGGTCCGGCCGGGCCCCAACCAGGTCGGTCCGAAGGGCTGGTTGCAGAGCCTCAGCGACGGCGTGAAGCTGCCGTTCAAGGAGGAGATCATCCCCAAGACCGCCGACAAGGTGGTCTACTTCATCGCCCCGGTGATCTCCGCGACCACGGCCTTCACCGCCTTCTCGGTGATGCCGTTCGGCGGCGTGGTGACCATGTTCGGTCAGAAGACCGCGCTCCAGCTCACCGACGTACCGGTCTCCGTGCTGGTGCTGCTCGCCTGCTCGTCGATGAGCGTCTACGGCGTGGTGCTGGCCGGCTGGGCCTCCGGCTCGACCTACCCGCTGCTCGGCGGTCTGCGGTCGAGCGCTCAGATGATCTCGTACGAGGTCGCGATGGGCCTGTCCATCGTGGCGGTGTTCATGACCGCCGGCACGATGAGCACCTCGCAGATCGTCAAGGCGCAGGGCGCCGGCACCCCGGTGGAGATCTTCGGCACCGAGGTGACCGCCCCCGGCTGGTACGCGGTCCAGCTCCTGCCGAGCTTCATCATCTACATGATCGCGGCCGTCGGTGAGACCAACCGGGCCCCGTTCGACCTCCCCGAGGCCGAGTCCGAGCTGGTCGGCGGTTTCCACACGGAGTACTCGTCGTTCAAGTTCGCACTGTTCTTCCTGGCCGAGTACATCAACATGATCACCGTCTCGGCGTTCTGCACCACGCTGTTCCTGGGCGGCTGGCGGGCTCCGGCCCCGATCACCACCTTCTGGGAGGGCGCCAACTCCGGCTACTGGCCGCTGCTCTGGTTCTTCGGCAAGGTGCTGATCCTGCTCTTCGGCTTCATCTGGCTGCGGGCCACGCTGCCCCGGATGCGCTACGACCAGTTCATGCGGTTCGGTTGGAAGGTCCTGATCCCGGTCAACCTGGTGTGGATCCTCTGCCTGGCGTTCTTCAAGGTCGCCCGCAGCGGCCAGATCTCGGACACCGCCCGGTGGACCACCACCGCGGTCGTCGCGGTTCTGGTCCTGGCCGTCGCCTGGGGCTGGCCGTCACCGAAGAAACCGAAGCAGCTCTCCCTCGAGGAGGAGTTGCACCAGCGGCCGCCGGGCAGCTTCCCGGTCCCGCCGATGGATCTGCAGGTCCCGCCGAGCCCCCGTGCCCGCCGTGCCGTGGCCGAACGCGCCCCGGCCACCGTCCCCGCCTCTGTGGACGGCGAGCCCGAAACGAAGGAGGTGTGACGTGGGCACGTTTACCGGCTCCTTCAAAGGGTTCGGCGTGACCTTCGCGCACATGTTCCGCAAGGTGATCACCACCGATTACCCGTTCTCCCCGCCGAAGCCGGCGCCGCGCTACCACGGGCGGCACATTCTCAACCGGCACCCGGACGGCCTGGAGAAGTGCATCGGCTGCGAGCTGTGCGCCTGGGCCTGCCCGGCCGACGCGATCTACGTCGAGGGCGGCGACAACACCGACGAGCAGCGGTTCTCGCCGGGTGAGCGGTACGCGAAGATCTACCAGATCAACTACGCGCGCTGCATCTTCTGCGGGCTCTGCATCGAGGCCTGCCCGACCCGCTCGCTGACCATGAGCAACGAGTACGAGCTGGCCCGCGACAGCCGCCAGGACCTGATCTTCACGAAGAAGGAACTGCTGGCCCCGCTGCTGCCCGGCATGGAGCAGCCGCCGCACCCGATGCGCCTGGGCGAGACCGACAAGGACTACTACCTCGGGGCGCTCACCAACCCGGGCACCTCGGTCGGCGCGGAGCGGGCGCCGTGGGCCGCGTCGGCCACGCATGACGCGTCCGAACCCGAGGAGCACGCCGCCCGCCCGGAGACGGCCGGCACGGTTCGCCGGGAGGGAGCGGCATGATCGAGGTATCCACCGGGGAGCAGGTCGCGTTCTGGATCCTCGGCTCGCTCGCGGTGATCGGCGCGCTCGGCATGGTGCTGGCCCGCAACGCGGTCCACTCCGCGCTCTGGCTGGTCGTCACGATGCTGAACCTCGGGTTCTTCTACGTGATCAACTCGGCGCCGTTCCTGGGCTTCGTCCAGATCATCGTCTACACCGGCGCGATCATGATGCTGTTCCTGTTCGTGCTGATGCTGGTCGGCCGGGACGCGTCGGACTCGCTGATCGAGACGCTGCGCGGCCAGCGGGTCGCCGCGATCGTGCTGGGTGTGGGCTTCGCCGCCCTGATCGGCACCGGTCTGGCCCGCGCGCTCGGCGGCACCCCGTCGGTCGGCCTGGACGCGGCCAACCGGAACGGCAACGTCGAGGGTCTGGCCTCGCTGCTCTTCACCAAGTACGTCTTCGCCTTCGAGGTCACCTCGGCGCTGCTGATCACCGCCGCGGTCGGCGCCATGATCCTGGCGCACGTCGAGAAGGCCAAGGAGGAGAAGCGGGACCAGGTGACGCTCATGAAGGAGCGGTTCCGGCCGGGCAACTACCCGGGTCCGAAGGCCGGCCCCGGCGTCTACGCGAACACCATGTCGGTGGCCGCGCCGGGTCGTCTGCCGGACGGCAACGGAGCCGAGCGGAGCATCTCGCCGATCCTCCCGATCCGCGAGCTGACCCCGTCCGAGGTCGCGCCGAAGGGAACCGAGAAGTGAGCGCAGCGAACGGATCGCAGGGGGGATCAGCGAAGTGACACCTGATTACTATTTGGTGCTCTCGGCGATTCTCTTCACCATCGGCGCTGCCGGGGTGCTCGTCCGCCGGAACGCGATCGTCCTGTTCATGTGCATCGAGTTGATGCTGAACGCGGCGAACCTGGCCCTGGTCACCTTCAGCCGGATCAACGGCGGCCTGGACGGCCAGATCATCTCGTTCTTCGTGATGGTCGTCGCGGCCGCCGAGGTCGTGGTGGGCCTCGCCATCATCATGTCGATCTTCCGTACGCGACGCTCGGCGAGCGTCGACGACGCGAACCTCCTGAAGTACTGAAGGGGCCTGACGTGGAAATCGGTTACGCCCCGGCTACGGGAGTGCTGAGCAACATCTGGTTGCTCGTGGCGATCCCGCTGGCCAGCGCGGCGATCCTGCTGCTGCTCGGCAAACGGGCCGACAAATGGGGCCATTGGCTCGGCGTCGCCTCGGTGGCGGCCTCGTTCGTACTCGGCCTGATCTTTTTCGTCAGTCTGTCCGGTCTGGAGGCCTCGCAGAGGTCGGCTGAGCTGAGCCTCTGGGACTTCATCGTGGTCGGCCGGCTGAACGTCGACTTCGGCCTGCTCTTCGACCCGCTGGCCGGCGTCTTCGTCCTGCTGATCACCGGTGTCGGCTCGCTGATCCACCTGTACGCGGTCGGGTACATGGAGCACGACCCCGGCCGGCGGAAGTTCTTCGCCTACTTCAACCTGTTCGTCTCGGCGATGTTGCTGCTGGTCCTGGGCAACAACTACGTGATGCTGTACTTCGGCTGGGAGGGCGTCGGTCTGGCGTCCTACCTGCTGATCTCGTTCTGGTACACGCGCCCGTCCGCGGCCACCGCCGGCAAGAAGGCGTTCCTGATGAACCGGGTCGGCGACGCCGGCCTGGCGATCGGCATCTTCCTGATGTTCACCGAGCTGGGCAGCACCCAGTACTCGGACGTCTTCAACGGTGTCGACTCGCTGGCCGCCGGAACCGTTCTCGTCATGGGGATCCTGCTGCTGCTCGGGGCCTGCGGCAAGTCCGGCCAGTTCCCGTTGCAGGCCTGGCTTCCGGACGCCATGGAGGGCCCGACCCCGGTCTCCGCGCTCATCCACGCGGCGACCATGGTCACCGCCGGCGTCTACCTGATCGCCCGGTCCAACCCGATCTTCTCGGCGAACACCACGCTCCAGCTGGTCGTGGTGAGCATCGGCGCGCTGACCCTGCTGATCGGCTGTGTCATCGGTGCGGCCAAGGACGACATCAAGCGCGTCCTGGCCTGGTCGACGGTCAGCCAGATCGGCTACATGTTCCTCGGCGTCGGGCTCGGCGGCGGGGCGTACGCGCTGGCCATCGTGCACCTGCTGGCGCACGGCTTCTTCAAGGCCAACATGTTCCTCGGCGCCGGCTCGGTCATGCACGGGATGCACGACCAGGTCGACATCCGGCGGTTCGGCGGCCTGTCGAAGCACATGAAGATCACCTGGTTGACCTTCGGCACCGGCTGGCTCGCCATCATCGGCATCCCGCCGCTGTCCGGCTACTTCTCCAAGGAGCCGATCATCGCGGCCGCCTTCGAGCGTGAGGTCGTCTGGGAGGCCTGGGTCTTCGGGATGGCCGCGCTGATCGGCGCCGGCCTGACCGCGTTCTACATGACCCGGCTCTTCGTGCTGACCTTCCACGGCCCGGCCCGCTGGACCGAGGACAACCAGCACCCGCACGAGTCTCCGGCGATCATGACGATCCCGCTGATCCTGCTGGCGATCGGCTCGGTCGGCGCCGGTTTCCTGATGAGCACCAGCGTGCCGGACTGGCTGACCCCGGTCTTCGGCGAGCACGGTGAGGAGGCGCACGGCGTCCTCTCGCACACCGTGATCACCGTCCTGTCGCTGGTCGTCACGATCATCGGGGCGGGCCTGGCCTGGGCGCTCTTCCGCCGGGGCACGGCCCTCGAGCCGCAGCCGGCCGGGGTCCTGGTCACCGCGGCGCGGCGCAACCTCTACACGGACGCGTTCAACGAGGCGGTCTTCGAACGGCCCGGCATCTACCTCACCCGGGCGCTCGTCTACCTCGACGGCAAGGGCATCGACGGCCTGGTCAACGGCCTCGCGGCCGCGGTCGGCGGTGGGTCCGGCAGACTGCGCCGGCTCCAGACCGGATTCGTTCGTTCGTACGCGCTGTCCATGCTCACCGGCGCGATGCTGGTGGTCGGCGCCTTCCTCGCGATCCAGCTGGGGTGGTTGGCGTGAAAGACTTCCCGTTCCTGTCCATCCTGACGTTCCTGCCGCTGGTGGGCGCGGCGGTGGTGGCCTTCATCCCGCGTACGAAGGCGGAGCTCGCCAAGATCGTGGCGCTGGGCTGGTCGCTGGCCGTCCTGGTGCTGAGCGCCGTCATGTGGGCCGCGTTCACCATCGGCGGCGACCGGTTCCAGTTCCGTGAGTCGTACGCCTGGATCCCGTCCTGGGACGCCCGGCTCACCTTCGCGGCCGACGGCATCGCGCTCGTCATGCTGCTGCTGATCGCGATCCTGTTCCCGGTCGTCATCCTGGCGAGCTGGCACGACGTCGACCAGAGCACCCGGTCGGCGCCGGCCTACTTCGCGCTGCTGCTGGCCTTCGAATTCACGATGATCGGGGTGTTCGCCGCGGCGGACGTGTTCCTGTTCTACGTGTTCTTCGAGATCATGCTGATCCCGATGTACTTCATCATCGGCTCGTTCGGCAGCGGCCAGAAGCAGTACGCGGCCGTCAAGTTCTTCCTCTACAGCCTGGTCGGCGGCCTCTTCATGCTGGCCTCGGTGATCGGGCTGTGGGCGCTCGGCGGGCACACGTTCGACTTCGCCGAGCTGGTGAAGGGCACCGCCCAGATCGACCAGAACACCGCGCGGTGGCTGTTCCTCGGCTTCTTCGTGGCGTTCGCGATCAAGGCGCCGTTCTTCCCGTTCCACACCTGGCTGCCGGACTCCGGTGGGGCCGCCCCGGCGGGCGCCGCGGCGCTGCTGGTCGGTGTGATGGACAAGGTCGGCACGTTCGGCATCCTGCGCTACTGCCTCTCGCTCTTCCCGGAGGCGTCGCGCTGGTTCGCACCGGCCGCCATGGTTCTCGCGGTGATCGGCATCATCTACGCGGCGCTGCTCGCGGTCGGGCAGAACGACCTGAAGCGGCTCGTGTCGTACACGTCGATCGCCCACTTCGGCTTCATCGGCATCGGCATCTTCGCCTTCACCACCCAGGCCGGGACCGGTGCGGTGCTCTACATGGTCAACCACGGTCTGGCCACCGGCCTGCTGTTCATCGTGGTCGGCATGTTCGTGGCCCGGCGCGGCTCGGCGCTGGTCAGCGACTTCGGTGGGGCCGGGAAGCTGATGCCGGTGCTGGCCGGAGTGCTGTTCTTCGCCGGTCTGGCGTCGCTGGCGCTGCCCGGCACGGCCCCGTTCGTCAGCGAGTTCCTGGTGCTGATCGGCACGTTCAGCACCCACAAGGGGTACGCCGTGGTGGCCACCCTCGGGATCGTGCTGGCCGCGGCGTACGTGCTGTGGATGATCCAGCGGACCACCCAGGGCACGCTCAACCCGGCGCTCACCGATGTTCCGGCCATGTCGAAGGACATCACCCTGCGGGAGAAGGCGGTCGTGGCGCCGCTGATCCTGCTTCTGCTGGTGCTCGGCTTCTACCCGAAGCCGGTCACCGACGTGATCAACCCCGCGGTGCAGGCGACGATGCAGGACGTCGGCGCGAATGACCCGGTCCCCGCGGTGGAGGCCGGCGGAAAGGTGGGCGGCTGACCATGGAATCCCTACAACTGCCCCCGATCGACTACGGGGCACTGCTGCCCATGCTGATCCTCTTCGGGGCGGCCTGCCTCGGCGTCGTCGCCGAGGTGCTGATCCCGCAGCGGGCGCGTAACGCCGTACAGCTGGGTCTGGCTCTTCTCGCCGTGGTCGCGGCCCTGGTCGCGGTGGTGTGGCAGCGCGGCACCCGGACCATCACCATCGGCGGCGCGGTCGCCGTCGACGGGCCGACCCTGTTCCTGCAGGGCTCGATCCTGGTGCTCGGCGGGGTGTCGCTGCTGCTGATCGGCGAGCGCTCGATCGAGAGGGGCGGGGCGTTCGTCTCGCAGGCCGCGATCACCGTCGGCTCGCAGAAGGACATGCAACAGGCCGGCGGCCGCCCCGGCGCCACCGAGGTGTACCCGCTGACCGTTTTCGCGCTCGGCGGCATGCTCCTGTTCGTCGCGGCCAACGACCTGCTCACCATGTTCGTGGCGCTGGAGGTCTTCTCGCTGCCGCTCTACCTGCTGTGCGCGCTCGCCCGGCGGCGGCGTCTGCTCAGCCAGGAGGCGGCGCTCAAGTACTTCCTGCTCGGTTCGTACGCCTCGGCGTTCTTCCTGTTCGGCGTGGCCTTCGTCTACGGCTACGCGGGCGGGATCCAGCTCGACGTGGTGCACGAGGCGGTCGCCAACCCGCAGCGCAGCGAGGTGCTGCTCTACGTGGGCCTGGCGATGGTCGCGATCGGCCTGCTCTTCAAGGCGGCGCTGGCCCCGTTCCACGTCTGGACGCCGGACGTATACCAGGGCGCGCCCACGCCGGTCACCGCGTTCATGGCGGCCTGCACCAAGGTCGCCGCGTTCGGGGCCCTGCTGCGGATCCTCTACGTGGCGTTCGAGGGGGTGCGCTGGAGCTTCCAGCCGATCCTCGGGACGATCGCGGTGCTCACCATGTTCATCGGCGCGATCCTGGCGGTCACCCAGACCGACCTCAAGCGCCTGCTGGCCTACTCGTCGATCGCGAACGCCGGCTACCTGCTGGTGGGTGTGCTCGCGCTCAACGAGGAGGGCCTCAGCGGCACGATGTTCTACCTGGTGGCGTACGGCTTCTCGGTGCTCGCCGCGTTCGCCATCATCAGCCTGGTGCGCGACGCGGACGGCGAGGCCACCCACCTGTCCCGCTGGGCCGGCATCGGCCGGAAGAGCCCACTGCTGGCCGGTGTCTTCACCTTCATCCTGCTCACCTTCGCGGGCATTCCGTTGACCAGCGGCTTCACCAGCAAGTTCGCGGTCTTCGGGGCGGCCGTCGAGGGCGGGCAGACCTGGCTCGTCATCTTCGGTGTGATCACCAGCATGCTGCTGGCCTTCCCGTACCTGCGGGTGGTCGTGCTGATGTGGCTGTCCGAGCCGGGCGAGTCGGCGCCGACCGTGTCGATCCCGGGCTTCCTCACCTCGGCGGTGCTGGGGATCGGCGTGATCGTGACGGTGGCGCTGGGCGTGGTGCCCGCGCCGCTGATCGACCTCACCCGGGAAGCGTCAGAGTTCGTGCGCTGACCATGATCGGTACGCGAGAGCCCCGGCCGTCGGCCGGGGCTCTCGTCGTCCACGGGGCTCAGACGCTTGTGACCGATATCTATCAGCCATGGCCGACACCGGCCGGGTCGAGGATGCGGCCTGGTCGCCGGGGGCGCCGCGTCGCCCGTACCCCTGCTGTCGGATTTTTGATCTTGTCGCGTGCCACCCTGGGACAGAAACCGGATGGACGGTATGGCATCGTGAAAGCGTGGTGAGCACCGGTGATCCGACCCCGCGCGAGATGGCGCTGTCATCGCTGGGCCTCGACGTCGATCCCGTGATGGACGAGTCGGTGTCGGCGACTTTGGCCGCTGTGGAGGAGGCGCTACGGGACCACGTGTCCAGCGCCGATCCGTTGGTGGCCGAGGCGGCCCGGCATCTGGCCGATGCCGGCGGCAAGCGGTTCCGGCCGTTGCTGGTCGCGTTGGGGGCGCAGTTCGGCGACCCTTCGTCGCCCGAGGTCGTGGCCGCGGCCAACGTGGTGGAGCTGACCCACCTCGCGACGCTGTACCACGACGACGTCATGGACGAGGCGGCCGTGCGCCGGGGTGCGTCCAGTGCGAACGCGCGCTGGGGCAACTCGGTGGCGATCCTCGTCGGCGACTACCTCTTCGCCCAGGCCGCGGATCTGGCGGCCAGCCTCGGCACCGAGGCGGTGCACCTCCAGGCGCAGACGTTCGCCCGCCTGGTGCACGGCCAGATCGCCGAGACGGTGGGGCCGCGCGGCACCGACCCGATCGAGCACCATCTGTTCGTCATCACCGAGAAGACGGCGTCCCTGATCGCCACCGCGACCCGTTTCGGCGGGCTGTTCTCCGGTGCCCGGCCGGAGCACGTGGAGGCCCTCGCCGGGTACGGGCACGCCATCGGGATCGCGTTCCAGCTCTCCGACGACCTGCTGGACATCGCCAGCGAGTCCGTCCAGTCCGGTAAGACGCCCGGCACCGACCTGCGCGAGGGCATCCCGACCCTCCCGGTGCTGTACGCCCTGGCCGGTGACGACACCGACGCGTCGGCGGTCCGGCTGCGCGAGCTGCTGGCGGCCGGCCCGATCACCGACGACACGCTGCACGCCGAGGCGCTGGCCCTGCTGCGGGAGTCGGCGGCGCTGAAGCGGGCGCGGGAGACGGTCCGCAGTTACGCCGAGGAGGCTCGGGCTCAGCTCGCTCCGCTGCCGGACGGCCCGCCGAAGCGGGCCATGGAGTCGCTCTGCGACTTCATCGCCGACCGTACCGGCTGATCTCCATATTTCGCTGTTTACGCCGTCAAGCCGGCGCCGCTTCGTAGCGGCGCCGGTTTTTTGCTGGTGGAAGCGGTTCGACGGGGCCGGGCGTCCGGATGCGGACAGTCCCATTGATCACACCCACTGTGAAGATCGATCGTGATCCACATGCTTTTGGCATTCCGTAGAAGCACGATTCTTCATATGGTGTAAGTCCCTGGTTTCGGAGGTAGCTGTGCGTGACCCCCTAGCGGAGCCGTCAGATCTCATCCGGAGCGTTTCGCGTGCCCTGCGCGTGCTGGAGTCGGTGGGACGAGCTCCACGAGGGCTGACCGTGAAACAGATAGCCCGCAGGTGCGAACTGACCGTCGCGACGACGTACCACCTCGTGCGGACACTGGCCTACGAGGGCTACGTGATCCGCCGCGAGGACGGCACCTACATCGTCGGCCTCGAGATCGCTGATCGATATCGGGAGCTGGTCTCGGCCTTCCGTGGGCCGCCCGCGGTCGGTGAGGCGTTACGCCGTGCGGCCGTCGACAGTGGATACAGCCACTATCTCGGGCGGTTCGTCGGCGGGCGGATAGCCGTCACGGCGTCGGCCGAGGGCGCCCGGTCCCCGTTCATGGACGACGTGGCCCCCGGCTTCGACGAGGGCGGTCACGCCACCGCGCTCGGCAAGGCCCTCCTCGCCACGCTCACCCCCGACCAGCGGTCGCGATATCTGCGCGACTACGGGATGCGGGCCTTCACCCCGGCGACCCTCACCACACCCGAGGCGCTGGAGGCCGACCTGGCCGCCGGTGAGCGGCGGGGCATGCAGATCGAGATGGGTCAGTTCCGGCAGGGCCTGGCGTCCGCCGCCGTCGTCGTGGTGGCCGACCGCGACATGGAACGCCGTCTCGTCCTCGCCTGCTCCATGCCCGCCGCCGAGATGCTGACCTCGGCGCGCGTGGTGCGGGCCAAGCTCACCGCCGCCGCCCGTAACGTGGCCGAAGCGCTGTCCGGAGGGGAATCCGCAACCGCCTGAACGGGCGATAGCTCTCCGAATTCGGGCCGCCACGGCTTGAGGTGGGGGTTTAAGGCTGCGTTGAACCTTCGCGCCCGAAACCGCGTACCACAAACCGGGAACAGCGACCCGGTGGGAGGCGGTACGGATGCGATGCGAGGACGGGCACGACGACGCCGCCTATGTCCTCGGTGCGCTGTCTCCGATTGAGCGGGCCGCGTATGAGCGCCACCTGGCGACATGCTCGTTCTGCCGGGAAGCGGTGGCCGATCTTGCCCAGGTGCCGGACATGCTCGACCGGCTCGACGCGGAGGACTTCGCGCGCCTCCTCGACCCGGGCCTGCCGGTGCCGTCCCGTCCGTCACGGCCGGAACCCCGGGTGCGGGCGCTCCCGCGCCGGCTCCTCAGCACCGCCGTCGCGCTGATCCTCGTGCTGATGATCGGAGGCGGGCTCGCCTTCTGGGGGCTTCGCGACTCCTCAGCCGGTGGCGCGCCGCCGCCGGGGCCGGCCATCGCCATGACACCCGTCGACGACGTCACGCCGATCACCGCCACGGTCCGGATCACCAGTACGCCCAGCGGGAGCCGGGTGGAGATGGAGTGCTCCTACAGCAAGACGGCCAAGCCCTACACGTTCCGGCTCATCGCGTACGGGCCGGACGAGCAGACCGAGCAGCTCGGGTCGTGGCTGGCGCAGCCGGGAGCGGAGTTCTCGATGCCGGCGGCCACGCACTTCGCGCAAGGGAGCCTGTCGCGGTTGGAGCTGGTCCGGTACGACGGCAAGGTGATGCTGGCGTACGAGCCGCCGCGGTGATTCCCGCCCGCGCTCCCGCCCGCGCTCCCGCCCGCGCTCCCGCCCGCGCTCCCGCTCTCAGCGGGCGGGCAGGGACTCGGGAGTCCTCTCGGCCGCCATGGCCGCACGGTTGCGGGCCGCGGTCCGGGCGCCGCGGATGCCGTCCACGGTGAAGACGATCAGCGCGAGCCAGACCAGCCCGAACCCGGCGAGCCGGGCCGGCGGCATCGGCTCGTGGTAGATCAGCAGGCCGACGGCGAGTTGCAGGATCGGCGCCACGTACTGGAGGATGCCGAGCCCGACCAGCGGCACCCGGTTCGCCGCCGAGGCGAACAGCAGCAGCGGAACCGCGGTGGCCACCCCGGCGAACAGCATCAGCACCGTGTGGCTGACCGACACGTGCCCGACCGTCGCGTTTCCGGCCAGGTTGAGCCAGGTCAGGTAGGCCAGAGCGGGCAGCGCCAGAACGGCCGACTCGACGAACATGCCCTCCGCGGGCGGCAGCGACATGCGCTTCTTGATCAGGCCGTAGCAGCCGAACGAGGCGGCCAGGGTGAGCGCGATGTACGGCAGCCGCCCGTAGTCCACGGTCAGGATGGCCACCGCCAGCACACCGATCCCGACGGCCACCCATTGCAGGGCCCGGAGCCGCTCCCGCAGCACGGTGACGCCGAGCAGCACGACCAGCAGCGGGGTGATGAAGTAGCCGAGCGCCGTCTCCACCACCCGGGACGAGTTCACGCCGTAGATGTAGGTGCCCCAGTTGACCCCGATCAGCATCGCGGCCAGGGCGATCCCGCCGAGCAGGCGGGGCGTGCGCAGCAGGCGGGACAGGAAGCGCCAGTTGCGCATCGCGGAGAGCAGCAGCGCCACGAAGACGACCGACCACAGCACCCGGTGGGCGAGGATCTCCATCGGCGCGGCCGGGCGGAGCAGCTTGAAGTAGATCGGGAAGAAACCCCACATCGTGTACGCCGTGAGGCCGTACAGATATCCACGCCGCTCGTCGCTCATCCCCCCACGGTAAGGGCAGGGGGATTCAGCGGTCCTTGCGTATGAACCAGGTCACGAGGCCAATCCGGCACTCGCGGCCTGGTCCTTCGCCGGTCAGTCGTCGCCGTCCGGAACCAGCATGTTGAGGACCCAGCTCACGACGCCGACCAGCAGCGCGCCGAGGATCGCGGCGATCACCCCGTCGACGTGGAAGCCCAGGTCCAGGCGGCCGGCGATCCAGCTGGTGAGCAGGAGCAGCAGACCGTTGACGAGAATCGCGACCAGGCCGAGCGTGAGAACGTAGAACCCACAGCCGATGGTCTTGATGATCGGCCGCAGGATCGCGTTGACCAGACCGAAGATCACGGCGACGGCGAGCAGCGTGCCCGCCTTGCTCGTGGCCGTGTCGGCCGTCAGTTGGATGCCGTCGATCACCAGGGTCGCGATCCACAGCGAAACGGCGGTGATCACCAGCCGAATGAGGATGCCCATGGCGTGCGATGGTGCCATGTGTGATCCACTCGTGGAAACGACCAGCCGGGATCTTTTCGAGATCCATGCCCGCCGGGTGTCACCCCACGGGCTGATGTCGCGCCGGCTGCCCGATCAGGGACTGCTCGATCGGCGTCTGCGACAGGGCGGCCCACCGGACCGCCCGCCGGTTCACCACGGCGATCATGTCGGCCCGCATCCGGGTGAGGTACGGCGTGGTGTCACCGAGCCCGAGTGCCCCACCGAGCAGCGTCGCCTCCGCCGGGAACAGCGGCTGGAGCACCACCACGTCGGCCTCGGTGGCGTGTGGCACGTCCGCCGTCCCAAATTCGTCCCGGAACACCAGCGTGGTCTGCCAGCCACCCTCCCGGGACGGCTCCCGGCCGGTCGTCGTCGCGCCGGTGTCGAGGATGGTGAGCACCGGATGCCGCACCGACCCGGCCGGAGCCTCGAACGGGCCGCCGGGAGGAAGGATCGTGATCGACTCGCCGGGCACGGCCGCGCCCCGGGCGAACGGCTCCCAGTCGTGCGGCCGGGTCGTCCGGACCTGCACCCGGGCCCCGGTCGCCATGGCCCGGAACGCGATCATCTGCGCGCCGCCCAGCCCGCCCACCAGCAGGGCCCGGGTCGGCTCCGGCCGGAACAGCCGCACCAGCACCGGGCCGCCGTGCCGGTTTCGCCCCACCATCAGGCCCGCCGGGCTGATCGGCACCTCCGGGACGCCGAAGGCCGCCCCGTCCGGCGCCGGACCGCCGAGCGGCAGCGTCGCGGCCAGGCCGGGCAGATGCGCGCCGTCCCACCGGCGGATCCGGATCCGCTCGGCGGCGAGCAGGGTGCGCAGCGCCCGGCTCGCGGCCTCCAGACTCGGGGCGTCCGGAGCGGCGAGCCGAACGAACAGGGCGGTCGCCGTCAGCGCCACCGTGGTGGCCGCGGCCGGCAGATGCAGGATGCGGGTGATCAGCGCGCCGGGCAGATCGCGGCCGGCCGCCGGCCGGCAGTGGAACGTCGCCTGGAGCAGCCCGCCGAGCCGCAGCCCGGCCCAGCTCTCCTGGGCGGGCCCGGGGCCGCCGGAGGCGTCGGTGTTCGCCAGGTCGGCGATCGCCCGGAGGGCCGCCACCTCGCCCAGCGGGCGGGCCGCGCCGAGCCGTCGGGTCACCCGCCGGGTGATGCCGGCCAGACTGCGGCGCAGCTCCTCCTCCGACCAGCCACCGGCCCGCGAGACACGCAGCGCGAGCACCGCGCGGAGATGGCCGAGCGAGCTGCCCTCGGCGAGAGTCCGATACGAGCTCTGCGGTGGGCCGGTGCCGGACCCCGCGGTCGGCGCCGAGACGGCGCTCAGCACCAGCTGAACCCGGACGGCCGGCTGGTCCTTGCCGGTGGCGCCGTCGCGCCCGGTGGCCTCGAGCACCGTCGCGAACGACGGGACGGATGACGCCTCGTCGGCCGGGTCACCGAGCTCGATCATGACGGTGAGGCCGGCGTCGTCGGCGAGCGCGGCCGCCGCCTCACCCGGCAGGTCCAGCGTCGTCGGCCGGACCCGCGGAGCCGCGTAGCCCAGCAGTGCGGTGGTGCCGTCGATCGGGGCGCTCCGGCGGCGCCCGGCGAACCGGATCAGGACGCCCAGCCACTGAAATGCCCACCTGCCGCGCAGGCGCACCCAGGTCAGCGCCAGCAGGGCGACGGCGGCGGCCACGGCGGGCACCATCGCGATCCCGCCGACGGCGAACCCGGACAGCAGCAGAACCGCCGCCACCTGGGTCATCACGATCTGCTCGGTGCTCGCGCCGAGCCCGCGCCGCCGGGGGCGGACCAGGGACTCGGTCATCGGGACCGCGACATCGATGCTCACGACCCGCCCCTCTCCGTCGTTGGTCGTTCCTCCACCGTCATGCGCGGCCCATATCGTAGGGCAGCGCGCGGCCGGACCCGGGGCTGTCCACAGGGCCGGAAACGATCACGGAGTTATCCACAGGTTCGTCACCAGGACTGCCGTCTCTCGCCCCGGGCCGCTAACGTCGTCGCCGATGTCGTTCGCGGCGGGCCCCGGTCCAGGCCGCGACCGGCTAGCCTAGTGGCCCACGTCGATGAAGCGTTGGTCCGAATCGGATTTCTGAACGGGAGGGGTGACGTCCGATGGCGCAGACGCAAGCCGAAGCCGCGGTGATGGCGAGTACCGCCACCAAGTTCGACGACACGAACGCCGCGCTACAGAGCATGCTGAGCACGCTGATGTCCGAGTTGTCGGTTCTCAGCAGCTCCTGGAAGGGCCTGGGCGCGAACGCGTTCGAGCATGTCAAGCAGCAGTACGCGGCGGATCTGAAGAGCCTCAACAACGCGCTCGCCGAGACCGCCGAGGCGATCCGCTCGTCCGGTACCAGTTACGACGCGGCCGACAGCGACGCCGCTTCCCGGGTCAGCCAGACCGGCGGCACGTTCACTCTGCCGCTCTGATCGATCGGAGGAATCCCATGAATGACGGTCTTCTGCTCGTCAACTTCGGCGCGCTCCAGCAGGCCGGCGCCGACATCGAGAAGGCGCTGAACACGCTGCGGTCGAACCTCGACCAGCTCGAGCGCGACGCGGGCCCGCTGGTCCAGACCTGGGAGGGCTCGGCCCAGGAGGCGTACGCGGAGCGCCAGGCCAAGTGGCGGCAGGCCTCCGAGGATCTGTCGCACATCCTGCAGCGGATCAAGGGTGCCGTCGACCACTCGTGCAACGACTACCTCGACACCGAGCGGTCGGCGACCCAGCGGTTCCAGTGAGTTGTCGGGGTCGCCCATTCGCGTAATGGTCTGCCCCGCTCTCGCGGTTACCATCGGTTGTTGAATGATCGCGTCAGGCGATCAATGAGCGCCTGTGAGGCGTGGGTGATCTCGTCCCCGGCGTGCCGATGTCGCGACCTACCTGTCAGCACACCGCCGCCCATTGTGATTGTGGCCTGACCTTGTAGGTTATACGCGTTGAGTTGGCTCGTTGGCACGCGTGGGGAGAGGGTGGACGTGTCCGAGTGGGAACCGGCTACGGACGCCGAGGTCGCGATGCGCGATGCCTTGCGCACCGACGATCAGGAGTCCTACTTCCGCATTCTCGCCGGGGTCGACCTGTTGTTACCGGTCTCCGCCGACGTTCTGGCCGGCCTCGCGCCGCTGGGCTGGGGCACGTGGAGCACCAGCGGGCGTACCCATGTGCTGGCGTTCACGTCGAATGCGGCGTTACGGGCCTGCCTCGCCGACTACACCGGTTCGGCGCGGCGGGTGCCGTATGCGGAGCTGGCCAACACCTGGCCCAACCTCGAGTGGTGGCTGGCGGTCAACCCCGGCCTGCCGATCGAGGGCTACCTGCCGGCCTGGTTCGTGGCGCAGCTCGCCCGTGGCGACCTGCGGCTGCCCACCCGGGGGCCCGGGCGTGAGGCGCACACCACCTCCAAGATCCAGGAGCTCGGCGCGGCGGCGCTGGCAGCGAACCGGACCGGAGAGAACGTGGCCGGTGGGCCCACGTACGACCAGGCGCCGGCCGCTGTAGCGGGCCCGGCCGCCGCACCGGTCGCTTCGCCTCCCGCGGCTCAACCTCCGCTGGCTCAGCCTCCGCTGGCTCAGCCTCCGGTCGGGCCGGGTGGTCTGCCGGTGCGGACGCCCAGCGGGACCGCGTCCAGCGGCCTGCCGGTGCGCGCGCCGGCCGAGACAGCGGCTCCCGCGGCCTACCAACCGCCGGCTCCGCCGCCCTCCCCGGCCTACCAACCGCCGGCTCCGCCGCCGTCCCCGGCCTACCAGCCGCCGGCTCCCCCTGCTCCCGCGGGTTATCAGGCGCCGCCCGCTCCCGCCGGCTATCAGCCGCCGGCTCCTCCCTCGCCCGCGGGCTACCCACCGCCGGCCGGCTACGAGGCTCCGCCCGCGCCCGCGGCCTATCCGGTGCCGCCTGCCCCGGGGTCCGTTCCGCCCGGTCTCGCGCCGGCGTCGGCGGTTCCGTCGTCCGGGATCCCGTCCGGCCGGAGCACGTCCGGGGCGGGCATGGCCACGCCCGGGTGGGATCGGCCCGGTATGCCGTTCAGCCCCGAGGAGGACCCGCGCGGGCCACTCCAGGACCTGCGTGCGCCGCTGCCGGTGCGCACCCCGATGGCCAACACGCCGCCGGTGCCCGAGCACGTCGCGCCGTATGACCCGGCCGAGGCGCAGATGAACCCGGGCTGGACGGGGAACACCGGCGCCCGCCCGGCGAGCGGTCCGCCCAGCGGCACCCTCCCGGCCAGTGCGCCGCCCGCCAGCGCCCCGCCCGCGGGTGCTCCGTTCAGCGGTGGCCCGCCCGCAGGTGCCGGATTCGGCGGCGCGCCGTCGTCGGGTTCGCCGATCGGGGGCCCCGCTCTGCCGCGGCGCCAGCCCGGGCAGTCTTCCGGCGGCGGTTCCATGTCGAGCATGGCCGGGTTCGTCCCGTCCTCGACGAATGTGAGCAACGCCGGTCGGTCGGCGCCCGCGATTCGTCCCGCCTCTCCCGCGAGTGGTCCCGCTGCCGCCTTGCCGGCACCCGGTTCCGGTCCCGGCGCCTACGCGGGGTCTGCTCCGGGGTCACCCGCCGCCCCCGATTTCGGGGTCGGTGCGTCCAGTGCCGGGCCTGTTCCGGGTTCGCCCGCGCCCGGTTTCGGTCCGGGTTCGCTCGCGCCCGGTTTCGGTCCGGGTTCGCCCGCGCCCGGTTTCGGTCCGGGTTCGCCCGCGTCCGGTTTTGGTCCGGGTTCGTCGAGTGCCGGGCCTGTTCCGGGTTCGCCCGCGTCCGGTTTTGGTCCGGGTTCGCCGGGTGCCGGGCCTGTTCCGGGTTCGCCCGCGCCCAGTTTCGGTCCGGGTTCGCCCGCGTCCGGGTTCGGTCCGGGCGGTTCGGGGGCCGGGTTCGGTCCCGGGGCCGCCGGATCCGGGTTCGGTCCGGGTTCGGCCGGTGGCGGCTCCGCCCCGGCCGCGGGCCCGCAGCCGGTCAGCCCGTCCGGGCCGGCGCTCGGTGGTCACGATCTCGCTGGTCCGGGAGCGGACAGCGCGGGGCTCGGTAACGCCCTGCCGCGCCGCCAGGTCACCCCGCCGTCCGAGCGTCCCGCCTCGATGGCCGCCGCCGCTCAGGCGCTGGATGCGAACCGCGCCCCGGCGACCGATCCGGCCTGGGAGCGCGCGGCCCCGCCGTCGTCCGCGGACCGTTTCGGCCCCTCCGGGCCGCCGCCCTCGATCGCGCCCGCGCCCGTCGCGCCGATCCCCGAGGACCATCCCGCGGCCACGACGAAGACGAATCTGATTCCGCCGGTGATCCCGGGCGCCGCGGGTGCCGACCGGGCCTACCCGGCCCCGGCCGGGGCCGGGTTCGACCGGCCCGGCCAGGGTTCCGCCGTTCCGGCCGCGGCCGTCGGTTACCCGGCGACGGCGCCCAGCCCGATCGCCTACGGTCTGCCGCCGCAGGGCAGCCCGGCGTCGGCCTATGCGACGCAGGCCTTCGCGACGCAGGCGCTGCCCGTCTCGACCACCGGTTACACCCCGCCCGGGGCCTCCAACCTGGGTGTCGCCGGTTCCTCGACCGGGGCACGCGGGCCGGCTGCCGACGAGTTCGTCCCGGCCAACGATGTCGAGCGCGAGTTGCAGGATGCCGCGGACGCCGGCAACACCGACGTCTTCCTGTCGACGCTGCTGCTCGCCAATGTCCTGGTGCCGGTCGCCAGCCACTCCCGTCCGGGCAGCGCGCCCGGCGAGTCCGGCTTCGCCTTCCTGCCGGAGGAGGTGGAGGGCGAGCGTTACCTCATCGTCTTCACCAGCAAGGACCGTCTCTCCGAGCACTTCGGCGAGCCGACCCGTACGGTCGGGGTCCGCTTCTACGAGCTGATCCGGAACTGGCCCGACCCGGCCTGGTCGTTCGCCGTGAACCCGGGCACGCCGGTGGGGGCGAAGTACCCGGGCGCCCAGATCATCGCGCTGGCCAACTGGGCCACCGAGGCTGGTCTCGGCGCCGAGCCCGTCGAGAGCGCGGTCGCCGAGACGCCGGCCGCTCCGGTGCCGGCTCCGGAACCCGCCAGCGACGAGGCGCAGCAGGCCACCGTCATGCAGAAGACGATCTCCGCCGAGCAGGTCGACTACTACCTGGACCGGGGTTACGACCGGGTGGCCGGTTTCGTGCACCGGTCCTCCGAGGTCGAGCACCTGGGCACTCCGGGGGAGTTGTTCGGCGCGCTGGGGCTGTACTACGAGGGGTCCCCGTTCCAGCCGGACGCCAAGGAGGCGTTCGTGCTGCGCTGGCCGGCGTACCGGCCGAGCCTGTACCGGATCCCGTACGGCGGGCAGAACGAGCAGGCGCTGCGTGCCATGGACGGCTGGGTGATCGAGCGTCCCCCGTTCCGTGGCAACGGGTTCGCGCCCGGTGAGGGCCGTGACGTCGTCGCGGAGTTCAAGGTGGACAGTGTCCGGCTGCCGCACGGCGCGCAGCTGTGGCGCATCGACGCGGACGGCAACGAGCGGATGATGGCGATCTTCGACGCGGACGGCCCGCTGTGGCGCCGGGTGGGTGAGCAGTGATGCGCGACGGCTACGTGGTCTCGTGGCAGGGGCAGGAGTTCGACGCGGCGCCCGACGGCGACCGGGTCCGGATCTACAGCAGCACCCCGCTCGACGGTTTCGAGGAGATCCGGCCGGGCCGGTTCGTGCGGGTCCTGGAGCCGGACGAGTACGACGAGATGTCCTACGTCCGTACCCTCTGCACTTGGCGGGGTGAGCCGTTCATCGTCCTGGCCGAGGCCGACAACTGGCTGCGCCTGGAGTACACCGGCGGCCGCGCCCCGGTGGCCCGCCAGCTCGGGCTCGAGGAGTTCGACTACGGCGTCTACCAGGGCTGGGCTCCGGCCGGCGAGGTTCGCGACCGCTACGAGCACCGGGTCTGATCCGGCGCGCCGGGACACGGAAGTCAGGAAGGGCTCCCCGCCCATGAGGCGGGGAGCCCTTGTCCGTTCCGGCGCCCGGTGACCGGCGAGGAGAGAAAGGGGAATGGTCACCGGGCATCGGTCCGGACGGGTGGGGTGCAGCGGCACCCGGAGATCTGAGCCGACGGGGTCGTTCGGGGGTCGCCGGCAGATCGGTGGGGACGGGTGTTGGTCAGCGGAGGCAGGTGCCTCGAATTCATGGACCCTTCCGGCGGCTACGCTGAGTGGCGTGTCTGGGAGCGATGCCACCACTGCCACGCCCGTGACACTAAGCGAGGTGAAGCGGCTTTGACCGGTCCTCTAAAGATCACTTAAGGCGAGCCTAAGGGGCTGCTCAGGATGGGGTCTTGAGCCAGCGCAGGATCTCGCCGGTGACCATGTCCGGCGCCTCCTGATGGAGGAAGTGCCCGGCTTCCGGAATCAGCCGCCACTCGTACGGGGCGGTCACGTAGCGTCCCGAACCCTGTGCGGTGCGGGGCAGCACCGCGGTGTCCAGCTCGCCGTGCAGTTGCAGGGTCGGCACACTGGACGGCCGCTGCATGAGCTTCACGAACCGGTAGCCCTGGAGTCGCAGAGCGCTGCGCGCCACCCACCGGTACGCCTCCAGCGCGCAGAACGACGCCTGCGGGATCTGCATGGCCTCCCGGCAGCGGGCCGAATACTCCGCGAACTCCGGTGAGGCCGCGAACCGCGGGCTGGACCACTGGGTCATCAGCTCGCCGACCAGGGCGGCGTCGTCGCGGGTGAGCACGTGCTCGAAGCGCGGCACCTGGAAGCGCAGGACGGTCGCCGACGCGGAGAGCTGGCCCCGCGGGTCGGCGAAGAGGGCGGCCCGCAACCGCAGCGGATGCGCCGCGCCGAGCACCACGAGCCGGTTGACGAGTTTCGGGTGGAACGAGGCGGCCGCCCAGCCGATCATGCCGCCGGCGCCCGCGCCGACCACGGTGGCCGACCGTTCGCCGAGAGCCCGGATCAGGCCGGTGACGTCGGCGGCCATGGTGTAACCGTCGTACCCCCGGGGTGGTTTGTCGCTCGCACCGTAACCACGCAGATCGATGGCGGCGGCCCGGAAGCCGGCGTCCGCGACGCGGACCATGATGTCGTGCCAGGCCCACCAGAACTCGGGGAAGCCGTGCAGGAACAGCACGAGCGGGCCGGCGCCGACCTCAGCGACATGGAACCGGCTGCCGTTCGCGCCGACGAACCGGTGCTTCCACGGCCCTTCCGTCAGCACGCACGACTCGTCCACCCGACCGCCCATCCCGTCAGCCTAAGCGCAGCTGTCACGCATGATGCCGGGCAGTGCCGAAATCAAGCCACACCGTGATCATTTGATCTGTTCCACCTCGGTCATCGCCATCAGGGTGCCCGGCCCGCAGTAGATGCGCAGCATGGTGGTCTCCAGATGGGCCTTGATCCGGTCGCCTTTGGCGAGTTCGACGCCCTCGGTGGAGTAGAGCGCGTACCGCTGGCCGTCGTCGGTGATCATGCCGTAGCACGGACCTTTACCCCCACGGGTGACCATTCCGGTCACCCAGCCGGTGCTCGGCTGCGGGTCGGTGGGCTCCTTCGGCGGCTTCTTCGTCAACGTGATCGTCGGCAGCGGCGTCGCCGCCGACGGCGCCTCCGCCGACGACGCTTCCGCCGACGGTTCCGGCGAAGGCGTGTCCGGCGACGGCGCCGTCGAGGGCGCGGAGGACGCCGGCAGAGTGCCGGAGGACGGGGAGGAGGCGCAACCGGCGACGATCGCCACGGCCGTCAAAGCCAGAGCGATCCGGTACGGAGGACGAGCGCGCATGACTGAATCCTTCCCGGGTGAGGCGTCGAAGGTAGGACGAATCGCCGGGAGGATCGGTTCCCGAACGTGGAACGGCGCCCGGGCCGTCTCGACCCGGGCGCCGCGTGTTGCCGTGTGGATCAGAGGATGGCGACCGTCATGGACGTGCCGACCTGGCTCAGCACCGCGATCTTGACGCCGACCGCGGGGAGCTTGACGCCGTGGTTCGGCAGCTCCTCGTAGAAGTACTTGTCCTTGTCGTTGAAGATCGGGTTGCCGGGCAGCGGCTTGACCACCGACTCGACACCGTTGAGGTGCAGCTTCATCCCGTCGGTCGGGTAGAAGCTGAACGGCGCGTCGTACACCTGGACCCGCGACCGCCACGGAACCCCGTTCGGGTTCAGGAACGGCTTCGGGTGGGCGTCGACGTAGAGGTTGCGGCCCACACCCGGGTGCTCGTTGGTGTTGTTGTCCACCTGCGAGGTGTCCCAGTACGAGATGAGCAGGCCCTGCTGGTAGTTGTAGTGCTCCACCCAGTCCGGCTTGGTGTTCAGGAAGCCGAAGTTGTACGGCCCGGTCGCCAGGTACTTGTCGTAGGACGTGTAGCTGCGGTAACCGGCGATGTAGTAGTTCGCGAAGTTCTGGGTGACGGTGGCGCCCACGATCGTGAACCCGCCGAGCGTCCAGGTCGGGGTGCCCTCGGCGCCCTCGGTGCCGAGCACGGCGCCGTCGGCGGTGACGGTCAGCTCGTCGCCGAAGAAGCCACCCTCCGAGACGCCACCGTCGGTCACGTAGCGCAGCCGGAAGTCGAACTTCTTACCGGCGTACGCGTTCAGCGGGACGGTGATGTCGACCCAGGCGCCCGCGGACGTGCCGCTGATCGCCGGAGCACCGGCGCCGTCCTTGACGAAGGGCGCGCCCGCGGCCGTACCGTCGAGCTTCGTCCAGTTCGCGCCACCGTCGGTGGAGGCCTCGGCGTAGAGGTAGTCGTAGTCCAGCTCGATCGCGTAGCGGCCCTTGGCGTTGAAGCTGGCGGTCGTCTTGCCGGTCAGGTCGATCGGCGTGGACAGCGAGACGTTCAGGTCGTCGGCGTTGCCGGAGAAGAACTGCTTGGACCCGGCGTACGGAGCCCCGAGGTCGGTGGTGACGGGCTTGTCCGGCAGGTTCACCACGACGGCCTGCTTCTTCTTGGTGTTGTACTCCTCCGGGCCCAGGTTGACGACCTTCTTGGCGCCTGCCTTGACGGTCTCGTAGTTGAGCCAGTTCAGCTGGAGCTTGTTCCACGCGCCGAGGTCGCCGGGGCGGGTGCCGATGCCCTCGTCGTTCTTGGCGCTGAGACGGCTCTGCGCCATCAGCGTCCAGTGCTCGCTGTTGTTGTCGCCGCCACCGCTGGTGTCGTAGTCGTCCGGCAGGCCGAGGTCGTGCGCGTACTCGTGGACGAAGACGCTCAGGCCACCGTTCTCCGGCTGGATGGTGTAGTCACCGACCCACAGGCCACTCGTGCCGACCTGTGCGCCGCCCAGCTTGTTGAAGTCCGGGCCGGTCACGCCGGCGCTGCTGGAGTAGGCGTACCAGCGGTGGCTCCAGACCGCGTCCTCACCCTGGTACGGGTCGCCGTCGGCCTGGTCGCCACCGGAGTGGACGATCTGGAAGTGGTCCAGGTAGCCGTCGGACTCGTTGAAGTTGCCGTCGCCGTCGAAGTCGTACCGGTCGTAGACGTCGTATTCCTTGAGCGCGGCGTTGATCTGGGCCTCGGTCTTGCCGGCCGCCTTCTGGTCCGCGTACCACTGGTTCACGCCGTCCTGGACCAGCGCCCACACGTTGGTGCAGTTGCTGCTGGCGCAGACCGCCGGGTCGTCACCGTTGGCGTCGGCCGGGTTGTCGTTCGACCGGCCGTACCGGGCCTCGTTGTAGGGCACCTTGACCCAGTCGGAGACCTGGCCGTCGACGCTGTAGCGACCGGACGACTGGGTCTCGAAGTAGGTCTTGACCGACTCGACGTCCTTGCCGGTGCCGAAGTACAGCTTCCGGAAGTAGTCCGGCGAGTAGTTCGCCTGCCAGACCGTCGAGTTGTCCACCGTCCGGTCCGGCGCCGGGATGGCGTTGTGCAGCGGGCCCTCGAAGGTCGACGGGCCGGCGAACTGCGTCGTGGTGTCCTGGTCCGGGAACGACGGATGCCGCGTGTTACCGAACTCGGTCAGGATCACGAAAATCTTGTCGGTCTGCTCCCGGCCCAGCTCCACGTACTGGTTCTTGCCGGGGTGACCGAAGCCCCCGTTGCCGTAGGTCCGGCCGAGATTGACGACCTTGCTACCGTTCCGGGTCTCGACCTTGGCCTCACCGCTGATCACCTCGGAGACGGCCTGCTCACGCAACGCGCGGCGCTTCTCCTCAAGGGGGTTGGGCAGGTCATGGTCATCGACATGGGCCGCCTCGCCGGCCGCTGATGACGGAACTGGATCCGAGGGGGGTGCCGCTGCGACCATCGTCGGTGCCATCGCCCCGACACTGGTCACGACCGCGGCGCCAAGCAGCCCTGCGACCACCTTGCGCACTACGTTTACCTCCGTTTTCGGTGCCGGGCTCCGGGTGCGGGGTCCGGCGTGAAACGGTCCCGGGGTTCGGGACTCAGGTGAACGTATGCAAACGAGCCGATGTTCGGGGAACCGTAGGCATATTGATGACCAACGGTTATCCAGTATGGCCCTGCCATACTGTCAATACCGGCATAAAAGACAGAAAGGCTGGCAGCGCATGCGCGCTACCAGCCTTTATGGACTGTCGTCAGTCCTCCGGCTTGGCCGTCTGGAGACCCGACGAGATGAGGTCCATGACGGTCGAGTCCTGGAGCGTGGTCACGTCACCGAGCGAGCGGTTCTCCGCGACGTCACGCAGCAGCCGCCGCATGATCTTGCCGGAGCGGGTCTTCGGAAGCTCCGCGACCAGCATGATCTGACGAGGCTTGGCGATCGGGCCGAGCGTCTTGGCCACGTGGTCCCGCAGATCCTTGATCAGGGCTTCGCCGGCGTCGCCGGTGGTGTCGACGTTGCCGCGCGGGATGGTGAACGCCACGATCGCCTGGCCGGTCGTCGCGTCGGTCGCGCCGACCACCGCGGCCTCGGCCACCGCCGGGTGCGACACCAGCGCCGACTCCACCTCGGTGGTGGAGATGTTGTGCCCGGAGACCAGCATGACGTCGTCGACCCGGCCGAGCAGCCAGAGCGCGCCGTCCTCGTCCTTCTTCGCGCCGTCACCGGCGAAGTAGATCCACTCGTCCGAGGAGCCCGAACCCGAGCCGGCGCCGAAACGGGACCAGTACGTGTCCAGGAACCGCTGGTCGTCGCCCCAGATCGTGCGCAGCATCGACGGCCACGGCTCACGCAGCACCAGGAAGCCGCCGCCACCGTCCGGCACCGACCGTGCCTCGTCGTCGACCACGTCGGCGCTGATGCCCGGCAGCGCGGTCATCGCCGAACCCGGCTTCGCGGCGGTCACCCCGGGCAGCGGGGAGATCATGATGGCGCCGGTCTCGGTCTGCCACCAGGTGTCCACGATCGGGGTGCGCTCCCGGCCCACGTGCTGCCGGTACCAGATCCACGCCTCCGGGTTGATCGGCTCGCCGACGCTGCCGAGGACCCGCAGGGACGACAGGTCGTACTTGGCGGGGATGTCGTCGCCCCACTTCATCATGGTGCGGATCAGCGTGGGGGCGGTGTAGAGGATCGACACCTTGTACTTGTCGACGATCTGCCAGAACCGGCCGCGGTCCGGGGTGTCCGGCGTGCCCTCGTACATCACCTGGGTCGCGCCGTTGGAGAGCGGGCCGTAGACGATGTACGAGTGCCCGGTCACCCAGCCGATGTCGGCGGTGCACCAGTAGACGTCGGTCTCCGGCTTCAGGTCGAAGACCGCGTGATGCGTGTACGACGTCTGGGTCAGGTAACCGCCGGTGGTGTGCAGGATGCCCTTCGGCTTACCGGTGGTGCCCGAGGTGTAGAGGATGAAGAGCGGGTGCTCCGAGTCGAACGGCTGCGCCTCGTGCTCCGGGCTGGCCTGCTCGACCGTCTCGTGCCACCACTTGTCCTTGTCCGTCCAGGCGACCTCCTCGCCGGTCCGGCGGACCACCAGCACGTGCTCGATGCGGTCGGTCCGGGCCACCGCCTCGTCCACGGTCGGCTTGAGCGCGGACGGCTTGCCACGGCGGTAACCACCGTCGGCGGTGATCACGACCTTGGCGTCGGCGTCCTCGATCCGGGTGGCCAGCGCGTCCACCGAGAAGCCGCCGAACACCACGCTGTGGGTGGCGCCGATCCGGGCGCAGGCCAGCATCGCGACCGCGGCCTCCGGGATCATCGGCAGGTAGATCATCACCCGGTCGCCGGCGGTCACACCGAGGCCGGTGAGCGTGTTGGCCGCCTGGCTGACCAGCTTCTGGAGGTCGGCGTAGGTGACCGTGCGGGTGTCGCCGGGCTCGCCCTCCCAGTGGATCGCGACCTTGTCGCCGTTGCCGGCCTCGACGTGCCGGTCCACGCAGTTGTAGGCGATGTTCAGCTCGCCGCCGACGAACCACTTGGCGAACGGCGGGTTCGACCAGTCCAGGATCTGGTCCCACGGCTTCGTCCAGGCGAGCCGTCCGGCCTGCTCGGCCCAGAAGGCCAGCCGGTCGGCGGCGGCCATCTCGTACGCGTCGGCCTTGACGTTCGCGTTCGCCGCGAGGTCGGCGGGCGGCGGGAACTGCCGCGTCTCCGAGTACAGGTTCTCCAATGTCTCGCTCATGAGGGCGGCTCCTCTGCCGTGACCGGGGTCTCTCTCGTTGCACACTAGTTGTGCCGGGGGATCCCGCGAAGTTTTGCGCCCCAGCCCGCGCCCGATGGTGTCGTGCGCGCGCTGACTGGCGTATTGATGCTCGGTACTGCGCGAATCTTGCCAGTTCCAAGCTCGTTTGTGCACCCCGTGTGGCGATCGTTTTACCGGTTACCGTGTTCTGGTGGATCCATTAGCACCCCTGCTCGACCTCGCCGACGTGGCGCCCGCCTTCGCGAGCGCGCGGGACGCCGTCGACGCCGCCCACCGCCATCGAGCCCTGCGCAAACACGGCGGCCAGGTCGCCGCGGAGGCCAGCCTGCGCGCCGCGGTCGCCAGCGCGGCGCTCGACGGCAGCCGGTTCGACCTCGAAGAGGTCCGTGGTGGCACCGTCACCGATCCGGTCGTGCAGGGCGCGCTCCGGGTCGCCGAGGCGCTCCCCGGCATGGTCGACCTGTGGCCCCGCGCGCCCCGCCAGGTGCTGGCCAAGCTGCACGTGCTCGCCGCCCGGGGCGTCGTCCACGACCACGACCTCGGCCGGCTCACCTCCGGCGCCGAGCGGATCGACGCCCTCGCCGGGCTGGTCGCCGGAAACGAGACCACCCCACCCATGCTGCTCGCCGCCGTGGTGCACGCCGAGCTGGTCACCCTGCGCCCGTTCGCCGGGCCGGCCGGCGTCGTGGCCCGGGCCGCCGCCCGCCTCACCCTGATCGGCCGGGGCTTCGACCCCCGCGGCCTGGTCACGGCCGAGGTGGGTCACCTTTCCCGAGAGCCGGAGTACGTGGGATCGGCCGGCGCCTACGCCACCGGCACCACCGACGGGGTGCGGTCCTGGCTGCGCCACTACGCCGCGGCGATCACGGCCGGGGCCGAGGAGATCTCCGTCATCGGAGACGGTGTCCTGGCCGCGGTCTGACCGGCGGCATACTTTCTTGCGTGGGTTCGCACTGGGTCCGCCCGTACACGCCGGGCAACGGCCGTTGGCTCGTCATCCTCTGGGAGGCCGTCGCTCTCGCGCTGCTCACCTGGGCCTCGATCCGCCAGTTCGACCTGATCGGGCACGGGGTGCGGGCGGTCGCCTGCACCCTGGCCGCGGTCTGGGTGATCGGCGCCTGGCGGATCCTGCGGCACGGCGTCTACGTGAGCAGCGACGGCGTGCTCATCCGTGGCCTGCTGCGCTCACGGAGCATGCGGTGGCACGACATCGCCGGCGTGCACCTGCACCAGTCCATCCACAAGCTCGGGCGCTGGGAACTCCAGAACGACACCACCGTGCTGATCGAACGGCACGACGGCGCCACGGTGAACACCGAACTGTGGGCGCGGGGCGTCGACTTCCACTCCCGGCCGAAACTGTTCCGCGCCGTCTACCAGGAGATCCGCAACCGGCACCGGGCCGCGGCGGAGAACTGACCCCGGAAACAGGAGAGCCGGCGTCCCTCGCGGGGGCGCCGGCTTCGCGCGTCCGGACCGGGTTATCAAGCGTGCACCTGAGTCGTTGTCGACGGTCCTGGCGCTCTTTCGAGCTGAGGTCCCGCCGCAACGTGCCTGCCGTGGCTGATCGCGCGTGGGTTCCCGGTGGCCGTGCACGGTGCCCGATGTTTCCGGGCCCGCGAGTCATTTCTACGCCGCCCACCGCTTGATCACCAGATTTCGCCCAAAAAGAGGCCCGTAAGGCGAATGCTCAGACCGATGTCCGGACCACCCACTCACGCCCGGCGGGCGCGGCATGGTCCGGAGTCGCAGGAGGTCGCGGGTCTGGTACGGCGGGTTCGGGTAGCCCGTACGAAATAGGGGTCTTGATTGTCAGGCGACGGCGGAGGCGCGAGTGCGGCGATGGCGCCCGTAGAGGGCGAAGCCGATGGCGACGCCGACGCCGACGCCCAAGGCCGCGGCGACCGGCACGGCCGGGCGGTCCCGCAGGCGTTTTCCGAGGGGTACGGGGTGGCGGAACTCCATGATCGGCCAGGACCGGAGCGCGGCCACCCGGCGCAGAGCGCGATCGGGGTTGACCGCGCTGGGATGGCCGACCGCCTCGAGCAGGGGAAGGTCACTGCTCGAATCCGAATAGGCGTAACACCGGGTCAGGTCGTAGCCCCGCTCCTCGGCCAGCCGCTTGACGCCGACGACCTTGGCCGACCCGGCCGAATAGAACTCGACGGCCCCGCTGTACCGCCCGTCGACGATGGCCATGCGGGTGGCGATCACGTCGGTGATGCCGAGCAGCGCGCCGATCGGGCGGACCATCTCGTCGCCGGACGCGGAGACCAGCACGACATCGCGGCCGGCCGCCTGGTGCTCGGCGATCAGCGCGGCCGCCTCGGCGTAGACATAGGGGTTGATCAGATCGTTCAGCGTCTCGGCGACGATCTGCTGCACCTGCTCGACCCGCCAGCCCTTGCAGAGGGCCGCCATGTAGTCGCGGGTGCGGGCCATCGATTGCTCGTCGGTGCCGCCGCCGAGCCGGAACATCAGCTGCGCATAGGCGGTCTTCACCACGTCACGGCGGCTGATCAGCCCATCACGATAGAACGGCCGTCCGAAAGCCAGCGCACTGGACTTCGCGATGACGGTCTTGTCGAGGTCGAAAAACGCGGCGCTGAGGCCCACGGGCCGAAAGTGTAGCCGCAACATGCTCGAAACGACTGCCCCGTACGCGGGACGCACCTGTCCGTGACGCGCTGTGAGAACGGTCAGACAGGCAGGAGGCGTTGCAGGGGCCACATTCGGTACTCGACGGGGAACCCGATTCTGAGGCAGACTTGTGTTTGTTACCGGGTTGTGTGTTGCTGTCGTTGCCCCCGGTGATGTCGGCGCTCGGTGATTGCGCCCCCCGCGATCGCCGAGTTGATTCGGCTCGACCCCCCCGGAGCCGAATCCCAGGGCGGCCCCCGTCTCCCCCGACGGGGGTCGTTCCCGTTAGGCGCCGGAGGCCCGGCTCGGCTCCTCGTCGCGATGGTCGTCGATGAGACCGAAGAAGTCGGAGAGACCGGTCACCGACAGCACCCGCCGGAACGTGTCGCTCGGATTGATCACCTCGAAGGTGACGCCCTTGGCCTCGGCGGTGCGGTAGCCCTCGATCAGCGCGCCGAGCCCGGTCGAGTCGATGAAGGTGGCGTCGCGCAGATCCACCCGGACGGCCGTGGGCGACCAGTCGGTGATCGCGTCGTGGATGCCCTTGGCGACCATGTCGCAGTTGGCGAAGTCGATCTCCCCCAGCACCGTGACCGTGACCGACCCGTCATCGGCGGGCGTGGTCCGGATCGAGTACTCCATGCCAACTCCATCGGTCCGTGTGGTTCTCGAAGATACCCAACTCGGTCACGCGCATGCCGGGCGGCATATCAGATCATCGCCGTGCGTAGCGGTTGTCCACAGTCCCGTGGTTGTCCACAGCCGGGGCGGGTGGTGGTTGTCGCGGCCGGACGGGCTCGGCGACGGTGGGCGCCCAACCCCGCCGACCCCCGCTGGAGACCCGATGCCCGCTCCGCGTCGTCCCCTCATCATGACCGCCGACCAGGACCTGCTCGACGACCTGCTGCGCCTCGCCGCGGCCGGCGGATGCGAGGTCGAGGTGGCGCCCGACCCGGCCACCGCCCGGGCCCGCTGGACCGGCGCGCCCATGGTGCTGGTCGGCGCCGACCAGGCGGGCGCCTGCCTACGGGCCCGGCTGCCCCGGCGGTCCCGGATCATCCTGGTCGGCCACCCGGAGACGATGCGGCCGGCCTTCCAGGTGGCCGACCTCATCGGCGCCGACAACGTGGCGGTCCTGCCGGAGGCCGACCCCTGGGTGGTCGACCAGTTCGCCGGGCGTAGCGACCCGCCCGCCACCTCGCGGACCCTCGCGGTGATCGGCGGCCGCGGCGGCGCCGGGGCGAGCATCCTCGCCACCGGGCTGGCCACCACCGCGGTCCGCGCCGGCCATCGCACCCTGCTGGTCGACGCCGACCCGCTCGGCGGTGGCCTCGACCTGGTGCTCGGCTGGGAGCAGGTGGACGGAATGCGCTGGCCGGCCCTCGCCGGAGCGGACGGCCGGGTCGACCCGCCCACCCTGCTCGGCGCCCTACCGCACCGCGGCGACCTGGTGCTGCTCTCCTTCGACCGGGACGAGCTGCCCGGAGTGCCGGTCGAGGCGATGGCGGCGGCCCTCGACGCGGCCCGCCGCGGCCGCGACGTGATCGTCGCCGACCTGCCCCGGCAACTCGACGACGCGGCCGTGCTCGCGCTCCAGGCGGCCGAGCGTGCGCTGCTCGTGGTGCCGGCCGAGTTGCGGGCCACCGCGTCGGCGGCCCGGATCGCGGCCACCGTGTCCGTCCACTGTGAAGACGTGGCGGTGGTGGTGCGCGGCCCGGCGCCCGGCCGGCTCAAGGCGCGGGACATCGCACGGGCACTCGGGCTGCCGCTGGCCGGGACCCTGCGGCCGGAACCCGGTGTCTGCCAGGGCATCGAACGCGGTACGGCGCCGACGGCCGACGGGAAGGGGCCGCTCGCCGACCTCTGCAAGCGGCTGATCGGTGAACTGATGGGCACGGCCACCAAGGCGGCCGCATGAGCGAGTCATTCAGCTCGGCCATGAACTCGTGGCGACACCGGGGCGCGGCGGAGGCGGCGCAATGAGCGACCGGGTCACGGATCGGGTGCGGCAACGGTTCGCGTACGAGGGGGTGGAGGCGACACCGGCCGCCGTGGTGAGCGCCGTCCGGCAGGAGACCGCGGTGCTCGGTGACACGGCCGTGCTGCGGTTGGCCGGGCGGGTGCGTGACGAGCTGATCGGGGCCGGCCCGCTGGCGCCCCTGCTGGCCGACCCCGCCGTCACCGACGTGCTGGTCAACCGGCTGAACGTGTGGGTGGACCGGGGCGCCGGGCTGGAGCGGGCGGCGATCCGGTTCGGTGACGGCGACGAGGTGCGGCGGCTGGCCCAGCGGCTGGTCGCGGCCTGCGGGCGACGGCTCGACGACGGGCAGCCGTTCGCGGACGCCCGCCTCCCGGACGGCACCCGGCTGCACGCGGTGCTGCCGCCGGTCGCCACGGACGGGCCGTACCTGTCGTTGCGGACCTTCCGGCAGCGGCCGTTCAGCCTCGACGACCTGGTCCGGCACGGCACCGTGCCGGCGGCCGCCGCCGAGGTGCTGGCGGCCGTGGTGGCGGGGCGGCTGGCGTACCTGGTGACCGGAGGCACCGGCAGCGGCAAGACCACGCTGCTCGCCACGCTGCTCGGGCTGGTGCCGGCGACCGAGCGCATCGTGCTCGTCGAGGACGCCGCCGAGCTTCGCCCGGTGCATCCGCACGTGGTGGCGCTCCAAGCGCGTACCGCCAATGTGGAGGGCGCCGGCGCCGTCGGGTTGACCGACCTGGTCCGGCAGGCGCTGCGGATGCGGCCCGACCGGCTCGTCATCGGGGAATGCCGGGGCGCCGAGATCGTCGACCTGCTCGGCGCGCTCAACACCGGCCACGACGGGGGCGCCGGGACGCTGCACGCCAACGCGCCCGGGGACGTACCGGCCCGGCTCGAGGCGCTCGGTCTGCTCGGCGGCCTGCCCCGGGCCGCGCTGCACGCCCAGGTGGTGGCGGCGCTCCAGGTGGTGTTGCAGGTTCGGCGGACCGGTGCGGGCCGGGTCCTGGAGTCGATCAGCGTGCTGCTGCCGGCGGGGGAGGAGCGGCTGGCGACCGTGGTGCCGGCCTGGCAGCGCGACCGCGGATCCGGCCCGGGCGCCACGGTGCTGGCCCGGCTGCTCGCCGAGCGGGGGATCACGGTCCCCGAGGTGCTGCGGTCGTGACCTGGGTGCTCGTGACGTTGCTGGTGGCCGGGGTGCTCCTGGTCGCCGGGCCGGAGCGTGGCGCACGGGACCGGCTGGCCGTCCGGCGGGCCCGGCTGGACCTCACCCGGGTGCGGCGGGTGCTCGCCGCCCTGCTCGGTGGGCCGGTCTGGCGGCTCGCCCTCGGCGCCGCGGCCGTCGCCGGGGTGGCCGCCGGATCGGCCGGCGGCCCGGTCGCGGCGGTCGTGGCGAGCGGGTACGCGGGTCTGGCGGTCCACGAGTGGCGCCGCCTGGACCGTCGGAAACGTGGCACGGCCCGGCGGATGGCGGCCCTCGACGAGCTGACCTCCCTGGTGGCGGACCTGCGGGCGGGCATTCCGGCGGCCGTGGTGGCGGCTGCCTCGGCGAGCGGGGCCCGGCTGGCCGGGGACGAGCGGATCCAGCGGCTGACCGGTGCGGTGTGGCGGCTCGCCGAGCACACCGGGGCACCCGCCGCCGACCTGCTCGAACGGATCGAGTCGGACGCGCGGGAGAGCGGGCGTCTCGCCCGGAAGGCGGGCGCGCAGGCGGCCGGTGCTCAGGTGACGGCCGGGCTGCTGGCGGTGCTGCCGTTCGCCGGGATCGGCGCCGGGTACGTGCTGGGCGGTGACCCAATGGACGTGCTGCTGCGTACGCCGGGCGGTGCCGGGTGCGCGGTCGGGGCGCTGATCCTCCAGTGCTGCGGGCTGAAGTGGGCGCAGCGCATCGGCGAGCGGGTGCTGCGATGACGCCGGTGTGCGGCGTGGCCGAGTTGCTGCGCCCGGGTGGACCGGTCCGGGTGCCGTTGCGGGAGTGCTGCGCGGCGGCACTGGTCGGAGCGGGCGGCGAGAGCTCGGCGTGCGCCGCGGCACGACCGGCCGGATCGAAACGCGATGCGGCGCGGGCGGCCGGTTCCCCGCGCTCGCCCGGCCCGGAGGGTGCCGCCGCGCGGTCGGCATTCCCGGCGGGCGCGGACGCCGTTGCCGGGCCGCCTGTTCGGCGGGTGACCGGGTCGGAGGGTGACCGCGGGCAGCCGGCCGAGGTGGCGCGATGACCGTGATCGTGGTGGCGGGCTGCGCGGCGCTGGCCGCCGGGCTGCTGTTGCTCCCGGCGGGCCGGCGGCGGCTGCCACGCCCCCGCACCGGGCGACCGGGCGGGCGGCGGACCCGGGTGCTGCTGGCGGTGCTGGCCGGGCTCGCCGTCGCCGGCCTCATCGGCGGGCGGTGGGGCATCCCGCTCGGGCTGGCGGCCGGCCTCGGGACCGAGCGCTTCCTGCGCGGCCGGGAGCCTGCCGAGATCCGCCGGGAACGCGGCGAGACCCTGGCCGACCTGCCGCTCGGCGCGGACCTGCTGGCGGCCGCGTTGCAGGGCGGCACCTCGGTGGACCGGTCGATCGCCGCGGTGGCCGACGCCCTGGGCGGCCCGCTCGGTGACCGGCTCCAGCGGGTCGCCCGGTCGCTGCGGCTCGGCGCGAGCCCGGCCGAGGCGTGGGCGCATCTGGCCGGGGTGCCGCAGAGCGAGCGGCTGGTCGCCGCGGCCGTCCGGTCCAGCGCGAGCGGCGGTGCGCTGGCCGGTGCGCTGGAACGGTTCGCCGGTGACCTGCGGGCCGAGCGTGCCGTCGAGAACGAGGCCGCCGCCCAACGGGCGAGTGTCCTCATCGTCCTTCCACTCGGGCTGTGCTTCCTGCCGGCCTTCGTACTCGCCGGCCTGGTGCCGGCGATGGTCGCGATCCTCCGCGACGTGCTGTGAAACCCGGTACGGCGTGTCCGGCGCCGTACCCGACCGACCGAGGAGGTCCAGTGCACAAACTCATCGCCCACTACCGGCGGCTCCAGGCGGAAGCCGGGGACGCCGGGATGAGCACCGCCGAATACGCCGTGGGCACGATCGCCGCGGTCGCCTTCGCCGGCGTCCTGCTCAAGGTCATCACGAGCGGGACCGTGCAGTCGGCGTTGAGCGCGCTCATCGCCCGGGCGCTGAAGTGAGACGGCGCCGGTGGCCCGGCCGGGACCGGGGTTCGTTCACCGCGGAGTTCGCGGCCGGGCTGCCGGCGCTCATGGTGCTGCTCAGCGCCGGCATCACGGCCGTCACAGCGGTGGCGACCCGGATGCAGTGCCTGGACGCGGCCCGGGAGGCCGCGCTGTCCGCCGCCCGGGGCGAGCCGTCCACGGCGGCGGTCCGGATGGCTCCGGAGGGCGCCGCCATCCGGGTGTCGGAGGGTGGGGAGACGGTCACGGCGGAGGTGTCGGCGCCGGTCCGGATCCTCGGGTCGGATCTGCCGGGGATGACCGTCCAGGCCAGCGCGTCCGCGGCCCGCGAGCCGGACGGGCCGGCCGCCCCGTGAGGGCCGCGGGACCGAGTGCCGATCGCGGCCCGCGAGTGGGAGAGGGTGGTTGTCCGGTGCGGGACGCGGGGCCCGGTGTCGAGCGCTGGCAGCGAGCCCGGGACCGGGGCTCGGCGTCGATTCTGGTGGCGGCCGCCGGATCGGTGCTGGTCGTGCTGGCCGCCGGCCTGGCCACCGTCGGCGCCGCACGGGTGGCCCGGCACCAGGCCAAGGTGGCGGCCGACTTCGGGGCGCTGGCCGGGGGAGCGCACGCCATCGAGGGTGAGTCGGCGGCCTGCGCGGTGGCACGGCGCTACGTCGAGGCCAACGGAGCGAGCATGTCCGGCTGCGCCGTCTCGGGGCTGGAGATCGTGGTGCGGGCCGAGGTCCGGTTCCGGTTCGCTCCGGCCGGCGCGGAAGCCGCCTCCCGGGCCGGCCCCGTCTCCGATGTGACTATTCCCACATGACCGGTCAGCAGGTCTCCGGAAGCGCGCCGAGGACGACGTCGAGCACCTTCACGGCGTCCTCCTTGTTCAGCGGGTTGTTGCCGTTCCCGCACTTCGGCGACTGCACGCAGGACGGGCATCCGGCCTCGCACACGCACGACGCGATCGCTTCCCGGGTGGCCCGCAGCCACTCCGCCGCCGTTCCGTAGGCCCGCTCGGCGAACCCGGCACCCCCGGGATGCCCGTCGTAGACGAAGACGGTCGGCGCCTCGGTGTCGGCGTGGCCGGCGGTGGACAACCCGCCGATGTCCCACCGGTCGCAGGTGGCGATCAGCGGCAGCAGGCCGATCCCGGCGTGCTCGGCGGCGTGCAGCGCGCCCGGGAACTCGCTCGGCTCCACCCCGGCGGCGACCAGCGCCTGCGGCGAGACGGTGAACCAGACGGCCACCGTTCGCAGTTCGCGGGCCGGCAGGTCGAGCGGGCGGGTGTCGATGACCTGGCCGCTGCCGATCCGTCGCCGCTGGTAGGACACCACCTGGTTGGTCACGTCCACCTCGCCGAGGAACAGGCCGACCGGGCCGGCGTCCACGTACGACCGGACGTTCACCACCGAGAGGTCGGTGACGTCCCGGGCGTGCGTGGTCCAGTCCGGTTCCTCCTGGTGGACCAGCGCGATCGCGTCCTCCAGATCCAGGTCGTCCACCACAAAGGACACGCCCTGATGCAGGTAGACCGCACCCGGGTGGAGCATGACGTGCGACGAACCGGGGTCGACCGTGCCGAGCAGCCGCCCGGTCGACGACTCGACGACCGCCACCGGAGCCCCGCCGGTGCCGCGCAGGTCGACCTCCGGCCGGCCGCGATGGATCCAGTACCACCCGGACGGCCGCCGCCGTAGCACCCCCTCGGCGACCAGCCGCTGCACGATCCCGGCCGCCGCGTCGCCGAAGAGTGCCAGGTCGGCGTCGGTGAGGGGCGCCTCGGACGCGGCACAGCACAGTTGCGGACCGAGCACGTACGGGTTCGCCGGGTCGAGCACGGTCGCCTCGACCGGCCGCCCGAACACCGCCTCCGGATGGTGCACCAGGTAGGTGTCGAGCGGATCGTCCCGGGCCACCAGCACGGCGAGCGCCTCCCCGCCGGCCCGCCCGGCCCGGCCCGCCTGCTGCCACAGCGACGCCCGGGTGCCGGGATAACCGCAGATCAGTACGGCGTCCAGCCCGGCCAGGTCGACCCCGAGCTCCAGTGCGTTGGTGGAGGCCAGCCCGAGCAGTTCCCCGGAGAGCAGCGCCCGTTCGATGGCCCGCCGGTCCTCCCGCAGATAGCCGGCCCGGTAGGCGGCGACCCGGTCACCGAGTCCGGGCACCGCCTCGTCCAGCGACTGCCGGGTCAGTGCGGCGACGACCTCGGCTCCGCGACGGGACCGGACGAAGGCCAGCGTGCGGGTGCCGGCCACGACCGCGTCGGTGAGCAGGTCGGCCGTCTCCCGCAGGGCGGACCGCCGGATGGGGGGCGCCTCCTCGGCCGAGTCCTCGAAGGTGGGGAGCAGCGGCGGCTCCCACAGGGCGAACGTCACGGCGCCGCGCGGGGAGGCGTCGTCGGTCACCGCGGTCACCGGCAGCCCGGTCAGTCTCGACGCCGACCCGGCCGGATCCCCGGAGGTGGCGGAGGCCAGCACGAATGTCGGCGAGGCGCCGTACCGGGCCGCCGCCCGGCGCAGCCGTCGCAGCACGTGCGCCACGTGCGAGCCGAACACTCCGCGGTAGGTGTGACATTCGTCGATCACCACGTACCGAAGCCGTCGGAGGAAGACCCCCCACCGGCTGTGGCCCGGCAGCAGGCTGTGATGCAGCATGTCGGGGTTGGTGAGCAGGAAGCGCGAGTGCTGCCGGATCCACTCCCGTTCCTCGCGTGGGGTGTCGCCGTCGTAGGTGGCCGGACGCACCCCGTCCAGCCCGAGCCGCACCAGACCGCGCAGCTGATCGGCGGCGAGCGCCTTGGTGGGTGACAGATAGAGCACCGTCGCCTTAGGGTCCGTGGCGAGCGTGCTGAGTGCCGGCAGTTGGTAGGCGAGCGATTTGCCCGATGCCGTGCCGGTGGCCAGAACGACATGCGTGCCCTCCCGGGCGAGGGTGGCCGCGGCCACCTGGTGCTCCCACGGGGCGGCGATCCCCTGCGCGACGAGGGCGTCGCGCACCGCGGGGTCGGTCCAGGAGGGCCACGGTGCCGGACGGCCCTCGCGAGCGGGGACCCGCTCGATGTGGGTGACCGGCGAAACCGCTGTGCCGGTGGTGCGGGCCCGCAGCCGGTGCAGCAGTTCAGCAGGACCGAAGGCGGTGGAGGTCACGCATTGCACTGTGACACCGGTATGGCCCGAACCTCAAACGGGTAGGACGGTGGGTGCCAAGCGTCAGCCCCGATCGGTCGGTGGTTAGATTTCGCGGGGGGAGAGATCAGGGAGGAGGACCGATGGAGCTGTCACTCACGACCCGGACCGTCGCCGAGCACACCGTGCTCGAGGTCGGCGGTGAGGTGGATGTTTACACCGCCCCCCGACTGCGCGAGCGGCTCATCGAGCTGGTGGACGCGGGCGCCCGTGACGTGGTCGTCGATCTGGAGCGGGTCGACTTCCTCGACTCGACCGGCCTGGGTGTCCTGGTCGGTGCGCTGAAGCGGCTGCGTACCGCGCACGGGACCTTCGGTCTGGTCTGCGCCAAGGAGCCGCTTCTCAAGATTTTCCGGATCACCGCTCTGGACCAGGTCTTCCCGATCTTCCCAACGGTCGATGCGGCCACCGAGCGCGACGGCAGCGGTCCTACTTCGTGATGGCAACCGTTCGGCTCTCCTTCTCTCCGGCCCCGGTGCACGTGCGCACCGCCCGGCTCGTCGGCGTCGCCGTGGCCCGGCGTGCCGGCGTGGCGGAGGAGCTGCTCGACGAGGTCCGGCTCGCCATCGGTGAGGCCTGCACCCGGGCGGTCACCCTGCACCGCCAGTACGGCCTCACCGATCTCGTCACGATGGAGATGTCCGACTCGGACTCCTACACGGTCCGGGTGATCGACCACGCCCCGATCGAGGCGAGCGTGGGCCTGACCAAGCTGCCGCCGGACGAGCTGGCCGCGGAGAATCTCACCGACGACGCGCTCACCACCGGTGTGGGTTTCGCGCTGCTCGCCGGTTTCGTCGACGACCTGCAGGTGCGCCCGGTGGACGACGGCCCGGGCACCGAGGTCCGCATGGTCTGGCCGGTCACCCGCCGCTGACGCGACACGCTTGGCCGCTATGTCCGCCTATGGGCGAAATTTCAGCAAATAGCGGTTAAAGTCGGGCGGGGTTAAACTCGAGATCGACACCGGCCTAACACAACGGTGATCATCGCCGGAACACGCCTGGTGCCACATGTGACGACCAACACGTAAGCCCTATACAGTACGCGAGTTATCAGCTACTGCTGGCCCGCGTCCGCGGGTCTGGTCGGTCGTTCCCCGGGCTCCCCGGGGAATGCGCTCGGAAGGCTTCGTCCGCCGTCCGGGCGCCATCGGTGTAGGAGGACAAGGATGTCCGGGACCTCGATAGACCTCGCCGCTGATGGCGGTGGAGTGTCCCTGAGCGGATCAAACGTCACATTCGTCATCGTCGCCCTGGTGTTCGCCCTGGTGGCCCTGGGCTTCGCCGCCGCGTTCGTCCAATCGGTGCTGAAGACCGAACGCGGCACCCCGAAGATGCAGGAGATCGCGGGCGCCGTGCAGGAGGGCGCCTCGGCGTACCTGTTCCGGCAGTTCAAGACCCTCGGCATCTTCGTCGTCATCGCGGTCGTCCTGCTGTTCCTCCTGCCGGTGCACGAGACGGACAACGAGACCTGGGTCAAGATCGGCCGCTCGCTGTTCTTCATCGTCGGCGCGGTGTTCAGCTCGTTCATCGGCGGCGCCGGCATGGCGCTGGCCACCCGGGCCAACCTGCGGGTCGCCGCGGCGGCCGGGGAGCAGGGCGGCCGGGAGAAGGCGATGGGCATCGCCTTCCGTACCGGTGGTGTGGTGGGCTTCCTCACCGTCGGTCTCGGCCTGTTCGGCGGCGCGCTGGTCGTGCTGATCTTCCGCGGCGACGCGCCCACCGTGCTGGAGGGCTTCGGCTTCGGTGCCGCGCTGCTGGCCATGTTCATGCGGGTCGGCGGCGGCATCTTCACCAAGGCCGCGGACGTCGGCGCCGACCTGGTCGGCAAGGTCGAGCAGGGTATTCCGGAGGACGACCCGCGCAACGCCGCGACCATCGCCGACAACGTGGGCGACAACGTCGGCGACTGCGCCGGCATGGCCGCCGACCTGTTCGAGTCGTACGCCGTGACCCTGGTGGCCGCCCTGATCCTGGGTTCGGCCGCGTTCGGTCAGGACGGCCTGATCTTCCCGCTGATCGTCTCCACGATCGGTGTGCTGATCGCGATCGTCGGTGTCTTCATCACCCGGCTGCGGGCCAGCGACCGCAACGGTCTCACCGCGATCAACCGGGCGTTCTACATCTCGGCCGCGATCTCCGCGATCGCGGTGGCCGTGGTGAGCTTCGTCTACCTGCCGGACTCCTTCGCCGGGTTCGGTGACGCGGGCATCGCCGAGGACATCCTGAACAGCGGCCGCAACCCGCAGCTGGTCGCGGTCGGCGCGGTCGTGATCGGCATCGTGCTGGCCGCCGCCATCCAGGCGCTGACCGGCTACTTCACCGAGACGGACCGGCGCCCGGTGCAGGACATCGGCAAGTCGTCGCAGACCGGCCCGGCCACCGTGGTCCTGGCCGGCATCAGCGTCGGCCTGGAGTCGGCGGTCTACTCGGCGCTGCTGCTCGGCGCGGGCGTCTTCGGCGCCTACCTGCTGGGCGGCTCGTCGCTGACGCTGTCGCTGTTCGCCGTGGCGCTGGCCGGCACCGGCCTGCTCACCACGGTCGGCGTCATCGTGGCGATGGACACCTTCGGCCCGATCTCGGACAACGCGCAGGGCATCGCCGAGATGTCCGGTGACATCGACGAGCGGGGCGCCCAGATCCTCACCGAGCTGGACGCGGTCGGCAACACCACGAAGGCGATCACCAAGGGCATCGCGATCGCGACCGCGGTGCTCGCGGCCACGGCGCTGTTCGGGTCGTACACCAACAGCCTGGCCAGCGCGCTGACCGAGGCCGGGGTGACGAACGTCGGCGCCGAGATCCTGGCCCAGCTGAACATCTCCAACCCGCGGGCGCTGGTCGGCCTGCTGGTCGGTGCGGCGGTGGTGTTCCTCTTCTCCGGTCTGGCCATCAACGCGGTCTCCCGCTCGGCCGGCGCGGTCGTGATGGAGGTCCGCCGCCAGTTCCGCGACTTCCCGGGCATCATGGACGGCACACAGCGTCCGGAGTACGGCCGGGTCGTCGACATCTGCACCCGGGACGCGCAGCGTGAGCTGCTCACTCCCGGTCTGCTGGCGATCACCGCGCCGATCGCGGTGGGCTTCGGCCTCGGCCCGGGCGCGCTCGCGGCGTACCTGGCCGGCGCGATCGGCACCGGCACCCTGATGGCGGTCTTCCTGTCCAACTCCGGCGGCGCGTGGGACAACGCGAAGAAGCTGGTGGAGGACGGCGCCTTCGGTGGCAAGGGTTCCGAGGCGCACGCCGCCACGGTCATCGGCGACACCGTCGGCGACCCGTTCAAGGACACCGCCGGCCCGGCGATCAACCCGCTGATCAAGGTGATGAACCTGGTCTCGCTGCTGATCGCTCCGGCCGTGGTGACCTGGAGCTACGGGGCGGACGCGAACACCGCCCTGCGGGTCGGCGTCGCGGTCGTGGCGGTCGTGATCGTGGCGACCGCGGTGTTCTGGAGCAAGCGCAAGCCGGTCACGATGGGCGACGAGCCCTCCGCGGCCACGGCTGCCGCCGCTGTCGGTGCCGCCGACACGGCCAAGGCCGTCCAGGAGGCCCGCGCCACGGAGTCGTCCCGGGTCAAGGACAACGTCTCCTGAACCAGGTCCGACAGGACGAAAGGCACCCGGCTCGCCCGGGTGCCTTTCGTCCTTGACTCGATCGAGGTGTGTGGAGTGTCCGGCCCTAGTCGTACCCTGCTTCCATGCGCGCGGTCCGACCGATCACCCTGGCCCTCGTCCTCGTGCTCGCCGCACCTCTGGCCGGGTGCTCCAGCCGGCCCGGGCCGCAGGCCTGGGCGGCGCTGGTGTGCACCGCTCTGGGCCCGTGGCGCAGCGAGATCGACACCCTCACCAGCCGGACTCGACAGCAGATGACGGCCGAGACCACGCCGGCCCAGGCGAAGGAGAACCTGGCCCGTCTCTTCGACGGCGCGGAGAGCGCCAGCGAGGAGGCGCGGGCCGGCGTGCAGCGGGCCGGCGTCCCCGACGTGACGAACGGCGAGGAGATCGCCGACGGCTTCCTGGGCTCGCTCGCCGGCATCCGGGACGCCTACGGCACCGCCCGCACCGGCATCGAGGCGCTGGCCACCAGCCCGGCCAAGACCTTCTACACCGAGGTCGCCCGGGTCGTCGAGAAGCTCACCTCGGACTACGAGCGGAGCAGCCTGGACACCACGAGTCTGGAGTCGGTGGAGCTGAGACAGGCCTTCGACTCCCTGCCCGAATGCCAGTGACCGGATGTCCGAGACCGGCTGGCCGCTGATCCCGCGCGAGGAGCTGCCCCCACCGATTCCGGTGGAGCGGAGGCCCATGCGGCGTGGCGCACCCGGCGAGCCGGGTGGGCGCCAGCTGTCGATGTTCAGCGCCGAGACCACCGAGCCGTCACCCGCCGATCTGGCCGGCCTGCTGGCCGGGCCCGGCCGACTCGGCCGGATGGGGGGCACGGCCCGCGTCTCGGTCCGGGTCGACGCCGCCTGGCGGGTCCACGTCCTGGTCACCGAGCTGGCCGCGCGCGGCCTGAGTGCCACCTGGGCTCCCGTTCCCGACGATGGGGTACGAGGTGAGCGCCCCGAATCCACGGAAGAGGCGATCGACACACCCGAGCCGGAGGATCCGCCCCGCCCGATCTTCGAGGTGCGTACCGCGTACTCCCGGAGGTTGAATGGTCTTGCCCGCGCCTGGCCGGAGGCATCCGCGCAGCTCTTTCTCTCCGGGCCGCGGATGCGGCTCTGGGTGGCGGCGGCCGGTGAGCCGCGCCCGGGTGGGTTCGCCCTGGGTCTGGACCCGGCGAAGGACCCGCACGGGGTGGCGGCGGCGCTGGTCCGGGCCGGTCTGTCCGGTCGCGTGGCGGATGATGGAGGACACTGGGTGATCACCGGTCGCAGGCGTCTGCGCCGGCTCCGTGAGCTGGTCGGGGAGCGTCCTTCATCCGCTCCGGACGAGTTCTGGCCGGGCGGTGTGGTCGCATGATCTTCCGGGATTGTGTCCGACATAACAGTGTCTTCCCGGTGTACGGTGTCGCGGTCAGACGCATGCGGTGGCCGGACCGTTACCATCCGACTGCGGGGTTCCCTGGGAATGCAGTCTTGTCCGGCGCGTTACGTTGAACGTCTGTGCTCCGCCGGACGGAGCAGGGAGCGCTGAAGGTCAATAAGGAGTGCCGTGCCGAGTGACACCAGGACGACCCGTCTGGTCATCGTCGAGTCCCCGTCGAAGGCCAAGACGATCGCCGGTTACCTGGGCCCCGACTATCTGGTCGAGGCCTCCGTCGGCCATATCCGCGACCTGCCGAAGAACGCCGACGAGGTGCCCGAGGCGTTCAAGGGGCAGCCTTGGGCGCGGCTCGGCGTCGACGTCGACAACGGCTTCCAGGCCCTCTATGTGATCTCCGAGAGCCGCAAGCAGCAGGTGGCCAAGCTCAAGCGCCTGGCCCGGGAGGTCGACGAGATCTTCCTCGCCACCGATGAGGACCGCGAGGGCGAGGCCATTGCCTGGCACCTGGTCGAGACGATCCAGCCCAAGGTGCCGATCAAGCGGATGGTCTTCCACGAGATCACCAAGCCGGCCATCCAGGCCGCCGTGGCGAACCCGCGGGACATCGACCGTTCCCTGGTGGATGCTCAGGAGGCCCGCCGCATCCTGGACCGGCTGTACGGCTACGAGGTCAGCCCGGTCCTGTGGAAGAAGGTGATGCGCGGTCTCTCGGCGGGCCGTGTGCAGTCCGTCGCCACCCGCATCGTCGTCGAGCGCGAGCGGCAGCGGATGGCCTTCCGGACCGCGGAGTACTGGGACATCCTGGCCCAGCTGGCGGTGCAGGGGCAGGTCGAGGGCCCGCGCACGTTCCAGGCCACCCTGATCGCGCTGGACGGCGACCGCATCGCCACCGGCAAGGACTTCGAGCCCACCACCGGGCAGCTCAAGGCCGGCTCCACCGCGGTGCAGCTGGACGGTGACGGCGCCCGCGGGCTGGCCGCCCGTCTGGAGGGCCGCCCGTTCACCGTCACCCGGGTCGAGGAGAAGCCGTACCGCCGCCGGCCGTACGCGCCGTTCATCACGTCGACGCTCCAGCAGGAGGCCGCCCGTAAGCTGCGGTCCTCCTCGAAGGAGACGATGCGCACGGCACAGAGCCTGTACGAAAAGGGCTATATCACCTATATGCGTACGGACTCGGTGAACCTCTCCGAGACCGCCGTGGCCGCCGCCCGCCGGCAGATCGCCGAGCTGTACGGGGCGAACAACGTGCCGCCGCAGCCGCGCAAGTACACGACGAAGGCCAAGGGCGCGCAGGAGGCGCACGAGGCGATCCGCCCGGCCGGCGACAACTTCCGCACCCCCGGTGAGGTCGCCAAGGAGCTGACCAGCGCCGAGTTCAAGCTCTACGAGCTGATCTGGCGCCGGACCATCGCCTCCCAGATGACCGACGCCGTCGGCAACTCGGTGAGCATCCGGATCCGCGCCGTCTCGACGTCGAACGAGGAGGCCGATTTCGCCGCCTCCGGCAAGACCATCACCGACCCCGGTTTCCTTCGGGCGTATGTGGAGTCCTCGGACGACGAGAACGCCGAGGCCGAGGACGCGGAGCGGCGCCTGCCGAACCTGGTGAAGGACCAGCCGCTCACCGCCGACCGGCTGGCCGCGACCGGGCACAACACCACGCCGCCCGCCCGCTACACCGAGGCGTCGCTGGTCAAGGCGCTGGAGGAGCTGGGCATCGGCCGGCCCTCGACGTACTCGTCGATCATGCAGACCATCCAGGACCGCGGCTACGTGGAGAAGCGCGGCCAGGCGATGATCCCGTCGTTCCTGGCGTTCGCGGTGATCGGCCTGCTCGAGGGGCACTACCCGCGGCTGGTGGACTACAACTTCACGGCCGCCATGGAGGGCCAGCTCGACGACATCGCGGCCGGCGACGGAACCCAGCTCGCCTTCCTCACCTCCTTCTACTTCGGCAGCTCGGAGTCCGGGGCGGACGAGGAGATCGCCAAGGCCGGCGGCCTGAAGAAGATGGTCACCGAGAACCTCAGCGCGATCGACGCCCGCGAGGTCAACTCGATCCCGCTCTTCGTCGACGAGGAGAACCGGCGGGTCGTCGTCCGGGTCGGCAAGTTCGGCCCCTACCTGCAGCGCCGGCTGGTGGACGGCGGCGAGGACGCGCCCGAGGACAAGGCCTCGCTCCCGGAGGGCATCGCCCCCGACGAGCTGACCCCGGAGAAGGTGGCCGAGCTGTTCCTGGCCGGCAACGGCGACCGTACGCTGGGCGACGACCCGGTGACCGGCGAGCCGGTGGTGGTCAAGTCCGGCCGGTACGGGGCGTATGTGCAGAGCGGCGAGCGCAGCTCGTCCCTGTTCGCCTCGCACTCGCCGCAGACGCTCACCCTGGAGCAGGCGCTCCAGCTGCTCACCCTGCCCCGGGTGGTCGGCAAGGACGCCGAGGGCAACGAGATCGTCGCGCGCAACGGCCGGTACGGGCCGTACATCTCGCGGCTGAAGGACTCCCGCTCGCTGGAGAGCGAGGACCGGCTCTTCACCGTCACGCTGGACGAGGCGCTCGCCCTGCTGGCCGCGCCGAAGGTCCGTGGGCAGCGGGGTGCGCCCAAGCCGCCGCTGCGTGAGCTGGGCCCGGACCCGGTGACCGAGAAGCCGATGGTGGTCAAGGACGGCCGGTTCGGGCCGTACGTGACCGACGGCGAGACCAACGCCACCCTGCGCCGCGGGCAGACCCCGGAGGAGCTGACCCCGGAGCAGGCGTCCGAGATGCTCGCCGAGAAGCGCGCCAAGGGCCCGGCGGCGCCGCGGAAGAAGGCGGCCGCCAAGAAGGCCCCGGCCAAGAAGGCGGCGGCCGAGGGCGAGACGCCGGCCAAGAAGGCGCCGGCGAAGCGGGCCACGGCCGCCAAGAAGACCACGGCGGCCAAGAAGGCGGCCCCCGCCAAGAAGGCCGCCCCGCGCAAGGCGGCCACCTCCGCCGAGTGAGCTAGCCGCCGAGGACCCTCACCAGGTAGTCGTTGGAGAAGACCCGGTGGGGGTCCAGCCGGTCGCGCACGGCCAGGAAGTCGTCGAAGCGGGGGTACGCGGTCCGCAGCGACGCCGCGTCCCGGTAGTGCAGCTTGCCCCAGTGCGGCCGGCCGCCCAGCGGCGTGCACAGGTCCTCGAAGGCCCGGAAGTACGGCTCGTACGGGCTGCCGATGAACTGGTGCACGGCGATGTAGGCGGACTCCCGGCCGTACCCGTGCGACAGCCACACGTCGTCCGGCCCGGTGAACCGCACCTCGACCGGGAACTGCACCCGGAACGGCAGCGCGTCCAGCAGTTTCGGGAGCGCGGAGATCACCTCGGGCAGGGCGGCGCGCGGGACCTCGTACTCCATCTCGGTGAATCTGACCCGCCGGGGTGAGCAGAAGACGCGGTCGGACCGGCCGGTGTAGGTCCGCGGGCTGAGCGCGCGGGCGGAGACCGCGCTGATCGCCGGCACCGTGGCCGGGAAGCGCCGGCCGACGGCGCAGGCGCCCTGCCAGACGGTGTTGGACAGGAAGTCGTCGTCGAGCCAGCCGCGGAACCGTGACAGCGGCCGGTCGTCGGCCTCCACCCGGCGGTTGCGTTTGAGCTGGGCCCGGTCGGTGTACGGATACCAGAAGAACTCGACGTGGTCGTCGCTCGCGATCCACTCGTCCAGCCCGGCCATGATGTCGGCGAGTGCCATCGGCCGCTCGTCGGCGAGCAGCGTGAACGCCGGAACGCACCGCAGCGTCACGTCGACCAGCACACCGAGCGCGCCGAGCCCGAGCCGCGCCGCCGGGAACTCGGGATCGCCGTCCGCGAACTGCCGCACCGTCCCGTCGCCGGTCACCATGGTCACGGCTTCGACGCAGGACGCCAGGGTGGAGTAGGCGATCCCGGTGCCGTGCGTGCCCGTGGAGATGGCCCCGGCGACCGTCTGCGCGTCGATGTCGCCCAGGTTCGGCATGGCCAGCCGGTGTCCGGCCAGCACCTCGTTGAGTGCGGACAGCGGCATTCCGGCCTGCACCGTCACCAGTGGCCCGTCGACCGCCACCAGCCCGTCGAGCCGGTGCACGAACATCCGCTGGTCCTCGGCGACGGCGATGGGCGTGAACGAGTGGCCGCTGCCGACCACCTTGATCCGCCGCCCGCTTTGCGCGGCCTGCTTCACTTGACTGGCGACCTCATCGACGCCGCCGGGGAGCAGCACCTCAGCGATCGATTCCTGGTTGCGCCCCCAGTTGCTCCAGCGGCGGGAGTTGACGCTAGTCATTCCGGGCTTTGTCCTCCGTCCGAGCGGACACCGGCATACGGCGTCCCGTCGATGCGGCTCGCTCGTTGATCCGAGTAACGTTCGATTTAACGATGAGATTTATTCATGACAGTAGAGACGGTTGTGGATGGATCTCACTGCTGAGAGGGAGTGGCGACGCGTGTCGACACCAACCGTCAGCACCGGCCCGCTGCGGCGGGTTCCGGTGCAGGGCAGAAGCGTTGCCCGGGTACAGCGCATGCTCGACGCCTGCGCCGAGCTGGTGGACGAGGTGGGCTATGAGGGCTTGACCACGACGCTGCTCGCCGAGCGCGCCGAAGTCGCCATCGGCTCGGTCTACCAGTTCTTCCCGGACAAACGGGCCATCGTCCAGGCCCTCGCGCTGCGCAACATGGACGCGTATTTGCAGAGTCTGTCGGACCGGTTCGCCAGCGAGACCTTCACCCATTGGTGGGACGCGGTCGACGGCGCCATCGACGCCTACATCCACATGCACCGCAGTGTGCCGGGCTTCCGGACGCTGCACTTCGGTGACGTGGTCGACCTGCACCTGCTGGACTCGGACCGGGACAACAACGCGGTCATCGCCGAGCGCCTGGCCGAGCTGCTGATCGAGCAGTTCGACCTGGCCGACCGGTCCCGTCTGCGGTTCGCCCTGCAGATCTCGGTCGAGGCGGCGGACGCGCTGATCAAGCTGGCCTTCCGCCGGGACGCGTCCGGGGACGAAGAGGTGCTGACCGAGGCCAAGGCGTTGATAAGGGAATACCTGCACCGCCACGTGTCGGCCTGAGCCATTTTCAGCCCAGGAAGGCACGGCCTTCTCCTCGGTAGGTGGGGGCCGGCGTCGCTGTCTCGCCGTCGATCAGCTGTAGCTCGTTGACGTGTTCACACAGCTCGCCGGCCTTGGCGTGGCGGAACCACACCCGGTCGCCGGGAACCAGCCGCTCGGCGGCCGCGCCCAGCAACGGCGTCTGCACCTCACCGGCGCCCTCGTCGGCCTTGAACCGCAGGCCCTCGGGCAGCCACGGGACCGGCAGACGGGACGGTTCGGGCGCGCCCGAGGCGATCCAGCCGCCGCCCAGCACGGTGGCGATCCGGGGCGCCGGCCGGCGGACCACGGAGAGGGCGAAGAACGCCGCCGGAGTGGGCTGCCAGTTCCGGTAGGTGTCGAAAAGCGTGGGGCCGTACAGGCCGGACCCCGCGGTGACCTCGGTGACCGCGGGATCGGCGCTGGTCGCGGCGACACTGCCGGTGCCGCCGCCGTTCACGAACTCGAGATCGGCGTGCTCGCGGACCGCCTTCACCGCCGCGGCGCGCCGCTCCCGCAACTCCGGGAGCGCGCGGCTCTGCATCATCCGGATGGCCCGCGCCCGCAGCGCCTGACCGGGCGGGTTGTCGCCGACGCCGGCGATGTGCGCCTCGTAACACATCAGCCCGACCAGGCGGAATCCCTCGCGCCCGGCGATGGTCGCGGCCAGATCGCCCGCTTGCGCGGCCGAATGCACCGGCGACCTGCGCACCCCGATGTGCAACGACCCGGCGGGACGCCAGGAAGCATCAAGATCGATACATAGGCGTACGGGTGAGCGCCCACCCGGAGCGGCGACGGCATCGATCAGGTCGAGCTGGGACGGGTGGTCGACCATGATCGTGATCGCGGCGGCCAGTTCCGGGTCGGCGGCCAGCTCGCCCAGCGCCGTGCGGTCCACGGTGGGATAGGCCACCAGGACGTCATCGGTCACGCCGGTGCGCACCAGCCAGATCGCCTCGGGCAGGGTGTAGGCCATCACCCCGTGCCAGCCGGGCCGGGCCAGCACCCGTTCCAGCAGCGCCCGGCAGCGCACCGACTTGCTGGCCACCCGGATCGGCTTGCCGCCGGAGCGCCCGCTCAGCCGCTCGGCGTTGTCGTCGAAGGCGGCCAGATCCACCACCGCGACCGGGGTCTCCAGGTGGCCCGTGGCCCTGTCGAGTCGCTGGTGAAGGGCGGCGCGGTCGGTCAGCACGCCAGCACGGTATCCCGTGAGATGGGTAACGCGAAAGACATTCATCTCTGCTCCACCCGATCGTGGTTGCCCCGCGACCCATGGACCGGGCGGTTACAGTGCTCCGAGCAGTGACCACGGGAGGTAGGGGCCATCAACACGGAAACGCAACAGGACCCGGGGCCCGTCGACCTATCGGGCATAGCGGCGCTGCGCTCGGTGCTGCGGCGTCGCGGCTTCCGGCGGCTCTGGCTGGTGCTCGCCGCCGCCTCCTTCGGTGACTGGGTCGGCCTGCTCGCCACCGCACTGTTCGCCTCCGCCCAGTTCGAGAACCCGGCAGCCCAGGGCGCCGCGTTCGGCGGCACCATCGCCGTACGCCTGATCCCCGCTCTCCTGCTCGGCCCGATCGCCGGCGTCTTCGCCGACCGGTTCGACCGCCGCTACACCATGGTGATCGTCGACCTGCTGCGGTTCGTCATCTACTTCTCCATCCCGCTCGTCCCGCTGCTCGGCGGGACCCCGGCGCAGACCGTCGCCTGGGCCACCATCGCCACCTTCATCGGCGAGACGATCACCCTGATCTGGATCCCGGCCAAGGAGGCCGCGGTCCCCAACCTCATCCCGAAATCGCAGATCGAGGTCTCCAACCAGCTGACCCTGATCACGACGTACGGGATCACGCCGATCCTGGCCGCGCTGTCGCTCGCCGCGCTCACCGCCGGCCTCCAGCAGTCCGGCGCCTCCCTGCCCGACTGGGCCCAGCCCATCCAGCTGGCGCTCTACATCAACGCGTTCGCCCGGCTCGCCACCGCGCTCGTCGTCTTCTTCGGCATCAAGGAGATCGGCGGCAAGAGCGCCGCCCGGGAGAAGGCCGCCGAGCAGAGCATGACCCGCCAGTTCCTGGACGGGTGGAAGTTCATCGGCCACACCCCGCTGGTGCGCGGCCTGGTCCTCGGCATCTTCGGCGCGTTCGGGGCCGGCGGCGTGGTGATCGGCGCGGCGGAGAAGTTCGCCAAGTCGCTCGGCGCCGGCCAGGCCGCCTTCTACCTGCTCTTCGGCACCATCTTCATGGGCCTCGCGATCGGCATCGGCCTGGGCCCGATGATCGTCAAGGAACTGTCCCGCAAACGCTGGTTCGGCATGAGCATCGTGCTGGCCAGCGGCTCGGTGATGTTCCTCGGCATCTCCATCCACCTCTCCATGGCGCTCTTCGGCGCCATCATGGTCGGCGCCGGCGCCGGCATGGCGTTCCTGTCCGGCACCACCCTTCTGTACGGGGAGATCGCCGACGAACTCCGCGGTCGCACCTTCGCCGTGGTGCAGATCGGCGTCCGCACCGTCCTGCTGCTGGCCATCACGCTCTCCGGCATCCTGGTCGGCCTCGGTAGCTCCCGCCGCGTCGACCTCGGCCTCTTCCACATCGACATCTCGGCCACCCGGGTCCTGCTCGTGGTGGCCGGCGCGATCGGCATCTGGGTCGGCATCGGCGCGTTCCGGCAGATGGACGACAAGCCCGGCGTCCCGGTGCTGCCCGACCTGATCGGGTCACTGCGCGGGCGGCCGCTGTCACCGCCCGAGTCGTTCCCCCGCGCCGGCGTCTTCGTGGTCTTCGAAGGCGGCGAGGGCGCCGGCAAGTCCACCCAGGTCACCCGGCTCGCCGAGGCGCTCAAGGCGGACGGGCGCGACGTGGTGGTCACCCGTGAGCCGGGCGCCACCGACATCGGCGCCCGGATCCGCGGGCTAGTCCTGGACCGGGCCGAGACGCCGTCCGCCCGGGCCGAGGCCCTCCTCTACGCCGCCGACCGGGCGCACCACGTCGCCACGGTGGTCCGGCCGGCGCTCAGCCGCGGGGCCGTCGTGATCAGCGACCGGTACGTGGACTCGTCCCTGGCCTACCAGGGCGCCGGCCGGACCCTGCCGGTCCAGGAGATCTCCTGGCTGTCGGCGTGGGCCACCGGCGGCCTCAAGCCCGACCTGGTGGTCCTGCTGGACGTCGACCCCGGCGTCGGCCTGACCCGGGTCGAGTCCCGGGGCGAGGCCGCCGACCGGCTGGAGAGCGAGTCCCGGGCCTTCCACGAGCGGGTCCGGTACGCGTTCCTCGACCTGGCGGCCGCCGACCCCAAGCGCTACCTGGTGCTGGACGCCGCCCGGCCGGTCGACGAGATCGCCGCGGCGGTCGAGGCCCGGCTGTCGTCGCTGCTCAGCCCGGTCCCGGCCGGAACAGGCGGATAGGCACGGCGGCCGCCATCGCCGCCATGCCGGCGTCGTTCGGGTGCAGGTGGTCGCCGCTGTCGTACCGGGCGGCGAGCCGCAGCGGATCGGCCGGGTCGCGGACCGCCGCGTCGAAGTCGATCACCGCGTCGTACTCGCCGGAGGTCCGGATCCAGGCGTTCAGCGCGGCCCGCTTACGTTCGTTCTCCACCGTGTAGAAGCCGAGCGTGTCGTCCTTGAACGGCAGGATCGTCGCGCCGTACACCCGCAGCCCGGCCAGCCGCGCCCGTGCGATCAACTGGCGGTGCCCCGCGATCAGGTCGTCCGCCGTGACCACCTCCCCGGGCGGCGCCACCGTGCCCGGATGACCGAGATCGTTCACCCCGAGCAGCACCACGAGATGCGTGACGCCCGGCTGCGCCACCACGTCCCGGTCGAACCGGCGCAGCCCGCTGTGCCCGAAGAACGCCGCGAACGCCTCGGCCCCGCTGCCCGCCGGCGGGTTCGGGTCGTGCAGCAGCCGGTTGCCGGAGATGCCCACGTTCGCCACCCCGAGCCGGATCCGGGCCGACCGGAACCGCGCGGCCAGCAGGTCCGGCCAGCGGTGGTTGGCGTTGGTCACGGTGTTCGCCCCGTTGGTGATCGAGTCCCCGAGCGTGACCACCGCCCCGTCACCGCCGCCGCCCCGCACGGCGACCCCGGTGCCGTCGCCGCCGCCCTGCACGCCGATCCCGGTGCCGTCGCCGGCCTGCACGCTGACCCCGGACAGGAACAGGTACTGCCCGATCGTGCTGGTCGGGGTGATTCGTGCCGCGCCGGTCACGTTGCCGGTGGCGATCACGTTGTCTTGGAAGGCGAAGGCGGCCAGCGTGGTCACCGGCGTGCGCTCCGGCAGGAAGACGCTGATCACCAGATCGGCGCCGGGCGGCAGGCCCAGGCGCACCGGATCGCTGACCAGTGGGGCGCCAGCCGGCACGGTGACCGCCTCCCGCCCGCCGAAGGTCACCCGCCGGTCGGTGCCGGGCACCGCGTCGGTGCTCGCGCCGTCGCCGGACCGGATCGCGACCCGCACCTCGCCGATCCGCAGCGGGGTGGCGCCGAACTCGTTGGTCAGCCGGATCCGCAGCCGCTCGCCGCCCACGCTGGTGTGCACCACCTGCCGGACGGTCTGGCCATTGAGGATCAGCGGGTCGCCGGGTGGCACCGTGGTCGGCGCGGCCGCCCAGGTGGCGACCCACCCGTCGGCGCGGCCGGCCGCGGTGGCCGGGCCGGGAAGGGCGGCGGCGGTGAGCGCGGCGCCGGATGCCAGGGCCAGTACCTCGCGTCGAGTCGACATGAGCACTCCGAAACTTTCGGAAACCGGGCGGTCGGACGCTCGTAACGTAAAGCGATCAATATCTATGCGTCAAGGTTGACGGCGGCGGCAAATCGGCCTAACGTTTCGGCAAGGATTCGGAAGTTTCGGGAGTCCGGCTTGGGGAGCCAGCGCATTGCACTGAATCCGGGCCCCGGGAACCGTGTGGCCCGTGCCGGGGTCTTGCCGGCGCGGGCCACACGGCCGTTCCGAAACTCTGTCAGCCCCGCTTCTTCCGGCAGGCGCTCTTTCGGCGGGCGTTAGGCCTTGTTCTTCGGCGGGCGACTGAGCCCTGCCTTTCCGGTGGGCGCTCGGCCCCATCTTCTCGATGAACGCTCAGCCCTGTTCGCGGTTGGATGCTCAGCCCTGCTTTCGGGCCCTTCAGCCTGCTTCCGAGCCCTTCAGCCTGCTTCCGAGCCCTTCAGCCTGCTTCCGAGCCCTTCAGCCTGCTTCCGAGCCCCTCAGCCCTGCTTTCGAGCGGGCGCCCAGTCCTGCCGTCGGGTGGACCCTCAGCCCTGCCAGAGGCTGACCATCATGGCCTCCAGCGCGACCTGTGGCTTCACGTTGCGGTCGATCGCGTCGCGGCAGGTCAACACCGCCTCCAGGCGGCGCAGTGTGCTCTCCGGCGTCCACTTCCCGGCCGCCGCCGCCGACACCGCCGCCAGGTCACCGTGCACCACCGGGACGGGCGCGCGCATCGAGGTGACCAGCACGTCCCGGTAGAAGCCGATCAGATCCTGGAGCGCCCGGTCCAGGGCGTCCCGCTGGGCCCGGGTGGCCCGCAGCTTCTGGTTGCGCTCCAGCTCCTTCAACTGGCCGGCGGCGCCGCGCATCGCCGTCGTCGCCCCCCGGCCGGTGCCACCCGCGCCGAGCGCCCGCTCCAGTGCCGCTCGCTCGGCCACGTCGAGCTCCGCCACCGCGATCGCCGCCTCCTGCTTCGAGGCCGCCTCCAGCCGCGCCGCCGCGTCGAAACAGGCGCCGATGCTGGTCAGCTTGCGCGGAACGGAGAGCACGTCGTCACGCCGCCCCCGGGCCTCCGGATCGGCGGCCAGCTGCCGGGCCCGCTCCACGTCGCCCTGTGACGCCGCCGCGGCCCATGCCGCCTGATCCGGTGCGATGTCGTGGCGCCGCACGAGGACCTCGGCCACCGCGGCCGCCGGTGGCTGGCGCAGCGACACCAGGCGGCACCGGGACCGGATCGTCACCAGGATGTCGTCCGGGTGCACCGACGGCGTACACAGCAGGAAGACGGTCCGTGGAGACGGCTCCTCGATCGCCTTGAGCAGCGCGTTGCTGGCCCGCTCGTGGAGCCGGTCGGCCGCCTCGATGATCACCACCTGCCAGCGGCCGCCGGTCGGCGCGCTCGCCGCCCGCAGCACCACGGCCCTGGTCTCCTCGGTCTTGATGGTCAGACCCTCGGTCGTCACGACCTGCACGTCCGCGTGGGTGCCGCCGAGCGCCGTGTGGCAACCGTGGCACTCACCGCAGCCGGTGCCGTCCCGCTCGCACTGGAGCGCGGCCGCGAACACCCGTGCCGCGACCGTGCGCCGCGCGCCGGGCGGGCCGGTGAAGATCCAGGCGTGCGTCATGCCACCGGAATCCGGCTCGCCCGCCACGATCCGGGCGGCCGCGGCGGCGGCCCGGCGCAGCGTCACGACCGGCTCGTCCTGGCCCACCAGCTCGGAGAAGACATCATGCGGACTCACCCGACGATGGTATTTCGCCGGTACGACGAAAAGCGCCACCGGATCGAGTCGATTACGCGACGTCGCCTCCGGTTCATGCCGTGTCACGCTGCGTTGTGCTGCTCGAAGTTATCCACAAAGGACGCGGCGACGTAGCGGGACGGTCGCCCGAGCGGGTACGGTCTCAACCCGGAACGCGACGGCGACATGACGCGCGGTGAGGAGCCATGGATGGCCCGCGAGATCGACGAGGCGTGGATCGACGAGGCGATCGACCGATATCGGCGCTTCGAAGAGCTGCGTGCCGACTTCGACAAGGCCGTGTCCGCTCACACCGTCTCGGTGCATTCGCCGGACCAGTCGATCGAGGTGGTCGTGACCGCCGCGGGCGACATCGTGGACGTTCGAATGCACGGCGCGCTGCGTCATCGCGAGCCGGCCGAGTTCGCCCGTGAGATGCGCGCCGTCGTGACCAGTGCGGCCGAGGCCGCCCGCTGGGCCCGGGAGAAGCTGCATGCCGAGGTTTTCGGACAGTTCCGCACGCTGGAGGGGCACTGACATGGATCGACTCGCCGATCAGATCGACCATGCGGCGGCCGCTCTGACGACCATCGACCGCCGGATGCCCCACCTGGCCCCGGCAGCGGCCGCCTTCGGCGCCGACGACGCCGGCCGCCCAGGGCGGATCGGGCGTGCCCTCTACGCCGGCTGGACGGCCGTGCTGGCCGCGCGGGCGCGCGAGGCCGCCGACACCGCCGACCGCCTCTCCGCGATGGCGGGTGCCGTGCGTTCCGGCGCCCGGCACTACGCCGACACCGACGAGACCGTCCGGCGCCGCATCCTGCGAGGCCAGCAGTGATGGACCGGCTCGACCGACTGCTCGACGCGGCGGCCCCGCTGCTCAGCCGGGTCGACGAGGTGCTCGCCACCATCGGCGCGCCGGAGGGCCACGGCGTCTGGGCCGAGCTGCGCCGCGTCCGGCTCCTGCCCGGCGACGCGGCGCGGGCTGTCGCCGCCCTGCACCCGGCGTCCATCCTGGACGCCGTCCCCGAGCTGCGCGCCGACGCCCGGGCCTACGCCGACCTGGCCGACGCGCTACCCCTGGCCGGGAGCTGGTCGGGCGAGGCCGCGGAAGCGTACGAGGCGGCCCGCCGCCGCGCGGCCGAGCACCTCAACGGCGGCCCCGACAGTCTGGCCAGCCGCATGGAGGCGACCGCCGACCTGGCCGACGCCCTCACCGACTGGATGATCCGCACCCGCGACGACCTGGCCGTCACCCTGGCCGAGGCGTCCCTCTCCACCGAGGCGATCACCCTCACCGGCGGCGACCATCCCCCCGACACCCAGGCCACCGCCGCCGCCACCCTCGGCGCCGTCCTGCTGCGCACCATCGCCGACTCCTACGACCGAGCCGAGGACCTGCTCGACGACTCCACCGCCCTTCAGACCCCCCTACTGGTCTGACCAGGCCTTCCGCCGGGCGGCCCCCGAAGCGGCCACTCCGCACAAGCGTTCTCCGCAGACCTTTCCACGGGAGCCCTCCGGGGAAGCCCTCCGTGCCTGGCGCTCTCCGGGCGGGCTCTCCACGCGTGGCCCTTCACGTGCGCCCTTCGGGCGAGCTCTCTGGCGCCTGGGGCGTCCGCGCGAGGCTATCCGCGTGTGCCCACCAAGCGTGAGCCGTCCGCGCGGATCCTCCGCGCTTGGGGCCGCCGAGCGGGCTTCCTCGTATTTCCCCGCGCGTGGCTCTCCCCGTGTGCCCCCGCGCGGATCCTCCGCACCGGGGGCCGCCGAGCGGGCTTCCCCGTATCCCCTGCGCGTGGCCCTTCACGTGGGCCTCCGCGAGAGCCCACCGCGCGGGTCCTCCCGGGCCTGGGGCCGCCGAGCGGGCTTTCCCGTATTTCCCCGCGCGTGGCTCTCCACGTGTGCCCCCGCGCGTGGCTCTCCACGTGTGCCCCCGCGCGAGCCCACCGCCCCTGGCGCCTCCGCGGACCCACCGCGCCTCGGAGCCTCCGGGCGGGCACTCCGCGTATTTTCTCCGAGCGTGGCCCTCCGCGCGAGCCCTCCGCGCCGTGTCGGAGAGCCCGCGCGGAGAGGTCAGGAGTCGCTGCGGCGGCGACGTGACGTGAGGAACACCGCGGCGAGGCCGCCGAGCACCATGGCTGCACCCGCGATGAACAGGAAGACGACCTTCGGTCCCGTGATCGGCAGTCCCACTCCGCTCGAGCCGTCGCCTCCGGCGGAGCCGCCCGGAACGCCCTGACGGGGATCGTTCTCCGGGGCCACCGCGGCCGCTTCGAGCATGCCGATGCCCAGATCAGCGACCACACCGGACGAACCGTAACCGGGCGCGCCCCGCTCATCGTCTTCGTCGCAGACCAGGGTCACCCGGATCGCGGTGGCGCGGGCGGCGATCGCGTCCTTCGAGCTCGCCTGCCGTACCTCACCGAGGGCGACGCGCAGCGTCAGACCGGACCCACCGATCGGTGCGGAGCTCGACTCCGGCTCGCCGAGCCCGGGAATTCCCGGCACCTTCGGCAGCGGCAGCCCACCGGTCGGAGTCAGCCGGGCCGGAAGCGACTCCAGCGAACGCGGCTCCTGACGCAACGTGATGTCAACGTGATCACCCGAGGTAGCCAGCCGAGTCCGCTCACCGTTTCGGGCGGTGACCTCGACGACGGCGGGCCGGTAGTCGACCCGCCCTTCGCCGCCCGCGGTCATGCTGGCCCGCAGTTCCGGCGCCCGCACCACCCGAATTCGAACCTCGTCGTCAACCAGACTGATCCGCCCAGCGGTGATCGTCGCCGACGCGACGGTCTGCGCGCCTCCAGCGTGCTGCCGCAGCGCGGTCCCGGTGCGGCTGGAGACCATTTCCGGTACGCGCACCAGCGCCGCACTTCCCCCACCGGTGACCGTCATCCGGCTGATCTCGGCCGCCGACGAGGACACGTCACCCTCGGTGGCGCCGCACTCCATCCCGGCCGCCCACACCGCCCGTGCCCGGAGCCGCCCGGCCCCGACTCGAACCGGACCGAGCTGCTCGGCCCCCGTACCCCGTTCGTCGGCCTTTGATTTGACCGGCGGAGCCTGCTGCACCACGAAATCGCCGGCGCCGCCCCGGCCGACCTGCCCGTCGAGGATCCGCGCCGCGCCCGCCGACTTGACCGGCCCGTCGGCGATGAGCACGCTGCGCGTCTCACCGAATCCGACACCCCCGATGGCGGAATTCCGGCTGCCGCCCGACGGCTTGCCAGGCGAAGTCCGGCCCACGCCACCCGCCCGGTCGGACCCGTTCCCCGGCCCATCGGCCGGACCGCCAGCCACACCCGGCCCGCCCAGCGGATCGGCACCATCCGGCCCGCCCAGCGGATCGGCACCATCCGGCCCGCCCAGCGGACCGGCACCATCCGGCCCGCCCAGCGGACCCGCACCATCGGGCCCGCCCAGCGGGCCTGCTCCGTCTGGCCCGGCTTTCGGGCCCGCATCGCCCGGCCCGGCCAACGGGCCCGCGCCGTCCGGTCCGCCCAGCGGGACCGTTCTGTTCAGCTTGCCCAGCGGGACCGCACCGCCCGAGCCGCCGGTGCCCGAAGCGCCCCGGTCGTTCGGCTTCGACCCGGTCCCGTCCGTTCCCGGCCGGCCGGCCCGGCCGTGCGAGCCGTCGTTTTCCGCACGCCCGCCCCGCTCGGCGATGCCGAGCTCGAGCCGATCGATCCGCAGCAGTTCCGCCGCCGACTGCGCGGCGTACCGTGCGGGCTGAGCGCAGGTGACCGGCGCACCGAACGCCGGTGTCGGGGCGGTCAGGAACCCGAACATGACGACACTTGCGGCCACCGGCCTGGCGGGGTTCATGGCGAGTCCTCTCGAGGCGTTCAGCGTCTACGGGACTGGCCAACGATGGTCGATTGGGCAGGTTGCGCAGCATCTATGCGACAACCCTCGCGGGTAGTTCAAAACCGGCATTTGGTACGGCGTGCGAACCGTCGTAGGGTTGATCGCATGGGCATGCTGTGCGCGGTCAGTTTCAACCGGTACGGCCGCCTCTACTACCTCGATCCAGCCGGCTTCACCCCGGCCGTCGGTGACCGCGTCCTGGTCCCGACCGACGACGGTCCCGAGGTGGCGGAGTGCGTCTGGGCGCCGCAATGGGTCGACGAGGACACCTCGGGCTTTCCGAAGGTGGCCGGCCTGGCGGACGACCGTGACCTGCGCCGCGACGAGCAACTCCGCAAACGCAAAGCCGAGGCCAAGGTCGCCGCCAAGAAGCTGATCAAGGCTCACGAGCTGCCGATGAAGGTCGTGGCCGTCGACCACGTGCTCGACCAGCCCGGCAACGGCGGCGCCCGCACGACGATCTACTTCACCGCCCCGCACCGGGTCGACTTCCGTTCCCTGGTCCGCGACCTGGGCGCCACCCTGCACTGCCGGGTGGAGCTGCGCCAGCTGTCGGCCCGCGATTCGGCCCGGGTCCAGGGCGGCATCGGCTCATGCGGCCGCGATCTCTGCTGTGCCACCTTCCTGACCGATTTCGAGCCGGTCACCATCCGCATGGCGAAGGACCAGGACCTCCCCCTGAATCCGCTGCGGATCTCCGGCGCGTGCGGCCGCCTGATGTGCTGCCTGAAGTACGAACACCCTCTCTACCAGCAGTTCCAGGCCTCAGCCCCGGCCATCGGCTCCCGCGTGACCACGCCCGAGGGCGACGGCCGGGTGGTGGCCCACAGCGTCCCCAAGGACGCGGTCGTGGTCCGCATGGACGCCGACGGCTCCCGCTGCTCGTGCAGCCGCGCCTCGGTCTGCGCTCCCCGCCAGGCCCACGACGCCCACTACAACGCCGAGTAGCGGCCTCACCGCCCGGGCGGCAGCAGTTCATCCAGTTCCAGTGGGTCGGCCCGGTCCGCCCACCGGCTCCACACCCGCCGGCAGTCGAGGCACCGAAACGGGGTCCGGCACACCCGGCGCTGATCTTCCGCCCGCAGACACAGAAAGAACCCGAGGAGCCGAAGCTCCCCACCACACTGCGGACACGCTTCTTCCTCCATGTCGAAGAGCGTGAGGCATGCAGCCGTCCGCCGGACACCGGTCCCGGCCGACACTCGTCAAGATCTGACAGCGTTCGCTGTCTCTGCGGACCTCGTGTGGACTACTCGATCTTGAGCGTGGCGTCGCGCCGGGACGGCGACAACTCGGGTGCACCGCGCAGTCCGCTCGCGGCATGATCTCTTCATGAACGTTCGGCAATCGCGGGAGGAGCGGGCGGCCGCGTTGACCGCGATACTCCGGAAGGTCCAGGTCGCGGAGTATTGGCAGCCGCACGAGCCGTCGGGCTACATCGACACCGCGGTACGCCGGTGGACAACCTCGGACCGACGCATCAAGGCCGGCAAACGCACACCGGAGAACCGAGTTCGAGACCTTCTCCGAGGGCTCCGAGAAGCGCAGGGCGATGACTTGGTCTACGAGGAACCGGGATGGCTTGAACACCTCGCCGACCGCTTCGGCGCCGCACTACTCGCAGCCGACGCATCACCCGACTCCTGACCTCCGCGAAGCGACTGGCTGGACTCAGTTTGGAAGCTCGCTAAGCTCTGTCATGATTAGCCCGGAGTGTCTGATTAGTGGCTCTGGATATCCACTGCCCAACACCGAGCGCGGCAACGCCATCGACGCCGACGTGCGATACGCGCGGCGAAGTCGCCGATCCCGCACGCGCCGACGCCCCCTCGGCAGGCGTCAAGCAGCGACTGCTCCAGCTAACGGGGCTCTCGCTCAGCCAGCGCGCGACGGACACCACGAGCCATCCTCCGCGAGGCGTTGGGCTGCTCGATGAGGCCGAGCACCTCGGATTCGCTGAGCTCTGCTCGTCGGGCCAGCGCCAATGCCGCTGCGAAAGGACGTTCGTTCGGCTGGTTGAGCAGCGCGCGGGTCTCGATCAGCACGCCCAACAGCGTGGACCGATCCGCGTTGGGATGCCGTGCTATCGCGATCAAGATGCTGTTGCGCGTCCATCGATCCAGCCCGTCGAGCGAGACGGCGGCCAGAGTCGCTGCGTTGGCTATGGGGGATCGGGCGACAGCGCTGCGGACGAAGGGAAACGGGTTCTGCCCGAGCTGCCGCAAGCCGTCTTGATCGATCCGTGGATCACTGACGAGGTTGCGGTAGTCGACCGGCGTGCGCTCGCGAGGCAGCAACTCATAGATGTCGACCACCCTGAGCATCCTGCCACCACGAGCCGCCCTGGACGGCCGATGCCCATCCCGGTGCCTGAGCATCCGCGCCGGAGTCACCGTCGTGCCCGCCGGAGGCCGCCGGCAGGTCGAGGTGCGTCAGCCGCGCCGCGCTTGTACAGAAGCGCGGTCCTCTTCGAGGACGGTCTCGACCAGAGCGCTACCGGGCATGCGGACCATCTGCGGACCGCGAGCTCTCCGGTCACCGTGATCGACATGTTCAAAAGAAGAACCCCAGGTCGATGACCTGGGGTTTCTCGTGGAGCCGCCTGTCGGAATCGAACCGACGACCTACGCATTACGAGTGCGTCGCTCTAGCCGACTGAGCTAAGGCGGCAACTGTTAGTCATCCTACTGCATAGACGGACACCCGCTCATCGGGGGAGGATCGTTCGGTGGCCATCGTTCCTCGACAGCATCCTGCCCGGCCCGAGACGAATGTGCCGAACCGGCCACGCAGCCTCGATCCACAGGAACTCGGCTTCACCCGGAAAGGGCCGATCGGCTGGCTGGCGCCGTTGCTCCTGCTCAGCACCGGGTTGCGGGCGGTGCTGCATCTGTTCTTCGGTGCGTACCTGGACAAGCGTGAGCTGCAGAACGCGCTGGACGGCGACGTCTTCGACCATTCCACCACGGCGACCGGCGAGTTGTGGCTGGACTACGTGGCCGACCTGGGGGACGGGTTCGACGCCACATACTCGGTGGCGTACCTGTTGTCGCAGGAGGAGCTGGAGGTCGACGGCGAGCGGCTGCCCCGCGGCCGGCTGCTGCTGATGGGCGGCGATCAGGTGTATCCGCTGGCCAGCGGCGACGGCTACGAGAACCGGATGAAGGGCCCGTACCGTGCGGCTCTTCCGGAGGCGCCGGCCGGTGTGCCGCGGCCGACCCTGTTCGCGCTGCCCGGCAACCACGACTGGTACGACGGGCTCACCGCCTTCCTGCGCCTGTTCGCCCGGCGTAAGGACGGGCACATCGGCGGCTGGCGGACCGAGCAGCGCCGGTCGTATTTCGCGGTGAAGCTGCCCGCCAACTGGTGGCTGTTCGCGGTGGACGAGCAGTTCGGGGCCTACATCGACGACCCGCAGCTGCTGTATTTCGAGAAGGCCGCCGAGCAGGTCGGCCCGGACGACCGGGTCATCATCATGACGCCGTCGCCGACGTGGGTGAAGGCGCAGGACAACCCGCACGCGTACGACGCCGTCGACTACTTCATCCGGACCATTCTGGCGCCGACGCAGGCCCAGGTGCGGGTGCTGGTGTCCGGGGATCTGCACCACTACGCGCGGTTCTCCGGGGAGGACCGCGAGCTGATCACGTGCGGGGGCGGTGGCGCGTACACGCTGGGCACCCAGAACCTGCCGGACCACATCATGGTGCCGCCGAAGGAGACACTGACCCGCAGCCGGAGTCGCAGCCTCCGGTACGACCTGCGCGGCACCTTCCCGGACGCGCCGACCTCACGGCGGATGGGCTGGGGCGTCTTCCACCGGATCCCGCGGCGCAATGCCAATTTCGCCAACCTGCTCGGCATCATCCACACGCTGACCATGCTGGCCATGGCGGGCGCGGCCAGTCAGGGTGGCAACATCCAGCGCCTGTTCAGCATCCCGCTGGTGCTCATGCTCGTACTGATCATGGCCGGAACCATCGCCTTCGCGAAACCGGACGGGCATGCCCGGCACTGGGTCCTCGGGGTGGCACACGGCCTGGTCCAGATCGCCGTGGCGATCGGTGGCACGTGGGTGTGGTTGCAGCTCCCGTTCCGCGACTGGCCGTGGCCGGGCCCGCTGGCGGTCGCCGCCTTCGTCTACGGCCCGCTGATCGCGATCGTCTCCAGCCAGGTGGTGGCGCTGTACCTCCTGGTCGCCGCCAACTTCGACGTGAACCTCAACGAACTCTTCGCCGGCCAGGGCATCGAGGACGCCAAGAGCTTCCTGCGCATGCACATCACACCCGACGGCGCGCTCACCATCCACCCGATCGGCGTCGACAGGGTCTGTCACGACTGGGTCGCCGACCCCGATGGCGAGCCGCACGCGCCTTGGCTGCGTCCGGCCACCCCGCTGACCGCACACGGCATCGAGCCGCCCATCAGGATCAACTGAAAAAACATCAGGGGGTACGCGCGAACACCGCCCCACCGAATCCTGCCCGCCCCGCCGGCTCCACGCGAGCCGCTGCCCACTCGCGCCCGGTGCCGCGCCCGCCGGGCTGAGCTGCCCACTCACCCTCACCCCGGCGGCGTCGTGTCGTCCTGGATCAAGTCGGTGACCGATGTGTTCCCTACGGTGTGTGCATGGAGTCGAGTCGTGGTGTCGTGCTCATCACCGGTGCGAGCGCCGGCCTGGGCGAGGAGATGGCCCGGCAGTTCGCCGCGCTCGATTATGACCTGGCGCTCTGTGCCCGGCGAGTGGATCGCCTGGAGGCGTTGCGTGCCGAACTGTCCGGAACCAGGGTCGGCGTGAAGGCGCTGGACGTGACCGACGACGAGGCGGTCTTCGCGGTGTTCCGGGAGTTCGCCGCCGAGTTCGGCGGCATCGACCGGGTGATCGTGAACGCCGGGCTGGGCAAGGGTGCCCCGCTGGGCACCGGCCGCCCGGACGCGAACCGGGACACCGCCCGGGTCAACTTCCTCGGGGCGCTGACGCAGATGGAGGCGGCTTGCGAGATCTTCCGCGCCCAGCGGCGCGGCCATCTGGTGATCGTGTCGTCGATGTCGGCGCTGCGCGGCATGCGGAAGTCGATGACCACGTACGCCGCCACGAAGGCCGGTGTCGCCGCCCTGGCCGAGGGCCTGCGTTCGGAGCGGATTCCCGGGCTCGACGTCTCGGTCGTCTACCCGGGCTACATCCGGTCGGAGATGAACGCGCACGTCCAGCAGAGAACCCGCTTCATGGTGGACACCGAGACCGGCGTACGGGCCATGGTCGCCGCCATCGAGAAACGCCGCGCCAGGGCGTACGTCCCGGCGTGGCCGTGGGCGCCGATCGGCGTGGCCATGCGCGTGCTGCCGCTCTCGGTGGTCCGAAGGATGGTCTGAGATCAGGTCGAGGTCCGGCCGCTAGACCGGTGCGGCGCCGGCCGCCCGATCGGGTTCTCGCAGCGCCGGGGTCAGCACGATCGAAAGCACCAGCAGCATCGCCACCGCGAGCAGCCCTCGCGAGACCGTGTAGTGGTCGCCGAGGAAGCCGATCAGAGGTGGCCCGCCGAGGAAGGCGCAGTAGCCGATCGAGGCGACCACCCCGACCCGGGCCGGGGCGCGGGCCGGCTCGTCGGCGGCGGCGCTCATCCCGACCGGGAAGCCGAGGGACGCGCCCAGGCCCCAGAGCAGGGCGCCGGCGAAGGCGACCGGGGTGGACGGCCCGAAGACGAAGATCAGCAGCCCGCCCAGGCCGATCACGGCGAGCGCCCGCAGGACCGGCACCCGGCCGTAGCGGTCCAGCAGGTTGGGGCCGTACCAGCGGCCGACCGTCATGGCGGCGAGGAACAGCGCGAAGGCCAGCGTGCCGGTGGCCGCCGAGGTGCCGTAGTCGTCGATCAGGGCGATGGTGATCCAGTCGATGCCGGCGCCTTCGGTGAGCGCGAAGGCCAGCACGAACACGCCGATCAGCAGGGTGCGCGGCTCTCGCCAGGCGGCCAGGGCGCGGAACGAGCCGCCGCCGGGTTCGGGTTCGGTCTCGTCCGGCACGAATCCGCGGACCGAGACGACGACCGCCCCGGTCACCAGCACGCAGGTGAGGACCACATGCCAGGTGACCCCGATGCCGGCCTTGACGACCGCGGCGCCGGCCAGCGCGCCGGCGACCGTGCCGACGCTGTACCCGGCGTGGAACCGGGACATGACGGAGCGGCCGATCTTGCGTTCCACGACGGCGGCCTGGACGTTCATGGCGACGTCCCAGGCGCCGGTGGAGAAGCCGTAGAGGTAGAGCGCCACGACGACCGGGACGACCCCGAAGTGGTAGCCGATCGCCGCGGCCGCCAGCGACGCGCCCAGCATGACCGCCATGGTGCCGACCATGGCCCGCGACCCGAACCGGTGGACCAGGTGACCGGCCAGCGGCAGCGACGTGATGGAGCCGGCCGCGATGGCGAGCAGGACCAGCCCGAGTTCCGACGGGGTGAGCCCCAGGTGGTCGCGGATCTGCGGGATCCGGGAGGCGAAGGTCGCCATGGCGACGCCGAGGAAGATGAAGGTGATGTAGACGGAGCGGGTGCTGACCCGTGGTTCTGACGTCTCGATCGTGCTCAAGCGATGACCCCGTGTGATCGTGAAAACGTTCTCACGAGCCACGTTATCTAAACTTCGGACTGTGCAGCAGGGGCCGGAATGGGACGTCGCGGTGGTGGGATCAGGTCCGGCGGGGTTGTCCGCGGCGCACGCGGCGGCGTCCGCAGGGGCCCGGGTGATCGTGCTGGAGCGGGCCGAGCACCCGCGCTACAAGACGTGCGGCGGTGGGCTGCTCGGCGTCTCGATGCGCTTGAGCGCGCCCCGGCTCGACGTGCCGGCCCGGGATCGGATCCACGCGGTGACCTTCACCCATGACGGGCGCCGGGGTTTCACCCGCCGCTCCGCGGACGGGCCGGTGGTGACCATGGTCCAGCGCGATGACTTCGATCACGCCTGGTGCCGGGCCGCGGTGGGTGCCGGAGCGACCGTACGGGAGAACGCCCTGGTCCGGGCCGTGTCCCAGGACGACGGTACGGCCACGGTGACCCTCGCCGACGACAGCACCGTGACGGCGCGGGTGGTGATCGGCGCGGACGGTTCGGCCGGGGTGACCGCCCGGCACGTGGGGGTCGTCTTCGACCAGCAGGACCTCGGGTTGGAGGTGGAACTGGCCGCGAGCGAGACCGACCGGCGCCGCTGGCGGGGCCGGCTGCTGCTCGACTGGGGCCGGGTGCCCGGTTCGTACGGCTGGCTCTTCCCCAAGGATGACCAGCTCACCGTGGGTGTGATCATGGCGAGGGGCCGTGGCGCCGAGACCAAGCGCTACCTGCGTGAGTTCGTCGCCCGGCTGGGTCTGGCCGACCGTGTGGTGTTGCGCGATTCCGGCCACCTGACCCGCTGCCGTAGCGCCTCCTCCCCGGTGCGCCGGGGCCGGGTGCTGGTCGCCGGGGACGCGGCCGGTCTGCTGGAACCGTGGACCCGGGAGGGCATCAGTTACGCGCTGCGCTCGGGCACCTGGGCCGGCACGGTCGCGGCCGGCGGCGGTGACCTGAGCGAGTACGACCGCCTGATCGGTACGGATCTCGCCCCGGAGATGGCGGCCGGGCGCCGCCTGTTGAGCCTGTTCGGCCGCCATCCGGGGTTGGTCCACGCGGTGCTGGCCAGTCCGCTGGGCTGGCGCGCTTTCACCCGGTTCTGCCAGGGCGACTTCTCGATGGCCCGGGTGCTGCGGCGCCGGGCCGTCGACGGGGCGGTGAGTCTGCTGGGCGGGGGGGGGGGGGCGGGGGGGCCCGCCCCCCCCGCCCCCCCCCAGAAAAGCGGGGGGGCCGCGGGGCCCCC
>NZ_JAGFNS010000017.1:0-44518 GCF_017592555.1 Actinoplanes flavus | reverse complement strand
CGTTGGGCCGGGTGCGGCGGCGCCGGGCCGTCGACGGGGCGGTGAGTCTGCTGGGCGGCCGGCCGGCCGGGTGAGCCCGGCCGGCCGGCACACGGCTAATACGAGCGGAGCTGCCAGGGCGCCCATTGGACCGGCGCGGCGAAACCACCACGCCGGGCGTCCCTGGCCCCGTCCGCCGAGAGGGGTCCCTCGCGGTCGGATTTCACTCCGGAGCCGATCAGCCGGGTCTCGAACCAGGAGCCGCTGAGCCCTCGCCGGACCCGTTCCCAGAGCCCGCCCTCGATGAGCGCGTCGGCGTGGGTCCGCAGGCGGTCGATGAGGACTTTGGGGTCCTCGTCGCAGGCGTCGCAGGAGCAGGTCGGCAGAGACTCGTCCCACCAGCGGCCGAGGCGCAGGCGTAGGCCCGGGTCGGCGAACTGGACCGCCAGCGGGGCCGCGGTGGGCATGCGGGGGATGAGCCGGACGGTCCGTACGAGTGCCTCGTCGCGCCCGAGCGATTCCTTGCTCTCCCGGCGCTCCACCTGGTAGCGCTCAGTGAGCTCGTCCAGCAGGGTTTCGGCCGCCTCGTGCAGCGCGGCGAAGCGGTCGGGGTCGGTGGCGTCCGGGTTGCCGTCCACCATTGCAGTATGCCGCGCTCGGCCCGCGGCATCCGGACACACCGGGGGAAGGTGAGTCATTCGTCGAAACCGAAGTCTCCGGCCTTGACTCCGGCCACGAACGCGTCCCACTCCTCCTTCGTGAAGTCGAGGGGCGTGGCACCGAGGTTCTTGCTGTCACGGATCAGGAACCGGTTCCCGATCCTGGCCACCTCGACACAGGTGCCGGTCGCACATCGCCCACTCCGGCGCCACCGTGGCTCTTCCGTCGGTTTGATCATGTGTGTGCACCTCCGTGACGGTTCGGAATCCACGGTATGCGAATGAACCGGACTCGGCTGGGCACGTGCATGAATGAAAAAGAGAAAATGCCGCTTATCTCACGGAATGCGAGATATGCGGCGCCAATTTATTGGGATAAAGCTGTTTTGCGAATAGTTTTGACCGGCCCGCTCTGCAAGAACGGCAAGCGCAGAGCGGGCGGGCCGACGACTTCAGAAGCGGAACTCGCCCGCGGCCACACCCTCCACGAAGGCGTCCCACTCGTTCTGGTCGAAGCTGAGCGGGGCGGCCTCGGGGTCCTTCGAGTCGCGGATCAGGTATTGGTCGTTCACCTTCGCGACCTCGACGCACGTCGACGTGCCGCACCGGCTGCTCTTACGCCAGGCGGGCGCGTTCATCTCGTTCTGCATTGGGGACCTTTCAAAGGAATCATGCTCGTGTTTTCACCATCGTCTACCGGGACGGCCGGTCCGTATCGGCGCGTTCCAGCTCTTTGATCCGCCGTTCGATGAATTGAATCGTGTCCGTTTCATCCGCGGCCTCGTGCCAGACCCGGTCGTATCGCGCGCGATGTTTCGCGGCCGTCTCCTGGTCCTCGACCATTTCGTCAGTCAGCCCGGTCTCCCGGTACAGCACCTCGCCGCCACCGAGCACGAGCAGGTCGAAGCTGGCGTTGTTGGTGACCGAGGCGTCGAGTGAGAACGGCACCATCCGGACCCGGACCGAACCGTCCTCGGCATGTTGCTTCAGGTCGCGCAGTTGATCCGTGAAGACGGCCGGGCCACCGACCGCACGGCGCAGCACGGACTCGTCGACCATCAGCAGTATCTGCACGTCCCCGGCGCGGCCGAGCAGAGCCTCACGACGTTTCGTTCGGGCCTCGACCCGCCACCTGCGCTGGTCCTCGTTCAGCTCGTCCTCATACCGGGCCATCAGTGCGGTCGCGTAGTCGCGGGTCTGCAGGGGGCCAGGTATGTAATAGATCGAGTAGGAGCGGATCTCCGCGGCCTCATTCTCGTACTCGATCAGTTTACGCAGGTCATCGGTGAGGGTGTCGCGGAATTCCGGGGCCTGGTACCACGCTTTTCGCTGACGGGTACGGGCGAGGCGAGCATCGGCGAGCAACTCCGTGACGGTCGCCTTGTCCTTGATTCCGAGGTAGTTCAACAGCGGTTTCAGATCGTTCGCGGAGATGCTGACATCGCCCCGCTCGATTCTGATGACCTTGCTGTGCGACCACTCCATCTCTTCGGCGACCTGATTTTGGGTGAGTCCGGCTTGCTCGCGCGCTTCGCGGAGCGCGAGACGTACGCGCCGGCGTGCGATGGTCGGCGAGTCACCCTCGGTCATGAGTCCTTCATCGTCGAAGTGGAGTGACGCTGGGTAGTTGCGAAGTCTCGGCCTGCGACCTGGCTGTCTGCCACCTGGCAACCAGCGAGGTCGCGGAACATCCTAGTACTGTCCTATCAGAACGACCGCTGTCAGGGGCGGTTTTGATCAAAAAGCAACATCACCCGAGAGATCCTCGCGAAGGCGCAGGTCAGGCGGCTGCGAGCCCATAACCCCAGGGTGTCCGCCGGGTGTCCTCCATGGCGCGGCGCAAGGCCCGGCTCACCTGATTGAAGACTCTCGCGTCGGCGGAGGAGTAGAGCACGACGGCCGTCTTGCGGTACTGCGCGTGCAACTCCCAACGACCTGGCTCGCGCCAGAGCATGGCTACGCCGGGTACGGCCAGGCCGAGGAAGACGAGAACGTAGATCGCCGGATCCGGCAGCAGCGTCCAGCCGGCGACCGCGGCGGCGAGAGCGCCCGCGGCGAGAGCCGGAGCGTACGGGCGGATGCGTGAGGGCGCCTGCACGAGGCCGACGTTGCGCAGATCGGAAATGGCGAACACCTGCGGCGCGGAATGGGGATGCCAGACGAACTGATCGTCGGACACCAGGGCGTCAGGACCGCGATAGTAGATCCGTGTGCGCATGGCGAACTCCTCTTCGCTGTTTCTTGCGAGGAGGGAACGAGCGGAGCCACCAATGGCGCGAGACTCTTTCCCGCCTCGCTCGAGTCGCAACGAACGAAGGCTCAGAGGCGGACAACGGCACCCGTTTGCCGCCGGGTGCCGTTGCTTGTCTCTCCCTCCAACTCCGCCCTTGCTCTCATTGCAGTGAAGCACGCCACCCAGCAGTCCGCCATGACTCAACCTGCCATGTCGCAGATTGCGAACAAGCCGCTCAGTGCGGGTTCGTCGGCTTCCTCGGTGGGCATCGGGGCGTTTGCCCGTCGAATACACCGGGTAGGCCAACTTCGGACATCGAGACGAGCCTGTATTTCCGCAGGTGGGAAGGCGAAGACCAGATGGAGACGCGGTTGAATGTCGCGGGCCAGGCGGTGCAGCCGATTCTGGTGATGTTTCCGCTCGGCCTGTTCGCGATGGCGGTTATGTTCGATATGGCCGACTTGCTGGGCGGTCCTAACATCCTGGGCGCCCTGGCGTACTGGAACATCGTGGCCGGCCTGATCGGCGGCACCCTGGTGACGGTCGCCGGCGCCGTCGACGTCATGTTCGCCCGGCGGGCCCGGGAGCGCCGTCTCGGTGTGCTGCGCGGTCTGGTCAACGTGGGCGTGCTGGTGGTCTTCGCGGTCATCGCGATGCTGCGGGTGCGGGAGCCGGACCGGGTGGTCGGTGGTGGGCTGTTCGCCGTCGAGTTGCTCGCCCTGATGCTGGCCGGGTTCGGCGCGTGGTTCGCCGGTGAGGTGGCCAACGGCCGGTCGCCCGCGTTCGCCCGGGCCGCGGCCGGCAGCCGGAACTACTGACACCGCGAAACCGGCAAAGCCTCTTCGGTTGCTTCGGTCTGACCTTTCGGCGGCGGTTGCCCGTACCGAAGGCCAGAAGTGCGCTCCGCGCCTGGAAAGTGACGGCCGGGTGGATGCAGGATTCCCTTCGCGTGACAACGAGACGGAACCGTCCGTTCGTTGGGGGAGAGGACATCCATGCGTAAGTCACTTGGCCGCCGCTGCGCCGCGGCGGCTCTGGCCGTTTTCACCGGGCTCACCACCGTGACGCTGGCCGCCTCGCCGGCGCAGGCCGCGCCCGCGATCGCCGGTGTCACCCTGTCGACCGGCACCGTGGTGCTCGACGGGGACGCGGGCTGCGCCAACCGGGTGAAGGTGACCTACAAGGTGTACAACCCGCAGGCCGAGGACAACTACATCAGCGTCACCGCAGACGTCATGGGAGCCGACGGTGACGCGGTCGACTTCCTGTGGGCGTCTCAGGCCTCCCGCAGCGGCGATTACGCCTACCTGACGGACTACGTCTTCATCTGCGGCGGCCTGGACGGGCCCGGCCGGTACACCATCCGGACCGAGTTGGAGTGGTTCGGCGACGACCTCGTCAACCACGTCGTGGAGCGGGTGGACACGTTCTACGTCAAGCGGCCGACCTCGCTGAGCTACGACGCGACCCCGGAGCCGGTCAAGAAGAACAGCGCGCTGACCCACAAGGGCGTCCTCAAGACCGACCCGGTGGGGTACGGCGCGAAGTACGGCCTCAAGGGTGCGGTGCTGAGGTTCTACTTCAAGGCCACCGGCGCCAAGAGCTACACCTACAAGGGGCAGACCACCACCGGGTCCGGCGGCAAGTACAGCAAGAAGTTCAAGGCCACCAAGTCCGGTACGTGGATGGTCGTCTACTCCGGCAGCAGCACCCGGCAGCCGCAGACCAGGTTCGACGCGGTCAAGGTCAAGTAACCGGGCCCGCCACCGCCGTACTCACCGCCCGGTGCGGGCGTCGGCGGTGGCCACCCACTCCTCGTCCGCGGCCCTCTTCAAGGCCATGCCGTCCTTGCCGTTGTAGCGGACGAACTTCGGCAGGGCGGCGGCCAGGGCCACGGTGCCGGCCACGCACAGGACACCGCCCATCCAGATGGAGCCGGCCACGCCCAGGCCGAGACCGGGACGGGCCATCGCGCCGGCCCGGAGCTGACCGAGCAGCGGGCCGGTGGTGTACGACAGCATCTCGATGCCGGCCAGTCGCCCGCGCAGGTGGTCGGGGATGGTCTGGTTCCAGATGATCATGCGGAACAGGCCGGAGACCATGTCCGCCGCACCCGCGAAGGCCAGGCAGAGCAGGGTCAGCCAGAGGGTGCCGGAGAGGCCGACACCGATGATGCCGACACCCCAGAACGCGGCCGCGATCAGCACCATCAGGCCGTGCCGGTGCACCCGGGCGGTCCAGCCGGAGCCGATCGTGGCGATCAGCGACCCGACCGCGGGTGCGGCGTACATCAGGCCCAGCACCTTGGGGCCGCCCAGGTCCTGGGCCAGGAACGGGTAGAGCGCCGACGGCATGCCGAAGAACATGGCGTTGATGTCGACCAGATAGGTGCCCAGCAGCTCGGGGCGGGACTTCGCGTACTTCAGGCCGGTGACCACGCTGTTCAGCGACGGGCGGTCGGCGGCCACCGGCGGCGGGACCGCCTTCACCAGGGTCAGGCAGATCAGCGAGACGGCGAAGGTCAGCAGGTCGAACGCGTACACCCAGGCCAGGTCGAAGCTGGCCAGCAGGATCCCGGCCAGCGGCATGCCGAAGAGCTGGGCGAACTGCATGCCGAGCGAGTGCAGCGACATGACGGCCGGCAGCTCCTCCGGCTTCACCAGCCGGGGGAGCATCGCGTCCAGGGCGGGACGTTGCAGCCCGGCCACCGCGGCGGTCAGGAACGCCGCCACGTAGAGCAACCACAGGTGCGGCTCGTCGGAGAGCGCGTTGACCAGCAGGATGCCGCAGATCAGGGCGAGCGCGAACTCACTGCCGCGAACCAGCAGGCGGCGGTCGATGTAGTCGGCCAGGGCGCCGCCGACGAACGACATGATCAGCAGGGGCAGCAGCTCGCAGACGCCGATCAGGCCCACCATGAGCGGGTCGTCGGTCAGCTTCGCCACCTGGTACGGAATGGTGACATAGCTGATGAACGACCCGAAAGCCGTCACCACCCCACCGGTGAAGACGAGCCGGAAGTCCCGGGACGTGCGTAACGGGGACAGGTCCAGGCTCATCCGGCGTCGCTTGGTGCTCACGAAGCGCCATGATGCCTCAGCGGAGCGGCAGACCGCACCGCGATTTAACCCACCCTTACTTCATCACCAGGACGCCGGTCTTCTGGAAGGTGGCGAGGTCGGCCAGCGCCTCGTCGATCACGAACGATTTCTGCCCGGGCAGCGCGTCGAGCGGGAAGAAGCCGGCATCCACGCTCTCCTCGGTCTGCCGCAGCAGCTCGCCCTCCCACGAGTGCACGACGAAGGACATCAACACCTGCTGGTACGTGTGCCGGTACTCGTTGGTGTAGGTGTAGGCGGTGTAGAACGCGTACGGCGTCAGTGACGTGGCCCGCAGGCCGGTCTCCTCCCACAGCTCACGGACGGCGCACTCGGCCATGCTCTCGCCGAGTTCCATGGCGCCGGCCGGAATCGCCCACCGGTGGTTGTCCGACCGCTGGATCAGCAGCAGCCTGCCCTGTTCGTCCAGCACGACCGTCCGGGCGCCGACGAAGAAGATCGTGTCGGAGTCGCCGACGCTCGCCCGCACCCGCCCCAGGTAAGACTCCGCCCACGTCAACGCCATCGGGCCACCCCACATGCATCACCCATGGGAGGAGCCTAGTCATGCGGACTTCTTCGTGGCCTTCGCGGCGGACGTGGTCTTCCTCGCGGTCGTGCTCTTGGCCGGGGCGGCCTTCTTGGCGGGAGCGGCCCGCTTCCGGGGCGAGGACGCCTTCTTCGCCGGTGGGGACGCTTTCCCCGTACCCTCGGAGGGGTTTTCGCCACGCGCCTGGCGTGCGCGTTCGACGGAGGCCTTGAGCGCCGCCATGAGATCGATCGCCGCGGCCGGCGCCTCCTCGGCCTCCTCCGGCTGGACCACCTCCCGGCCCTCCACCTTGGCGTCGATGACCTCCTGCAACGCGGCCCGGTAGTTGTCGGTGAACTCGTCCGGTTTGAAGCTGCCGGCCATCGAGTCGATCAGCGAGCTGGCCATCGCCAACTCGGCCGGACGGGTCTCGATGTCGTCGTCGAGGAAGCCGAACTCGGGGGTGCGCACCTCGTCCGGCCACATCATGGTGTTGAGCACCAGCACGTCGTCGCGGACCCGCAGGGTGGCGAGCTGCTCGCGCTGCCGGATCGCGATCTTGACGATGGCCACCCGGTCGGCGTCCCGCAGGGCGTCGCGCAGCAGAACGTACGGTTTCGCGGCCTGACCCTCCGGCTCCAGGTAGTACGCCTTGGCGAACAGGATCGGGTCGATCTGCTCGGCCGGCACGAATTCCAGGACGTCAATGGCCCGGGACGTGCTCAACGGAAGATCGGCGAAATCCTCATCCGTCAAGATCACCATTTCGCCGCCGCCGATGTCGTACCCCTTGGCGATGTCGTCATAGCTGACCACCTCGCCGTCCACCGAGCAGGTGCGCTGGTACTTGATCCGCCCGCCGTCGGTGCGATGCACCTGGTGGAAGCGGATGTCCTTCTCCTCGGTCGCCGAATACAGCTTGACCGCAATCGACACCAGGCCGAACGAGACAGCGCCTTTCCAGATCGCTCGCATGCTCCCCAGAATGGCATCACTGGGACGCCTGCGTAAGGTGAACGCTTTTGCCTATGGTGATCGGGTGTCCGGATCACCGCTCACCCCGATGCTCGCGACCGCGGGCACCTTGCCGGTGGGCGCGGACTGGAGCTACGAGTTCAAGTGGGACGGCGTCCGGGTGCTGGCCCTGTTCAGCGGCGGGCCACCGGCCCTCTACGCGCGGTCCGGAGCGCTGGTCACCGCGGCCTACCCGGAGATCGCCGACCTGACCCTGCCGGAAGGCACCCTGCTCGACGGCGAGATGGTCGTCCTCGACGCGGCCGGGCGGCCGTCCTTCACCGCCCTGGCCGAGCGCATGCACGTCCGCGACCGCAACCGCGCGGCCCGGCTCGCCGCCACCCTCCCGGTCACCTACCTCATCTTCGACCTGCTCTACCTCGACGGCATGGACTACACCGGACTGCCGTACCTGGCCCGCCGCGAACGCCTGGAGGAACTCGACCTGGCCGGAACCCGCTGGATGGTCCCGCCGTCGTTCGGCGACGGCCCGGCCACCGAGGCCGCCGCCCGGGAGAACCATCTCGAGGGGGTGATGGCCAAACGCTCCGATTCGGTCTACCTGCCCGGACAGCGCTCCGCGGACTGGGTGAAGGTCAAGTTCGACCGGACCGGCGACTACGTCATCGGCGGCTGGCGGCCCGGCGCCCGCAAACTCGGCGGCCTGCTCGTCGGCGTGCCCACCCCCGACGGCCTGGCCTTCCGCGGGCGGGTCGGCGGCGGCATCGGCGCGGCCGCCGAGAAGGAACTTCTCTCACGGCTGGCGCCGCTCGCGACCGAGAAGTCGCCGTTCGCCGCCGGCGCCGTGCCGCGAGAGGATTCCAGAGGCGCCCATTGGGTACGACCGGAGCTCGTGGCCGAGATCCGCTACGGCAACCTGACTCCCGACCGTCGCCTGCGCTTCCCCCGCTTCCTGCGGCTGCGCGACGACAAGAAGCCCGAGGAGTGCGCCGACGATGCCCCGTGACCGGTTCCTGGTGCACATCGAGGGCCGTGACCTCGAACTCTCGAACCTGGACAAGGTCATGTACCCGTCGGCCGGATTCACCAAGGGCGAGGTGATCGACTACTACACCCGGGTGGCCCCGGTGCTGCTGCCGCACCTGCGGAACCGGGCGGTCACCCGCATCCGCTACCCCAACGGGGTCGACGAGGCGCACTTCTTCGAGAAGAACAAACCCGGCGGAACCCCCGACTGGGTACGCGTGGCGACCCTTCCGGTACCCGGTTCCACGAAGAGCCGGGAGACCATCGACTACGTGGTCGTCGACGACCTGCCCACCCTGGTCTGGCTCGCCAACCTGGCCGCCATCGAACTGCACACCCCGCAGTGGCGGATCGGCGCCGACCCGGACCTGCTGGTCGTCGACCTCGACCCGGGCGCGCCCGCGGGCCTCCGCGAATGCTGCGCGGTGGCCATGCTGATGCGCGACCGGCTCGCCGCCGACGGGATCGACGCCCATCCGAAGACGTCCGGCAAGAAGGGCATGCAGCTGTGCTGCCCGATCTCCGGAACCCAGTCGGCCGACGTGGTCTCCGGCTACGCCAAGAAGGTCGCCGAGGAACTGGCGAAGATGGTGCCCGGCTCGATCACCGCGAAGATGGCCAAGCAGCTGCGCCCCGGCAAGATCTTCATCGACTGGAGCCAGAACAACGCGTTCAAGACCACGGTCGCGCCGTACTCCCTGCGGGCCGGCGCCACACCGACCGCGTCGACGCCGCTGACCTGGGACGAGGTCATGGCCATGGCCACCGAGGAGATCCCCTCCTGGCAGTGCGGCGCCACCGAGACCTTGCAGCGCGTCGAAGAACACGGCGACCTGCTGGCCGCGATGCTCCAACCAGGACCGATTGTGCCCGAATAGGGATCGACTCGCTTGATCTTGGCGCGTAACCTGCTCCCGCAGCCTTTTTCAGCGGGGAGCCATCCATGGGCATGCTGCGTATCGCCGCCGTCGCGGCGCTTTCCAGCTCTTTGATCATCTCGGCGGCGGTCCCGGCGTTCGCCGAAACCTCGACCGTGCGGGTCTCGCCGGCGCCGTATTCATGGGTCCACGGCGAGACCGCGTGGACATTCACCAATGTGCCCGACGACGTCGTGGACATCACCGTCATGGGAGGTGGCGGCCGGGTCATCGCGCGAGCGACCGGCGCGCCGTGGACCGCGACCGGTGACGTCGGGACCGGTGTCGCATACATCGACATCATCGACCGGGCCGGCAAGGTGACCCGTCGCTACATGAACTACATCGTCGACAACGCCGGACCGGCCATCGAGATCAACTCGTTGGTGCCCGGCCGGGTGTCCCAGACGGACGAACTGAACGCCTGGCTGACCGACCCCTCCACGCCCGCACGCCTCGAGTGGTGGATCGACGGAATCCTGGTCTCGACGTCCATGCAGATCAAGCACACCTTCGGGGCGGGCGGCACCACGCACACCGTCGAGGTGCGGGCCTGGGACCGCTTCGGGAACCAGTCGTCGAAGAGCCGGGACTTCGTGGTCGACACCACCGGGCCGCAGGCCGCCTTCGTGTCACCGCAGGCCGGCAGCCTCCTCCGGGGCGACCGGATCTGGAGCACCGTCCAGGTCGCGGACCCGGCCGGCATCTTCGGCAGCTTCGCCGGTGGCTACACGTCCAGCGCGCCGCCGGTGACGGAGACCAGTGGAAAGATCGTCGCCTACCGTCAGGTCGGCGCGGACGGCCGCTACACCCTCACCTGGCGTCTCAGTGACCGTCTCGGAAACCACAGCTCCATCAGCCGGACCGTGACCGTCGACAACACCCGGCCGTCGCTGAAGGTGACCAAAGCGCCGAAGAACAAGGCCAAGGTCAAGGGCACGGTCAAGGTGACGGCAGCGGCCGGCGACCGGAACGGGGTGGCCCGGGTCGAGCTGCTGATCAACGGCAAGGTGGTGGCCAAGGACCTCAAGGCCGGCTACGCCTTCTCGATCAACACCAAGAGGTACGGCAAGACGATCAAATTCCAGCTGCGGGCGTACGACAGGGCCGGCAACGTCACCACCACGGCCGTTCGTACCTGGAAACGCTGACGACGGTGTGGGGCAGCGGTGACGCCGGCCCCACACCGTTCAGTCGATCTTGGGGAGGGGCGGGCCGAGGACGTCGTCGGCGTCGATGATCGTGTAGGCGTAGCCCTGTTCGGCGAGGAAGCGCTGGCGGTGGGCCGCGTACTCGGTGTCGATGGTGTCCCGGGAGACCACCGTGTAGAAGTGGGCCTGGCGGCCGTCGCCCTTGGGACGCAGCACCCGGCCCAGCCGCTGGGCCTCCTCCTGGCGGGAACCGAACGTGCCGGACACCTGGATCGCCACCGCCGCCTCGGGCAGGTCGATCGAGAAGTTGCCGACCTTCGACAGCACCAGCGTCCGCAGTGAACCGTCACGGAACGCGTCGAAGAGCCGCTCCCGCTCCCTGTTCGTGGTGGCGCCCTGCACGATCGGGGCGTCCAGGAACTCGCCCAGCTCGTGCAACTGGTCCAGGAAACCGCCGATGACCAGCACCTGCTCGCCCGGGTGCTTCTCCAGCAGGGCTTTCACCACCGGCAATTTGGTACGCGCGGTGGCCGCGACCCGGTACCGCTCCTCGGCCTCGGTCACCGCGTACGCCATCCGCTCCGCCTCGGTGAGGGTGACCCGGACCTCGACGCACTCGGCCGGCGCGATCCAGCCCTGGGCCTCGATGTCCTTCCACGGGGCGTCGTAGCGTTTCGGGCCGATCAGCGAGAACACGTCACCCTCGCGACCGTCCTCGCGTACCAGAGTCGCGGTGAGGCCGAGGCGACGCCGGGCCTGGAGGTCCGCGGTGAAGCGGAAGATCGGCGCGGGCAGAAGGTGGACCTCGTCGTAGACGACCAGGCCCCAGTCGCGGGCGCCGAACAGGTCGAGATGGGTGAAGGCGCCGCCGCGGCGTGACGTGAGCACCTGGTACGTCGCGATGGTGACCGGGCGGATCTCCTTGCGCTCGCCGCTGTACTCGCCGATCTCGTCCTCGGTGAGCGTCGTGCGGGCCAGGAGTTCCCGCTTCCACTGGCGGCCGGCGACCGTGTTGGTCACCAGGATCAGGGTCGTCGCCGACGCCTGCGCCATCGCGGCCGCGCCGACCAGCGTCTTGCCCGCGCCACAGGGCAGGACCACCACCCCGGAGCCTCCGGCCCAGAAGCCGTCGACCGCCTCCTGCTGGTACGACCGGAGCGTCCAGCCGTCCTCCTTGAGGGCGATCGCGTGTGCCTCGCCGTCGACGTAGCCGGCCAGGTCCTCGGCCGGCCAGCCCAGCTTCAGCAGCGCCTGCTTGAGACGGCCGCGCTCGGAGCCGTGCACCGCGATGGTCTCGTCGTCGATCCGGGCGCCGAGCATGCCGGCCAGCTTCTTCGACTTGGCCACCTCGATCAGCACGATCCTGTCGAGGCCGCGCAGGACCAGGCCGTGCACCGGGTCGTTCAGCAGTTGCAGACGGCCGTACCGGTCCATCGTCTCGGCGACGTCGACCAGCAGCGCGTGCGGCACCGGGTAGCGGGAGAACTTGATCAGCGCGTCGACCACGCTCTCCGCGTCGTGCCCGGCGGCCCGGCTGTTCCACAGGCCGAGCGGGGTCAGCCGGTACGTGTGCACGTGCTCCGGCGACCGCTCCAGCTCGGCGAACGGCGCGATCGCCATCCGGCAGGCCTGCGCGTCCGGATGGTCGACCTCCAGAAGCAGGGTCTTGTCCGACTGCACGATCAGTGGTCCGCCGCTCACCCTGCACGCCTCCGAACCTGGGGAAAAACCGACCCTCCAGTTTGCCACGCGTCCGGCGGAACCGGCATGACGAGGGCCTGAGCAGGCGCAACGCGATCTTCGAAATCGACTGCAACGTTCCGCCGCCCCGGTGCGTGTTACTGGTGCCGGGTCGTGCGCAATACGGGGGCGCGCGACCCGGCAAAAGCTCCTACTCCTCGGTTACGGCGGCTGTTATCCGGTGCAGGGCGAAGGTGTGCAGGCTCTCGCCTCGTTCGTCCTCGGCCCGTAGGTAGCCGGCGCTCAGGGAGACCGGGCGGACCAGCCGGGACAGGGTCGCGCCGTGTGAGTCGACGTAGCCCACCCAGACCCGGGCCTTGTCGCGGACCGCCTGCTGGAGCACCGCCATGGCCTGGGTGTGCTGCTGGACGGCGGTCAGGCCGGGCACCGCGTGGCCGTGCGCGGCCCGGACGGTGACCGGCGCGCGCCGCGCGGCCCGGGTGGCGATGTCGCCGCGCCGCAGCTGCTCCACCACGCCGGCGAGCCGGGGGCCGGTCAGCACCGGGCCGGCCGTCTCCGGGGCGCGGGCCGAGCGGGTGGGTGCGCGGCGTGCCTTCGGCCTGGTCAGCACGGTGGCGCCGCCGGCGTCCTCGGCGACCGGCGCGTACCCGGCGTCGCGGAGGGCGCCCAGCAGCCGGGCCACCGGGCGCGGGCTGACCAGCACGGTCGGCGCGATCCGGCGCAGGTCGAGGGTGGTCAGCCGTTTGTCGCCGGCCACCTCGGCGAGCAGGGCCTCGTCGTCGCTGCGCAGGTAGGAGCCGGCCGAGCCGCTGCGCAGTCCGCCGTGCTTGCGGGCGGCGTCGTCGATCAGGTAGGTCAGCGTCTGCGGCACCGGGGTCCGGGACCGGCGACGGAACAGTTCGTGCAGGTCGGCGGCCTGATAGCCGACGTCGAGGGCGCGCCGCACGCTGGCCGGGGTGACCCGGAAGACGCTCGCGCCGCCGGCCGACTCGGGCTCGGCCAGCACGTCGAGTTCGGCCGCCAGTTCCGGCTCGGGCGGGCCGGGCACCACCACGGTCAGGTCGGCCTGCACCAGCACGTGGTCGACCGGGGCGGGCAGCAGGCGGTCCAGCGCGCGCACCGCGTCGGCATGGGCATCCTCCGGATGCACCCCGAGCGGGTCGCCGCCGTCCGTCTCTCCATCGGCGAGCAGCAATCGGGCGTACGACGTGAGCGCCCCCAACCCGGTGACGCCCAGCAGGGCGGCGCCGAAGTACGCGTCCCGGTGTGCCGCCTCCCGCCCGCGGGCCCGCCGTGGGTTCTGCCAGGACAGCAGCCCGAGCAGGTCGTCGACCGTGGGCGCGGCGCCGGGTTCCAGGCCGGCGAGGGTGCCGAGGGATTCCCGGCGGGCTTGCGGGGCGCCGGCGCGTTCGGCGTCGGGGGCGAGGGCGTTGACCGGGCGGTCGCGTTCGTCGCGGCGGCCGACGAGTCCGGGCTGCCGGGTCATGGTGAGCCAGGACCGGGCCAGGGCGGCCCAGCGGTGGGCGACTCCGGTGGCGCGCCACAGGTCGTACGCCCCGGTGGGCAGGAACACGTCCTGGGCGGGCGTGGTGGCCCGGGCCGGGGCGGCTTCGGACTCGCCGAGGAGGCCGGCCGCGTACGCCGTCTCGATCAGCAGCGCGGCGCCCGCCTCGTCGATGCCGGCCGCCTTGGCCAGCCGCTTCAGGTCGCGGACGCCGAGCCCGCCGGTGCGCAGCACGGCGGCGGGTTCGGCGGCGAGGGCCTCGAGGATCGCCTCGGTGGCGCGGACCGCCTCCATGGTCTGCCCGGCGCCGGCCGAGTCGGCGGCCTGCGGGTCGCGGGACGGACCGTCCGGCACCGGCGCGACCGGCCGCAGCACACCGAGGGGCCCGGTGTCGCGGCGCAGCAGCATGCCCACTTCGCGGGGCAGCTCGACCAGGTCGCCGTCCGGCCGGGGGGCGCGGCCCGCCTCCGAGACCGGGACCAGGATGTGCTGGTCGACGAGCCATGTCACCGGCTCGGCGACGGAGTCACGGTTGAGTGCCCCGATCGGGGGACCCGCGGCCAGCCGGTCCAGCACGGCGCGGGCGCCGGGCGGCGCGGCCAGCACGGTGCGGCGCAGCCTGGCCCGGTCGGCGCAGAGCGCGGCGGCCTGCGCGTCCAGGTAGTCGGCGGGCCGGCCGAGCCCGGCCGGGTAGGGGGAGGTGACCTCGTCGACCGCGCCGACGATCTGGAGCGCCTCGGGCGGCCCGTGCAGCAGGAAGCGGACCCGGAGCCGGTCGACAGCGACGCGGGTGTCCTCCGCGGGGGCGCCCTCAGCCAGCGCGAGGATGGCGTCGACCGAGGTCAGCGCGGTGTCGGCGGCCCGGCTGAGGCGGGCCGCGTCGAGGACGAGGAGGGTGAACTCGTCGAGGCCGTCCAGGCAGCGGGCGACCGAGTTACGGGACTGCGCGCGTACGGCGAGGGCCGAGATGTCGGCGGGCACCGGGACGACGAGGTCGGGGCGCAGTTGTATGAGCGCGCCCAGAGCTTCGTCGGGCAGCGACCGGAGTTGATCGGCGAATGTGGTGGCCATCGTCTTCAACGCTAACGTTCATGGGACGATGGTGTCCGGTCCGGGCGTGGCCGGACCTCGATTGCGAGGAGGACCGAAAGTGGCGAAGGCCAAGACCGCGGGCTCGTCGACGCCGGCGAACGAGGTCGCCGGACTGCGGGGCGTGGACATGAAGGGCAAGTTGCACGTGTCCGAGCTCATCTCCGACCGTGCCGCGGCCCCGTCGCCGTTCGGTGACGACCAGACCTTCCCGCTCCCGGTGGAGAGCCTGAGCTACCGGGCCGCCAGCCGGCACCCGTGACGGGTGCGGTCGGTTTCGACCTGGACATGACCCTGATCGACTCCCGGCCGGGCATCCGGGAGACGTACCGGGCGCTCACCGCGGTGACCGGCGTGCACGTGGATGCCGACCTGGCGGTCTCCCGGCTGGGCCCGCCGTTGCGGACCGAGCTGCGGCACTGGTTCGCGGAGGAGGCCGTCGAGGAGGCGGTCACCACCTTCCGGGGGCTCTATCCGGATCACGCGGTCACCCCGAGCCGGCCCATGCCCGGCGCCGTCGAGGCGCTCGCCGCGGTGCGGGCGGCCGGGCTGCGGGTCGTGGTGGTGACCTCGAAGCTGGGCCGGCTGGCCCGGTTGCACCTCGACCACCTGGGCCTGCGGGCCGACGAGCTGGCCGGCGACCTGTTCGCCGAGGGCAAGGCGTCGGCGCTGGTGGAGCACGGTGTGCGGTGGTATGTGGGCGATCATGCGGCGGACATGGTGGCCGCCCGGACGGCGGGTGTCCCGGGGATCGGGCTGACCACCGGCCCGTGTTCCGAGGGGGAGCTGTGGGAGGCGGGGGCGTCTCACGTGCTGTCCGATCTCACCACATTCCCGGCACTGTTGAGTGAGATTGCAGTTGGGTCCGAGCGCCTCTCTGGATAGCCTAGCCGTGAGCGGTTGTGTCCATTGAGTGAAGTTGAGGTCAGCGGTGCCCACGGGTCGAGTGAAGTGGTACGACGCGACGAAGGGATTCGGGTTCGTCACCAGTGACGAGGGTGGTGACGTCTTCCTGCCCAAGGGATCGCTGCCGGCGGGGGTCACCGAGCTGAAGACGGGACAGCGGATCGAGTTCGGCGTCGTCGACAGCCGCAAGGGCGCGCAGGCCCTCGGTGTGAAGCTGCTGGACGCGCCGCCCTCCCTGGCCGAGCTGCGCCGCCGCCCGGCGGACGAGCTGGCCAGCATGATCGAAGACATGATCAAGGTGCTGGAGAGCTCGGTGCAGCCGTCGTTGCAGCGTGGGCGCTACCCCGACAAGAAGACCTCGCTGAAGATCGCGCAGCTGGTGCACGCGGTCGCCCGCGAGTTCGAGATCTAGGTTCCGCTACCGGAAGGACGGCACCGCAGGCGTCAGACCCGCCGCCGCCGCGCGCCCGAGCAGGGCGTCGGCGGCGGCGAGTCCGTCTTCGCCCAGTTCCAGGGTGAATTCGTTGACGTACAGCTCGATGTGCTGTTTCACCACGGTCGGCTCCATCTCCTGCGCGTTGGCGAGGACGAAGTCCTGGCTGGCGGCCGGGTCACGCCAGCCGTGCCGGAGCGACTCGCGGATCCACCCGGTGGCGGCGGCCGGGTCGACCGTGCCGCGTTTGGCGAGGATGGCGCCGAGCGGGATCGGCAGGCCGGTGTCGGTCTCCCACCATTCACCGAGGTCGACCAGGGCGGAGAGTCCGTACCTCGGGTAGGTGAACCGGGCCTCGTGGATCACCAGGCCGGCGTCGAAGCGGCCCTCGGCCACCCCCGGCATGATCTCGTGGAACGGGACGACCTCGATCCGGGCCGGGCGCTGGTCGGCGGCCCAGAGGCGGAAGAGAAGGTACGCCGTGGTGCGGTCGCCGGGCACCGCGACGGTCGCACCGTCGAGGTCGGCGCGGTCCCGGGTCAGCACCAGCGGGCCGCAGCCACGCCCGAGCGCGCCCCCGCAGGGCAGCAGCTCGTAGTCGCCGAGCAGCCAGGGCAGTGCCGCGTAACTGACCTTGACCAGGTCGAAGGCGCCGTCGAGGGCGGCCGTGTTCGTGACGTCGACGTCGGCGAAGGTCAGATCCACCGGCGGGGCGCCGGGCACCAGGCCGTGGATCAGCGCGTGGAAGACGAAGGTGTCGTTGGGGCACGGGGAGACCGCCAAAGAGAGCGTCACGTCCACCACGCTATCCCCCGTCTGCCTCCAGAGAAAAATATTCATGTCTTCCTCTGGTCTCAGAGGTGTGACCATTCCTACACTCCGCCTTGTTGGATCAAGTGATCGATCAAGGGGGTGTCTCGTGACTCGTTCGCTGGTCGCGGGCGTCCTGGTGCTCGGCCTCGTCGGTGGGCTGCCCGCGCCCTCCCACGCCGCCGCGAGCTGGACGCCCGCGAACGATCTGGAGGGTGCGTGCGTCACCCTCAAGACCTCGAACAGGTACGTCTTCAAGGACAGCGTCGGCTACGGGTTCACCGGCACCGCGTCGAGCGCCGAGAAGTTCCGCTTCGAGGCCACCCAGCTCGGCCGCTACCAGGTGCGCGACTCGACCGGCGCCCCGATCTATCAGAGCGTCCTCGGCTGGGTCTGGGCCGGATCCGGGTACGGCGACCGCGCCGACTGGACGGTCAGCGCCGCCGACGGCCAGTACCGGCTGGTGTCCACGGCCACCGGGCAGCAGATGGGCAACTACCTGGGCGGCCTCGGCGCCGGCGGCTCCACCTTCACGTTCACCCCGGCGACCGGTTGCGCCCCGATCCCGGACATCGCCACCGGCGTGAGCGGCACCCCGGCCGCCGGCGTCGACGCGCAGGGCCGGCTGGTCGGCTGGATCGACGCGCACGCCCACATCACCGCGGCGGAGGCGTTCGGCGGGTCGCTGCATTGCGGGGACGCCTACGCCCCCGGCGGCGCCCCGGTCGCGCTGAGCGGCTGCGCCTCGCACGCCACCCTGGGCTGGGGCGCCCTGCTCGAAGCGATCATCGCCGGCACCGACCCGGTCAACTCGGCCGAGGACGGCTGGCCCACCTTCGGCGACTGGCCGCAGCACGACACGATGCTGCACGAGGCGTCCTACTTCCGCAGCCTGGAACGGGCCTGGCAGTCCGGCCAGCGGGTGCTCAACGTGCTGCTGGTGGCCAACCGGGTGATCTGCGGGCTGACCCCGCAGCACACCTCCTGCGACGAGATGGACCAGATCAGGGCGCAGTCCGCCTATCTCCGGAAGATGCAGGACTATGTGGACGCCCGCAGCGGCGGGCCCGGCAAGGGCTGGTTCCGCCTGGCCACCACCCCCGAGCAGGTCCGGCAGATCGCCGCGCAGGGCAAGCTCGCGGTCACCATCGGCGTGGAGAACTCGGAGATCTTCGGCTGCCGGGAGATCAAGGGCGTGCCGCAGTGCACCACGGCCGACATCGACGCCGGGCTCGACGAGCTGGCGGGCATGGGCGTCAGCGGCTTCTACCCGGTGCACAAGTTCGACAACGCGTTCGGCGGCACCCGCTTCGACGAGGGCGTCACCGGCGCGGCCGTCAACGTCGGCAACCTCATCTCCACCGGGCACTGGTGGCAGGCGACCAGCTGCACCGGGCCCTCCGACAACGAGCAGCCGCTGGTCAGCGACGACCTCGCCAAGCTGCTGGCACTCGGGGTCAACCTGCCGGCCGGGACGGTCCTGCCGGTCTACCCGAGCGGGAAGATCTGCAACACGCGCGGCTTGACCGAGCTCGGCACGTACCTCGTCGAAGCGATGATGGCCCGCGGCATGATCATCCACATCGACCACATGGGGGTGAAGACCGCGTCAGCGGTCCTCGATCTCGCCGAACGGGCCGGCTACCCGGGCGTCACCTCGGTGCACACCTGGTCCGACCCGGCCATGGTCGACCGCCTCCTCGGGCTCGGCGGCTTCGTGGCCAGCTACGCCTTCTCGGCCACCGACGACGGCCAGGCCACCGGCACCTTCCTCGACCAGTGGCGCGCCCATCGGGCCCTCGCCAACGGCCCGAGAATCACCGGGTACGGCGTGGGCACCGACGTGAACGGGCTGGGCCCGCAGGCCGCGCCCCGCCTGAACGCCGGAACCAGCCCGCTCACCTACCCGTTCACCGCGATCAACGGAACCACCGTCACCAAACAGGTCTACGGCTCCCGCACCTTCGACCTCAACACCGACGGCGTCGCCCAGTACGGCCTCTACGCCGACTGGGTCACCGACCTGATCGCCCAGGCCGGATCCGACGGGCCGCTGCTCCGGTCGCAACTGCTGGGCGGCGCCGAGGCGTACACGGTGATGTGGGAAGGGGCACGTGCGTGACCCTTGTCGAGGCGCGCGTCGGCCGTCGCTGGATGACGGCCTACGCGCTGGCCATGATCGGGATAGCGGCCGGCTGGTTCGGGCCGATCCAGATCCTGCTGCCCGAACAGGCCGCCCGCCTCGCCGGCGACGACGGTAAGGAGGCGCTGCTCGCCCTGGTCACGGCCTGGGGAGCGGCGGCCTCCATGGTCGCCAACCCGCTCTGGGGGATCCTCTCCGACCGGCTGCGGGCCCGTCGCCCGATCTTCCTGGCCGGAACCGTCACCGGGGTCGCCGGACTGCTCGTGCTCTCCGGCGCGGACACCACCGGCACCATGGCCACCGGCTGGATCCTCGTCCAGGTGGGGCTGAACGGACCGCTCGCCGCGCTGGCCGCGATGATCGGCGACCGGGTGCCGGAGAGGCAGCGCGGCACGGTCGGCGCCCTCTTCGGGGTGGCCCAGATCGTCGGCGTGGTGCTCGGCACCGCGATCGCGGTCGCCGTCGGCGCCGGATCGTGGGGCTACGTCGCGGTGGCGATCGCGGTCCCGGCGCTCGGCGGGGCGCTGCTGCTCGTCCACCGGGACGTGCCGGTGGTCTCCGCCCGGGAGCGGATCCACTGGGCCTGGCCGGGCGGGCAGTTCGCCTGGGCCTGGCTGATCCGTTTCCTGCTCAACCTGGTCAACGCCCTGGTCCTGGTCTACCTGCTCTACTACCTGTCGGACCGGGTGCGGGTCGGCGACGCGGCCACCTGGGTGCTCATCGTGACCGTCGTCAACGTGCTCTTCGCGGGCGTCGCCGGATTCGCCGGGGGAGTGCTGTCCGACCGCTGGGAACGGCGCAAGGTCTTCGTGGCGGCCGGAGCGGTCCTGCTCGCCCTCGGCACCGCGCTGATGGCCCTGGTCCCCGTCGTACCGGTGGTCATCGGGGCGTCGGTGCTGGTCGGCGTCGGCTGGGGCGCCTACATCGCGGTCGACATGGCGGTCATGACCCACGTCCTGCCGGACGCCGAGACCCGCGCCACCATGCTCGGCGTCGCCAACGTCGCCGGAACCCTGCCGCAGCTGCTCGCCCCGGTGCTGGCCGCGCCGATCGTCACCGGCCTCGGCGGCTATCCCACCCTCTACCTGCTCACCGCCGCCATCGCGCTGGTCGCGCTGGCCCTCCTGCCCCGCCTGCGGGCGTTGCGATGAAAGGAACCACCGTGTACCCCCGATTCCCACCCGGTTTCCGGTTCGGCATGTCCACCTCGGCGTACCAGATCGAGGGTGCGGCCGACGCGGGCGGCAAGGCCCCGAGCATCTGGGACACCTTCACCGCCCGCCCCGGCGCCGTCCGGCACGGCCAGGACGCCCGGGTGGCGAGCGACCACTACCACCGGTACGCGTCGGACATCGAACTCATCGCGGCGGCCGGGGTGCACGACTACCGGTTCTCCTTCTCCTGGACCCGGGTGCTCGCCGGTGACCTCGACTTCTACGACCGGCTGGTGGACACGCTGCTCACCGCCGGGGTCCGGCCGGTGCCCACGCTCTACCACTGGGACCTGCCGCAGGAGCTGGAGGACGCCGGCGGCTGGACGAACCGGGACACCGCCCACCGGCTCGCCGACTACGCCGGCACGCTCGTGACGCGCCTCGGCGACCGGGTCCGGGACTGGATCACCATGAACGAGATGAACGTGCACACCCTCTACGGGTACGCGCTCACCGACCACGCCCCGGCCCGCGGGCTCGGCCTGGGCGCCCTGCCGGCGGCACACCACCAGCTGCTCGCGCACGGGCTGGCGGTGCGGGTCCTGCGTACCCACGGGGCCGGCTCGGTCGGGGTGGCGCAGCAGCACTTCCCGGTCTCGGCGGCCAGTGACGATCCGGCCGACGTCGAGGCGGCGGCGATGTTCTCGGCGCTCACCAACTGGACCTTCTCCGACCCGATCCTGCTCGGCGACTACCCGGACGAGCTGATCCGGGCCGCGGTCGGGGTGCCGGAGGCCCAGCTCGACCGGGACCTCGAACTGATCCGGGCCCGGCTCGACTTCTACGGGGTCAACTACTACGAGCCGACGATGATCGAGGCGCCGAAGGCCGGTAAGGACTACTCCGGCGTGCTCGAGGTGGACATTCCGGCGGACATGCCGTTCTCGCCGGTGCCGGTCGAGAGCGACGAGCGGACCGACTTCGGGTGGGCCGTCGTGCCGGCCGGGCTCACCGACATCCTCGTGACGCTGCGCGACCGGTACCCGGACCTGCCTCCGGTGATCATCACGGAGAACGGGGCGTCGTTCCACGACTCGCCGCCCGGTCCGGACGGGCGGATCCGCGACGAGCGGCGCATCTCCTACCTGGACGCGCACCTGCGTGCGGTCTCGGACGCGATCACCGCCGGGGTACGGGTGGACGGCTACTACGTCTGGTCGGCGATCGACAACTTCGAGTGGGCCGCGGGGTATGACGAACGTTTCGGGCTCATTTACGTCGATTTTTCAACGCTTGAGCGTACGAAAAAGGATTCTTGGTTCTGGTATCGAGACCTGATAGCGGCTCAGCCCCGCAACTGATCGGTGAAGCTGGTGGCGAGGCGGGACAGCCGCTCGGCGCGTCCCTCCTCCGCCCAGCCGTCCACCAGACTGAGCAGGGTGCTGCCCTCGACCAGGATGATGAAGTCGTCGATCACGGCCTCGTCGTCGACGCCCGCACGCAGCTCGCCCAGCTCCCGCGCCTCCCGCAGGCAGGTCCGCAGATGGCCGCGGATCTCCCGGTGCGACGTGCGGCGCGACTCGGCCAGCCGTGGATGCGACAGCGCCGCCCCGGCGAAGGCCACGTTCACATGCGCGTCGGCGGCCCGCTCCTCGTCGATCGGCAGCACCGCCTCCAGGGCGGCGCGCAGCGCGTCCAGCCCGAACAGGTCACCACCGATCCGGAAGGCGCGTTCCACGATCCGGTCGTAGACCGCCCGCTGCGCGGCCACCAGGATGTCGTCCTTGCCGCCCAGGAAGTGCGCCAGCACGCTGAGCGAGCAACCGGCCTCGTCGGCTATCGCCCGGGTGGTGGTGCCCTCGACGCCGCGCGCCCGGACCACCCGCCACGCCGCCGCCAGCAGCTCCGCCCGTCTCAGGTCGTGGTCCACCAGCTTCGGCACCGCGCCAGCTTATGCCTCCGCCGTCGCGGCGGTCAGGCCGCCGCTTCGTCCACCGCCGTCGCGGCGGTCAGGCCGCCACTTCGTCCACCGTCGGCGCGGCGGTCAGGCCGCCGCCTTGTCCACCGTCGGCGCGGTCACCGTCAGGTTGGCCAGGCGCCGGGCCAGCGGCAGGGTCGCGACCACCGCCACCACCGGGATCAGGAACGCCCAGCGCAACCCGATCGGCTCGGACAGCGCCCCGATCAGGACCGCCCCGCCCAGCGCGCCGCCGTAGTTGAACAGGTTCACCTTCGCGATCACCTCGTCGCTGCTGGCCAGAGCCGCCTCACCGGCCGCGCTGAAGGCCAGCGGCACCAGCACGCCGACCCCGATGCCGGCGATCGCGAACCCGGTCACCGCGGCGCCCACCGCCGGCAGCACGACCACCAGCCCGCAGCCCACGCCGCACACCGCCAGGGAGCCGAGCGCCAGCGGCACCCGCCCGGCCCGCGGCGTCATGTGGTCGGCCACCAGCCGGCTGACCAGCACCGCACCCTGGTAGGCGGCGTACCCGAGCGGCGCCACCGAGGCGGCCGCGGCCAACGAGTCCTTCAGGTAGACCGAACTCCACGTGCTGACCGCCGAGTCCACCAGGAACGCCGTGAAGATCAACATCCCGCAGACCAGCACGATCCTGCGTACGCCGGGACCGCCCCCGGCATGCGCGACCGCGGACCGCAAGGTGCGCCCCGGCTCGAACAGCCGCCAGCCCACCAGCCCCACCACGATCGCGAACAGGGCCGCCACCGCCACCGCCACGGCCGCTCCCGCGCCGCCGGCCAGCACCGCCGACATGAGCAGCGCCGCCGCGATGGCCGCGGCCGTGTAGGCGGCGAACAGCCGGCTCATCACACTGCGCCCGAGACGGGCCTGCACCAGCACACCCTGCATGCTCAGCGAGGCGTCCACCGCGCCCAGGCCCACCCCGTAGGCGAGCAGGATGGCCGCGAACACCGCGTTCGGCGACCGGAAGGTGGTGCCGGCCAGGCCCAGGCCGACGAGCAGGAGGCCGGAGGCGAGGGCGTACCGGCTGCCCCACCGGGCGGCGATCCGGTCGGCCAGCACCGAGCCGCCCGCCGCCGCGACGCACACCAGCAGCAGGATCGCCGAGACGAACGTGTCGTCGATGCCCTGCCGGTCCTTGAACTCGGGCAGCGCCGTCACGACCGTCGCGTAACCGAGACCCTGCGCGGCATATCCGGCGCCGATCAACCGGGCCCGCGCTCCCGCCGACATGGGGGTGCCGCTGACGTCGTCCATCGATCCTCGCTTCGGTGCCGGCGGCGGTGTTCTCGGTCACATCCTTCGTTCAGCGCAGCATGCCGCCCGCGGCCGCCGACGGCAACAGCTTCGATGTAAAAGATCCACTCGACTGCCGTCACGATCAGGACCCGGGGAGCCTGCGATCAGGCCACTTCCCCGCAAACCTCCGCACTTCCCCGGGTACGGCCTGCGCCGCCCGAGACACACCGCCCCCTCGGTCGGCTCTCCGGGCTGTTTCGCGCCCCTCGAGACAGCTCTCACGGCCAGCCGGTGTTCCGGCTGGCTGTCAGGGCTGTTCCAAGGCGCTTGAGACGACTCTCACGGCCAGCCGGTGGCTGTTGGCCTGTTCAGGAAGGGGTCGGCGTACCCGGGAAAGGTCTGATCAAGGGAGTGCGTTGAGGGCCGGGGTGGCGGCGCGGAGGGCGGCGAACGCGTCGGCCAGGCGCCAGGCGGCGCGGTCGCGGGGGCCGACCGGGTTGGAGACGGCGCGGAGCTCGGCGAACGGGAGGCCGGCTCCGGAGGCGGCGACGGCGACGCCGTACCCCTCCATCGCCTCCGCCGCAGCGAGAGGGAAGCGGGTGGCCAGGCGGTCCGCTGTCGCCGCCGTGCCGGTGACCGTGGCGAGGGTGAGGATCTCGCCGGGGATCGCCTCCGGCAGGGCGGTCCGCAGGGCCTCGACCAGGGTGGGATCGGCGTCGAGCACGCTGCTGCCGAAGCCGAGCTCCTCGATCGGGAGGAAGCCACCGGGGGATTCGGCGCCCAGGTCGGCGGCGATGCTGCGGGTCGCGATCACCAGGCTGCCGACCGGGGCCCGGCCGGGGAAGCCACCCGCGATGCCGGCACTGAGCACCGCGCGGTAGTGGCCGGTGGCGAGCAGGCGGGCGGTTCCGGCGGCGGCCGCGGCCGGGCCGACGCCCACGGCCTCGACCACGGCACGGTCCGGGTCGAGGTGGGCGCGGAAGGCATCGGCCTCGGCGGCCACCGCGGTCACGATCAGGAGGGGGTACGCGGTCACAGGTCCTCGCCGTTCACCGGATCAGTGTCGTGCCCGCAGTCGTGGGCTCACGATTCGGGGGCGTCCTCGTCGCGTGTGCCGGGCGCGGCGGAGGACGGCCGGTAGACGTGGAATCCGGGGGGTGCCGGCGGTTGCCGGGTGGTGGGCTCGTCATCGGGGAGGTCGTTCCAGTCCCGGTTCCCGGTGCGCGAGGTGGGGCGGCCCGCGCCGTCCGGCTCGCGTGCGGGGCCGGTCGCCGTGTTCTCCCGTTTGCCTCCCCACCAGCGGCGACCTGCCGGCGGAGGGTCGAGTCGCCCGGTGTCGCCGGGCTCGGCGTCGGCCGGGCGGCGAGGGGTGGGTGTGGTGGCCGCGACCTTGCGGGTCCGGGAGGTCGGTCCGGCCACGCGCGGCGACTTCGGGGTGCTGCGGCGGGCCGGGTCAGCGCCGGGGCCGGGCGGGCCGGGCCGCGAAGTGGTACGGCGGGCCGGGTCACCGCCGGGGCGTGACCCGCTCGCCGGCTCGGCGTCGGCGGCGTCCGAGGTCCAGAGGGCGTCCGGGTCGGTGCTGTCCTGCCCCGGTTCGCTGTCCGGGTCGAGGGGGAGGGCGTCGGGGCGGCCCGCGAGGCGTTCGTTGTGCAGGCGGGCGGCCGACCACGCGGCCCGCGCCGCGGCCAGGACGGCGAGCAGGGCGGCGAAGCCGATGCCGAGGCGGCCGTCGAACGGGATGATGCCGAGGCCGCCGCCGGCCACCCAGGCCAGCATCAGCGCCGTCTCCGAGTGGGCGAAGGCGGTGGCCCGCTGCCGTTCCGGGACCCGCTCCTGGATGCTGGCGTCCACGGCCAGCTTGGCGATGCCACTGAAGATCGCGGTGAGCAGCGCCAGCAGCGTGACCATCGCGAGGTTGTAGAAGATCGTGGTGAGCACCGCGACGCCGGCCGTGACGATCAGGCCGCTGGACTGCAGGGCCAGGGGCCGCCGGATGCGCAGGCCGGTGCCGGCCGCCGTGGAGACGAAGGTGCCGACGGCCAGGGCGGCGCCGACCAGGCCGACCGCGGCGCCGCGGGAGAGTTCCGTGCCGAGGACCGAGGTGGTCAGCTGGCCGCCCATGATCGCGAAGGTGAGGAAGAGCAGCAGGAAGCCGTAGAGCAGGCGCAGGCTGCTGCTGCCGATCAGGGTGGCGACGACCAGGGGGCCGGAGAGGGGGCGGTCCCCGCCGCGGCCCATGCGCAGCACGGTGTGCCAGGCACGGGGCAGCTCCTCGGGCGGGTCGGAGTCGGCGCGCGGCGGCAGGCGGAGCGACACGACCATGCCGATGAGGAAGATCAGGGTGGCCACCCGCAGCGGCCACTGTGGCCCGAACTTGAAGGCGAGCAGGCCGATCGGGGCCACCAGGATGCCGGCGAAGGTGCCGTAGACGCTGGCCCGCGCGCCCACCTGGGACAGCCCGACACCCTCCGGCAGCAGGCGTGGCACGGCGGCGGAGCGGGCCACCCCGTACGCCCGGGAGAGCGCGAGCACCCCGAAGGCCGCCGGATAGAGACCCCATCCGAGCAGGTTGTCGGACATCACGTAGGCGAGGAAGGCGCGGCCCAGGAAGGTGGCGGCCAGCGCATACCGCCGGCCGTGCCGGAAGTGGTCGAGCAGCGGCCCGACGACCGGCGCGAGCAGTGCGAACGGAACCATCGTGATGAGCAGGTAGAGCCCCACCTTGCTGCGTGCCTCGCCGAGCGGGACGCTGAAGATGGTGCCGGCCAGGCCGATCGCGATGAGCGCGTCGCCCGCGCACGAGACGGCGTGCAGGTCGAAGAGCCGGATCATGCCGATCTCGTTGGCGGCGCCGCGGGCGCGGGCCGAGCCGACGCGGCGGGTGGCCCAGGCGCCGCCGCGCACCGATCCGCGCACCAGCAGGCGGGCGGCCTTGACGCCGGTGCCGACGGTGCGTCCGAGAGTGGGAAGCAGCGGCATGGGAACCATCCTGACTGATGCGGGCGACACGCGCGCTGTTCCGCGCCGGTCTATCTGGGGAGTCGTTGCGGGGACCGGGGTTCGGTAGGCAACAATGGGCGGGTGACCTCCAGGACCACCACCCGCGCCGCCCGACTCGACCAGGTCTGTGCCGATGCTGTCGGGGTGGCCCGTGGTGCCATCACCGAAGTGGATCCCTCCGACATCGGCGAGCATCTCGAAGCCGTCGCCGAGGCGGATCGGGTCGTCACCCATTTCTTCGAGAGCCATCTCGCCGGTTACCAGGGCTGGCGCTGGGCCGTGACGGTGACCCGCGTCCCGCGCAGCCGGCACGTCACGGTCTGCGAGACGGTGCTGCTGCCCGGGCCGGACGCGCTGCTCGCCCCCGGCTGGGTGCCGTGGAACGAGCGGGTGCAGCCCGGCGACCTGGGTGTCGGCGACCTGATGCCGACCGCGCCCGACGACGAGCGGCTCACCCCGGGCTATGTGCTCAGTGACGACGCGGCCGTCGAGGAGGTCTCCTGGGAGCTGGGCCTCGGCCGGTCCCGGGTGATGTCCAAGGACGGCCGGATGGAGACGGCCCAGCGGTGGTATGACGGCGACGCCGGCCCGGAGGCGCCGATCTCCGCGGCCGCCCCGCGCAACGCCCGCTGCGGCACCTGCGGCTTCTACCTTCCGCTCGCCGGGACGATGCGGCAGATGTTCGGCGTCTGCGGCAATCTGTACGCGCCGGACGACGGCCGGGCGGTCAGCGCCGACCACGGCTGCGGCGCCCACTCGGAGGCGCTGCTCAGCGCGGCCGAGCAGCCGGTCGACGAGCTCCCCACGGTCTACGACGACAGTGAGGTGGAGGCCGTGGCGGTCAGCCGCGGGCACGGCTCGGTGGAGTCCGGCGAGCCGGCCGAGGACTACGGCCACAGCTAGGGCCTAGGCGTCGACGGTGAATTCCGGGTGCGTCAGTGCCCGGCGGCGACGCCTGTTCCGGTCGTGCACGACCATGGTCAGCGTGCCCGGGATGCCCCACAGCAGTCCGGCCAGGCTGGTCTGAAACCACAGGTCGGGCACCTCGGCGAGCCATGTGATCAACGTCGCGACGGCGAAGGCCGCGACGCCGGCCAGCGCGAACGGAACCATCGGGGGATCGAGTGGTGCGGGCCGTGGTTTCGTCCCGGTCACCACGGTGAGGGCCGGCAGCGGGTCGCCGGTGTGCGTGGCGGGAGACAGGTCACTCACTCCGCCAGGGTACGGCCATTACGGATCGCATCGGCGCAGCGCGTGAGAGTTGTAACATCGCACGGCTTTTACCGAGGTAGTTGCATCTGAAAGCATGCGCGCGTCCATGCATGCGCCACCTTTCGGAAGGTCCCATGTCTGTAGATTCCGAGCCCGGCACCGGCACGGCCAAGAGGGCCCTCGACCGGTTCTTCGAGATATCCCAGCGCGGCTCGACGATGGGCCGCGAAGTGCGTGGCGGCGTCGTCACGTTCTTCACGATGGCCTACATCGTGGTGCTGAACCCGCTGATCCTGGCCGGTGGCGCGGACGAGACCGGCGCCAAGCTGCCGATCGCGGCTCTCGCGGCCGGTACCGCCCTGGTCGCCGGTGTGATGACCATCCTGATGGGCGTGGTCGGCCGGTTCCCGCTGGCGCTGGCCGCCGGCCTCGGTGTGAACGCCCTGGTGGCGTACGAGATCGCGCCCGAGATGACCTGGGCCGACGCGATGGGCCTGGTGGTCGTCGAGGGTCTGCTGATCGCGGTGCTGGTGCTGACCGGGTTGCGTACCGCGGTGTTCAAGGCGGTTCCGACGCAGCTGAAGACCGCGATCGGCGTGGGCATCGGCCTGTTCCTGATGATCATCGGCCTGGTGGACGCCGGGTTCGTGCACCGGGTGCCGGACGCCGCCAACACCACCGTCCCGGTCGAGCTCGGCCTCGGCGGCACGCTGGTGACCTGGCCCACGTTCGTCTTCGTGGTGGGCCTGTTGATCACGCTGGTGCTGTTCGTCCGCAAGGTCAAGGGCGCGATCCTGATCGGCATCCTGAGCACCACGGTCATCGCGATCGTCGTGGAGGCGATCGCCGGTCTCGGCCCGGCCGTGGTCAAGCCGGGCGGCTGGTCGCTGAACGTGCCGGCGTTGCCCGAGCGGATCATCGACACCCCCGACCTGTCGCTGATCGGGCAGTTCAACGTGCTCGCCTCGTGGTCGACGGCGGGTCCGCTGGTCGCGCTGATGTTCGTCTTCACGCTGCTGGTGACGGACTTCTTCGACACCATGGGCACGATGGTCGCGGTCGGTCAGGAGGCAGACCTGCTCGACGCCGAGGGCATGCCGCCGCGGTCCACGCAGATCCTGCTCGTCGACTCGGTCGCCGCGGCGGCCGGTGGCGCGGCCAGCGTCTCCAGCAACACCTCGTACGTGGAGAGCGCGTCCGGTGTCGGTGAGGGCGCCCGGACCGGTCTGGCCAGCGTGGTCACCGGTGTGCTCTTCCTGGTGGCGATGTTCTTCGCGCCGCTGGTGAAGGTGGTGCCGTTCGAGGCGGCGTCGACCGCGCTGGTGGTGGTCGGCTTCCTGATGATGACCACGGTCCGGCAGATCGACTGGTCGGACTACACCATCGCGTTGCCGGCGTTCCTCACCGTCACGCTGATGCCGTTCACCTATTCGATCTCCAACGGCATCGGGGCCGGGATCATCACCTATGTCGTCCTGAAGCTGGCCACCGGCCGGGCCCGGGAGATCCACCCGATGATGTACGGCATCACCGCCCTGTTCGTTCTGTACTTCGCCAGGGGTCCGCTGGAGTCCTGGATCCTCTGAGGATTCTCGGCCGTCAACCGGGTGCGCTAGCGTGCCCGGTGACGGCTGTCATACGGATAATCGGATGTCGTTAGCCATGCTCATTAGCTAGGCTAAGGACCGTGATGGAGCGGGTGATGACGACGGAGCGCACGACAGCGGAATCGCTGGCCAAGACGCTGCGGGATGCGATCATCCGGTTCAGCCGGCGGGTCCGGCAGGCCCGCCCCGTGGGTGATCTGACGTTCAGTCAGCTGTCCGCGCTGACCAGCCTCCAGCTGGCCGGCGCGCTGACTCCGCGTGAGCTCGCCGACGTGGAACGCGTCCAGCCCCCGACGATGACGAAGATCGTGGGGAAGCTGGAGGAGCGCGGGCTCGTCGCGCGGACACCGCACCCGACCGACGGGCGCCAGGTGATCCTGGCCGCCACGGATCAGGGACGGGCGGTCTACGCACTGCACGAGCGGGCCCGTAACGAGTGGCTCGCCGTCCAGCTGGACCGGCTCACCCCCGAGGAACGGGACACCCTGGCACGCGCTGCGGAGATCCTGCAGCGGGTCGCCCGGGGCTGACCCCCGGCCCCTTCCGAGGTCGCTCGCTTCATCACTCGGCGATGACGCGTACGACCGAGGAGGCGCATACCGCGTGCGGACAGCCCTGAACAGCACATTCCTATCCCTGCGGGTGCCGAACTACCGACTGTTCGCCGGCGGGCAGCTGGTCAAGCTGGTCGGGGTGTGGATGATGTTCACCGCACAGGACTGGCTGGTCCTGGAGCTCTCCGGCGACTCACCCGGGGCACTGGGCATGGTCACGGCGCTTCAGTTCGTACCGGTGATGCTCTTGACCCTCTGGAGTGGCCGCCTGGCCGACCGGTACGACAAGCGCAAGCTGCTGATCGCGGCGAACGCCGCTTTCGCCGCCTTCGCGATCCTCTTCGCGGTGCTGGTCGCGGCCGGGGTGGTCGAGCTGTGGCACGTGTTCGTGTCCGCGCTGTTCCTCGGCATCGCGAACGCGGTGGAGACCCCGGTGCGGCAGGCGTTCGTCTCCGAGCTGGTCGAGCTGCGGCTGCTGCCGAACGCGCTGGCGCTCTCCGCGGCCACCTTCAACATCGCCCGGATCAGCGGCCCGGCCCTGGCCGGCGTGCTGCTCGCGGTGCTCTCCACGCCCGCCGTGTTCCTGATCTCGACGGCGCTGGCGGTCGCGCCGGTCTTCACCTACCTGCGGATGCGCCCCGCCGAGCTGCACGGCACCGACCGCCGGGCCGGTGGCGGCGCCCGGGTGATCGACGGCCTGCGCTACGTCGGCAAACGGCACGACCTGCTGCTGCCGATCGGCATGATGGCCGTGATCGGCATGATCGGCTTCAACTTCCCGGTCACGCTGGCCGCCCTCGCGAAGATCGAGTTCAACGCCGGCCCGTCGTCGTTCGGCCTGCTCACCACGTGTCTGGCCATCGGCTCGCTGGGCGGCGCGCTGGCCGGCACCCGCCGCCGGACCCGCCCCGGCGTCTACCGGGTGATCGGCGCGGCGCTGTTCTTCGGGATGTTCGAGTTCGCGGTCGGGTTCGCGCCCACCTTCGCGGTCGCGGCGCTGCTGCTGGTGCCCACCGGCTTCTTCTCGATCTACCTGGCCCAGGGGGCGAACCACCGGGTGCAGATGGGCGTCGACCCGGAGTACCGGGGCCGGGTCATGGCCCTGTACGTGCTGGTCTTCCTCGGCACGACACCGATCGGGGCGACGCTGTCCGGCTGGTGGGGCGAGCGGTTCGGGGTGCCGTCGAGCATCTGGGCGGCCGGTCTGGTCAGCTTCGTGGCCGCGCTGGGCGCGCTCGCCTGGCAGCTGCGGGCCAGCGGCGAGCGGCTGCGGATCGAGAAGCGGCCGCGCCGGCGGATCCGGCTGGCCGTCACCCCGGTGGTGCCGCGGCCGCGCGGCACGACCCGCGCGCACGCCGAACCGCTCGCGCACTCCAGTTCCGGGGTGAACGTCTGACCGGCCCGGGATCCCGGAGAAATCCGGTATTCGGCAAGCTCGGCAGGCCGGGTCCACCAAACGGGTATTCCGGCCCGGCCGGACAGGGCCTAGCGTCTAACCGTGGCGATCGCGCACCTCGCTGTGCTTTCGGCGGCGCTTTCGGCGCTGCTGATCCTGCCGTGCGCCGCCACCATCATGCTCAGCGGCCAGGCCTCCGACCTGCGCCATCTGCTCACCCGCCGGGGCCGCCGCGAGCTGCGTGCCCGTAACGGCCGCGACCGCGCCGCCCATCGCCACCTGGCCCGCCGGGCCCGCCGCCCGGTCGACCGGGGCCCGCGGGGCCGCCACGAACGCGCCTCGCTGCGGCGCCTCGAACGCGGGATGAAGAGCTGGGACCCGTCCCGCCTGTCCGCGTTGCGCCCGCCGCCGATCGAGCGGATCGCGTACGAACTGCGCCGTCTCGACCACCAGCGGCGCAGCTCCCTCGTGGCGCAGTCGGAGGCGCTCTACAACGCCGTGATGCTGGCCTACGACACGTACCTGCGGATGGCGTGCCGCTGCCTGGGCGTGCCGGAGCGCCTCCAGTCGCTGACCGGCCGGGATCTGGATCTGGAGCGGCTCCGCGTGGAGGCCACCCTGGAGGCGGCCGGCCTGATCCTGCGCCGGGAGACCGGCCCGGCCGCCTGAGCGGTCAGAGCGGGGCGGCCCAGAGCCGGTGATACTCGCCGTCCGCGCTGCCGACCAGGGCGAACTCGCCGACCTCCCAGGACGGTCCGGCATAGCCGTCGAGCGCCGCCACGACGCGCCGGTCGAAGCGGTAGGAGATCGTCAGGTGGGGGTGGTACGGCCGCCCCTCGATCGGGAACCCGGCCTCGGTCAGCGCGACCCGGACCCGCTCGCGGAAGGCCGTCAACGGTTCCAGATCACCGAGCAGACCGGCCCAGACCACCGAGCCGAACCGCCCGCTGCCGGCCAGGCGCAGACGCACCGGGCCGGGACCGGGAACCGTGGTCAGGGCCTCGACGACCGGCTCCTCCGGCACGTCGCCGAGAAACGCCAGGGTGACATGCCACTTGTCCGGGCGGCGGGCGGCGTGCGGCGGCAGGTGACGGCGCAGATGGTCGCGGGCCTCCGCGGACGGGAAGACGGCGACGAAGAGGCGCGGGCCGGTCAGGACGACTCGCGGGCCGCCGGGCCACCGCCGAACAACACGTCGTCCCAGCTCGGGAGACGCTTGCGCGGCTTGTTGCTCTCCTCCGACTCGGTGCCGGCCGACGGGCTCTGGCCCACCGTGCGGCGCGGGCGCAGCACCGCCAGCGACGGCACGGCCGGCACCTCCTTCGGAAGGTCGGCGTCGTCGTCGAAGGCGGAACCCGAACCGCCGCCGAGCAGCGCCGCGGCGCCCCCGGCGACCGGGCGGCGGGGAGCCGGCTCCAGGCCACGGCCGGACGAGCCCTCGAGCGGCCGGTCGAGCGAGGCCAGCAGCGCGTCACGGCCGGCGCGGATCGGGTCACGGCCGGGCCGGGCGGGCACCGGGTCGGCGCTGGGCAGGCCGTGACCGCCACGGCTCGGCTCGCTGCTCCGGGCCGGACCGGGCAGACCGTGGCCGCCGCGTTCCGGAGCGGGCTCCTGGCCGAGGATCTGGGTGGGGCGCTCGGCGCACAGGTACTGAGCCATGTCGTCGTGCGGCGACACCACCTGACGGCCCTTGTCCAGATCCCAGATGGCCTGGGCGGTGGCTTTGCCGGACGGCCAGGTGGCGACGATGCGCCAGGTGCCGTCGTCGCGGCGGAACGCGTCCCACGAGATCTTCTCGGTGTCGATGCCGTGCTGCGCGAGACGGCTGTCGACCACCTCGGACAGCGGCTGACCGGAGTCGGACGTCTTCAGCCTGGTCCGGCGAGCGTGCTGGGCCAGCATGGCCCGCTCCTGCAGCACCGGGCCCGCGTAGCGCAGGACCCGGTCGACCGGGACACCGGCGATGCGGGCCACATCCTCCGCGGACTCGCCGGACCGGATGCGGGCCTGGATGTCGCGTGGGGACAGCGAGGGCGCCGACTCGGCGGACAGGACCGCCACGGCCGTGCCGGGAGCCGCGGGCCCCTCGGTGAGGACCCCGGACACCCGCTCGTCGATGGGAAGAGCCAGCAGGCGCCCGACCTCGTCGGCGAGCACGAGAGCCTGACCGTCTTCAGAGAGGGCGACGAAGCGTACCGGCCGCATGCGTTGCCTCCGTCTCGTCGCGTTGGCCTGTGCTCCCGAGAGTCATTCACCCGGGCGCGTTTCGGAACACGGTACGCCCCTTGGTCACCCGATGGGGGTAAGCCACGCCGTCAAACTGCTGACCAGCGGAGATGATCTTCGTTCTCCGCCGCCGGCTTCCTTTCAACCTTTATCGGTACGCCCGGAGCCCCGTCAACACCACTAACTCAAACGCTCGGCCACATAGTCGATGCAGGCTGTGAGAGCGGCCACATCGGACGGGTCGACGGTCGGGTAGAGGGCCACGCGGAGCTGGTTGCGGCCCAGCTTGCGGTAGGGCTCGGTGTCCACCACGTCGTTGGCGCGCAGCACCTTGGCGATGGTCGCGGCGTCCACACCCTCGAAGTCGATGGTGGCCACCGCGGCCGAGCGCAGCGCCGGATCGGTGACGAACGGCTGCGCGAAGGACGACCGGTCGGCCCAGCCGTAGATCGCCGCCGCGCTCTCCGCGCTGCGCTTGACCGCCCAGGACAGGCCGCCCTGCGCGTTCATCCAGTCGACCTGCTCGGCGGCGAGGAAGACGGTGGCCAGCGCCGGAGTGTTGTAGGTCTGCTCCAGCCGGGACTGCTCGATCGCGGTCACCAGGTCCAGGAACTGGGGAACGTACCGCCCCGACGCCTTGATCTGGTAGGCCCGCTCGATCGCGGCCGGCGACATGAGGGCCAGCCAGATCCCGCCGTCCGAGCCGAGCGCCTTCTGCGGGGCCAGGTAGTAGACGTCGGTCTCCCGGACGTCGACGTCGAGGCTGCCGCCGCCCGAGGTGGCGTCGGTCAGCAGGAGCGCGCCCGGGTCGGCGCCCGCCACCCGGCGGACCGGGACGGCCACCCCGGTGGAGGTCTCGTTCTGCACGGTGGCGTAGACGTCGGCGCCGGCTTCGGCGGTCAGGTACGACGCCTGGCCGCCGGGTGCCCGGTGCACGGTCGGCTCGGCCAGGAACGGCGCGTCCGTGACCGCCTGCACGAACTTGGCGCCGAACTCGCCGAACTCGGCGAACTGGGCCTTTTCCCGGACCAGGCCGAAGGTGGCGACCTCCCAGAAGGCGCTGGTCCCGCCGTTGGACAGGATCACCTCGTAGCCGTCCGGGATCGAGAAGAACTCGGCCAGGCCGCGGCGCAGCCGGGCCACCTGGTCCTTCACCGTGCTCTGCCGGTGGGAGGTGCCCATGAAGGTGCGGGACACCGCGGAGAGCGCCTCGACACCCTCGGGACGGACCTTGCTCGGGCCCGAGCCGAAACGGCCGTCGACGGGTTTGATCGTGTCGGGGATCCGGATGTCAGCCACGATCACACATTATGCGGGAGCTGATCCCAGCCCTCGACCTCCTGCGGCTTCCGGGGCTCCGGTCCCACATAGTGGAGACCCGGCCGCAGGATCCGCCCGAGTTTCTTCTGCTCCAGGATGTGCGCACTCCAGCCGGCCACCCGTGCGCACGTGAACATCGAGGTGAACATGTGCGCCGGGACCTCGGCGAAGTCGAGCACCACGGCGGCCCAGAACTCCACGTTCGTCCACAGATGCTGGTCGGGTTTGCGCTCGTGCAGCTCGGCCAGAGCGGCCCGCTCCAGGGCCTCGGCCACCTCGAAGCGCGGGGCGCCGAGATCCTTCGCGATCCGGCGGAGCACCTTGGCCCGCGGGTCCTCGGCGCGGTAGACCCGGTGGCCGAAGCCCATCAGCCGCTCGCCCCGGTCCAGCAGGTCCTTCACGTAGCCGACCGCGTCGCCGCTGCGCTCGACCGCCTCGATCATGTGCAGCACCCGGGTGGGCGCCCCGCCGTGCAGCGGCCCGGAGAGCGCGCCGATTCCGGAGGAGATGCAGGCGGCGGCGTCGGCACCGGTGGACGCGACGATCCGGGTGGTGAAGGTGGACGCGTTGAGACCGTGCTCACAGGAGGAGATGAAGTACGCGTCGACGGCCTTCACGTGCCGCGGGTCCGGCTCGCCGCGCCACCGGCGCATGAACCGCTCCACGATGGTCTCGGCCTTGTCGATGTCCTTCTGCGGGACGGCCGGCAGCCCCAGCCCGCGGGCCGCCTGGGCGACGAAGGACAGCGCGGTCACCGACACCCGGGCCAGGTCGCGGCGGGCCTGCTCGTCGCTGATGTCGAGCATCTGGGAGAGCCCCCAGTAGGGCGCCAGCATCGCGACGGCGGACTGCACGTCGACCCGGATGTCTCCGGAGTGCACCGGCACCGGGAACGGCTCGGCCGGTGGCAGCCCCGGGCCGAACCGGCCGTCCACCAGCAGGCCCCAGACGTTGCCGAAGGAGACTTGCCCGATCAGGTCCTCGATGTCGACGCCGCGGTACCGCAGGGCGCCGCCGTCACGGTCGGGCTCGGCGATCTCGGTCTCGAACGCGATGACGCCCTCGAGCCCCGGCTTGAAGTCGGTCACGGCACTCCCTGTGGAACCGAACTGCGGTGGGCCATTCATCTTGCCCGCCGGGTAACGGCATGGTCGACCCATCGCGATTGTGCTCTGGATGACACCCATCCTGGTTCAACTGACGATTCGCGGTGGGGGATTTACCGTCGTTTCACATCCCGGGGTCACCTCAGTAGTTTGCGCCGGGGAAGGGCCGAGAGCGAGGGAGCGGCATGGGCGCCGAAGCACCGTCACCCGCGGGGATGCGCCGTGACTACGGGGAGTGGCCGCCGCTGACCGAGAGTGTTCTCGCCGCCACCTGGCCGGAGCAGTTCGCGCTCTGGTTCGCCGACGCGGCGGCCTTCGGCCTGCCGGAGCCCAACGCGATGATCGTGGCCACCGCGGACGCCGGGGCGCGTCCCTCGGCGCGGACCGTTCTCCTCAAGGGGTACGACGACAGCGGTTTCGTCTTCTTCACCAACTACGAGTCACGCAAGGGCCGGGAGGCGGCCGCCAATCCGTACGCGAGCCTGGTCTTCCCGTGGTTTCCGATGCAGCGTCAGGTGATCGTGACCGGCCCGGTCGAGCGGGTCTCGCGCGCGGAGACCGAGGAGTATTTCGCGTCCCGGCCGCGCGGCTCGCAGCTCGGCGCCTGGGCCAGCCCGCAGTCGACGGTGCTGCCCGGCCCGGAGGCGCTGGACGATCACCTGGCCGCGGTGGCCGATCGGTTCGGGACCGGGCCGGTGCCGGCCCCGCCGCACTGGGGCGGGCTGCGGGTGCGGCCCGACGCCGTGGAGTTCTGGCAGGGCCGGACCAGCCGGCTGCACGACCGCCTCCGCTACCGCGCGACCGGCGCGGGCTGGGTGGTCGAGAGGCTGGCGCCTTGAGCGTGGCGACCCGGCGGCCGCGGTCCTGGATGATCGACACGCGGCCGTTGCGCGTGCCCACGTTCCGGCGGACCTGGATCGGCAACGGCGCGTCGTACTTCGGCTTCCAATTCACCGCGGTGGCCGTACCGGTGCAGATGTTCGCGATAACCGGATCGCCCACCTGGGTGGGCCTGCTCGGCGTGGCCGGGCTGGTCCCTCTGTTGATCTTCGGTCTCTGGGGCGGCGCGGTGGCCGACGTGGTGGACCGGCGCAAGCTGCTGCTGTGCAGCTCGGTGATCACCTGGGTCAGCACGCTCGCGCTCCTGGCCCAGGCGCTGCTCGGGGTGCGCAGCGGGCACCTGCTGCTGGCGCTCACCGCGGTGCAGTCGGCCGGGTTCGCGGTCAGTTCCCCGGCCCGGCAGGCGATCGTGCCGCGGATCGTGCCGGAGAGCCTGGTCCCGGCCGCCAACACGCTGAACTACACGACCATCACGGCCGGTGGGGTGCTCGGTCCGCTCGCGGCCGGCGTGATCATGGGCATCTGGTCCACCGGCGCCGGCGTGACCGTGGCGTACGCGCTGGACGCCCTGCTGTTCAGCGTCACGTTCTGGGCCACCTGGAAGCTGCCGGACATCCCGCCTGCGGCCCACGGCGACGGCGACGAGAAGCCCAGCGCCGGACTCCGCGGCATCCTCGCCGGCCTGCGGTTCCTGGTCACCCAGCCGGTGCTGCTGCTCTCCTTCGCCATCGATTTGATCGCCATGGTGTTCGCCATGCCCCGGGCGCTGTTCCCGGCGGTCGCGGTGCAGTTCGGCGGCGGCTCGGTGGTCGGCTGGCTGTACAGCGCGATCGCGATCGGCGCGATGATCGGCGGGCTCACCTCGGGCTGGATCAGCCGGATCCGCAGGCAGGGGCTGGCCCTGGTGGTCGCGGTGGTCTGCTGGGGGGTGGCGATCGGCCTCTCCGGGCTGGCCGGCCACCTGTGGGTGATGGTGCTGATGCTCGCCCTGGCCGGCGCGGCCGACCTGGTCAGCGCGGTCTACCGGCAGACGATCATGCAGACCTTCGCGCCGGACCGGCTGCGCGGCCGCCTCCAGGGCGTGTTCACCGTGGTGGTGGCCGGTGGGCCGCGCCTCGGCGACCTGCGGGCCGGGGCCACCGCCGACCTGACCAGCGTCGGCACGTCCTGGGTGGGCGGCGGGTTCGTCGCGGCCGGACTGGCCGTGCTGCTCGCGTGCACCTCGCCCGCACTGATCCGCTACCAGTCCGAGCCGGAGCGGGTGGACGCCGGATAGTGTCGCGGGTATGAGCGCAGAGTCAGCCGCGAGGTCCGGGATCCAGTGGTCGATCGAGGCGGCGGGACACCGCGCCGTCGTCACCGAGGTCGGCGGCACGCTGCGGGCGTACTCCGTCGACGGCGCCGACCTGCTGGACGGCTTCCGCGAGGACGAGATCGCCCCGGGCTCGGCCGGGCAGATCCTGGCTCCGTGGCCCAACCGGATCCGGGACGGGAGGTACGAGTTCGAGGGGCAGACCTACCAGCTCGCGCTCACCGAGCCGGCCCGGCACAACGCCATCCACGGGCTGGTCAACTGGTCACGCTGGCACGCCGTCGAGCAGACCGCCGACGCGGTCACGCTGGAGTACCACCTGCCCGCCCAGGTCGGCTACCCGTGGTCGCTGCGCCTGCGTAACCGCTGGTCGGTGTCGGCCGACGGGCTCCGGGCGGTGCAGGAGGTGGTGAACACCTCGGAGTCGAACGCGCCCTGGGGCTACTCCGTCCACCCCTACCTGCGGCTGCCCGGCGTGACCGTGGAGGACACCGTGCTCCACGTGCCGGCCAGGTCGCGGATCCTGGCGGACAACCGGCTGCTGCCGATCGGCGCCTCCAAGGTCGCCGGGACCGAGTTCGACTTCAGCGAGCCCCGCCGGATCGGTGACCTGGTCCTGGACACCACTTTCGGGGACATCGACTTCGGCCCCGACGGGATCACCGCGGTCACCCTGTCCGACCCGGCGTCCGGCCGCGACATCGTGGTCTGGGCCGACGGGAAGTACCGCTACTGGCAGGTCTTCACCGCCGACACCCTGCACGGCGAGCGGTTCCGGCGGTCCGTCGCGGTGGAGCCGATGACCTGCCCGCCGGACGCCTTCCGGACCGGCCGTGACCTGGTCGTCCTACAGCCCGGTGTGGCCTGGTCGACGTCCTGGGGCATCCGGGCCTGATGGACTTCGACGAGGTGGTCCGCCGTCGGCGGATGGTGCGCGGTTACGACCCGGATCGCCCGGTCCCGCCGGAGCTGGTCGACAAGATCGTCCGGCACGGGCTGCGGGCGCCGTCGGCGGGCTTCTCGCAGGGCTGGAGTTTCCTGGTCCTCACCGAGCGGGCCGATCGCGACCGGTTCTGGGCGGCGACCGCGGACGCCGAGGCGCCGGCCGACGGCTGGCTGACCCGGATGCGGACGGCGCCGCTGATCATCCTGGCGCTGTCCAACAAATCGGCCTACCTGGAGCGTTACGCCCAGCCCGACAAGGGCTGGACGGATCGTGACGAGGCACGCTGGTCCGCGCCGTTCTGGGACATCGACACCGGGTTCGCCGCCCTGCTCATGCACCTCACCGCGGTCAACGAGGACCTCGGCTCGTGCTTCATCGGCCTGCCCGCCGGCCGGGTGGACGCGGTCAGGCAGGCGTTCGGGGTGCCGCCGGAGTTCCGCCCGATCGGAGCGCTGACGATCGGCTACCGGGGCGAGGACAAGAGGTCACCGTCACTGAAGCGTGGCCACCGTCCGGTGGACTCGGTGGTGCATCATGGCCGGTGGACTTCGGCGGGCGAGGTCTGACCGGCCCGAGGTTACGCTGGCATACGGTTCTCACGGAAAGGGCAGCCGCCGTGATCTTCAAAGCGGTCCGGGACGGAGCCCCGTACCCCGATCACCAGACCACGCTCAAGGAGTGGGCGGAGATTCCGCCGCGCAAGGTCTGGCTCGCCGACCTCATCACCACCAAGCGTGAGCTGGCACTGGACAAGCTCCTCGCCGAGGACTCCACCTTCTACGGCGACCTTTTCCCCCATGTCGTGGAATATCAGGGCGCCCTCTACCTGGAGGACGGTCTGCATCGCGCCCTGCGCGCGGCTCTCCAGCAGCGCAAGGAGATCCACGCGCGGGTGTTGGTCCTGGAGGTCTGATCGATCCGGGTCTGTCGATGTTGGACGGCGGCCGGTTAGCTTGACCTCATGGGTGTTCGACCGCTTGACCTGCTGGATCTTGACGATTTGCTGAGTGACGAGGAGCGCGACGCCCGCGCTCTCGCCCGCCGCGTCGCCGACGATCACGTTCGTCCGGCCGTGGCCGAGTGGTACGAGAACGGCGATGCCCCCATCCGCGAACTGGCCGTCGAGTTCGGCAAGGCCGGTCTGTTCGGCATGCACCTGACCGGCTACGGCTGCGCCGGCTCGTCGGTGGTCGCCCTCGGCCTGGCCTGCATGGAGGTGGAGGCCGCCGACTCCGGGATCCGCTCGCTGATCTCCGTGCAGGGCTCCCTGGTCATGTACGCGATCTGGCGTTACGGCTCGGAGGAGCAGAAACTCACCTGGCTCCCGGCGCTGGCGTCCGGCCGGGCGATCGGCTGCTTCGGCCTGGCCGAGCCGGACCACGGCTCCGACCCGACCGGCATGTCCACCCGGGCCCGCCGGGACGGCGACGACTGGGTGCTCGACGGAGTGAAGACCTGGATCCTCAACGCGCCGATCGCCGACGTGGCGATCATCTGGGCGCGAGCCGACAAGGGCGTGGCCGGATTCGTCGTCCCGACCGACGTGCCCGGCTACGCGGCCCGCGAGATCAGCCACAAGATGTCGCTGCGCGCGTCCAGCACCGGCGAGATCGTCCTGGACGGGGTCCGGCTGCCGGAGAGCGCCCGGCTGCCCGGCGCCCGCAGCCTGATGGCGCCGCTGTCCTGCCTCACCGAGGCCCGGCTCAGCATCATCTGGGGTGTGCTCGGGGCGGCCCGGGACTGCCTGGACACGGCGCTCGACTACGCGGCCGCGCGGGAGCAGTTCGGGCGGCCGATCGCCGGATTCCAGCTGACCCAGGCCAAGCTCGCCGACATGGCTCTGGAGCTGCAGAAGGGATTCCTGCTGGCGCTGCATCTGGGGCGGCGGCGGGAACGGCAGGACGGCCCGCTGCGGCCGGAGCAGATCAGTGTCGGGAAGCTGAACAACGTGCGGGAGGCCATCAAGATCGCTCGGCAGTGCCGGACGATCATGGGCGGCAACGGGATCCTGGCGGAGTACCCGGTGATGCGGCACGCCAGCAATCTGGAGAGCGTGCTGACGTACGAGGGGACGTCGGAGATCCACCAGCTGTCGATCGGGCAGAAGCTGACCGGATTGAACGCTTTCGCACGGTGAGCGGCGCGAGTGGGTGCTCCGGTCGCGGATTGTCGTACCCCCTCCGTACCGTTTAGACATGGCCGAATCGCCCGCCCCCGCATCCCCCGACCCCGAGCCCGAGCCGACCAGCGAGTTTCCGGCCGTTCAGCGCGGACCCAGTGGGTTCGCCCGGCTGCTGATCTTCGTGGGCGTCGTCTTCGCCCTGCTGGTGGCGTCCTGCCTCGGGCTGCGCGCGATCAACGTGCTGCCCACCTTCGACAACCCGTTCGCCGACCGGACGACCGACCGCAGCCAGCCGGTGCTCCTCGAGTCCATGCGTGACCTGGAGCGGTTCGTGGCGGCCGACGGCACCTTCCAGGTCATCGTCGATCTCCAGGAGAACCGGGACAACATCCCCGACTTCCTGATCAACCGGCGGACCCTGTTCGTCGGCTCGGGCACCGTCGAGGCCTATGTCGACTTCGGCGGCCTGGCCGGTGACGCGCTCAAGGTGGACGAGGAGAAGAAGACGATCGAGCTGCGGCTGCCCGCCCCGCAGCAGTCCACGGCCGCTCTCGACATGGAGCGCAGCTACGTGGTCGCCGAGGAGCGTGGGCTCTTCAACCGGATCGGCGACGCCTTCCGCGACGATCCGGCCAAGCAGCAGCAGGTCTATCAGCTCGCCCAGCAGCGGATCACCGAGGCGGCGAGGGCGAGCGGGCTGGACGAACGGGCCCGGGAGAACACACAGCGGATGCTGGAGAGCCTCTTCGCGCGGCTGGGCTACTCGACGGTCACGGTGACCTTCGCCAACCCATGACCCACGGTGGTCGTGGGGGGCCCGGGCCCCCCCCCCCGCGGGGCGCCCCCCCCCCCCCCCCCCCGCCACCGGCGATCACCGGCCGGCGTACGGGGGGAGCCGACCAGGCCGGTGTCGCCTACCCGTTCGAGGGCTCACGCCCTCCGACGGGCGTCACTCGCTGGGCATCAGCGCCCAGAGGACCAGGTAAGCCAGGAACTGCGGGCCCGGGAGCAGGCAGGACAGGACGAACAGCAGCCGGACGGTGCCGGGCCGCATCCCGAAACGCTGAGCCAGACCGGCGCAGACACCGGCGATCCGGCGGTTGTGGCGGGGGCGGGAGAACGAGCGGGTCCTGAGGGGGCTGGTCACGTCATCCACTCCTTCGGCGGTGGCCCCGGCTTTCTGCCGTGGCCACTTCGACGGTAGGCACGGGAGCCGGGCCGTCCCTCGTTCCACGGGTGGATGCGAGCGAGTCGGCTCCCGTAAGGGTCACCCGTACCCAGCTGACGCCCGCTGTTAACCTGGACCGCATTTCGGGCCTGGTGAGACCGGTCCGCCGGGTTGAGGAGGCAAGCGGTGGTGCTCCGGTGACGCTGGCCGTTCTGACCGCACGAACCGGCCCCGCCATCCCGGACAGTGACGCCGATCGGCTCGCCGGCGACCTGACCGATGCGCTGCGGGCCGCCGGCATCTCGGCGGTCCACCGCCTCACCCCCGGCGACGGCGCGGCGGCCCGGCTGCGCGAGCTGGCCCGGCAGGCCCGCGACGCCGGCGTCCCCCTCCTGATCTGCGCCGACAACCTGGTCGCCCACGGCAGCCTGCTCTGGACGCTGGCCACCGAACCGGCCGGCCGCAGCACCGTGCTGGTCGCCGCCGACCCGGCCGGTGACCTCAAGGAGGACCGGGGCCGCGTCATCGCCGCCCCGCCCGGCGGCGGGACCACGCGCTACCTGGGCGCCATGTGCGTCGCCCCCGCCGAGCTGCCGCTGCTGGAGAAGGCCGCCGGCAAGCCGGACGTGCTGGCCGAGATGCTCGCCGACGGATTCGTGCCGGTCGCCACCCGGGTGCGCCTGCTGCACGCCGAACAGGTCACCACCGAGGCGGAGCTGGCCGCCGCACGGGACGCGATCGCCGCGGTCGACGAGGACGCGGCGCGCCTCCGGCTCGCCGTCAAGGAACAGGACGACTTCTTCACGACGTACGCGGTGAGCAGCTGGTCGCCGCTGGTCACCAGGGCCGCCGCCCGGCTCCGGCTGACGCCGACCGCGGTGACCGGGCTGTCGGTGCTCTTCGCGGTCGCCGCCGCGCTGCTGTTCTGGCAGGCCTCCCGGGCCGCCATGGTGCTCGGTGGGGTGCTGCTCTACCTCGGGTTCGTGCTCGACTGCGTGGACGGGCAACTGGCGCGGTACACGCGAAAGTTCGACGCCTTCGGCGGCTGGCTCGACACGATGGCCGACCGGGCCAAGGAGTACGCGGTCTACGCCGGACTGGCGGCCGGGGCCGAGCGGATCGGGCTGCCGTACGCGTGGCCGCTCGCGATCGCCGCGATCATCCTCCAGACCGCCCGGCACATGACCGACACCTGGTACGGCGCCCTGCACGACGAGGCCGCCGCCCGCCCCGCCCCGGCCGCGTCCGGTGGCGTCGGGGCCCGGCTCACCGCGGCCTCGGTCAAAGCGCAGAGCCAGCGCGGATCACTGATCTACTGGGCCAAGCGGATCGTGGTCTTCCCGATCGGTGAACGGTGGGCGATGATCGCCGTGCTGGCCGCCTTCACCGACGGCCGGGTGACGCTGGCCGCCCTGGTCGGATTCGGTCTGCTGGCGGCGGCGTACACGCTGGCGCTGCGGTCGCTGCGGGCCCTCTCCATGCGGGTCGGGGTGCTGCACACGGTCGACACCATGCGGCACCGCGACGACGGGCCGCTGGTGCGGTCGGTGCTGAGCCGGGTGGGCGCCGGGTGGCCGCTGCCGTTCGCCGCCCTCTTCACGGTCTACGCCCTGGCCGCGGTGGCCGCCACGGCCGCCGCCGGGCCCGGCCATCGTCCGTGGCTGCTCGCCCTCGTGGTGATCCCGGTGCTGGTCGGCGGCTTCCCGGCCCGGGTGCGGCACGACGGCTCCCTGGACTGGCTGGTGCCGGCCGCCCTGCGGGCCGCCGAATACCTGACCGTGGCGGCCGTGGGCCTCTACGGCCCGGTACCGCCGGCGGTGGTCTTCCTGCTGCTGTTCGCCCTGGCGATGCGCCACTACGACCTGACCGCCCGGATGGAGAAGGGCGCCCCGGCGACCGGCGCGGGTGGCGCGATCCTCGGCTGGGACGGCCGAGTCCTGCTCCTGGTCGTGGTGGCCCTCCTGGGCTACGCCACCGCCGCGACCGCCCTCCTGACGGCCGCCGTGCTGTTCACGTTCACCCTCACCGCCGTAAAGGACTGGAAGGCGTCCCACTAGCCCCCGCACCCGCCGCACCCGCCGGACCTCGGGCACCCGCCGGACCTCGGGCACCGGCCGGACCTCGGGCACCGGCGGGACCTCGGGCACCGGCGGGACCTCGGGCACCGGCGGGACCTCGG